>NZ_JBIBEQ010000008.1:0-545828 GCF_042955215.1 Streptomyces sp. NPDC012466 | reverse complement strand
CAGCGATAGTTCTCGTTGGTCACCGCGGTCCACACCAGAGCGGCGACGATCGCGATCGCGACGGCCCAGGCGACATAGTCGCGAGGACGTTTCGGCGTGATCCGCTTCTTTTCTTCGGCCAGCAGTTCCGGCACCGGTCGGCTCCTGGTCTTCGTCTCGATCACGTCCATCGGCGTTTCAGTCCTGAGGGACGGCCATGGCCGCGGTCTTGATCCCGAGGTCCTTGAAACCCCAGCGGCCCAGCGCCTGGGCGTACTTGGGGCTGTCGATGATCGACTGGATGGCGGCCTGGACCGCAGGGGTCAGCGGCGAGTCCTTCTTCAGCGCGACAGCCACGGTCTTGGTGGCCACCAGGGGCTTGAGGACGTCGAACGTCTTGGGCTGTTGCGTGGCCGCCCACTGAAGCCCGGTGAAGTCGTACATCACCGCGTCGATCCGCTTGGACACAAGCTGGGTGAGGGCGTCGTTCACGCTGGGCAGGGTCACTGCCTTGATGGCCGGCTTGCCCTTGCTCGTACAGTCCTGCTTGGACAGCTGGGGCAGCCACTGCAGCTCCGCGGTGCTGCCGGACTGGACACCGACACGGTGCCCGCACAGCGTGTGGGTGCCCAAGCCCTGCGGATTTCCGTAGGGGACGGACACTCCGGTCCCGGCCTTGAAATAGTTGATCATGTCGAGCGCCTTCAGCCGGTCCGTGGTGGCACCCATGGTGGACGCCGTGAAGTCGTACCGGCCGCCCTGCAGTCCAGTGATGATGGTGTCGAACTTGACGTTGTTGAACTGCAGCTTCAGGCCGAGCTTGGCGGCGATCAGCCGGGACATGTCCGGGTTGAACCCGATCGGCGTCTTGTTGTCCGACGCCATGAACGTGGTCGGCGGACTGGTCAGGTCCATGGCCACCGAGAGCGTGCTCTTGGCCTTCACCGCCGCGGGCAGCAGCTTCACCGCCTTCGCATCCGGCTTCACACCCACCGAGATGTCGTCGGTGTGCTCGGCCGACGAACCGGACCCCCCGCCCTGCGCCGTGCTCTTCGCCCCCACGCTCTGCGGGGTGCCGCTCGATCCGCACGCGGCGAGCGCGAGGGCCAGGGCGGTCGTGACAATCGGGACGCTCAAGTGTCTTCTGATTCGCATGGGTTTGCTCCTTACAAGAGTGGAAAGCGCGCTGGGAGCCGCTGAGATCCCGGATGGGTGGTTGTTCGGAATTGGCTGGGGCGATCCGGAACTCGTCAACTGGGCGTTGGGCCTCGTGGGGTGCCGAAGGCATTCGCTCATCGCGTCGACCGGACCTGCGGTTCGCGACCTGCACGTACGACAAAGGCAGGGGTGTTCAGAAGGCGGTGTATCCGCCGTCGACGGGGAGGACTGCTCCGGTGATGTACGTCGACTCCGATGATGCGAAGAAGAGGGCCGCGTCGGCGACTTCTTCGGGGGTGGCGAGGCGTTGGAGCGGGATCTGGGTCTCGCGCTCGCGGCGGTAGGACTCCGGGTCCGGGCTGCGCTGGATCGCTGCTTCGATGACCGGGGTGGCGGTCAGACCTGGGGCGACGACGTTGACGCGGATGTTGCGCGGGGCCCATTCGATCGCCGCGCCCTTGGCTAGCATGATGAGGCCTCCCTTGGCGGCGGAGTACAGGACTTCCCCGGGCTTGCCGACCATGCCGAGTCGGGAACTGATGCAGACGAAGGAACCCCCTTCGGGGGGCATCAGCGGCGCGAAGTGCTTCATCACCAGGAACGCGCTGAGCAGGTTGCTGTCGAGCACGTTCTTCGCGTCGTCATAGGGCATCTCGGTGAGCGGGCTGCTGGCCTGTAGGCCGTGGTTGATGACGACGACGTCGACGGTGCCGAGGGATTCGGCGGCCTGGTTGGCCAGGGCCTCGACGAACGCCTCGTCGTTGAGGTCTCCAGGGACGTACAGGTCGTCGGTCTGGGCGGTGTCGAGTTGCTCCCTGCGGCCGGTGAGCAGCAGTCGCGCCCCCTCGCGGCGGAAGTGGGAACTCACCGCCTGCCCTATGCCACTGCTGGCGCCGGTCACCAGGGCCGCGACGTTCTTGAGTCTCATGTCAGGCACTCCTTCACAAAAATGGGGCGGTCGGGTCGGGGGCTCGGGTACGAGGTCTCTCGTCCCGGGGCCGGTCAGCTGAGGAATCCGCGGGCGTCGACCGGCCACCGCTGCAGCGACGTGCCCGTGCTGTCGGTGACGATCAGCTCCTCGAAATTGACGACGACCGGGCAGACGTGGTTCGGCACCACCGGCACCACGGTGCCGACCCTGGGGCGGAACTCGCCCGCGGGCAGCGCGAGGAATCCGTGGTACTCGTTGAGCTTGGACAGGAAGGCCTTCGTGCCGGCGACCCGGCCGTAGCCGCGCTCGAGGCTGCCTTCGCGGCTGAGGGCCTTGGTGCCCGCATCGAGGATGACCTGGTCGGGGACCCAGTCGCTGACCACGGTGGCGGCGACGAACAGCGCGATCTGGTCGTCCGTGCAGGCGCCGAGCCGGGCGTTGTTCAGGTCGCCGAAGACGTACTCGCCGGGACGGATCTCGGTGATCACGCTGCTGGTGGAGAACTCGACGGTGGGTGTGGAGCCGGCGCTGACCACTTCGGCGGTGATCCCGACGCCGTCGAGGCTGCGTACCGCGGTGGTCAGCGCGGCGTCCTGGTCCTGCGCGGCGCGTTCGCGAGCGTCGGGGCCGGAGCTGCCGTGACCTGGATAGGTGAAGACGCCCACCGGCACCAGGCCGCGCTTGCGGGCGGCGAGTGCGAGGTCGCCCGCGGCCTCGGGGGGCGCACCGGAGCGACGGGCGCCGCAGTCGACCTCGACCACGACCTGCAGCCGGTCCGGTTCGTCTCCCATCGCCTCGGCGAGGGCCTCGATCGCCGCGGCGTTGTCGACGCCGACCCGCAGCTGGGCGGACTCGGCGAGCCGGCGGATCCGTGTCCCCTTCGTTCCCGCGGGCCAGACCGGGTAGGCGAGGAAGATGTCGTCGAATCCGGCCGCGGCGAAGACCTCGGCCTCACCGACATTGCCCGCGGTGATTCCGACCGCCCCGGCCTCGATCTGCCGCCGGCCGATCTCCACACACTTGTGTGTCTTGACGTGAGGCCTGACGACGAGGTTGTGCTGAGCGGCGAAGCCCTGCATGCGGTCGATATTGTCCTGCACGACGTCGACCAGCACGATCGGCGCGGGGGTGTCGATCCGCTCGACCAGAGCGTCGAGAGCTCGCTGGAGCCGGTTCACGCTGCACTCCTCTTGCTTGTGTCTGGGAATTGAGCGAGGGGCGCGGATGCCGGCTCCCTCGAATGCCGCACGTGCGTGGCGCGCGCAACGTCACGCGCGCTCGCGCTGCACCGGCGCCGCGCCCGGCCCTACACCGCGGTGCAGACCATCTGGATCTCGACCGGACTGTTGAGCGGCAACCCGGCGACACCGATCGCGGTGCGAGCGTGCCGTCCGTTCTCGCCCAGCACCTCGATGAGCAGTTCACTGGCCGCGTTGGCGACCCGCGACTGCAGACCGAAGTCCGGCGTACTGGCCACGAAGACCAGCATCTGCACAATGCGGACCCGGTCCAGGCCTCCCACCGCTTGCACGGCTGCGGCAAGGCAGTTGAGTACGGCATGGCGCGCGAGCTCCCGCGCCGTCTCCAGCTCCACGTCCCGGCCGACAATGCCCTGACCCAGCAGTTCACCGTCCCTGTAAGGCAGTTGGCCCGAAATGTAGATGCTGGAGCCCACCGTCCGCTGGTCCACGTAGTACGGGTTCTCACGGAGCTCGGGAAGGGCCAGACCCAAGGCCTGGAGCCGATCGGAAGCCGAGCCGGTGTGTGCTACCGAGGCCTCCCGCCCGCTCACCGTGCCACCGCCTTGGACGGCACAGGCCACAGAACCTCGCAGTCAGCTGCGAGAACCCGCATCGTGTGATTTGTGATCATTTGCACTCGGTCGTCCTCTCGAGCACCTGTGGCGACAAGGTGTCGCATAGTGGCTTAAATCAGCCACCCTCATTGTCGTTTGTCGACCATATGGCTGCCTGTTGAACACTGTCAACAGAAACTTCAGCACCGAGCACAAGCTGGGTGCGCCGCGTGCGGACCCATCCGCTGCTGCCGGAAACGACGGCCGACACCGCAACCGCGCTCACCGGTCCATCCGGTTCGGCGGGGGCGAGAGTGTGCAGCGCACCTGTCCACATGACGGTCGCTGTCGGCGGCGGAGTCCAGGCGATTGACACGGAGCGCCGACCGGATCGCCGAAAACGCGCCGCCGGTCGACCTCACACCCCACGAGATCCTTTGATGCCACGACTCGCCCCGCTGTACGGGGCCGGCAGTTGCCTCCGGGCTCGGGCCGACCTTGCCGACCGCATCTCCGCGCTTACGCCCGGGGTACCGAAGCCAGGGCCCGGCCCGGCCGCAGTGGGCATGCTCGACGCACTGGGCGGCATCGGCGCACCGGCCGGGTCACGGTGCCGCGATCAAGTCAGTCAGAGCGCGCGGGGGCAGCGACCCGGACGGAGTCCGACCGATTCCTGACAAACATGGGAGGCACCCAGGACTCCGCGCAGCTACCTCGCAGCCGTGAACGCCCCGTCGCCCCGGCCCGTCCCACCGCGCCGACGGCCGGCGCCCTCATACAAGATCCGCTACAAGCCTGCATTGATGGTGCGCACTCGACCCTGACCTTTCGGCGCACGGCCTGCAACGTCACGATGAGGAGCGGGCCCGGACACTGCCCCACACGCGGCATGGCCTCATACGTGCCGATGCGCCGGTTCTCCCACATCTCCCGTCTGGGCTCCCAGCCCCATGGGGAAATGGGCAGCCAGTTCCTGGCGGAACGTGTCGGTGTCGCCTTCCAGGGCAACCGCGGCCAACCGCTCGTGCTCGACGACCAGTTGTTGCGGGTCGTCGCTGTATGTGCGGTGATCGACGCTGAGGTGGAGGCGCAGCTTGGTCTCCCAGCCGTTCCAGAGACTCTGCAGGACGCCGTGCCCCGAGAGATCGTAGAAGAGCCTGTGGAATCGAAGGTGCGCGTCGATGCTGGCCGGGATGTCGTCCTTCTCCATTGCCCGGCGGAGATCCTCGACGGTTTGCAGCAGCTGGGGCCGCTCGGGACCGCGCAGCGCTTCGGCCGAGAGCTCGGCGGCGTACGGTTCGACACGCAGCCGGACCGAGTCGATCTCGGCCACCTCACGAGCGCTCACCTCTACGACGAACGCCCCGCGGTAGGGGATCTTGACGACGAGCCCTTCCTCCTCCAGCTTGGTCAGCGCCTCGCGCAGCGGGGACCGGCTGATGCCGAGATCCGAGGCGATGTGCGCCTCGCGCAGCTGGCCACCAGGAGGTACGGCCCCGTCGAGGATGGCCGCCCGCAGTGTGCGGTAGACGCCGTCCGGCGTCGTCGTCCGCTGCTCCTGCCACTCGAACTTGTGATCCACCCCGTCACCCTCCCATCGGTGCCTGTCGACCACTTGGTCGTTTGTCGACTCTACCCCTGTCGGGTTTCGCCCCCCGCACCTCAAGTCGCTCCCCCGACACGGAAACTCCCTGGACCGTCAGACGGTCGACGCCGGGACCGCAGAAGGCACTCCTCAGACGCTGTTGACAGTCGATATCCACTTGGTCGACAATCGACCGTACCGATGGTCGACAATCGACCAGATCGCTCGGACTGTGCCCTGAAACACTAGGAGGAACAGTGGGATTCGAGGTCAAGCCCAAGTTCGTGACGTTCGACATGAACGGAACGCTGATCAAGTTCAGCATCAACGACACGATGCGTGAGGTCCTGGGCGACCGGCTGCCGCCCGAGATCGCCGATGAGTACCTGCGGATCTGCAAGGCGTACCGGATCGACGAGTGCACGGGCGCGTACCAGCCGTTCCACCAGGTCGTCGCGCGTTCCATGGAACGCGCCTCGCGCGCGGTCGGTCTCGAGTACCGCGAGGACGAGGCGCGGGCGGTGTACGAGCTCATCCCCACCTGGGGCCCCTACCCCGGCGTCACCGAGGCGCTTAACCGCCTGGCCGAGGCGGTCCCGCTGGTCATCATCACCAACAGCGACACCGCGCACGCCGTGCGCCTCGCGGAGAACCTCAAGGCCCCGTTCGAGGTCGTCATCAGCGCCGAGGAAATGGGCGTCTACAAGCCGCGACTCCGCGCGTTCGAGTACATGTTCGACAAGCTCGGCGTGACGCCCGACGAGCTCGTGCACGTCTCCGCCAGCCCGATGTACGACCTGCGCTCCGCGGCCATCATGGGCATCGAGAACAAGGTGTACGTCGACCGCGGCTTCGAGCACGACGAGCACTGGCTCGGCTACGAACGGATCACCGACATCGCCGACCTCCCGGTCCTCTTCGGCCTGCCGCGCCCTTGACGCCCGAGAGGAGAACCGAGGAAAAGGTGCGCAGCGAGGCGGTGGCGGCATGTGCCCGCCCCTGCCGCAAACCGTCACGGGCGACTCGGCTGCGGAAAGGCTCCGAGCCCTGGGACTGACGCTCCCCGTCCTCGCCGACAGCACGTACCTCGTGCCTCACCGGACGGTGGGGTCCAGCATCCACCTCTCCGGCCAACTTCCCTTCAGGGGCGGCGAACTGCTGGGCCAGGGCGTAGTCGGCCGGGACGTGGAGCTGGAGACGGCGCGGGAGCTCGCGCGCCATGCCGCGCTCAACGCTCTCGCCGCTGCAGTGCAGGCGGTGGGGGATCTGGACCGGGTCCGGATCGTGCAGATGCTGGTTTTCGTGGCCAGTACGCCGGACTTCGGTCTGCAGTCACAGGTCGCCAATGCGGCCAGTGAACTGCTCATCGAGGTCTTGGGCGAGAACGGCCGGCACGCCCGCACCGCGATCGGTGTCGCCGGGCTCCCCCTCAACACTCCTGTCGAAATCCAGATGATCTGCACTGCGGTCTAGCGACGAGCCGATCGTGAGCGGCGGCGGTGAACCGACTTCCACAGGCGCGGCGTGAGGGGCGGATCCCCGTCCGACGCGCCGCCGCTGCCGAGGCGATCGCCGACCCCGTCCTCCGCCTCGCGCGTCGGAGTCCTCCGACCTCAACGGGGCAACCCTCCCCGTCGACGGCAGCTGCACCGCCTTCCAACCCCGCCCCCGGTCCCAGACACAGAAGAAGGACGCACCATGAACGCCCATGCGGCACCACCGCGAAACGGAGAGCTCGGCTTCTGGGTGGCCGGGCTGGCCGACAAGAGGCCGTCGTTCCCCCGCTTCACCGGCCAGGACTCCGTGGACGTGGCCATTGTCGGCGGCGGCTATACCGGCCTCTGGGCGGCGTACTTCGCCAAGAAGCTCGAACCGTCGCTCTCGGTCGCCGTCTTCGAGGCCGAACAGGTGGGCTACGGCGCGTCAGGACGCAACGGTGGCTGGCTCTCGGCGATGCCCCCAGGGAACCGTGCCGCCTTCGCCCGCGCCGGGGGCGGGCTGGAAGCGAGCCGGGCACTGCAGCAGGAATTCGTCGCCGGCGTCGACGCGGTCCTGGACATTCTCCGAGCCGAGCGCATCGATGCCGATCAGCACAAGGGTGGCGCGCTCGTCGCCGCCCACACTCGGGCAGGGCTGGGCCGGCTTGTGGCCAGGCGTGATGCCGACCTGAAGTACGGGCTGACCGACGACGAAGTCCACATGCTCGACCGGGACGAGTTCCGGAGCCGGATCGACATCTCCACCGTCCACGGCGGGCTCTTCTACAAGCACTGCGCGCGGTTCCACCCCGCGAAACTCGTCTACGGCCTCGCCGACACCCTGACCTCCATGGGGGTCAGGATCTACGAGGGCAGCCGAGTGGACAGCGTCGTGGACAGGACCCTCACCTTGGCCGACGGACGCGTCAGCGCGGCCAGGACGTTCATCTGCACCGAAGGCTATTCGGGACATCTGCTCGGCAGCCGGACCCTGATCCCGGTCAACTCCTCGTTGATCGTGACCAAGCCCCTGCCGGAGGAGGCATGGCAGGAGATCCGCTGGGACGGGTTCCAGTGTCTCAGTGACTCCGCGCACACGTTCATCTATGCCCAGCGGACATCGGACGGCCGTATCGCCATGGGGGGTCGCGGTGTCCCCTACCGCTTCGGGTCCGGCACAGGGGGAGCCGGTGCGACCGCCCAGTCCACCATCGACCTGATCTCGCAGAAGCTCAGCGCCTTCTTCCCGAGCATCCCCTTCGAGGTGGACCACGCCTGGTCAGGAGTCCTGGGCGTCACGCGGGACTGGAACGGCGGCGTGCACTGGGACCCGGCATCGGGGATCGGATCGTCCACCGGCTACGCCGGACACGGCGTCACGTCGGCCTACGTCGGCGGCAGGACTCTCGTGGAGCTCGCCTTCGAGAAGCAAACCGAACGGACCACCCTTCCCTGGGTCGGCTACCGGGCACGGAAGTGGGAACCGGAACCCATCCGCTGGCTGGGCGTTCACGCCATGTACCGCCTCTTCGGTGTTGCCGACCAGTGGGAAGAGCGCAGGGGTTCCAGCAAGACCTCACTTCTGGCCAGATTCGGCAGCAGACTCGCCGGACTTCACGAGTAAAGAAAAGGCAACTGCTCTCATGGACGCAAAACTCGCAGTCATCGGCTTGGGCAGCATCGGAAGCATGGCCCTGTGGCAGGCCTCCCGGCTGTCCGACTCGGTCGTGGGCTTCGAGGCCGCCACCCCCGCCCACGGCCGCAGTGCCGTGGGCGGGGACACCCGCCTTTTCCGCATGATCTACTTCGGGAAGCCCGACTACTACCCCATCATGGAACGCTCCCGCGGCCTCTGGTCCGAGCTCGAAGCGGAAACCGGTCAGGAGATTTTCACGCCTACCGGGGGCCTGACCATTGGGACGGCGAACGGCAGTTTCATCAACAGCCTTCTCGAGACAGCGCGCATCACCGGAGCCGAGCACGACGTTCTCAGCCGGGAAGAGTTGGCGGAACGCTACCCCCAGCACAACCTCCGCCCCGACGACTGCGCCATCTATGACCCCCGCGCCGGCGTTCTGCGCACCGATCGCGCCGTCAGCGCCGCCGTCGCGGCGGCCCAGGCAGGCGGCGCCACTGTCCTTCAGAACACACCAGTGGACAGCATCACCGAAACCGAACACGGCGTGGTCGTCGTCTCGGGCGACAGAACCTGGACGTTCGAGAAGGTCATCGTCGCCTCGGGCGGTTGGTCCCGAAGGCTCATGCCCGACCACCTCAAGGCCGTTACGGAAACCCATCGGATCGTCCTGACCTGGTTCATCGCCCAGGACGGCACGCAGTTCTCGCCGGAGCAATTCCCCGTCTTCAGCCGGCTGTACGACGATCGTTCCCTGTACGGCGCACCCGCCGTCGACGGTGTGACGGTCAAGGCATCGGTGGACGGACCGCTGGACGGGCGCGGAAGGGTAACCCCCGACCCGGACTCCGTGCCCAGGGAGCTCACCCGGGAAGAAGTCGAGAAGGTCACCGCGACGGTCACCGAATTCTTTCCCGGTCTGATCCCCACCATCGTGCGCTCCGACGCTTTTCCCGAGCTTTTCACCGAGGACAGGCATCCCCTCCTCGGCTGGCTGGATGAGAACAGCAGGGTCTACTGTGCCGCCGGATTCTCCGGAAAGGGCTTCAAGATGGCGACCGGCTATGGCCACATCGCCGCACACGAGGCGCTCGGCAAGCAGACCATCGAAGGCCTGGACTTCGTGCGTCCGGACCGGTTCAAGATCAGGTAGCCCGCCCAGTTCCGCCGCCTCGGTGCAGTAGGGCGTATCGCCATTCGGCTGACAGTCGTTGCGGGACTCATCTGTTGCTGTCCCACAACGACCGTCTGTCATCTGCTGAACAGTCCACTCGAGAAGAGACTCATCTCAGACGCCGTCCCATGTAGTGAGGCGGACGAGTCGCTTGAGGCAGCACAGGGTTGCGGCGAGGCCGGGAACGGCCAGGTAGTTGATTGCCCTGAACCTGGCCGTGCACCGGCCGGGCCGGCTGTTCGGGGACCGCGGCTACGACTACGACAAGTACCGCCGCCTCCTGCGGGCCCGCGGCATCACACCGAAGATCGCCCGTAAGGGCACAACCCATGGCTCCGGTCTGGGCAGGACCCGCTGGGTCGTCGAGCGAACCTTCGCCTGGCTCCACCACTTCAAGCGCCTCCGGATCCGCTGCGAGATACGTGCCGACCTCCACCTCGGCCTGCTTCAACTCGCTTGCAGCATCATCTGCTTGAGACGACTCCGAACCTCATTCTGAAACGATCAGTGAGGCCGCCGCCTCGAGACCGGTGCCGTGGCCGAGGGTCACGGCACCGGTGGCGGCGGTGCGGCGGCGGTGGTGGCCACGGCGTCCGTCCCGTCGAGCCCGCCGGCCGTCAGCGACGGGTCTTCCAGCCGGAACCAGGACTCGTCGGGGGCGACCTGCCCGGGCAGTCCCGGCGGCACGACCACGGACCGCACTTCGGTGCGGGCCGGTGCACGCCCGACGACGACCGGGCCACCGGCCACTCGAACACGGGCCACCGTGGCGCGGTACTCGGCGGGACGTCCGGTGAACAGCCTTGTGCGAGGGGAGAACTGCTCCGCTCCCCGCATGTCCGCCCTCGGTGCACCTCTCGCGGGGTCCCTGATCCGAGCCGATGAGTCGCGACGGGTGGAGCGAGGAACAGCGCATCCTTCACACGCGCATGCGGCCCTGCGGGGGGCCAGCCGACGCGAGAAGTGTCCGGTGGTGTGAACGTGGGGTCGCGTCCAGCGGTGCGGAATGGTCACAGAATGGACAAGTCACCTCGTGCGGAGTTCAACGTGCGTGACAGCACTGCCACCCCGCCGTCCTGGTGACCCGCGCCGCACCGGAAACGGAACCCGTCGGAAGCATTGACGGAACCACCGCCCATACCTATCTTCTGCTCGAAGTACCGTACACAGTTCGGCTCTTCGAACAACATCCCTCAAGCCTTAGGGCAGTTCACGCAGAAACGGAACGAGCGTTGAACAGAACCCTCAGGGCGGTCCTCGCCCTCCTCACCTCGGTGGCCGCCCTGCTGAGCCTTACCACCGCCTTCACCGGTACGGCCGGAGCCGCCCACCCGCCGGCGGGACAGACGACGCGGTACACGATGACCGCGTTCACCAACAGCAGCGAGTCGAACATGTACGTGTACGACTCGCCGGACGCCACCGGATTCACCCTGCGGAAGGGCCCGGCCTACACCCCGCCGTCCGGTCTGATCCGAGACCCCAGCATCTTCAAGCACACCGACGGCTTCTACTACCTCACTTACACCACCAACTGGACCGGGAACACGATCGGTTTCGCCCGAAGCACCGACCGAGTGAACTGGACGTTCCTCTACAATCACACGATCCCTATCAGCGGGCTGACCCGCACCTGGGCGCCCGAGTGGTTCATCGACACCGATGGCAGCGTCAACGTCATCGTGTCCCTGACGTCGGCGAGCACCGCGACCCACTTCACCGCCTACAAGATCACGGCGACCAACTCCGCGCTGACCGCCTGGTCCACACCCACCCAGCTGGCGGGCATCGGCCCGAACTACATCGACACCTTCGTCGTCAAGGTCGGTTCCACCTACCACGCGTTCACCAAGAACGAGACGACGAAGTACATCGAGTACGCCACCGCCTCCAGCCTCACCGGCCCGTACGCCTTCAAGAAGACCGGCAACTGGGCGGGCTTCGGCGACTGGGTCGAGGGCCCGGCCCTGGTCCGGCTCGACAACGGAGGCTGGCGCATCTATTACGACGGCTACCGCGCCGGCAAGTACTGGTACAGCGACAGCTACGACAACTTCGCCACCTGGTCCACGCCCACCGAGGTGCCCGGGCTGTCCGGCCTCATACGCCACGCGACGGTGCTGAAGGAGACGGTCTCCGGTGGCGTCACCCTCCCGGCCAACACCACCCGGTCCCTCCAGTCAGTCAACTTCCCGGGCCGTTACGCCGTGGTGCGCTCCGACAACCTCGGCTACATCGACCCGGTGACATCCTCCAGCAGCACCGCCGTCAAGCAGAGCGCAACCTTCACCGTCGTGCCCGGACTCGCGGACGCCAACTGCTACTCCTTCCGCGACTCCGCCGGACGCTATCTGCGGCACTGGGACTACCGGATCCGCTTCGACAACAGCAGCGGCACGGTCGTCTTCGACAAGGACGCCACGTACTGCGCCCGTCCGGGCGCGACCGCGGGCTCGGTGAGCCTGGAGTCGTACAACTACCCGGGCCGCTACCTCCGCCACTACGACTACGCGCTGCGCATGGACCTCTACCAGAACACCGAAACCTTCCGCGCCGACAGCTCCTTCACGGTGGTCAGCCCTTGGGCCTGACCTGTCCAACCCCCTGCCGTGCCGCCGCGAACCCACGCGGGGGCACGGCCCCATGTCGCACCGTCAGACGCCACGGCTGTGTCCGGCGGGCCCCGGAGACGAGGAACCACATGCCGCAGCACGTTCCAGGCGCGCCCCGGTCCTCACCGCGTGGATACGCAGCCGCAAGTAGCGAAGTCTTTCGTGTCGCAGGACTGGACAGAGACAACGTCCGTACCCGCTAATTCATCCCATGTATCCGTGGAAAGGGCGAGTGGGATCGATCCCCTTTGAATTTCCGGCCTCGTTCCCCAGCAGGGTTGTCGCCTGGCCCACAGTCGCCGACCCCGGGCGGAGTTCCGGCGAGCGAACAGGACCAACGGCAGTGCCGGAGGAGTCCCCCCCGCATCGGCTCTCGCCGGCACGGCGGCCGCCAACAACGGCTCCGCCGTGCTGCCGTCGGCCTGCCGCGTATGACGCCACGTCGGCAGCAGGCAAGTCCGTGGCGTACTGCACCCGACCACCGGACATGTGAGCGAACGCACCTACGAGCCAGCAGTCACTCTGCTCTCACCGAAAGGTTCAAGATGTCTTCCTCCGTCAGCAGACGGCGCCTACTGCAAGCAGTGGGGGCCACCGCCGCCGCCTCTGCCACCGGATCCTTCGTCTGCGCGTCCCCCGCCCACGCGGCCGTGCCTCCCGCAAGGCTCGACATCGGGGTCTCCGCGCACCCCTTCGCACTCGACCAGGTCCGGCTCACCGCGAGCCGCTGGCAGGACAACCAGAACCGCACGCGGAACTACCTGCGGTTCGTCGATGTCGACCGGCTGCTGTACAACTTCCGCGCCAACCACCGTCTGTCCACCAACGGCGCGGCCTCGAACGGCGGTTGGGACGCGCCCGACTTCCCCTTCCGCACCCATGTCCAAGGACACTTCCTCACGGCATGGGCACAGCTGTACGCCGTGACCGGGGACACCGTCTGCCGGGACAAGGCGACGCACATGGTTGCGGAGTTGGCCAAATGCCAGGCCAACAACAACACCGCCGGCTTCAACGCCGGGTACCTCTCCGGCTACCCCGAGTCCGACTTCACCGCTCTCGAGCAACGGACCCTGAGCAACGGCAACGTGCCGTACTACACCATCCACAAGACCCTCGCCGGCCTGCTGGACGTATGGCGCCACATCGGCAGCACCCAAGCCCGTGACGTACTGCTCGCCCTGGCGGGATGGGTGGACTGGCGCACCGGCCGGCTGAGCGGCCAGCAGATGCAGGCCATGCTGGGAACCGAGTTCGGCGGCATGAACGCCGTCCTGACCGATCTCCACCAGCAGACGGGCGACGCGCGGTGGCTCACCGTCGCCCGGCGGTTCGACCACGCGGCGGTGTTCGACCCGCTGGCGGCCAACCAGGACCGGCTCAGCGGACTGCACGCCAACACCCAGGTACCCAAGTGGATCGGGGCCGCCCGGGAGTTCAAGGCGACCGGCACCACCCGCTACCGGGACATCGCCACCAACGCCTGGAACTTCTGCGTCGACTCGCACACCTATGCCATCGGCGGCAACAGCCAGGCGGAGCACTTCCGCGCCCCGAACGCCATCGCCGGCTACCTGAACAAGGACACCTGCGAAAGCTGCAACACCTTCAACATGCTCCTTCTCACGCGTGAGTTGTTCGCGCTGGACCCGAACCGGGCCGCGCTGTTCGACTACTACGAGCGGGCGTGGCTGAACCAGATGATCGGCCAGCAGAACCCGGCCGACCCCCACGGCCACGTCACCTACTTCACCCCGCTCAACCCGGGAGGCCGGCGCGGTGTGGGTCCCGCGTGGGGCGGCGGCACCTGGAGCACCGACTACGGCACGTTCTGGTGCTGCCAGGGCACGGGCCTGGAGATGCACACCAGGCTGATGGACTCCATCTACTACCGCAGTGACGACACGCTGATCGTGAACCTGTTCGTGCCCTCGGTGCTCAACTGGTCGGAGCGCGGAATCACGGTCACCCAGACCACGACATACCCCGTCAGCGACACCACGACCCTGCAAGTCACCGGCAACGTCAGCGGGAGCTGGGCGATGCGCTTGCGCATCCCGGGCTGGACCGCGGGGGCCACCGTCAGCGTCAACGGCACGCGGCAGGACATCGCCACCACGCCCGGCAGCTACGCCACCCTGACCCGCTCCTGGACCTCCGGCGACACAGTCACCGTCCGCCTGCCCATGCGGGTCATCATGCGAGCGGCCAACGACAACGCGAACGTCGCCGCGATCACCTACGGCCCGGTGGTCCTGTCCGGCAATTACGGCGACTCCACGCTCAGCTCACTCCCCTCGCTGAACACGTCCTCGATCAGACGGACCAGCAGCACGTCACTCGCCTTCACCGCCACCGCCAACGGCTCCACCGTCAACCTGGGCCCGTTCCACGACGCGCACGGCCACAACTACACCGTCTACTGGAACGCCGGCGGCACCGTCCGTCTCGCGAATGTGGGCAGCGGTCTCGTGCTGGGCATCCAGGACATGTCCACGGCCGACGGCGGCCGCGCTCTTCAGTGGCACGACTCGGGCACCGCCGACCACGACTGGCACATGATCGCCGATGGAAACGGGTTCCGCTTCCGCAACGCCCACAGCGGCAAGGTGCTCGGCGTCTTGAGCATGTCCACGGACGACGACGCGACCGTCCTGCAGTGGTCGGACAACGGCACCGCCGACCACCGATGGACACTGCTCGACCAGGGAGACGGGACCTACAAGATCCGCAACGAGCACAGCGGCAAGTTGCTCGCCATCGCGAACAATTCCACGGCTGTCGGCGCGTTCGCGGTCCAGGATTCGGACGACGGCACCGCCGACAACCGGTGGCGCATCGTGAGGAATTGAGTTCCGCCCCCGAAGCAGACGGCCGCTCTCCCCCTTTCCGTCCGCTCGGCAGCTCGACCCTTGTTCGACATAACGAACAGACCGCTCACTCAAGGAATGAGGGACCCCATGCGCAGACGTGGTTTCAGCCGCAGGTACTTGCCTGTGGTGCTCGCGACCCTGCTCGCTTCGGCGGCGACCCTCGTCGCCAACCCCGCCCAGGCGGCCACCACGAGCGCCGTGCGCGGCGTCGGTTCCGGCCGATGCCTCGACGTGTCGGGCGCCGGCCAGACCGACGGCACGAACGTGCAGATCTGGGACTGCCACGGCGGGGCCAACCAGCAGTGGACGCTCACGGACAACAACCAGCTCACGGTGTACGGCAACAAGTGCCTGGATGTTCCGGGCCATGCCACCACGGCCGGTACCCGGCCGGTGATCTGGTCCTGTAACGGCGGGACCAACCAGCAGTGGCGGGCGAACGCCGACGGCACGATCGTCGCCGTGGAGTCCGGGCTGTGCCTGGACGTCAGCGGCGGCGCCACGGCCAACGGCACGGCGGTGCAGCTCTGGAACTGCAACGGCGGCAACGGCCAGAAGTGGACCGGCCTGTCCGGGACGCCCAACTCATGTTCCCTTCCGTCGACATACCGGTGGAGATCGACCGGTCCACTGGCGCAGCCGGCGAACGGCTGGGCGGCGCTCAAGGACTTCACCACCGTGACGTACAACGGCCAGCACCTGGTCTACGCGACCACCTCTGACGGATCGTCGTGGGGCGCGATGACGTTCCGGCCCTTCACGAACTGGTCGGACATGGCCTCGGCGGGCCAGACCGGGATCAGCGGGTCCGCGGTGGCGCCCAAACTCTTCTACTTCGCGCCCAAGAAGATATGGGTGCTGGTCTCGAATGGGTGGGGCACCGCCTGGCCCTTCACCTACCGCACGTCCAGCGACCCCACCAACCCCAACGGCTGGTCCGCGCCGCAGGAGCTGTTCACCGGCAGCCTCCCCACCGGCGGCCCGATCGACCCGACCGTGATCGCCGACGACCAGAACATGTACCTGTTCTTCGCCAATGACAAGGGCAGCATCTTCAAGTCGACCATGCCGATCGGGAACTTCCCGAGCAGCTTCGGCTCGTCGTACACGACGGTCATGAGCGACACGGAGAAGAACCTGTTCGAGGCGCCGGAGGTCTACAAGGTTCAGGGCCAGAACCAGTACCTCATGATCGTTGAGGCTCGGGGTGCGACTGAGCAGCGCTTCTTCCGCTCGTTCACCGCCTCCAGCCTGAACGGTCCGTGGACTCCGCAGGCCGCCACTGAGGGCACCCCCTTCGCGGGCAAGGCCAACAGCGGTGCCACCTGGACCAACGACATCAGCCACGGTGACCTGGTCCGCAACAACCCCGACCAGACCATGACCATCGACCCCTGCAACCTTCAGTTCCTCTACCAGGGCAGGGACCCCAACTCGAACGGCACCGACTACCTGAAGCTGCCGTACCGGCCGGGCCTGCTCACCCTTCAGCGCTGACCTGCGCGCACATGATCACAAGCTCGTGACCTTACCCCTTGAGGGAGGCAAAGCAGCTTCCGCTTTGCCTCCCAGGAAGGACCTCCCATGGTTCCCCTACACAGACGACTGCTGCGTCTCCTCACGGCCACCGCGCTGACGCTCACCGCCTGCGTCACCGCCTCCGCCGGCACGGCCGCCGAGGCCGCGCCGGGCAGCCCGGCGCTCACCCCGCCACTGGGCTGGAACAGCTGGAACAGCTTCGGGTGCGGGATCACCGAAGCGCAGGTCCGCCAGGCCGCCGACGCGATGGTGTCCACCGGCATGAAGGCCGCGGGCTACCAGTACGTCGTCGTCGACGACTGCTGGTTCGACCCGCAGCGCGACGCGGCGGGCAACCTCCGGGCCAACCCGACCAAGTTCCCCAGCGGCATGAAGGCGCTCGGGGACTACATCCACGGCAAGGGCCTGAAGTTCGGCATCTACCAGGCGCCGAACGAGAAGACGTGCGCGCAGGGCGTGGGGACCTATCCCGGCTCCACCGGCAGCAAGGGCCATGAGGCCCAGGACGCCGCTACGTTCGCCTCCTGGGGCGTCGACTACCTCAAGTACGACTGGTGCTCCGGCAGCGGCACCCTCAGCGAGCAGGTCGCGCAGTTCTCCCTCATGCGTGACGCCCTGCGCGCCACCGGCCGCCCCATCGTCTACAGCATCAACCCCAACAGCTTCCACTCCCCCACCGGCGACAAGTACGACTGGGGTGAGGTCGCGGACCTCTGGCGGACGACCGAGGACCTGCTCGACATCTGGCAGAACAACAACACCAACAGCTACCCGATGGGCGTCGGCAACGTCCTGGACGTCACCGCGCCGCTGGCCGCGCAGTCGGGCCCGGGAAACTGGAACGACCCCGACATGCTGGTCGTCGGCCGCCCCGGCCTCTCGCTGACCGAGTCCCGCTCCCACTTCGCCCTGTGGTCGCTGCTCTCGGCCCCGCTCATGGCCGGCAACGACATCCGCACCATGTCCGCCGACGTGAGCGCGATCCTGCGCAACCCCCGTCTGCTGGCGGTCAACCAGGACCCGCTGGGCGCGGGCGGGCGCAGGGTGCGCGACGACGGCGACACCGAGGTGTTCGCCAAGCCCCTGTCCGACGGCTCAGTCGCCGTGGGCTTGTTCAACCGGGGAGGGAGCACCACGACCATCACCGCCTCGGCCGCGCAGGTCGGCCTCACCGGAGGGTCGTTCACCCTCACCGACCTGTGGACCGGTGCCACGTCGAGCACGTCCGGGCAGATCTCGGCGAGCGTCCCGGCGCACGGTGTCGCCGTGTTCAAGATGACCGGCGGCAGCCCGCTGGCCTCCACCACCGCACGCCTGCGCGGTACCGGGTCCGGCCGCTGCCTGGACGTGGACCGCGCCGCCACCGCGGCCGGGTCGGCGACGCTGATCTGGGACTGCCACACCGCCGCCAACCAGCTCTGGACCACCTGGGCCGGAGGCGAGATCCGCGTCTACGGCGACAAGTGCCTGGACGCCTCCAACCAGGGCACCACCAACGGCACACGGGTCGTCATCTGGCCCTGCAACGGCCAGAACAACCAGAAGTGGACCAGGCAGACCGACGGGTCGATCCGCAACGTCCACGCCGGGCTCTGCCTGGACGCCCAACAAGCAGGGACCGCCAACGGGACCCCGGTCGTCCTGTGGACCTGCAACGGCCAGAACAACCAGAAGTGGACCACACTCCCGTAACCACCGCAGGGAGACGCCCGATCGGTTGAGGGCAGTCCCACGACAGCAGACCAAGCGGCGGGGGACTGCCTTCCCGCCCCCGCAACCGGGACTTCGAGCCCATCGCTGCGGGCGGCGGCCAGGCGCTCCCGTGCCCGGTCACGTCCGGGCCCCCGGGCGAGGTCACCCAGCCATACGGGG
This sequence comes from Streptomyces sp. NPDC012466, assembly GCF_042955215.1. NCBI lineage: Bacteria > Bacillati > Actinomycetota > Actinomycetes > Kitasatosporales > Streptomycetaceae > Streptomyces > Streptomyces sp. NPDC012466. Next base: position 527,196 of record NZ_JBIBEQ010000008.1, on the reverse strand, counting down.
CCGCAGGCCGTCACGGCTGCGGCCCCGCTCGGGCGTGGGGTCAGGACGGGTCGCCGTACTGGAGGCCGCGTCCGTTGGTGCCGACGTAGACGCGGCCGTAGGTGTCGGGGTCGCCGGTGATGACGCCGACGCCGCCGATGGCGCCCCATTGGTGGGCGTTGTCGTTGACGCGGAGTCAGGTGGCGCCCTTGTCGGTGGAGCGGAAGACTGACGTCGTTGACGGTGCCGATCAGGTACAGGGCCTGGTAGTTGGTGCCCGGCTTGGCCTTGCCGAAGCCGAGGGCGGAGGCGGACCGCACCGTTTTGAGCGTGGTGAAGGTGCGGCCGCCGTCGGTGGAGTGCAGCAACCCCTTGCCGCCGCCGGAGATCCACAGGTCCCCGGCGATGCCGGGGACGGCCGTGAGCCGGCCGGCGGGCAGGTTGCCGGCGCGGGCGGTGAAGGTCGCGCCGCCGTCGGTGCTGGCGTAGAGCGTGCCGTCGGCCAGTGAGTAGAAGGTCCTGGCCGAGGAGCGGTCGGCGACGACCACGGCGCCGTTGCCCAGGCCGCCGACCTTCGACCAGCTCGCCCCCTTGTCGGTCGAGCGGTACGGGGCCTGGCCGGCCTGGGTCCAGACGGTGGCGGAGCCGTCACGCGACGACATCCACGAAGGCATCCTCGGTCTCGCCGTCTCCCTGATCACCCAACGGCGCGTGGCGCTCGCGTGAGCAGCAGCAGAGCGTCCAGGCTCCACTACCTCGTCCACGTCCTTCAGACCCCGATCACGACCGGTAGCGCGTCGGGGCGGCCGTAGGCGAGGACGCGCGTCAGCACCTGACGCATGCGGGGTATGTCCGCGGCCGGCGCACGGAGGACTGCCTCGACTACCGGGTCATTCAAGAACAGGGCCTTTTTGCGGAGTCGGGGTTCAACGTCACCCGCAGGATGTCCCCCTTGGAGCTCCACGGTGCGCACACATCCGTAAGCGGTGCCCTGGTCAGCCGGGGTTGCCGAGTCGCAGCCGCAGCCGTTCCCGGTGAGACGCACCGGGACAGGCCACTCGCCCGTTCGTTCAGGAACCCCGGATCGCACGGTCGATCTCCGCGCCGGTACGGGCCACGACGACGGGCCACTCGTCCCTGAGGGAGGCGGGCAGAAGCTCGCGGTCCGCATCCTGCTGAATCATGGTCGGCCCGCCCGGGACGACGAGCACGGCATCCAGCCGTCGCAGAAGGGCAGCCAGGAGGTCCATGATCCCATCCCCTCCGAAGCGGTTGAAGGTGATGCCGGTCGGGCTGTTGAAGTACACACCCGCCTCCTCTCCCTCCGCCGTACTCACCAGCAGGAAGTCCGTCTCGAGGTCCTGCGCCACTGCATAGGGGTCGAGGACCTCGTGCGCGGCGCTCATGTCCAACGGTGCCGGCTCACCGTTCATGAACCGGCACACGAAGATGTCGAAGCTCATGGAGTCGTTTCTCACCTCAGGTCGAGACGTGGTGAAGGACTACGACGGCCTTCACGATGGCGGTGATCCCGGTTGGTGCTGCAGCGTAGCTTCCGCGGAAGGCACCAGCTTTTCAGGGCGGCCATGGCCTGTTCGCCGAGACAGCGGATCTGGGTGTGGGTGCTGTTGTGTCGCCTCATCCAGCGTTTGAGTCGACGGCCCCTGAACGGCACCCGGACGAGGCGCCCGGCACCTTGGTAAGCCTTGGCCGCCCAGCACTTCACGTCGGCCTCGGCGAGCGCGTCAATGAGATGCCGTGCGTGTTTTCCGGAGTAGTACGGGGTGTCGGCGGCGATCCGGTCGATCGGCAGCAAGGTGCCGTGCAGGATCACGAAGGCTTTCGCCCGTACTGTCTTCATCGCCTCGGTCAGGGGCGGCGCGGTGGCGGCCAGGACGTCGATCACCTCACGTATGTATCGGTACACGGTCGCGACGCCGATGCCGACCCCGGTGGCGAGCCGCGCGTAGGTGTCCCCGCACCGCAGGTGGTCGAGGGCGAGCAAGGCCTGACGGCCGACACGCAGCCTTCGCCACCGGGTCCCGATCTCTCGCTGCCGGGCACGGAGCCTCATGGTCAGGTAGCGCAGGGTGTGGCTGGACAGATCGATCGACGAGGGATAAGCAAGCACGCGAAGCTCCTGGCGAAGCACGGGTGATCTTGATTGAGAACCCGTCTACCAGGGGCTTCGTCGTTCTGTTCAGCTGGCAACCTTCAACATCTCACCGCTGGACCGTTCAGATCCCGTCACGGTGCACCGTAGAGGGCTCTGTCCCACAGCGTCGCGTGCCCGGGCGCGGCCGGGTCGGCACAGGCGGCGTCGGTCGAGAAGGAAGCGCATGAGGACTTCCCCCTGGCCGGGGTCTTGGGGCTGCTCTGGGCGGATGTGTGTCCTGGCGTGAGCGAGGGCTGCCTCCTGGAAGGCGGAGGTGGACTCGGCGTCGGGTGCCGCGGACTGGACCAAGACGTGGTCCGGCGGTGGTATTCGGGGCGGCGGGTGGCCATGCCGTCGGCTTCGACCCGGCAGTTCCCGTTCCCTGAACGCCGGAGTGGCGGCAGGTTCATTCACGGGTGGGTGAGCTGCGTTCTGATCGGGCCTATCGTACGGATCAGGGCCCGGAAGCACCGGCTCCGGGCCCTGATGACGTTTGTGGGGTCAGGCAGGCGTGATGTTCTCCGCCTGCGGGCCCTTCTGCCCCTGGGTGATGTCGAAGGTGACCTGCTGGCCTTCCTGCAGCTCGCGGAAGCCTGAGGCGTTGATGTTGGAGTAGTGCGCGAAGACGTCCGGCCCGCCGCCGTCCTGCTGGATGAAGCCGAAGCCCTTTTCGGCGTTGAACCACTTGACGGTTCCGCTGGCCATGCTGGTGCCTCTCAGTCGCTGTCAGGAGCCGCACCGCGCGGCCCTGGAGGTGATTGCCCTGGTCCGGCACTGCACAGCAAAGCGCCCGCGCCAGGAGCGCGGGCAGGTACTGCGAACCACGACAACTGGCAGCGACGCTACACGGCGGAACCATCCCTCACCAGAGAGCAATAGCCGCGACTCGGCGAACCACCGGCACTGGCCGTGCACACCAGTTCAGAAACCGGTCAGTCTCCACGGTTTGGAGCCTCCACGCTGGCTCGGGGAAGCTCGGGCGGAGGCCCACACCGCCATCCTCAGCCCTCCCCCGGCGTCTGGCCGGGGTGGTAAGTGCCGCGGCGAGAAATCCGGACGCCCGAAGCCGTAGGAGACAACCTCCCTCGGAGCCACTGGCGGATCCATGAGCTGCACCGTCTCGGGGTGTGCGAGCGCATCGTTCATGCGGCCTCTCTTCGCGCTGAAAATCCGGCCGTAGCAAAGGAGTCCGATCCCAGCGCGCTGCTCTTCACGAGGTCGGCGCGGAAGGCTAGTGGAGGCGCCTCGGTTGCGTGCTCGAAGCCGCTCCAGATACCCGTGCGCAACTGCACCCGGTACTCGTCGCCGACGTCCAGCGCCTCATCGCCAATCGTGCCGAACCGCGCGGCGTAGGGAACAGTCCGCTGTCGAGGGCGCGTGTGCCCTCTCACGGAACACCCCCCGCGTCGGCGGAGAGGACAACTGGTCGACGTTGACGAGGTCGCTGAAGTGCGGGACACCCCCGCGGACGCGGGGTGTCCCGCACCCACGGACCGTCCTACCCTGTCCTGTGAAAACGCCTGCGTTGTATGAGTTCGTGTACAAGGTGAAATTTTCGTGTCCCGAACCGACGTGGCCAGGGCCCACGGACGCACGGTGGTGGACCGGCAGTTGCACATCCCGCGCTCCTGGACGAGGGCCCAGGCCCCTGCCGAGCCTCAGGGCTCCAGGAGGCTGGGGACCTTCGTCCGCATCCACGCCCTGCTCCGTACCTGCGGGGCCGGCGGGGCTGGTCTGACGTCTCCCAGGAGCCCGTGCCCGGTTCGCCCGCCGCTCAGGCCAGCAGGACATCCTCACCCGCCGTCACAGGGACGATCTGCTCGGCCGACGGCGCCTTGGCCTTCACCGGCGTCCCGAAGTTCGACAGCGTCATCGTCGTCATGGCCTTCACACCGCCGAAACACGACAGCCGGACCTGGACGGCGCGCCCCTTCCTGTCGACCCACACGTCCGCGTAGACGGGCATGTCATCGCCCAGCTTCTCGCGCAGGTCGTTCAGCCCTCGCTTCGTCTCCGCCGTCATCCGGAGCGTCGCGGTGGCGTGGTCGATCGTGCCCCGGTAGTGCACCGCAGGGGCGCCGTTCACCTGGTCCTTGCCCTCCATCGACACCTGCCGCATCGCCTTCACCTGGCGCAGCAGGTGCTCCGGGTCATTCAGCGGCGCCCGCAGGAAATAGCGGGTGAGTGCCTCGCTGCGGACTGCCGAGGCCCACCTGCCCTCGCCCACCACCCGCGAGCCCCGCACATAGACAGTGTTGCCGACAAAGACCTCCTCGACAGGGTCCATGCCACTGTCCTCAAACTCCACCGTGAGCCGGCCCCTGTCATCCTCCAGGTCGAACGCGCCGGCGATCGCGAACACGTACGTCCTGGGACTGTCGGCGGACTTCAGCTCGATCTTCTCGTCCACGCGGACGCTGTCCGCGCTCGTCCTCTCGATCGCGGCTCGCACGGCCACCCCGTGATCCACAGTCTTCTCCGCCCTCTCCTCCGAGTCATTGTCCGCACCGCCGGAACAGGCGGTGCACAGCAGGAGGACAGCAGCCGAGAGGAGGTGGGCGCGGCGCATGAACTCTCCGAGGAATCGTTATTGCGGCAGGGTGGAGCCCGAGAGGGCCTGAAGATCTTCGCACAACACCGATTACAGGGCCCGAGAATTTCGGCCTTGACGCCCTTCCCTAAGTACTCCAGCAGTGGTTCGGGTCCTGAGATGCGTTTGCGGTAGTGGCAGCGACGGGCGACGGCCGGGGCGGCATGCCCGGACTGTGGGAGCGATCGGAGTAATCCCTTGCCGGGAAGGGGCCCTTCGTGCTGACACTGATCCCATGGACAGGGCAACGAGGGAACATCTGCCAGGAGGCGGTGTCGTCCTGGCCGTACCGGACGGTCTGTCAGGCCCGCCCCAACTGCGTTTTGAGCGGGTCACGGACCGCAAGTGGATCCTCCGGCAGGGCGAACGGCCGCTGATCCGGGCCCGATCGGAGGGCGACAGTTGCTGCCGCGACCTCCACCTGCGCCGCCTGCCCGGCCACCGCTCCCCACTGCCGCATCTGACCGCTGCGGTGATGCGGACCGGGACCGACTGGCCGCACCGATACGCGCTGTGGCTGGAGGAGACGGGGCTCGGCCCACTGCACCACGGGCGCTGGCTGCTGGCTCCGCGCTCCACTTTCGCGCCAGGAATCTGGGATTGTGACCTCGTTCAGGACTGGCCGGACGCCACCCTCGAACTGCTCTGCGGGGGTGGCTGGCACGGCGTCTTGCCCCTGCGTCCGCTGCCGGCACCGGACGCCTCGCGTGTGAAGGCGTACCGCAAGCACGCCCGAGAGGGCACCCTCGCCCCGGTCCTGCTGTGGTGGGTGTCCTTTCTGGACGGTTGGCTGCTCCTCGACGGTCATGACCGGGCTGCGGCCGCGCTGGCTGAGGGCATGCAACCGGCCTGCGTGGAACTGGTCCGCGTGCCGGACGACGCCGACTGGCGGGCGACCGCCGAGAAGATCACCGAGGCGCACGAGGAACGAGTGGCGCGACTGGCCGAGCGCCCCGCGGAGCACACTGCACGTGAACGGCAGGTGATGGACCGGGGCTACGCCGACGTGATCTCCACCCTGGCGTACGACGCGAATGCCACTGCCGTGTTTGAACGCCCCCGCGACTGACCACGTCGTGCCGTGTCTCTTCGCTTGTCGTTTTTCTGACGAGGTCGAAACGTGCCTCGAACTGGGTCGCTCACCTGCCGGCCGGCCTGCCCGTGGAGATCCTCGGCCGGCTGCGCTCGGACCGGGTGATGCGCCGGCCGACACCGCCGCGCGTCTACAACCGCCAAGGGCGGCCGCCCGGCACGGTGTCGCGTTCGCCTTCGGGCAGCCCGGCACCTGGGGCGCCGAGCAGGCTGTGACGGTCACCGACACGCGGCTTTACGGGAAGGCAACCGCCCAGGCGTGACCGGCTGCACCCGCGACTGACCCGCCGGGCGGCCTGGGCCGACTACGAGGGTGGGCTGCCTGTCATCGAGGGCACCGTCATCCGTTGGTCGTGGAGAAACTGCCCTCTGGTGGGGTCAACAAGCCGGTTTGGCTGTGGTGGTCGGGCGCCGACGCCACCGCGGCGGACGTCGACCGCTGCCGGCAGTCCTTCCTGCGCAGATTCGACGTCGAGCACACATTCCGCCTGTTCAAGCAGACCCTGGGATGGACGAAGCCGAGGCTCCGCAGCCCCGGGGCCGCCGACCGCTGGACGTGGCTGGTGATCGCCGCTCACACCCAGCTCCGGCTCGCCCGTCCGCTCGCCGTTGACCTGCGGCGGCCGTGGGAGAAGAAGGCCGAGCCGAACAAGCTCACCCCGGCCAGAGTCCGCCGGGGGTTCCGGAACCTCCACGCGAAGAGGCCCCTCCCCCGCGCGTGCACCGAAACCCACCACTCCCGGTCCCGGCCGCCCGCCCGGCTCCAAGAACCGCCGACTGGCGCCACGCCACGACGTGGGACGCGTCCTGGCCACAGGCGAGGCACACACCCGCCCCGCCCACCACAAGAAGGGCACCAAGCCCCGCCGAACGCAATAGACGAGCAGCCCAACGCAAGGTGCTGCCACGATGCACCCCATGGATCTTGAGAACCCCGACAGACTGGTGATACGCCACGCGGATGCCTCGGACGGGCCCGGATTGGCCAGCATCGACTCCATCGCGGCATCGGGCGACGATGCGCGGCGCGCAAGTATCCGACGCTGGTGCGAACAAGGCTCGGTCCTCCTGGCTGAGGACGCATCCGGCCCCTTGGGCTACAGCGTGCTGGAATACACCTTCTTCGAGCAGGGCTTCATCACCATGCTGATGGTCGCGCCCACCGCCCGCCGACAAGGCGTGGGCGCACGTCTCCTCAAGGCCACCGAGGCCGCGTGCACCAGCCCGAAGCTTTTCACCTCGACCAACGTCTCCAACCACCCCATGCAACTGCTACTGCAGCGCGTCGGCTGGAGCCCGGTCGGCCTGCTCCATGGCCTGGATGAAGGCGACCCCGAACTCTTCTACCTCTGCCCAGGTGCCCAACTACGCGGCCTGGTCGAGGCCGAAGGTTAAACGACAAGCTGAGCCTTCTCGGTCGTTACGCAACCAGCTGCTTATGACCGGACCTGGCAGCCCGCGGTGAGGCGTCCCACGGGGAGAAGGGCACGGGGCGATGACCTCCCTCACCGAGAGCATGTTCCTCCCGGGTGCACCGCCCTGCTGCCATCGCCGTACAGCTGCGGTTCGCGCACAGACACGGTGCCTGAGCGCCGGCGTTTCGGCCATTCCGCCCCGGGCGCGTCCTCTTGCGCGGCACGGGTCGGTGTACTGCGCACCTTCGGAGAACCGCTCAACCCCAGGGTGCGCAACCCGTCCGAAAGAGCAGGTGTTCGAAATCAGGGTGGCGTCGTTGAACACGGCAACGCCACCCATACGACCACGAGGGGGAACGCATTGACGTCAACCGAACGAGACACCAGCAGGGTCGAGAGCCTGTCGGAGGCAGCAGCCGCGGACGGCGCCGACAGCACCCAGCCGCCCGAGCCGGTGAACGCGTCCGCGATCATCCACGACGGCCAAGGCCGCTACTTGCTCCACCTACGTGACGCCAATAAGCCATGGATCTGGGAGCCCGGCTGCTGGTCGCTGCTCGGCGGCGGCCAGGAACCGCAGGACCGCACCCTCCTCGACACGGTCCGTCGGGAACTGCGCGAAGAGGCCGGCCTGACCCTCGCGGACCTGGAGCCGTACGCGGTCGAACACGTCACCGGCAGCGGCGGAACCGGCGTGCCGATCCAGCTGTTCTCCGGCCGCTGGAACGGCGACCCGACCCGGCTCTCCCTCACAGAGGGCGTGATGCTCGCCTGGGTGCGGCCCGAGAAGTTCCCGTACATGACGATGCTGCCGTCGACCAGGACTTTGCTGGAGCGTCACGCCGCCGAGCACGCCGCGCCCGTCGACGAACTCGCGGTGGTCGCGGAACCCGCGTCGGCGGAGGCGCCCGCCGGGACCGTACTGAACGTGGTCGGCGTCCACCTCTACCTGGAACGCGACGGTCAGGTCCTGCTGGGCCTGCGGCACCCCGACTCGGCGTACGCGGGCGGTTCCTGGCACGTACTGGCGGGACATTGCGAGGCAGAAGCCGCGACCGCATGTCTCGTGCGCGAAGCGTATGAGGAAGCGGGACTCGTGATCGACCCGGCCGACGTCGACCTGGTCCACACCGTGCATATGAGGGATCAGCCCACGGCCCCGCCCCGGATCCAGCTCTACTTCCGCGCCCGCCGCTGGGAGGGCACACCGGCGTTGCGGGAGCCGGACAAGTGCGTGGCCTGGCAGTGGTGGAGCGCCAAGGACCTGCCTGAGCCGATCGTCCGCTACACCCGTGCCGCGATCGAAGGCATTCAGGCCGGCCGCGTCTACACGGAACTGGGGTGGGAGCGCTGACCGGCGCGGTGCGGACGGCTGCCGCGGTGGCGGCAGGCACGACTCAGCGGTCGATCCGCCGACATCTGTGCCCGCCCGAGCTGCAGGCCCGCGCGCAGCAGACCTGGTCTGGCTGGTCACCGGCCTGCGTCCGGCCGGCCGCCCTGGTCGCCGGCGCCATCGCCGCCGCCTTCTCGATGCCCGCGGCGTTGCTCGTCGGAACCGCGCTCTACCTCGTCCCGGCCGGCCCGCTGTGGTCTTCCCCCGTCCCCTGCCTTACCGCCATGCCCGCACCCCCTCTCGCGAAGGACGGCCCTCATGTCCCTTGACCTCCAGGCCACCGACACGAGCAGCCTGCGTGCCGCCATGGTCGACCGCCTCACCTCCGCAGGCGTGCTCACCAACCCCCAACTGCGCGGTGCCTTGCTCCGCGTGCGCCGCGAAGTGCTGCTGCCCCACGCCTACGTACGGGTCAGCGGCCCAGGCGCCGATCCGATCGACTGGCGCCTCCTCGACGGCACCAACCCCGAGGACCATCAGGAGTGGCTCGACCTGATCCACAGCGACGAGTCGATCCTGCTCCAGCGCGACGGCGAACCCCTCGACACGCTCACCCGCGGTCCGGTGACCGGCGGCCACATGACCTCCATGTCCACGTACACGCCCGCCACCATCGAAGCCCTCCAGAGCCTCGGGCTCGCGCCGGGTCTGCGCTACCTGGAGCTCGGGCCCGGTCCCGGCGTCTCCCTAGCCCTCGCCGCCACCATCACCGGCCCCGGGCTCGCCACCGGCGTGGAGCGGGACGCACACATGGCTGCCTTCGCGCAGCTAAACCTCCACCGGCTCGGCATCGGCGCGGCGATGGTCGAGGGTGACGCGCTCGACGGGCACGAGCCCCGGGCACCGTACGACCGGATCCACTCCGGCATCGGCGTGCCGTGCGTCCCGCCCGCGTGGGTGGAGCAGTTGGCGCCCGGCGGACGGTTGCTGACCACGCTCGCGACCCGGACGCCGAGCTGGCCCGGACAGCTCCTCGTCACCCGCTCGAACCGGGGCCGGGACGAAGCCGTCCTCCGCGGCAGGCCGCGGGGATACCGGCCGATGCGGGGATACCGGTGGCTGTCCGCCCTGGACCACCGCGCGCGGGTCGAGGCCGACCCGGGCACGGCGCGGCCCACCCGGCTCGTACCGCCGCCGGACGACGCCTATGGCTTCTGGCTCGCCGCCGCTTACCTCGCACCGGGTCTGGTGCGGGACTTCCAGGCCGGGACGCTGACGATCGTCGCCCCCGAGGACGACTCCTGGGCCGTGGCCGGACCCGGCGACGAGACTGTTCGCGTCCACGGGCCGCGCGACGTGTGGGCCGAACTCGAGGACCTCCACGTCCGCTGGGAGGAAGCCGGCCGGCCGGACACGTACCAGGTCGACCTCACCGACGGCGCCGGGGCCCAGACCGTCACGTCCGGCGCGGCGCCGATGGCGCTGACCTGGACGCTGCCTCCCCTCGCCACCGTTCCCCGGCCGACGCCGTGACTTCGCCCACGTGGCTCGTCGTTGCCGCGCACACCAGCCGTTCAGCGAACAGGAGTATGGATGCCCCAGCATCAGAGCCCTCTTCCTCACCGAGTCGACGGCTCCGCCGTGCCGGCCGGCTGGCGCTGAGGACTCATCTATGACTGGAGGAACGAATGAGCGAGAGCATTGTGTTGATGTCCGACGGGCGAGTGGCGGCAATCCCCGTACAGGACTGCGGGGAAGACGTCGTTGACGTCCGTGCACACGGTGTGCACGTCGATGACCGTAAACGCGGCTCTGACGGAGCGTGGGCCCGCGTCCTTTAGGCCGCCGGCCCTGCAGAAGCAGTACTCGAGACGTACTCCGAGGAACTTGCTCGCGCCCACCCAAGGTGGCTGGCCGCCGAACTCCGGGAGGCCGCCGGCCGGTTCGTCTCCCCTCCGGGGATCGCTCCGCACTCCGCCGGCGCGGCCGTCGACGTGGCCCTCGTCGACTACCGGGCCCGCGAGCTGGACATGGGCACGCGCGTCAATGCCTCCCCCGAGGAATCCGACGGCGCCTGCTACACCGCCCCCCATCTCAGCGACCGGGCCCGCACCAACCGCACCACCGTTCCAAACGAGTTGACGTAACCCTCACTGAAACGTGTGGACCAACAAACCCTTGCGGGGTCGCAAGCGTGACCACCCATCCTCTGTCCCGGTCGGCGGCAACGCCCGGCCGAGCGGCACCCGCGTCTTCTCAGGCACCGAACGCTTCGACTCCTGGGCCCAACGCGGCGTCATCTTCAAGAACGCCCCGCGCCAGGACGTCGCCCGCCGACCGGACCCAGGCCGTCGGCGTCGTACAAAACACCGACCCGAACGTCTCCGCGAGTGTCATTCCGAACCGCAGTGCCGTCGAGCGTTTCCGTCCCCAGGTGGAGTTCCACCTGGGAGCGGGTCCGCCACGGTGGTGACGGCGCACCCATCCGAGGGCCTGCCCTGTCTCCGAAGGCAGACCAAGGCCATCCACGGCGTGGATGGGCAGGATAGGAGATTCGGATCGCGCGGAGCATGGCAGCACGGCCCCGGACAGCCCATAGTCGTCCCTACCCGCACGCCGCTGTCCGGACCAGCCGCCGACGTGCGGCCGTCCTCAGCATGCCGAGCGCCGTCGGCGCCCGTGAAAGGCATGCCCGCTCCTGTACACGTCCCCTGGAGTCGCCATGACCGCTTCCGTCCCGCCACCTCCCACCGCGGTCGATGACGCTGCTCCGGCGCCCCTTACCGCCTCGGGCCCGGCCCACCAGCTGCGCGTGACCCTGCTGATGGCAGGTAGCTGTCTGCCGATCCTGGGGGCGGTGCTGATCGCGCCGGTGCTGCCGAAGATGCAGGACTACTTCGCGTCGACCCCGGGGGCCAAGGCGCTGGTGCCCCTCGCGCTGACCGTTCCGGCGCTGTCGCTGGCGCTGCTGGCCCCGTTCGCCGGGGTGATCGTGGACCGGGTGGGCCGCAAGCGCCTGCTGATCGTGGCGACCGTCCTGTACGCCGTGTTCGGAACGGCCCCGCTCTGGCTGGACTCGCTGGGCATGATCATCGCCAGCCGCGCTCTGGTCGGAGTCGCCGAAGCCGCGATCATGACGTGTTGTACCACTCTGATCGGCGACTACTACTCCGGTCATCAGCGGGTCAAATACCTCGCACTGCAGACGATGTGCGCCTCGGCGTCGGCCACAGTCTTCTTCGTGGTCGGCGGCGCCGTCGGCGCGGCGGGCTGGCAGGTGCCCTTCTGGATCTACGCCGTGAGCCTGGTGCTCGCTCCGCTGATGGCCACCGCCCTGCCCAGCCCGGCGACCCGCCCGTCCGCCGACGCCGCCCCGGCCGAGGCTCCGGCCGGGACTCCGGCTGGAGCGGAGACCCGCCGTCCGTTCCCCTGGCGGCAGTTGGCGGGCATCTGCGTCCTCACCTTCTTCGGGGCGATGGTCTTCTACACCGTCCCCGTGGAGATGGCGTACCTGCTCGACGACCTCGGCGTGGAAAACACCGGTGTGATCGGCCTGGCCACCGCGATCGCGAGTGCCGCCACGGTGGCCGGAGCCGTCACCTTCGCCCGGTTGAAGCGCTCCCCCGACCCGATGCTGCCCGCCGTTCTCGCCGTCTGTGCGGTCGGCTTCGGGGTGATGTTCCTCGCGGGCAGTGCCCCGCTGCTCGTCGTCGGAGCGGTGGTCAACTGCGTGGGGACGGGCATGCTGCTGCCCGCCCTTCTGACGAGCGCCATGTCCCGTCTGGCGTTCGAGGACCGGGGCCGCGGCACGGGTCTGTGGACGGCGGCCTTCTTCGGCGGCGAGTTCGTCTGCCCGCTCGTCCTGCTCGCCCTGGAGTCGCTGGTCGGCAGTCTCGCCGGCGCCGTCGGCGTGCTGGGGCTGGCCGCCGCCCTCGTCGCGGCGGGGCTGCTGCTGGCGGCCCGCCGCCGCGCGGGCGCCGTGGACCCGCGGCCGCTGCCGGAGCAGTTGGCCTGAGGGCGCGGAAGCCGGCCGACGGGCCGGAAAGCGCCGAACACGGTGCCCCGGCCCCCGACCCCGTCACACGTGCCGGTAACCCGCCGTCGCGGGGCGGGGTCCTGCCGGTCCCCCGCTCCCGCCGGACCGGGATCAGATCCGGCCCGGCGCGGGCCCCGCACCCCGTACAGCGGGGACGACCTCGTCCGTGCCGTGGCCCGCCAGCGTCGCACCCACCTCGGCGGCCTTCTGCCGCAGCCAGATGTGGGCCGCGTCCTGAGCGTGCACCGGGTGCCACCACATCGCCTCCTGCACCGGCACGGCCTCGAAGGGGCAGGGCAGGACGCGCACCGCGGCGGAGCGGACAGCCCTGCGCGCCAGGCGCTCCTGGATCATCGCGACCCGGCGGGTGCCCTCGACCATGTGCGGCAGGAGCTGGAAGGTCTGCACGGAAACCTCCACCTGGGGACTGATGCCGAGCATGCTCAGCTGCCGGGCGGCCGGAGCGTCGTAGGGGCGCTGGTAGACGGCCCAGGGCAGGCGGGCCAGGTGGTCGAGGGTGAGCTCGTGGCCGATCTCGGGGTGGTCGTCGGCGACCACGCACAGCCATCGGTCCTGGTGGAGGTCGACGGCGGGGAAGCCGTCGATGACACCGTGCGGCATCAGCAGTCCGTCGACGGTGCTCAGCACGGTGGCGGTGTGCTCGACGACGGAGGGTGCCGGGTGCTGGAAGGTGAGCCGGATGCCGGGCGCCTCCTGGTGCACGACGCGGGCGAGCGCGGAGCCGAACACCGCCGCGCCGTAGTCCGAGGCGAGAAGGGTGAACTCGCGGCTCTCGGCGGCCGGATCGAAATCGGCCTGGCTGGAGAACACGCGCTCCAGCAGGTCGCACGCGCTCGCGCTGCGGTCGCGCAGGGCGACGCCGAGTGGCGTCAGCTCGTAGGAGTTGCCGGACCGGGCGAGCAATTCGTCGTCGAAATGGCGGCGCAACCGGGACAGCGCCGCGCTCATCGCGGGCTGGCTCAGTCCCATGCGCTCGCCGGCCCGGGTGACGTTGCGCTCCTCCAGCAGCGCACGCAGGGCGACGACCAGATTGAGGTCGAGTCGGGACAGGTTCACCAGGTACCACCTACGCGAGCGAGAGCCATCAACGTCATGGATCAGACGCATTCACAGGATTGATTTCCGTGATTCGCCGAGCGAGGCCAGAGTAGACCCCAACCCAGCAGGAGGAAATCTGATGGCAACGCCCGCTCAACCTGCCGGCCCGTTCGCGCTCGGCACGGCTTCCACTCAGGACGGGGAGCCGTTTCCCGCTCTCCTGGTCAAGGACCGCATACTCGACCTGAGCGGAGCTCTGGACTGGGCGCCGTCCGGGATGCGTGACGTACTGGAGCGGTGGGAGGAGGCCCTCCCCGTCCTGCACGCCCTGGCGGACGACGACACCCTCGGCTGGCGGCCGCTGGAAGGCCTGCACCTGCACGCCCCGCTGGAGCCCCGCCAGATCTTCCAGTCGGGCGCCAACTACCGCCAGCACGTGATCGACCTCGAGGTTGCCCACCGCTCCCCCGACGACCCCCGCACCGTCGAGGAGGCCCGTGCGGAGATCGCCGCGATCATGGACCGCCGGGCCGCCGAGGACCTGCCGTACGTGTTCATCGGCCTGCCCAGCACCCTCGCGGGCCCCTACGACGACGTCGTACTCCCTTCCTGGGCGAAGAAGCCGGACTGGGAGCTGGAGCTGGCGGCGGTCATCTCCAAGCCCGCCTACCAGGTCTCCGCCGAAGAGGCCCTGGAGTACGTCGCCGGGTACACGATCGCCAACGACCTCACCGACCGCGCCACCGTCTTCCGGCGGGACATGCCCGCCATCGGCACCGACTGGTTGCGCTGCAAGAACGGCCCCGGCTTCACTCCGCTCGGCCCCTGGATCGTCCCCGCCGAGTCGATCGCCGACCCGGGCGACCTGCGGGTCACGCTGAAGCTGAACGGCGAGACCATGCAGGACGAGTCCACCAAGGACATGCTCTTCGGCATCGCGCGGCTGGTGTCGTACATCTCCCAGACCTCCCGGCTGCTGCCCGGCGACCTGGTGCTGACCGGCAGCCCGTCCGGCAACGGCATCCACTGGGGACGCCTGCTGCGTGACGGTGACGTCATGGAGGGCTCCATCACCGGACTGGGCGTGCAGCGGAACCGCTGTGTGGCGGAGAGCGCGACATGAGCCTGGACCGTCACGACCCCGAGGCCGCGATCGCCGAGGCCGCCAAGGCCTACTCCAACTGGGGGCGCTGGGGTGAGGACGACGTGCTCGGCACCCTGAACTTCCTCGACGAGGCCAAGCGGCGCGAAGGCGCGACGCTCGTGAGCCGCGGCGTCAGCTTCTCGCTCTCGCAGCGCTTCGACATGAACGGCCCGCAGAAGGGCTGGCGCCGCCGCACCAACCCTGTGCACACCATGCTCGACACCGGCACCGACGCCGCCCTGGGCAACCAGGGTTTCCCGCACGGCATCGGTGGCGCCGACGACGTGATCGCGATGCCGCTGCAGTGCTCCACCCAGTGGGACGGCCTCGGACACATCTTCGACCACGGCAAGGCATGGAACGGACGCGACGCGGAGAAGGTCGTCACCTCCGACGGCGACCTCGTCACCGGCATCGAGCACATGGCCCCCTACGTGGCCGGGCGGGGGGTGCTCCTCGACGTCGCCCGGGTCATCGGTGACGACGACGGCGAACCGGAGCTGCCCGACGGTTTCGCGATCAGCGAGGAACATCTGACCGCGACCGCCGAGGCTCACGGCGTGAGCGTCGGCCGCGGCGACATCGTCCTCGTCCGCACCGGACACCTCACCCGCGCCCGGCGCGAGGGCTGGGGCGACTACGCGGGCGGACCCGCGCCCGGCCTGTCGTTCACCGCCGCCGGCTGGCTGCACCGCACCGAGATCGCCGCGATCGCCACCGACACCTGGGGCTTCGAGGTACGGCCGAACGAATTCGAGAACGCCTTCCAGCCGCTCCACCAGATCGTCATCCCCAACATGGGCCTCCTCATCGGTGAGATGTGGGACCTCGACGCCCTCGCCACGGACTGCGCCGACGACGGCGTGTACGAGTTCTGGCTCACCGCCGCTCCCCTCCCCATCACCGGCGCCGTCGGCTCCCCCGTGAACCCCATCGCCGTCAAGTAATCCGCCGAACCGCCGGATGCGCCTTCCCCGGACAGCAGCGGCGCATCCGGCCCCGCACCACGCACGACCCGCACCCCCAGCGGGTGAGCCGCATTCCAGCCGCCCGAAGCCGTGCGGCCCGACATCGAGGGACCCCGACATGACCGATCCCCGCGCCCGTTCCGTCCTCGTCATCGGCGGGGGTGCTTCCGGCAACGCCGTCACCATCCTGCTGCGCCGCGCCGGCATCACCGTGGACCTGGTCGAGGCCAAGCCCGACTGGAACGCCACCACCGGCTCCGGCATCACCCTCCAGGGCAACGCCCTGCGCGTGCTGCGCGAGCTGGGGGTGTGGGAGCAGGTCAGCGCCTCCGGGTTCGCCTTCGGCTCGCTGGGCGTGACCGCCCCGGACGGCACCGTCCTGTTCGTCGCGGACGACATCCAGACCGGCGGCGAGGACCTGCCCGCCACCCTGGGCATGCAGCGCCCCCAGCTCCAGCAGATTTTGATCAACGCGGTCCGCGCCTCCGGTGCCGACGTTCGCCTCGGCATCACCCCCGACAGCCTGGAGCAGGACGCCGACGGCGTCCGGGTGCTCTTCAGTGACGGCACCGAGGGCCGCTACGACCTGGTCGTCGCCGCCGACGGCCTCAACTCGGCGACGCGCGCCGCGATCGGGATCACCGACAAACCCGAGCCCACCGGAATGGCCATCTGGCGTATCGCCGCCCCGCGCCCCGAAGGGCTGGAGCGCACCGACCTGGCGACCGGCGGCCCGGCCTACATCGCCGGCTACTGCCCCACCAGCGAGAACACCATCTACGCGTACGTCGTCGAGGGCAACCGCGACCGCGCCTCGCTCCCGCCGGAGTCGTACGCCGACGAGATGCGCGAACTCGCCCAGGGCTACGGCGGCTTCTGGCCCGAGATCGTGAAGCACATCGATGACCCGGCCAAGGTCAACTACACCTGGTTCCACCGTCTGCTGGTGGAGGGCCCCTGGCACCGTGGCCGGGTCGTGCTCGTCGGGGACTCCGCCCACTGCTGCCCGCCCACCTTCGCCCAGGGCGCGGCGATGTCCCTGGAGGACGCCCTGGTCCTCGCCGAGCTGCTCACCACCCGCGACGACTGGGACGACCAGCTCTTCACCGACTACCAGGTCCGCCGGATGCACCGCGTCCGGATGGTCGTCGACGCCTCCTGCCAGCTCGGCCAGTGGCACCTCGACGGGGTACGCGACGCCGACGTACCCGGGCTGACACACCGCACCCTGAACGCGCTGAAGGAACTCCCGTGACCGAGCCCGAGTCGATACCGACGATCGACGTCCACGCCCACCTCCTGCTGCCCGAGGTCGAGGAGGCCGTCGCCGGCCAGGCGGGCCTCGCCGAGGCCCGTAACCTCGACGCCCGCCGCAACGGACCGGCGGCCCTGGCCGTCAGCGGCCCCATGGTCGGCGATCGCGTGCCCAGGCTGACGGACGTCGCCGTGCGTCTGTCGGCCATGGACGCACAGGGCGTGGACATCCAGCTGGTCAGCCCTTCCCCGTCGCACTACCACTACTGGGCCGAGCACCAACTGGCCCAGATGGTCTGTCGGTTGGCGAACGAGGGCACCGCCGCGCACTGCGCGAAGGCCCCCGACCGGCTGCACGGCCTCGGCCTGATCCCCCTCCAGCACCCGGACCTCGCCGTCGCGTTGCTCGACCACGCACTGGAGCAGGGCCTGCGGGGCGTCGAGATCTCCTCGCACGCCCCCGGCCCGGGCGGGAGCCGGGAGGTGGAGCTGTCCGACCCGCGCCTCGCCTCCTTCTGGTCCCGGGCGGAGGAGACCGGCGCCCTGGTCTTCCTGCACCCGTTCGGCTGCACCCTCGACGAGCGCCTGGACCAGTGGTACCTGTCCAACACCGTCGGCCAGCCCACCGAGAACGCGGTCGCACTGTCCCACCTGATCTTCTCCGGGGTCCTGGACCGCCACCCGGGCCTGAAGCTGATCGCCGCGCACGGCGGCGGCTATCTGCCCACCCACATCGGCCGCTCCGACCACGCTTGGCGGGCCCGCGCCGACGCCCAGGACTGCTCACGGGAGCCGAGCAGCTACCTGAGGCAGCTGTACTTCGACTCCCTCGTCCACGACCCCGATGTCCTGCGGGAGTTGCTCCGGGTCGCCGGCCCGGAACGGGTCCTGCTCGGCTCCGACTTCCCCTTCGACATGGGCACCGAGGATCCGCTGGGCGCGCTGCGCGCGGCGGACCTGCGTGACGCCGACTTCCACTCCGTGCGCGGCAAGAACGCCGCCCCCCTGCTCAACCTCGTCTGAGGGAGGACTCCCATGAGCAACCGTCTGCTCACGCATCTGCGGCACGTCGACCTCGCCGTGCCCGACTACGACAAGCAGCTCGACTTCTACGCCGGCGTCTGGGGCCTGACCAAGGTCGCCGAGGACTCCGGCATCTCGTTTCTGGCCGCCGAGGGCAGCCCCGAGCAGTACGTCGTCCGCCTGCGCAAGGCCGACGAGAAGCGCCTCGACCTGGTCTCCTACGGGGCGGGCAGCCCGGCCGACGTGGACATCCTGGCCGAACAACTCCTCGCCGGAGGCGTGCAGTTGATCTCACAGCCCGGCAAGGTGGACACCCCCGGCGGCGGTTACGGCTTCCGCTTCTTCGACGTCGACGGGCGCACCATCGAGGTCTCCGCCGACGTCGAGGTCAGGCAGCACCGGAAGATCGAGGAGAAGGAGTCGATCCCGGTCAAGCTGTCACACGTGGTCCTCAACTCGCCGGACCTCGACAAGACCCGCGAGTGGTACGAGCGCCACCTCGGCTTCCGCCTCTCCGACACGCTCGGCCATCCGCGCATCGGCGACGTCATGCACTTCATGCGGATCAGCAACCAGCACCACTCCATGGCCATCGCCAAGGGCCCGCACACCTCCCTGCACCACGTCTCCTTCGAGATGCGCGGCATCGACGAGTACATGCGCGGCTCCGGCCGCGTGATCCGGGCCGGTGTCAAGAAGGTCTGGGGCCCGGGCAGGCACATGGCGGGCGACAACACGTTCTCCTACTTCCTGGACCCCCACGGCAACACCGTCGAGTACACCACCGAGTTGGAGCAGCTGGACGAGGACACCTGGCACCCCCACGTCTACGACTTCTCCCAGCCCGAGGTCACCGACCAGTGGGGCACCGCCAACCCCATGAACGAACTGGTCACCAAGGAGTCCTTCAACGACGTCGACCGCGGCGTGTTCGTCGCCCCGCCGGTCTGATCCCCCTACTCCGGGGGCGCGGCAGCCCTGTCATGCCCTGACTCCCCGCCGCGCCCCCGGTCCAGCTCAGCCAGCCCTTCCGCCTCCTCCGCGACTGGACCTCCCATGCGTTTCGCCACGTACGAGTACCGCAACCGCCGCCAGGTGGCCGTCGTCGAAGAGGACGGTACGCTCCACCCCCTGCCCGGCGTCACCTCACTGACCGGCCTGCTCGCCGCAAGCGGCGGGCTGCCCGAACTGCTCGACGCCGGCTCCGCGGTGCTCGACGCCACGGCCGGCCCCAATGTCTCCCAGGTACGGCTGCGGCCACCGCTCCAGCCGCCCACCGTGCGGGACTTCGTGACCTTCGAAGAGCATGTCGAGGGCGTACGGCGCTCCGTGGACGGGGCGGCCGGGGTACCGGAGCGGTGGTACGCAGCCCCGACGTTCTATTTCGGCAACCCGTACGCGGTGTACGGCCCGCACGACGACATCCCCGTGCCGCCCGGGTCGAGCGTGCTCGACTTCGAGCTGGAGGTCGCCGCGGTGATCAGCAAGGAGGGCCGCGACCTCACTCCCGAGCAGGCCCGCGACCACATCGTCGGCTACACCGTCTTCAACGACTGGTCGGCCCGCGATCTGCAGTCCGCGGAGATGAAGGTGGGTCTCGGCCCGTGCAAGGGCAAGGACACCGCGACCACGCTGGGCCCATGGCTGGTCACGGCCGACGAACTGGAGCCCCACCGCGACGAGGGCGGTTTCCTGCGCCTCGCGCTGACCGCCGAGATCAACGGCGAGGTGGTCGGCGAGGACCTTCTCTCCAACATGAGTTGGACCTTCGAGGAGATGGTCGCCTACGCCTCGCGCGGGACGTGGGTCCGTCCCGGTGACGTCCTGGGCTCCGGGACCTGCGGCAACGGCGGCTGCCTCGCCGAACTGTGGGGCGTACGGGGGAAGCAGGACCCGGCGCCGCTGAAGCCCGGCGACACGGTGACACTCACCGTCGAGGGCATCGGCAGCGTCTCCAACACCGTGGTGGCCGGTGCCGACCCGCTGCCCGTCCCGGCCGGCCGACGGCGCTCCCGGGAACGGCCGTGACCGACATGCGTCCCTGGGGACACCTCCCGGCCGAAGGCCGGGGGAGGCTCCTCGGCAAGGTCGTCGTCATCACAGGGGCCGCCGCCAGCCAGGGCGCCGCGGAGGCCGAGGCACTGGCCCGCGAGGGTGCCCGGGTGATCGCCACCGACGTGACCGAGGCACCGGCTTGCCGCCGCCTCGACGTCACCAGCGAGAAGGACTGGGCCGAGCTCGCCGCCGACCTGCGGGAGGCGTACGGACAGGTGCACGGCCTGGTCAACAACGCGGGCGTCACCTGGCGGGCCCGGATCGACGACGTACGCCCGGACGACATGGCCCGCGTCCACGCCGTCAACGTCACCGGACCGCTCCTCGGCATCCAGCACCTGGCACCGCTGATGCCCGCGGGGGCATCGATCGTGAACGTCGGTTCGTCGGCGGCGCTGACCGCCCACTACCCGGTCGCGTACACCGCCAGCAAATGGGCGCTGCGCGGCCTGTCGGCCACCGCCGCGATGGAACTGGGCCCACGCGGCATCCGCGTGAACACCATCCATCCCGGCTTCATCGAAACCGACATGACCGCCTCCGCGGCACCCGCGTTCCGCGAGGCGAACCTCCTCGGGACACCGCTCGGTCGCACCGGAACCGTCGACGACATCACCCCGCTCATCACCTTCCTCCTCTCCGAGGACTCCGCCTTCATCACCGGCGCCGAGATCCCGGTCGACGGCGGCCTCACGGCACACGGCGGCGCCAAGCCCATCTCGGACGCTCTGCGGCCAGGCGCCTGACACCAGCGACAACGCACGACAGAAACGCCCTCCCCCCATGGACAAGGTCCGCGCGAGCGCCGCGGAGACGGTCGCCGACATCCCCGACGGCGCGTCCCTGGCCGTCGGTGGCTTCGGCCTCAGTGGCATCCCCGATGTACTCATCCAGGCCCTGCACGCCCAGGGCGCCACCGGCCTGGAGGTCGTTGTCGAACAACTGCGGAGTGGACGGGCGCGGACTGGGAGTCCTGCTGGCCGACGGCCGGATCGCCCGCGTCACGGGCAGTCACGTGGGCGAGAACAAGGAGTTCGCCCGTCAGTACCTGTCGGGCGAACGGGAGGTGGAGCTCGTGCCGCAGGACACGCTCGCCGAGCGGCTGCGGGCCGGAGGAGCGGGCATCCCCGCCTTCTACACCCCCGCGGGGGCGGGCACCCAGGCCGCCCGCGGCGGACTGCCCTGGCGCCACGCGGACGACGGCACGGTGGCGGTGGCCTCCCCGGCCAAGGAGATGCGCGACTTCGCGGACCGCACGTACGTCCTGGAGCACGGCATCACCACCGACTTCGCCGTCGTACGGGCCTGGCGGGGCGACCGCCACGGGAACCTCGTCTTCCGTAAGTCCGCCCCTCAGGGCCCCGGCCCGCAGGGCGGTTGCGGTGTTCGGCGTGCCGGTCAACCAGGCCGTGCTCACCGCGGCTCTGCCGGAGCTCATCCCGTACCCGGAGCCCCTGGAATGCTCGCGGTTCGTGCTCTTGGACGAGTGCCCGGGCAACTCCGAGAGCTGGCTCCTGGCGCGCTGCCACGCCGAGCTGCTCGTCGCAGGCGTGCGTGGGGTGGTGTCCTTCGCCGACCCCGTCCCCCGGCGCACCGCCTCCGGCACCCCGATCATGCCGGGACACTGTGGCCGGATCCACCAGGCCACAAACGGGATCTACGCTCGCAGAGCGACCGCGCGGACCATCAAAGTCCTGCCTTACGGCACGGTTCTCAATGACCGGGCCGCGCAGAAGGTCCGCCGCCATGAGCAGGGCCACCAATACGTGGAGGCCGGCTGATCCCGCTGGGCGCTTCCGTGCCGCGGGCCCGGTGCGATCCGGCGGAGTGGCTGCGGAGGCCTTGGTAGCGGTCGGTGCCCGTTCGGTTCGCCACCGCGGCTGCCACAGGTTCTGCAGACGGTCGCCGCGTGTTGCCACTTGGCCGACGACGCAACCAGGACGAGGGGCTCGTGGCCGGCCAGTACGGTCACAGACGTCCGCCGCTCGACTACTTGACGGAGATACCGGCCATCTCAGAGTGGTTCAGGCGTTGGCGTGGCGGTGACACTGCCGGCGGTTCATCGCCGTTTGCGGAGGATGACGCGGCAACCTTGCCTTGGGTAGATCTCCGATCCCGATCGGTGTCCAAGGCGCTCGCCTCGGGGCGAGGCCGGTTCGAGGTCGCCTCGGCCGGGGAGGGCGTGCATGAGCGCTCGGACTTGGGCGTGGGCAAGCTGGGCGGCGGCGCAGGCGTGGGGTCCGGTCCCGAAGGGCGTCCAGATTGTGGGCAGGGCCGTAGAGCCTCGTTGATCGGCCTCATACCCGGAGCGACGCTCCGACGCCTGCCGAGGTTCTCGCATCGGGACAGCGTTCACCGGACCGGGTACAACGGGGCGGGCCTGCTGACCTTTCGCACCGTCCGTCGCGTGATCGTATGCCCGCGGACGAAGGCTGAGCAGGCCGAGCCAGCCCAGACAGCAACTGAACTCGCTCTCTACTTTTAGCGGGTGATTGCCTGCGGGGATCACTGTGTGGGGGGCAGGGACGCGACCGCGCTGCGGGCTTCGGCCGAGCCACGGTGCCGGTGCCACGCCTGGTGCACAGCGCTGGCCATGAGGAGTGCCGCGAAGTCGACAAGGGCGTAGCCGCCGGGAAGTCCGGAGGGCGGGTTACCCATGAGGAGCAGTCCGGTGATGTCGTGGGGCCGGTAGCTGTAGAGGCCGAAGAGGGTGCCGGCGAACTCGCAGGGAACGGTCACCGCGATGATCCATGGAACACGCGCTCGCATTACGGGGTGTTGACGGACCGCTGCGATGATGAGTAGGCCGATGACGCCGCTGTAGTCCCTCCGCTCGGCCAGCAGGAGCCCCCACAGTGACCACGCCGCCAGGCCAGCGTAAGCGGCGTTATGGAGCCCTCGAGGTGCAGGCGTGCGGGCGAGGACGACGCTGGTCAGGAAGATACCCGCGTGGCAGGGGGGAACCCAGGCCGGGAAGTTGCCGAGCCGATAGTCCCACCATTCCATGTCATGGGTTCCCACGAACTCCACCGTGCAGGCCACAGCGACGGCACACAGGACCTGCAGCTGGACCCAGGAGCTCTCGTGCCAGGCCATGAACGTCACACAGCAGGCGACAGCCAGCCCGATAACCAGTTGACCGAACAGCCCGAAGTGGGGCTCGACCAGGCAGATGATCAGAAGGCCGCCAGCGGCGACAAGGCATGCGAGCACCTGCTCCGACCGGCGCGACAGGCGGTGTCGTGCCCCCAGGCCGCGAGGGCGAGCGTCCTCCCGCTTCTGCACGGTCGTGGCAGTACGTAGCAATAACAATCCGGAACCACGGGAGCGCACTGTCGGTCGGTCGATGGGAGTCATGCCTGGTGAACGACGCCACCTGGCGAAAGGAAGCCCATTCACCGGATCGTGTGGCCTCTTCCTGAGGGGCGGCCACGCTGATACTGAATCTGCTTCATCATGAGGAAGTGAGAAGAGCGCCCAGGAGCTCGGCTTCGGCTCGGGCATGACCTGCTGGCGGCGCCTGGTGGCCTGGAACGAGGCCGGTGTCTGGGACCAGCTGCACCAGCTCTGCGGAACAAGCTGCGGTCGAAGAACCAGCTGGACTGGTCGCGGGCCCGCCAAAGTCATGATCCGGCGCGGGCCGGCGCGACCCGCCCCGGCCCACTCCCGCCTGCCTCACTCGTACTCCGTGCCGCCCTTCCGCGTCAGATACGCCGGACTCACCGCCTTGGCGATCGCCCGCCCCCCGGTCACCGCGCTGTACCGCTCACTGGAAGGCCGTATCACCACACCCTCCCGCAAGTGCAGCCCCCGCCCGGACACCGTCTCCCGCCCGTCAGCGACCTCCAGCACGCGCTCGATGTCGTACGGCCCCTGGAACAGTCGCGGCACCAACGGCAGCTCCCCCTCCAGCAGTTCCGCCGCGTCCAGCCACCGCACTTGCCCGTCGATCTCCGCGGACACGTCGAACACGGCGTACCCGAGCGTGTCGCGGCGCCCGTCCGCGCCGTATGTCAGGTCCTGCACGCCCGCGCCGTACACCTCGCCGAAGATCCCCACCCGACGTGCCCCCAACCGCTCGGCGAGCCGCGCCGCGGCCTCGGCGACGCCGTGCCCGCGCACCGCCCGCCAGTACAAATTGCGCGGATCCTCCTTCAGCGCCAGCGACTTCGCGCCGAAGCCCTTGGACGAGACGTACGCCCGTCCCTCGCCCGCGACATACGTCAGCAGGCACGCCGACCCGTGCAGCTTCTCCGTCAGGACCACATCCTCGCCCGGGGTGAAGATCCCCGGAAACCGCTGGATGTTCTCGATGTCGACCCACGGCAGCAGCTCCGGCGCGGCCTCCACGTCGCCGTTCATCATGGGCGGCACCGGCGGCACCCACTTGGTGATGCCGAGCAGCGCGGCGAAGTCGGTCCCCTCCAGCGCCGCCCGGGCCAGATCGAACCCCGCGAGCGCCTTCGGCCGGCACACGATGCCCTGCGACAGCTCCCCCCGCAGCCGCACCGCCTTGACCCGGTCCGCGTTGCCGCCCGCGAGCCGCCCGGTCAGCCCCAGCTCCTCGATCAGCTCGGGCGGCAGCACCGACTGCTCGGGGATGTACACCGCAGCCTCACCCGTGCGATACGCGCCCTTGGCGACGACGGCCCGATACAGCCCCACCTGGGCCAGCTCGAGCGCATCGGCGTTCGGGTGCTCGTGCACGGTCAACACTTCGGCTGTGACGCGCAGCGTCGACATGGGGGCTCCTCCAGGTACCTACGTGGGTTTCATCGCTCCCCACTCTCCGCACGGGAAAGGGGTGGGTCCAACGGATTAGCGCCTGGTAGCGTCACGCTCTTCGGCCAGCGCCCCAGCCGTGCGCGCAGTCCTGACGGGACCGACCCCCACGCCGTCGCCCGCCCTCGACGCGGCCCTCGCCGATATCGACACCGTCTTCAACGGCTTCGCCGGCTCGCACGGATCCGGCTGCCCCCTGTGCCACGCGCCCGAGAAGACCGCCTACCTGCGCACCCCCTACACCCACGTTCCCCTGGACGTCCTGCAGAGGTACCTCTTCGAGGTCCACGACCACTTCGACGACCACACCTCCGCCATGCGCCGCCTCGTTCCGCAGGCGGCACGGGCGGTGGCCGACGGTGCCCTGGGGATGATCGGCTACGGCGCCCACGGGCTGACCCGGTTGGACTGGCGCTCCCGGCCGGCCGAGCAGGCCGCCGCCATCGACGCGTCAAGCAGGCCTGGTGGCAGGACGGCCCCGCGACGCCCTAGCCGCCATACGACGTCTTCGACACCTGCGTCACGATCGCCGGGACCGTGACCCCGTTCCTCGACGGCTGGATCCAGGGCCCCACCGCCGACGCGCACCTCGTCCACTGCGCCGACGCCTGGCTCCACGACCTGCTCAGCGACGCGCCCCCGTTCACCTGGTGGTACGACGACAGCGAGGACGCGGGCGTCGCGAACCTGCGGGCCTGGCTGGCCGGTCCCGGCGCCGCCCGGCTGCGTGCCCTGGGCGAGCCCGATCTGGCCATCCGCTCCGTGATCCTCACCCTGCCCTACGACGCGTGCTGGGCCCACGCCTAATGGGACACGGCCGCCACCACCAACTGAGTCTTGGAATCCGCCCGTTCACCATCCGGCAGAACCGGGCGTACTCCAGGCCCATGCGGGTCGCCGGCCCGAGTCGTCCCGCCGGCCACCCCTTATCCCGGGCTCGGGCCCCGCCAGCATCCGGTCCGCCGAACGAAGCGGTCCGGGGATGAGCCATGTCCGCTCGTCCCATGTCGGACGCCGACATCGAAGCCCCACCCGGTCATCCGGCCCCCTATGACTGCGTACTGAACCCGGTTGGTTGCGGAGCCAGCACACCGACTCACCACGGTCCGACCTGCCGGGCGCCCCGGGCTTCCCGGAGCCGCTTCGGCCACCTCAACTGGCGAATCCGGACGGACGGAGGCGGAGGGCGTATTGCGGTTCCGTGAAACCGTCCGGACACCACTGGGCGGGCTGTACGGCGGCCCGGTCCAGATGTGTACGGACCAGTCCAGGATCTGCACCGCCGCCCTGCGGCCTCCAGCCCTTGGCAGCGGGCATGGTGTCGGCGGGCGATGCCGTCCAGGTCGAGGTGGGTACCGAAGGCGGGGTGGGCGGCCAGTCGCCGTACGCAGTCCTGACCAGGCCGCCCGCACGGCGGCACTGGCCGCCACGGAACACGCCCACCGGCGAAATGGACGGGCCGTGGTCTATCCCGGCGTCGACCGCCTCACCGGCACCGTCACCGTGGCCGACCTGCTCGGCCTGACCGCCATCGACCGGATCACCGTGGTCGGGCAACCGTCGACGCACGCACAGGGGCCCGATCCTGCCACCCCCGTGCTCACCCGCGACCACGTACGACCCGATTGGCGGGACGGGCAGCTCACCCTCGCCGTGCTCCCGGCCGCCGGTGGCGTACTCGCGCCGTTCGAAGTGCCCGACCCCACACCCTGCTGCGCCGATCACGCCTCACGGCCCACCCCTGCCGGGCACTCGGCAGGGGACAGCAGCGCGGCCGATCACGTGCTCCTTCGTACTGATCGCGTTCCATCCCTTGCGTGACGGGCGGGCCGGGGCATTCGTATGGCAAGAGGAGCACCGAGCACGGCCACGCCGGCCAGGACCAGGAGCGCGGGGCCCGTGCCGAGGGGCATCAGCGTGCTCGCGGCCGCCACCCCCAGGGTCGGGCCGACGTTCATCGCGGTCTGCTGGAGGCCGCCCGCCACCCCGGCCGACTCCGGCGGCGCATGCCGTACGGCGACGGTGGTCGCGGTGACCATCAGCGCGCCGAATCCGGCTCCCAGCAGCAGGAACCCACCACCGATCAGCAGCGTCGACGACTCGGGGCCGAGCCGGGACAGCGCCAGCACCCCTGTGGCGAGCAGCGCCGTCCCCGCGAGGGCGGTGGGACGGGCGCCCCATCGGCGCAGCAGTACGGCCGACAGGGGCGCCCCGAGCACCATCATCACACCGCCGGGTAACGCGACGAGACTGGTGCGCAGCGGGTCCATGCCGAGGAGGTCCTGGAGGACGAAGCTGCACACGAACAGCGTGCCGAGCATCGCCGCGGACGCGGCCACCAACACCCCGAGCGCCGCGGTCATCGTCGCCGACCCCAGCAAGGCCGGCGGCAACAGCGGGTCGGGGGTACGCCGTTCGTGGCGGACGAGGGCACCGGCCGAGACGGCCGCGATCAGCAGGCCGACCGCACCGGTCGCCATCCGGCCGTGTTCCGACACACCGACCAGCGTGTGCACGAAAGCCGCCAGGGCGACGGCGAGCAGCGCGGCGCCAGTCAGATCGAGCCGGGGCATGGGCCCCGGCCTCGTCCGCTTCGTCTCCGGGGGACGCAACGCCAGCGCCAGGAGACCCATGACCAGCGCCGGTACGACGTTGAGGAAGAAGACCGCCCGCCAGCCCAGCTGGGCGACGAGCACACCCCCGACCAGCGGGCCGGCCGCGGCCGCGACCCCGATGGCGCTGGTCCGCAACGCGATGGGCATGTCCAAGCGGTCGGACGGGAACGCGGCCCGCAGCATCCCGAGCGTGGCGGGCTGCAACAACGCTCCGAAGATGCCCTGGACGACCCGCAACCCGATCACCCAGCCCACTTCGGGCGCGCACCCGATTCCCGCGGAGGCCGCGCCGAACCCCAACACCCCCCAGGCGAAAACCTGTTGATGACCGAACCGGTCACCGATCCGCCCGGCGAACACCAGGAGGCCCGCCACCGCGATCAGATAGCCGGTACTGGTCCACTGGACCTCGGTGAGGGACGCGTCGAGGTCGCGTCGCAGGGTGGGCTGGGCGATCGTCAGTACCGTCCCGTCGAGGGCGACGATCACGGCACCGAGCACGCTGTTGGCGAGCGTGAGGCGGGGGTGCGGCGCGCGTTTCGGCCCGTCCCGGTCGACGTCGGCCTCCGTGGTGGACGCCGTCATCGTCCTCCCCTCCCCAGATGTGCCTCCAAAGCGGCGTCGAGCAACGGGACGAAGTTGTCCGCTCCCGTGGTGAGTTGAAGGCTGCCCCACGTCCACAGCTGGGCGATGCCGTACAAATTCGCCAGCAGTGCGCCCGCGACGAGGGGGGCATCGGCGTCGGGCCGGGCCTGTCCGACGAGATCCACCAGCAGGGAGAAGATCGGCAAACTGGCGTCTCGCAGACCCAACTCATTACTCTCGAGCAGATCGTGACGGAACATCAGCTCATGCATGCCCCGGTGGGTGAGCGCGAAGTCGAGATACACGCGTCCCAGCGTCGAGATCTGTTCGCGCGGGCTGGCCGTGCCGTCCCCGAGCGCCGCGACCCCCTGCCCCGCCAACTCCTCGAACCCGCGGCGCGCGATGGCCGACAAAAGCTCCAGGTGGGTCGGGAAGTAGCGGCGCGGCGCCCCGTGC
Organism: Streptomyces sp. NPDC012466; assembly: GCF_042955215.1. Taxonomy (NCBI): domain Bacteria; kingdom Bacillati; phylum Actinomycetota; class Actinomycetes; order Kitasatosporales; family Streptomycetaceae; genus Streptomyces; species Streptomyces sp. NPDC012466. The sequence continues at coordinate 498,655 of NZ_JBIBEQ010000008.1, read as the reverse complement.
GACACGCCCGCCCGCCGCGCGATCTTCCGCAGGGAGAGCGCCTGAACGCCCTCCGTCGTCACCAACTCCACTCCCACGTCCACCAGCCGGGACCGCAGTCCCGTGTTCGGCTCGTTCATAGACACTGTCTACCAAGCACGGTAGACAGTGTCTACTGCCCGCTGTGGTCGGCCGCATCTTCCAGGACACAGGGCGCTCCGCCGTCAGGGTCGCCTGTGAGCAGGTGCCGCTTGCGGCCGTTGATCTCCTTCCCGGCGTAAGGTGCGCGCCGGCCCGGCGGACTCATCCCCTGGGGGTCTTGAGGTGACGCGCGGGCTGCCAGGGGGACCCCCGGCTGCCGCCCGTGCTGCTCTACCCCTTGCTGCACGAACCGGCCGCGGCGACCCTCACCACCCCGCTGACTGCACTGCTCGGGCGTACCCGGGCGACCGTGTTGCGCGTCGCAGCGTCGGGAGCGGGCGCCACCACCGGGGAGATCGCCCGCGCGGCGGGGATCTCCCCGTCCTCCGTCAGCAAACACGCCGGGGTGTTGCGCGGCGCGGGACTGCTGATCAGCAGCCGACACGGCGGGAACGTTCTGCATACCCTCACACCGGCCGGTCTTTCCATGCTGCGCGCCGACGCCCGAGCCTCGACGACCGCTCCCTGAGCGAAGGCGGCGGGTACGTACCGGCGGCACGCACCGTGTCTCTCATGGCATCGCCACAGAGGGCAGCCTCCGTGGGCGCCGGCCGTTCGCTGACCAGCCGTGGTCGGAGCTGACTAAGCCCTGTTTCCTTGACCGTCTACAGGCTGGGACGTTGCGGGTGGTCCATGGGGGTGCCGTCAGGAGCCCGCCCGAAGGCGGCCTCTGGAACGTCGGGGGTTCCCGTGCCGGATCCTCGTCGGGGACGATTGCGGTCCCGGGCGTCCGTTGCCCGGCCACGAGATCCAGTTCCGGATACCAGGCGTCCTCAGGCACGGAGTACATCACGGTGATCGCGTAGTCGCCGTCGGGGTGTCGAAAGACCATTGCCGCATGCTGCCATGCTGGACTGAGAAGGTCGTCTCCGAAATATATGGCCCGACGCCCCTGTGCCGGGGCCCAGATGAGGACGGCAGCGACGTAGAGCGCCGCCTGGTAGGCGATCGCGAGCTGTCCGTCCGCATGGCCAGCCCCCGCCACTGCTTGAGCCGGCTGATGCATCGTTCGACCGCGTTGTGCTGCTTGTACGCCTCGGCGCCGAAGGCGGCCGGCCGGCCACCCGAGCGGCCTCGGCGCCGACGGTGACCGGCCTGGTCGGGCGGCTGGGGAACGACGGCGCGGATCCCGCCTTGGCGGAGATGCTTCCGGCCCGCGCTCCCGCGGTTCACGCTGCGCCGGCCGCCGCGAGCAGCGCCACCGGCAACAGCAGTATCCATTGCGGCAGGCGCAGCAGCGGTTTCGACCAGTTGGCCGCCAGGGACACGATGAGAAACACGCCGGAGTAGGCCACGAAGTGGGCGGCCAGGAGCCAGGCGATGGTGTCACCGCCGGAGCGGTTGCCCAGCGCCAGCCAGATCAGGGCGGCGGCGGCCAGGAGCAGGTCGGCCGTGACCATGTGCCAGACCGCGTGCAGGACACGGCGGGGCTCGTCGGGGAGGTTGCCGGCCAGCAGTGGCCGGATGACATCCCGACCGCCAGCCACGGCATGGATGGCTGCGACCGCGCCGGCCGTTATGCCGGCGGCGAGAAACCAGGCGTTCATCGGGTCTCGATTCCGCGGCCGACGAGGGCCGCCAGTTGTGTGGCCAGCCGTGGGCCGGGCTGTTCGCCCACCAGGGCGACGTGGAAGAAGACGGCGCCAGCCAGCGTGTCCAGAACCAGGTCGACCGGTAGGCCGGGGTCGGCCTCCCCGCGCTGCACAGCTCGCTCGAACACCGGCGCCAGCCCGTCCTTGGCCGGGGTCAGGAAGTCGGAGCGAATGCGGACCTGCAATTCCGGGCCGGCGGCGAAGTCGGCCAGCAGGCCCGGCAGGGCAGCGGCCGCGGCCGGGGTGGAGAACTCCTGGATCAGTGCCTCCAGCAGGGCGGTGAGATCGCCGGTCAGGCTGCCGGTATCCGGTGCCGGGGCTGCTTCGGTCTGAGTGAAGACCGCCTCGTACACCAACTCGGCCTTGCCCGACCAACGGCGGTAGATGGTGTCCTTGCCGACGCCGGCCCGAGCCGCCACCGCACCGATGGAGGTGGCGGCGTAGCCGAGTTCAGTCACCAGCTCGGTTGTGGCGGTCAAGATCGCCTGATGGGCCCGGCTGTCTCGGGGGCGCCCGCGCGGGGCATGGGGAAGCGTCACTCGATTAACCATACGGGACGGCCCGATTGGGAAATAGGTCGGGTACAACGCGCGGAGATGAGGCCCGTTCTCGCGAGCACTACCACTTCAGGGATGCTCTGCGGCTGCTGCCGATCCACCGCGACCAAGAACCGTCATGGGCCGGTGTCGCCGTCCGCAGTAGAGACGCAGCCGGGGTCGCCCACAGCCACAGAAGCGGTCCGCGTTGGCCCTCCGGTCAGGTGTGGATGGCGAGCTTGAATTCGGCGAGCACGAGGTCGCAGGCGGTGCTGTCATTGTGCGAGACGAGCAGCGCGAGTGGCGTGCCGATGGAGGTGAACAGGCCGTGGGCCTTGGTGAAGCACTGCATGCCGGGCGACGGCGGACGGTGGTCGGTGGCCGTAGAGTCGTAGCCGGTGGACAGGTTCAGCGGGTCGCGGACGAAGCGGTCCCGCAGCTCAGTGTAGGAGCCGTCTTCCCACTGGATCATCGCGTAAATCTGGCCCCAGCCCGCGGTGGAGGGCCAGATGAGGCCGGAGCGGTCGTCCGTGGCCCAGTTGGTGACGGTGTAGGCGTCCGGCTGGACGGCCTGGTGCATGTTGTGCGCGTCGTACGGCTCGCCGGAGCCGAACGGGAAGCGGACGATGTGGTAGGCGCCGTCGGCGGGGATCGACTGCGCGGCTTCGGTCTTCAACGAGCACACGTAGACAGTCACTTGCGTCTCCTAGGCCAGGGGCTGCATGACGCGGGTTTGGGCGCCCGTGTATCTTCACCCCGGTCGCCCCGGAGGAAAAGAGGAAAGGCAACTCCCCCGACGTCCGAGTGCGTGACCTGTTGCGGCTGGCCGAGAATTGACCGACGGTGAGACCGCCTGGGCACGGCGTGACGGGGCCGACGACGCACTGCTGACGCCTTCGCCCGCTTCCCGATTGGTGGACGTCAACCTGGATCCGCCGTTCCCGAGTGCGCCCGGATTCCGGGCCGTGGTTCTGCTGGCCCGCCCTGAATTCGTCGAACCCTTCCGGCCCCGGGTCGCTTCTCACTTCGCGTAGGAGTCGTAGACGGTCTCGTGCGGCGGAAGTCATGAGGCAGGTACTCCCATGGGATGCCGGTGCGGTTGAGGTAGAGGATCGCGTTGACGATCTTCCGTAGGTCGTGCCCCCGGGCCGCCACCTGTCCGCCCCGCCCGCCAAGCGATGAAGACCGGCTCGATCAGAGCCCAGCGGGCATCGGACACATCGCCGCGGTACGGACGGCGAGCATCACCAGCGGGTGGGGCCCGCTGTCGCGGGGGTCGTGGTGGCGGCCGAACATTGAGCTCGGCTCGCCTCTGGCGAACCGCTCGGCCGCCCGGAGCCGTAACTCCGCGCGGAACTGCTGACGTTCGGCGGTCAGCCCGCCACCCTGTGGATACCTCATGCTCGGTCATACGGCAGGGACCGCGTCCCGTCAGCCCTCCACGACACCACGACTTCAACCTCAGTAGGTGGCCGCCGACGTAGGCGTCGTCGACGCGGGTTGCTCAAGGGGCGGGCTTGTGATGGGCGGATTCGCGGCGCGGGTCGTCGCCGGCCTGCAGGAGCTTGCGGAGGTCGGCGGTCACCCGGACGCGGCTGATCCGGCCGTCCTCTATGTGCGGTCGGTCGACGTCGGAAAAGGGCTCGACATTCCCGTGGGAGAGGTGTTGCTGCCTGCACCGGGACGGCTCGCGCTTGCCCCTGACTCCCCGCTCGTCCCCGTTCTCCCGGACGTACGGCGGTGAGCGGGGGTCCCGCCCGATCGGCTGGCTCGCCTCACCGGGCTTCCCACACGTGGGAAGCCCGGATCCGTTCAACGCTGGTCTTCGTGAGCCGAGTGCTCTGCGGCTCCGCCCACTTCGCAGGACGCCGGAAGCGCCTCGCACTCCAGGCGGGAACCCGGGTGCACGCCGAGGTGAGTTACTCGGACTCCTCCCGCGGAAGAGCACGGTTGTTGATCGCGTCGGCGATGGCGTAGGCGGTGCGGACGAAGGACTCCGCCTGCTCCGCCGACAGGTTCAGCGCCGAGGTCTCCTCCAGGGCCCGCCACATGGCGGCCAAGGGCTCACGCATGGCACGGCCCTTGTCGGTGAGGTGGACGACCATGACGCGCCGGTCGTGTGCGGCCGGCTCGCGGATGAGCAGACCGGCGTCCTGCATGCGGCGTAGGGACTTGGAGACGGTGGAGTGGTCCAGGCCGACGCTTTCCAGCAGCTCGGACTGGGTCTGGCCGTCCCGGTCCAGGAGTTGCATCAGCAGCAGCTCCTGTCCGGGATGCAGGTCCATCTCGCGGAGCATGGCGGCAGCGCGGGCACGGTGAGCACGGGCGAGCTGGAAGATCGCGTAGCTCATCGGCCCCTCGCTGGCCGTACTCGGGATGCGGGGTGTGGGGGCGGGCATGGTTCGGTTCCTCAAGCGGTGTGGGTGGGGTAGTCGGTGTAGCCGGCCGCTCCGCCGCCGTAGAAGGTCGCCGGGTCGGGGGTGTTCAGCGGCGCGTCAGAGCGTAGCCGCTCGACCAGGTCCGGGTTGGCGAGCGCAAGGGCGCCGACGGAGACGAGGTCGGCCGTGCCGTGGTCGATGTCCTTGGCGCGGGTGGGCAGGTCGGTGCCGCCGCGGTTGAGGATCAGCGTGGTCGGCCACAGCGCGCGCAGGGTGCCCAGCAGCGCGTCGTCGCCCGCGTGGAGGACGTGGAGGTAGGCGAGGCCGAGCGGGCTGAGGGCGCGCAGGAGCGCCGGATACAGCTCGGCGGTGTCGGACTCGACGATGTCGTTGTAGGGGTTTCCGGGAGAGACGCGCAGGCCGGTGCGGTCGGCACCGATCTCGTCGGCCACGGCGGTGGCGACCTCGACGGCGAAGCGGATGCGGCTCTCGAGGGAGCCGCCGTAGCGGTCGGTGCGCTGGTTGGTGTTGTCGGACAGGAACTGGTGCACCAGGTAGCCGTTGGCGCCGTGGATCTCCACGCCGTCGGCGCCTGCCGCGACGGCGGCCGCTGCGGCGCGGCGGAAGTCGTCGACGGTCGCCGCGACCTCCCGCGTCGACAGCGCACGGGGGGTCGGCATCTCCTGGGGCCCGGACGCGGTGAACATCGTGCCCTGCGGCCGGATGGCCGAAGGGGCGACCGGCAGACGCCCGTGGGGGGTGTTGTCGGGATGGGCAATGCGTCCGGTGTGCATCAGCTGGATGACGATCCGTCCGTCGGCCGCGTGCACGGCGTCGGTGACCTTGCGCCACCCGGCGATCTGCTCGTCATTGTGGATGCCGGGGGTGAGGAGGTAGCCCTGGCCGTCGGCGGAGGGCTGTGTCCCCTCGGTGATGATCAGCGCGTGCGAGGCCCTCTGGGCGTAGTACTCGGCGTTCAGCTCGGTCGGTACGCCTTCAGGGGTGGAGCGGTCACGGGTCATGGGGGCCATGACCAGGCGGTGCGGGAGGGAGAGGGCACCGACAGTGGTGGGTGTCCACAGGGAGTTCAGCATGAGTGGTCCTTGGGTGCGGTGGTGAACGGGTGATGATCGGGTAAGCGGAGCGTCGCGGAAGAAGAGACGGCGTGATCAGTCGAGGGTGAGGACGAGCTTGCCCCGGACGTGCCCGGCGTCGCTGACCTGCTGGGCCGTGGCGGCCTGGTCCAGCGGGTAGGCGGTGACGGTGGTGACGGCCTTGCCGGTCGCGGCGTCCTCGGCCAGGGCGGCCAGGCGGGCGGCCGAGCGTTCCTTGGGACCGTTGGCGAAGGTGATGCCGAGCTGGTGCGCGCGGAAGTCGGCGATGGTGACGATGCGTTCGGTGCCGCCCCGCAGGGTGATGGAGTCCTCGAGGGCCCCCTTCCCGGCCAGGTCGAACACCGCGTCCACGCCGTCGGGAGCGAGCGCGCGGACCCGCTCGACCAGACCCTCGCCGTAAAGGGTCGCGGTGGCGCCGAGCGAGGCGAGGTAGTCCTGGTTGGCGGGGCCGGCGGTGCCGATGACACGTGCTCCGCGGGCAGTGGCGAGCTGGACCGCCAGGGTTCCGACCGCTCCGGCCGCGCCGTGCATCAGCACCGTCTCCCCCTCGGCGACGCCCAGAAGGTTCAGGACCCGCTCGGCGGTCTCGCCCGCCACGGGCAGTGCGGCCGCGTGCTGCCAGTCGAGGCCGGCGGGCTTGGGAGCCACGGTGGTGGCCAGCGCGTACTGGGCGTACGAGCCGGTGTCCGACCAGCCCAGCACCTCATCGCCCACCTGCATGTCCCGCACGCCCTCGCCCAGGGCGTCCACCACGCCGGCGAGCTCGTGACCGGGGACGGAGGGGAGCGGCGTGGGGAACACTGCCTCCAGTGCGCCGGAGCGGATCTTGCCGTCCAGCGCGTTCAGCCCGGCCGCCTTGACGCGGACGCGGACCTGTCCCGGGCCGGGCTGCGGGATCTCGATGTCCGCCTCGCGCAGCACGTCCGTGCCTCCGAAACGGTCGAACAGGATGGCTTTCATGACGACTCCTCTCGTGCCACCACCCATTTAGGTGGCTGGACACATAATCACCGTAACAGCAAATATGTGGCTAGCCAAGTATTAGCCAATGGGCTGCGCGAGACCGGTCATGGTCGCGTCGGCCTCCTCGGGGCGGCCGTCGAAGCGGGAGGCGCCCCGCCAGGGCACCCCTTGCGCGGCCAAGGACTGCCTCGACCGGAAACCGGACGGCCGGCCAGGCCGTGGCGGTGCGCGGTTCCCTTCTGGTTCAGGGCCCGGCTCAGCTCGCGGTTGACCGCCCGAGCAGCCTCCAGCTCCGCGTCCCTCTCCTCCAGCCGCGCCAACAGCTCGGTGTTCGCCTCTTCCAGGCGGGAGACCTGGCACTGAAGCTCTTCCTGGTCGGTGGGGGCACCGAGGCCCGGCTGCCGCCACGCCTGCTCGCCCAACAGCTCGGCCTGCCGGCGCTCAAGGCGCTGGGTCCGGCTGACGAGCCGGGTGTTGCGGGTGTGTGCGTCGGCGAGGTCTGCCTGGAGCGAGGCGAGGCCGACCGGGGCCCGGCCCCGGGCTCCGACGCAGAGGGTTGCCGTTCGGCGGCGTGGATGGGGGCGCGCAGGTTGCGGTGGCGGTAGAGGAAGGCGCGGTCGACCCCGGTCTGCCGGGCGATGCCGCTCGGGCGGCTCGCCGTGCCGTTCCCGGGCACCATAAAGGGAGTGACAGCGGGGGGCGAAGAACGCGTCAGCTGACCCGAAGGCCGACCGCCAGCGTCAGTTCAAGGACCCGGTGCGGCGATGCGAGATCCGGAAACAGCTCCCGCAGTTGCGACATCCGGTACCGGACGGTCTGGGGATGGACGAACAACGCCGCCGCCACCTCGTCCCGCCTGCCCTGGTGCAGCAGCCACTCCCGCAACGTCTCCTCAAGCCGCCGCGCGGTCGCAACAGGCAAGGTACGCAACGGTGCGAGGGCTCGGGCGCGCAGGTCTGCGAACGCGTCCGTGTCGGCGCTCAGCACCAGTTCGGGCAGGTGGTCCTCGGTGTCGCGAATATCGGAGGAGAGGGAGCGCGCGCGTGCGGCTCGCGCGTAGGAGGCGGACGCACGAGTCCATGGCCGGGCCGGGCCGACCACGGCGGTGCGGTCGGTCAGCTGCCGCAAGAGATGTGATCGGTCGGCATCGGGGACGAGCAGCACACCGGTGGCGTCCGGCAGATCGTCGAGGACGAGGGTGCTCGGGTCGAGCGCGCGGTAGGCAGGCCGGGCCTGGGCGGCGGGCAGCAGAACCGCGGTCAGCGAATCCGGAGGCTGCCACCCGGCCCGTTGAGCGGAGACGAGCAGCACGTCCGGGCTCGCGCCGGCGAGGAGATCGCGGGCCAAGTGCTCCAGGTGGCGCTCCTGGTCCCTGCCCCGGGCGGCCAGTTCGTCGGCGTGGCCCGCGGCGCTCGCGGCAGAGAGCTCGTCGATGTAGGCGAAGGTCAGCTCGGCGAACTTGGCGACCTCGGCGGCGGGCAGACCTGTGGAGACAGCACCCGCTGCCAGGCATCGCCAGGCCACTCGGGCGCCGACGCGGTACGCGCTGAGCAGGGCGTCCATCGAACGGCCGTCACGCACCTCGCCGCGGCCCAGCTCGTAGGCCGCGTCACCGCCGTCGCCGCCGGTGGCGTTCCCGCTCGCGAGGTCCAGGTAGTGCCCCAGGGCGGTGCGGACGGCTCGGCGGATGGTGGCGCCCATGTGACCCGAAAGGGCGTTGGCGTAGGGAGGGACCTCGTCGATGATCGCCTGGACGACCTCGTCGGCGGTGGCCTTCAGCGCAGCCCGAAGTGCGGTGACCGTCGTCTCATCCAGGGCCAGTTCACTGGCCCTCCGGATTGCATGGCTCACTTTTTTATTCCCTGCGAACAATTCGACCGACCAGATTCACGTCCTACGGTCAGGACTTTACGCCCTGAGACGCAGCAAGCTGGAGTCATGACGAGTACAGCCCTCCGCACCAGGGCGTGGAAACTGCTGGAGATGGTCACGACGCCGCTGCTGCCGTCGGACTACCTCGACCTGGTCAGCCCGCTGCGTGCGGGCGCTGACCTGCGGGGGCGCATCGAGGCCGTGCACCCCGAGACGGGTGACGCCGCGACTGTCGTGATCAGGCCGGGACGGGGCTGGCGCGGCCACACGGCCGGTCAGTACGTGCGGATCGGGGTCGACGTCGACGGGGTGCGCCTGTGGCGTGCCTACTCCATCACCTCGCCGACAAACCGTCAGGACGGCCGCGTCACGATCACCGTGAAGGCGATTCCGGACGGCAAGGTCAGCAACCACCTGGTCCGCAGGGCGAAACCGGGCACGCTGATCCAGCTCGACCAGCCGACCGGTGACTTCGTGCTGCCGCAGACCAAGCCCGCCAAGGTGCTCTACCTGACGGCCGGCAGCGGCATCACGCCCGTGATGGGCATGCTGCGCGACATCGAGTTCGACGACGTCGTCATGGTCCACTGCGCGCCACAGCCGCAAGACGTGATCTTCCGCAACGAACTGCACGACCTGGTAGCGGACAAGAAGCTGCGGCTCATCGAGGTGCACACCGACACAGACGGCAGGCTCGACATCGCCCGTCTCGACGAACTCGTGCCCGACTGGGCCGAGCGCGAGACCTGGGCTTGCGGGCCCGCGGGCCTGCTCGACGCCGCCGAAGAGCACTGGAGCGAGCACGGCGCCCAAGAGCGCCTGCACACCGAACGCTTCCGCCCCAGCATCGTCGTCGCCGGCGACGGCGGGGAGGTCACGTTCAGCGCCACCGGCAAGACCGCCGACGCGGACGGCGCCACGCCGTTGCTGGACGTCGGCGAGGAGGCCGGCGTGCTCATGCCCTCCGGGTGCCGCATGGGCATCTGCTTCGGCTGCATCACGCCGCTCAAGGCGGGCGCCGTCCGCGACCTGCGCACCGGCGAGATCACCGAGGCCGAGCCCGGCGTCCTCATCCAGACCTGCGTGTCCGCCGCGGCGGGCCCCTGCGACATCGAACGGTAGGAGCACCTTGACCGCCATCGACCCCACCGCCCACCTGACCGCGGAGCAGATCGAGGAGCTTGGCCGCGAGCTGGACGCGATCCGCGACGAGGTGATCGCCGACCGCGGCGAGAAAGACGCCGCGTACATCCGCAAGGTCATCTCGGCGCAGCGCAAGCTCGAGCTGGTCAGCAGGGGCGTGCTGCTGTTCTCGATCTTCCCGCCCGCGTGGCTGATCGGCACCGCCGGTCTGTCCGTGGCGAAGATCATGGACAACATGGAGATCGGGCACAACATCCTGCACGGCCAGTGGGACTGGATGCGGGACCCGAAGATCCACTCCACCACCTGGGAATGGGATCACGTCTCGCCGGCCGACCAGTGGAAGCACTCGCACAACGAGCTGCACCACACGTACACCAACGTGATCGGCAAGGACAACGACCTCGGCTACGGCATCATGCGCGTCGACGAGGACCAGAAGTGGCACCCGTTCCACCTCGGCCAGCCGCTGTGGAACTTCATCAACGCCTGCTTCTTCGAGTACGGCATCGCAGCGTACGACCTGGAGCTCGGCAAGAACCTGCACAAGCGCCGCCGCAAGAACCCGGAGTTCCGCGCGCGGGCCAAGGCCGTGGGCCGCAAGATCCGCAAGCAGGTGCTCAAGGACTACGTGATCCACCCGCTGCTGTCGGGCCCGTCGTTCCTGCCCACGCTCGCCGCCACGTTCACCGCGAACCTGGTCCGCAACCTCTGGACCCACTCGGTGATCATGTGCGGGCACTTCCCCGAGGGTGTACAGGTCTTCGAGCGCCGGTCGATCAAGGGCGAGACGCGCGGCCAGTGGTACCTGCGCCAGATGATGGGCTCGGCGAACATCAGCGGCAGCAAGGCCATGCACTTCATGACCGGCAACCTGTCGCACCAGATCGAGCACCACCTGTTCCCGGACCTGCCGAGCAACCGGTATGCCGAGGTCGCGGTGAAGGTGCGCGCGTTGTTCGAAAAGTATGAGCTGGAGTACGTCACCGGGCCGCTGCCCAAGCAGGTGTTCTCCGCGTGGCACAAGGTCTTCCGGCTCTCGCTGCCGAACAAGAAGCCCAAGGTCAAAACGCCGGCCCGCGAGCAGGAGCTCCTCGCGGCCTGATTTCGGTATCGGTTCAGATACTTCGGCCGTACCGGCGGCACCCCTCCGCAGCAGAGCGGCGATCTTCCCCGCGGTGCAGGCGGGGTAGAGGAGCAGGTCCTTGAGGGCGACGGCGTCCTCGCGGCGCACATCCCAGGGGAGACCGATGCCCCCCCGCGTTCCCAACGGAGCCCCCACATGGTGTGTGCGCCTCCTCCGCCTACCGGTTGACGGACCGCATGCCTGCCTCGTCGTACCGCTCACCGGCCGCCTCGGGCAGCTCCGCCTCGATGCGGGCCAAGTCGTCCTTCGTCAGGTCGATGTCGACGGCGGCGGCGTTCTGCTCCAGGTAGGTGCGGCGCTTGGTGCCCGGGATCGGCACCAGGTCCTCGCCCTGGGCCAGCACCCACGCGATGGCCAGCTGGGCCGGCGTCACGTCCTTCTCGGCGGCGATCTCCTTCACTTTCACCGCCAAGCGCAGGTTCGCCTCCAGATTGGCGTCCTGGAAGCGCGGGTTCTGGCGGCGCCAGTCGTTGGCGTCCAGGTCGTCCGGCGAGGTGAACCGCCCGGCGAGGAAGCCGCGGCCGAGGGGCGAGTACGGTACGAAGCCGATGCCCAGCTCCCTGCAGGCGGGCAGCACCTCGGCCTCCACGTCCCGCGACCACAGCGAGTACTCGCTCTGCACGGCCGTGACCGGGTGCACGGCGTGCGCACGCCGGATGGTCCGGGCGCTCGCCTCGCTCAGCCCGATGTAGCGCACCTTGCCCTCGGCGACCAGTTCACCCAGCGCGCCGACCGTCTCCTCGATGGGCACGTTCGGGTCGACCCGGTGCTGGTAGTACAGGTCGATGTGGTCGGTTCCCAGACGCTTCAGGGAGCCGTGGACCGAGCTGCGGACGTGTTCGGCCGAGCCGTCCTGCGGGCCGACCGTGCTGATGTCGCCCGGTACAGCGTCGTCCATCCGGTAGTTGAACTTCGTCGCGATCACATACTCGTCGCGGCGCCCCCGGATCGCCTCGCCGACGAGGGACTCGTTGGTGAGCGGGCCGTACATCTGCGCGGTGTCGAGGAAGTTCACCCCGAGGTCGAGGGCGCGCCGGATCGTCGCGACGCCCTCCTCCTCGTCGGCGGTTCCGTAGAAGGCGGACATGCCCATGCACCCCAGACCGATGGCCGATACCTGCAATTCCCGCAGACTGCGCTTCTGCATGTCGTGTCCAGCCTTCCCTGCACGCTTGATCGTCCTTCGGGCGGCACGAAGTCTCCCGTCCATCCAGGCACAGATCCCAGCACCCGGCAGCCGAGGGGGGAGACGGCCTCGTGCGCCGTTGTGTCCTCGACGTTATGACTTCGAGCGCACTCCATGGCAAGTGAGATGTGAGGAAGGTCTGGCTCCTGGTCGGGCACCCCACGCGTTTGCAGCTCCAAGGCCTGAAGCAGACGAGCCTGGAACCGTTCGTCCTCGCGTACGGGATGCGGCGCCCGGGACGCCGGTGGTATCAGCGGCCGCCCTTGCGCGGGACGACGCCGCCGGCGACCGCCAGCCACGTCTTGGGTCCGGTGCCCGGCTGCAGATCGTCCGGCGCGCCCGCCTCTGCCATACGGGTGGGCACCCATCCGGGGTCGACCGCCTGGCTGCGGGTTCCCTCCCAGACGATGTTGACCGTGGTCACTTCCAGGTGGCGCATGCCTCCGGCGTGAAGAGTCGCCGCTGGGGACGGAGTGTCCGGTGGCCTGCATCTCCTGCGCGGTCCCGGGGCGAAACAGGGTGGAGAACAAGGACCGCGGAGGAGAGATCGTGACCGACACGGGCGTGGACCGGGGCGCAGTGCCGCCGAGAACCGTGACGACGTCGACTGCACCGGCCGGTGATCACCGATGACGAGATGGGCACCCCGGCCCGATGGCGGACGGCCCTCGGGGAAACCCTGCTCCCACACCTGGACGGCGGACCCACCGCCGCTGAGTGAGACGTGCGCGTCCTGCGCGACCCGCGGACGCGCACCGGCCGACCTGCTGCTGTGCCTGACCTGCGGCCACGTGGGCTGCGGCGACAGCTCTCGTGGGGCTCACGCCACGGCGCACTTCGGCTCCAGCGCACACCCGGTGGCACGCACCCTGGCACACGACCGGGAATGGGCCTGGTGCTACGAGGACGAGGTGTATCTGGACCCGCTGGAAGAGCCCTTGCCGCGTTCCGCCCCGCGGACGCCCGAGTCGGTCTGGGACTACCCGCGGCCGCCCGTCATGCGGGAGGACGACCGTGACGTGCGGGTGGAGTGCGCCGGCCAGGTGGTGGCCGAGACCCGCAGGGCCGTCCGGGTACTGGAGACCACCCATCCCCCCGTGTTCTACATCCCTCCGCGGGACGTCCGTACGGAGCTTCTGTTCCCGGCGGTCGCAGGCCGGACCTGGTGCGAATGGAAGGGGGCGGCCCGGTACTGGGACGTCGTCGTGGGAGACGACGTACGCGCTCGCGCCGCTTGGAGCTATCCCCGTCCCGAGCCCGGCTACGCAGCCCTCGCCGACCTCTTCGCCTTCTACCCGAACCGCATGGACCGCTGCACGGTCGACGGAGAAGAGGTCACGGCGCAGGAGGGGGACTTCTACGGCGGCTGGATCACCGCGGAGGTGCGGGGGCCGTTCAAGGGTGCCCCGGGCACCCGACTGTGGTGAGGGGCGACGGTGACGCAAGAGTTCCGCGCCGCCCACATCCGCATGCGCCGCCGCGAAAACGCAATCCGCGTCGCGCCGGGGGCCGGCTCAGTCGAGGATCGCGGTCGCCTCCACCTCGACCAGGACGTCGGGCTCGAAGAGGTAGTCGACCCCGATCAGCGAGGAGGGCGGAAGCGGCACCGTCAGCCCGATCTCCTCCGCCACCTGGCCGACCCCTGCCATGAACGCGTCGATCTTCTCGGGAGCCCAGTCCGTGACGTAGAACGTGAGCCTCAGGACGTCGTCGAACGACGCACCCGCCCCCGCTAGGCCCTTCCCGGTGTTCCGCAGCGCGTGGGCGACCTGTCCGGCGAGGTCTCCCGGGGCGACGGGAGACCCGTCCGCCGACCGGGCGACCTGGCCGCTGACATGCACGTGACGCCTTCCGGTGCCCACGGCCACATGCTCGTACGGGGTGGGCTGCATCAAGCCTTCGGGTGTGAAACGAAGGACGGACATGGAGGTCTCCTCACGTCGGCAAACTCGGTATACCTTTGCTACCTGGTAGACGAAGGACACTTCAAGGAGACCAGGTATCGTGCCGGGTACTACGCACAGCCACCACGACGAACTCAGGATCGAGCACCCCCACCGGGAGTTCCTCGACCAAGTGCTCGACAAGTGGTCACTGAGCGTCCTCAACGAACTCTGCCAACGCCCCTGTCGCTTCAACGACCTGCGCCGTGCGATCCCCGCAGTGACTCAGAAGTCGCTCACCGCGACGCTGCGCCGACTCGAACGCAACGGCATCGTGGAACGCGTGCTCCTCAGTTCCCGCCCCGTCGCCGTCGAGTACCGGATCACACCCCTGGGCAAGACCATGCGGCAGCCAATCGAGGTGCTCCTGGAGTGGGTCGCGACCCACATGCCCGAAGTGGAACGCGCCCGCCGCGCCTTCGACCTCGCATGAACTGGCCGGCACGGCGGAGCTCCGCTCGTAGTGCGGGGTGCGAAGTCCAGCCCTGGCGGGCGGGGCGGATGCTTGTGGGGTGGACCACCGCTCGCCGGGCGCACCCTCCAGGATCGCGTCCCGTCGAGGTGTTGGTGGACAGTGTGCGCAGCTCTGGTGCCTGCGCTCGACCGACTCCCTCGGGGAGGGGCGGGCCTCATTCCGGCGCAGAGTAAGGCCGGGCGGTAACAGCCGAGACCCACGCGTCGCAAACCAAGCGCAGCGCTTCCGCCGTCGGCCCGGACGGCTCACAGCCCGAAGTATGGAGGGCCGCGAGACCTGACCGCGTCGGCCGACGCGGTCAGGTCTCGCGGCTCGGCGCGTACACGTCCGCGCCGAGCCCGAACGTCCAGGCGACGCCCTGCCGGGCCGTGCGGGTCGAGGGCGGGACACGCAACCAGTAGGTGCGCCGGGTGCCGTCCGGCTCCGGTGTGCTGTTCAAGACCTCGACCATCACCACGGGCTCGTCGCCGTTCAGGTCGATCCGCCACAGCGTGCCCGTCTCGTCCGAGTGCAGAGGACGCGCGCCGGAGTCCGCCAGGTAGCGCTCGTAGCCGTAGTACTCCAGCATCACCCGGCGCAACTCGGCGTTCTCCTCGGCCCGGATGCGGTCCGGCGTCAGCGTGGACAGCTCGGCGAGGAAGGCGGCGGGGACCGGCATGCCACGCCAGGCATGCAGAGCGAACCCGTCACGGTAGGCGAGGGCGGGGCCGTCCCCGCGGTCGAGGCGGCCCGCCTCGTCGCGGTGCAGGGCGACAGGGCGTTCGCAGACGACCGCGACTGATGCGAACGGCCACCACCAGCCCGCGCTGCGGCACACCGCGCCCAGGCCGTCCAACGGCGCACGGTCGGTGGGAAAGGCGGCCAGCCAGGGAGCGTCGTGCTGACCCAGCACCGCGTCCAGCAGAAGCAGCCGAATCGCGGTCTCCTGAGCGCGGTCGGCGGCACTCCCCCGACCCGTGGAGCCGGGCCCGCCGCCCGTTCCGGCCGCACCGCCCGATTCCGCAACAACCCCCGCGCCCACAGCGCCGCCCGCGCCCGCCGTGTCACCCGAGTCGGCCGTGTCGCCGGCGCCGCCGCACAGGTCGTTCAGCAGCCCTGTGCTGATCCGGTCGACCAGCGTCTGCGTGGACTCCCAGAGGCGGCCACCGGTCGCCCCCCAGTGCGCCGACCAACCGGCAGGGCCCAACTCCTGGTACAGCCGGTCGCGTTCGAGCGCCCACGGCTTCGTCCGGATCTCCTCACGCACGCTGGGGCCCTTGTCTTCCAGGCCCAGCAGCAGCGTGACCGCGCCGCGAGGGGAGTCGGCCCACAGCACCCGCTCAGGTTCCGCAAGACCGGCCCGCCGGTAGGCGAGGCGTACGCCTGCCTCTGCCGCCGCGCGCTCGGCCGGAGCCGTCGCCGTGGCACACCCACGCCAGAACTCCACGTCCCCGCAAGCGCCGGCCCTCGCCTGAAAACCCTCCGGCCCCTCCCCCTCGTCCAGCCCGCCCGAAACGGTCATCCGACCCTCCGTCGCCGTTGGTGGGGAACCCATCGACCCCGTCGGCCCCATTGACTTCAGTGACTTCATCGACCCCGTCGAACCCATCGAGCCCGTCCCCTCAGTCCGCCACGATCCGCACGGACCCCGGCACGTACTCCCGCTGCCGGATCACCCGGTACCACCCCCGGGGAAGAGGGATCCACGCGTGCTCCTCGTGCACCACCCGTCCGCCCTGGGGCAAATGCAGGAGCAGGGGACCGAACGGCCCCGGCTCCCGCACCAGTTCACCCGGCCCGACGACCGCGTGCGCGTGGCCGGTGACCTCGCCCAGCGCCAGCACCAGCCGGCCCCGCGCGTCGCGCGGCTCCCGGGGCGAGGCGGCGACATGCGCCGGCACCGCCTCCTCGTCCAAGGGCACGATCAGCACGTCTCCCTGCCGGTACACGGCAGCCTCCCTCCCACCGGCGCCCACGCACCGGCCTCATGACTCATGACCGTAGGGGCAGCCACTGACAACGGGAGGAACCGCGGGCCCCGTCACGGGCCCTGTCAGTGCCAGTTGGTAGAACTGCGGTCACGACGGAACACCCCGTCCTCTTCACACTCTTCACAGGAGCAGCCGCATGACCATCGTTGACCATCTCGACGCGCTCCACCGGCTGCCCGCCCACACCTTTCCCGGCCCCGACGAGCGGACGGACGACCTGCCCGAGGCGGACTCCGTCGCCTGGCGCGTCACCAGCGACGTCTACGACGCCGACGAGGACTGGACCAAGGCTTTCGCGCGATTCCGCGCCACCGTCGACACCACGCGCGTGCGCGCGCTGATAGTCGGCGCCTGGCAGGAGGCGTACGACACCGACCCGTCCGACGTCATCGAGGCGCTGGTGGCCGCACGGGACCGCTTCCCCGCTCTGCGGGCGCTGTTCCTCGGCGACATGGTGATGGAGGAGTGCGAGATCTCCTGGATCAACCAGACCGACGTCACACCGCTTCTCACCGCCTTCCCCGAGCTGGAGGAGTTCGGCGTCCGCGGCGGCTCCGGGCTGCGTTTCCCCGCCCTGCGCCACACCGGCCTGCGCAAGCTGACCATGGAGTCCGGCGGGCTGCCCGCCGAGGCCGTCCGCGGTGTCGCCCACAGCGACCTGCCCGCTCTGGAAGTACTCGACCTGTGGCTGGGCACGCCCGACTACGGCGGCGACAGCGAGGCCGCCGACCTGGCGCCCATCCTGTCCGGCGCCCGACTGCCGCGCCTGCGCCACCTTGCCCTGCGCAACAGCGAGATGCAGGACGCCATCGCCGCCGCGATCGCCGCCGCCCCTGTGGTCGCCCGCCTCGAAGTGCTGGACCTGTCCATGGGAGTCCTGACCGACGACGGCGCCGCCGCCCTCCTCGCCGGACAGCCGCTCACCCACCTCAAGGAACTCGACCTGCACCACCACTACATCAGCGAGCCCCTCCTCGAGCGCCTGCGACAGACGCTCGGACCCGCCGGCGTGGCCGTGAACCTGGACCGCGACGACGCCGACGAGGACCAGGACGGTGACGGCACGGTGTGGCGGTACGTCGCCGTGGGCGAATGAGCGTCACGGGCGTGCGATCCGGCCGTCCCCCCGGCCGCCGCTTCGCGGTCGTGGGCAATCCGGAGAACCGCCGGGTCACCCTCTTCGCCGAGGCGGTGCGCGCGGCCGGGCTGCCGGCCCCGCGTGTCGTCCCGTGGCCGGACGTACTACGCGCGGGCGGAGCCGAGTTCGGCGCGGGGGAGATCGTCCGTATCGACTCCCCCGGGGAGAACACCGACGTCGACCGGCTGCTCCGCGGCGTCGAGGATCCCACCCGGGTGGAGGGCTCGGCCCGCTGGTACGCCGGGTTCACCGCCGCGCTGCGCTCCCTGCGCGGCGGCATACGGCTCGACGATCCCGACGACCTGGCCGTGCTCTTCGACAAACGGCGCTGCCACGCCGTCCTCGACGCGGCAGGCGTGCCGGTCCCCACCTCGCCCACGTCGGGGCCGGGGGCCGCACCGGTCCACGGCTGGGACGACGTACGGACGCTGATGCGGGAGCACCGGATGCACCGGTTGTTCGTCAAGCCCGCGCACGGCTCGTCCGCGTCGGGCGTGCTGGCCGTGGAGTCGGCGGGGGCCGGGCGCATCCGGGCCACCACCTCGGTGGAACTCACGGCAGACGGAAGACTCTTCAACTCGCTCAAGGTGCGCCGCTACGAGCGTGAGGGGGACATCGCGGCCATCGTCGACGCGCTCGCTCCGGACGGCCTGCACCTGGAACGCTGGCTGCCGAAGGCCTCGCAGCAGAGTCGGGTCGCGGACCTGAGAGTCGTCGTGGTGGCCGGCCGAGCCACCCACGCGGTGGTCCGCACCAGCCGTTGGCCTCTGACCAATCTCCACCTCGGCGGCAGCCGGGGCGACCTCGACACGGCCCGGCAGGCCGTCGAGGCGGCAGGCGCTCGCTGGGCCGACCTGCTGGACGTGTGCGAGCGGGCCGCGGCCTGTTTCCCGCGCACCCTGTGCGTGGGCGTCGACCTGCTGCCGGCCGTCGGGTGGCGCAGAGCCGCCATCGGCGAGGTCAACGCGTTCGGTGATCTGCTGCCCCGGCTCACCGGCCTGCCCGGCAGCGGAGCGGAAGGCCTCGACACGTACGCCACCCAGGTCGCGGCCGCCCTGCACGCCTACGGCGGCCGACCCGCCGAGTGACCACAGCCCCCCTCCCCCCGCAACAAGCACGACCAGCACGACCAGCACGCCAACAGAACAGGAACCAGCGCCCATGCCCTCGCCCGCACCGACCCCTGAGCCGCTCCCGCCCACGCCGGCAGCGGGCGAGCCGGACATGAACGAGATCGTCGGCAGCCACGACCTGCTCCTCGTCACCCTCGACACCCTGCGCTACGACGTCGCCGCAGAACTCGCCGCCGCCGGACGCATACCCAACCTGACCCGCCACCTGCCCGACGGCCGATGGGAGCAGCGGCACGCCCCGGGCAGTTTCACCTACGCCTCGCATCAGGCGATCTTCGCGGGCTTCCTGCCCACCCCGGCCGCGCCCGGACCGCACCCGAGGCTGTTCGCGGCGAGCTTCGCGGGCAGCGAGACCACCGCCTCGAAGACCTTCGTCTACGACACCCCCGACCTCGTCTCCGGGCTGGCGAAAGTGGGCTACCACACCGTCTGCGTCGGAGGGGTGGGCTTCTTCAACAAGCAGGGCCCGCTCGGCTCGGTCCTGCCCGGCCTCTTCGAGGAGTCGCACTGGGAGCCGGAGTTCGGCGTCACCTCACCCGCGTCCTTCGAGAACCAGGTGGCCCGCGCGGAACGCGTGATCAGCGAACTCCCCGACGAGCGGCGGCTGTTCCTCTTCGTCAACGTGTCCGCCCTGCACCAGCCGAACTGGTTCCACCGGCCCGGCGCGACCCGGGAGGACGGCGACACCCGCGAGACGCACGCCGCCGCACTGGAGTACGTCGACCGGCACATCGGCCGACTGTTCGCCGCCGCGAGCAGCCGGCGCCGCTGCTTCGCGATCGTCTGCTCCGACCACGGAACCGCTTACGGTGACGGCGGCTACACCGGCCACCGTCTCGGTCACGACTGCGTCTGGACCGTGCCCTACGGCCACTTCTTCCTCGAACCCGCACCTTCCACGACCGAACCCGCGACGCACCCCGACGCCCGCCCGACCGAGGCCACCCGATGACCGCCACCGCATCTCCGACCACCGCAATCCAAGCCCCGGCCACCGCCACCACGTCTCCGACAGCCTCGGCCCAAGCCCCGGCCACCGCCACCACGTCTCCGACAGCCCCGGAACAAGCCCTGGAGACGTCCGCCGCACCGGCCACCCCCGCCGGCGGCCCCTACCAGAGCTACGTCTACGCCTACCCCCACAAGACGGCCTACCGCCCCCTCCCCCACCGGCCCCAGCTCGCCTCCCTGTGGGCCGCCGAGCCCAAGGACGCCCTCTCCCTCTACCTGCACATCCCCTTCTGCGAGGTCCGCTGCGGCTTCTGCAACCTCTTCACCCGCATCGGCGCCCCGGACGGCCTGACCGGCGCCTACCTGGACGCCCTGGAACGCCAGGCAGACGCCGTACGCGAGGCGCTCGGGGACGGCGACGAGGTCCGCTTCGCCACCGCGGCCTTCGGCGGCGGCACCCCCACCTTCCTCACCGCCGCCGAGCTGGAACGCCTCTGCGACATCGCCGAGCACCGCATGGGCGCCGACCTGCGCGCCGTCCCCCTGTCGGTCGAGGCGTCGCCCGCCACCGCCACCGCCGACCGGCTGGCGGTGCTGGCCGACCGGGGCGCGACCCGCCTCAGCCTCGGCGTGCAGAGCTTCGTCGACTCCGAGGCCCGCGCCGCCGTTCGCCCGCAGCGACGTGCCGACGTGGAGTCCGCGCTCGGACGCGTCCGCGACGCCCGCATCCCGGTGCTCAACATCGACCTGATCTACGGCATCGACGGCCAGACGGAGGACACCTGGCGCCGGTCCCTGGACGCGGCCCTGGCCTGGCGGCCCGAGGAGCTGTACCTCTACCCCCTGTACGTGCGCCCCCTCACCGGCCTCGGCCGCCGCGGCGGCGGCCCCGACCCCGCCTGGGACGAGCAGCGGCTCCGGTTGTACCGCGCCGGCCGGGACCACCTTCTCGCGCACGGCTACACCCAGCAGTCCATGCGCATGTTCCGCCGTGCCGACGCCCCGCCGCAGGGCGCCGACGACTACGCCTGCCAGACGGACGGCATGATCGGCCTCGGCTGCGGCGCCCGCTCGTACACCGCCGGCCTGCACTACTCCTTCGACTACGCCGTGAGCATGCAGGAGATCCGCGCGATCATCGATGACTACGTCGGCGCCACCGACTTCTCCCATGCCGAGGTCGGCTACGCCATGGACGCCCACGAGGCGCGCCGCCGTCACCTGCTGCAGTCGCTCCTCCAGGCCGAGGGACTGCGCCTCGACGACTACCGGGCCCGCTTCGGCGTCACCCCCGCCGACGACTTCCCCGAACTGGCCGGATTCGCCGAACTCGGCTGGCTGGCCGACGGCGACTCCGAGACCCTCCGGCTCAGCCCGGAAGGCCTCGCCCACTCCGACGCGATCGGCCCCGCCCTGTTCTCCCCCGCCGTGCGCGCCGCGATGGCCGCCTACGAGAGGAAGTGACCGGCCCTCATGGACCTCACCCTCCTCTACCGTGGCCCACTCGCCTCCTGCGACTACGACTGTCCCTACTGCCCGTTCGCCAAGCGCCGCGACACCGGCGCCCAGCTGCGGGCCGACCGCGCCGCTCTCGAACGCTTCGCCGCCTGGGCCGCCGACCGGACGGAGGACCGTCTGTCCCTGCTGTTCACCCCCTGGGGTGAGGGCCTGGTGCGGTCCTGGTACCGGCGCGCCCTCGCGGACCTCTCCCGTCTGCCGCACATCCGGCGAGTGGCGATCCAGACCAACCTCAGCTGCCGCACCGACTGGCTCGCCGAGGCCGATCCCGGCACCGTCGCCCTGTGGTGCACCTACCACCCGGGCCAGACCCCCTACGACCGCTTCCTGACCAAGTGCCGCGACCTGGCCGCGCGCGGCATCCGGTTCAGCGTCGGCGTCGTCGGACTGCCCGAGCACCTCGATGCGGCCCGCCGACTGCGCGCCGACCTGCCGGTGCACGTCTACCTGTGGGTCAACGCCGCCGAAGGCCACTCCTACACGGACGCCGAAGCCGACCTGTGGACGGCCCTGGACCCGCTCTTCCCGTACAGCCGTCACCCGCACACCAGCGCCGGTCTGCCCTGCCGCACCGGCGACTCCGTGATCTCGGTGGACGGCGACGGCACCGTCCGCCGCTGCCACTTCGTCCGCACCCCGCTCGGCAACCTCTACGACGGCTCGTACCGCGCCGCCCTGCGTCCGCGCGCCTGCCCGCTCGCCGTCTGCGACTGCCACATCGGCTATGTCCACTTGGAGACGCTGCCGCTGTACGACGTCTTCGCCGGCGGGGTGCTGGAACGGATCCCCGCGCAAGTCCCGGGCCTGCGTCCGGTGCCGGCTGCGGCGCGTCGCCCGGCCGTCATCCCGGTGCCCGGCCCCACGCCGTCAGCATGCCGGGAGACAGCCCCGTGAAGGCGGGGCGGTCGAGGCAGCGCACAACCTCGTCCACGCCTGCGTCGGCCACCACCCCCGTCGCCGCCATCACTCCTCGCGCCCACCGTCACGTCTCGGCCCAGAACCGGGTACTCCACCCGTTGAGGCATTCGTTGTGGGCTGCGGCTGCACCGAGGAACATGGAACGCTGGGAGCCCGCTCACCGGCCTGGCCGCTGGGACTCGGCGGCCTGCGAGAAGACCGTCATCGGTAAATGCGCAGCCCCCACGACCGGCCCGTTCACGGACAACTGACGACCCTCAGCCCAGAGGTATTTCAGTGAGCGGCGTGCAGTGGACAGATGCCGTGTCCGGTACTTCGCCGTCCCACCACTCACCGCGGGCCAGGCACGTCCGGCGGAGGCGGGTCGTCGAGCAGATCGGCCGGGAGCCGAACCGGCTCCGCGGCGACACCGCCGGAAGCACCCGTGAGCGCGGCGGGCAACGCCGCCCCCGACCCAGGTGAGGACCCCGACCATGGCCGCATCCGGATTCACCAGCGACCGGCCGCCCGTCGGCGAAGCGAAGCAGACGCTGCCCGAACTGACGGACCACTGCCGCCCGCGTGGGGAAAGGCGTATCCCGGGCACGCCTACCTTCCAGCAGCCAGCGGCGCTGGCGTCGCTGCGACGCAGACGAGGAGGGAGCGCCATGAGCGTCAACTCCTACGCCTTCGGCCCGCTTCCAGGTGGGGGAACGCAGCGCACCTTCGGCATTCACTTGGTGTAGTCCCACGATGTTTGGCGCGCCGGTCACGCCTCCCAGCATGTCCCGGATCGGTTCGGTGGCGAGTCGGCTGAGACATCAGGTCAACATGTTGGTGACCCTGTGCAAATAGCTGAAGTCGTGTTCATCACGGGCTCGGGCCAAAGAGCGGATCTCACGAGTGGAGACGTTCAGGGCGTAGCCACCAACCGCACCCAACACCCAGGTCAGGCCTGGCTGCACGACGCTTCCCGCGGCGGCCGCCAAGGCGATAGTCACGGTCACTGACCGAGTCACCCACGCCATCCGGGTGCTTCTGGCTGCGGCATGGTAGTCCGCCACGGACTGGTCCACTTCGCGGCGCAGCTGGGACAGGACATCGGCAGGGTGTTCGTAGTCCCGGCGTAGCTCACCGAGCAGGCGGTGGAGGGCCCTCATCAGACGCTGGCGTTCGTCGGCGTGACGGTCCCGGAAGGCAAGGACGTCAGCGGTTGGAGTGCCGGGAGCGGGTACAGGGAGCAGTCGGCCGAACTCCAGCTCCCAGGCCGGCCGAAGGTTCTCGCCAGGACCTTCGAGGGCGTGGGCGTGTGCCTGCGGGCGATCGGTGTACGGGACGTACGGATCCCGGCTACTGGCGGCGAGCTCTCGGGCCAGGGTGCCGATGACCAGCTGCTGTACCTCCTTTGGGACAGCGAGGGCAAAAGGATTTCGCTGACGTTCGGCCAAGCCCAGGGAGAGGAGTTCGCGGTTGAGCCAGTAACTGATCTTGCTGCAGTAGAGAAAGGCTTCCGGTGGGGATGGAAGTCGGGGGCGGTCGGGCCTCGAAGCCATCCTCCGCAGTTCGTGCTGCAGTGCTCGCGAGGCTGGACTGCTGTAAGGGGTACCTTCTGGCCAGTGGGGCTCTTCCAGTCGATCCACTGAGCCTTGGTCGAAGGTCAAAGGGACGTACAGTCGCCGCTGCCGCAGTTCCTTCAGTTCCTCGGGCACGGCGATGTCGTATACCGATGGGGCCCGCGGCACGACAGTCGCGATGCCATCCCAGTAGAGCAACGCCTGATGGAGAACCTCCGTCGGCGGCTTCACCAACGGGTAGTACAGCAAGAATGCCAAAATGCCTCCTTGGCTCGAACCCCTGCTCATTGAGCGGCAGTTCACACTACCGAAGGGTTCGCTCGGGCCCGCAGCTTCGCCAGCAGACCAAAGTGCTCTTCTGCCGGCGGATGAAGCCACTGATCGACGCCTAGCCCCTCCCAGGGCGCCGTCGTCGGCGGGTGCGGCAGGGTGACGCTGTCGGCGGTGGCCACCGGTGGGTCGAACCAGTCGCTCGCGTGTTCGTGCAGGATCTGGCCCGGCGTCTGCTCGAAGAGCCAGCCGAGGATCTCGGGACCCTGCTCGGCGCCGGCCGCCTCGTTCAGGTCGTACGCGACGACGACCGTGTCCCTGCGGTTGGGCGCGAAGGGCTTGGTCGGCGGTTCCAGCAGGCGGGCCGCTGCGAGACCGGGGATGCCGGTGCCCCAGTCGCCTGCGGAGAGCCGTTGTCAGGCGACGTCGGTGTGGACTCCGAGGGCGACGGCGAAAAGCGCGGCGGGGATTCCTCTCGGCCGCGCGCATAGGCGTGGGTGTCGCCGTCGATCGCCACCTCACCGTCCGACCTGCGTACGAACATGTCGCCCCTCCAACCGTCGCGTCGAACTCACTGCGGCAACGACTCGGGCGTGCGTCCATGTGAGAAACCAGCAGTTAGGGCGCACGTTGACTCCGAAGCACCACGTCGCAATCTGAGGAACGACACGCCTGCCGTGCTGTTGATCACGGGCTCGAGGTCGATATGTCATATTTGCCGGGTATATTGTCCTATCCCTTCCCAGGAATACCGAGGCTTGCCTGCCATGCCCGATGGACAGCTCGACAGGGCTTATGAGGAGCTCGAAGGATCCCGCTGCGTCGCCCTCCGTCCGCACGCGCTGGCAGCCTGCGCCACCGCCGCGGTCATGGCGTCGCTCGCCGGCTGTTCATCCACTGGCACATTCGAGGAGGTGCAGACGCCCTCGGCACACAGCGATGCGCCAGCCGCCGCACTTGCGGGGCCATCGTCGGTAAGCCTTGGCGCGGCTCTCGAGCGGTCGCTCGAGTCGGCACTGAGGGGCGGTGACACCCGGTTGGCCGTGGCCGTGCTCGATCTGAACAGCGCTGAGCAGGAAATCGCGTCTTACCAGGGCGACGCGTTGTTCAGCACGGCGAGCATCAGCAAGGTGGACATTCTCGCGGCGTTGCTGCTCCAGGCGCAGGATGAAGGCCGGAGACTGACGGCTGAGGAACGCCGGACCGCCGAGGCGATGATCAAGACGAGCGACAACGACGCGGCGGACCTCCTGTGGCGGGACATCGGTGAGGGAAGAGGCCTCGACGCGGCGAACGAACGGCTGGGGCTTTCCTCGACCCGTGGCGGCTCCGGCGTCCACTGGGGCCTCACCCAGACGACAGCGAAGGACCAGATCCGGCTGTTGCAGTCGGTGTTTTCCCATGGGCCGGCGGACTCCGCCCGCTCACACGAAGGGCTGAACGCAGAAGCTCGAGGGTACATCCGAGAGTTGATGCGCGACATCGCGGAGGGCCAGGACTGGGGAGTGTCTGCCGCATCGTCTCGATGGTCACTCAAGAACGGCTGGCTGAAGCGGTCCACAACCGGACTGTGGGTCATCAACAGCATCGGACAGGTCACGCTGCACGAGCACCGGTACCTGGTCTCGGTCCTCAGCAGCGGCCACACGTCGAAGCGAGGCGGCATCTCGCTGATCGAACGGGCGGTGAGAGTGGCGATCGACGCGACCAGCGCCCAGGCCCGTCACAAGCCGACTGGCACAGGCGCCTGGAGGCCGGTAGAGCTCCGTTGAAGGTCACTCTTGATCTCGCCCCGTGCGGGACCTCCCAGGGAAGGAGCCGGTGGCAGGTGATGCGGTGCCGCTCCAGCACCTCAGAACGTCCTGGAGACGTCGAGGACTGGTAGAGGGGCTGCAGTCCAGGTGCATGGGGGCAGTCGCTGTCCGGGTGGGGACGGGACGGCCGTTCGCAAGAGGTCCCCGAGTTCTTTCTGGATTTGCGCCCTGGATTCACGCGCAATCACTTCCACCCTTGCGCCGAGCGGGCGCTCAGACGTTCAGGAACGCTCGTGCGAGGAACCGTCGCGGGAACGTGAAAGAGTCACCGGTGGTCGGATGAGCTTTGTCGTCGGGAGAGAACGAGCCTGCGTCGCTCCCGGTCGATCTCAGTGACGACGACGGTGACCTCGTCGCCGGCCTGGACGACATCTGACGGACTTTCCAGGGGCGTCGATGTGAGCTCTCGCAGGTGGACCAGTCCCTCGATCCCGTCGGTGACTTGGACGAAGACGCCGAACGGGACCAGTTTGGTGACCCGTCCGTGCAGTTTCTGCCCCACTGTGGTGCGGTCGGCGAATGTTTGGAAGGGATCTGGCTGTGTCGCCCGCAAGGACAGTCTGGCCTCCAGGTTCCATGTGTCGAACTGGAGGAACTCGGCTGAGACGCGCTGTCCGACCTGCACAACGTCGAAGGCGGTTTCGATGCGCCGCCAGGACAGTTCGGGGATCGTGATGAACCCGACGCCGGGGAAGACCGGGTGGTCGGGGCCGTCGTCCAGTGCCACGAACACGCCAAACCGTTCGATCGCTGTGACGGTGCCGGAAAGGATGTCACCGTAGTGCAGTGATTCCAGGAACGCCCAGAGTTCCGGGTTCTCGGACCGTCCGCCCATCATGCTCCCAGCCTTTCACAAGGAGCTGCGCGCTCGGCGGGAAGGGCGGTCACACTGCAGTTTTGAGGGGACGTCCGCCCCAGCGGATGCCCTTCTCGCTCCGGATGCGGGCGCGTTCCTCGCGTTCGGCGGCCAGGACGCCCGGGTGGCGGGCGTTGGCGTTGCGCCAGCGCAGGTAGGCGGGGAGAGCCCGGGTCTGCACGGTGTGGTTGGAGGGGTCGAGCTGGAGGGCACGCTCGGCCTTCAACGTCGACCCCAGCCGCACCCGTCCAGTCAGGGAACGGGGAAGCCTTCGAGGCATTCGCAAACGCGTTTCGCGAGAGCCTCTGCCTCTACACAGCCGCAGTCTCCTCGATTCAAAGCGCGTAACGCTGGCGCGGACGGGATGCCCGTCGGTGCCGAATCCGATCAGGACCATGGAGGCGGGCAACGCCTGGAGCTGCTCGCTCGTAGGCCTGTCGCTGCCCACACACTCCCGGCTGGACGAAGTCCGGGCTGCGGGAACCAGTGGCAGCCGACCTGGCGGCCTGGCTGATCATCGCCGGTATGAGACAGCCAGCTCGTCGGGACGGCTGTCAGTTTCTCGTTCTTGCCGCTCCAGCCTGTCGCGTGTCATTCCGCTGCCTGTTCGAATCGAGCGGTGCCCTGCCACCCCGATGCGCTGCGTGCGGGACATGAGGGTGACGCTCGGTCAGGTGATCCACGTAGCACCGCCCACCCGTTCGAGACCTCCTGGACAGGCTCTGGCCTCGGGAAACGACCGGTTCGCCACCCTGTGGAGCAACAGCCCGCTCCCTACGCTGAGTTGCAGGGGCGCCCGTCCCTGAGGAGAATTCTCGCAGCTGAGGAGCACTGACTTGAGCGACCTCCTACTGCTCGCCGGCGGATCGGTGACGATGACCCACCACGTCACCGGCACCTACTTCATGTGCAACGACTGGCACGACGGTGTCGGCAACCACACCCAGACCTGGGCACAGGACCCGTTCGCCAAGGACAACAACTCGCACCGGTGGTTCCTGCGGCAGAACGCCGACGCCACCGTGCGCATCGAGTCGTATGCCAACCACCGCTGCCTCACCGCAGGGGCCAACCCGCCCGACATCGTGACCCTTCGAGAACGCACCGACAGCCTCAACCAGCACTGGCGGCTGGTCTCCCACGCAGATCGAGGCAACGACTTCTACATGGTCTCGGTCGTGCACCCGCGCTACGCCCTGGCCATCGCCGACCACCTCCAGGGCAACGACCGGCTGGTGGGCCTGACCCGCATGTGGGGCGGACCGAACCTCTCCCAGCTGTGGCGGATCTACCCCTCGTCCGAGGACCAGGGATGATCCCAAACGAGCATGCGCGCCGCCCCGCCGCGAGGAGTGCGAGCTGAAGCGTGACGGCCTAACAGCGGGTGACCGCCGAGCGCCGGCCACGACGGCGATGCGACGGCGGTCACCCGCAGCTGGACGTCACCGGACCGCGTTCCCGAAGTCCTTTCATGACCCGCATGTTCACCGTGTCACCTGCGTACCGCGCGAGCAGACCGGTGGGGTCAGTCCGCCCGGTGATGCGACGGTGAGCGGTCGGCCCGGACGCACCGAACGCCGAAGGCAGTGCCGCCAGGGTGAACCCTGCCGTGGCCCGAAAATGATCGTGGCCAGTGCCTCGCGGTCGCCGTACCGCCGCCGGTCTCCGCCCTGCGGCCATGTCGGAGCGGGCGGCACAACTCGCTAACAGAGTCCCCTGCGGAGAGCGGCTGCGAGCGGTGTTCGCTCAGGCCGAGCCCCTCGACGTACTTGGTGGCCATCCGGGGATGCTCGGCGTCCGGGGCGGCGTCCAGGAGGGCGGCGATCCGGGCGCCACCGTGCGTGGCAGCGTTCGGTTGCCGGCATCACGAGGCGGTCCCGACCGAAAGCCGGGACTCAGGGGCGGCGTCAGCTCGGTGGGTGTCCTTCGGGGCGTGTGTCGGTCGCGCGGTCGCCGACGCGAGGGGCGGGGAGGGGGGCCCGCGCCTCCTCGCGGCGGAACGCGTGGGCGATGGCGCGTGCGTCGATGCCCGCCTGGCGGAGGACGCCTGTCAGGGGATTGGTGTAGCCGGCGAAGTACAGGCGTGCGGCGCCCGCCAGGGTCCTCCCCCCTACGGCGAGGGGCTGCCCGGCCTCGTCGAGTACGCCCAGGGATCCGACCAGGTCGTGCAGGCCGGGCCGGTAGCCGGTGGCGGCGATGACCGTGTCGGGTCGCAGGCGGGCACCGTCGGCCAGCAGCACGTCGGGGCCGTCGAAGGCCTGAACCGCCGCGACCGGCTCGACCCGTCCGGACCGGACGGCGTCCACGAAGCCGTGGTCCAGCACCGGGTTGACCCCTTCGCGGATATTGCGGGTGTACAGGCCCGAGCGCGGTCGTGGCAGGCCCCACGAGGTCAGGTCGGGCACCGCGAGGCGTTGCGTGAGCAGCGAGGTGCTGTCGCGCCACGCGAGCGGGAGGGCCTCCGTCAGCCGGCCGACCGCATGCCACCGGGCGCTGGAGCGGGGCAGGATGTTGGGCGGGGTACGGACCGCGATCCGTACCCGTCCGGCTCCGGCCCCGGCCAGGACGGCGGCAATCTCGGTACCACTGTTACCGGCGCCGACCACCAGAACGTCCCGCCCGCGGTAGGGGGCCGGAGAGCGGTAGTGGGCCGAGTGCAGCAGCGTGCCGGTGAAAGTCGAACGCCCGGGCCACTCGGGGACGTTCGGGGTGTGGCAGCGGCCGGTGGCCACCACGACCGCACCGGTGGCCACCGTAGCGTCGGGGATGTGGACGAGCCACTGAACTCCCGAACGGCCTTCGGCCCGCTCGACGCGTTGCGCCGGGGTGGTCACCCGGACGTCGAGCCGGTGATGGGCGACGTAGCGCTCCAGGTATCGCACATAGTCGTCCCGGCTCACCCACGGGCCCGACTGGCGCGGTACCGACAGGCCGGGAAGGTTCGAGGCGCCGGGAGGGGTGTGCAGGCGCAGATGGTCATAGCGCTGCGCCCAGCTCGCTCCCACGCGGTCCGACCGTTCCAGGACCACGGCCGGTACTCCGGAGCGGCGCAGCAGCGCGGCTGCCGCCAGGCCGTGGGGGCCGGCTCCGATCACGATCACGGGAGCGGCGACGTCTCGCATCGGTGTCTGGGGCATCGCCTCCTACAACGGCGGGCCGCGGCTCACGTAACGGCCGGCGCGGGAGCGCAGAACATGTGGAGTGGCGATTCGGCTGTTCAACGCGGCAGCGGAAGGCCGCCGTTACGGAGGTGGCACGGACTCGTTGGACACCGGGCAGCAGCGCGCCGGCTCGCTACACCTGTCCGATCCTCGAGGGGCCCATGTGCAGGCAGTGACGACGACGCACCACCGGCCGCCGCTGCGGATCCGCGGAGTCTGCAAGGGGTACGGCGGCAGGCAAGTTCTGCGCGGCGTCGACCTCGATGTACCCGCCGGGACGCTGGTCGGAGTCGTCGGCGAGAACGGCGCGGGCAAGAGCACGCTGCTGCGGATCGCCGTGGGACAACTCGCGCCCGACAGCGGAACGGTGACGCGGACCGGGGCGGTGGGTTACTGCCCACAACGAGCGGTACTGAACGGTGCGTTCACCATCGGACAGCATCTGCGGTTGTTCCAGATGGCCTACCGGCTGCCGACGCTGGAGCGCGCCGGCGAGCTGATGGAAGTGCTGGCGCTGACCGGCTGCCGGCGACAGCCGGTAGGTGAGCTCAGTGGCGGAACACAGCAGAAGCTGAACCTGCTGATCGCCCTCATGCACGATCCGCAGTTGCTGGTCCTGGACGAGCCGTATCAGGGTTTCGACTGGGACACCCACCAGCGGTTCTGGACGCTGGCCGCCGATCTGCGTGACCGGGGCCGGTCGATCATCGTGGTTTCGCACCTGCTGCACGACCTGCACCACTTCGACGTGATCGCTCAACTGCGCCAGGGCCGTCTGCACTTCGAGGAGGCCGACCGTTGAGGCTGTCCTGGACGGCGTTCACCGAGTTGCTGCGCTGCACTCTGAGGGGCCACCTGCGCAACCGGCTGGCCCTGGTTCTGGCGGTCGCGTTCATCCCCATCTGGATCGCCGTGGCACGCGTGTGCACCTCGGACCGAGTGGTGCGCATCTGGCTGGACGCCATCAGCGCACCCGTCTCCGCCCGTGCCAGCCAGGTGGGCCAGGTGGCCAGCGCGCTGGGCGCCGTCACCATGGTCGCCGGCTTCATCACTTTCACGGAGACCTTCCTGTCCCGGCAGATGGACCGCCGACTGCTGTTGGCCGGCTATCCCCGGCTGCCGATGCTGATCGCCAAACTGGCGGCCGTCGCCCTCACCGCCGTCCTGCTGGCCTCCTACACCACGATCCTGCTGTCGATCTCGCTGCCCGTACACCATGCGGGCCCTCTGGCGCTGGCCCTCGCAGGTGCCGGACTCGCCTACGGCAGCATCGGCCTTCTGCTCGGCTCCCTGGTCCGGGGCGAGTTGGAGGGCTTCTTCCTTATCATCATGCTCAGCCTGGTCGACACCGGCCTGCAGAATCCCGTCTTCAACACACTCATGGATGTGGCCGGGGTGTCGGCTCTTCCTCTGTACGGCGTGAACCAGCTGGCGCTGAGCTCAGCCCTCAGCTCCGATATCCCCTGGTCCCACGGCCTGCTCTCCCTCACCTGGTCCGCGGCGACCGGCGCCCTGGCGCTGCTGGTCCTCCACACCCACCGTCCTTCCCGCTCCTCGTGGCGCCGCAGGATGTCGGCCTCACAGCCCTGAGTTGGTCGGGGAATGTCACCTTTGCGATCTTGTCGACGGGCATACCCCTGCGCCGACAGTTCGTCGGGCACTTCGAGGCACGCCGGTGGTGCGCTGACGGCGGCGACGGCTTACTCCAGCGTGGCCGGTCCTGGCGTCGACGTGGAGTAGTTAGCCGGGCCGGTCCCGTTCGTGACAGCGGATGACCTGCCCGGTGAGCGGGTCCAGGAAGGCCAGGCGGTTCCAGGCAACACACCTAGCGGGTGGGGACGCTCGCACGGGCGAGGACGGACAACTCGAACGGGCGGAGCGCGTCGGTACGTTCCCACTCCGCAGGGTCGATCGTCTCGCGTTGCCGGGCGTACTCGATCGGCTGGAGACGGTGCTCGAGCAGGAGGGCGTCCATCTGCTCGATGCTGAGGAACGTTTGCCAGGGCTCGCCCTGCTCGGCCGCCGCAGCCATGACCAGCTCCGCATACGACTGACCTGCCTCGTCGCGGAGCCCGGCCGGGAGGAGGTGTTCCACTATGAGCTCTGTGCCGGGTGCGAAGCCGCTGATGACGGCCAGGGTCTGCCTGATCGCCTCCGAGGTCAGGTACATCGTGACCCCGAGCCAGCTGACCAGCGCGGGTCGGCCCGGGTCAAAGCCGGCCCGCACGAGGTGATCGGTGAGTGACCGGGCGGACTCCGTCTCGAAGTCGACCGGGACGAAGAAGGCGGACGGTGGCACCGTCGTCCCCGTCTCGACCAGCAGCGCTCGCTTCCAGTGCTGGGTCGTCGGCTTGTCCACCTCGAACACCCGCACGCCGTCGGCCAGTTCCGACCTGTAAGCGAAGGAGTCCAGCCCCGCACCGAGGATCACGTACTGGTCGACGCCCCGGTCGACCAGCTCGGCCAGTCGGTCCTCGGTGTAGCGGCTGCGGGTAACGGCCGTCGCCCGCGCGCCGGACAGGACTGGGTGCCCACCATAGGACCGGTGGTAGCCGAGGAGTTCTTCAGCACGCTCCCCCAGGAAAGTCTGCGCCAGGGTGTCGGCGAAGATCGAGGGAGTCTTGTCGACGAGGAGATGTGCCGCGCGTGCTGCGGCCGACATGAGAGCTGTCCGGCTGGGTTGCCCCTTGTTCATCATGATGCCGGACATTAGCCCAATAATTTGACAGAATATCACAAAAGCAAAACTTTCGGAAGGGCTTCCGAGCTCTGTTTTGGTAACGAATGATCCTCTGCGCGGCCTTCCTCGGCTGGGGCCCCTGAGGGCCCAGCCGGGGCGGCGGGTGACGAAGGGGTGCCGGGCCTCAGTCGGCGTCGATGCCGCGCGCAGCGAAGACCTCCGCCGCGTCCGGCACCGCCAGGACACCGTCCTCCACGAAGGTGACCTCCCGAAGGTTGGGCAGCAGGGCGAGGTCGTCGAGCGAGCGGACGTCGAACAGATCGTCCTCGCCGTCCCAGGCGGGAGCACAGTGCCGAAAGACGTCCGCCCCGGCGTCGAAGCACAGCTCCTCGACGCGGGCGAGCAGCTCGGCCGGGATCTCCAGG
Source organism: Streptomyces sp. NPDC012466 (assembly GCF_042955215.1). Lineage (NCBI taxonomy): Bacteria > Bacillati > Actinomycetota > Actinomycetes > Kitasatosporales > Streptomycetaceae > Streptomyces > Streptomyces sp. NPDC012466. The sequence goes on along the minus strand of NZ_JBIBEQ010000008.1, from coordinate 465,738 downwards.
GACTCGAAATGGGCTCGGGACTCCGGCAGCACCTCCGCGTGGAGGCCGTTCTCCAGGACGTAGGACGCGGGGTCGCCGATCCCCCGCTCGGCCAGCCGCGCGGGCAGGTCGTAGACCGGTAGGAGCGGCTCGGGGCGGTACATGAGCTCCTCGATGACGAGCAGCTTGAGGTTGAAGTCGCGGAACTGGCTCATAGGGCATGAGTACCACGGAGGTACGACACGGGCCCTCCGCCCAGCTCCCGGCTGATCGGGGCAAGGCGGCGGATGGGGCCGTTCCCCGGCCGGGCCCGGCCCCGCTCGGGCCGCCGTGGGTCTGTCAAACGAGCGGCGTAACCGGGGTTGACGGATACTGACGGGCTGCGGAGAGGCGGCGCCGCCGGACTCCGCGACGTGGCCAGGACGCGTCGCCGCCCCCGACGCGATCCCGGCCCGCGCTATGCGATCAGAGGCGGTGCAGGCGAGCCGTGCTGTCGGTCCAGTGCCAATTCACAGGGTGCCACTGCCGCTTGAGGACAGCGCGTTCCTTGGCGTAGGAGCGCAGCGCGTCCTCCACCGCCTGGTCGAGGTCGCCGAGGGAGGCGGGGCAGGGGATGCGGAGCATCAGGTGCTGTGTGCGGTGAAGGAGGATCAGCTCGCCCGCAGGGGTGCAGTCCACGAGCGTGAAGTGCTTGAGCAGCTTGTACCGCTTGTCCTCCAGGTCGAGACGTTGGGCGCGCACGCCCGTGGCCGTCCAGGCGAACAGCCCGTACCGGTTGAGGTGGTAGATCCGCTCCCGTACGGGGTCGGCGGCGATCTCGAAGCAGTGGCCGGTGAAGGGGCTGTCGCGGTGCAGGTGCATGCCGCCGAGCCGGCCGACGAACTCGCCTTCGTCGCTGAGCAGAACGAAGGCGAACCGCTGGCCGCGGCTGCCGCCCCGGTAGAGGTGCCCGAAGATCGGGACGACGAACAGGTCCTCCCGTACCACTGCGGGCCGGCCGAGCCGGGCGTCGTGCCAGTCCCACTGCCGCGCGGTCTGTTCGAGTTGGGTGAGGTGCTCGGTCAGCGAGGGCCGCGGCCGGTGGTCCATGCCGACCGGCTCGCCGTTGAACAGGACGTCCGGCCTCAGGTCGGCTTCGGTGTGCTTGACGGGCTCCGCCTCCATGGATGCCAGGGCCCGCAGCGTCGGCTTCGAGGTGGGGGTGAGGGGCTGGTCGGTGATCGACACGATATTGTCGAGCAGGTTGGCGTAGTTGTAGAGCCCGTACTCGCCGGTCGTGCACAGCAGGCGGCCCGCCGGGGTCGTGCTGATCCAGGAGGCGAACGGGTCGCGCGGGCCGTCATCGTAGCTTCTGAGGGGCATACGGTGGCGCGCGGTCACCGCCGTGAGATCCGCGGTGAGCAGATGGGTCTGGTCACCCGGCCCGGTGGCCGCGAGTGTTCCGTCGGGCAGGACGCACAGGCCCTTGGCCCACCACAGGTCCTCGCCCAGCCCGGTTGTGGGGCCGCCGAACGTGGTGTCCTGGCGCAGGTACTCGCTCTGTCCCGAGACCGCGGTGGCGAGCACAGTGCCGTCGGGGGCGTACTTGGTCAACAACGAGTAGCCGAAGTGCGCCTGCGCCGGATCGGCTTCGTCATCAGTCACGCCGTAGGTATGACGGTGGACGCCGTAGAGAACGTAGATCTCACCGGTGGGCGCGGTGGTGACGTCGTCGACCCTCACGCCCCAGCCGTCGGTGTACTTCCGTTCCAGGTCGACCGAGTGGTGACCGATGAGCGCGGACGGCAGCGGCACGGGTATGGCGTGAGTCATCACGCCATACTCACAGACCTCACTGACAACACCCGGTGAGTGGGCGGTACCGACGGCCCCGGACGGCGTCGTCACGTTGTCGGGTCTGAGGGTGTCCGACGGTGTGCCGGGGCGTGGTGGAGTCGGGTTCCGGCTGTGTGTGTACGGCGCGGTGGGCAGGCTGGCGACGCCGGTGACCTGCTCCCAGGTCGCGAAGCGGACGGTCATCTCGGCTCGACAGTCGGATGCGGGGATCAGATGACGGCAGGGCCGGAATGGGGCGAGACGCCGCTGAACGCGGACAGAAACCGCTGGACTCCGCCCACGGAGCGCAAGCCCTTCATCGCACGTTCGCGCTGCCTGGCCGACTGGTGGCTGTTCTCCGCCCGTTTGTTCGTTACTTCGACTGCCAGTGCTATGCCCAGCACGTTGCCGTCCTGGTCGACGACCCGCCACAGGTACTGCAACCGCCCGTTGATCTTGATGAAGACCTCGCCCGGGTGCCACTTGTTCCCGGACTGGGGCCGTCGGCGGCGCAGCGCGCCTGCGTAGGTCTGCCCGAACTTGCCGCACCAGCGGCGGATCGTCTCGTACCAGACGACGGTCCCGCGCTCGAGCATGAGCTCCTCGGCCTCGCGGAACGACAGCGGGAAACGGAAGTACAGCCACACACAGTGGGAGATGACCTCGACCGGGTACCGGTGCGCCTTGTACGACGGCGACGCGCTCCCCGCGGACGACCCTTCCCAGGTTGATCAACCTGAAGATCATCCCACCGGTCAGCCAACGTGACAGTGCCGCCGGGAAGCAGGGCGCCGCGATCAGACGGCGCCCGGCGGATCACGGTGTGGATCGGGCGGCGGATCCTTGCGCAGGGTGGTGGTGATGGCGTCGCCGACCTCCCTGGTGAGGGCGGGCCGTTCGCCAGTCAGGCCGAGTTCCTGGGCCAGGGTGATGGCGTGCAGGTCGACGGTGGCCTCGACGAGATCGGCGAACACCGCCGTCGCCGAGCGGCCCCGGATCCATGCCGTGGCCGCGACGACCGCGGCGGCGCACAGCGCCGGCCACCACCAGGCGCCCAGCAGCAGGTACAGCGCGGCCCATCCGGCGAGCCCGAAAGCGGCGCCGTAGGCCTCGCGAGCGGAGAGGAGTTCGGCCCGGACCGCATCGGGCACCGTCAGCCAGAGCCGGGGCCAAGCGGCGCCGAGCTCCAGGCCGTAGGCGTCATACACCCGCTGGTCGGCCGCGTGGAGGCGGTCGCCGATCCAGGTGGGCCGCCGGGGGCGGACGAGGGCGATGGCCTCGCGCCGTTCCATGGCCCTGGCGAGTTCGGCGCGGGTCCCGGCCGCCTCGCACGCCGCGTCAGCCCGCTGCCAGCGGTGGACGCGGCGCCGCACGAGAAGGCGCCCGGGCCACCGGTCGCCCCGACTGGTCCACAGGCACTCCACGACGACGGCCGACGCTCTGGCGCACATTCCGGCCAGCGTGGCCGCCGCCAGCACACCGGCGGCCACGAGGAGGATCGCACCGGCGCTGGACGCTCCTGGGTGGGCGGCCAACCGGTCGATGGCGAGCTGAAGTTCGGCCGGGTCCAGGGCGTGGGCGTGTCCCAATACGACGGCGGCGGCCACACCGGCGAGGTAGACCACCCCGGGCAGGAGGAGCAAGGCGAGCCACTTCTCGGCGGCCTTGCCGGCGAGGGCGGACAGAAAGGTGGTCACAGTCGGGCCCGGCCATAGACGAAGGGACGGCCAGTCATCGCGCACATGGGGGCCTCCGGGTACAACTCCGCACTCGACAACCGCTCGCAGGGGTAGGCGGCTGGACAGATCCACCGGTGCACCACCGGACGGCCGACGCTGTTCCCCGGCAGAGTCGGCAAGCCCTTCGCCGCCCTGGTCACGATGCCGAAGCCGGCCGCGGCCATCCGTTCGTCCAGGGTGTCCAGCCGACGCTCCAGCACGGAGCGTGCCACAGGTTCGTCTCCGCGCAGCGCCGCAAGAACAGCCCCGACGAGTTCCGCCGCGCCCGCCTCACGCGCCGCCTCCTCCAGCTCGCCCGCACCCATGAGTGTGCACACGCGACTGAGCCGTTCCGCGAGTTCGTCCACCGAGCGCTCCCTGCCTTCGCGACCGCCATGTCAGTTGCATGATCCCGGGGTTGGTGACTCTACGGGGCCCCAGGATCCGGCGCATCCCGCTACGGTGGTCGGCGGTGTGGCGCCAGTGTGATGCCGGGACGCCGCGGGGGACCAGAAGGAAGCAAGGAAGCGATGAGTAAATGGAAGCGCCGCAGACTGCTCTTCATGGCCGAAGTGCATGAGAGGCGGGGCACCGACCCGTCCGACGTGCTGGCCGGGCTGCACGAACTGGCGGCCGAAGATCCGTACGATCTCGAAGTGCTGCTCACTGCCGCGGAACTGCTCGCCGACCGCGCCGGCCGCAGAACCGGCACGGCGCGGGAATCGGACCTCGCGGCCTCGATCGCCCTGCTGCATCGCTGCGTTCCGCTGGTGCCGCCGGGCCACCACGACCGCGGCCGGGTCTTCAACAGCCTGGGGCAACGGCTGTTCACGGTCGCACAGGGCACGGACTCCCCCGAGCCCGTGGCCGAGTCGGTGCTCGCCTTCCGCGAGGCCGTGGCGGCGACGCCGCACGGCGACAGCATGCGCCAGGTGAACCAATTCTATCTGGTGGTCCAGCTCGGTGAGCACTTCGAGCGGAGCGGAGACCGGGACGCACCCGTCGAGGCCGTCCAGGTGGCACGCGAGGGCTACGCCACCGTCCCGCCCAGCGACGAGCTCCGCCCCATGTTCCGGACGGCCCTGATCACCTCGCTGCGGCATCTTGCGGGCGCCACCGCACACGTCGAACCGCTCCAGGAAGCCGTCGACCTCGCGCGCGAGGCGCTGTCCGAGGCCAGCAGCACCTCCGACCGTGCCGGGGCACAATTCGATCTCGCACGCGCTCTGAGGGCACTGCACGACGCGACGACGGACACGCGACTGCTGGTCGAGGCGGTCGACGTGAGCGAACAGTGCCTTGCGGCTACACCCGCGCGCGATCCCGGGTTCAACACCCGCCGGACACGCCTCGCATCCGCCGTCAGGCTGCTCGCCCAGGACCGCAGGGACCCCGACCTGATGCGCCGGGCCATCGACCTGATGCGGGCGACGATCGAGACACCGTCGGCCGCCGACGAGCACGCCGACACTCTCATCGACCTCACTCAGTCGCTGGCTTCCCTGCATACCATGACCAACGACCAACTCGCGCTCAGGGACGCGGAACTGACCGCCCGCACAGCCGTGGCCGCCGCCCCCGACCCCGGCCCCTGGCGCACAGAGGCACAATTCACCCTCGCCACGGTCCTGTTGTACCGCTCCAGCGTGGACGCGCGCGGTACGGACGCCGTAGCACTGCATGAGGCGCTGGGGCTGTTCCAGCACGTGGCGGCTGCCACACCGCCCGACCACCGGGAACGTGGCGATCGCCTGTGGCATCTGGGCGTCACCCTGCGCGACCTGGCCAGGCACGGCGACGGCGACACCGCCGCGTGGCGGCGCCAGGCACGGCATGTCTTCGCCGAGGCCGCGTCCGCCGCCGGACCGCCCAACGTACGGATCAAGAGCTTCCAGCACCTGGGCGCCATGGAGGCCGCCCTCGGCGACCCGCACGCCGCGCTCGCTGCCTACGAAGCCGCAGTTGCCCTGTTGCCGCAGCTCACCCCGGACTGGCTGTCCTACATGGGCAACGTCATCGCACTCAGGCAGATCGAGGGACTGCCGGACGGTGCCGCTGCCGCCGCACTGGAGCTCGGCAGACCGGAACGGGCCCTGGAACTTCTGGAGTTGTCGCGCGGAATCCTGCACGGCCGGACGCTGGAGGCCCGTGACCTCCGGCTGTTGCGGCACCGGGCACCCCAGCTCCATGCCGAGTTCCTGCGGCTGCGCACCGTCCTCAACGCCCCTGCCCCTGCCCGTGACGGGAACGACGGGAACTGGGACGACCTGATGAGCCGGATCCGGAGCCTCGACGGCATGGCAGGCTTCCTGCGGGCGCCCTCCGTCCAGGCGCTGCGCCGCCACGCCGATCAGGGCCCCGTAGTGATCGTGAACGTCACCGAGCGCCGCTGCGACGCACTCATCCTGCGGGCGGACGCCGAACAGCCCGTCCTGCCGGTCCCGTTGACCGGCCTGACCCAGGCCGACGTCATCGCTCACCTCCTGCGCCTGACTCGTGCCGTCTTCGTCGCCCCGAACGACCCGTCGCTGCTCACCCGTCGGGACGCCCAGCGGGACCTGGACGAGATCCTGCGCTGGCTGTGGGACCGCGTCACCGCACCCGTGCTCGACGCGCTGAACCTCACCGCCCCGTCCTCCGATACGCAGCCCCCGCCCCGCATCTGGTGGTGCCCCGTCGGCCTGATGGCGTACTTCCCGCTCCATGCCGCCGGCCAACACGACAGCGGCGGGAAGGCGACGGTGATGGACCGGGCGGTCTCCTCTTACACCACCACCGTGCGCGCCTTAGCCGCCCGGACCAGTCCCCCGGCGGCCGGTACGACCCCGCAGACGCTGGTCGTGGCGGTGCCCGACGCCGAGAACGCCCCCTCGCTGCCAGGCGCGGCGGCAGAGGCCGCGGCCCTCACGGAACTGCTGCCGAACGCCCTGGTCCTGTCCGGCGCGCAGGCCACGTACGAGAACGTCGTCCGCGCGCTGCCCGCCCACCCCATCGCCCATTTCTCCTGCCACGGCCTCACCTTCTGGGAGAACCCCGGCGCCGGCATGCTGCTGCTCCACGACCACCTCACCCGACCGCTGACCGTGGAACAGCTTTCCGCCATGGAACTGCCCTACGCGGACCTCGCCTTCCTGTCCGCCTGCAGCACCTCCAACACGCACCCGGGCAACGCCGACGAGGCACTGCACATCACCGGCGCCTTCCAACTCGCCGGATACCGGCGCGTCATCGGCACCCTCTGGCCGGTCAACGACACCACCTCGATGGAGATCACCCGCGCGACCTACACCGACCTCACCCGCGGCGGCAGCCTCCCACCCCGCACCGAACTGTCGGCCCAGGCGCTGCACCGGGCCGTACGCGCCCTGCGTGACCGGTATCCGGCCAGCCCCTCACTGTGGGCCGGGTATGTCCACGTCGGTCACTGAAGGGGTGCCCGTACCCGCAGCTTCACTGCCGGCCGCCCGCAGGACGGTCAGGGCCCGGTTTTCATGGGCTCCGGTACAGACGCCCAGCTCCCCGCTGTCGAGGAGGCGGCCCGCGGAGGATGTGCCGACCGACGGTACGAAGGCCCATGTCAGGCGGACCCGCTGCCCCCGGCATCGTGCGCGGTGTTGATCGGCCCGCGGGCGAGTCCTCCATCGGCCCCAGGGGTGGGCTGTGAGCGCGGCCTCCGCCGCGGGGCGGGTGGGACGTTTCTGCACCGGCGCCAGGCGCCATCCTTGAGTCCGCGGCAAGGTCGCGGACCGGAAGAATCCCGCTCGGCCCCTACACACCCTCCCAGATCGCGCTCGGCGTCGGCGGCGGCCCTCTTCTGGTCAAACCCATCATCCGGCCCGGGTGCGCAGAGCGTCAATCGTAATGACATCCATTTTCATGTATGGTGGCGCACGCCGCTCGTACTCGGAGGTCCCCATGGCCGTGCCCAAACACAAGATGTCCCGCAGCAACACCAGGCACCGTCGCGCGCAGTGGAAGGCCGTGACGCCTGAGCTGGTGACGGTCACGGTGGACGCGGTTCCGTACCGCGTGCCCCAGCGGCTGGCCGAGGCTTACGAGCGCGGTCTCCTCCGCCCCGAAGGCTGATCGCCACATGACCAACGTCTCCTCGCAGCGTCTGCCCGTCACCGTCCTGTCGGGGTTCCTCGGTGCCGGCAAGACCACCCTGCTCAACCACGTCCTCACCAACCGCGAGGGCCTGCGCGTCGCCGTCATCGTCAACGACATGAGCGAGGTCAACATCGACGCCGCCCTCGTACGCGGCGGCGAGGCGGCGCTGTCGCGGACCGAGGAACGCCTGGTCGAGATGACCAACGGGTGCATCTGCTGCACCCTGCGCGACGATCTGCTGGAAGAGGTGGACCGGCTGGCGCGCGAGGGCCGCTTCGACTACCTCCTCATCGAGTCCTCCGGCATCTCCGAGCCCATGCCGGTGGCCGCCACCTTCGCCTTCGCCCGCGACGACGGCGCCACCCTCGGCGACCTGGCCCGGCTGGACACGATGGTCACGGTCGTGGACGCCGCCAACTTCCTTCCGGAACTCGCCGGCGGCGACGAACTCGCCGAACGGGGCCTGGACCAGTACGAAGACGACGAACGCACCGTCAGCGACCTGCTGATGGACCAGATCGAGTTCGCCGACGTCATCGTCCTCAACAAGCTCGACCTCGTCGACGCGGCGTCCGTCGACCGGCTGCGGGCCACCCTGGCCCGCCTCAATCCCGCCGCCCGCATCGTGCCGGCCGTACGAGGCCGCGTGCCGGTCGGAGAGATCCTGGGCACCGCCCGCTTCGACCTGGAGCGGGCACAGCAGGCTCCGGGCTGGGTCAGGGAACTCAACGGCGACCACGTGCCCGAGACGGAGGAGTACGGCATCTCCTCGACCGTCTTCCGCTCCGCGGCGCCCTTCCATCCCGGGCGGCTGTGGACGTTCGTGACGGAGGCACTGGACAGCGGCGCTCACGGGCAGGTCCTTCGGTCCAAGGGCTTCTTCACGCTGGCCAGCCGGCCGCGCGTGACGGGACTGTGGTCCCAGGCCGGTTCCGTGGCACGCTTCGAACCCTCCTCCGCGCGAGACACCGACAGCCCGTACGCCCAGGAACTCGTTTTCATCGGCACCGATTTGAACGCGGAATCCCTGCGGGCGGCCCTGGCCGACTGCCTCATGCGGGAAGACGAGGCCCCGCCCGCCACCGATCCCTTCCCTGCGTGGGACACCTACGGTTTCGACGAGAGCTGCGCGCACGAGCACGACCCCCTCACCGCCGTGACGGGGCACTGAAGCTCCGGGCCGGCCGGTGGTCGCAGCCACGGCACCGTCCGGCCCGGTACACACCCGTGTCAGGGAGGCCGCTCATGGACAGGGAAAAGCCGCGCCTGGGAACGGTGCAGGAGACACTCCTCATCCCGCTGTACGCCCGCGCGGTGGAGAACCGCAAGGAACACGCCCTGCTGAGGGACGCGCGGGCCGAAGAGATCGTCGCGTCGATCGACTACGACTTCGGACGCTTCGACGACCTCCCCAGCCTCACCGGCGCGCTGCTGCGCACTCTCCTGTTCGACCGATGGGTGACGGACTTCCTCTCCGAGCACCCCGACGGAACCGTGGTGGAGATCGGCACCGGCCTCAACACGCGTCACGAACGCGTGGACAACGGCCGCGCCCGGTGGTTCGAACTCGACCTGCCCGATGTGATCGCCCTGCGGCGCACTTTCTTCACGGACACGCCGCGCCGGACGATGATCGCGGCCTCGGTGACGGACGAGTCATGGGCCGTCGAGGTGGCCTCGCGCACCGACGGGCCGTGCCTGTTCGTCGCGGAGGCCGTACTGCCCTACTTGCACGAACCCGATGTGCGCCGGGTCGTCGACCTGCTCGCCGACCGCTTCCCCGGTTCCCTGTTGGCCCTCGACACCGCCGGCCCGGGCTTCTTCGACACCCAGGAACAGCACGACGCCCTCAGCAAGGTCGACGCCCGCATGCACTGGAACTGCCCCGACCCGGCCGGACTGGCCGACTGGCGCCCCGGGATCGGCGTGCTGGCGTCACACACCCTCACCAGCCTCCCCGGCCCCCTGCTGGCCGAACTTCCGTTGCCCTACCAGCAGATGGTGTCCGCGATCGCCGCGCAACGCCTGCCCCAGGCCGAGGGCTACCGGCTCAACCTCCTGCACCTGCCCTGACAGCCGACGACGGCGCTTCCTGGGGAGGAAGCGGGCGTGAATGAGTCCCAGCACCCGGCTCTCGACACCCCGCGGACGCTCGAACCCTGGATGGTGAACACGCACCCTGCCCCCAACCTCCCAAGCCCTCGACTTCTTTGACTCCGTGATGGAAATGATTACCGTGTGCGTCATCACTTGGAGGTGGGCAGCCCTGCGCGAAACATCAGCCACACACCTGCCGGCGCCGTTGCGCACGACACGGCAACGGAAGGCCGTCCTGAGCGCCCTGCATCAGCGGGCCGGCTTCACCTCTGCCCAGGAGCTGCACGAGGCGATGGAGGCCGACGGCATCACCATCGGCCTGACCACGGTGTACCGGACCCTGCACGCCCTGGACCGCTCCGGACAGCTCGACGTCGTGCGGGAGAGGAGCGGAGAACGGCTCTACCGGCCGCGACCCGCCGACGGACACCGCCACTACCTCGTCTGCCGCGACTGCGGCCTCAGCACGGAGGTGGAGGCGGACACGGTCGAGCGATGGGCCGAAAAGGTGGCCGAGGTCATGGGCTTCGCCGAGGTCGAGCACACGGTAGAACTGAGTGGCGTGTGCGACCGGTGCCACTTCACCCGGAACACCACACCGGCCCTCACGGACCGGCACGCCTGAACTCCCCCCGCCCCGACGGGCGGACGAGTTCTCAGCCCGGTCGTCACCCTGCCGCGCCGGCCGCCCGGCACCGTGCTCATGCCCCTGCTCAGCGTGGTCTCGGCCGTCAGGCCGAAGGAATGCGGGTCGGCGTTGGGTTTCATCAGCACGCTGACGTCGGCCTCCTGCCCGACGATCTCCCGGGTGACGTCACCGAGGATGTCGGTCGTCACCACGATCCGTGGCCGGTCGTCGTCGCCGCTCGCGCAGCCGGACATCGCGCCGGCGAGGACGAAGAAGCTCACCAGGGTCAGCACCGGGGCGCGCGCTCGCACCGCCCCCCACGCGACGCTCATCGGCCCGGCCCCACCATCAGGGACGGCCGGACGTCCAGGTGGAACGTGCGGGCGACACGGAGGGGCGGCCCCGGTGCGTCGACGAGTGAGTGCGGCAAGAGCCTGTCCGTCAGCGACGCGGCGAGCGGCGAATCCGCCCTCGGTCTCGGACACAAGGGCGCATACACGTGGGACTCCTCCCCCTGCCAGCCTCCCCCTGCCCGGACCCCGGGGCGCCGTCCCGCGCTCAGGAGGGGGTGGTGAGTACGCGGTTGAGCGCGCTGCCGGGGCGGCTGGTGAGGTCCTCCCAGGTTCCCTCTTCCGTGATGCGGCCCTTCTCGAGGACGGCGATGCGGTCGGCACGGCGGATGGTCGCCGGCCGGTGGGCGATGACGATCGTGGTGCGGCCCTCCTCCCGCAGCGCGGCGGCGAGCTGGGCGTCGCCGGTGTTGTCCAGGTGGGCGGTGGACTCGTCGAGGACGAGGACGCGCGGGCGTACCAGCAGCGCACGCGCGAGGGCTATGCGGGCCCGCTGTCCCCCCGAGAGCGTTGCGCCGCGCTCCCCGACGAGGGTGTCCATCGCGGCGATCCGGTCGACGCCGCACCGGCGCGCTGCCGTGGCGAGCAGGTCGTCGTCCGCTTCGGGTGCGGCGAGCCGCAGGTTCTCGGCGAGAGTGCCGTGGAAGAGGGGTGTCTCCTGTCCCACGAGGACGACCGCCCGCCGTAGTTCGGGGTCGCTCACGTCCCGGATGTCCACGGGGTCGCCGTGGGCGGACACCAGCTGGACCGCTCCCTGGGAGGGGTCCCAGAACCGGGCCAGTAGGTGGGCGCAGGTCGACTTGCCTGCTCCCGAGACACCGACCAGGGCGAGTGTCCGACCCGGGGGGACGGTCAGGTCGACGCCGTCCAGCACGGGCTGTCCGCCGTAGTCGAACCGCACGCCGTGCAGCCGGACACCCAACGGGCCGGGCGGCAGGGGACGGGGAGCGGGGGGCGGTGGGGCGAGAGCGGGGGCCTTGACGGCCGCGCCGACGCGGGCGGCCGCGGCGCGCAGTGCCACGGCCTGGCTCAGGGCGCGGGCCGACTCCGCGACCGGTCCGAGGACGGACAGGGCCAGGGCCATCGCCGCCGGGGCCCATGCGCCGTGCAGCCGTCCGGAGGTCACGGACTGCGCCGCCGCGGTGACCACGCCGAGGACGGCGGCCACGATGAGCAGGTCGCGGACCGACGCGGCGACCGCCTCCCAGGTGGCCTCGGCGCGCTGGGCGTCGCCCACCTGCCGTCCCCGCTTCGCCAGTGTGCGGCGGCGTTCCGCGAGCCGGCCGAAGGCGAGCAGTTCGCGCAACCCGTCGACGGTCTCCACCGTGTCGGCGGACAGCCTCGCCACGGCCGCCCGGGTGCGTCCGCCGCGTGCCGCGCGCTCGCGCGCGTCTGCGAAGGGTGCCGCGGCGAGCAGTGCCGCGACCGGGAGTACGGCCACCAGCAGCCACGGTTCCACCACGGCGAGGACCAGGGAGCCGCCGGTGAACACCGTTGCCGACGCCAGCAGTTGGGCTGTGGTGTGAGCGTAGAAGAATTCCAGCGCCTCCACGTCGGCCATGGCCGTGGCGGCGAGGTCGCCGCTGCGCCGGCCCGCGATGCGGGCGGGCGCGCTGCGGGCGAGTCCGTCGAAGACGCGCACCCGCAGTACGGCCAGCACCCGGTAGGCCAGGTCGTGCGAGAGGTCCATCTCCCGCCAGGTCGTCAGGGCGCGGACGAGGACCAGGGCGACCAGTGCGGTGACGGTGGCGGCCGAGGGGGCTCGCCCTTCGATGACGGCGGTACCCACGGTGTGCGCGGCCAGGGTCACCAGCGCGACGAGGGAGCCCTGTTCGAGGAGGGCGGCGGCGCAGGTGCGGGCCGTCATGGCGCGGTGTGCGGCGAGGGCGGGGAGGAGGGCCCGCAGTGCGCCTCGCGCGGGTACGTCCGCCGCGGAGGGTGCGGTGGCGGTGGTGACGGTGCTCATGCGGCGAGTTCCCCTCGGTGGGCGCGGCCGGCGTCGACGAGCCGCGCGTAGACGCCGCCGGCTTCGACCAGGCCGGCGTGCTCGCCGACGGCGTCCACCCGCCCTTCGTCGAGGACGATGATGCGGTCGGCGTGCCGGACCGCGGCCAGCCGGTGGGCGACCACCAGGACGGTCCGGCCGCTCGCGGCGTTCATCAGTTCCCGGAGGATGTCCGCTTCGCGGCGCTCGTCGACCGCGCTCGTGGCCTCGTCGAGCACCAGCACCGGGGCGTCAGCGAGCAGGGCGCGCGCGAGGGCGAGACGCTGGCGCTGGCCACCCGAGAGGGTGGCGCCGCGCTCACCGAGGACGGTGGCGTAGCCGTCGGGGAGGGCGGCTATCTCGTCGTGGACTCCGGCGACGCGTGCCGCCCGGGTCAGGTCGTCGTCCGTGGCGCCGGGCCGGGCCAGGCGCAGATTGTCGGCGATGCTGGCGTGAAAGAGGTACGTCTCCTGCGACACGACGGCGATGCCCTGACGCAGCGAGTCGAGGGTGTACTCGGCCGTGGGGCGCCCGTCGAGCGTGATCCTGCCTTCCTGCGGGTCATGGTGGCGCAGGAGCAGGGCCAGCAGCGTGGATTTGCCCGCGCCGGAAGGGCCGACGATCGCCGTCGTCCGTCCCGCCTGCGCGCTGAAGGAGACGCCGTCGAGGGCCGGCGCCCGTGTGCCGTCGTAGGTGAACCGGACGTTGTCGAAGCGCACTTCGGGCGGGGTCGTCCAGTGGGCGGGGGTCTCTCCGGTGCCGGAGACGGCCGGCTCGGCGGTGCGCAAAGCCGCGAGGCCGTCCGCGGCCGACACGCCCAGGTATCCGGCGTGCCATTCGCGGGCCAGGTCGCGGACCGGCCGGAAGGACTCGGAGGCCAGCAGCAGCACCAGATAGGTGCCGGTCGCCGTGGTGGATCCGGTGACGGCCGACCAGCACGCCAGGAGCGCGGCCGCGGCGGTGCCGCCCTGGATGGCGAGGTCGGTGATGGCCGTGTCGACCAGGGACACCCTCAGTTTGGCAACGGTCGCCCGGTGCAGCGCGGCGGACCGCTCCTCCAGGCGTGCGCGGGTGCGCCCGACGGCGCCGGCGGCACGCAGGGCGGGCATGCCCTGGAGCGCCTCCAGGTAGTCGGCGCCGAGCCCTTCATAGGTGTCCCAGTGCTCCTTGCCGCGGGCGGCCAGGAGCCGGTCCCAGGCGCGCGGACCGGCCAGGGCCAGCAGCAGGGCGGGGACGAGGCCGAGGAGTGCCCACGGTTCGACCACGGCCAGGGCGGCCAGTACCAGGGGCGGCACGGTGAGGGTGATCAGCAGTTGGGGCAGGTAACGGGAGACGTAGGCGTCGACGCCCTCCACCCCGTCGACGAGGGTGGTGCGGACGGCTCCGGCCCTCGCGGTGGTCAGGTGGGCGGGCCCCAGCCGGCCCAGGTGGGTGAGGAGTTCGTCCCGCAGGGCCACCCTGACCCGGGCCCCGGCACGGGTGGCGGTGCGCCGCTGCCACAGGGCGAGCCCGGCGCGGGCGGCGACGACGGCGAGCACCGCGGCCAGCAGCCACGGAAGCCGGCCGGTGTCGCCGCGGGCCAGGTGGGCGAGCGCGAGGGCCAGCAGTGCGGCCTGCGCCAGGTGGGTCAGGGTGACGGCGCCGAGCAGGAAGGCGGACGCGAGCAGGGGGCGCCGGGCGCCCCTGGCGGCGCGGAGCAGCTCGGGGTGGACGATCACGTGGTGTTCTCCTCGTCGGCGTGGCGGGTGCCGAGGGCCAGTGCGTGGACGACCCAGTCCCGGCCCGGGGCGGCGCCGAGGGCGGCGCCGAGGTCCGCCTGCTGCCACGAGCCGACGGGCCGAGCCGCCAGCCCGTGGCGCAGGGCGGTGACATGGGCCAGGTGGACGGCGAAGCCGGCCCGCAGGTGGGCGCGGCGGATGTGCACGGCGTCGGCGTCCGCGGGGCAGCCGTGGGCGAGCAGGACGGCGCCCGCGTCCGCGATCCACGTCTGGCCCGCGGCCCAGGCCGCGAGGGTCGGGCGGGCCTCTCCCGCCGCGTGCCGCCGCAGGGTCGTGCCGTCGGCGGACAGCACCATCAGGGCGGGTCGTGGCGGGCCCACGGCGGCGCACCAGCGCAGGTCGCCGCCGCCCGGCCGTGCGGCGGTCGTGAGGACCTCCCGCAACGCGCCGGTGACCGCCCGTTCCGCAGTGGTGAGGACCGCCAGCAGCGCGTCCTGGGACGGGGCGCCCGGCAGAGGCGGTGGGGTACTGCGGCGCGCCAGCAGTTCGGCGGGGGTGGCCGAGCCCCCCGGCGGGTCCAGGACGCGGGCGCCACCGTCCGGGTGCGCCTGGCCCCGCCCGCCCTCCTGGTGCACCGGGCCGCCCCGCCCGCCGGGCGGCGGGATGTGCACGGCGGCCAGTGGGCTCTCGGCGAGACCGTCCAGCCGTACCTCGGGCTCGTCCGTGCCCAGCGCGCGGGCCGCGAGGAACAGGGCCGCGGCGGCGTGCCCGGTGTCCAGCAGCAGCAGCGGCCAGGCGCGGTGGCCGTAGTGGGAGACCGTGCGCCGTGCGGTGACGGAGAGTTCGGCGGTCACGCCGGGCGGTGTGCCCTCGGGTTGCCGGCCGAGGCGGTGGACGCGGTGCCGCAGCGGGTCGTAGCCGTAGCGGCCGGGCGGCAGGGAGCAGCCCGCGCCCACGTGCAGTTCGGCGTCCACCGGGTGCAGTGCACCGGCGGAGGACACGGGCCTGAGGCGTCCGGAGTCGTCCGCCGCGCGGAGCGAGTGGCGCAGCAACGCCCCCAGGTCCAGGGCGGCCGGGTCCGCCGGCGGGAGGGGGCACGGCGGTCCGGGCCAGGCCCGGACCGCTCCCCCGGCGGGTGTGTCGGGTCCGGGTGGCTCCGGGGAGCGGGCGCGAGCGAGGGCGGCGACGAGGTCCACCGGGCGGTCCTCGCAGAGGTCTTCCACGGGTGCGGCCCTCACATGTGCGGCGGAGGCGCCAGCGTGAAGTCCTCCGGCGCGCTCGGCGGGCTCGTGCGCCACCCCCGGGCGACGGCGGCCTCGGCGAGGCGCGGGCAGCCGAAGTAGCCGAAGGCGGCCGGGGCGTTGGGCAGCAGCCCGGAGACGAGCACCCGGGCGACACGCAGGGGGGTCTCGGCCACGTCCTCCGTGGTGAGGTCGAAGGTCATGACACGGTGGCCGCCCGCGTGCAGCGTGCTGTCCAGCCGATGCCGGCTGCCGTGTTCGACCTCGTCGAGGGACACGGTCCCGAGCGCCGGCTCGGTGAACCGCCTGGCCTCGGCGGCCATCCTCTCGTCCAGCCACACCTGCACATGGGCGCCCAGGTCCCTCACGTGCTCGAACTGCTCACCGCACACGTCGAGATAGCGGCCGTCGGCCCGGTGGTCCAGGTACAGCCCGCGGGCGAGCAGCCCGGCCTCCACGGCCTGGAACACCCAGCCGCCGGAGCCGGTCAGGCCCTGGGTGAAGACCCAGGTGTGGACGGCTTCCAGGACGGCCTTGCGGGCGGCTTCGGCCGGGTCGTACTTGCAGGCGAACCCAGCCGCGTACAGGCCGAGGCGCGGGTCGTGCACGAGAGCGGCCATGCAGGGGGCGAACTCCGAGTACATCTCGACGATGTGGACGTCGAACGCGGACCCGGCGAGGTCCTCGGCGAGGCCGGGCACGCTCGCCGGGTCGATGCCGCGGGCCGGGCCGTCCAGATGCCACCACAGTTCCAGGGCGTCGCGTTCGACGATCTCCAGCAGGCCGCGTTCGACGGCGTCGTCGAGACCTTGTCCCGTGGCGATCCCGGCGTAGTTGAGGTGGTGGGTGCGGGGCAGCTCGCGCAGTTCGCCCTGGCGCCAGTTGAGGTGGGTGAGCGCGACGGGCGCCCAGACGTCCGCCGTCAGTCCGCCGGGCAGCAGTTCGGTGCCGCGCGTCCACAGGGCCGGGGTGTCGGGGGTGAGGGGGCGGTAGGGGAACTTCTCCCGGGCGTACTGCCAGTCGCCGTACGCGGGCAGGTCCCCCGGGCCGTAGAGCCGCAGGCCTTTGCCGGCCAGTTCGGTGGCGGTGGCCCGCACGGGGGCCTCGGGGTGGCCGGGCGGCGGAACGCGGTTGCCGCAGTACCGCTCCACCCCTTCGGCTATCGCGGCGACACGGGCTTGGCCGGGGTCGCCGAAGGTGGTGCCGAGGGAGACCCGGTCGGCGGGCCACAGGCCGTGTCTGCGGGCGTCGGATATCTCGGCCGTGAGCGCGGTGTAGCGGGGCGGGGCGCCCGCGGGGTGCTCGACGGGCTCGACCTTGCGGACGATGCCGCAGACGGGGTCGACGAGTGCTTCCAGCGTCAGCGTCGTCATGTCAGGATCTCCTCCGCGGGGTCGACAGGGGTGGGGCGGGACGGGAGCACAGGCAGGCTCAGCACCACGCTGTCCGGATCGATCTCGCGTCGGGAGGCGTGCAGCCGGCCGGCCGTCACCGGGTCCTCCCCGGTGTGCGGGTTGCGGGCGTGGGCCGGGAAATGGTGCCCGGCGATCTCCAGGCGCAGCCGGGTGCCGGCGCTCAGCCGACGCGCGATCCGGCCGAGGCCGACGGTGAACGCGGCCTCGCGGCCTGCCCGTTCGTCGCGCCGGACGATTCCGACGGCGAGTCTCTCGGCGACCCCTTCCGGTGGGAGGGCGACCAGCCGAGCGGCCCAGTCGGCGGACGGTGTGTGGGCCGTGGCCCGCAGGTGCACGCTCACGGGGCCGACCACGTCGAGCGGACGCGGGAGCGGCGGGGTGACCAACAGGCAGCGGTCGGGCGGACCGTCGGTGGGGACGGTCAGATCGTCGGAGCGGACGGGCCGGCCGGGATCGGCGGTGAACGCGGGCCCGTGCAGCAGCCGCGGCCGTCGGGTGCGCGGTTCGCCCTCCGTACCGGCGGGCAGCCACAGATCGGATCCGCCCAGCGCCTGGGAGCCGTGGCGGCCGGGGACCAGTGCGCCGGCCAGGGCGCGGCGGGTCCAGCGCACGTACAGCTCGCCCAGGTTCACCCGGTGGGCCGGGCCGGCGTCGGGGCCGGGTGTGGAACCGAGGCCGTGGCCCCAGGGGCCCAGCAGCAGCCGCGCCGAGGGTCCGCCCCAGGCGTGCCAGAGTGCGACGGTGTCCTCGGTGAAGTGGTCGTGGTGGCCGCCCACCGCGAGCAACGGCATGGTGGCGTGCGCCGCCCGCGCGATCAGGCGTCCGCGGTCGCGGTGCCGCCACAGGCCCGCCCAGGAGGGCAGCCCGCGGCCCAGCCGTTCGGGGAGGCCGGTGAGCGGCAGATGGGTGAGGAGACCGGGGTCCGCCGTGAGGGCCTTGCCCAGCGCGCTCTCGTCCGAGTCCGGTCGGTCACCGTGGGCGGCCCACCATCCGGCGCGGGACAGCAGCCGCTCCACGCCGGACGCCTCGCGTGCCGTCTCCGCCAGGCCGAGGGCGGGTACGGCCGCGAGAACGGCGTCGGGCCGGGCGTCCTCGGCCACGTCGAGAGCGAGGACGAGGGCGCAGTGGGCCGCGTAGGAGGCGCCGACGGCCACCAGCCGGCCGTCGCTCCACGGCTGGCGCCGGATCCAGCGGACGGCCGCCGCGCCGTCGGCGGCTTCGTTCGCGTAGGGGTGCCACTCCCCCGGTGACGCGAACCGGCCGCGCACGTCCTGGACGACGGTGGCGAATCCGCGGCGGGCCCAGCCGCGCGCCTCGGCCCGGTGCCGGGTCCGGTCGTAGGGAGTGCGCACCAGGACGGCCGGGAAGGGGCCGTCGCCGGCCGGGAGGAGCACGTCGGTGGCGAGTTCCTCCACGGTCGCGTCGAGCGCTGTCATCCGTCCTTCTTCGGCATCGGTGCGACGTCGGGCACCGGGAGGACGGGGTGTTCGGTGACCGTCAGCGTACGCAGGTCCACGCGGCGGAGGCGGCGACGGGCCGGGAGGCCGGCCGTGTGCGAGGCGCCGGTGGCCCACCGGCCGAGATCGTCCGCCAGCAGCGCCGCGAGCAGCGTGGCGGCGGGCGGGGCGAGCCGGACCGGCGCGCCGGAGGTACGAGGTCCGCTCCAGTACGCGGCCAGTTCGCGGTGGGCGGGGGTGGCGGCGAGCCGGCGGGATCGGACGTGCGCCGAGGTGACGTCTCCGGGAGCGGCGGCCACCGGCTCGACGTACGCCTGCCAGCCCTCGCGGTGGCAGCGCAGCCACGCGACGCCGTGGTCGGGCAGGGTGTCGGCGGCGTCCCACAGCCCGTCCGGCACGGGTCCGTCGAGGCACCACACGACCGCGGAGGGGTCCGAGTCGAGCAGGTCCTCGACGCCCACCGGTGATCCGCCCGAGGCGGTGACGGTCTCGGTCGTGAGAGGCCTGGCTCCCAGGGCGGCCAGCTGCGCGGCGAGCGGTTCGGTCAGTACCGGGTCGCCGAGGATCCGGATGTCCCGGCGAGCGGCGGGCCACCGCGATTCCTGCGGCCCTTCCGCCAGATAACCTGCCTCCTCGAACGCCCGCACCACACGATCGAGTCCCTCGCCCACCGAGCCCGTCGTCACGCCGGTGAGCCGGGAGAGCAGAACGTCTTCGTCGGCACTCCCTGTCCTGACACTGAGGAACTCCCCTTCCTGGGTCCGGACGGCGAGCCCTCGCCCGGGCACGGCGACGACCTCGACACCGGCGACGAGTCGGCTGCGGGACACGGCGATCCTCCTGACGAAAGGTGGGGGATGGGCGTGGGCCCGCCCGGAAGGCAACGGGCGGGCCCACGGTCGAGGGTGGCCGGACCCTCGCTTACTCCTCGTTGTCGTCGAAGGGGTTCTCGACGAGCGCGTTGGAGTGGGAGGCCGAGGCGTGGGCCAGCTGACCCTGGTCGGCGATCGGCGTGAAGATCTGCTCGTTGTCCATGAACTCTCCTTGTACATCCGGGAGTTAAGGCGTTCGAGTGAGCGCCGTGACACACGTTAATGAATTTGATTTTCATATTCTAGAGCTGGGAGGGGGTGATCTGGGTAACACACCGGCCAGCCTCCCTCGGGGTCCCGACCGACCCGTCCCGCCACCTTCAGCACGTCCGCCAGCAATCCCGGGGTCACCACCTCGCCCGGTGCTCCGTCGGCCACCACACGGCCGTCGCGCAGGGCGACGACGCGTTCGGCGAACCGGGCCGCGTGGGCCAGGTCGTGCAGCACCATCACCACGGTGAGCCCACGTTCCTGACGCAGGCGGACCACCGTCTGCAGCACGTCGAGCTGGTGGTGCAGATCCAGGTAGGTGGTCGGCTCGTCGAGCAGCAGGACGCGCGTGTCCTGGGCGAGCGCCATCGCCAGCCGGACCCGCTGCCGCTCGCCTCCGGACAGCGCGTCGACGTCACGGTCGGCCCACTCCTCCACCCCGACGTCCCGCAGCGCCCGGTGCACGACGGGATCGTCGCCCTCGCGCAGCATGCCCAGCGGTCCGCGCGCCGCGTACCGCCCCTGGCGGACGAGGTGACGCACCGTCATGCCCGGAACGGCCGGAGCGGACTGGTGCAGCAGGGCCACCCTCCGGGCCGTGGCCCGCCGGGACAGCCGGGCGAGGTCGTCCCCTCCGAGGCGAACTCGCCCTTCGTCCGGTTGCAGCAGCCCGGCCGCCAGCCGCAGCAGGGTCGACTTGCCGCAGCCGTTCAGCCCGATGAGGGCGGTCAGTTCTCCCGGCCGGACGGTCAGGTCCACGCCCCGCAGTACAGGTCGCCCGGGATAGCCGAAGTGGACCCCTTCGACGTGGATCCCCACGGACTCGGTCATGCTCTGTCCTCGATTCGACGTCAGAACGTACGGCTCGGTGTGCGGCGCACGACGACCAGCAGCAACGCGGCACCGAGGCAGGCGGTGAGCGCCCCGACCGGCAGCGTGAGCCGTCCGGAGTCCAGCGCCAGCGCCAGCAGCCGCGAGGACAGCTGCGCCGCCGCGTCCGCCCCGCACACCACCACCGCGCCCACCAGGGCGGCGCCGGGCAGGCTCACCCGCAGGTCCGCACCGAAGACGGCCACGGCCAGGTGCGGAACGAGCAGTCCCACGAAGCCCAGCGCTCCGACGGCGGCCACCGCGCCCGCCGTCAGCGCCACCGCGCACAGCAGGGCCAGGGTCCGGGCCGGGCGAGCCGAGAGGCCGGCGGCCAGGGCGATGTCGTCCCCGCAGCGCAGCAGGGTCAACGGCCCGGCCAACAACCAGGCTGCGGCCCCCCAGACGAGGGCCCACGGCCACAGCAGGTGCCAGTGCTGCCACACCCGGCCCTCCGTGGTGCCCACCAGCCACTGGACGACACTGCCGAGTTGGCCCGGCTCCACGAGGAGCACCATGGCGGTGAGTCCGCCGAGCACCGCCGACACCAGCACCCCGTGCACGGCGGTCTGCGCGGGGTCACCGCGCCCGCGGCCGGCGAGCAGCCACAGCAGCGCGGCTCCGGCACACCCGCCCGCGCACGCGGCGAGGATCACGGCCAGGGGCGAGTCCCACCCGGCGAGCCCCAGGGCGGTCGCGGTGACGGCTCCGAGCACCGCCCCCGGGGTCACGCCCGTCACCTCCGGCCCGGCGAGGGGATTGCGCAGGGCGGACTGCAGGACCAGCCCCGCGACGGCGAGACAGGCACCGGCGACGAGAGCCACCAGCAGCCTGGGCAGGCGCAGTTGGAACAGGATATGACGCTCCGTCACATCACCGCCACCGATCAGGACGTCCCAGGCCACGCCCGGGGACATGCCGCGCCCGACCACCAGTTCCACTCCGGCGCACACGGCGGCCAGTGCCGCGAGAGCCGTGAATCGCCGGGTCACCGTACGTCCTCCGTTCTGGTCGCCCCGGAAGGGGGCGGGCAGCCGTCGTCGAGCCCGCCGTGCCCGGGCGCGTCTGCGTTGACGTCGTGCGACACCCCGGCGCGAGGGATGTCGTCCGCGGCACCGGAAGCCGCCTTCCTCGGTCCGGGCAGCGGCTCGCGCACCGCGGCCGAGGCGGCCGGCCGGCGCCGGGCCGCCCGGCCGCGACCGCCCGACCGCATCAGCGCGACCCCGGCCGGCACCCCCAGCAGGGCCGTCCACGCACCGGCCGGTGTCTCCACGGGCGCCAATGCCAGCCGGGCCGGGAGGTCGGCGACGACCACGGCGACCGCGCCCCAGACGGCGGACCACGGGAGCCAGCGCACCGCCCCCGCCGCGGGGTTGAACCACCGGGCCAGGTGCGGGGCGAGGAAGCCCACCCACGCGACGGGCCCGCACACGGCAGTCACCGGGGCGATCAGCACCACCGCGATGGCCAGTGCCGCCAGCCGGGCGCGCTGCGCGCGCACACCCAGCGCCTCGGCGTCCTCGTCGCCCAGCCGCATCACCGACAGCACCGGCGCGCACAGCACGAGCGCGGGGGCCGCGACGAGCAGCCACGGCCACAGACCCGCCACATCGTCCCAGGTCCGGGCGGACAGGGAGCCGAGCAGGTAACGGTAGATGAGCTGGAGGTCCAACTGGTCGGCCATGACCATCAGGACGAGCAGCGCGGCCTGCAAGGCGGCCGCCACCGCGGCGCCGGTCAGCAGCACCGCGGACGGACTGCGGCCGAGCCCGGCGGCCAGGAGCGTGAGACCGCCGCCGAGCGCGGCCCCGGCGATGGCCAGCATCGGCTGGACGGCGGCGGGCAGCGACAGGCTCAGCACCAGGGGCGCGGCCACCCCCAGCGCGGCACCGGACGACACGCCCAGCATCTCCGGCACCGCCAGGGGATTGCGCAGCGCCTCCTGGAGCACCAGCCCGGCCGCGCCCAGACAGGCTCCGGCAACGAGCGCCAGCACCAGTCGGGGCACGCGGAGTTCGGTGACGACGATCCCGGCGAGCGTGGTGTCCCCGTCCAGCACCGCGGCGACCAGCCGGTGCGGTGGGACGTAGGGGGTGCCGAGGCTGAGCGCGCAGACCGAGGAGACGGCCAGCAGGACGACCACCAGGAGCGGCTGCCCCCTCCGCGCGCCGCGCGACGCCCGCTGTCCGCCCGACGCGACGGGCGCCGAGAGGGGCTTCCTCACCGCAGGGCGGCCGTGGCCTCGTCGAGGACGATGCCGAGTGAGCGGGTGCCGCGGCCCTTGGCCCACACCTCCGGGTTCACCTCGTGGACGTCGCCGTTCTTCACCGCCGGGATCTTGCCCCAGAGGGGGTTCTCGGCCAGCTTCTCCGACAGCTTGCCGTCCGCGTCGCCGAAGCTCAGCGTCTCGACGAACAGCACATCTACGTCCTGGGCGAGAATCTCTTCGAGGCTGTAACTGCCTTCCACGCCACGGGACTTCCAGGGGTATTCGGCGATCTTGGGGAAGAGGCTGGCGGTCACGTCGGCCTCCGGGGTCGCGACGCCGAAGTTCTCGTCACTGCCGTAGATGATGAGAGCGGTCTTGTCGCTGGGAGCCTTCTCGGCGGTGGCGAGTTTGGTCCGGAAGGTCTTCTCGGCCTTCTCGCCCTCGGCGGTGCGCCCGGTGAGCGCGGCGAGGTCACGCAGGTACCCCACGCTGTCCTCCCACGTCTCGGGCTGCATGGCCCAGAACGTCGTGGCGCCCTTGAGCGCCGGGGCGAGCTTGCCGTGCGTGTCTCCCAGGCCGATCACGAGGTCGGGCTTGTGGGAGAGGATCGCCTCCACCTCCGGGGCGATGAATCCGCCGGGGATGACGTCGACCCCCTTGGCCTTCTCCTCCCCCAGGAAGTCGGGGTGGGCGAGCAACGCGCTGTTGGTGGCCGTCGGGACGATGCCCAGCTCGGTCAGGATGTCGTCGCAGAGTGCGAACAGGCAGACGATCCGCTCGGGTTCCTTCTTCAGAGAGACCTTGACGCCATTGGTGTCGGTCAACTCCGTGGACGCCTTGATGGGTTCGACGGTGACGTCCGTCTTCGCCGCCGGCTTGGCCTTGTCACTCGCGGGTTCTCCGGACGACGAGCCGCAGCCGACCAGAACGGAACCCACCACCGCTGCGGTGATCCAACCACGGACGAATCTCGACGGTGCGCGCAGCATCGATGCCCTCGCTCTTTCTCAGATACCGGGAACGCACCGAAGATACATGATAATCGTTTTCACCAGACCGGTTTCTGGAGGACCCATGCCCGCACCCGTTCTGCTCGTCTCCGACCATGTGGACGGATGCGTCCATGTGCTGACCGTGCCGGACGGCGCCGTCGTGGGAAGCCTGACCGGCCGTCATCTCTCCGAGCACGCCGGGTTCCTGGCGCTGCCGGGCGGGCGGGTGGCCTGCGTCGACGACCGTCGCGGGGAGCTGCTGGTACTCGATCCGTTCGCCGAGAAGCTCGTGGAACGCGCGGTCCCGGTCGCCGTGCCGGCCGAGCACCTCGCCTGCGACCCGTCCGGTCGCCGGCTGGCCGTCACCACCGGACTGGGCGAGAACACCGAACCGTGGTCGGACCTGCTGACCGTCCTCGACCTGGCCACGGGAGACACGGCGAGGGTGCGCACCCGCGTCGGCGAACCGGGCGTGACGGTGCTGGGCGGCGACGATCCGCTGGTCGTGCTCCGGCACCGAGAGCCCGGGGAGCTGGCCGTCCACAGGTTCGCCGACCTCCTCGCGACTCCGCCCGGCTGCCCCCCGGTCACACCGCACGCGGTCCTGCCGCTGCCGGACGACGGGCACGGGGACGCGCAGGCACCCGGCACGGGAGACGTGTTCGCGGCCACGGGCGAGGGAGTGCACCGGGCCCGGAGGAAGGGCGATGTACTCGTCAGCGAGGCGGTCCTCCCCTGGGAGTCGCCCGCCCGCGGCTGGTACCTCCGGCTCGATACCCGTCGACGGGCGCTGTGGAGCACGCTGCGCGGCGGCGACCCGAACCCGCTGCGCTGGCCGGAATGGACCAACCAGGCGTGGCAGCACGACCTGGAGACGGGCCGCTCGCTCCACACGGAACTAGGCCCCGGGCTCGTCTTCCGGCTGGCCCTCGCCCGGCGCCACACCGCCTTCACCCGCATCCACCCCGACGGCGACGAGCTGGTCCTCCTGGACACCGACGGCACCGTCCGCCGGATTCCCCTGCCGGCCATGGAGGGCGCTCCGCGCCGCGGCGGCACCCCCTGGGAGGGCGTCCAGCGCCGGGCAGTGGCCGCCTCACCGGGCTCCGACTGGATCGCCGTCAGCCGGGGCGGCCACGGCGAGGTGCACCTCGTCGACGCGGAGACGGGGCACGAGGTGACCCGTCTGCGGCCGGGTACTCCGCTGCACCACGGCGGCCACATGACACTGCGCAGCCGCGACGACGGTGCCGACGGTGATCCCGTGGGCCGGTGACGACGGGTTCGGGCCGCCACGGTCCGGACGGCCGGGGCGGCCAGGAGGGTTGGTGCGGCCCGGGCGGCCAGGAGGGTTGGCGCGGCCGGGGCGGGCGCTCGCCGGTATCAGGTCCCGACGAACCAAAGACCTTCGCATGCGCACATGCTCCGTCGACGGATGCCGTGCCTGCCGGGCCTCGACAGGGACAGGCGACCGGCACCGCGCCATGGCCCGCTAGCCACGTCGCCCGCGAGACCCGTCTCGGGGGGCGCCGGGACGGGTCTCGCAGCAGCAGCGGTCCGGCGGCCGAAGACGCAACCGCCCGGCGTTCGCCATCGGGGGCAACACGTCTAGGCTTTCCGGGCCAAGCCGGCGGCGATGAGGTTTTCCCAGACCGTGAGCTCTCGTCTTTCGCCACCGTTCCACGGATTGTCGGACTCGTCGGGACGCCACAAGGACGCCGGGACGATCCCGGGGTCGAGGATCTCCAGGCCGTCCAGCAGGGCGGCGATCTCCGCGTCCGTGCGCCACCGGCCGCGGCCGAACGTCTGCTGGAGGACCTTCTCGGCCTCCATGGTCTCCGGGTTGTTGCCAGAGCGGAAATGGCTGATGAAGAAGTAGCTTCCGGACGGGACCTGTTCGCGCCAGTAACGGACGATGCCGGCCGGGTCCTCGTCATCGTTGACGTGGTGAAGGATGGCGCTGAGGATGACGGCGACGGGACGAGTGAAGTCGATGATCTCGAGCGTGGCGGGGTGAGAGCGGATGCCTTCGGGGTTGCGCACATCGACCGCGACGACGCGCGTCCGGTCGTTGTTCTCCAACAGGGCGCGGCCGTGGACCAACACCTGGACGTCGATGTCGACGTAGACGACCCGGGACTCGGGAGCGTGCCGTTGCGCGACCTGGTGGACGTTGTCCGCGGTCGGAAGGCCACTGCCCAGGTCGATGAACTGCCGAATGCCGGTGGTCTTCGCGATCTCCCTGACCGCCCGGGTCAGGGCCGCGCGGTTGGCGAAGGCGATGGCCACCGAACCGGGCAGGTCGCGCTTGAACACGTCGCCGATCTCACGGTCCACGGCATAGTTGTCCTTGCCGCCGAGCAGGTAGTCGTAGACGCGGGCAATGCTGGGCCTGGTCGGGTCGATGGAAGAGCCTTCATACCTCATGGCGACCATTCTTCCCACAACAGCGGGTCCTGCGGGCCCTGGACCTTGAGGAAGCCCGTGTGCGCGGGCGGCCGCGAGCCGTGCCCGCCGGCGCTGGTCCGGCCTGCCGGGTAGGACCTTCCAGCAGGGCGCACCGAGCCGTGACCATGGCTGAGGCCTGGACGCCGCGCCCGTGACCCGGGGCGGCGTCCGAGCAGGCCAGAGCGCGTGCTCGGTACGGGCAGCGCGCATTCGGCGACCGGGGCGGGTGCGATAAGCGCACCATTGGGGTCAGTGCGCCGTCTCGGCCATGTCGCAGGTGTGGCACACCACCCTGCGCGCCGGGATACGGCCGTACGAAGCGCCCATGCCGATCTGGCGGGTGACCTGTGCCTGACGTACGCGGGCGTGGTTCTCGCAGGTAGCCAAGCCGCAGCGCGAGCACACACCGATACCGGTGGTGTCGCTGCGCGCCTCCTGGAGGCAGTCGTAGCACCTCATGTCCAACTCCGATTCAGTAGGGAGCCGGGGCGGCGGCCAGCCGACACGAACAAACTCACCCAGGCCACACACACCTGCTCAAGGAGCTTGAAAACTAGGCCTAAGATTAGACTTTGTCAAACCTAGGATCTGATCGATCGGGCCGGAGGCCGGGGATTGTCTGCTGATCTTGCTGCTGCCGTTCGGGGAGCAGCACGGCGGCGGGCGTCTGCTTCTCGCTTGAAGGCGGCGAACTGCGCGTTCGGCTCCGATGCCGATCAGGCGACTTCGTCTGCTGCCACTGTCGGTGGGTGCTGGCCACGGCGACAAAGTCACGCCGGTGGCCTGCGCCGATCGCGGCGCTGCCCTTCAGAACCGGTCATGCGGGACGGCTCTGTCACGATGCGCGGGGCGGCTGCTCGAAGCCGAGTGCGGGCACTGGGGTCCAGGCCGCAGAATCCAGGAGCGACGCCCGGGGGGGGACCCGTCTGCAAAGCGTGCCGAGGCATGGAGCACGACGCGCTGAAGATGTGTGCGGGCTGTCATCGGGCGGTGCGGTCTGCCCGTCACCGCTGACGACACCTACCTGTGCCAGACGCGCCCCCGAAGAAGTTGCTGACGTGCTGTCGGATGCGGGCGAGAGTGCCGGGTCAACGCAATGACACCCGAGGGACCGATCTGCGGTATCAGCTACTCCGGTCCCCCGTGCCGGTGCCGGACCTGAGCCGGTCTACTGGAGCTCGGCGCTTGATTGGCGACGCCAGCCCCACCCCGGGTAACGGTCCACCAGCGTAAGGAACTTGCTCGACTGCAGGACCCGTCATGGTTGGTGTCGAGCAGACCGTCGACACCAGCCAGGACGTGCTGGAGGAAGGCCCG
This sequence comes from Streptomyces sp. NPDC012466, assembly GCF_042955215.1. NCBI lineage: Bacteria > Bacillati > Actinomycetota > Actinomycetes > Kitasatosporales > Streptomycetaceae > Streptomyces > Streptomyces sp. NPDC012466. Next base: position 438,311 of record NZ_JBIBEQ010000008.1, on the reverse strand, counting down.
GGCCGCATCCATGGACTGGCAGGCCACATACACCGCGTGCGGTTCACCGATCCGGGTCTTCACCTGCTCGAGCTCTTCCAGTTCATAGTCAGCCAGGATCCTGCCCGAGAGGCCGATGTGGTACGAGTACCCGTGCCAGTGCAGCCTTTCGTCGCCCGTCACAGGATCCGGCACGAGCTCCAGGGAACGGATTCGCCCTTCCAACGACGGGCGTTGTTCCGCCGGGACAAGGATGATCACAGACGGCCAGAACACGCGTTCACCTCCGATGCGACCGTAGCCGGGTGATCTTTGGAGAAGTGACGAAGCCTCCACCCGGCGACCGGGGGAGGCTTCGAACCCGGCCTCCGACGTCGCGCAGGCCATGCCCGTCCTTTTAGTTGTAGTGCGGCCTCAGGTGCAGCGAGTTGATGGGCGTCAGGTCTCGGTACTCGCCGCGTTCGGCCGCGATCGACGACGTGCAGTCGTTCGCGTTGTAACTGAGGCACAGCTCGACCACCGCGCCGTCGTACTGGTTGTTCAGCACCCAGTGGTTGCCCACCTGGTTGCTGAGGTTGTGGGCGCCGTAGGTCCAGTAGATGTGGCTCGGCGACACGGCCGGGTTCTGGTTCTGCGGGTAGATGCAGACTGCGCCGGACGGGCAGCCTGCCCAGGTGTCGGCCGGCTTGGCCTGTGCGGTGCCCGTCGCGACGACGACCGCGGTCACGCTGGCGAAGGCCAGTGCGGCGGCGCGCCTCAGCTTGGTGCGCATGGTAGGTGAGTCCTCCGCTGGGAGATGGGGTGATGACCGGAGACCTTACGGAGCGGGTGGGCGTGGCAGGTCCTGACAGATGTCAGGGCCCGGTGGGCGGCGCGAGTGCGTACGTTCGCGGGAGACCACCGAGACCAGGGGGAGTGCCGTGGGCAGAGTGCGAAGATCTTGGGGAACGGGGAGAGCGGGGCGGGGTGAGCGCCCATGGGGGCGCCGGGTGCGGCTGTTGCTGGCCGCGCTCGTGACGGTGGTGAGTCTCGGCCTGCCGGTCGCCTCGGCCGCTCCGGCGACCGCCGCCACGGGATGCGCGCCGTTGCAGGCCGGTGCGAGCCAGGCGGCGCAGGCGGCCGTCCAGGTCGCGTGCCGTTACGTCGGGCAGCAGTACGCCTGGGGTGGCGGTCACGCGCAGGGGATGCCCGGTCCCAGTCAAGGCATATACGACCGCTTCTACCCCGAAACCGCCGCGGACCCGACGTACTGGAGCTTCGACTGCATCGGCCTGGTGCGCTGGGCCTGGTACAAGGCGACCGGCCGGGACATCATCACCGAGCGCACGACGCAGGCGACCTTCGCGGCGCCGGGGTACGCGCACACGAAGCTGCTGAAGTCGCAAGGGTCGGCCGTGCTGCTGCCCGGCGACATCATGTACTTCGGCCGTGACGGCTTCGGGCCGACGCACGTCGCGCTCTACCTCGGCAATGGACTGATGGTCGAGGCACCGGAATCCGGCATGAAGATCCAGGTCAACTCCATCAGCGCCCGTTGGGACCGCTACCAGGGCGCGTTCCGCCCGCACGCCGACGCCGTGCCGATGGTCTGGTCCTTCGACGGCCGCGGTTCGTACCACAAGACATGGGGCCAGCCCAATCTGCGGCAGGACTCGAACACCGGAAGCCCCATCAACTTCACCAATGGCAACGGCATCTCCGTGCAGGTGCGGGTGCTGTGCCAGCGGGTGGGCGAGCGGGCCACGGTCGACGGCATGGTGAACAACGTCTGGTCGTTCCTGCCGGACTACCACAGCTGGATCAGCAATCTCTTCGTCCAGGGGCCGGCGTTGCTCAAGGACGTGCCGTCCTGCGGTGACTTCCCGGCGATCGGCGGAACTCTGGCCGGCGCGGAGAACAACACGTCCTGCGGCGACGGTACTCAGCCAGACTCCGCGGGTGCCTGGACGGCCAAGTCGACCACCGTCTTCGGCCGTACCGTGGAGCTCCGCTACAACGGCACCACCGAGTGCGCCTGGGGCCGCATCACCGGGGGCACCGTGGGCGACGAGATCTGGGTGGACCGCAGTGCCGACGGAGGGAAAACCTGGGACCCGATGCTGGGCTACACCACCGTCACCTCGGGCAACGACGCGTACACCACCCAGTGGAACGACTCCGGCCTCGTGATGCGCGCCTGTGGCACGAACGGCCGGGGCGGCAGCATCGAATGCACCGGCTGGTTCTGACCGACGGCGCTCAACGCGGTGAACGGTCCCGGCGTTGGCCTGGTGATCGCGCCAATGCCGTCCCTCCGTGCGAAAGCGCAAGCATGGCCCCGGGCGCACCTAGGTCATGAGTCTGGGCCCTGCTGGAGCGCCCGGCCCACCGGACAGGGTCGGGCGCTCCAGCAACTCTCCAGGCGTCACGGGCAAGCGTCTGACGCCTGGTGGCGCCGGCCTCCTGGACATGCGAGTCCACCCCTTACGGGCCCTCGGAGTCGGTGTCCCCGGCTCGCTCGGCGGCCGCCGCCTCCAGCAGCGACCAGCCGTCGACATCCACAGCCCGCTGCTCCCCCGGCTGCCACCCACGGGCCAGCGCTACGTCAAGCAGGGCCCGCACGGCGCCCGGCTCGTGAAGGTTCAACTCCGCGCCCCGGGTGAAGCCCACGTCCCCAGAGCCAAAGGGCGCCCCGCCCGGGACGTAGCGGCCGGGGCCGTCGGCGAAGACGATGCGCAGCGGGCCGCTGGTGCGGGCAGGCTGCGGGAACAGGGTGAGGATCTGGCGGCAGTCCACGGACCGGCCGTCTTCGTCTCTTCGGTGGCTGTGGCGCATCGTCCACAGGTAGACACGTCCGTCGGCGACCAGTCGGCGGGGCTTCCTTGAACGGCGAGGCACGCGGCCGAGGGTACGCGGCCTGATCCGCGGGTCACCCTCACAGGGACAGTGGCAGTGCCTGCCGCACCACCACCTGGCGCGCGAAGTGCAGCGTGGCCGGCGCCACCGGACCGGTTCGTCTGTGACCCCCTCATCAGGGACTCCCACCCTCGCGTGCCCGCCGGCTTGGCGGTGGTGCACCGCCCACGGCGGCCTGAACCGTCCAGACGGACGGCCCTCGTGCCGCCGGTCCCAGCCCCTTCTGCGGGGCTCTCCGCGCTGCATGCATCACCTCCGCACACTGGATGCCGGCGCGAGACGCACAAGCCCTCGCCGGCGTCACCACGGCCCCTTGTCCTGACGGCTGGACTGCTCGGTCGTTGCTCTGTTCATGGGTGCAGTGCTTGTCGATGCCCGACGGTGGGCGGGGGCAGCGCAGGTTCTTCTTCCAGCACCCGACATGCGGCTGAGAAGCATCGGGAACGCCTACCGCCGCCGGTTCCGGGGCATCAGGCCGGTGCGGCGGGCCAGTTCGTCCTCCGGTCCGATGCCACGGCGCTTGCCCGGCGTCGAGCGGACGACGTAGCGGAAGGGCAGCCCGCCCGGTTCGGCGACCATGCCGCCGAACCGGGTATCGCCGGCGAACCACACCCGGTCCGCCGGGCGGGGCCCCTGCGGACGGGGGCCGTCCCAGCCGTCGGCGGGGACGGGGAACGAGCAGTGGCTCTGGCCGTCCGGCTGGAGCAGCACCACCCGCCCGTCCGTACCCCAGCGGCGGCCTTGCACCCGCTCGCCCTCGGCGGCGACCACCCGGACGTCCTGTGTCCGCACAGGCCAGACCTGCCAGCCGTAGGTGGACATCACCAGCCGCTCCCGGCGTCGCGCCCGGCGCCACAGCAGCGTCAGGCCGGCCGTGAGCGCGATGACGGGGACCAGGCAGGCGGCGGTGACCAAGCCCGGGGCGGAGCCGGGGCCCGTCAGAGAGAGGACGGCCGCCAGCAGCAGCACTTCGGCGGTCAGTGCGAGGATGCCCCACCGGAGGCCGCGTTCACGCCGCCGCAGGACGTCCTCGACGCCCGGGGTGTCCACCGCCACTCCCGGCAGCACCTCGTAGCCGTACTCCGCAGCGATCATCACGCTTCCCCTCCCCGAATGGCCGTGGCGCGGCGGTTCACCGGCCGTCGGCAAGGCCTTGGGCGGCGGCTCGCGGGTCTCCACCGCGACCAGAGCCTACTGGCCGCGTCCGCGGCCACGGCCCGCGCGCCGGAACGAACCAGAGGGGACGCGGACGGCGGTGATCCTCCGGCAACTCCGGATGGCGGAGGCCCGGTGGCGGGGCGTCGCCGAAGGGCGGACGGTGTTCGGGACACGCCGTCGGAGCCCGGAGGCGCACGCCCATGCCGTCCCACGAGGGAATCCTCAGCTCGATCTTCTGCCAGTCGCCCCGTTCGAATCACAACATCCCCGGGGTGCCGGAACTCGATGTCGTCACCCTGCGGTGGAACGGCCAGACCGTCGCACAGCGGGACATGGAAACGGGACAGACCTGGTCCCTGGACATCACACGGCCCCTGCCGGCCCCGGCCACGGTCGAGGTGGTGGTCCGGCCGAACGAGGAAGGCAGCGTCGAGGACGTCATCGGATCGGTGCAGCTGAGCGCGGCCGACGTCGGCACGGGCATTTCCGCCACCGACTTCCACGAGGTCCGTTTCGACGAGGCCGGGGCCCAGTACGAGCTGACCTACAAGGTCCGGCAGATCGACGACGTACCCGACCCCGCCCCGGCCCCCGCGCCGGCTGACGGGGTCCTCAGCTGGATCTTCTGCGAGTCACCGCGCTCGAACCACAACATCCCCGGCGTTCCGGAGCTCGACGTCGTGACGCTGCGGTGGAACGGCGAACAGGTCGCCCGGCGGGAGATGGAGCAGGGGGAGACCTGGTCCCTGGACGTCACGCGGCCCCTGCCCGGACCGGCGACGGTCGAGGTGGTGGTGCGACCCAACGAGGACGGGAGCGTCGAGGACGTCATCGGCTCGGTGCAACTGGACACGTCACTCGCGGGGGCCGGCTTCCAGGTGGCCCGTTTCGACGACGCCGGTGCGCGTTACGAACTGACCTATCGGGTGAACCCGCGCACCCCCGGCGGCGGTTAGTACCGCAACGGCCCTTGAAGGGGGTTACAGAAGGCCGTGAACCAGACGACGCCGTTGTTCGGCTGGGGTTGAGGGCCGAGCGGGTGTGGGTGGAGACGTTCACTGCGCTGCCGGTCGATCCGTTCAGTCGGCTGCTGAGAGCGCGCCCCGTGCCGCGCTACGGCTCCGCACACCAGGTGATGGCCCTCGAGCGCGAGGGCTGCTGCCCGCACCGCGACCACACTCCCCCGCGCGTGCGCCGCAACATCACAGCCACGAGCCCCACCCCTCCACAGACCGGGTGCGCGGCACCGGCCACCCCGCTCCATCCCGGACGCACATGCACCACGGGGCCAGCCGCCACGCGTACGTCCCGCAGCCGGCCTCGTCCCTCCCTTCCGGTGAGGAGGGGGCGAGGCACGGCACCACGTGCCCGTGGCCCTCCGCGTGACAGGCACGCAGAGGGCCACGGCACGAGTCTCACCGCCTCCAGGGGCCCTGACCGTCACATGTCGACGAGCCCACTGAACGGGTTGTCACGGCGCCATCTCGTACGACCCGGACAGTGCCTCCACACGCTCCCAGACACGCTCCGAACGCGCTGCGTCGACGACGGGACGCCGGACGGCACCGAGCGCCCAGCGCTGCTGATCCTCAGTGGCGGAGTCCTTGCCCTGCAGTTCGACGGCGAAGGCGGAGAAGTCGCGGACGAGGACGGAGAACAGCTCGTCGAGCACATCCTCGTCAAGGTCCGTCAGGCGGGCCTGCTCCAGGATCAGCTGGCCGTGCACCACAAGCGCGAACAACTGGCCGACGGCGAGCAGGAGATCGAGGTCGCGGCTCTGCTCCTCGTCGGGGGCCGCCGTGGTGACGAACTCGCACAGGGCGTCGGCCTGCTCCCGGAAGCGGGCGACGTTCGGCACGCCGGCGTATGCGTCGTAGGCGGGACGCCAGTCGTGGAAACGCACGGAGCCGAGCCCACGGGCCGGGCCCTGCTCGAAGAGGAACGTGTCGTCAGCGGCGTCGAGGCGGGTCGGCACGGGCTCGAACTCGGCCGGGTGCAGGAGGTGGTTGCGCATGAACTTGAGGATCAGCGCGAGGTTGACGTGCACCGTGCCCTCGAGCTTGGGCAGCCCACGGATCTCGACGGCGGCCTGTGCGAAGTAGGTGTCCTTCTCGAAGCCCTTGGCGGCGATCACGTCCCACATCAGGTCGATGACCTTCTCGCCCTCCGTGGTCACCTTCATCTTCGTCATCGGGTTGAAGAGCAGGTAGCGGCGGTCCTCCGGCGAGGCGGAACGGAAGTAGTCGACGGCCCGGTCGCTGAACAACTTCATGCCGACGAGGCGGACGTACGCGTCGGCCAACTCCCGACGCACGTGCGGGAAGGCGGTGACGGGACGGCCGTACAGGATGCGGTTGTGCGCGTGGGTGATCGCCTCGTACATCGCGTGCTCGCAGATGCCGATCGAGGCGGTGCAGAGGTTGAACTTGCCTACGTTGACGGTGTTGAGGGCGGCGTCGAAGGCGGCGCGGCCCGTGTGCAGGATGTCGTCCGGGCCCACCGGGTAGTCCTCGAGTCGGAACTCGCTGACGTACTTCGATGAGTCGACGACGTTCTTCACGAGGTGATAGGCCGGGTGGCGGCTGTCGGCGGCGAAGAAGACGTAGCCGTCCGGGCCCTCGATGTCGGTGCGTCGGCCGAAGACCGAGACGAGCCCGGCGGCATTGCCGTTGCCGATGTAGTACTTGGAGCCCGTCGCCCTGAAGCCGCCGTCGCCGTCCGGCGTCAGCAGCATGTCGGTGGAGTAGATGTCCGCGCCATGGGTCTTCTCGGAGAGACCGAAGGCGAACACCTCGCCCTGGGCGAGGAGGTCCGCCGCGCGGGCGCGAACCGCGGTGTTGTCGCTCTGCCAGACCGGGCCGAGACCGAGGATGGTCACCTGCCATGCGTACCAGTAGTCGAGACCGTAGAACCCGAAGATCTCGTTGAGGGCGGCGATCCGGGCCGTGTCCCAGCGCTGGTCCTTGCCGCTGGCGACGGACGCCGGGGTGAGGAAGGTGGCGAACAACCCTTCCTTGGCCGCGAACGCGAGGAAGTCGGCCAGCCAGGCGCGGGAACGGTAGTCCTCGATGAGCCTGCGCTTGCCGCGGTCCTCGAACCAGTCGACGGTGGCACGGAGCAACCTGCGGGTCTCGGGGTCGAACTGCGCCGGGTCGTACGTGCGCGGGTTGAAGAGGAGGGGGTCGGCCATGAAGAACCGCCTTCCAGGGGTTGAGGGTTGAGGACTAAGGGCTAGGGCTGAAGGTCGCGTAACGCGAGCGGCGGGGGCCGGCAGGTCAGGCATGCCGGTGTGAGGTGCCGATCCGTCGGAGAGTGGCGAGCACGTCGTCGAGCCAGGCGATGGTCATCCGCTCGTACGCGATGCCGCCCCGCAGCACGACATGCTGCAGTTCCTGACCCGCGTCGAGCGGGGTGTGAGCCGCCGGACCGGTGAAGTCGCGCAGCTCCCCGGCCAGATAGTGCGCGAGCCGGTCGCTGTGCACCTGGCGGTGCCGTTCGACCTCACGGATCAGCACGGTGGGATCGTCGAAGGCCGCACCGCGGATCTTCACGGCGAGTTCGTGCCGGATGCTTTCGGGCTGGATCGGTTCGTGCAGCCACTGAGAGAGGGCGGCGCGGCCGGGAGCCACCACGGAGTACTCCCTCTTGTCCGGTCGGCTCTGCTGCGGCAACTCGCGGACGGCCAGCAGGCCCTCGCTCTCCATGCGCTTGAGAACGCGGTAGATCTGCTGGTGCGTGGCAGTCCAGAAGTACCCGATGGACCGCTCGAACCGCCGGGCCAGCTCATAGCCGGAGCCCGGCTTCTCCAGCAGGGAGACGAGGATCGCGTGCTCGAGCGCCATACCGTGATCCTCATATGCAACTCGTTGCATAGCCAAGAGGCGCTGCCCAGGTGAGACACGGCTCACGTGGGGCGGCGGTGGACGTCGCGTTCACCGAGCCGGGTGGATCCGCATTCCCTGACCGCATCGCCCGCAGGCCCGGGCGCCCGCCGCCACACCGAGGGAGCCTCTCTTCGCCCTGAGCACAGCCCGACCTGCGGCATGCCGATCCGATCGGCTCGGCCAGGTTCACGGGCGACATCGGCGTGGTGGGCGTGTTCCGTCCCCGGAACCCCGGCAGCGAGGAGGCCCAGGGGGAGCTGGAGGCGCTGGGCAAGGCCCCGATCGACTTCGGCATGATGTGGTTCAAGGGCCAGCGCATGGGCCCGGGGCAGGCGCCGGTGAAGAAGGACAACCGGGCGCTGCGGGATCTGATCGCCGGCGAGAAGGCGAGGCCGAGCTTGGTCGTCTCGCACGCACTCGGCCTGGACGAGGCCCCCGCCGCCTACGAGCACTTCGACGCCCGTGGCGAGGGCTGGACCAAGGTCGTCCTGCATCCCAGCGGACGCGGGAACGGCCACAAGCGGGTTTCCGCGCGTCCAGCCCGGCGCATGGCGCTGCATGCGCGCAAGCCACCGGAGCAGTTCTGTGCGGGGCGGGACGGGACGGGGACGGCCCGAGCGGTGACCGTCCCCTTTCCTATCCCCGCCGCATCAGGCGGTCGTGCCGAACCGCTCCCACGCACGGTGCTTGGACATCAGCTCCTGCAACTGCTCCAGTACGGAGGTGCCGTTCTGTCCGACCACGACGCCCGGCGCGTCGGTGGGAATCCCGACCGCCTCGAGCGCTGCGTCCCCGCCCGCCCAGGCGCCGATCGCCTTGCCGTGGCGGAACGCCTCCGACAGCAGCAGGTTCACCCTCGGGTCGACGGCTCCCGGCGGACCGGTGGGCAGGGCCTTGGCGTCGCGGGAGCCGTAGGCGTCGCTGCCGGCGGCGGGTGCCGCGGCCACCAGCAGGGCGTCGAACTCGATGGACCGGGCGGTCACGAAGGTCCGCTGGACGGTGACCGCGTCGTCGCCCGTGCCGAGCTTGCCGCCGGTGGGGGCGATGACCAGCGGCACCATGCCCGCGCCGAGTACCGCGTCGCGCACCGCGCGCACGCCGTCGAGATCCCCGTCCGGGCCGGTGACGATGCCGATGAGGCGGCCGTCGGTGGGCCAGGACTGCCCGACCTGGGACAGCGCCGGGCTCGGCTCGACGTCAGCCGGCGCCACAGTGGGCTCGGGTGCCGGCAGGCCGAGGCCCTCGGCGACCCGGGCGGCCAGCTCGGCGTCGATGTTGGCCAGCACCTGCAGCGCCCGTTCCTTTACGGCCTGCTCGTAGCACTTGCCGAGCTCGAAGGTGTAGGCGCCGATGATGTGCTCGCGCTCCACCGCGCTCATGCTGAGCCAGAAACGGCGCGGCTGGCTGAAGTGATCGGAGAACGACTCGGGCGCCTCACGGACCTTCGTCGCCTCCGGCACCCGTACCGGTGTCTCGATGTACGCCCCGGTGTCCGCTCCCGCCAGGAACGGGCAGCCCCCGTCGAGCGAGTTGGGCCGGTACGGAGCGACGCCCCGATGCACGGCGTCCTGGTGGAAGCCGTCCCGCAGCATGTCGTTGACCGGCGAGTGCGGCCGGTTGATGGGAATCTGCGGGAAGTTCGGGCCTGCCAGCCGGGTGATCTGGGTGTCCAGGTACGAGAACAGTCGCCCCGCGAGCAGCGGGTCGTCGGTGATGTCGATGCCGGGCACGAGGTGACCGACGTGGAAGGCGACCTGCTCGGTCTCGGCGAAGTAGTTCGACGGGTTGCGGTTGAGGGTGAGCAGCCCGATCGGCTGTACGGGGGCGAGCTCTTCGGGAACGAGGTTGGTCGCGTCGAGCAGGTCGATGCCCTCGAAGGTCTGCTCCGGGGTGTCCGGGAAGGTCTGGATGCCCAGCTCCCACTCCGGGTAGGCACCTGCTTCGATGGCGTCGGCGAGGTCGCGGCGGTGGAAGTCGGGGTCGACGCCACCTGCGATCTGTGCCTCCTCCCACACCAGGGAGTGCACACCGAGTTTCGGTTTCCAGTGGAACTTCACCAGTGTCGTGGAACCGTCGGCGGCCACGAGGCGGAAAGTGTGGACGCCGAAGCCTTCCATCATCCGGTACGAGCGCGGGATGCCCCGGTCGGACATGTTCCACAGGGTGTGGTGGGTGGCTTCGGTGTGCAGGGTGACGAAGTCCCAGAAGGTGTCGTGCGCACTCTGCGCCTGCGGGATCTCCCGGTCCGGGTGCGGCTTGCCGGCGTGAATGATGTCCGGGAACTTGATGGCGTCCTGGATGAAGAAGACCGGCATGTTGTTGCCGACCAGGTCGAAGACGCCCTCTTCGGTGTAGAACTTCGTCGCGAACCCGCGCGTGTCCCGCACCGTGTCGGCGGAGCCCCTGGATCCCAGCACGGTCGAGAAGCGCACGAACACCGGCGTCTCCGCGCCCTCGGCCAGGAACGCCGCCTTCGTCACGGACGCCGCGGTGCCGTAGCTCTTGAAGACGCCGTGCGCCGCCGCGCCGCGGGCGTGCACGACCCGCTCGGGGATGCGCTCGTGGTCGAAGTGCATGACCTTCTCGCGCAGGTGATGGTCCTGCAACAGCACCGGCCCGCGCGGGCCGGCCTTGAGCGAGTGGTCGGTGTCGTACAGCCGTGTCCCCTGCGCGTCTGTCAGGTAGGCGCCCGACTGGGCCATACGGGCCTGGGCCGCACCGGTCGCCTGTCCTGTGGGCGACATCGTGTCCGGCCCGCTCTGGTCCGGCTTCGGCGGCAGGGGCTCGCGCGGCTCCACCGGCTCCGCGACACTCGGGGACTGTGGGGCCGGCTTCCCGGGGATTCCCTCCTCCGGTCCAGCTCCGCCCTGGATGGCTTCGGTCACCTTGTCCGCCGCCCGCCTGATGGGATTGGGCCCACTCATCTCTATCGTCCTCTGCTTCAGACCGGCCAAGGCCGGTGCGGCCACATCGGTAGGGGTGCTCCGAGATCCGGCGCCGGGTACCCGGCTGCACCAGACGAATCCCTGCATATGGCTTTCGGGCACGGTTGCCATCAAGCTCTCACGACGCCGCTCCCTCGGCACCCGGCAGGCGTCAGGGGTGTGAGGGCACCGTGCCGTGGTCGGGCCCGCATGGTCGTCAGATGTGTTGCGGGCTGCTTCCCCCGATGAGGCGCGGCGATGCCTGCGCCCGTCCTGCCAGAGCCATGCACATCGGGTGTAAGGATCAGTTATGCGTCTGAAGTATCTCGCGCATGGTGTGCAGGCGTCGGTGCTGGAGGTTGCCGTACAGAACGAGCCAGGTCAGGAAGGCTCCGGCCACCACGGCCATGCCGAGGGTCTGGCGCAGGCCCGCGGTGAGGGCCATGAGGATCACGAGGGTGGACCACATGACGGCGAGGACGATCTGGGCCGCGATACGGTGGCGGGTGCGGTGCAGACGTTGATCGACCAGGTCGCGCATGGCCTGCCGCGTCTGCGGATCGCTGGGTGCCTCACCCCGGCGCAACATCCCGTCCAGCGACACGAGGTCGTCCGCTGAGCCACCGGCGGCGCGCTTCTCCTTCCTCCGCACGACCAGCAGAACGACGGCGCTGCCGAGGGATGCGACGGCCATGCGGGGCACGACCGAGACGAGCGAGCGCCCCGGGAACAACAGCCAGACCACGGCGCTGGCGACAAGGACAGACAGGAGGTATTGGAGCCACAGGTGTTTGCCGAGATAGGAGTTGACGTGCTCCATGAGCTACCCCCTTGCCTAGGTCCGGGCCCGGCGGCGGGCGACCACGACCCGCATGGCCAGGGCGACGGCCAGCAGCACCCAGGCTCCGACGCAGTAGCTCCACGCCGTCACCCCGCGCACGACGCCCACGGAGGCCCAGACCGCCCACAGGGCGACGAGGACCCACAGCGCGGTCCAGGCGATGTCAGCGATCCGACTGGGCAACTGGGCGCGTTGTCTGGTGCCGGGTTCGAGCTTTCCGAGCTCTGATTGCTGCGGCGCGTTCCGTCGGGTCATCGATGTTCCTCCGGGGTGCGAGAGTGCGTCTCTGGGACATTTCGGCTTCCCCCGGGGTGATGCGACATGCCGCCACATGAGAGGCCTTATACGGAAGATGAGGCTCCGTAGCGTGCTCGTGGTTCTGCTCGGTGGGACCTGAGCAAGGGCGGGTGGTTCCGGTGCACCGCCTCTGACGGCAGCAGTCCTTCGGCGCGGTGGATCGACAAGGTGTCCGGTGACCGTGCCCGGCCTCTCGACGAACCCGCTGATCTTCCCTGACGAGGAGATGCGCCGCCGGTTCGCCATCGCGCGGAACATCAATGCGTACGAGCGTGTGGAGCTCAGCAAGCGGTGGAACCGGATCGCGGGATTGCAAGGGCGGCCTCGGGCGGGACCGGGTGCGGTGCGGTTGTCGTCGTCGACACAGCATGCTCGCCATGACCGGCCCGTTCCTCGCGCAGTCGGGATCACGCGGAGACGGACACGCCGGAAGCCGAGGGTGCGACACGGGACGGCGCCCCGGATGGGTGCCGCGTCACGGACGAGACCCGGCCATGACGGCGGACAGCTGGTCGTCGGGGCGAGCCCGACCGGCCTCGCGCTGGTACGGCAGGCCCATGACCACAGGGCGCAGAGCCCGGATCGTCGAGCGGCGGCCCGAGCCTTCACGGCCCTGCGCCGCCTGGTCTCGGAGTCCTGGCGCGGGCGTAAAGCGCCCACGGAAGTCCCAGGCCTCGGACGCGGTGACCCAGAGCAGCCGGTACGACGACGAGGGGCGCCCGGTGTCACACCGGGCGCCCCTCGCGGGTGCTCAGGGGCGGGCGCCGGGCTTGTTGACGACGCCCCAGGCGGCGCGGGCGCTGACCATCTCCCTGTCGTCCCGGGTCTGCCCGAGGTAGGCGTAGCTCTCGGGATCGAAGAAGATCTCCTGCTTGCCCTGCCAGCCCGAGGGTGTCTTCTCGGCGTAGGTCACGCTCACGCCGATCGCCGCGCGGCCGAGCGGGTCCTTCACGCCGGTCGTCACCCGGGCGCCGGGGATCTTCGCCAGAGCCCGGAACAGGCCCGCCTGGACGTTCGGCGGGATCAGCACCGACCGGTACAGGACGTCGATCTCCCGCCAGTCGCGCTGTGCGCGCGTCTCCCCCTTGATGGAGTCGATGGCGTGCTCCTCGCGGATGCGCTTCATCATGCGGTCGGCATCGCTCGGCAGGGTGGCCAGGAAGCGGTAGAACTGCCGCTGGGAGCGGTCGTCGTAGCCCTCCTTCTTCCATTTGGCCTCCTGGTTGGGGCCGTACCAGACCTGGAGCTCGTCCGGGTCGAAGTCCGAGATGTCACCGGCCGGGGGGATGCCGGGCAGATTGGCGTGTCCGGTGCCGTCCCAGCGGGTCCACTCCTCGCTGCTTTGCGGCTTGCCCTGGACGAACACGGTGCTCTTCTCGTACACCCACTGCTTCGGGCCGGGCTCGGTGCCGTCGTGCTTCTCGACGGTCGCGGCGGCCAGTTCGAGGGCGTCGGCGGAGGCGCCTGCCGACAGCACCTGGGGGCCCCTCCCCGCGGAGGCGCGGGTGCTGTCCTCGGGCAGGGTGGTGACGATCCCGGCGGTCACGGCGAGGGCCCCCGCGGTGGCGGCACCGACCAGGATCATCCGGCGCCTGGGAAGGGCGGCGCGCTCAGGGCGGGTCTCCTGCCGGAACGCCGCGGTGAGCCGGGCCCGCGGCGCGGCGAGCCGGTCGGCGTCGGGAAGGGGGGCGTCGGCGCGCAGGCCGCGGAATTCGGAGAGCTCGTTCATGCGGGGTCGCCTTCGTGTATGCGAGCTTCGATCAGGGAGCCGTCGGCCGCGCCGGTTGCGGTGCGCAGCTTCCTACGGGCGCGGTTGAGTCGGGAGCGGACGGTGCCGATGGGAATGCCGAGGGCTTCGGCGATCTCCTGGTAGCCGAAGTCGGCCCAGGCGTAGAGCAGCAGGACGTGCCGGTCGCCCGCGGAGAGATGAGCCAGCGCCCCGGCCAGTGGGCGGGCGGCGGCCTCGGCGACGAGGCGGTCGTCGGCGGAGTCGGTCCAGCTGTCGGCGACCGGGTCGTGACCGGTGCGGGCGAGCAGCTTCAGCGCCTGGACCTCCTCCCGGCGGTGCCGGCCGATCTGCTTGGCGGCGATGCCGTACAGCCAGGGCCGGACGCCGGCGCGTGCCGGGTCGAACCGGGCACGTATCCGAAAGGCCGTCAGAAACGTCTCGGCGGTGACGTCGTCGGCCGCGTCCCGTCCGAGCCGTCGGGCGACGTACTGGTGGATCGCCGGGGCGTGACGGTCGAAGAGCGCCGCGAAACGCTCGGGTTCCTCGAGTGAGGCCGCGATGAGCTCGGCGTCGCCGCCGGCCGGGTCGGTCATGGACAGTCCGTCCGTCGGTGGGGTCGGTGGGTGTCAGGATGGTGGTGGGTGTTCACACCCTGTACTTGCCGAGTCGCGGCGAACGGGTTCACGCCGCCGCCTCAGGCGCCGTACGGCTGGAGCGGCCTCCCTCAGCGCAGCCAGAACCTCTCCCACCGCGGCCCCTTGCGCCCGGCCGCCACGATGTGCCTGACCGGGCGGTGGCCTCCGGCGACCAGGTCGCGCTGGAGGTCAGAGGGTCCGGCCCACTGGCCTCCGGCTTCGGCCACCTGCCCGCCGGCCATGTCATACGCACGCACATCGCGGCCCTTCCTCGAATTCCGGGACGGCAAGATCGTCGCTGAGCGCAACTACGACTGCTACGAGCCCTTCGCCTGACGCCGGCCGGCCGACGAACCCTCCGGACGAACAGCCCGGAGGAAGCAGGGTGCGTCCAGGAAACCCCGCGCGTCGGTTCGCACAGATCTGCGATCATCCCCGAATGGCGCACGGTCTGGAATCACTGGTCATCCGACACACCCATCGCATCCCCTCCCCCAAGGGCTCCGCCGGAGAAGGCGCCACCGCCGCGCGGCAGTTCGACGCGACGCTGGCCTCCGTCGGCTTCAAGCTCTCGGCGGAGGCGCTGGAACGGCTGTCCGGGCTGTCGGAGGCCGCCGTCGTCCACACCGCCAAGCGGACGCTGCGTACCGTGAGCGAGATGGTCGGCGACCACGTGCGGCACAACTCGTACTTCATCGACTTCCCGGCGAACGTGCCGGACACCGAAGAGTTCTGGATGCGGTGTGTGACCAAGGCGCTCGCCGACGACGCGTCGCGCGGGAACGTACTGACGCAGCTGGCGCACGGAGTGCTGGACCTGCTCAGCCTGCCCACGTACGGCCGTTACCAGCACACCTACGAGGAGATGCTCGCAGCGCAGGACGAGCTGATCGCCTCGGCGGGCGACCGGGTGACCGTCCTGCACCTCGGGCGCGACCTGGACGACGAGCTCACCGACCTGTACCTGGCCCTCGCGGGCAGTACGACGCCACTGGGCGATGACCACCTGGGCGATCTCAAGGTCCTCGCGGAGCGGTGCGCACTCGGACCCCAGCCGGAGTCGATCCCGGTCAGGGAGAACCGCGCGATCGTCAACGAGGCACGTCTTGCCGTCGGCGCGGACCTCATGCTCGACACCGTCGTCGATGTGCTGCGGCTGGCCTGCGCGCTTTCGGGCGGCGACGTGACGCTGCAGGAACCGACCCGGTTCCGGGGCCTCCCCCGATCGGTGCGCCGCAAGCTGCTCGCGGGCCTGGATGCCTTGGTCGCGGCGAACCCCGCCAAGCTGGCCGACGTACACGCCTACCGCGAGCCGTTCAAGCGACTCGGAGAGCGCCTTCACCCGCACGAATACCCGCAGTGGCCGAGCGCGGCCGACGTGTTCGCCGTGGCCCGGGGCGAGAAGGAGGCGCGGTCCTTCGACAGCCGCTTCGAGAAGCTGCTCGACGCGTCCGACGTCCTAGGTGCCGTGCAGTTGCTGAAGTCCGCTCCCGGCAAGTTGTTCCGCGCGCTGGACCTTCTGCTGCGTATTGCCGCCGACCAGGAGGAGCGCGACGCGGTGGTGGCCGCCGCGGTGGAGATGGCTCCCGAGGTCTCCGGCCGGGTCGTGCTGTCCGTCCGCGAACACTTCCAGAACCGGGAGCGGGCGAGCGACCGGCCCCGGATCTTCGTCAACCGCCGAGGCCGCGGCTGGGTCGCTCCCGACGCCCGGCCGCCGGTACCCGCCGCCGACCGCGACCGCCTGATCACCGCCCTCGACGCCGAGATGCGCCGCAGGCTCCCGGCACCGGGCCGGCTGCTGCTCGACCCCGATGTCCTCGACGTGGCGCTCCCGCTCAGCGGCAGGGCGACCGCGGCCGGGCTCGGTGTACTGCCGCGCGGTTCGATCTCGGCGGTCGACGGCGAGCATCTGCGCTTCTTCGTGTACTGGAAGCAGACCGAGAAGCGAACCGACTACGATCTCTCGGCCCTGCTTCTCCACACCGACTACAGCACCGATTCCTGGCTCTCCTACACCTCCCTCAAGGCTGTCGGGGGCAAGCACTCGGGCGATGTCACCGAGGCGCCCGACGGGGCCTCGGAATTCATCGACCTCTCCCTTGACCGGGTGCGCAGCACCTTCATCGTTCCGCAGGTCAACATCTACGCCGGCGAGGGCTTCGAGGAAACCGAGGAGTCGTTCTTCGGTTTCATGGTGCGCGACGGCGAGCAGAAGGGCCGGCCGTTCGAGCCGCGCACGGTGCGGATGAAATCGGAGCTGCGCGGGGTGGGCCGAGTGGCGCTGCCACTGGTGTTCCGGCGCGAGGACGACGGCCGGTGGCGCGCGAAGTGGCTGCACCTGTACCTGAGGGGCATCTCGTCGGCCAACCGGGTGGAGGAGAACCAGATGTCGGTGTCCAAGGTGGTGCGTGCCCTCGTGGAACACGAGTACCTGACGGTGCGTTACCTGGTCGACCTGATGTCCGACGGCGCCACGGCCGTCGAGCTGTGGGACGAGGAGACTGTCCTGGACGAGCCGGTCACGTACATCGGGCTCGCACGCCCCGAGAGGCTCCCCGCGGGCTCCCGGGTCGTCACCCTCGAAAACCTGCGCGACCTGATCCCGGGCTGAGTGCTAGCGTTACCGTCGGCGAGGCCATGAAGGGACTTCCTTCTCACTCCTTTCCTGAAACAAGTTCCTTCGCTTTCCTCGCCCTCTATGTCGCTCCGGCGGCGCCCGTACTCACCACGCGGGCGCCGCCGAGCCGCTTGCGGGACTGCCTTGCCGCGAGCCCGCGCACGATCAGCGCACCCCGGTGCACGACGAAGGCCCCGTGCACCGGGGTGCTTCGTGCCGTGCGAGGTCGTGGGCCGGGCCGGTTGCCCGACGTCACTACGAGCCGGTCATGGCGGTGAGTACGACCTTGGCCGGCGACCGCGTGCCGACGTGAGGGAGCAGACCCGGTTGCCCGCCCTACGCAGCCAGCGTCTCGTCCTTCTGGGTGACGCTCTCACGGCCCACCGCGTACTGCTCAAGCAACGCATCGGCCGCCAGCAGAGCCTGCTCGGCGGTGCGCGATCCGGTCATGACGCACAGCGTGTACGTGGAGTCTTCGAGTGCCCGGCTGGTGCGCCCGGTGGGGCGCACGTCGTGCTCGATGCGTGCCTGGGCGAACCGGGCCAGCACCGCGCGCAGTTGCTTCTCCGCCGGAAGAATCATGGTGATACCTCTCCCCTCACAACCCATCCACCGACGGGCACTGGAACCCCATCTGACGCCGCGCATCTCCATCGCAGCGTCAAGCAGAAACCAAGTGCCCCTCACAAGGAGGTGTAAGCCACCGCGTTCACAGAGCTTCGGCCCGCTCCGCACTGGTGACACAGCCGTGGCATCACACTCTGCCGAGCAGCCGACATCACGTTGGGCGGAAGACCATGGATCACCGGGGTGGAGCGCGGCGCCGGCCAGGATCTCGACGTCCCGCAGCTCCCCGGTGCGCAGCCGCTGGCGAGGGTGGCCGCCCTGGCGTTGCGGCGGATTCGCTCAGGCGGCGTGGCGGGCCGTTCGACGGCGTACTGCGAGGGCGGTGCCGCCACCGACGGCGAGCAGCGCGGCGGCCATGACTGCGATCCCTGCGGTGTTGTCGTTCGCACCGGTCTCGGCGAGGTCGGAGCCGTCGGCCACACCCGCCGTTGCGCTGTTGGTTTTCATGGTCTTGTCGATCCAGCCCCTGTAGGCGGGCGCACTCGTGTAGAGGCCGGGGCCCTGCGAGCACGGCACCTTCGGGGCGCCGGGCCCCGAAGTGACGCCGATCAACTCCCAGCGGCCGTCCCGTCCCTTTTGGACCTGCGGTCCCCCTGAGTCCCCGAAGCACGCCATCGCCCTGGGCACGGTGGAGATCGTGCACAGCCGGGTCCGGTCCGCGTAGCCGGGTGCGCACTCCGATGCGGCGCCCCTGCGGGTGCTCAGCTCCTGCAGCCGGTCCGGGAACGTGAACTCGGTGTCAACGGTGGTGCCGAAGCCCAGAAGCCGGGTCTGAGTGCCAGGCGGTGCTGCCTGCTCGGCAATCCTGACGGGTTGCCGGGTGACCGGGTGATCCAGTCGTATCAACGCGATGTCGTTCTTGTTGGCAGCCTTGTTCTCTCCGTTCGTATAGCCGGGATGGACGAAGGTCCGGTCGATCTTCCGGACGGTGCCGCCGGACTTGCGGTGGTCACTGCCGACCCGCACGATGCCGGCCAGCTTGAGACCCTCACCCTTGACGCAATGAGCCGCCGTCAGCACCCACTGCGGATCGATCAGCGATGCCCCGCAGTTCCCGTCGTGCAGACCCTGGTCCGGGGCCGACGCCGGTATGACCGCCATGAACGGGTAGCTCTCGGTGGAGTCCGCTCCGTTGACGATGGCTCCGGCGCTGCCGACCATGACGGTGGCGCAGGCCACGGCTGCGAGAGCGCCGACTGCGGCGGCACGGGTGGTAGGGCGGCGCGGCGGCTGGAAGCTGAACACAGAGGGTTCCCTTTTGCTCGGTGGATCCGTATGCATGCAGCCTCGTTGCCCGAAGCCTGCCTCACCATCCGGGCAACGGGTCGGTCGAGGGTGGGGACACCCCCCTGTTCTGCGACTTCGATGCCCCGACTGTCGTGGGCGCTGACGGCCGGGACTCCGTCCGCGACGCGAGGTCGTGCGCACCCTGCGGGCCGGCAGCCATCTCGTCCGGCAGGCATGAGCGGCGCGGTCTGTCGCGTCCTCAGCGCGTGGCCCGGTCCGCCGCTTCTCGGGTGATGTCGGCGTAATGACGGAAGAGGGTCGGCCTGGCTTCGCCGTGGTCACGTTCGGACAGCGCCGCCCAGCACCGGGCGACGAGCTCCCGAGCCTGGCTACCGGGCCAGGACGGGGGCAGCAGCTGAGGCGGCAGCAGCGGGTCGGGCTCCATGGCGCGGGTGAGTTCGGCCGCCAGCTCGACAGCGATGGTGAGCAGGGCGGACGGGGAGGGCTCGGCGGAGCCGGTGAGCCGGTCGAGGCGGGGTCGAGCGATGCGGCTGAGGCGGTGGTAACGGTCGGCGATCTCCTGCAGGGGCCACAGGCGGCGAACGAGTTCGGCAGGATCCTGGGTGTCGCCCCTGCGTAGATCCGTCGTGCTGAGGAGGGTGAGCGCACTGTGGGCGCCAAGGCGGTGCGCCGCTTCTTCGACGTACGGCTCCCAAGCGTTGGCGCAGACGTACAGTCCGCCCTGGAGCGGGGCGCCACCGAGGTGGACGAGCGTCTCGCGCAGGGCGTCCCGGGCCGTGCGCGCCGATTCGGGCACGGCGAAGGCGGCCAGGTGCCAGACGCCGTCCCAGGGGGCGAGCCCGGCATCCTGACGGAAGGCGAGCCGCAGAAAGTCCGCGTTGGGGGCCAGGGCCTGTGTCGTGTCGTCCGTGGCGTGCAGCACTGCTTTACGACCGCGGCCTTGGGAGGTGAACCGGCTCTCGGCCACGAGGCGTTTGACGCACAGTCGTACCTGCTGGTCACTCATGCCGAGGGTGGCGGCGACGGTGTACAGGTCGTTCGCGCTGACCGTGCCGTCCTCCCGGATCAGCGCGTGGACGAGCATGCGGGTGGGAATCTCGACGTGGTCGGTCACGGCGCGCACAGTCCTCTCGGCTCGTCCGCCTCGACAGGGCGGTGCATGGTGGTCACCGCGCCGAACCCCAGCGGTCCGCGGAGGCAGGGCGTGTGCTCGGTCCGCACGGCCGTGAAACCGCGCCGCTCGTACAGGGCCCTGGCGCGCGGATTCGTGTCGATCACGTCCAGTCTGATCTCCCTGCAGTGCTGCTCGGCCGCGACGGCTGTCACTTCCTCGATGAGCAGGCTTCCGATACCGCGGCCGCGCGCGTCCGGGTCGACGGCGATGCCGTCCATGACGAGCTGCCCGGGGGCCGGCCGGCGTTCGAACAGGGCGAGGAGCAGGAGTCGATACAGCCCTCCCAGGTATCCGTACGTGCGCAGCACGGCCAAGGCCGACCCCCCGGTGAGCGCCCGCCCGTCGAGTTGGTAGCCGGCGAGGCCGACGAGCTGCCCTCCGGAGATCGCACAGACCGCACGGTCGGCGTTCAGATGGGCGGCGATGAAGGCCACCGCCTTGCCCGGCGGGTTCAGCGCGGGACCGAGTTTTCGGCCGAAGGCGTCCCAGTACAGCTCGGCCGCCCGCCACTCGGATCCCACCGGAACACCTCGCTGGACGATCACGGGCCCGATCCCGGGGTCTGCCTCCTCCAGTCCCATGCCGCCCCTCCCCTCGCCTCGGAAACCGGCATCCAATCTATCAGACTCACTACGATCGTTCTCACAATGATAGTTTGAGATCCCTGCGCACACCCGAACAGAGGCGGCCGTCCCATGTGTCCGAAGACCCAGCCCCGACGGCGCGGGCTCCGCATCACCGTGTGGTCACTCGTCACCGTCCTGGTCCTGACGGCTGGGCTCGCCGGTGTGGTGCTGTGGCAGAACTCCTACGACTTCGACGAGCAGCGGGTCACGATCCGCCATGGCGGCCACACCCTCACCGGCGTACTGGCTACCCCCAAGGACCGCCGCAAGTCCTACGGCCTGGTCGTCTACGTCCACGGCGACGGCCCCATCGACGCCACCCACGACGACGGGTACAAGCCCCTGTGGGAAGCGAACGCCAAGGCCGGCTACGCCTCTTTGTCATGGGACAAGCCCGGCGTCGCAGGCGCACCTGGCAACTGGCTGGACCAGTCCATGGACGACCGGGCCGACGAAGCAGCCGCCGCAATCGCCTGGGCGCGTGCCCGCCCGGACATCGACGCCGACCGCATCGGGCTCTGGGGCGCCAGTCAGGCGGGCTGGGTCCTGCCGAAGATCGCGGCCAAGACCCCGGTGAGTTTCGTCATCGCCGTCTCCCCCGCAATCAACTGGCTCCGGCAGGGCCGCCACAATCTCCTCGCCGAACTACGCGCCGACGGCGCGTCGGCAGCCCGCACCAAGGCCGCGATCGCCAAGAGCGATACCACCCGCCGACTGCTCGCGCGGCACGCGACCTTCGAGGAGTACGTGAAGGCGACGCGCGGTGACACGGACGGCATGACCGCCGACCGCTGGGGCTTCATCTCCAAGAACTACACCGCGGACGCCACGCAAGATCTGCGCGCCCTGCGCGGCATACCGGTGCTGCTGACCCTCGCGGGCCATGACATCAACGTGGACACCGCCGACACGGAGCGCGTCTACCGCGAAATGCTGGACCCCGGCAGGGCATTGACGGTCGAACGCTACCCTCACGGGTCCCATTCGATGCTCAAACAGTCCGTCGAGCAGTCGGACGTCAAGACCACGCTCACCGCACTCTTCTCCCCCCGCTCGCTCTTCGTGAACGGATTCCTGGAAGACCAGCGACAGTTCCTGAAGGACCTCGGCCGCGGCGGCAACGGTTCTTGAGCGTGCCGTTTCCGGCAGCGGCTCACCACTTCGACACGACGACGAACCGGATGCGGCCGGTACACCGCCCGCCCGTCAACTCGACGCTTGCTGGAGGCCGTCGAGGATGAGGTCCAGCCCGAACTCGAACTCGTCGCCGAAGGCGTACCCCGGCCGCATGACGTGTGTGGTCGCCATCTCGGTCAGATGGGGGTACTCACCATCGCCGAAACCGCTCATGATGGAATCCGCCAGTTCGGCGGTCTCCTGCGGAGAGTCGAAGGGCAAGGCCTTCTCCTGCAGGGCGAACCCGTAGATGTAGCTGTCGAGAACCGACACGGCGTGGGCAGTCAGCGCGAGGGAGAAACCGCTCTCGCGCAGGCAGCCGAGAACGGCGTCATGGTGACGCAGGGTGGCTGGGCCGGGAGTGGACCGCGACTCCATCAGCCCGATGGCCCAGCGGTGGCGGGACAGCACGAGACGCATGGAAACGGCCCGCTGCCGCATGGCCTGTCGCCATCCGTCACCCGGCGCGGGCAGCTCGACCTCGGCGAACACCAGGTCGACCATGCCGTCGATCAGGTCCTCCTTGTTGGCCACGTGGTTGTACAAGGACATTGCCTCGACTCCGACGGCCTCACCGAGCTTGCGCATGCTGAGCGTCTCCAGGCCGCCGGCGTCGGCGAGTTCGACTGCGGCATGCAGCACCCGCTGCCGGGTGAGCGTCTCGCGGGTCGCCTGCCGACCGGTACGTCGGGTCACGGTGGACATCACTTCCTCTCGGTCTCCCAGCATTGACAAGCTTACGCCGTAAGTGCTGCACTTACGGCGTAAGTATGCGACCGACACGAGTGGGAGCAGGAACCATGCGGAACATGAGTGAGCGGATCGCGACCGCCGACGAGACCACGACGATGGCGGCAGTCGTACAGGAGCGTTACGGCGCCGAGCCGGAAGCCGTGCTGCGCACGGGGCGGCTCGCTCGGCCCGGCATCGAGCCGACCGAGGTGCTGGTACGTGTGCGCGCCTCCAGTGTGGACCGGGGCACCTGGCACATGATGGCCGGCCTGCCGTACGCGGTCCGGCCTGTGAGCGGCCTGCGCAGGCCGCGGCTCCCCAATCCCGGCCGCAACATCGCCGGTGTCGTCGAAGCGGTCGGCGCCGAAGTGACCGGCTTCGCGCCCGGCGATGACGTCTACGGCACGGCAGTGGCCGCGTTCGCCGAGTACGCCGCCACCCGTCCCGACAGAATCGCCGCCAAGCCGCCAGGACTCACCTTCGAGGAGGCGGCGACGGTGCCCGTCAGCGCGCTCACCGCACTCCAGGCAGTGCGCGACAGGGCCAAGATCCAAGAAGGCCAGCGGGTCCTGATCACGGGAGCCGCCGGCGGTGTGGGCACCTTCGCCGTCCAACTCGCCCACGCCTTCGGCGCCCGGGTCACCGCCGTCGCAAGCACCCCCAAACTCGACGCCGTACGAGCCCTGGGCGCCGACCACGTGATCGACTACACGCGCGAGGACTTCCTTGCCGCCCCGCGACGCTACGACGCCATCATCGACATAGCGGGCCGGCGTGGTCTGCGGGATCTGCGCCGGGCCCTCACGCCCCGCGGCAGGCTGGTGATCACCGGTGGTGAAACGGAGGGCCGCTGGCTCGGCGGCACCGACCGGCAGCTGCGCGCACACATGCTGTCCCCGTTCACCGGACAGCACCTGGGCACCTTCATCTCCTCCGAGCACGCCGATGGGCTGCGCGACCTGACCGTTCTCATCGACGCGGGCACGCTCACGCCTGTAGTGCACCGTGTCTTCCCGCTCGCCGAGACTGCCGCAGCCGTCCGGCACCTTCTCGACGGCCGCACCACCGGCAAGGTGGCGCTCGCCCTGCCCGCGGAGTAACGGCGCAGGCCCCATGCGTGTGCGGTTGCGCGACCTCAGCCGATCATGGAGGTGTGGCCTGGCCGAACCTCCGACATTCTGACCGCGATGCCGGGCGTCGGCGTCAGGCCTGGAGCCAGGATCTTGGTCAAGGTCGGCGACGGCAGCACCTTCCCTGCCGCCGACCACCTGCCGCTGTGCCTCGCCAGGTGCCGGGCCGACATCCTGTTCGCGATGCGGCGCGATGGAACCCTCAACGCACCTCGGCTGTCGGTCCCCGTCACGTGACCGGCGGGTCCGTGTGTACGACGACCCGATCGGCCTCGACATCGAAGCCGAGTACCGGATGGCCATAGTCGCCTTCGGGGTCCATCAGCACCGGCTTGCCCAACCGCCGCCCGATCTCGCGAAGAAAGCCGCAGAACACATCAAGTCGCTCCTGACCCTGCAACTCCCGCAGATCCACGTCGAAGTCGACTTCATCCTCGGCACGGAAACGGAAGATCACCAACACATCGGCAGCCGGCCAGACCCGCAGATCCCTGCACTCGGTATCCGCCGGGTAGGACAGCACGGCCTCTGCCCGGGGCACCGGAAGCACCCTCTCCCCCTCGGAGTACTGGCACTTCCAGCCCTTCTCCGCGACGAGATCGAGGAGCTCCTGCCAGTCGTCCACCGAGGTACTCGGAACACGCACGTCGGGCAACGACCCCATCAAGTCAGGGTCGAACAAGCAGCTCACGTCATCCCACAGCAGATCAGCCACAGCGCCATGCTGCACGGCGCACGAAGCCAGCGCACCCTGACGGTACTCGCCTGGTCCCTGAGTGGCGGAGCGGCCACTCTCATTGGCCGTGTGCGCGGCCTCCGGACCGGTTGCCGGGACGCCCACGGCGGCCAGGAGCCAGAAGCAGACAGCCACGACGAGGGCACCGGAACCATCCGCCGTGCTCGGCGCGATTCATGCCGCACGATCCGACGCCGGCCGCGCATTGCCGGATCCCGGCAGGATTCATGAGTGCCCGCACGCCGGTTCGCCGCCATGAAGCCGTCACCGGCCCGTCGAGAATCGGAAGGACGACGTGCGGACCCGGAACGTGCCGAGCCGTCTCCGGACGGTCACACCGAGACGAAGGAGTCCACCGGCTTCAACAGGTCGACCGACGGCCATACTTGACCATGCGGGGCCATCCCGTGGTGACGTGACTCGGGAGAGGCAGCAATCCGGTGAACAGCGACAATCAGGGTGTGGGCAAGGCCGAGGTACGGCTCAAGTGGGACCCGAGTCCCTGGAACCAGCCGTCTCACCATCTCGACATCATCGCCACGACCTACTCGGCGGACGACCCCTACGGCCGGCCCGTGTACGTCGTCCACTTCGACAGCCGCTCACCGGACGGCACCATCAACATGGGCCGGCACAGCCGGACCGGTCAGGGTTTCGGCTACGTCGAAGTCATGACCCTCGAGCTCGATCGCCTCGCTTCCTCCTTCGCACGGGTGGTCGTGGGCGTGGCGATCCACCAGAACAACGGCCCCAAGACCTTCGGTGACGTATCGAACGCCGGCGTACTGGTCGTCGAGGGATACAAGGAGCTTTTGAAGGACGACTTCGCGCAGGTCTCCGGATCCACCGCGGCGACCGTCGCGGAGTTCACCCGGAATGCTTCCGGAGCCTGGGAGTTTCACGAAATGGTCCGCGGGTTCGACAGCGACCCCACGGTCTTCACCGCGGAGATGGGCAACGCCCCACAGCCCTGACAATGGGCGGGCCGGTGGCGGCCGAGTCGGCCGTGGAGCGGTGCTCACCGGGTGGGTCTCGCAAAGTCGTCCGCACACGTGCGGACCGTGCCGCGGGCCGGTGATCGACGCCGAGGCATGTGCCTCGTCGGTCAGACCCCGATCCGCCCGTCGCCGGACGACCGGTGGATGCCGAGGCGCTGTGGGATTCCGCGTAGCAGGCCGGCGTGCAGGCACGCTCCGGTGGTGATCACGATGGCAGCGGTGCCGTAGGCCCATGCCTGGAGGGGGAAACCGGGCAGGAGCCGGTCGGCGAGGTAGAGGGTGGTCCCGGCGAGAGTGACCGCCAGCCACTCCCAGCGGCCGTCCATGGCCACGAGGGCGACGACGAGCAGGGAGTACCAGGGATAGCTCGGGGAGAACAGGAGCAGGGCGGTGCCGGTGAGCAGCAGGGCTCCGCGCCAGGGGCGGGCCGGGTCCCCGCGCCACCACACGTACAGGCCGACCAAGGCGAGCAGCACGGTGGCGGTCACGCCGGCGGCGGCGTCCGGCAGCAGAAGTCTCAGCAGGGCGAAGCGGCGTACGTGGCCGGGTTCGTAGCCCTCCTCGTGAAGGTAACCGGGGAGGTAGCCCAAGACGCCCGCGCCCGAAGCGACGACGTAGGGCAGGTAGGCGAGGGCGACGGCGGTGACGGCGGCCGCGACGACGCGCAGGACGCGCGCAGGGCCGCGCTGCCCGGACAGTGCGCCGGGCAGGGCGAGGACGGGCAGGAGCTTGACGGCGATCGCTGCCCCGAGCAGCGCACCGCGGCGGGCCCCGGCGGTGGCCGTGCCGAGCGCGAGCACGACGAACAGGACGCCGAGGGTGTCGATGTGGGCGTTGTTGACCGCTTCCAGGGTGACGGCCGGGCACCAGGCCCACAGCGCGGCCCGGGCCGGGGCCCGCTGCGGATCACCGCGCCTGCGCAGTACACGGAGCAGGGCCAGGGTCGTGCCGAAGGCCAGGGCCGCGCCGCCGATCTGGAGCGGCTTGTGACGGCTGTCCGGCGGAGACAGCGTGTGAACGGCGAGGTACCAACCCTCGGCGACGGGCGGATAGATGGTGGGGACGGCCGGCCGGTTGATGCGGACGCAGAGGCCGCCGGCAGTGTGGGTGAGCCCCCATCCCTTGCAGTCCTCCTGTGGGGGGAACAACCAGTTGTCGCGCAGGCGCTCGAGCTCGGGTGCGGCGGGCGGATGGGCGTAGGGGGAGATCCCTGCGGCTTGGACCCGTCCGTCCCAGGCGTAGCGGTACATGTCGTTGCTGGTGCGCGGCTGCGCGGTGAGCCCGGCCAGTGCGACCGCGGCCGATCCGGCCAGGACGAGGACGGTGGCGGCCCGGGCCGGAACCTTCCGCACGGTCCACACGGCGGCGGCGAACAGGGACCAGGCGACGGCGTATCCGCCGAGCAGGCGGCCGGGGGCGCTGCGGTCGTCGCCCTGTTGGAGTGTGGTGACCACGACGGCGGTGAGTGCTGCGAGGAGAAGCGCGGTCACGGCCACTCGGATCCGGGCTCTGCGGGCGGGGGAACGCGCAGAGGGGTGCGTGACAGAGCGCCCGGGATTCCGCCGGTGTGAGGTGGCGGTGTCGGTCACTGGTCGTCCGTTCCTTCGCCGGGCAGGGGGCATGCGGCGTCGAACCCGGCGTACGGGCGGTGGAGTTCCACGAAGGGGCGGTCATCGGTCGTCCACCGGCCGGTGAGGATCCAGCCGGCGGCATCGGCGGCGTGCAGCAGGGCGGTGACGCCCACGCGGGCCCAGGGAAAGGAGCGTCCGTGGCGGCCTTGGGCGTCCTCGACACGGGCGGTGAGGCGGTCGTCCACGTCCTGCGGTGCCGCTTCGGCCAGCAGACGTCCGCCGGGGCGGAGCAGTTCACTCAGGCGGGTGAGCAGGGCAGCCGGATCGCCGCCGATGCCGACGTTGCCGTCCATCAGCAGGGCCGTGCCCCAGCGGCCTTCTCTCGGCATGCGGTCGAAGACGGACCGTTGCACGGCGGCTCCGCCCTGGCGGCGGGTCCGGGCGACCGCGGCCGGGCTGACGTCCACTCCGAGGGCCGGTACGCCACGAGCGGCCAGGGCGGCCACCAGGCGTCCCGGCCCGCAGCCGACGTCCAGCACGGGCCCGGTGCAACGGTGCAGTACGGCCGTGTCGGCGGCGTCGGGAGCCGCGCAGAAGCGCTCCACGTCCAGGGGCAGCAGGTCGACCGCCCCTTCGGGCGCCGGTGACATGCGGCGCAGGTACAACCGGCCACGCCCGGCGCGCAGGGCACGGCCGTACGGATCGTCCGTCCAGGGCTCCCCGGGCTCGACGCGGGTGCGCTGACCGGCGCGGTGTTCGCGCCCTTGGAGCGGGTGAGGCAGCGTCACGTGCAGAACGTTGTCTCCGGCCGCTGACGGCTCCGGCGGATCGGTCCGGCGGGCGGCGGCAGTGCGCGTCCCGTGCGCCGTGCCGCTCATCGGGCGAACTCCGCGAGACGGGCCAGGCCGGAGGCGAAGCGGGAACCAGGTGGGCAGCAGGCGGCCACCGAGGCGGCATCGGCCGCGGTGTCCACGTCGCGCAGCAGCGGAAGGTCGCCGACCGACAGTCCCGCCTCGGTGAGCCTGCGGCGCTGGATCGCGCCGGTGCGGTTCGTGGACATCGGCACACCTCGCACGAGGGCCCCGGCGCGGGCCGGGTCGGCGAGGCCCAGGGCCCAGAATCCGCCGTCGGCGGCGGGGCCGAACCAGGCGTCGTGCCCGCCGCGGCCGACAGCGGCCAACAGGTCCGGGGTGAGCTGTGGAGTGTCCATGCCGACCAGCAGCGCCGGGCCGTCGTCGCAGAGCGCGAAGGCGGCGGCGATCCGCTCGTCGAGGCCGCCTGACGCCTGGGGCACGACCGCGAAGCCGGGCGGCAGCCAGGGACCAGGGGTTCCGTCGAGGACGAGGACCCGGCGCCGGGCCGGAACCCGGAGCATCGTGTGGAGGGTGTCGGTCAGAGCGGCCTCGGCCAGGGTGGCCGCCTCCAGCGGGGTGTAGGGCGGGGTGAGCCGGGTCTTGACCCGCCCGGGCACCGGCTCCTTGGCGATGACCAGCAGGGTGGTCGGAGCCTCCTTCGTGGGACGGGCGTTCACCGAGGGCCTCCCGCGAAGCTCGTCCCGATCGCCGGGGTGGCGTCCGGCCGCTCCGTGAGGACGGCCCGCATGTCGTGTACGGCCTGCCAGGTACCGCGCCAGGTACCGGTGACCTTGGAACGTCCCGTACGCGGGCGATAGGGCACGTCGGTCTCCGCCACGCGCCAGCCGGCGTCGGCGGCGCGCACCACCATCTGCAGCGGATAGCCGGATCGCCGGTCGGTCAGCCCCAGGGCCAGCAGCGCCTCGCGGCGGGCGGCTCGCATCGGGCCCAGGTCGTGCAGGCTCAGGCCGGTGCGGCGGCGGATGAGGCGGGAAAGCTCCAGGTTGGCCAGCCTGGCGTGGAGGGGCCAGGCGCCTCGGCTGGTGGGCCGGCGACGGCCCAGGACCAGTTCCGCGGTTCCGTCCAGGACAGGGTCGACGACGGCCGGCAGCAGTCCCGGGTCGAGGGAGGCGTCGCAGTCGCAGAAGCAGACGATGTCCGCCGTGGCGGCGGCGAGGCCCGCGTGGCAGGCGGCGCCGAAGCCGCGCCGCGGCTCGTGGACGACGTGCGCGCCCAGGTCGCGGGCGATGTCCGGGGAACCGTCGGTGGAACCGTTGTCGACGACGATCGCCCGCCAGCCGGGCGGTATGCGTTCCAGCACCCACGGCAGGGCCTCGGCTTCATCGAGGCAGGGCAGCACGACGTCCACGGGGGAAGGGGAGGTCTCGATCACCTCACTCACCCTACGGACGCGAAACAGACATAAAGGGCGTCGGGTCCTTACGGATCGCTGACGTCGCTCATCGCCACCGGTCGCAGCGGCACGCCGGTGTGACACTCGGTGGTGTGAAACACGTACTCGTCGTGGACGACGACCCGACCGTCTCCGAGGTCGTCGCCGGATATCTGGACCGGGCGGGCTTCGCCGTCGACGTGGCCGCCGATGGTCCCACCGCCGTGGCCCGGGCCGCCTCGCGCCCTCCCGACCTGGTGGTGCTGGACCTGATGCTGCCCGGCATGGACGGGCTGGAGGTCTGCCGACGCATCCGTGCGGCCGGACCCCTCCCGGTGATCATGCTGACCGCGCGCGGCGACGAGGAGGACCGCGTCCTCGGACTGGAGGTAGGTGCGGACGACTACGTCACCAAGCCGTTCAGTCCCCGCGAACTGGTGCTGCGGGTGGAGTCCGTGCTCCGTCGCGCCGGTGCGGCGTCGGCCACGCGGGGCGCGACGGAGGAGCCGTGGCTGCGGGCCGGCCCGCTCGCTGTGGATCCCACCGGTCGGCGCGCCACCCGCAACGGCGGTGAACTGGCCCTGACCGTCCGGGAGTTCGACTTGCTGGAGTTCTTCATCCGGCATCCCGGGCAGGCCACGAGCCGGGAGCAGTTGATGCAGCGGGTCTGGGGGTGGGAGTTCGGCGACCTGTCGACCGTCACCGTGCATGTGCGGCGACTGCGCGAGAAGGTCGAGGACGACCCGGCCCACCCTCGTCTGATCAGCACGGTGTGGGGTGTCGGCTACCGTTTCGACCCCCCTCGGTCGACTGAAGCCGAGGTCGGCCATGGTCGGTGACGCGATCCTCATCGCGCTCTACGCGGCGATCGGCGCGGCGGCCGCCGGACTGCTGGGGGCGCTGGCCCTGCGGGCGCTGCGGAACCGGTCCGTCGCCCTGTCCCTGACGGTGGTCGCCGCCGTCACCGTGGGGGCGATGCTCGCCGGGACCATCCTGGTGGCCCAGGCGATGTTCCTGTCCGACCACGACCTGTGGGTGGTGACGATGGTGTGCGCCATGGCCGCGGTCGTCTCGCTCCTCGTGGCGCTCCTGCTGGGCCGCAGCGTCGTGAAGGGGAGCCGGGAGTTGACCGAGGCCACCCGCGCCCTCGGGGACGAGGGCAGTTTCACTCCGCCTGCCGCCGTGCCGATGGCCGAACTCGCGCAGTTGAGCCAGCAGTTGGTCGCCACCAGCGCCAAGCTCGCCGCTTCCCGGGAACGAGAGCGGACCTTGGAAGCCTCACGGCGGGAACTGGTCGCCTGGATCTCCCACGACCTGCGCACCCCGCTGGCCGGCCTGCAGGCGATGGCCGAGGCTCTCGAGGACGGCATGGTCGGCGATCCCCGGGTCTACCACACCCGTATCCGTGCGGAGGTCGGACGCATGAGCGCCATGGTCAGCGACCTGTTCGAACTGTCCCGCATCCAGGCCGGGGTGCTCGCCCTGTCTCCGGCCCGGATGTCGGTCTACGACCTCGTCGGCGACGCCATCGCCGGCGTCGACGCGCTGGCCAGGGAACACGGAGTCCGGCTGGTGGGCGACGGGGTCGAGCCCGTGCCGGTGGAGGTCGACGGCCGCGAGATGTCGCGCGTCCTCGCCAATCTGCTGGTCAACGCGATACGCCGCACGCCCGCCGACGGCACGGTCGCTGTCGCGGCCCGCCGTGAGGCCGACCGGGTCGTGCTGTCGGTGACCGACGGCTGCGGCGGGATCGCCCCCGAGGACCTGCCCCGCGTCTTCGACACCGGCTGGCGCGGCACCGACGCCCGCACCCCACCGGCCGGCGCGGGACTCGGCCTCGCCATCGTGCGCGGCATCGTCGAGGCCCACCAGGGAAGCGCGGCCGTGTCCAATGTGCCGGGCGGCTGCCGGTTCGAGGTGCACCTGCCCGCAGCGCTCTGAGAACGGCCCAGAGGCAGGACCGGCCCGCGGGGAAATGCCGGGCCGGTCCCGCCGCGGTCACACGGGCACCGGAGGGCTCACTCCGCCCGCAGGGGCGCCACCGCGAACTCCGCCATCCCTTCGGCGAAGGTGACCCGGGGCTTCCAGCCGAGCTCGGCACGCAGCCGCTGCGACGAGGCGGTGATGTGGCGGACGTCGCCGAGCCGGTACTCCCCCGTGACGACCGGCTTCGGGCCGCCGTGAGCGACGGCCAGCGCGCAGGCCATCTCACCCACCGTGTGCGGATCCCCACTGCCGGCGTTGTACGCCCGCAGGCCGCCCTCCGGAAAGCCGTCGACAGCGTCCAGCGTCGCGAGGTTGGCGCCGGCGACGTCCTGGACGTGGACGAAGTCCCGTCGCTGCCCGCCGTCCTCGTAGACGCGCGGGGCCTCGCCCCGCGCGAGCGCGGACCGGAACAGGGAGGCGACACCGGCGTAGGGAGTGTCCCGCGGCATGCCCGGACCGTACACGTTGTGGTAGCGAAGGGCGGCGACCCGCCCGCCGGTCGACCGGGCCCACGCGGCGGCCAGATGCTCCTGTGCCAGCTTGGTGGCCGCGTACACGTTGCGCGGATCCGTCGGTGCGTCCTCCCCCACCAGACCGGCGGTCAGCGGCTCACCGCAGTGCGGGCACGGCGGCTCGAAGCGCCCTGCCTCCAGATCCGCCGGCCGACGCGGTCCGGGCCGTACGACGCCGTGCCGCGAGCACGCGTACCGTCCCTCGCCGTAGACGACCATCGAACTCGCCGACACCAGGCGGCGCACACCGGCGTCGGCCATACCGGCCAGGAGCACGGCGGTGCCGAGGTCGTTGCAACCGACGTAGTCCGGGGCGTCGGCGAAGTCCTTGCCGAGGCCGACCATCGCCGCCTGGTGGCAGACGGCGTCCACTCCCCGCAGGGCGTCGGCCACGGCCGCTCCGTCGCGGACGTCGGCATGCCGCCAGTCGACTCCGTCGGGGATCGGCGGGGCCGTGCGGTGGGCGGCGGGCAGCAGCGCGTCGAGGACCCGCACCTCATGCCCGGCGCCGGTGAGGGCGGTGACGATGTGCGAGCCGATGAAGCCCGCACCTCCAGTGACCAGGATCAACATGCCACCGACCGTAGGGCCGTGCACCCGGTCGCGGGCCGCTTGAACGGAGGACGTCAGGGGTTCGTAAGCGTTACCGCGTCGGCGCGGCCTCGGCGGCCCGGGCCGCCGTCACCGTCAGGAGAGCGAAGGCGGCAGCGAAGCCGAACATGGTGAAGACCCCCTTGGGCCAGAAGATGTGGCTGTCGACGAACGACCAGCAGGCGGCGAACAGGACGGCGGCGCCCGGCAGCACCCACACCCCGTGCCGGCGCCAGAGCACCGCACAGGTGGCGAACGAGGCCACGGCGAGTCCGTACACCCCGGCCCGGCCCAGTTCGTCTCCGACGACGAACAACGGCCCGGCCGCGCCGTGGACGCCGTGGTCCACCACGGTGCCGGCGGAGATGCCGGCCACCGCGTCCAGACCGGAGTAGTACGCGGCGAACCAGAGGCACCCGGCCCAGGAGAGAAGCGTCAGCGCCCCCTCCGCATCACGACCCGGCCTGCCCCACAGAGGGACCACCAGTCCGAGGACGAGCAGAGGGAAAACAGGCAGCAGGACGATGTGCAGCCCGGCCCAGTGGCCGGCCGTCGATGCCGTCAGATGCCGGGGATGCATCAGACCCGCGGCGGCCAACAGCAGCGGAGCCGCGGTGACCAGAATTGTCACGCGCAGGGTACGGAGTGATCGCATCCGGTCACGCTAGGCGACCGCCCGCCACTCCGCCGTCCCCGCTCACCACGCGTAAGACCCTCGTAAGACGGCCGGCCCGTCGGTGAGAGGGAGGAGCTCACGCGACGGGCCGACGACGACCGTCCCGGAACTTCCGCACGGCCAGCCACACCGCCGTCACCGAGGCCACGACCACCAGCGCGACGAGCCAGTTGCGCGGATAATCCAGCGGCAGCACCGACGAGTTGGCCCTCCTCCCCGGCCGGAGCAGCACCGGCAGCGCCACCGTCGTCAGCGCGCCCGCGACCACCAGGGCCGCGCGGACCGGCCCGCGCACACCGCCCCGCACCAGCGCCGGCCCGATCAGCAGCACCATCGGGGCGATCACCACGTCGTGCAGCACGACCGCCCCGCCCAGCCACAGCAGCACACCCGGCAGGCCGCGGACATCCATCAGCAGGGACACCCCCACTCCCATGAGCGCCAAGCCCGCAGCACCCGCCGTCACACGCAGCGCCTTCACGACAGCACCTCCAGCCGACCGACCCACTTGGTCTGCAGCACACCCGGCCGGTTGGGGGCGATGAGCCGCGCCGGGTAACCGTGGTCGGGGTCGAGTTCCTCACCGTTGAGGCGCAGGGCGAACAGGGTCAGCGGGTCACGGGCGTGCTCGTGACCCAACTCCGACACCCGGTAGCCGCCGCGCAACTGCAACGACACCACCCGCACCCGCGCATGCTCCGGCGCGCCCGCCCGCTCCAGCAGGTCCACGACGCGTACACCGGTCCAGCGTGCCGACTTGCTCCAGCCCTCCACACAGGCGATCGGCAACTCCACCTCGTGCTGCGGCAGGGCTCGCAGCTCATCAAGGGTCAGGGTGTACGACCGCGGGCCCGCGACCACCAGGCGGTACTCCTCGTCGGCGATCCGGCCGACCCCGGCCGCCGCGGCGGTCCGGTTGACCGGCAGGGACTGCGGCCCCTTGTCCGGGTGACGGGGCGCGAACAGGAGGAAGTTCTTCAACGGGGTGAACGCCTGCCCCACGGTGGTGAGGGTGACGGCCCCGACGGCAGCGCCCACCGCGGCCAGCAGCGACCGCCGGTCCGGGCCGTCCTGCGCGGGCAGGGCGAGCGTCCCGGGTGATCGGCGACCCCAATGCGCCTTGATCTGTGGGGCCTTGACCGCGATGTGCAGTAGCAGGGCCCCGACGACCAGCCACGCCACGGCGTAATGCACAGGCACGAACGAGAACGGCCACGGATACCACTGGGCCGCGTTCAGCAACCCTGTCGCCGGCTCGAAGACGGCACCTGCCACGAGCACCGCCACCGACAGCCGCTCCAGTGCATGCGGTACCGAACGCAACGGCGGCCATGCGAACAACCGCGGATACACCGTCCACAGCTTCGCCAGCAGCAGAGGTACCGCCGCGATACCCGAGGCGACGTGCAGTCCCTGGGTGAGCCGGTAGCCCCACATGGGGCGGCTCGGAAGGCTGTCGGCCAGCCAGCCCGGGGGATGTTGCATGAGGTGACTGACCAGACCGGTGACGAAGCAGAGGACGAATGCCGGACCCAGCCACCGTCCGATCGCGGTCGCCGTGCGGGCATCGTGCAATCCGCCCTTGAACACCGGTGGGGAGACGCTCAGTTTCATGTCTCCATCCCACTGGGCGCACGGCCGTTCCGGAACGATGGAACTCTTACGAAACGGGGACGTGCAGTTGACCCGGCGCCGGCGGCCGCTCGGCCCCGCTCGCGCACTGGCAAACACCCCGGACGTCAAGGTTCGCCGTGCGGACGACTGTCGCGTAACTCCCCGGCCGCAACAGTTCTTACGAAGGCATGACAGGACGACGCATTCCCGCCGTCACGCTGATCCCACCCGTAAGCATGGGCGCAACCTGCTTAGTCAGGCATCACACCGGGAGCCACCGCGGCGTCATCCGAACTTCGCACGAACCCGCTTGTTCCGCAATCCTCAGAGGAATCCCATGCGACGCACCATGCGCAAACGATCGAAGACAACGCAGCGAGCCATCGCCGCGGCGGCAGGCCTGGCTCTGGGGGCGGGAGGGCTGATCGCGGTCAACGTGTATGCCTCCGCCCATGAGAGCGGCAACAGCAACTCGACGAAACGCCCGTCCCAGGAGGCGAATCACGTCCTGGCGGCCGGAGCCGCCACGATCAGCTGCCCGGATGTCGGGGCGAAGCTGACCTCGGTCCCCGACCAGGCCAGAGCGCTGGTCGACAGGGAGCTCGCGCTCCTCGACCGGCAGGTGGCCGAGGCTTACCAGCGGCTGCAGAACTCGGCCAGGGCCATCCAGCAGGACAGTGGCTTCGCCAACAACGCGATCATGACACCGCTCAGGGACAAGCGGGTCGCGACCATCGACCGGATCGCGATCGCCATCGGCAGGCCGGGCCAGAAACCGACAGGCCTCGCATCCCTCGCCGCCTGCTCGCTGCGTGGCACCGGCCAGGGGCAGAACGGCAACCAGGGGCAAGGCCAGGGTCAGGGCGCCGGCCAGGACGGAAACAACGGCCAGGGCGGAAACGGTCCGGTGGCCGCCGACTTCGTGGACATCACCACCGTCCAGCCGAACGTGCGCGGCCCCCGCCCCTCGCGCGGCGCCTCCAAGGGCGCCTTCAGAACCCGGTGCGGCGTCAACGCCAACAAGCTGTACAACTCCGACAACATCATCGTCGCCCCCGGTGTGGACAACGGCGCGCACCATACGCACGACTACGTCGGCAACCAGGACAACGACGCGTTCACCACCAACGAGGAGTTCACCGCCGCCGCGACAAGTTGCCGCAACCAGGGGGACAAGTCCACGTACTACTGGCCCGTGCTCCGTCTGCAGGACGGTACCCAGGAGTTCGACGCCAAGCAGCTCGGCGGGGGTGCCGAGGGCAACACCGGCCGGATCCTGACCGCCTCGAAGGTCACCTTGAACTTCGTCGGCAACCCGCGCGGCAAGGTCGTGGCGATGCCCAGGTTCCTGCGGATCATCACCGGCGACGCCAAGGCCTTCACCAACGGCATCGCGAACGCCAACGCGGCCTGGAGCTGCACCGGCTTCGAGAACCGGCAGCTGACGGACAAGTATCCGGTCTGCCCCGAAGGCAGCAGCCTGGTCCGTACGTCCAAGTTCCAGAGCTGCTGGGACGGCCGGAGCATCGACAGTGCCAACCACCGCGCACACGTCGCGTTCGCCGACCCGAGGACCGGTGCCTGCCCGAACGGCTTCAAGGCCATCCCGCAGCTGGTCCAGCGCCTCGTCTACGACGTGGACGCCCCAAGCCTCAAGGA
Organism: Streptomyces sp. NPDC012466; assembly: GCF_042955215.1. Lineage (NCBI taxonomy): Bacteria > Bacillati > Actinomycetota > Actinomycetes > Kitasatosporales > Streptomycetaceae > Streptomyces > Streptomyces sp. NPDC012466. The sequence continues at coordinate 402,049 of NZ_JBIBEQ010000008.1, read as the reverse complement.
CAACGGTAAGTCGAGCCCGTTCTACGCGGTGGACGGCTTCCCGGAGCAGATGCACAAGCCGATCACGGACCACGGCGACTTCATCAACGTCTTCGACGAGAGCCTGATGAACCGGATGGTCCAGTGCATCAACACCGGCCGAAGGTGCCAGTGATCTCGTCTCCGGGAACCTGAGGGCCTCCGAGCCCCACCCGGGCCGGCCTGCGCACACGCTCACGTCGCGGGCCGGCTTCGAGAGCCGTGTACGGGGCCGGACGCCTGGCACCGGGCACCGAACGTGCACCGGCCCCGAGGAACGTTCCCACGCTGCCACCTCGGCATCGCCCCAGGAACCCTGCGGGCGACCACCCTCGCGATGCGCACAAGACAGAAGGGACTTGAGCCTGTTTTCGCGCAACAACTGGCCAGCTATCGGCCGAAGTCACAACCGGCCACCGAGCGTCGTAGTTGGCCCCATCCGCCAGGTGCGCGCTCGGAGACCGCCCGGCAGGTGCGGCTCTCGGCGTGCCGAGGTCCTCAAGCACGGCGGCCGGCTGCTTGGGCCCGCTCCGCTGCGGGTCTTCGCATGGCCTGCCGACTCCCCCACGGCTCCCTGCGGGTTCTCCGGTAGCGTCCTTTCCATGATCGCCCTTGATGCGCTCGTCCATCTCTGCCCGCCGCCCGCCGATCCACCGCCCGCAGTGGACTGGGCGCAGGCCGAACTGGCCCTCGGTACGGCGCTGCCCGCCGACTACAAACAGCTCGTCGAGACATACGGCGACGGCGTCTTCGACGAGACGATCTGGCTGCTTGTACCGGACTCCGCCTACGACGACTGCGACCTGCACGCGCAGACGGCGGAACGGAACGAGATCCTGACCGACCTGTGGGAGTTCGAGGACAAGCCAGCCGGCCTGCGGGAAGCGGGAGCGAAGGTCCTGCCGTGGGCATTCGAGGAGGGCACAGGGGCGTTCCTGTACTGGCTCGCGCGGCCCGGTCAGCACCCCGACGAGTGGACCGTGCTCTACAACGAGGGGCGCGGCCCTCTGTGGGAGCACCACGACATGGGGTGCCTGTCCTTCCTGCTGGCGGTGCTCACCGGAACGGCGAAAACGGAGTACTTCGGTCACCTCTACGACGTGCTGAAGCCGACGGAGCACAGCTTCGCGACGGCCGACCGAACCCTCGGGACGACCGGGCGATGACGCCGCCAACTGCTCTCGGTCACCTCTCTCGCCGCTGACGCACCAAACTGAGCGCCGTACCTGACCGGTCTGGCCAGGTACGGCGCTCAGTCCCAGAATGCCCACTCCTTCTTCAAGGTTCATCTTGACGAACCACCCCGGGTTGGTGGAGGGGTTCCAAGGCGTCGACGACAACGGTGGACCGGTGCCAGGGCAGCCACCCGGTGGGGGGTTGGGCGTCCTGACGGCGGACCGGTCGCCCGGGTCAGATGATGTTCAGTCTCTGCGCCTCGCGCATCCACGACGGGAACTCGGACAGCAGCCGGTCGTAGAGCTCCGCGTCCGGTACGCCGCTGATGTCGTCGACGGCGAAGAACCCCACGTTGTCGACGCGCCGGCCCGGCAGGGTGTCGAACCGTTCCAGTACGCCGTAGTTGGAGCGCCCCAGTCCGACGAACTGCCAGAAGATCGGTTCGTCCACCGCCGCTCGCAGTTCGGCCTCGATCTCCTTGTTTCGGTAGACGCCACCGTCGGAGAAGAAGAGCACCAGCGTGGGGGCTGCGGCCGGGTGCTCGCGGACGTATGTCCGCACTTCGGCGATCACCTTCTGCTCCTCGTTCTGGACCCCGACCGCGCGCATGTCCACCTGGCCCGGCAGCAGACCTTTCCGCGGCTTCTTGCGCCGGAACAACGCCAGTTCACCGACCCGGACATGACGCTGCAGCCACTCCGGCAGGTCACCCAGGGCGAGGTCCGGAAGCCGGGCCGGGTTCGACGCGAACGTCCAGGCCTGCATCTCACCGTCGTCGTCGAGTTGCGCGGCCACCGCGGCCATCCGCTCCACGACGTCGGTGACGACACCCTTCGAGTACAGGAACGACATCGACCCGGAGGCGTCCAGGACCAGGATGACGCGCGCGGTCACTCCCTCCGCCCCGTGCTTGCGAAGACTGACGGCGACCTGCTCCTTGCGCAGGGAGAGCCGCTTGCGCATGTCCACCGGCAACTGCTCCTCGCCCTTGACGAGGCGCGGGGAGGGGGTGTTCGGGGCGGGGGTCGTCGGGGTCGGGGGCAGGGTGGGAGGGCCGGTCCGGAGCGCGGCGCTCGGGACGGCGGGCGGGGGCGGCGGGGCGGCGGACGGGAACATGGGTGCGGGCGTGGCCGTGGAGGAAGCCGTCGACGCGGTGGCGTCCGGTTCTTCGTCCACGCTGATCCCGAAGTCGGTGGCCAGGCCCGCGAGTCCGGACGCGTATCCCTGTCCCACCGCGCGGAACTTCCACTGACCGGCCCGCCTGTACAGCTCTCCGCCGATGAACGCCGTCTCCGTCGTTGCTTCCATGTCGAACGACGCCAGTTGCCCACCCGTCCCGGCATCGAGCAGTCGCAGCCGCAGACCGGTCAACTGGCCGAAGGTGCCCCCGTCCGCGGAAGCACCGAGAACGACCCGCTCGATCTCCGGCTCCAAGGCCCTCAGGTCCACGCCGACGGTGTCCGTCGTACCGCCACCGTCCCGCCGCTTACCCAGATGACGCACGGCACCCGAGACATGCTGGGGCTGGTTGTAGAAGACGAAGTCCCCGTCGTCCCTCACCCGCCCGTCGGCACGGAGCAGCAGCGCCGAGGCATCGGCGTCCGGCGCCCCGGGGCCCCCGGACCAGCCGAGCTCGACCTGCACCGCCGTGGCGGCCACGGGAAGGTTGCCGCCTTTGGTCATCGATGTCGCTGTCATACACCCAGTCTGCCCGGAGAACGCGGCACCGGGACCGTCCGATGCACACCTACAGGCACACGGCTGAGGGGAACCCGGCAATTCGCCGGGTTCCCCTCACCTGTGGGGGCGGTCCGTCACAGATCGCGGGCCGCATGTTCAGTCGACGATGCGGAGATGATGTCGGGCCGGCGGTGGGGGCAGGCGGATCGTCCAGCGGCCAATAGGCGGCGGAACTGTTCCCGGCGCGCGGCGTCGGCACGCGCTTGTCGCCTGTCTCCGTCCGTGCCGTGGGCCTCTATCACCTCACCAGGCTTTCGGGTGGGCGCCGTCTCAGTCGGAGGCGATGGTGTCGGGGTCGTCAGCCGGGGTGCCGACGCGCAGCCACCGGTACCCGTAGGCGGGCAGTTCGACGGCGAACCGACCGTCGTCGGGCACGGTGGAACCCGCGTGCCCATCGTCGAGCAGATCCGTCAGCCTCCCACCGGCCCCCGCCTCGGGCAGCCGTACCCGCGCGGTGACCGGCCGGCCGGCGAAGTTGTGCAGGGCCAGGACGCTCCCGTCGGTGGTGTGGCTGACGTGGGCGAGGACGGAGCGCTCCCCGCTCTCGACCAGCCGGTACTCGCCCCAGGCCAGCTCGGGAGCCTCCCGGTAGCGCTCGGCGAACAGGCGCATGCGGCTCAGCAGGGAGCCGGGGTCGTGGCTCTGCTCGTACACGTTGACCCGCTGCGGTGCGAACGCGCCCTCCGGCAGAGGGTTGGGGAAGGTGTCGGGTGCGCCGGTGGAGAACCCGGCGCCGGGCTCCGGGGTCCACTGCATGGGCGTGCGGACGGCCTGACGGCCCTCGGCGGCAAGGTTCTCGCCCATGCCGATCTCCTCGCCGTAGAAGAGCACGGGGGTGCCCGGCAGGGTGAACAGCAGGCTGTAGGCGAGTTCGACACGTCGGCGGTCGCCGTCGACCATGGGCGGCAGCCTGCGGCGCAGACCGCGGTCGTACAGCTGCATGTCCTTGTCGGGACCGAAGGTGGCGAAGACCTCGGCGCGTTCGTCGTCGCTCAGCTTGTCGAGGGTCAGCTCGTCGTGGTTGCGCACGAACGTGGCCCAGTGGGCGTCGCGGGGGGCCGCGGGCCGTTCCCGCAGCGCGGCGGCGAGCGGGCCCGCGTCCTCGCGCGCCATCGACAGGTACATCTGCTGCATCCCGACGAAGTCGAAGCACATGGTCAGCTCGTCCCCGCGGTCCGAGTCGGGGTCCCCGAAGAACCGGCAGAGACCGTCGTACGGCAGGTTGACCTCGCCGAGCAGTACGGATTCGCCGTTGCGGCGGCCGAGGAAGGCGCGCAGGTCGGCGAGGAACTCGTGCGGGTCGGGCAGCGCGTCGGCGTCGTCCTGCCCGTCCGTCTCCAGCAGGAAGGGCACGGCGTCCACCCGGAACCCGGACAGTCCGAGCTGTGTCCAGAAGCCCATGATCCGGGCTATCTCGTCGCGCACTTCGGGGTTGGCGACGTTGAGGTCGGGCTGCTGCTTGTAGAAGCGGTGCAGGTAGTACTGGCCACTGCCCTCGTCGTACTCCCACAGGCCGTCCTCCGCGTCGGGGAAGACCACCCCGTGGGGCCCGTCCTCGGGAGGCTCGTCCTTCCAGACGTACCAGTCGCGATGGGCGGAGTCCCGACCGGATCGGGCGTCCTGGAACCAGGGATGGTCCTCGGAGGTGTGGTTCACGACGAGGTCGGCGATCACGCGGATGCCGCGGTCCCGGGCCGTGCGGACGAACTCGGTGAAGTCGCCGAGCGTCCCCAGGCGGGGGTCGACACCGTAGAAGTCCGTGATGTCGTACCCGTCGTCGCGTTCCCGCGTCGGGTAGAAGGGCATCAGCCACACGCAGGTCACGCCGAGGCGCACCAGATGGTCGATGCGCTGCGTGAGGCCCGCGAAGTCTCCGATCCCGTCGCCGTTGCCGTCCTGGTACGTCTCGACGTCCAGGCAGTACACCACCGCGTTCTTCCACCACAGGTCGGACGTGCGGGTCAGACGCATCGGTACTCCTCGGCCGTGGCGGGCAGCGGGCGGGTGACGTCGAGCTGTGGCAGCACCTCGGCGCCGAACGCGTCGATGAACGCGCTCTGTTCACGGCCGACGTGGTGCAGCATCACCGCGTCGAAGCCGAGTTCGGCGTACTCGTGGAGCCAGGCGGTGTGCCGGCCGAGGTCGGACGAGACGTTCACGGTGCCCGCCACCTGCTCGGGCGTCACGTGCTCGCTGACGATGTCGAACAGTTCAGCGGAGTCCAGGTCCCAACTGACGGGAGGAGCATGCACGTTGGTGCGCCACTGGTCGTGCGCCAGCGCGAGGGCCCGGTCGTCGTCGGGCGCCCAGCTCAGGTGCACCTGGAGGTGCACCGGCCCGCGCCCTCCCGCCTCGCGGTAGGCACCGACGATCTCACGCAGCCGTTCCCGGGGGGCGTTGACCGTGATCAGGCCGTCCGCCCACTGCGCGCACCAGGCCGCTGTGGCCGTGCTGCACGCGGCTCCGATCAGTGGCGGTACGGCGGGCGGCAGCGTCCACAGCCTGGCCCGGTCCACGGTGACGAGACCGTCGTGGCTGACCTCCTCCCCGCGCAGCAGGGCGCGGATGACCTCGGCGCACTCGCGCAGCCGCGCGTTGCGGACCTCCTTGCGGGGCCAACCGGCCCCGGTGATGTGTTCGTTGGACGCTTCACCACTGCCGAGCGCCACCCAGAACCGGCCTGGGTACATGGATGCGAGGGTGGCGACCGCCTGGGCGATGATCGCCGGGTGGTAACGCTGGCCGGGCGCGTTCACCACGCCGAACGGCAGATGGCCGGTGGCCTGGAGGGCGGCGCCGAGCCACGACCAGGCGAATCCGGATTCCCCCTGACGGACGCTCCACGGCGAGAAGTGGTCCGAGCACATGGCGGCGGTGAATCCCGCCTGTTCCGCGTGCACCACGGCGGCGAGCAGGTCCGCGGGCGGGATCTGCTCGTGCGAGGCGTGTAACCCGTAAACAGTCATGCCGAGCGGTTACCCCCGGGATCCCCATGCAGCGGAGAGCGGGCCGGAAGAAGCCCGCGAAGCCGTTGTGCCCCGGCGGACTGCCGGCGAGAACGGGCGCGCCCCTCGGCGAGTTCGTCCCGTCAGCGGTTATTCTCGCTTCCCGGCCGGGCAGGGGCCCACGCCAACCGAAGGTCAGCCCGTGGAGCTCCACGTGCCCTCGGTGAGTCCGACCGGGTTACCGGTCGGGATGATTCCGGAGTCCAGGACCCTCCGTGCGAGTGGTTCGAGCAGGTGGGCGAGGCGGGTGGTGGCGTCGGCCCCCAGCGCCTGCCACGGCGTCAGGGCCGCCGCGTCCGTGTCCGCCTCCATCTGCGCGTGAGCGGTCGCGCCGGCCCCGGTGAGGCGCCCCTCCTCGTCGATCCAGCCGCGCTCACGCAACTCCGCCTGCGCCGCACGCCATTCCTCGACGTTCCACTGGCGGATGCGTTGCTGGAACTCGGCGTCCGTCTCCCCTGTGGCGCTCTTGAGCACCAGCGCCTCGACCGGTCCCAGACGACGGCCCACCAGCACGGCGACATGGCCGTCGCCGCGGTGTTCGCGCAAGGTGGTCACGGCCTGCCAGAGCCTGACGTGGGGCTGGGCCGGGCGGGGCAGGGCCTGGTTGGCCGCGCCGAGCACCCGTCCCGCCGTGTCCGCGGCGCGGGCGGCCTCCCAGGCGAGGTCGGCGGCCTCGGCCAGCTCGGCGGAGGCGACGACGTCCGGACCGAAGAAGCTGGTCATCGCGGCACCCATGGCCCGCTCGCGCGCCTCGATCACCTGCTGCGGAGACGCGGCAGCCCAGGCGCCCGGGAGCGCGCTCGCCGCCCGGTCGGGGTGGAAGACGTAGAAGGAGCTGGTGACGACGGAGGCGGGAACGGGGCCGAGAGGCGCCGCGCGCAGGGCGAAATAACCCATCCAGTAGCCGCGCAGGCCGAGGCCGTCCGCGGCCTCGCGCACCTCGGGGGTGAAGTAGACCAGCTGGTGGACCGGTTCGAACCTCTCCCACATCGCCCGTGCGACGTTTTCGCTCATCCTCAGGCCCTCCCGGTTCGTCCTGCTCGCTGCGGCGAACGCCGAGAGGCAGCATCCATCATGACAGCGGTCATAACAACCCTCGGTCTGTGGATCACTGGCCCCGGGGCCATGCCCTCGGTCGCGTCAGGCACCGTGGCATCGCCGCACTGACGGGACTGGGACCTGTCCGGGCGATCCCGTAAGAGGCTCGTGATGCCGGTGGTGAGCGCTCTGCTCCTCTCCGGCGGTCGTGGGAGCACGGGAGCTCGAGAGCCAGTCCGGGCCGGTCACTCGGCGTCGGCTTCCTGCTCCGCCGCGCTGTCGTAAGCGGCGCGGGCCTCCGCGATGGCGGACCGGTGGCGCTCGGCCCAGCCCACCAGTCCGGTCAGTGAGGCGTGGAGTTCTCGGGCCATGGGTGTGAGGCTGTACTCGACCTTGGGCGGCACGGTCGGATAGACGGTGCGGATGAGCAGCCCGTCCCGCTCCAGGCGGCGCAGGTTGAGCGTGAGCATGCGCCGGCTGATGCCGTTGATGGCGCGTTCGAGTTCGGTGAAGCGGACCGGGCCGTGGGCGGCGGCAATCAGGATCCCAATGCTCCACTTGCCCGCCACGCGGTCGAGCACTTCGGTGACCGGGCAGGCTTCACCCCTCACCGCTTCTGCGACACGGGTGTGACTGAGTGACATGAATGTGCCTCCTTCCGCCGGGCAGCATGGTTACCGATGATGGCTGCTGTTACAAGTCGTGAACCAAGGGGGAAGACATGCCTGTTCGTGCTCTCGTCGTCGATCCGTCCGCACCCGCCGCCGTCCGTCTCTCCGAGATTCCCGACCCCGTGCCCGGACCGGGCCAGGTCCTGGTGGATGTCTCCCATGCCTCCTTGAACCACGGCGACCTCAACGACGCTCGCTCCGGCCGGGTGCCCACGGGTGCGGTGCTCGGTTCGGACGCCGCCGGGGTGGTGGTCCGGGCCGCGGCCGACGGAACCGGCCCGGAGGTGGGAACCCGGGTGGTGGCCCTGACCTCGAGGGCGTTCGCTGAACGCGTCGCGATCGATGTGGGTGCGCTTGCCGAGGTGCCCACGGGCCTGGACCTGGTGAAGACGGTCGCCCTGCCCGTCGCCGGAGTGGCCGCACTGCGCTCGCTGCGGGCCGCCGGGCTCGGGCCGGACAAGAGGGTGCTGGTCACCGGCGCCTCCGGCGGGGTCGGCCGGTTCGCCGTCCAGTTGGCGGCGCGGGCCGGTGCCCACGTGATCGCGTCCGTGGGTTCGACGGCCCGCGGGGAGGGACTGGTCGACTTGGGCGCCGACGAGGTGCTGATCGGCCTGGAGGGACTCGAGCAAGCCGTCGACGTGGTCATCGACAGCGTCGGCGGCCCTCAGTTGGTGGCGGCATGGAGCCTTCTCGCCCCCGGGGGCAGCGCACAGAGCGTCGGCTGGACTTCCGGGGAGCCGGCGGTCTTCCCTCCGTATGCGACCGTCGGCCCCGCCAAGTCGCTGACGTCCTTCGTCATCGATGGCGATGCCGGCCGGGACCTGGCCGTTCTCACCGAGCTGACCGCTGCGGGGGCCCTCACGGTCGAGATCGGCTGGCAGGGAACCTGGGACCGCTTCACCGAGGCCGCCGAGGCCCTCCGCGGGCGCCGTGTCTCCGGGAAAGCGGTCCTTCAGATCACGCAGTGAGCGGCATGCACCGACACCGCTTCTGGTGTTCGGCGTCACCGGCCCCTTTTGACGCCACCAGAGTCGGCGGCCGATCCGAGCGGGCACCGGCCGCGTGATGACGGGTCCGCACGACCGTGGAGTCCACCACGATGTCCCCTCCCAGTCGATCTCACCTGCGGTCCCGGTACTGCGGGTCCAGGGAACAGGCGCGGGACGAGGAACGCGAGGACGGCGACGACCAGTCTCGCGGCGATGAGGCCGACCACCATCAGGCGTGCCGTCGGAGCGGGATGCGGACGCCGGACCGGTAGGCCCGGGGCAGGCCGCATGCCACAGCGCCGCGGGAGCACGCTCCCGGACCAGGACGGGCCTCCTGCCGCGTCTCCCCCCGGTTCGGCCCGAGGGTCCGCTTCACGCCATTTCTACGGGAATGCCGCTCGCGGCAATGTGAGGCACGCCACGATGGCGAGCGAACTCCCGTTCGCATCGGTCCATTGGTCAACCGGTCAGAAGGAGTGCTCGTGACTCACGCCGTACCCCCCTTACCCGTGGTGGTCGAGAATCCGGTCGTCAAGTTCTCCAGCGCCCCTCAGCGCCCGCCCCTGCGGCATCTGGGCAGGCCCTCCCTGCGCACCTCGGTCTCCGGCGCCCGGCGGCGCTCCCGCGGTCAGGCGCCCCGCGTTCTGCTCGTCGTGCCCTCGTACACGCGGGTCGTGGAGCCCTCCCCCGAGCGCAGCAGCTTCCGGGCGCTCGGGCTGGACACCTTCGAGGTGATGAAGCGGGCCGGCACCCCGATCGGACTTCTGCGCATCGCTGCCAACGCCCGCCTCGCCGGCTTCGACGTCCGCATCGTCGACTCGCCCTTCGCCGGCTGGGAGCAGGAACGTCGGCTCGTCGACCTCGGCGCCGGCAGCAGCCTGGTCCGCTACGGTCTCGACGACTCGCAACTGCGCGCGATCATCGAGGAGTTCGAGCCGGACGTCGTCGGCGTCCAGTGCATCTACACGGTCCAGTGGGGCAATGCGCGCGCCCTGGCCGACCTGGTCAAGGACATCGACCCGGCGATCGTGACAATCACGGGCGGCGCCCATCCCAGCGGGGACTGGCAGTACGCCGTACCGGACTCCCCCTTCGACCACGTGGTCATCAACGAGGCCGACCAGACGTTCACCGCGTTGCTGCAGGCGCTGACGGAGGAGGGCGGCGACATCGACGCGGTGCCCGGCGTCGCCTACCGGCGGGCCGATCTCGCCGTGGTGCGTACCACCGCCAAGTCGCCGTACATGCGCATCCTGCCGAAGCGGCAGGGGCTGGACCAGCGGCTCGGCATGATGCCGCTGCCCGACTTCGGGATGCTGGACATGCGCCAGTACGAGCAGGCGTACCACTCGTCGGGCAAGCGGGTGCGCGAGCACGGTTCCTGGGCGCAGATCTTCTCCACCATCGGCTGCAACGTGGGCTGCGACTTCTGCTACATCCCGATGGTGAACGGCCCTTGGCGGGCGCTCGGCATCGACTGGTTCGACCTGCACCTCGCCGAGATCACCAAGCAGGGTGTGACCGAGGTGCTCATCGAGGACGACCATCTGCTGCACGACCCGCTGTACGCGATGCGCGTCTTCGAACTGCTGCGCAAGCACGACCTGCCGTGGGTGGAGGAGGGCGGCCTGAGCCTGTTCAACCTCGTCCTGCTGCACTTGGGCGAGGAGTTCGCGAAGGGCATGGCCGACGCCGAGCGGCGCAACCCCAACTTCCGCAACGTCCTCTCCGCGATGCGTTCCGGACTGACCTGCCGCGACCTCATCAGGGCGATGGCCGAAGGCGGCTGCTACAGCGTCTACCTCGCCGTCGAGAGCGCCAACGAGGACAGCCTGGAGCAGTCCGGCAAGCCCCGTCTCAACGCCTTCCAGAAGGCCACCGGCGAGATAGTGGAGATGTTCACCGAGTACGGCATCCAGGTCACCGGCGGATTCATGCTCGGCTTCGTCAACCCGCCCGAGCGGCCCGGGGCCGAACCGTACATCGAGTCGCTCGAGCAGATCGAGAAGACCATCGACTACGCGGTCACGCTCATGCGCCACGGGATGGCGTACGCCAACCCCTTCATCGTCACCCCGCTGCCGGGCACCAAGATGTGGGACTTCCAGAAGGACTACGTCGTACGGCACTACGACAACGGCTGGTCGCACGAGAAGGCGACCATGGCGACGGAGAGGTGGAGCGCGGAGGACATCGAACGCATGCGGCTGGAATTGCTGGTGCGCGCCAACGGCGCCGACAAGGTGACCGAAATGGTCCGCCGCGGGACCTGGCCCGTGGACGCCTGACGGATTCGCGACGCGGTCGCGACCGGCTCAGCCCCGGCGGCGCGCCGCACGCAGCGCGTCCGCCGATGCGAGCATGGCGCCACCGGTGATCAGCACGCAGGCGGCGGCGACGGGCCAGCTCGCGTCGGCCCGTCCCGTCGCGATCAGCAGAGCGGTGGACAGCAGCGGGGCGAAGTACGACAGGGTGCCCAGGAGCCGGATGTCGCCGTGCTTGGTGCCGTGGTCCCAGATGTAGAAGGCGCCGCCGACCGGCCCGAGGCCCAGCGCGAGCACCGCGAGCCACTGGCCGCCGTCCGGCCGGACCGTGTCCTCGAACAGCAGATGGCAGACGGCCGCGAGCACCGCGGTGGCCAGGCAGAAGAACGCCACCATGTCCGTCGGGACCTTCGGATACCGCCGGTTGGCCACCGAGTACGCCGACCACACCACCGCGCAGACGGCGGCTGCCGCGTACCCGGGCAGGTACTCCCCGCGGAACTGGACGCCCTGCCCACCCGTGACCAGCAGGAAGGTGCCGCCGAGTCCGAGCACCGCGCCCGCCGCGTGCCACCAGCGCAGCCGTTCACCCGGCAGCAGCGCGGAGAAGACGACGATCAGCAGCGGCCACAGATAGGCGATGAGGCCGGCATCGACCGCGGGGGCGTTGCGCAGGGCCACGAAGTAGAAGAAGTGGTAGCCGAACAGGCCCCCGACACCGAGCACCCAGGCTCCGCGGGGCACCGCGCGGACGAGCTCCCCGCCGCCGCGCAGCGCGCGGGGCAGTCCGAGGAGGCCGCCCACCGCGAACGCCATCGCGGTGAGCTGGAACGGCGGAATCCGCCCGGTGAGCGTGGTGAACAGGGCCAGCGACGCCCACAGCAGTACGGCCCCGGCGCCGATCGCGGTGGCCCTGAGCTGGTGCGCCGGATTCGGCGCGATGTCGTGCGCCCTGTCCGACGCCGCGGCCCCGGCTCGCGCGTCCCGAGCGTTCACATGCCCTCCAGCCCACCGCCGGCGTATGACGGTCCGTCAACCTGTGACCACACAGGGCATCGTAGGGAGGCGCATCGCGTGGACCCGCGCTTTCCGGTCAGGGGGCGGTCCAGAGCCGGTGTGGAGGAGTCGGGTGCGGCCCTCGGGCTCACCCGCACCGATGGTGATGCTTTCCGGCCCGGCGGCAGCGGGAGGGTCGTGCTTCCCGCGCCCTCAGTCCTGCGCCTCCGCATCGAGGCGGGCGAGCCCTTGTTCCCAGCGTCGCCGGCGCTCGTCCTCAGGCTGTTCCCACCAAGGCGTTCCCCTCTCGCCCAGCGCGACCTTGGCCCGGTGCACGCATGCACGCGCTGCCCGCTCGGCGCTCGCATCGCCCGCAGTGGTCGCGGAGCGCACCGCCCGACGAGCCGACATCAGGTGCTGTCGAAGTCGAGCAGCGGTCTCCTCGGGAAGGGACGGATCGGTTGCCCGCCATCTCCGTCCCTTGATGATGACGAAGTGCCCGTCGGGGGTTGACTCCGGTGACTGGTGTGCTTCCACATGACCGATTCTGCCCACGCGGGCCCGCCCTGCTCGGCGTGGTGCCGAAGCGTCATCACCGGTTCCCGCCGATCGGCCTCAGGGACCGGCCCGGCCCGCACCACCACGAAAGCGGCCGGAGCGAAGACCCTGGAGGATGCTCAGTCGAGGCAGAACTCGTTGCCTTCGATGTCCTGCATCAGGATGCACGACTCGTTGTCGTCGTCGGCCGGCTGCGTTTGCACGTGTACGGCACCGAGCGCCACGAGTCGTGCGCATTCGGCCTCCAGAGCGGCCAGGCGCTCCTCACCCACGAGTCCGGTGCCGACCCGCACGTCGAGATGCACCCGATTCTTGACGATCTTCCCTTCCGGAACGCGCTGGAAGAGCAGGCGCGGGCCCACACCCGAGGGATCACTGCATGCGAAATAGGTGACCTGCTCCTCAGGCGGCAGCGAGCGATGGTAGTCCTCCCAAGTGGCGAACCCCTCCGGGACCGGCGGTACGACGTAGCCCAGCACCTCGCACCAGAAACCGGCGAGTCGCGCGGGTGCAGCACAGTCGAAGGTCACTTGGAACTGCTTGATCGATGACATCGGCGCACCCTAGCAAGGGAACTCAGTTGCTCAACTCCCGGCGTCCCTCGGCACGTTCCGCGGGTGTCAAGGAGCTGCCCGACCCAAGGGCGGTAGTCGGCAGCCGAACTACGCGGCCAGCCGTGGCCGCGCGGTGCTGTCCTGGCGCACGCCTACCTCGTCGCCATACGCGTCAAGCGAAGATCGCGTGCACCTGATCAACCGCTTCGGGCCCATAGCCGACCACACCCACGGGGACCGCGCCGTCGATCGCCTCGATGACACGCCCGGCCCATACGGGCCCGAACCCCCCGCACACTTCGATGAGTTGCACGCCCTCGGCCACCAGACGGCGTGCCACCTCGATGCCCTCCTCGGGCTTCGCCACCCCGACGAACACACTGCGGCACGCCCCTGTGTCGACGACGTTGACCTCGCCACCAGCCGCACTGCCGTCCGCCGTGTAGATGAAAGCCCAGTGCGTGAGCGCCATGCGTATCGACCTCCTGTGACTGTCAGGGGCACCAGCCAATCAGAGCTGAGGTGGGAATGGCTCGGATCCGAGGTGATCCGCAAGTGATCCGCGCCGCACAGCCGAACGCCCCCGCTCTTCGAGACCCCGGCCCCACCCCGTCCTCCGGGCGACGGCGCCCGCTCCACCGCCGTGCCGTGAGCGCTTCCCCAGCGCATCGCCGAGGAGTACCCCGAAGAGGCTCTGTCTCCTATGCGCGGCGCTGTGCACCCTGGCGCTCGTCGCGGGCTTGCTGGAAGGCGTCGGAGATCGCCTCCGCGGCACCGGACAGAGCCCCCTTGGTCTTGCCGCGGGCGCCGGACTCGGTGACTTTGCCCGTGAGCTCCGTGAGCCCGGCCGGCTTGCGAGGCCCCGCCTCCAGATCGAGACGGTTGCACGCCTCGGCAAAACGCAGGTAGGTGTCCACGCTGGCGACCACGATCCGTATGTCGATCTTGAGGATCTCGATACCGACAAGGGAGACCCGCACGAAGGCGTCGATCACCAGCCCGCGGTCGAGGATGAGTTCCAGAACGTCGTAGAGGCCGCTGGATCCGCCTCCGCCACCCTGCTGCGTCGCGATGGTCATCGCGGCACCCCTTGTCGTCTGTCCGTGTGTGCGTAGTCCCACCGGCACTGTCTGCCGCTGCGACGCAGCCTTTGCATGCGGGTAACCCCTCCCCCCTGAGATCAAACGCACGTGCGAGTCATGGGCGAGGTGGACCTTCGGCGGAGGTCGACGTCTCTCCCCGAGGCCATCGAAGACGTGGCAACCAGCGTGCCGCGCGGCGATGTATCGGAGAGCTATCAGCTGCACTGACTTGATCATGTCGCTCGCCCGCCATCGGCAGTCTCCTCACAGACAACCCACAGACACTCCTCCCCGTCCTAGGTGACGCGAGAGGCGCCCGGGACCGACGGGACGTCTGCGCACAGGGTTACTGAGGAGAGGATCATTGATCCGTGCCCGGCGAATATGTGTGACCGCCGTGGCGGTGCTGGCGGCCCTGGCGGGCTCGCCCGGACTGGCACAGGCGGAACAGCCCCACCGACCGGGGCTGTTGAGCTCTACGGACGACAACCCACTTCCGCCGGGGTGGCGGATGGACGGGGAGGGCGGGGCGCCCGAGCTGGTCTGGCGTGCGCCGAAGGCCGTGCCCATGGGGAATGCGCGAGTGGAGTTCCGTACCGGGGACCGGCTGCTCGGGGTGCCGAAGCCGGCGAGGGACGGGCGGACCTTCCGGCTCCCCCTCGGCGAGATGCGGCCCGAGCAGCTGACGGACCTTCACGTAACGGCAGCGGGGCGGCGGCTGGACGCGGCGGCCGACGATACGCGCAGGTCCGGCTCGCGCGGGGCGCGGATGCCCGCGAAGGCGCCGGCGAACGGCGTCGATCCCGGCAAACCCGGCTCGTACCGCACGGTCACCGGGGGGTATGACCTCGACCCGGTGCGCCTGCCCGGGTTCGACACCCCGGTGGAGATGACTGCCAAGGTGGTGGCACCGAAGGGCGCCACCGGCAGCCGGCCGCTCGCGCTGTTCCTGCACGGCCGCCACAACACCTGCTACAAGCCGGGCTCCGAGGACGACGTGACCGGCGACTGGCCCTGCGCGGACGGCTACAAGCCGATCCCGAGCCACCTGGGCTATCAGCGCGACCAGCGACTGCTGGCCTCCCAGGGCTATGTGACGGTGTCGATCTCGGCGAACGCCATCAACGCCCAGGACTGGGATGCCGAGGACGCCGGCGCGCAGGCGCGTTCCTCGTTGGTACGGCAGCACCTCGCCCGCTGGGCCGACTGGACCGCCCATCGCTCCTCGGCCCCGGCCGTCGTACGCGAGGCGGCGAAGGCGGACCTCTCCCAAGTCCTGCTCGTCGGCCACTCGCGCGGTGGTGAGGGCGTCAACCGGGCCGCCATGGACAGCCTCTACCCGCCGCCGGCCGCCGAGGACGGCTACCGGGGCCCGGTGCGCTGGAAGGTGCGCGGGACCGTGCTCATCGGACCGACGATCTTCGGCCAGAATCCGGTCGCCGACGTGCCGTCCGTGACACTGCTGCCGGGCTGTGACGGCGACGTGTCGGACTTGCAGGGCGAGGACTTCGTCGACGGGACGCGCGGGGTCAGCCGGGGCACGGCACTGCACAGCGCCGTCTACATGGTCGGCGCCAACCACAACTACTTCAACAGCGAGTGGACCCCGGGCGAGGCCGTCGCACCGGCCATGGACGACTTCTGGACCGACCCGGAGCAGCCGGACCCGGTGTGCACGCCGGGTGCCGCGACCCGGCTCACCGCCGCCCAGCAGCACAAGGCGGGCGCCACGTACATCGCCGCCGCGGCCCGGCTCTTCCTCGCCGGGGACGACCGGGTGCGTCCGCTGCTCGACGGTTCCGGCAAGCGTGCCCCGTCCGCGGACCCGGCCCGGGTGCTGACCCACGCGGTCGGCGGCCGCCGCAGCGGTGGTTTCCTGCCGGACGGCCGGGCGAAGGTGACCGGCGCCCGGCTGTGCTCGGCGATCGACCCCGACCCGGCCGTGGCCTGTCTGGACCCGGAGACCCCCGGATCGTCACCGCACTTCGCGTCGTGGGAGACGAAACAGGAGACCGGCCGCAGCGCGGTGCACCTGAAGTGGTCCGCGCCGGGCAGGGCCGCGCGTATCACTGCGGCCAAGCCGCTCTCCCTCCGCGGCTCCCAGAAGCTCGCGCTGCGGGTCTTCGTACCGCCGAACACGACCGGCACGAAGTTCGACGTGTCCGTCACCGACTCCTCCAACCGTCGGGTGACGCTGGCCTCGGTCCGGGTGGACGGGCTCCCGGGCTCCGCGAACACCGCCTCCTACTGGGCTCAGGAGCTGCGCGTCCCGCTGTCGGCCGCGACCCGGGTCGGGCTCGATCTCAGGCGCGTCAAGTCCCTTGAGCTGACGCCCCGTTCGCAGTCCGGGCGGGCCTGGCTGATGGACGCCTGGGGCTGGGCGCCCGGCACTTCGGCGGTGAAGGCGGCCGCACTGCCGCGCGTCGACGTGGGCCGCACGATCGTCAAGGAGGGCGACTCGGGCTCCCGCACCTACCGGATCCCGGTCGAGATCTCCGGGCACGGCAGCGGGCAGGTCCGCGTGTACGTCCTCGACCCGGACAGCGGCCGGGCGGAGAACCGCCTCCTGACCGTACGGCCCGGCAGCACCGCGATCGACGTGCCGGTCGAGGTGAAGGGCGACACGGTCTACGGCGACGACGTGGAGCACGACATCGCCGTCAAGGCCGTCCGCAACGCCGTCGTCGGCAAGTACCGGGGCGGGCTCACCGTCCAGAACGACGACCCCGAGCCGGTGATCACCCTGTCGCCGGTCGCGGACCGGGTGACCGAGGGAGAGACGCTGACCTGGCGACTGTCCGTGGACACGCCCACGGCGGTGGACATCTACCAGCCGGTGCGGGTCCTTCCGGTCACCGAGGGCAGCGAGCTGTCCACCAAGGACGTGGACCCGCAGTGGCTCAAGGACTCCTCCGGTGACGTGCCCGACCCCGAGCGGCCGCTGTCCGACGCGAGCCTGTGGGTGTGGATGCACATCCCGCCCGGCAGCTCCAGCGCGGACTTCGTCGTGCCGACCGTGCGGGACCAGGTGGCCGAGCCGACCGAGTCGATGCGCCTCGCACTGACCGACAACAACGCCGAGCCGCTGCCCGACAGGCCGGTGCTGACGGGGACGGTGCTGGACAAGCCGTAAGCGCGAGGTACGAGGGACTGTGCAGACCCTCTTGTGCGGGGTCCGGTGTGTCCGGGCCCCGCGCTTCGTCAGGTCACGCGCATTTCGTCCAACACCATTGCAGCTGCCTGGACATGGGCCACCGGAAGCGCCTGAGTACGCGTACTCAGACCGCCCGAGCTGTTCGCCCCTGCTCCCCGCATGCCGGTAGCAGCCACACTGGGCCGCCTTGTCCCCGTACGAAGAGGTCTTGATGAGCCGTCTGCTCAGCCTGCGTTCCGCCGCCCCCGGCGACATGTCCTGGATTCATGAACTGCGGCACCGCGTCTACGCCGAGGAGCTGGGCCAGCACGTGCCCAACGCCGAGGGGCGGCTGGTCGACGGGCTGGACGGCGACAACGTCTACCTGGTCGCGGCGCGGGGTGCGGACCGTGTCGGGTTCGTGAGCGTGACGCCTCCGTGGGTGGGCCGGTACGGGCTGGACAAGTACCTGACCCGGGCGGAGCTTCCGCTCCTGGACGAGGCCGACGTCTTCGAGGTGCGGCTGCTCACCGTCGAGCCCGAGGCGCGGGCCGGCGCGGCGGGCGCGCTGTTGATGTACGCGGCGCTGCGCTGGATCGCGTCCCGGGGCGGGCGGCGGGTGGTGGCGATGGGCCGCGCCGACCTGGTCGGCATGTACCGGGCGGCGGGGCTGCGTCCCGTCGGCCTCGGCGTCCGCAGCGGGGCGGTCGATTTCGAGGTGCTCACCGGGGAGGTGTCCGAGCTGTCGCGGGGTGTGTCGGGGCGGCACGCGGCGGCCCTCGCCCGGTTGGCGGCCGGCGTGGACTGGCGGCTGGACGCGCCGTTCGCGCCCCGGCCGGACGGCTGCGAGCACGGTGGGGCCTCCTTCACCGCGGTCGGCGCGGACTTCCGCACGCTGGAACGGCGTCACGAGGTGGTCGCGGCCGACGTGCTCGACGCCTGGTTCCCGCCCGCCCCCGGGGCTCGGGCGGCGCTCGCCGAGGACGCCGGGTGGATCGCCCGCACCTCGCCGCCGACCGGTGCGGAGGGCTTGCTCGCGGAGCTCGCCGCGGTCCGCGACCTGCCCCCGGACGCGCTCGCGGTCGGCGCCGGCTCCTCCGATCTGATCTTCCGGGCCTTCGGCCGGTGGCTGACGCCGGCCAGACGGGTCCTGCTGATGGACCCCGGATACGGCGAGTACGCCCACGTCACGGAGCGGGTGATCGGCTGCCGCGTGGACCGGTTCCGGCTGCGGCGCGAGGAGGGCTGGCGCATCGATCCGGTCAGGTTGTCGGCGGTCGTCGCCGGCGGGTCCTACGACCTCGTGGTTGTGGTCAACCCGAACAACCCGACCGGCCGCCACGCACCGGCCGCCGAGCTGCGCGCGGTGATCACCGCCGCACCGGCCCGCACCCGCTGGTGGATCGACGAGGCATACCTCGGATACGTCGATCCCGCCGAGTCGCTCGCCCCGTTCGCCGCACGGGACCCGCGCGTGGTGGTCTGCACCTCGATGTCGAAGACGTACGCCCTCTCCGGCGTGCGGGCCGCATACCTGGTGGCCGAGCCGGGAACGGCGGAGGAACTGCGCCGGTGGACACCGCCGTGGGCCCTCGGGCTGCCGGCCCAGCTCGCGGCGGTGGCGGCACTGCGCGACCCGGCGTACTACACCGGCGTGCTGCGCCGCACGCACCAGCTGCGCCGCAGCCTCGCCGCCGACCTGGCCGCGGTGGACGCGTCGGTCACCGTCGAGGAGTCGGTGGCCAACTTCCTGACGCTCACCCTGCCGCTGGGCGGCCCGAGCGCGGCGTCGCTGGTCGCGGAGTGCCGGCGTCGCGGTGTGTACCTGCGGGACCTGTCGCCGCTGTCGGCGTCGTACGAGGGCCGAACGGTGCGCGTCGCGGTCCGTGACACCGGCGAGAACGCGCGCATCGTGGACGCCTACCGGGCCGCCCTCGGTGAATTGCGCGCGGACTCCTTCGCCGCGCCGGGGCTCGGGGCGGCGCGGTGACCTCGGTTGCCGTGCTCGCGCCGTGGTTGGGCGGCGCGCTGCTGGTGAGCGGCATGGTGGTGGGGGCTTCACGACGGCGGGAGTTGCTGGTCCGGTGGTGTGCGTGGGCGGTGGGCGTACCGGTGGCGACCGCCGCGTTCTGGTGGGGGCGGCCCGGCATCGCCCTGCTCGCCGGAATCGTCGCGGTGATCGCGGTGCTGGAGTTCGGCGCGCTGACCCGGCTGCCTCGCACCGACAGAGCGGTACTCGCCGCCGCCGTGACAGGGCTGATCATCGCCGCCGCGACGGCGCCGGACCAGGTCTGGCGGGTGGGTGCCCTCGGGGCCCTCGCACTGGTCGCCGTACCGCTGGCGGCCGGCGATGCCGAAGACGGACTGCGTCGGCTCGGCACCGGCCTGCTCGGGTTGGTCTGGCTGGGAGTGCTGGCCGTGCTGGTGCCGCTGGGGACGCTCGGCCTGGCCCTTTTCGCCGCGGTGTCGGTCGCCGACGTCGTGGCGTACTTCGCCGGGCAGCGACTGGGCGGGCCCCGGTTATCGCCGCTGTCCCCGGCCAAGCGATGGAGCGGAACGCTGTGCGGCGCGGCGGCGGGCCTGGCCGTGCTCGCGCTGCTGTCGTCGTGGAGCTGGCCGGCGGCGGCCGCGGTGGCCGTGGGCGGACCGGCGGGCGACTTGGTGGAGTCCCTCGTCAAGCGCGGCGCCCGGGTCAAGGACTCGGGCCAGTGGCTGGCGGGAGCGGGAGGGCTGCTGGACCGCGTCGACTCACTCGTGGGGGCGTTGGCGGTGGTCGTCGTGCTGGGATGAGCGGGCCGGCGGTCCACGGTGAACTCCAGCACAATCGCGGTCACGGCATTCGGTTGATCTTCGATCGCCAGACCAGACCTGCGGTCGGCTCGGCGATGACGCCACCATGTCCGTGGCCGAACGGTGCGCGCAAGTCACCGGGCACGACGGTGCATGGCATGACGGGCGGAGACTGTCGCGTCAACATGATCGTCCTCCGCGCCCTCCCCCGCCGACGCCCTGGGCTAGAGATGCGATCACCTGCCGGATCACGGTGAGTGGCGGGTGGACGCCCAGGGGGTGAAGCTGGAGGAAGCGACCGGCCGGGATTCGGCGCCCGGTCACCGCTGCACCACCATCCACACCCAGCTCGACAACCGCATCGCCCACTTCTCGCCGGGCGGCGAGGCCGACCCCGGCGACACGATCGTCGCCGGCGCGCGCGACGACTCCCCGCACCGTCCGCACGGCCGGCGCTGACCGCGGGCTCAGCCGCCGCAGGTAAGCGCCTGTGACAGACCCGCCCTCTCGTAGCCGGGACCGCACACACCGACGCGCCGGGGCGACTCGAAGAACACGACGGGGGAACCGGAAGAGAAGCCCTGACGCACGAGGGGAGGCCGGGTTCCCGGACGCCCGGCTCCGTCACCGGAAGAGAGACGACGATGGCGCATGAAGACGACGCCCAGCAGGCCGTGCCGAACACGCAGGGGATGCGCCCGGACGGCGACGGCGTCACGCGCCGCCGTCCGCTGCGCGAGCGGCACGTCCAGGAGACGGTCGAGGTCGCGGTCCCGGTGCGGACGGCGTACAACCAGTGGACGCAGTTCAAGACCTTCCCTCGCTTCTCGACCCTGGTGCACGGCGTCGAGCAGATCAGGCCCACCATGACCGCCTGGACCATCGGCTACGGCCCCCTGCGCCGCCGTTTCGCGGTCGAGATCGTGGAGCAGGACCCCGACGCCTACCTGGCCTGGCGCGGTCTGGAGCAGAGCCCCTCCCACCAGGGAGAGATCGAGTTCGCGCCGACGGATTCCGGCGGCACCGCGATCACCGTCCGGATGCTCCTGGAACCGCAGGGAGCCACGAGGATCCTCACCGGCTCGTCCCGGGCCGCCCGGCTCATCGCGCGGCTGGTGCGCGGCGAGCTCATGAACTTCAAACGGTTCATCGAGGGACTGGGGCAGGAGGGCGGGGCCTGGCGCGGCACCATCCGCAACGGCCGTGTACAGCACGAGCACCCGGAACCGCCCAGGAGCCGCGTGGCCCAGTGGCCCGTCGGCTGACCCGCGGACCGGACAAGAGAAAGGCGAACCGATGCAGAACCCGCCCGGCGAGGAGCCGGAGACCACCCTCTCCGTGACACCGCCGAAGAAGTGGGCGGCCGGAGTCCCCGCGGTCGTGCACGCGCTGGAGTACTCCCTGGAGCAGACCTCCCCGCGCAAGACCGGGGTGGACTTGCTGACCATGAACCAGGTGGGCGGGGTCGACTGCCCCGGCTGCGCGTGGGCGGATCCGGCCCCGGGCCGGCGTCATCGCAACGAGTACTGCGAGAACGGCGCCAAGCACATCAACGACGAGGCCACCACGCGCCGGATCACCGCCGACTTCTTCCGTGAGCACAGCGTCTCCGACCTGGCCGCCCGCTCCGACATGTGGCTCAACCAGCAGGGCCGGCTCACCGAGCCGATGATCAAGCGGCCGGGCTCCGAGCACTACGAGCCCATCAGCTGGAACGACGCCTTGGGCGTCCTCGCGCAGGAACTGAAAGCGCTGCCCTCCCCCGACGAGGCCGTCTTCTACACCTCCGGCCGCGCCAGCAACGAGGCCGCCTTCGTCCTGCAGCTCTTCGCCCGCGCCTTCGGCACCAACAACCTGCCCGACTGCAGCAACATGTGCCACGAGTCGAGCGGCTTCGCCCTGAGCGAGACCCTGGGCACCGGCAAGGGCACCGTCAGCCTCGACGACCTCCACCACGCCGACCTGATCTTCCTGGTCGGGCAGAACCCGGGCAGCAACCACCCGCGCCAGCTCACCGCCCTGGAGGAGACCAAGCGCAACGGCGGCCGGATCGTGGCGGTCAACCCGCTGCCCGAGGCCGGGCTGCGGCGCTTCAAGAACCCGCAGAAGCCCAGCGGGCTCGTCGGTCGCGGCACCCAGATCGCCGACCGCTTCCTGCACATCAAGCCCGGCGGCGACCTCGCCCTGTTCCAGGCCCTCAACCGCCTGCTGCTGGAGGCCGAGGACGCCCGGCCCGGCACCGTGCTGGACCACGACTTCATCGACGCCCACACCACCGGCTTCGAGGAGTTCGCCGAGCACGCCCGCACCGTCGACTGGGACGACGTGCGCGCCGCGACCGGACTGACCCGTGAGGAGATCGAGAAGGTCCGCGACGAGGTCCTGAAGTGCGAACGCGTCATCGTCTGCTGGGCGATGGGTATCACCCAGCACAAGCACGGCGTGCCCACCGTCCGGGAGATCGTCAACTTCCTGATGCTGCGCGGCAACCTGGGGCGCGCCGGGACCGGGGCCTGCCCGGTGCGCGGCCACAGCAACGTCCAGGGTGACCGCACCATGGGCATCTGGGAGCAGATGCCGGACACCTTCCTCGACGCCCTGCAGAAGGAGTTCGGGTTCGACCCGCCGCGCCCGCACGGTCTGGACTCGGTGGACTCGATCAAGGCGATGCGCGAGGGCCGCGTCAAGGTCTTCCTCGCCTTGGCCGGCAACTTCGTCCGCGCCGCTCCCGACAGCGCGGTCACCGAGGAGGCGATGCGCTCGTGCCGGCTGACCGCCCACATCTCCACCAAGCTCAACCGCTCGCACACCGTCTGCGGCGACACCGCGCTGATCCTGCCGACCCTGGGGCGCACCGAGCGTGACATCCAGGCCGACGGCGAGCAGTTCGTCACCGTCGAGAACTCCATGAGCGAGGTGCACACCTCTCAGGGGCGCCTCGAACCGGCCTCCCCGCTGCTGCTCAGCGAAGTCGCCATCCTGAGCCGGCTCGCCCGCCGCACCCTGGACGGGAAGGCGGACATCCCCTGGGCCGAGTTCGAGGGCGACTACGGCACCATCCGCGACCGCATCTCCCGCATCGTGCCGGGCTTCCACGACTTCAACGCACGGGTGACCCGCCCCGGAGGCTTCCAACTGCCCAACCCGGTCAACGAGGGCGTCTTCAACAACAAGGTCGGCAAGGCCCTGTTCACCTGCAATGAGCACGTGGTCCCCCGGGCACCCGAGGGTCACCTGCTGCTGCAGACGCTGCGCTCGCACGACCAGTGGAACACCGTCCCCTACACCAACGACGACCGCTACCGCGGCATCCACGGCAGCCGCCACGTCGTGCTCGTCAACCCGGCCGACCTGACCGAACTCGGCCTCGCCCAGGGCGATCGCGTCGACCTGGTGAGCGTCTGGGCGGACGGCACGGAGCGCCGGGCCGAGAACTTCGAGGTCGTGCCCTACCCGGCCGCCAAGGGCTCGGCCGCCGCCTACTACCCGGAGACGAACGTCCTGGTGCCACTGGACAGCGTGGCCGACATCAGCAACCAGCCCACGTCCAAAGGCATCATCGTCCGCCTCGAACCCACGCCCGCCCGGACACGGACGCAGCCCACACCCGCCTGACCGGCGGCACGACCACGACGGGGAGACAGGAAGCCTGTGTGAATCCGGCGCGGTCCCGTCACTGTGACCGGGGAGTGCGCCCTCCCACAGGCCACCGCGCGCCGCGCGAGAAGGCCGGGCGCCCGCGGTCGGCTCGACCCGGCGACGCCACCGTCCTCAGGGTCGGACGAGACGGCGGAGGGCCAGTCGCGCGAGCGGAGCGTAGGCAAGGAGCATGAGCTTCGGGCCGTCCATCGTCAGCCTCGTGGCGCTGCCGCCTCCGTCCGCTCGCACCTCGTGATGCAGTCGGAGCACGATCGGCCCCAGCCGGACGCGCCAGGCCCACGTGCGGCGGTCATGGTCGACCGCGTCCACGGCGAACGCGGCGCGGACGCCCCCCATGCGAGGTCACCGTTCCGCGCAGGCCGGCCCTCAGCCGGCGGCCGGCGGCCGGCGGCCTGGACGCTCTCGATCTGCGGGGACCACGAGGCCCACTCGTCCACGCATGCGTAGCGCCGCCAGACCGTCTCCGGGGTCGCCGGGCCGGCCGCGTGGAGGGTCAGGTGCCCCATGACGATCCCGGCAGCCGCGAGGCACCCCTGGTGATCCGCGTACGGCTCATCGGGTTTGATCGCGCAGGTACTCGGTGAGGGCGGTGCCCGCCCGGAACGAGGCGACGCCGTCAGCGGCCTGGAATCCCCCGAAGCTGCCGAGGGTGACCGCCTCCCCGGCCTTGAGTGTCTCGGCGATGGTTCCCGCTTGCTCCACGGTGCCGGACAGCAGGTCGAGGACCCTTCCGATATCGCCCTCGGACGGTTGCGGACCATCGGGGCCGTCGGCGGCACGGCGTACGGTCAACTCGCTGAGCTGCGACTTGTCCACGTCCACATTCCCGTCGCGTCCTGAGAGGGTGCGGCTCACCCGCCGGGTGCCTGCCGGTCAGAGCTGTCGGCGGGCCTGTTCGGCGGCCTGGTCGGCTGCCGCGTGTTCCGTCTTGGCGTCGGCGGTGCTCAGGCGCCCGCCGCTGCTCAGAGTCAGGTGCAGATCGTTCAGCGAATGCAGCCGCCGCTGGAGCAGCTCGATGATGGCCGAACCGTCCTCGGCGGACATGCCTGGGACGGTGTACTGGAGGCAGGCTCAGAAGCCACGGCCGTGCCTTTCTCCTGCAGGCGGGAAGAACGTCCTCCGGGCCAGACAACCACCGCGCCCGTACGGCTGCCCGTCCGAAACGGCCGTACGGAGGCCGCCGTGCCCCGCGAGGGGCCGCCCGCTCGCGGGGCACGCGGCTTGCCATGTTCGGCGATCGATCCGTCCCCTTACGTCATGTGCGGAGTGTCGTCCTACGGCGCTGATCGTCGGCCGATGCCGCCGCGCGTCTCGCGGCTGATGGCGCGACGCTGCCGCGCTGTGGTCGCGCCCCAGATACCGGCGTCCTCGCCCTGTTCGATGGCCCAGGAACGGCAGGCGAGCAGGACGCGGCACCGACGGCACACCGCGCGGGCCTGGGCGACCTGGGCATCGGTCTCCCGCTCCACCAGGGGGAAGAAGAGCTCCGGGTCCTCGCCCAGGCAGGCGGCCTCCCGTAGCCATCCACGAGCGGTGGCCAGGGTCTCGGCGACCCCGGCGCCGACGGTGCGGTGACGGATCCTGCGGTCATCGGGCATGGCGCACCTCCGCATGTGCCGGCTGGGCCGGCAGGTGGCTGCGGCATGACGCTGCCGCAGGCCCGGCAGAGGTTGCGATTTCCATGCTAAAGGGAGAGTGTCCGTCTCCGGAACGCCGCGGTTCCCGGTCTTTCACGGAGGGGTTCTCCGGGCCTCCCCACCGGCGGCACCGACTTCTTCCTAGTGCCGCGGCAGGCAACGTTTGCCCGTTGAGGAGCGGCGTCCGGTGCGTGCTCTCGGCGTGCCGGCCGGCAGTCCTCGTACTGGATGTACTTGGGCTTTCGGCCGGTACGGCGAGAGTGCGTGCCGGGCGTCGCGACGGGGCGAACGTTGCCTGCCGCGGCACTAGTGCCGGCAGGTGGCCGAGACGATGTAGTCGACGACGTCCTGCGCGCTGGAGCGCTGCCGGTGGGCGGCACGTTGGCGGTCGGCGCCGTTTCCTTCGGTGCGCAGGCGCCGCCATTGCTCGCGCACCAGGTCGAGGTCCTCGTGCCGGCGGAGCGCCGGGGTGACGGTGTTCAGCAGTTTTTCGACCAGGACGACTTGGGCCACCAGGTCACCGGTGAGCGGATCGATGCCCTTGCCGGACAGTCCGTCCCGGGCCGCCCGCCAGCTGGCGGCGCGTAAGACCTCCGGTGCCGGACGCGGGGCCGCTTCGCCGGCCCGGACGGCGGCGAGGGCGGTGGCGGTCAGGGCGCGGACGACAGCGGTGAGCAGGAGCGTGTCGTCGGGGGTCAGGGCGGCGTCGGCGACGCGGATCTCGATGGTGGGCAGGTGGTGGGAGGGGCGTACGTCCCAGTACAGCCCGCCACGGTCGATGAGTGCTTCTGCTGCGAGGAGGGTGCGGACGAGGTCGTCGAAGTGGGCGGGCGATTCGAAGTAGGGCGGTGGACCGGCCACGGGCCAGCGTCCCCAGGTGGTGGTGCGCCAGCTGGCGTACCCGGTGTCCCGACCCGCCCAGAACGGGGAGTTCGCCGTCAGCGCGGTCAGCGTCGGCAGCCAGGGCCGCAGGTGATTGCTGACGTGGACGGCGTCGCGGGGGTCGGGAAGGCCGACGTGGATGTGGCAGGCACACACGATCTGCTCGTCGTCCAGGGCGCGGAAGTGGGCCACGCTCTGTGCGTAGCGGGCCCCTGGTGTCATGGGTACGGGGGCTGCCTGGCCGTGTACCGGGGTGCCGGTGGAGGCGATGCGCAGGCCCAGTCGGGCGGCGGCGCGGGCTGCCGTCCTCCTCGTGGAGCGGATCTGGTCGTCGGCCTCCTTCAAGCAGATGTGCGGGTCGGTGCGCAGTTCGACCTGGTAGCGGGTCAGCTCGGTACTGATCCGGTCGCCGAGTTCGCCGGAAGCCTCCCCGACCAGCTGGGGACCGTGAGGGCTGGGGGTTCGGGTGGCCGGGTCGATCAGGAGGAGTTCTTCTTCGATCCCGACGGTGAGCGGCTCGGGAACGGGACCCGGTGCGGAGTCGAGGACCGGCTCGGGAGCGTCCGCCGGAGCCGTCCCGCTGCGATGTTGACTGCCCATAGTGATGACACTGTCTCAGAAAGTGCGGGCTGAGTGGACGGCGGCGGTGGCCGTACTGGACCGGGACGGCCGGGATTGGTCGCTGGACGGTGGACAAGCCGAACCGCCCGGCCGCCTGCCAGCGCCCGTGCGGGCAGGGGTGCTCCCAGCGTCCGAGGATTTCGGCCCGCCCGCGCCGCCGCCTCCGAACCGGCAGACGGTGACAAGACCTGCTTCTGGAGCGGGCCCCCGGGGGGTGGGATGGCTGAATTCAGTCGGGCGTCAGGGGCGCGAACGCCTCGGCCGTCCGTGCAGCGGCGAACGACGCGAATCCGCCCCCTAGCGGGCCGCGAGCCGTGCCTCGGTCTCCTCGATGGGCACGTCGTGTCCGGCCTCGCACCGCACGGCGGGCACGAGCGGGGCGTCGCAGCCGGCGTGCACGAGCTCGACACCGCCCTTCTTGCCGTCCCCGGTCTGCCCCCACCGCATCAACGCGACGAACAGCGGGAACAGGGCCCGGCCCCGGTCGGTCAGGACGTATTCGTGCCGGGTGCGCGACCCCGGCACCCGATAGGGCCGCCGTTCCATCAGCCCGTCGGCCACCAGCTGCCGCAACCGCTTGGAGGCCACCGTCTCCGCGAGGCCGGTTCGCCGGACCAGGTCGTCGAAGCGGCGCCCGCCGTAGAACGCCTCCCTCACCAGCATCATCGCCGAGCGCGTACCGACCACCTCCAGCGACCGCTCCATGGCGCACCAGCCGGCCGCCGTGAAGGCGTCCCGGTCGGCGAAGTCGCCCGTGCGCGTGAACACCGTGTCTTCGCCCTGCAGGTCAACGCGTTCCATGCCGCCATTCTAGCCTGGCTAGCCTTTGGAACAGTCAGGGTGTTACGTTCCTGGCTATGCCAAACACCAGTCAGCCCTCCGTGGCGGGGACCGCACGTCCGCTCGTCCCAGCTGCCTCAACGCCCCCGGCCTCGGCCTCGGCAGCCGGACACAGCGGCATACCCGCCCGCCCCTGGCGGGGCGTGCTCACCGTGTGCCTCGGCGTGATGATGGCGTTCGTCAACGTCTCGTCCACCATCGGTGCGCTCGGCGCCATCCAGCAGGATTTGCGCCCCTCGGCCAGCGCGCTGGTCTGGGTGACCAGCGCCTACTCCCTCGTCGTCGCCACCCTGGTGATGTCCGCCGGCACCCTCGCCGACCTCGTCGGGCGCCGCACGGTCTTCCTCGGCGGGGCGGTGGTCTTCACCGCGGGCAGCGCCCTCGCCTTCACCGCCGACAGCACGGGGCTGCTGATCACCGCGCAGGCGGTCATGGGCCTCGGTGGCGCGGCCGTGCTCCCCTCCAGCCTGTCGATCGTCAGCCACTCTTTCGCCGATCCGCACCAGCGGACGAAAGCGATCGGCGTCTGGGCCAGCTGCTCCGGCCTCGGCCTGGCCGTCGGGCCCCTCGGCGCCGGGCTGCTCCTCGGCCACTTCTCGTGGCACTCGGTGTACCTGATCGACGTCGTCATCGGCGCGCTCGCCGTGATCCTGACGCCGTTCCTGGTGAGCGAGTCCAAGCACCCGACGAGACGCCTTGACCTCGCCGGCGTCCTGCTCGGCACCGTCACGATCGCCTCGGCGACCTACGCGATCATCGAGGGCGGCTCCTCCGGCTACGCCTCTCCGCGCATCATCACCGTGTACGCCGTCTTCGCCGTGTCCCTCGCGCTGTTCCTCATCGCCGAGACCCGCCACCACGACCCCATGCTGGACCTGCGGCTCTTCCGCAACGCCTCGTACACCGCGGTGATGGGCGTCGCGGCGGCGTCCATGTTCGGCTTCGTGGGCACCTCCCTGCTCGCCGTCCTGTACATGGAACGGGTGCAGCAACTGTCCGCGCTGGCCACCGGCGTCCGGCTGCTCGCCATGTTCGCCACGTACATCCTGGTCAGCGCGCTCGCCGGACGCCTCGTCCAGAAGATCGGCTACACCCTCATGCTGACCGCGGGCCTCGTCGTGATGGGCGCCGGGGCTCTCGCGCTGCTGGCCGTCGGCCCCTTCACCGGCTACGGCGCGCTGTGGCCCGGGCTTCTCATCGCGGGCATCGGATCCGCGATGCTCACCGCGCCGTCGACCGCCGCCGCCGTCAACAGCGTTCCGCGGCTGCAGGCGGGCATGGCCAGCGCCACGGTCAACATGTTCCGCCAGATCGGGTCCGTCCTCGGCCCCAGCATCCTCGGCACCATCGTCACCACCCGCTTCCCCCACTACCTGGAGGACCGGCTGGTCTCCGCCGGCGTGCCGGGCCCGGACGCCGCCCGCGTCACCGCCGGCGCCCTCCACGGGGACACCGCCGCCGAGATGCCGGCCACGCTCGCCCGCACCGTCACCGAGTCCGCCGCACAGGCCTTCACCGACGCCGTCCACCTCGGACTGCTCATCGGCGGCAGCGCCCTGCTGGTCATCGCGATCCCCACCGCGGTCTTCGTGCGGCACCGCAACACACCGGCGCCGACACGACCGGCCCGCTGAGAGGAAGACGTTCGGGGCGTTTCGGGGGTCACCGGAAGCGCGCCGGGCCCGGGCCTCCGTGCCCCGCCCGTGCGGCGGACGGGGGCGGACCGGTGGTGCGGCACCTAGCGCGACGCCGGGCGTGCCGCACCGGTCCGGTCAGACTGCGGGCAGTACCCCTGTGCGGGCGACCTGGGAGTACCAGCGGGCGCTGGCCTTGGGGATGCGGGTGCCGGTCGGGTAGTCGACGTACACGGCGCCGAAGCGCTTGCTGTAGCCGTGGGCCCACTCGAAGTTGTCCAGCAGGGACCACAGGAAGTAGCCGCGCACGTCCGCACCGTCCAGGATCGCCTGGTGGACGGCGGCCAGGTGACCGCGCACGTAGGCGATCCGGGCCGGGTCGTTGACCTGGCCGGAGGGGTCGGCGTAGTCGTCGAAGGCGGCGCCGTTCTCGGTGATGACCAGCGGCAGCCCCGGGAAGTCGGAGGCGAGCCGGCGCAGCAGCTCGTGGAGACCGCTGGGGTCGATGGCCCAGCCCATCGCGGTGGTGTCGCCGGGCGGCTGGTGGAAGGCGACCCGGTCGGCTCCCGGCCACGGGCTGTGGGCGCTGTGGCCGTGTCCGTCGGAGGTGTGGGTGCCGCTGTCGTCCGCTTCGGAGACCACGGTGGGGCTGTAGTAGTTGACGCCGAGGAAGTCCAGCGGCTGGTGGATCAGCGGCAGGTCGCCGTCCTGGACGAAGGACCAGTCGGTCAGCTCGGCGGTGTCCTTGAACAGGTCCTCCGGGTAAGCGCCGTTCAGCATCGGACCGGTGAAGACCCGGTTGGCGAGGGCGTCGATCCGGCGGACCGCGTCGGCGTCGGCGCCCGTCGCGGTGAGGGGGCGGACGTGGTGGATGTTGAGGGTGACCGAGACCTGTGCGTCGGCGCGGAGGCGGTCGCGCAACGCCTGGACGGCCAGGCCGTGTCCCAGGTTGAGGTGGTGGGCTGCGCGCAGGGCGGCGACCGGGTCGGTGCGGCCGGGGGCGTGCACGCCGGAGCCGTAGCCGAGGAAGGCGCTGCACCAGGGCTCGTTGAGCGTGGTCCAGGTCTTCACCCGGTCGCCGAGGGCGTCCGCCGCGAGGGCCGCGTACGCGGCGAACCGCTCGGCCGTGGCACGCTCGGGCCAGCCGCCGGCGTCCTCCAGCTCCTGCGGCAGGTCCCAGTGGTACAGGGTGGCGACGGGCTGGATGTCCTTCTCCAGCAGCTCGTCGACGAGGCGCCGGTAGAAGTCCAGGCCCTTCTGCACGGCGGGGCCGCGGCCGGTGGGCTGGATGCGGGGCCAGGCGAGGGAGAAGCGGTAGGCGCCCAGGCCGAGTTCGGCCATGAGGGCGACGTCCTCGCTTCGACGGTGATAGTGGTCGGTGGCGATGTCACCGGTGTCGCCGTTGCGGACCCGGCCGGGAGTGCGGGCGTAGGTGTCCCAGATGGACGGCGTCCGACCGTCCTCCGCCGCGGCACCCTCGATCTGGTAGGCGGCCGTCGCGGAACCCCAGAGGAAACCCTTGGGGAAGGTGCGGGCGGCGTCCGGGGCGGCTGCGGTCTGCTGTGCGATGACCACGTAAGTCCTTTCGGCGTAAGGGAGTTCACAGGCGGATGCCTGATGAGGGGGTCGGTGTGCGGGTCCGGGCGCGGCGGGTCAGCCCTTGACGGCGCCGGCCATGATGCCGCTGACGATCTGACGACCGAAGACGATGAACATCGCCAGCAGCGGCAGGGTGCCGAGCAGCGCGCCGGCCATGATCAGCGACTGGTCGCGGACATACCCCGCGCTGAGCTGGGTGAGGGCGACGGGGACCGTCGGGTTGGTCATGTCGAGGACCACGAACGGCCAGAAGAAGTCGTTCCAGGCGTGCACGAACGTGATCATGAACAGAACGGCCATCGCGGGCCGGGCGACCGGAAGCACGATGCTCCAGAAGATCCGCAGCGAGTGGGCCCCGTCCACGCGTCCGGCCTCGACGAGTTCGTCCGGCAGCGCCTCCGACAGGTACTGCCGCATGAAGAACACGCCCACCGCGCTCACCAGCGTCGGGAAGATGACGGCGGGCAGCTGCTGCGACCAGCCCAGCTCGGCCATCATCATGAACAGCGGTACGACGCCGAGCTGCGGCGGCACGAGCATGGTGCCGATGACCAGCATGAGCAGGGCGTTGCGGCCCTTGAACCGCAGCTTGGCGAAGGCGAACCCGGCGAGCGTCGCGAACATCACCGTGGACAGGGCGATCACCCCGGCCACGATCAAACTGTTGATCATGGCCTTGCCCATCGCCGCCTCGTCCCAGGCCCGGGCGAGGTTGCTGAACAGGTTCGGGCCGGGCAGGAAGGGCGGCGGGGTCTGGCTGACCCGGGTGTTGTCGGTGGAGGCGGCCACCATCGTCCAGTACAGCGGGAAGATCGACAGCAGCGCCATGACGGCGAGCAGCACGTAGGCGAGGGGCCCGGCGTGGTGCTGGCGGCCGGCGCGCCCGCGCAGCAGCCGGCGGCCCCCGCGCCCGGCCTGTTTGTCGGCGGAGGTCCGGGCCGCGGCGCCGGTCCGGGCCGGGAGACTCTGAGTGGTCATGATGACTCCAGGTCAGGACGTGCGGGAACGTGCGCGCTTGACGAGGCGCTGCACGACGAAGACGACGACGAGCAGCAGGAACATCGCCCAGGCCACGGTCGCCGAGCGGCCCATCTGGTAGTTCTTCCAGCCCTCCTCGTACAGCAGCAGTCCCAGCGTCTGGTACTGGTTGTCCGCGCCGCCGCTCACCCCGTTGGGGCCCTGGCCGAAGATCAACGGCTCGCCGAACAGCTGGGTGGCGCCGATGGTGGAGAGCACGATGGTGAAGACGATGGTGGAGCGGATCCCGGGGACGGTGACGTGGGTGAACTGCTGCCACCGCGAGGCGCCGTCGAGGGCGGCCGCCTCGTAGCGATCGGCGGGGATGGCCTGCATCGCGGCCAGGTAGAGCAGCGCGTTGTAGCCGGTCCAGCGCCAGATCACGATGGTGGAGATGGCGACCTGGGCGGGCCACTTGTCGGCCTCCCAGTCCACGGGGTCGATCCCGACCGAACCGAGCGCCCAGTTGATCATCCCGAAGTCCCGCTCGAAGATCATCGTGAAGACGAGGGCGGCCGCGGCGACCGAGGTCGCGTAGGGCACCAGCGAGGCGACGCGGAAGAACAGCGAGGCGCGCATCCGGTAGTTGAGCAGGTGCGCCAGCCCCAGGGCCATCAGCAGCTGCGGCACCGTGGAGATGACGCCGATCGTGATCGTGTTCTGCAGTGCGTTCCAGAACCTGGAGTCCCCCCACAGCTCGACGTAGTTGTCGAACGCCACCCACTCCATGACGTCGAGGGTGGCCAGTTCCACGTCGTGCAGGGAGATCCACGACGTGTAGACGAGGGGGTAGAAGCTGAACGCGGCGAAGACCACGAAGAACGGCGCGACGAACACGTACGGGGCGCCCTTGATGTCGAGCCGGTGCAGCAGCGCCCCGCGCCGCCGGGCATTGCCGTCTTCCGGGGACGGCACCGGGGGCTCGGCCCCGGTCACAGCCTTGGTGGTGGAGGTGGCCACCGGATTTCCTTCCTGAGAGCGGATGGGTGAGCCGGCCGTCCATACCCACCGGCGCGGAGCCGGCGGGCACGGACGGCCGCGAGGGGGCCAGGGGTCAGCCGACCGCCTTCTCGATGCGCTCCGCGGTGGTCTCCCACGCCTTGTCACGGGCGGTGCCCTGCTGCTCGATCAGGGTCAGCCCCTGGGAGAAGGTGTCCTTGATCGTGCCGTCCTTGCGGCCGAGCACCTGCTTGTCCGGTATCTCCTGGGCGGCGGCACCGAAGATCTGGCCGATCGGCGCGCCGCCGAAGTACTCCGACTCGGCGCTCTTCACCTCGGCGCTGTTCAGCGCCTGGCGCGAGGACGGGATGTTGCCGATCTCCTTGAAGATGTGGGCCTGCTGCTCAGGGGCGGTCAGCCAGGCGACGAGCTTCTTGGCCTCCTCCTTGACCGGGCTCTGCTCGACCACACCGAGGAACGACCCGCCCCAGTTGGCACCCTTGGGGGCCTTGGCCACGTCCCACTTGCCCTTGTTCGCCGGGCCGGCCTTCTCGCTGATGTGGCTCAGCATCCACGCCGGGCACACGGCCGTGGCGAACGTGCCGTTGGCCAGACCGGGGTCCCAACCGGGCTGGAACTGGCGGAGCTTGGCCGTCAGCCCGTCCTCCGCCGCGTCGGCGGCGAGGCTCCACGCGTCCTTGACGACAGGGTTGCTGTCGTAGATCAACTCGCCCTTCTCGTCGTAGAACTGCTCGGGGTGGCCGTAGATCATGGCGTTGAACAGGCCGCTGGCCGCGTCCATGTAGGCGACACCGTCCCCCTTGAAGTCCTTCTTGAAGGTGCGGCCTACCTCGAGGTACTTGTTCCAGTCGCCCTCCCAGAGCTTGGCGACCTCCTCGCGGTCGGTGGGCAGGCCCGCCTTCTCGAAGTAGTCCTTGCGGTAGCAGACGGCCATCGGGCCGATGTCGGTGCCCAGGCCGAGCACCTTGCCGTCGCCCGTGCTGATCTGCGACTGCTTCCATGGCAGGAAGTGGTCGGTGCCCGACACGTCGCCGAAGTCGGCGAACTTGTCCGCCTGGGTGTCGGTGATCTCCTTGGCCCGCCCGATCTCGATGCCCTGGATGTCCTTCAGGCCCTTGCCGGCGGCGAGCCGGGTCTGCAGCGCGGTGTAGTACGTCTGCTCGTCACCGGCGATCTCGGCCTTGATGTCGACCTCGGGGTTCTCCTTCTCGTACTGCTCGAGCAGACCCGTCTCCTTGATGCCCATCACCCCGTACAGGCCCATGGTGATGGTGACCTTGCCGTCCTTCTTCCCGCCGCCGGTGGCGGAGCCGTCGCTGCCGCCGCAGCCGGCGACGAGCGCCAGTGCGCCGACGGTCGCGGCCGTCGCCACCGCCTTTCCACGCAACGAACCGAGAGTGCCCATGGATCTCCTCCTGGCGACGGCTGCTGGCACATCGGAGTGACGAGTTCTGCGCTGACTACTGCGATGGCTACAGCGATGACATTTTGTATGGATTTAATGGAGTGGGAACGTGCCCAATCCTGGGTGGGCACGTTCCCACCGCGCATCGAAGACTCATGGGAGCGGACGCATCTGTCAATGACTTGAACGCAACTCGTCGTCGCGGCGCTGTGGCCCGGCCGGTTCCCCCGCGGCTCCCGGAGTGCTCTGGCGAGGACCGGATCTGCAAGAATTGCCGCAGGTCACCTCCGCGGCAGGTCCAGCCTCCGCGGCGCCGAGGGGGGAGCACATGAGCGGCAACCGCCGTCCCACGATCAAAACGGTCGCCGCCCGCGCAGGCGTGGGCCGCACCACGGTGTCCCGCGTCGTCAACGGCTCGGAGCTGGTCAGTGCCGACGCCCGCGCCCGGGTCCTCGCGGCGATCAAGGAACTCAACTACGTCCCCAACTCGGTCGCCCGCGGCCTGGTGACCAACCGCACCGACGCCGTGGCCCTGGTGATCCCCGAGTCGGAGAGCCGGCTCGGTTCGGAGCCGTTCTTCGCCGCGCTCATCCGGGGTGTCAGCGGCGCGTTCACCGGGAGCCGCACCCAGTTGCAGCTGATGCTCGTCCGTGACCAGGCCGAACGGGATCAGCTGACCGAGTCGGTGGCGACCCGCCGCGTGGACGGTGTGCTGCTGGTCTCCGTGCACTCCGAGGACCGCCTGCCGGGCATGCTGGAGGAGATGGGGCTGCCCACCGTGCTGGCCGGCCGCCGCGACGCGGGCGAGCGGCTGAGCTACGTCAACTCCGACAATGCCGGCGGCGCGGCAGCGGCGGTACACCATCTGCTGGAGCGCGGACGGCGACGGGTGGCCACGATCACCGGTCCGCTGGACATGGACGTCGGCCGCAGCCGGCTCGCCGGCTGGCGCACCGCACACGAGGAAGCGGGCGTTCCCGCACCGGAACTCATGATCGAGGCGGGCGACTTCACCGAGGAGGGCGGCGCCCGCGCCATGCGTTTGCTTCTTGAACGCGCACCGGACCTGGACGCCGTTTTCGCCGCCTCCGACCTCATGGCGGTGGGCGCCCTGGCCGAATTGCGCCGGCGGAAGCGCCAGGTGCCCGGCGATGTCGCCGTGGTCGGTTTCGAGGACTCCGTCCTCGCCCGCCACACCAACCCGCCCCTGACGACGGTGCGTCAGCCGGTGGAGGAACTGGGGCGGACCATGGCCCGCATCCTGACCGACATCACGCAGCACGGCGCGCCTCGCCAGCAGGTGACGCTGCCGACGGAGCTGGTGGTGCGCGAGTCCTCCTGACCGCCGCGCGGGCGAGGTGCAAGGAGTGTTCCGGGCGGCCGGCTGATCGGCTCACCCGTCGGTGAGCTTGTCGCAACCGATGGGGTATCGGCGCCTCGGGGCCGGGCGCCCCTTGCTTCCCGGGCGGGCGTGGCCGCGAGCCGCCGTGGGCGACGGCATCCGCGTCACCGTCGTCAGGTCCAGCTGGACGACGTACGAGGACTTCGGCGAGGGAGCGGTCTCGATCGCGGCGTTCCGGCTGCTCGGGCTGCTCTCTTTCGTGACGTGTGACGGGGTGCGGTGCAGGGCCAGGTCCGGGAGCGCGACGAGCCGGGCGGCCCGTCGCGCGAGATCGGCCCGCGGCGCGGCGGCAGAGACCGGTCACCCGGCCCGGGGAACTGCCCGGTGTCAGGTCGACCAGATGACCGCGCCGTTGTGCACGATGACCACCTTGGCGTCCGCCCGCAGAACCAGTTGTGCGCCGTCGTGGCCATGGCTCCGGGAGGCCCATATGGGGCGGTCGGCGGCGTTGTGGATGACGAGGTTGCCGTCGCCCTGGAAGATCGCCCGGTGGTTCTCGCCGAAGGTCATGGATGCCCAGATGGGTTTGCCCTTCTCGTTGTAGACGACGAGGTTGCCGTCGGTCTGCATGACCATCCGGATGCGGTTGGTGGTCCAGGCCTGGTTGACCTCCAGGACGCTGGTCGCCGAGATGGTCTCGGTGCTCCAGTTCGGCTTCGGGGTCGCTTTGGGCTTCGGCTTCGGCTTCGGCTTGGGTTTCGTCTGCGGCTCGGCCGTCTTGCCGGGCGAGTTGCCCGGCTTCGGCGCGACCTCCACCGGCTGGGGCGCGGCGGCCACCGGCGCCTCGCTCTTCGGCGGCTTCTTCTTGCTGGGGGACGCGCTGGGCTTCTCGGCCACGTAGTCGTCCAGGGCGGCGGGGGCCGATTCCGGGGTCAGTACGGTGTCGGAGTCCTTCGCGGCCACCGTCCTGGAGGCGTTGCGGTCGTCGTCGTGCGCACCGCCTGCCAGCAGCAGCGGTACGGCGATCAGGACGGCACCCACGACCGCGGCTCCCGCCAGCACCGGCTTGCGGGGCAGTCCGGTGCCGACGCCGGTGTCGGACTTCCCGCTCGGAGGAGTGGTGGCGACGGCAGCCGTCACACCGATGCGCGCAGGGGTCGACTCGGGTGCCGCGGATGCCTCGGGTGCCGCGGATGCCTCAGGTGCCGCGGGTGCTTCCGGTGCCGCAGATGCCTCGGGTGCCGCGGTTGCTTCCGGTGCGGCTGGTGACGTTGCCGCGGCGGATGCCTTTGGCGCGGTCGATGCCTCTGGCGCGGTGGACGCGGGGTCTGCCGGCTTCTCGGCCGACGCGGCACCCGACCCGGCGCTGCCCGGCTGTGCCACGGAGGCGGCGGGCTTCCCTGCCGGAACGGCAGCCGGCTCCGCGCCGGGTTCCTCCTGGGCGGTCGGTGCCGAGGGGTCGGGAGAGGCCCCGGCCTCCTCCACGCCGGGATCGGTGGCCCTCTCCGCTTTCGCGCCAGGGGTGTGGTGCTGGGGGGACATGCGGTTACTCCTCCTCGGTGGCGGAGCTCTCGGTGGTGAGCTGGGGCCCGCGCGGCGGCCCGGCCGGACGAACACGACGGCGCCCGGCGGACGTTCGGCGGGTGGTGCGCCAAGGTGAGCCTTCGGCTCGTCCAGGTCGTCACGTTCCGCGGGACCGGGCCGGGTGGCGCTCGGAAGTCGATCCGATGCCTTCCGTTGTCACCCGGCCCGCCGTACGGCCCCAGCCTGGACGTCCGGCCGGAAGGCTGTACGTCGGCGCCTGCGACGACTGGGCCAACTTAGCCCCTGTCGCGGCCGACGACCGCGCTGCCACCCCAACCGCCCCTGCCGCTTTGTCCGTCGACGCCTCGCTGCTCCCGGAACGTTCTCCACCCGGGCGGCAAACGGGCACGCCAGCGGCCCAAACGGAGCCAACCCGGCCGCCCGCAAACCGGGTTCGTGTGGCATCCTGTTGGCCCCCGGCTGATCAGTGTCGGCGTGTGTACATGCCGTTCGGCACCCCAAGTAGGCGTAGGCACCCAAGAGTTCAGGTGGAGATGCGGCCCCGAGAACGGCAAGAGGCCAGGCAAGGCGCCCTGCCCGTGTCACCTGACTCCTCCGCCGCCGCCGAGCCATCCGTCCCCGGCACCACCGAGGCCGCCGACATCCCCGCCATACCCGACGCCGTACGGACGGCGGCTCGGCAGGCGCCGGGTCACTGGATCGGCGTGGTGGACCCGGAGTGGGCCGGGGAACGGACACCGCCGGACTGGGCGGTGCTGGGGGAATGGCAGTCGGACGACGGCGGTGAGGTCACGGAGTTCCGCGCCAACCCGGCCTACCGCCCTTCGGCACGGATGCTCGGCTGGCCCGAGCCCACCGACCCGGTGGACGCCGCGGCGCAACGCGCCGCCACCGGTTACGGCTCGACGGACGAGGCGCTGGCGGCGCTCGCCGAGGCGGAGGTCACCGTGGTGCGCGGGCCGGACGGCGGTCCGCTCACCGCCGCCGGACGCGACGGGGCGCCTGTGGTGCTGTTGTTCACCTCACCGGCCCATGAGTTCATGTCCCCGGCACTTCACCACGACACCATTTCCGTGCGGGAGTTGGTCCGTTCGCTGAGCGGTCCCAACACCCTGCTGATGGTCAACGCGGCAGCGGCGGCTCCCCTGCTCGTCCCGGCAGACAGCCTCCCCGGCCCCGAGACCGCGGACCGGACCACAGCCGAGGCCGCGGACCCCGCCGCGGCCCGGAGTGACGACTTACTCGAACCCTGGCCCCACACCACAGGGAGAACCCCGTGA
This sequence comes from Streptomyces sp. NPDC012466, assembly GCF_042955215.1. NCBI lineage: Bacteria > Bacillati > Actinomycetota > Actinomycetes > Kitasatosporales > Streptomycetaceae > Streptomyces > Streptomyces sp. NPDC012466. The sequence goes on along the minus strand of NZ_JBIBEQ010000008.1, from coordinate 363,613 downwards.
CGCGATCCGCCCAGCAACCCCCCACCTCCCCGGGGGCGCGCACGGAGTCCGGTGCCGAGGGCGAGACGGCGCCCGCCGCCGCGACCGCCGCCGCCGTCTCCCCCGGGCCCGACGGCGAACCCCCTGAGTCCAGCCCCGAGTCGAAGACCGAAGCGGAGACCCTGACGGAGACCGGGGCCGGCTCCGGGCCCCAATCCGGCTCCGGAACGGCCGAGGAGACCGCCGAGGCCGAGAAGACCACGCAGGCCCAGCCCTCCGAGCCCACCGGCGAAACCGGCCCCCAGGGCGGAGTGGTCCCCGCTGCCCGGTCCGAGAGCGACTCCGACCCCGGTGCCGCCGCGGCGGCCAAGAGCCGACTGCCCGCGCTCGTACGGACCATGACCGAGACCGCGATCGACCGGCCCCGTCAGCAGGCCGGTCCCATCGGACGGCCCGGCAAGGCGGTGCTGGCCGGAGCGGCCGTCGCAGGCGCGCTGCTGGTGTCGGTGCCGTTCCTGGTGCTGGGCGGGAACGACGACGGCGACGACCGCAAGACGTCGGTCGGTGCCGGAACGGTGCTCGGTGAGGACGGTCAGGAGGCGCCGGGCGAGTTCGTGGTGGCCTCACCACCCGACAGCAGCCCCTCCGGCAAGGCGGGTAAGGCCTCCGACAAGCCCGAGAAGCCGGTACGCCACCCCCCTGGGCCGGCCCCGGACCGGGGCAAGAGCGAGGACGCACCGAAGAAGGACACCGGCGCCGAGGACCGGCCGAAGGCGCCCGCGCCGGACCGGCAGGACGCGGGGGCCGGCGACAGCAAGTCCGAGAGCGGCAACGACCGTCCCGCCAAAGCCGGTTCGGGGGTGACACTCAGCTCCCCCGTGTCCTTCCACAGTCATCTCTCGGGCCGCTGCGTCGACGTTCCGGACGGCGACTTCAGCGACGGCAAGCAGCTGTGGGTCTGGGACTGCAACAACAGCCCCGCGCAGAAGTGGCAGTTCGCCTCGGACGGCACCGTGCGCATCGGGGGCAAGTGCCTGGACGTGGCGGGCGCGAACTACAACGACGGCACGCCGATCCAGATCGCCTGGTGCAGCGGCAACGCCGCCCAGAAGTTCACGCTGAACGGCAGCCACGACCTGGTCAACACCGTGGTCGGCAAGTGCGTCGACATCAAGGACAACAACCGGGGCAACGGGGCCGGGCTGCAACTGTGGACCTGCGCCGGCACCGACAACCAGAAGTGGAGCGTCTGACCGGACGCCTCCGGACCGGGAGCACCGTTCCCGGCACCCGCCCGCCCCGGAGCGAGACATGAGGGCACCGTCGGCTCGCCGACACGCGCCCCCTGGTCGAGCGGGGCGCACGCTGAAGACGACGTCGTAGCAAGGAGGTTGGTGCGTGTCGCGCCAGGTACTGACGGTCGGTCCGGGAGACCGGGACCGCTACCGGACGATCGGTGAGGCACTCTCGGCTGCCCGCACCGGCGCGCTCATCAGCGTCCGGCCCGGGACGTACGCGGAGAATCTGGTGATCCACACCCGGGTCACCCTCACCGCCGCCGAGGGGCGGGGCACCGTGGAGATCAGGCCGCGCTCGGGCACCGTGCTCGCGCTGCGCGCCGACGCCGTGATGCTCTCCGAATTGACCCTGCGCGGCGGTGACGCCGAGCAGCCGGCCGTGGACGTGCGGCGCGGGCAGGCCGCGCTGGACGGCTGTGAGGTCGTCGGCGCCGCCTGGACCGCGATGCTGGCCGGAGGCACCGGCTCGCTCGCGCTGCGGGACTGCCGCGTGAGCAACGCGCAGGGGGCGGGGGTCGTGATCACCTCCACCACCCCCACCACCCTGGAGTCCTGCACCTTCGAGCACCTGGGCACCAGCGGTGTGGTCCTCGCCGAGCAGGGCGAGGCACGCATCCGGGGCTGCACCGTACGCGACGCCCGCGGCAACGGCCTGCTGGCCAACGGCGAGTCCCGCGGCACCGTCGAGGACTGCGACCTCTCCTCCACCGACAAGCCCTCCCTCGCGCTGGAGCAGGACAGCTCCCTCTCGGTGATCCGCACCGTGGTGCACGACACCAGTACCGGGGTGCACCTGAGCAGCGCGGGCCGTACGACACTGGAGGACGTACGCGTCACGGGGGCCTCCGGCAACGGGATCACGCTGGCCGCCGGCACCGACCCGGTGCTGCGCCGCTGCCGCGTCTCCCGCACCCGCGGCCACGCCGTCCTGGTCACCGACCGGGCCCGGGGCACCTTCGAGGACTGCTGGGTGGACGGCGCGCAGGGTGCGGCCCTGAGAGTGGCCGGGGCCGCCTCCCCGGCGCTGACGGGCTTCACGGTCCGCGACTGCGACCAGACCGGGCTGCTCCTGGAGGAGGACTCGGCGCCGGAACTGGACCGCCTCGAAGTGATCGGCGGCGCGCCGGCGGTCCTGGTGCGCGGCGGCGCCAACCCGCTGCTGCGCCGGGCCCGGCTGGTGGAGCCCTCCGGGGACGGCCTCTCGGCCGTCAAGGACGCCCGCGGGCGTGCCGAGGACTGCGAGATCGTCCGGCCGAAGGGCGCCGGGGTGCGGGTCGCCTCCGGCAGCACCCTCTACCTGGCCGGTGGCGGGGTGTCCGACACCGCCGCCGGTGGCCTGGTCGTCGAGGACGGCGGGAACGTCACCGTCCGCGACTTCCGCATCGAGATGTCCGGGGAGGAAGGGGTGGTCGTCGCCGCCGGCGGTGAGCTGACCGCCAACCGCGCGGCGGTGCACGCCCCCCAGGGTCACGGCTTCCTGCTCCGCGAGGGCGCGCTCGCCTCGCTCAGCGGCTGCGAGGTCACGGGGGGCGCCCAGGACGGCTTCCGGGTGGAGTCCACCGCGCCCGTCTCGCTGGTCAACTGCCTGGCCCGGGAGAACGAGGGCGGCGGCCTGGTGCAGACCGCCCCGGGTGAGCGGCTCGCCGTGGAGGGCCTGAACAGCACCGGCAACGGCAAGCGGGACGCCTGGGGCACCGGCAGCGCGGAGAACACCGACCCGGCCGGCTCCGGCGCGGCGGACGCTCCCCCGACGGACCGTGCCGACGGCCCGCTGGGCGCCCTCAACGCGTTGATCGGTCTGGAGAACGTCAAGCAGCAGGTGCGCACCCTGGTCAACCTGACGCAGCTCGCCCAGCGGCGTGAACAGCTCGGCATGGCGGCCCCGCCGATGAGCCGCCACCTCGTCTTCGCCGGGCCGCCCGGCACCGGCAAGACCACCGTCGCCCGCCTCTACGGGTCGATCCTGGCCGAGCTGGGGTCGCTGCGCAGCGGACACCTGGTGGAGGTGTCCCGCGCGGACCTGGTCGCCCAGGTCGTCGGCGGGACCGCCATCAAGACCACCGAGACCTTCCAACGGGCCCTTGGCGGCGTGCTGTTCATCGACGAGGCGTACACGCTGGCCGCCGACAGCGGCAACGGCGGCGCCGACTTCGGCCGCGAGGCCGTGGACACCCTGCTGAAGCTGATGGAGGACCACCGCGACGACGTGGTGGTGGTCGCCGCCGGCTACTCCCGCGAGATGGAGTCCTTCCTCAGCTCCAACCCGGGCCTGGCCTCGCGGTTCTCGCGCACGGTGGAGTTCGAGAACTACTCGGTGCCCGAACTGGTCGCGATCATGGAGAACATGTGCGCCCAGCACCAGTACGAGCTGGGTGAGGGCACCGCGGAGGCGCTGGCCGCGCACTTCGAGGCGATGCCCCGCGACGCGGGTTTCGGCAACGGTCGTGCCGCGCGCGGGGTGTTCGAGGAGATGGTGGACCGTCAGGCGGTCCGGCTCGCCTCCCAGCAGCACGTCGGCGAGCACGACCTGCGGCTGCTGCTGCCGGAGGACGTCTCCGCCACCGCCGCCGCGAAGGCCACCGACACCACCGCCGCCGAGGACGACCCGCTGACCCGTCTGGGCGACATGGTCGGTCTGGCCGAGGTGAAGCGCGACGTCGCGGACCTGGTCAACCTCATCACCACCGCCCGCCATCGCGCGGCCGCCGGACTGCCCGTGCCCTCGCTCAGCCACCATCTGGTCTTCACCGGCCCGCCCGGCACCGGCAAGACCACCGTCGCCCGGCTCTACGGGGAGATCCTGTCCCAGCTCGGCATCCTCGAACGGGGCCAGCTGGTCGAGGCGGCCCGCGCCGACCTGGTGGGCCGCTACATCGGCCACACCGCGCAGCTGACCCGTGAGGTCTTCGAACGGGCCCGGGGCGGGGTGCTGTTCATCGACGAGGCCTACACCCTCACCCCGCGCGAGGGCGGTGCCGACTTCGGCCAGGAAGCGGTGGACACCCTGCTGAAGCTGATGGAGGACCACCGCGACGAGGTGGTCGTCATCGTCGCCGGCTACACCGACGAGATGGAACGCTTCCTCGCCTCCAACCCCGGCCTGTCCTCGCGCTTCCCGCGCCGGATCGCCTTCGCCGACTACTCCTCCGAGGAACTGGTCACCATCGTGCGCACCCAGGCCGCGAGCATGGGCTACGAGTGCGGTCCGGGCACCGGGCCGCTGCTCAAGGAGTACTTCGACGCGCTGCCCCGGGACCGCTCCTTCGGCAACGCCCGTCTGGCCCGCCAGGTGGTCGAGTCGATGGTCACCCGCCAGGCGGGACGGCTCAGTTCACTGGCCGCGCCCACCCTGGACGACCTGCGCATCCTCCTGCCCGAGGACGTCACGGCCGCGGCCTCGAAGGCGGCACCCCGGTGAAGTCGTCCGTGCGCGGGACCGCCCGCCTGCTGTCCGGAGCCGGCCTCACCGCCGCCCTGCTGCTGCCCCTGGCCGGCCCGGCGCACGCCGTACCGCCCTCCCTGCCGCCCGCGGCCGACGGGAAGGGTCAGCGACTGCCCGGCATGCCCTCCGTGCTCGATCCGGACGCCGGTCAGGCGGCCTGCACCCCCGCCTCCGACGAGCGGGCGAAGAAGCAGGACTGGTCGCGCCAGCGACTGGACCTGGACCGGCTGCACCGGCACGGCACCGGCGCGGGCGTGACGGTCGCCCTGATCGACACCGGGGTGGTCGCCGACGCCGCCGGACTCGACGGCCGGGTCACCGCCCAGGGCGCGGCCGGTGCCGACTGCGTGGGGCACGGCACCTTCCTGGCCGGGCTGATCGCCGGAACCGGCGGGGACACGCCGGGCCTCGCCGGCGTCGCCCCGGGTGCGAGGGTCCTGGCCCTGCGGGGCACCGACGAACGCGGGCGGGCGGACGCGGGCCTGGTCGCGGCCGCGGTGCGCGACGCGACCCGGGCCGATGCCGAGGTGATCGCGGTCGCGGTCGCCCTGCCCCGCCGCGACGCCGAGCTGACCCGCGCGGTGGCCGGCGCCCGCCGCGCGGGCGCGGTGGTCCTCGCGGCCGCCACGCCGGACCCGCCGTCCCGGGGCGCAGGCGACGACATCCCGGCCCGCACCTACTGGCCGGCCGGTGAACCCGGTGTCCTGTCGGTCGCCGACATGCTTCCCAACGGGGCCCGCCCGGACGGCTCGCTGCGCACCGGGGGCATCGACCTGGCCGCCCCCGGTGCCGGCGTGGTCTCCGGCGGTCCGCGCGGCGACGGTCACTATCTCGGCGGGGGTGCCTCGGTGGCCACCGCCTACGCCGCCGGGACCGCGGCGGTCGTGCGCGCCACGCACCCCGACGCCTCCCCTGCGGCCGTCACCCGCCGGCTGACCGCCAGCGCCTACCCCGCCGACCTCCCCCAACTGGATCCCTACGCCGCCGTTTCCACCGTCCTCGGCGACTCCCCTCGGTCCTCCCGCGCCGACGGCGGCGCGCGCCCCGTGGTCCTGCGCGACACCTCCGCCGCCGATCGTGCCTCCGGCCGCGCCGCCCTCTTCGTCCTCCTGGGCGGCGCCGCCGTCCTCTCCGTCCTGTGGGCCCTCTTCGCCCTCCCCCGCGCCCGGGCCCGCGGGTGGCGCCCGGCGGGTCCGGACGAGGCGGGCCGTCGGTGAGCCGGCCACGAGGGCACTGAACCCCGAAGCGGGGGCCACCTTGGTGGCCCCCGCTGTCCGTGCGTTCTCCCCGTGTCCGGGCCGTCTCAGGCCTGCTGTCCCTCGGTCCCCTCCACCAGTGCCGTCTGCATCAGCCGCTCGCGGCGGCGGGCGATGTGCAGGGCCCGGCCCGGGGGAAGGTTGCGCGGCTTGGCGTTGCCGAACAGCCGGCCCTCGGTGGGCGGGCAGGACAGCAGGACGGCGGGGTTGTTGGCCTCGTCCAGACGGCGCAGCAGGCCGTCGCCCAGACCGCGGCCGGCTCCCATGGCGCTGCGGGCGACGACCAGGTGCAGGCCCATCTCGAAGCCCAGGGTGAGGTGTTCGAAGAGCGGCTCGAAGGGACTCTGGAAGGAGTTGCCGGAGACCATGTCGTAGTCGTCGACGAGGATGAACAGGCGCGGACCGGTCCACCAGTCGCACCGGCGCATGCGCGCCGGGGCGATGTCGGCGCCGGGGATGCGGGTCTTCATGGCGCGGGCGGCGCCCTCGACGGTCTCCTTGAGGTTGTCCAGGGAGATCACGTGCCCGATGCGGTACTCCGCGGGGACGGTGTCCACCAGGGTGCGCCGGTAGTCCACCACGATGATCTTCGCCTCGTCGGGGGCGTACCGGGCGGTGATGCCCGCGGTGACGCGGCGCAGCAGGTTGGTCTTGCCGCTCTCGGTGTCACCGACCACGATCAGGTGCGGGGTGCGGCTGAAGTCGTGCCAGACCGGCTCCAGGGCGTCCTGGTCGATGCCGAGCGGGAGGCGCATGCCGCCGCCCTCGGTGGCCTCGGGCGCGGGCAGTTCCGCCAGCGGCAGCCGGTGGGGCAGCATCCGGATCTGCGGGGCGGACGCGCCGGACCAGTGCCGCGAGACCTCGGCGACGAGGTGGGCGACGCCGTCGCCGAGGTCGTCGAGGGAGCCGCTGCCGTCGAGGCGGGGCAGACCGGCCAGGAAGTGCATCTTGGTGTCGGCGGTGATGCCGCGGCCGCCGCTGCGCGGCACCGAGCGGGCCTTGCGGGTGTCGACCTCGGAGTCCATCGGGTCGCCCATCCGCAGCTCGAGGCGGGTGGCGGCCTGGTCGCGGACCTGGGCGGACAGCTCCACCCAGCGGGTGGTGGTGATCAGCAGGTGAATGCCGTAGTTCAGGCCACGGGCGGCCAGTTCGTTGAACTTCGGGATCAGGTCGTCGTAGTCCTGACGGACCGTGGACCAGCCGTCGACCACCATGAAGACGTCACCGAAGGGCTCGTCGGGGAACTCCCCGGCGGCCCGGCGGCGCCGGTAGGACTGCATGGAGTCGAGGGTGTGGTCGACGAAGAACTGCTCGCGGCGGGCGAGCAGCGTCATCACCTCGGCGACGGCCCGGTGCACCCGCTCCGGGTTGAGCCGCGCCGCGACGCCGCCGACGTGCGGCAGACCGGCGAGCTGGGAGAGGCCGCCGCCGCCGAAGTCGAGGCAGTAGAACTGGATCTCGGCGGGGGTGTGGGTGAGGGCGAGGGCGCTGATCAGGGTGCGGGCGAGAGTGGACTTGCCGCTCTGCGAGCCGCCCGCGATGGCGACGTGACCACCGGCCCCGGACAGGTCCACGATCAGCGGGTCCCGGCGCTGCTCGAAGGGCTTGTCGACCAGGCCGACGGGGACGCGCAGCCTGCCGGTGCCGGGCCAGCCGGTGGCGGTGAGGCCGCGCTCGAGGTCGGGGGTGATGCCGGGCAGCAGGGCGTCCAGCGGGGAGGGCTCGTCCAGCGGCGGCAGCCACACCTGGTGGGCGGCGGGGCCGGAGTCGCGCAGCCGCTCCAGGGCCACGTCGAGGAGGGGCTCCTCGTCGCCGGTCTCCTTGGTCTCCGGCTCGGGTTCGGGTGCCGCCTCCAGGGTGCGCGGCACGACCCAGCCGCTGGTCCAGGGCACGACCTGGCTGGCCACCCGGGCCTGTACCACCGCGCCGGTGCGACGGCGGTAGGTGCCGGAGGAGTAGGCCGCGCGGAACCGCGTCAGTGCCTCGACACCGGACTTCAGGTAGCCGCTGCCGGGCTGGGCGGGAAGCTGGTAGGCGTCCGGGACCCCGAGCACGCCGCGGCTCTCCATGGCGGAGAAGGTCCGCAGGCCGATGCGGTACGACAGGTGGCTCTCCAGCTGGTGCATGCGGCCTTCGTCCAGGCGCTGCGAGGCGAGCAGCAGGTGCACTCCGAGGGAGCGGCCGAGGCGTCCGATCATGACGAACAGGTCCATGAACTCGCGGTGTGCGGAGAGCAGTTCGCTGAACTCGTCGACCACGACGAACAGGCTGGGCAGCGGAGTCAGGTCGGCACCGGCGGCGCGGGCACGCTCGTACTCCAGGGCGGAGGTGTAGTTGCCGGCGGCGCGCAGCAGTTCCTGGCGGCGCATGAGTTCACCGTGCAGGGCGTCCTGCATGCGCTCGACGAGGGCGACTTCGTCGGCGAGGTTGGTGATGACGGCGGAGGTGTGCGGGAGTTCCTCCAGGCCGAGGAAGGTGGCGCCGCCCTTGAAGTCGACGAGGACGAAGTTGAGCGTCTCGGAGGAGTTGGTCAGGGCCAGGCCGAGGACGAGGGTGCGCAGCAGTTCGCTCTTGCCGGAGCCGGTGGCGCCGATGAGCATGCCGTGCGGGCCCATGCCGCCCTGCGCGGACTCCTTGATGTCGAGTTCCACCGGGCGGCCGTCCACGCCGACCGCGACGGGCACCCGGAGCCGGGCGGAGCCGGTGTGCCGGGCGAAGAGGGTCTGCGGGTCGTGCCGGTGCAGGTCGGTGATGCCGAGCAGGGTGGTCAGTTCGACATCGGTGTCCAGGGGTTGCGCGATGTCGGTGCCGAGGCTGATGCGGCGTGCGGTGAGCAGCCGGGCCAGCGACTCCGCGCCGAGCGGGCCGAGCCGGTCGGGGCGGCCGAGCGGCACGGAGCGCTCCTTGCGGCTGCGGTCGGTGCGCACCAGGCTCACCCGGTCCGGTCCGACGGTCATCCGCAGCGTGTTGCGGCCGGGCCGCCAGCGCAGTGCGCCGGAGACGTCGAGGACCACCGCGTTGCGGTAGCCGTGCCCCTCCCAGCGGTGTCCCTCGGGGACGGTGACGCCGTCCAGGACGACGACGGTGTAGGGCTCGTCGCGGCCGGGTCGGGCGTCCGGGTCGAAGCCGGGGCGTTCGGCGAACTCGGCGCCGAGCAGGTCGTCCAGCTCGGTGAGGTCGGCGGTGATGCGGCGGACCTGCCCGGCGCCGTCCTCCTCGTGCGGGTGCAGGGCGTGCGGCAGCCACTTGACCCACTCCCAGTCGGGCCGGCGTTCGTCGCTGACGCAGACCGCGAGCCACAGCTCCTCGGGGGCGTGGAAGACCGCGAGCTGGCCGAGCGCCGCCCGCACCAGGGCGCGTACGGCCTCGCCGCCCACGTCCCCGGCCGGGGCGCGGCCGCCCCGGGTGCCGGCCGTGTGGGGCGTCACGCCCGGCTCGCCCGATACCTCGCCGGAGTCCTCCTCGGGGCGCAGCAGGATCCGGGCCGAGGAGCGCAGGTAGAGGCCGAGGGGCTGCTCCGGAATGGTGGAGTAGGCGCGGATGAAGCGGCGCAGGGCGTGTGCGCAGAGCGGTTCGAGGTCTTCCACGGGGCGGGTGGAGACGGGTTGCAGGGTGAGCGCGAGCTGCTGCTCACCGACCGCGAGCCGCACCTCGCCGAAATCCTCGTCGGCGGGGCGGCGTTCCCACAGCCGCGAGGTGCGGGCCAGCGAGCGCAGCGAGGCGGGTTCCGGGTGGCGCCAGGCGAGCGCCCGCTGCTGCTCCACGATGGTGGCCCGGACCCGCTTGCGGATCTGTGCCAGGTAGCGGAGGTAGTCGCGGCGTTCACCCCTGAGGCGTTGCTTGCGCTCGCTGGAGCGGCGCATCAGCTGGCCCAGCAGCATGGCGCCTGCGGAGAGCGCCATCACACCCATCGCCAGGTAGATGAAGACGCCGTTGCCGCCGCCGGGGCGCAGGAACATCAGCATCATCGACACCGACATCAGCGCCATCGGCAAATAAGTCCATATCGCCGAGGTGTCCGGAACCGTCTCGGACAGCACCGGTGGTTCCTGGAGGGTCAATTGCCCTTCGGGCATCTCCGGTCCGCGCCTGCGGGCAGGCCGGCGAAACAGCACCACGCTCAAGGGACAGAACCTCCGGGTTCGCTGGACTTTCCGGCCCGCACCGAATACCGCTACACGCGGTAGCGGGAAAGTGCCGCACCGTACCGACTCGTGCGGTTCCCGGCCGGCGGCGAAATCGGGTTGCGTGTTCCGGGCGGGGAGAGGGGCGGGCAACTCCCGTGCCGATCGGCTCCGTACCGGGCGCAGGTCCGGTCCGCAGCACAATCCGGCGGGCGTCGGCAGTAGTCTGCATTCACCGAACGCGACCTGTCCACGTGACAGGGGCGGTTACCGGACCCGCGGGCCCAATTCCCGTGCCCTGGCCCCCTGTTCTTGGCCGCATATGGCTTACGTACTCTTCACCCGTTCCCCTTTCCCCGGGGGACGTCTCCCTGCCAAGCCCCCCACGGAAGACGAGAGTTCAGCTGATGACCGACAGTGCGGTGGCCGAACTGTGCCGCCTGACCGTACGCGCGCCGAGCGTCTCCGTCGATCTGGCGGTGCCCGCCGACGTGCCGGTCGCCGATCTGCTGCCCACGCTCCTGCGCTACGTCGGCGAGGAGGCCGAGGAGGCCGGTCTCGACCACGCCGGCTGGGTGCTCCAGCGCCTCGGTGACGCGCCGCTCGACGAGGAGACCACGCTCGCCCACTGCGGACTCACCGACGGCGACGTGCTCTATCTGCGCCCCCATACCGAGGCGCTGCCCGAGGCCCGCCTCGACGACCTCGTGGACGGGATAGCCGACACCGCCGGCCGTCGGCTGCACAACTGGCACCCGGGGGCGGCGCGTGGCCTGCTGGTGGGTACCGCGGTGGCCACCGTGGTGACCGCCCTGCTGCTGGTGTTCTGGCCCGGGGTGAGCGCGTCCGTGCGGCCGGCCCACGCGGGGGTGACGGGGCTGCTGCTGCTGGCGGGCGCGGGCACGGCCAGCCGCGCGGTCGGCGACCGGCTCTCGGCCAGGGCGCTCGGCCTGCTCGTCGCGCCCTGCCTGGCACTGGCCGGCTGGGTGCTGCCCGGCGGTGACCTGACCGGCCCGGACGCCGCGCGGGTCGTCGGGGCGCGGCTGCTCGCGGCGGGCGCCGCGGGGGCGGGCGGGGCCGTGCTCGCGCTGGCCGCCACCGCGGTCGGTGCCCCGGCGCTGGTGGCCACCGCCGTGGTCGCGGGGGCCACCGCGGCCGCGGGGGCCCTGATCGGCTACAGCGGCCTGGACGTGCCGGCGACGGTGGCGCTGGTGGCGACGGTGGTCGCGCTCGGCGCCGGAGCGGTGGCACCCTTCGCCTTCAAGCTGGCCGGGATGCGGATGCCCGCGCTGCCGTCGTCCGCCGGCCAGCTCCAGGAGGGCATCGAGCCCTACGCGGGCAGCGAGGTCGCCGAGCGCACCGAGCTGGCCGGGCGCTGGGTCACCGCGCTGTTCGCCGCCACCGGGGTCGTCGCCGCGGCCGCCCTGGCCGTCCTCGCCGAGCACCCGAACCTGCCCGAGGTACTGACCGCCCTCGCGCTGAGCATGCTGCTGCTCCTGCACGGCCGCGGCCTGGTGCACATCGCCCAGCGGCTGGCCCTCGCGGTGCCCGGGGTGTGGGGTCTGCTGTTGCTGGCCCGTGCCTGGGCGGTCGACAGCGGCAGCGACGGACGCACGGTGGTCTGCGCGGTCCTGCTCGCCGCCGCTGCCGCCCTCGTGGTGGCCGCCTGGGTGGTGCCCGGCCGCCGGGTGCTGCCGTACTGGGGCCGGGCGGCGGAGCTGGCGCACACCGGCCTCGCCGTGGCGTTGCTGCCGCTGAGCCTGTGGGTGGCGGGCCTGTTCGGCTGGCTGCGCGGCCTGTTCGGCTGAGACCTCCGAACGCCGTTTCATCGAGTACGAGTTGAGGAGAGGCTGTGCAGTCCAAACGCGACCAGGTGCAGGCCCACGCATTCATGATGGGCAGGCTCAGCTCGGGCCTGCTGACGGCCGACCCGGACGCCCCGGAGAGTCCGCTCGGGCGCACCACCCGCGGCGTGGTCTTCGGCGTGCTGTTCACCGTCCTGATCGGCGCGGGCGCCACCGTCTACGGCCTGCTGCGCCCGGGCGGCAACGACGGCTGGCGCGACGGTGAGCACCTGGTGATCAACCGCGACACCGGTGCCCGCTATCTGTGGACGGGCACCGACGGCGTGCTGCACCCGGTGCGCAACTACGCCTCCGCGCGGCTGATCGGCGGCTCCGACCTGGAGACGAGCGACGTGGGCACCGCTTCGCTGCGGGACACCCCGCTGGGCGCCCCGGTCGGCATCCCCGGCGCCCCGGACACCGTGCCCGAGGCCGGTCAACTCGACGGCGGGGCCTGGCACATGTGCGTCACCGGTCCGGAGGGGGCGCTGCCCAGCACCGCCGCGGCCGCGACGGACACCGGGGTGAACAAGCCGGGTGCCACCACGGTCGTCGCCGGGGCGCCCGTGAACTCCCGCGGCATGGACGCCGACGGAGCGGTGCTGGTGCGCGGCCCGGACGGCACCGAGTACCTGGTGTGGCGGGGCAGCAGGCTGCCGCTGGACCGCGCCTCCGACGCCCGCAACGCCCTCGGCTACGGCTCCGAACGGCCGATGCCGGTCTCCGCGGCCTTCCTGGACGCGCTGGCCCCCGGTCCTGTCCTGAGCCCGCCCGAGGTGCCGGGGCGCGGCGAGGAGGGCCCCGCACTCGGCGGCGAGGCGAGCCGGGTCGGCCAGGTGTTCAAGGTGAGCGTCCCCGGCGGCGGGAGCACGTACCACCTGCTCCGGAGGGACGGCCTGGTGCCGCTGACCCGGCTCGGCGCCGCCCTGGTGCTGGGTGATCCGGCCACTCAGGAGGACGCCTACCAGGGGCAGTCGCCCGAGGTGCGCACGGTCGGCGCGGACACCCTGCGCGAGCACCGGGCGAAGGACGCGCCTTCGGCCGGGTCCGCCGAGTTGCCGGGCGCGCCGCCCGCGCCGCGGTCGGTGCCGCGGGGCACCGCGCTGTGCGCGAAGGTGGACGGCGACGACGGCGGCGTGCGGATCAGTTCGGTGCTGGTCCCGTTGTCCCAGCTCGGCCCCGTGGCGGTGCCGGAGGGCACCGACCAGCCGCTGGAGCCCGCCTGCGCGCCGCCGGACGCGGCGGTCGTACGGCCCGGGCACGGGGCGCTGGTCCGGGCGCTGCACGCGAGCGGCGCCGCCCACGCGGGCACCACCTACCTGGTGGCGGACAACGGTGTGAAGTACCGGCTTCCCTCCAAGGACGCCCTCTCGGCGCTCGGGTACGGGACCGGGGACATCGACTCGGTGCCGGCTCCGCTGCTCGCCGCCTTCCCGACCGGGGCGGATCTGGACCCGGCGGCGGCCTCGGGCGCCGCGCGGACCAGGGTCACGGCCCCCGAGTGCGGCGCCGCGCAGCAGTCGGGGAAGCGCGCGGCGGACAACGGGCAGGACAAGGCCGACACAGTCGGCACAGCCGAGTGAGTCGGACAAGGAACACGTACGCACCGAACGAAAAGGAATGGGGCGACGGCGGGGACGAAATCCAGCCGAATTGAGTTCCAGTGGCCAGTAGTCGGCAGGGCCTGGGGTGGGGTCCGACCGCGGGAAAAACAACCGCGGCCGGACCCCTGCCCGCCGATAGTCGGCACACGAATGTCCGAGCCCGCGAAGGAACCTCAAGAAAAGCTCAGAGAATACCGGCGCACGGCCCCTCGGAATCACCGCGGGCGACGCGGACATTTCGGAAACGAGCCGTCGCCGTGACCGTTTGCCGCCTCCGCGTGCCCGTTTCCCGCCCGAATCACGCTGCCCGGCGGAATGATGACCGGTTACTCGTCGGCCGGAGAGCACGATGCCTTCATCCCGGTGAAACCATCTCGCAACTCCACTGGTATGTAAGGTTCTTGGGCAAGCGGACCGAAGCTCAAAATCGACCCCGCTCGCGTTGCGCGGAACGCGGGGTTCTCTTTAGCCTCGGCGAGCCACATGGCGATCAGGCTTGCTCGAACGAAGGGAGCGCGACATGGCGGACAGTGCCGCGAGGAAAGCGGATTACGCCAAGGGCTTGGGGGGCGTCTCGTCCCTGGAGTCGGCCCGGACCCAGGTCGAGAAGATCCAGAACAACGTGGCCGAGCTGGCCTCGCGTTCGGGCGTCGGCGGTGACGAGGGCCAGGCCCTCCTGAAGCTGTTCCGCAGCTGGAACTCCGAGGCGCAGAAGGTCGTCGTCCAGATCAGCAAGATGATCGACGCGCTCCAGGAGAACGTGACCTCCGCCGACCGTCTGGCGAAGGAGAACCAGGACCTGACCGAGGTCCTCAACAGCAAGACCACCCAGGGCGTCTTCCAAGCGCTGCTCTGACTTCCCCACCGGCGTCGGCCCTCCCGGACGAGGCCGGACCCCGTGAGCTTCCCGGGCCGTGGCGCCCGGCCACCCGAGAGGAGACGTCATGGCCGACGGCATCATCGACGTGCAGTACCCCGTGGTTCAGCGGGCCATCGAGGACCTGAAGGACCAGACCCAGCAGATCATCAACACCCTCAACAACCTGGAGGACGAGCTGAAGCCGCTCGTCAGCTCCTGGGAGGGTTCCGACCAGCAGATGTACCTCCAGGTCCAGGCGGAGTGGGACCAGGCCACCAAGAACATGGCCATGCTGCTCGGCGACAGCGGTGAGCTGATCCAGAGCATCCACGACAACCACTCCCGCGACGAGCGCAGGAGCGCCGACAACTGGGGCAACGTCCGGGCCCGTTAGCACCACTGTCCGGGCCCGTCAGCACCGGGCCGGCCACCCACCGGTACGGCCGTCCGCGCCCCGGGCACCGGCCGGCCGTACCGGTGCCGCTCACCACCCCGTCCGGTACCAAGCCCCAGGAGGACGTCCCATGGCCGGTGAGAAGGCCGACGTCAAGCATTTCGACCTCAAGCAGATGGAGAACTTCCGGGACAACGAGGTGCAGCCGGTGTACACCGCCGCCAAGAAGCACCGCGAGGAAGGCGACGGCTCCCACATCCGCCCGCTCGGCCAGCTCATCGACGGGCACACCACCCCGGGCAACCTGGACCAGAACCAGCAGCTCCTGCGCATCGGCAAGATGGTCACCGAACCGCTGGTCTCGGGGCCGAAGCTGATCGAGGACATCCGCGCGGCGGCCGAGTCGATCGACAAGCTGCTCGGTGACCAGATGGAGCTCTTCAAGGAGCTCAAAGAGGCCCTCGGCGACACCATCGACGAGGCCAACAAGACCAAGGACAAGAACCTCGGCGCGATCGACGCGCAGACGCTGCTCATGACCTTCGAAGAGGTCGACTCCCTCACCGCCGGCAGCTCCGGCGGGACGAACGACGACACCTGACATCGCGCCGCGCGTGCCGGCCCGGTCCGGGTACGGCATGCCCGGCTGCACACCGGCATGAGGACGCCGTGCACCGGCACGGATGACAGGCACCGACCAGAAAGGGCGCCCGGTGGCCGATCGGTACGATCCCAACTCCGTTGCGAACCTCGACAAGTTCGACAACGCCAGCGACCCGTCGTCCGACACCTGGGCCACCCTGGTCACCCACATCACCGGCTACCCGGTCCCCGACCGCAGCACGATCTTCGACACCCTGCGCTCCGACCACGGCGGCAAGCTGTTCCGGATGGACATCAAGGACCGCAGCCTCAGCCTGCTCGTCAAGGACTCCGGCTTCCTGACGAACACCGGCGAGGACTACGACATCTGGTTCTTCGACAGGGGCAAGAAGACACAGATCAAGCAGGCCCGGATCGTCTTCGAGGGCCGGGTGAAGGCCGGCGAGGAGATCATCTTCGCGAGCCCCGGCTCCGACAACGTGCGCGACGCCCAGGTCCGTGAGGGCAACGAGTTCACGGACTACAACAAGGACAAGATGAGCACCATCCCCCTCGCCCGTTACATGAACGGGCCGCGGGCGGCGCTCCTCGCCCTGCTCGGCGGCAGCACCCAGGACGCCCGCTTCAGCAACCTGGGCGTGGGCGGCGGCGATGTGGTCGACCTCAACTCCTTCAACACCACCGGCGAGTCCTTCGACTACGCGGCCAAGTTCTTCAAGGACCACGCGGTGGTGCTGAAGGACTGGGAGGACCGCTTCGGCCGGGACGACGCGAGCTGGAAGGGCGAGGCAGCCGAGGTCTTCCGCAGCCTGCTGAAGAAGATCCGCGAGAACTACGACAACTACGTCGAGACCTTCAACTCCACCGCCGGGTCCGGCGGTGAGACCGGCACCGGCAACACGGTCTACTCCCGCGCCCTGTCCCTGGGCCGCAAGTACCTGGAGGACGCCGCCGACACCCTGCTCAAGGCGTGGCTGGACTGGGCCAAGTCGCCCTACTACGACCCGCACCAGGTACTGCGCTACGTCCTGGACGACCTCGCCCAGTGGGTCGACGCGAACAACGTCGCCGAGACCGACATCAAGGTCACGTACTCGCGCTACGGCAGCTCCACCTACCACTCGCCCAAGGCCGGCTTCCTCCAGGAGCACCCGGAGTACGGTGACCTCACCGACATCGCCAACTGGGCGAAGGTCGGTGACAAGGCGGTCAAGATCTGGAGCCAGGGCGTCGACGAGTACCTGGGCAAGCCCGCCGCCCAGGTGCAGTCGAGCCTCAACAACCACTTCCTCGACCTGGGCAAGGACTTCTCGGAGAACCTGCCCGAGCCGAAGTCGACCACCACGGCCGCGGACGACTACGAGAAGCGGAAGCTGGAGGACGAGAAGAAGGAGATCAACCGACAGAACGAGGAGAACCGCAAGTACCAGGACGACCTACGCAAGGAGCAGGAGAAGCAGCGCGAAGAGGACAAGAGATACCAGGAGGAGCTGCGCAAGGAGCAGAACCAGCAACGCGAGGAGGACAAGAAGTACCAGGATGAACTGCGCGCCGAGCAGAAGCGCGAGCAGGAAGAGGCCAAGCGGTACCAGGACGAGCTGCGCAAGGAACAGAACCAGCAACGCGACGAGGACAAGAAGTACGCCGACGAGCTGCGCGAGGAGCAGCGGCGCGAGCAGGAGGAGGCCAAGCGCGAGGCCGAGGAGCAGCGCAAGGCCATGGAGGAGAGCCTGGGCGGTCTCAACGACCCCAACGCGCTCAGGGAACAGAACCTCGGCAATCTCGACGAGCTGCTGAACCAGAACATCCCGGTCACCGAGAGCCTCGGCAACCTGAACGGCACCGGCGGCGGCGATCAGGGTCCGGCGGGTGACGTTCCCCCGGTCACCGCGAACCTGGGCAACCTCAGCGCACTGAACAACGGTCCCGGCGGGACGGACGACGACGCGGCCAACAACGCCGTCACCCAGAGCCTCGGCAGCCTCGGCCAGCTGAACAACGGCCCGGGAGCTGCGCTGCGCACCCCGACCGGCGGCACCACCCAACTCGGCGACGGCAAGCTCACCACCGGTTTCCCGGACGGCAGCAGCACCTCCTTCGACCCGGACACCGGGGTGCTCACCACCACCCACCCGGACGGCTCCGTCACCACCGCCGACCTGGGCAACGGCACCAAGGTGACCAACCCCGACGGCTCGGTCACGTCCCTGGGCGACGACGGCAAGCTGACGACCACCTTCCCCGACGGCACCACCCAGACCGTCGACCCCACCACCGGCCAGGCGACCACCACCGACCCGGACGGCACGACGACCACGACGGATCTGGGCAGCCTCGAGGGCATCAACCGCGGCGACGGGGTGCTCGACACCCCGACCGGAGGCAGCACGCAGCTCACCAGCGGCGGCGAGCTCACCACCGACTTCCCCGAAGGGGGACGCACCTCCTTCGACCCGGACACCGGGGCGCTCACCACCACCCTCCCGGACGGCTCCGTCACCACCACGGACCTGGGCAACGGCGCCACGGTGACCAACCCCGACGGCTCCACGACCACCCTGGGCGACGGCGGCAAGCTGACCACGACCTTCCCCGACGGCACCACCCAGACCGTCGACCCCACCACCGGCCAGGCGACCACCACCCGCCCGGACGGCACGACCACCACCGAGAACCTCGGCAACCTGGGGAACCTCAATGCTCACAACCAGCTCGGCGATCTGGGCGACCTCGGGGACATCAACCCCGACGTGACGACCGAGTCGATCGGCGACCTCGGAGACCTGGGCGGTCTCCACACCGACCAGTCCGGCCTGGAGACGCCGACCGGCGGGCACACCTCGCTCGACGGCGACGGCGACTTCACCACCACGTTCCGGGACGGCAGCGAAAGCGTCTTCGACCCCGACGACGGGATGCTCACCACCACCCGACCGGACGGCTCCACCACGACAACCGACCTCACCCACGGGGCGAAGGTCACCAACCCGGACGGCTCCACCACGGTCCTGGACAACGGCATGCTGACCACGACCTTCCCGGACGGCAGCACCCAGGTCATCGACCCGGACACGGGCATCGCCACGGTCACCGACCCGCAGGGCCGTACGGAGACCGTCGATCTGCACGACCTCAACTCGCCCGCGGAATGGGACCGTTCCGACATCCTCGACGGTCTGGGCGACCTGAACGGGGCCGGCGGGAACAACTCCACGACCTCCCGGGACGTTCCGCTGTCCGAACTGGGACTCGGTGGCGGCAACGGAGCCACCACGAGCACCGCGATACCCGGTGGCGGTCTCTCCCCGGGCGACTCGTTCTCCACGGTTGGCTCCGGCGCCGCGCCGCTCTCGGAGAGCGCGGCCACACCGCTCAGCCCTGCCGCCCCGGCCGGTACCCCGGGCGCCCCCGGCATGCCGGGCAGCCCCGGCATGCCCATGGGCGGCGGCATGGGCGGCATGGGCGCGGGCGGAGAGCGCGGCAACGGCGAGCGGGTACGCGCCGTCCTCGTCGACGCGGCCGAGGAGAGCGAGCGGCGCAACCGCCGGCGGCGCAGCCCGTGGAACCGCCAGGAGGACGACGACACCTTCCTCGCCCCCGCCTCCCGGGTGGCGACCACCGGTGGCGAGTCCCCCGAGGAGGAGGCGCAGCCGGGCCGGAGGCCGACCAGTTCGGCCGACTACCTGGAGGAGGACGCGGACGTGTGGGGCACCGACGAGGGCGGCGCACCGGCCGTCATCGGCCGGTGACCGGCGCGGATCGACGGCGCCGTACGGCCCCCGGCTTTCGCACCGGGACCGCCACCAGGCAAGATCGGCAACGCAGTTGACGGTCCGCAGGGCCGGAACGAGTGACGGGCCGGAGCGCCGGCCGCACGGACAGACAGACCTACGGAGAAGGGAGGGGCGAGCGTGACGGAACCGCTGGAGAAGCGCCTGGAGAAGGCGATGGCCGAGCTCCAGGCCGCCCAGGAGGCGGTGGCACGGACCGAACGCGAGCTGCGGCAGGCGTCGTTCGCGGTGCTCTCCTCCGACCGTGCGGTCAGGGCGACCGTGGGCCCGCAGGGTGAGCTGACCGGGATCGAGTTCCTGGACGGCAAGTACCGTGACATGTCACCGCAGGAGCTGGCCGCCAGCGTCCTGGAAGCGGCCGGCGCGGCACGCGTGAAGATGAACCGGCACGTGATGAAGGCGATGGCCCCCTTCACCGAGCCCAGCAGCAACGTGCCGGAACTGAAGGGCTTCGAGCTCGACTGGGAGCGGATCTTCGGCCCCGAGGTGTTGCGCGACGACGAGGACACGGCACGCGGCGACGAGCAGGCCCCTGCCTGGCGGGACGCGCTCGACGAGGACGGGGAGGACTGACGGTGGGACAGCGGTACTACGTCGACCCGCACCGCATCGAGGCCCTGGCCGGGCAGCTGGAGGAGATCGGCTCCCTCGCCAGGAGCATGACCGAGGAGTTCCTCGACGAGCTGGCGCCCACGGTCCGCTGGCCCGGCACTGAAGGGGAGTTCGCCGACAAGGCCAGGCCACAGGAGCAGAAGGAGCGGCAGACCACCAAGGACACGATGATGTCCATCCGTGACGCCCTGGTGGGCATCACCGACGCCACGCTCAGCCAGGTCCGGATGATGAAGGACACCCGCGACCGCAACATCGAGGGCATCGAGCAGCGCAACAGCCGGATCGAGACCGACGGACTGAACGGCGACGGAGGCCCGGGCGGGCATGGCCGCCGCTGACCCTAGCACCACCGCCTGCCGCTCCCGCACCGCCCCGGGAGCGGCGGCTCCGCGCTGCCCGCACACCCTCGAGGACGGCCCCCGATGAGCCTGCAGGCATCGCCCGAGGTCAACGCGATGATCTTCATCCTCACCGGGGAGGAGCTCATCGACGCGGACGAGGACCTGGCCTACGACAGCCGCAAACCCTATTCCGGCCTGGGCCGCAAACTGGACCGGCTCTCCTCGCTGATCGACAAGTCGATCCACGACATCGCCGAGTCCATGCCGGACGACCTGTCCAAGTCGTACGCCAAGGCGATGGGCATGCTCATCGACGACGACGGCAAGAACTACCTGCGCGAGTTCGCCGAGCAGCTCGACAAGATCGCCGAGGGCCGGCGCAAGACCTCCATGGACATCATGGAGTCCAAGTGGCAGGTCATCGCCGAGGTCATCCGGCTGCTCATCGAGATCGCCATCTATCTGGCGATGTCCTTCTTCACCGGAGGCGCCTCGGCCAGCCAGATCATGATGGCCAAGCTGCGCAGCCGGTTCATGATCCTCACCACGCTCAGCCACCTGCTGCAGCGGCTGCACCTCGCGCCGTCCCTGACGGAGGCGTTCGCGGAGGCGTTCACCACCTTCGCGGTGCGGCTGGCCATGATGAACTTCGCACCCAACGGCCGCCGCCCGGACGGCTTCGACTGGAACGACATCCTCAAGTCCGCCGCGTTCGGCGCGGCAGCGGGCTTCCTCACCAGCGTCTTCGACGACTTCGCCAAGAACATCGTCAAGAGCTACGACAACAACTTCCTCAAGAACGGCCCCGACCTCGATTTCAAGAACCCCCCGAAAATACGCGACAACCCGGATCTCGACCTCAAGACCAACCCCGGCCCCCACGGCGACAACACCCCGAGCGGCCGACCCGATCCGGCCCCCTCCCCGAACGGCCCGACCCCTCCGCGCGACACCCCGACCACCTTCCGGAACGACCCGCTCTCCTTCCGGAACAACACCAACCTGTGGCGCAACAACCAGCTCCTGCGCAACAACGCCGACCGGCCGGGCGCGCTGGCCGGCCACTACGGCCTCAAGGGAACCGCCGACTTCCTCGCTGCCGGCTCCGGCGAAGCCCTCGCGGAGATCCTGATCAAGGGAGCATTCGACGGCGACTGGTCCACGAGCTGGTCGACCTTCGTCGGTGCGGGCATCAGCAGCCAGGTCGAGGCGACCCTCACGGACATCGCGCTGAACAGCGGCGCCGAACTCCGGCACGCCATCGACAAGTTGCGCCTCCAGCCGCCCACAGTTTCGGGCACCGACGCCGGTTCCGGCGACCGCGACTCCGCCGACTCGCCGCGCTCCCGTGACGGCGACGGCGGCGGCGCCGACAGCACCGGTGACCCCTCACGAGGCGGTGCGGGCGTCAACAGGCCCACCCTCGCCTCTCCGCCGCCCGTCACCCGGCAGACCACCGGCTCGGGCGACTTCGCCGGCAGCCCGTCGCCGGCCACCGACTTCACGCAGAGCCCTCCCCCGCCGCCGTACACGACCGTTGACCCCCCGCCCTACTCCCCCGGCCCGCTGCCGGTGACCGCCGCCGAGAACGAACTGTGGCAGCAGGTCCACAACGGCCCGCCGGAGATACGTGAGCAGGCGCTGCGCGACCTCGCCGGTCTGCGTGGCTCCCAGCCGCCCGGCAGCACCGAGATCGGGGTCCGTGACACGCTGCACAGCAACTTGTCGCAGCTGCCCGAGGTGCGGGTGGTGCCCACGGGGAGCGGCCCGGCCGCACAGATCGACGCCGACGTTGTCCGCCGCGCCCTCGACTCCTTCGGCGTGCCGGTCACGGTGGACGCGCCCCTGTCCGGCGACACCTCGCTCTCGACGGATGCCTCCGTCGTCGGCGACCGCACGGAGACGCCTCCGGATCAGGGGGCGGCGGGTCCCGTCACCAACAGTGGCTCCGCCGCGTCCGCCTCCCCTGGAACCAACTCCGGCGGCAGGTCTGGTGGTGTCTCCACGCCAGGGACATCAGCCTCGTCAGCGCCTTCCAGCGCGCCGTCGCAGGGCACCCGTACACCGGACAGTTCACAGTCGACGGCGGACGGCCGGGACGGCATGCCGCAGTGGGGTACGTCGCGGGGAGAGGCCGTACCGGACCTTCCTGTTGGACAGGACAGCAGTGACGCGCCGAGCGTGCGAGACAGCGGCGAGACGGACGGCGGCGCGGGCGAGGCGAAGGCCGGTCCCGTCTCCACGGTGGGCTCCGCGCCGTCCGAGGCGCCCCCGCTGACCATCGTCGTCTCGGAGCTGCCGCCGCCGGTACAGGGCTCTTCCGAAGCCACCGAGCTGCTGGACGGGGCCGGAACCGACCGGGCCGTGGTGCTCGGGCCACCGACCTCGGTGGACGAGGTGGGGCATCCGGTACGCGCGGCCGTCGAGCTGACCCGCGAGGGGCCGGGCCACCCGGTCGAGGTGCGCCCGCTCAGCGGCCTGCCGCCCGCCACGGCGCCGGACGGCACCGCCGGTGCCGGCTTCTCCGGCTCCGACGTGCTGCTGCCGCTGTCCGACGCCTTCGGCCCGCCCGCCCCTGCCGGGCCGGCTCCCCGTCCCGCCACCCAGAGCGGCCCGACCGCCGACGGCACCCGGGCCGCCGGCCCCGCAGCGCCCTCCGACGGCACCCGGACCACGGTCCCTGCCGCCCCGGCGGACGGCACCCGGAGCCCGGCCGCGCCTTCGCCGAGTGAGAAGCCGGTCCGTACCGAGTCGGCGCCCCTGGGCGCGGATGCGTCGTCCGCCAAGGCGCTGTCGGGGGTGACGCCTCCCGCACAGGGCAGCGGGACGGGACCGGACACCACGCTCACCGTGCCCGCTGCGGCCAAGCTCGCCACCCTGTCGCGCCCGTGGACCGAGACCGCCACCGATCTGCACCTGGAGTCGGGCGACGGCGAAGGCTCCGCCGGTCGCGGGGACGGTCCGGGCGGCGGCCGCGGACTCGGCAGCGGGGGCACCCCGCCCCCGCCACCACCTCAGCTCTCACCCCCAGCGAACACTCCGGATACATCGGATACGTCGGATATACCGAACACGCCGGACACGCCGGATGACTCCGCCCAGACTTCTCCGGTGGCGCCTCCGGCGCCAGGGCGGATCATCGTGCGGCCGGCGGGCGACACGGCCGACGCCGACAACGGCGCGGCACGTCCCGGCGGCCGGCCCGTCGTCACCACCCTCGCCGGCCAGACCGTGCCCGTCGCGCAGCTGCGGCGCTGGATGCCCGACACCGCCATGACGCCGCAACCCGGGCGTGCGGTGCGGACGTTGACCATCTCCCAGAGCCCGGCCGAGGACGGTACGGCGCACAGCGAGGGGCGTCGCGCGCTGCTCGGGCAGGACTCGTTCCGGGGCGTGCGCACCGTTTCCACTCCCCCGGCCCAGGACACCGGCGCCACGCCGACCGTCTCCCGTACGGTCTTCACCGGCCCGCCGACCGCGCTGCCCGGCTCCGGTACGCAGGAGGGCGCCGACTACTTCGCCGGGCACGGCACCTCCCGCACCGTCACGCTCGGCACCGACGACGCCGCGCACCCCACCGTGAAGGTGAGCGGGGTGCAGTTCGGCGAGGTGCTCAAGTCCTGGTCGGAGGACGGTGATCCGGACCGGCCGATCGTGCTGTTCTCCTGCGAGACCGGTCGGCAGCCGGAAGTGGCGGGCCTGCCGGTGGCCCAGCACGTGGCGAACCGCACCGGACGGCCGGTGTACGCGCCGACCACCGAGGTCGGCACGGCCCGCGACCGCGACGGCAACGTCCGCGCGGTGCTCACCGAGGGCTCGGACGGGCCGGGTCGCTGGCGGCTGTTCACCCCCGAGCCCGTCGGCGCCGACCTCGACGACCTGGCCCGTGACGCAGGGCTGCACGCGGGCCCGGAACCCGCCGACGCCTTCACCCGCGCGCGCACCCTCCAGCAGATCCGCACCCTGCGCGACGTCTTCGGCCCCGACGCCGAACGGCGACCGGGGGTACGGGAGTTGCTGGCCGGGCTCGCCCTGGTCGACAACCTGCGCTGGCTCAGCCCGGACACCGCGGCACGTTACGGCGACGGCCGCATGACCCCCGGCCTGCTGCGCCGGATGGTCACCCACTGGGCCGACCCCACGGGCGGCACGACCGATCCGGCGACCGATCCCACGCCCGAGCAGTACACGCGTTTCCTGCGTGAGGCCGCCCGGCTGCGCTCCACCACGGGTCCCGACGCCACGCTCGACACCCTGCTGCCACCGCCACCCCCCGCGCTCCCGCCGACCACCATGGTCTCGCCCGAGGACGTACGCGGACTGACCTACGCGCCCTCCGCGCAGATCACCTGGTCGCTCTCCGACACCCCGCTGCCGCTCTCCGAGCTGTCCCTCAGCCCCGAGGACACCGCGGAACTCGCGCGCCGCAGACCCGATCTGGCCCCCGCGCCGAGCCGGCCGGAGAGCCCCGCGGAGGATCTGACCCTCCTCAGCAAGGGTGCTACCACACCCGGTCCCTTGGAGACGGTGCACGCGGACGGACTCGCCTTCGCGCGACTGGACACCCCCGGCGGCGGCAACTGCCTCTTCCGCGCGCTGCTCGACAGCGCGCGCGGTCGGACGATCCCGCCCGCCTGGGCCGCGCGGAACGTCGCGGGTCTGCGTGGACTGCTGCGCGACCGGATCGCGGGCACCGAACTCGGCGCCGCCGCGGCCACGGCGATCCCGGATCCGGTGTTCGCCGTGGTGGACGACCTGCGCGTGCGCGCCCTCGCGGGAGCGCGCGACGCCGACGAGAGCGGCCGGATCACCGATGAGTGGAACCGGATCGCGCAGGCGGTCGTCACCGACGGCGATCCCGGCCGGTGGCGGCAGCTTCTGCGCGACAGCGACTATCCTCAGCTCGCCGACGTGGCACCCACGCCCGCGGAGGCGCGGCGGCTCGGTTCCGGGGCCCTGGTCGCGGCGGCCGCCGAGCGCCCCGGGCTGTGGGCGTCCCCCTTCGCCGACCTGCTCCCGGAGGCGCTGGCCCACACCCTGGACCTGGACCTGCGGCTCGTACGGCCCGACCTGCGGTCGCCGGGTCGTTCACTCGTCACCTCGCTGCACCCCGGGGGCAGCGGCGGCACCCTGCACCTGGCCTACAACGGCACCGATCACTACGACGCCCTGGTCCCGGCCTCGGCCCCGCTCACCCCCGTACCGGACCCGGCGACTCCGCAGGACTCCGTCTCCCCTGTCCTTCCTTCGCAGGATTCCGTCGGGCCCGCCCCCGCCACGCAGAAGCCGAGCACCGACCCGGAGTCCCAGGCCGCCGACCGGGGCGAACCGGTACCGCTGGAGACCCAGCTCGAACGGCACCGCCCGGCACGCCTGCTGACCGGCCAGGACGCTCCACCACCGGATCCGGCGCCGCGCACCGTGACCTTCGAGGACGGCAGCCGCCTGCCCACGGTCCTGATCAGCCCCGACGCCGACCCCGGGGACAGCACCCCGGGCAGCCGGACGGACGGGACCACGGGCAACGTCGCGACCGGGCTCTTCAACGGCCCCGGCGTCACCACACTGCGCTCCCCCGAGCTGGTCACCCGCGAGATCTTCGACAAACTTCCCAAGCACCTGCGCGCCCGGTTCGACGAGGCGGAGCTGCTGCGCCTGCTGACCGATCAGCCCAGTGCCTTCACCGCCCCGCGCGGTGCGCGCTTCGTGGGGCGGGAGAAGTCCGGCGTCGGTCTGGAGATGACGGTCGAAGCCGTCCCGTACCACCGCTGGGAGCGCTTCTCCGACGTCAACGGCGCCACCGTGCGCGTCGACACCATGCGGCGCGGCCAGGCCGGCACGGGCGGAGGGCGCAGCGTCGGATTCGGGCGCCGGATCGCCGGCGCGCTCAGCATGGGTCCCCCGCTCAACTGGCTGCTGAAGATCGGTGTCTCCCTCGGCTGGACCCGCAGGACCGACTACACCCAGGGCACGCAGGCGTACAACCAGTCCGAGTGGCGCGCCCACGAGGGCTCGCACCTGCACCTGGACGACGTGTACTACCGGGTGCGGGTGGACCGCGTCACGGAGGGGCCGAAGCCCCCCTCCGGCCCCGTCGACAGCAACGGCGGGAACACCCGGTCCGCCACGCCGTCCGACGCGCCCGTGTCGCCCGCCTGGCGGCGCACCCAGGTGCACACCGCGGGCTTCGCTCTGCGCGACGGGCTCAGCTGGCGGCTGCCGGACGACCTCACCGTGCCCTTCAAGGGACCCCGGCGCGCTCCCCGGACGCTCGCCTTCCCGGACGGTGCCGAGCCGCGGGTCACCGACATCACCGGCCTGCACCTGACCGACCCGCCGGAGGACCTGGCCCTCGCCATCTCGGGCGCCCGGCCCGGCAGTTCCGCCCACCGCACCGTGGTCTCGTACGTCCGGCCGACGCGGCTGCTCGCGCTGTTCGGACGGATGACCAGCCCCGTCACCGGGCCCGAGCTGACCCGGGGCGGCGGCCGGCACCCGCTGGGGCACCTGATCGTGGAGCGGTCGGTGCCGCACCGGGCCACCCTGGTCGCCGAGTCGGTCAAGGCCGAGTTGCGCGACCTCACCCAGACCACCTACCAGAACGAACGCGGACACGTCCGTGACACTCGCTTCGGCATCCAGGTCACCGCCGGGCCGAATCACACCTTCGTCGGCCCGGAGACGGACGTACGCTTCCAGGGCGGTCCGCTGGTCCGCGCGGACCTCACCAGCGGGCGCGGCCACTACCTCGGTGCGGACGCGGCGCGCAAGACCACCGGCCGCGTCCGCAACCACCCGGTGGCGCTCTACCGGGTGGAGCGCACCCTGATGGTGCGCAAGCCCGGCGAGCCGGCGTCGGCGGCGCGTCCGGTCCGGGTGGTGAGCCTGGACTGGATGTCCACCCAGGACGCCCGCCGCCTCGCGGGCTGGGACAGCCGCACGCCCGGCCAGGCCGGGCCGAACCCGGACGCCGAGCCGCCCGTGCCGTGGTACCTCACCCGCGAAAACCCCGTCCACCTCAGCGGCCAGGTCCGGGCCGAGGGCTTCCGCCCCGACCGCCCGCAGAACGACCGCCTGCTCGACCGGGACCAGCCCCAGGGACAGAACCGGCCCCAGGGACGGAACCAGCCGCGGGGGCAGAACGGGCCACAGGTTCAGCCCCCCGCCCACGCACCTGCGCCGCCGACACCCGCACCCGCACCCGCACCCGCACCCGCACAGGACCCGGCCGGGCAACCGGCACCGCAGGACCCGATGCGTGCCTTCGCCGACACCGTCCTGGACACGCTGCACCGTTCGTACCCGTCGCTGTTCGTCCCGCCGCTGATGCTGCGCCACCCTCGGCTGGCCAAGTTCTGGTACGGCGACGGGCGGATGCGGACCGCGCTGCACAACGACCGTCAGGTGCGGGAGGCGCTCAACCGGCCGAGCCTGGCGCAGAGCCTGGACGACCTGACCACCACCGGGGTCCCGGTCACCCTCACCGAGGACGGCAAGGTACACCGCGGCCACCACACTCTGATCCTCCGGGCGCGTCTGAGCGACCGGCGGTTCGAGACCACCATGAGCGAGCGCTCCCTGCGCAACGCCGTGATCGGCACCGAGATCTCCGGCCAGGGGCAGCAGGCGTCGACCACGCTCTCCGGCGGCGTCGAGCTGGGCGTCTCGCCGCGGGACCACGACAAGGTGCCCGAGGCCGGGCTGCCGCGCCAGACCGGCAACGTCACCGTCGGGGCCCGCTACGCCAAGACCGACCAGAAGGCGACGAGGAACACGGTCGCGGTCACGCACGACCACCTCACGTTCCAGAACGGCGCCGACCTGTACAGCTACCGGGTGGAGCTGGGTGCCACGTTCGAGGGGCACCGCCGCCCGCGGGGCTGGGCCCGGCTCGCCTCGGTCGGCCTGCTCGGTGCGGGTGTCTTCGTCAGCAAGGTCGAGGAGCGGCCCCTGTTCACCCAGGGCGCCGAAACCGTGGGCCGGGTGGAGCTGGCCGTGCCCGCCGCGCACGGCTCCGAACGCCACGCCCCCGCGGACCCGCCGACCGGCCGGCCGGCCGCGACTCCCGCGACCACCTCGCAGCGGCTCTCCTCCACCGAGGCCGAGCAACTCCTCGACGGCATCCGCCCGGTGCACCAGGCGGACTCGGCCGACCGGCGGCTCACCCAGCGGCTGCTGAGGGCACCGCACGCGGTGCTCAGCGCCGAGGGCGGCCTGCAGCGCCAGCAGCTCGCGCAGGACACCGCCGACCGGGCGACCGGCTCGTCCTGGCACGTCGGCGCACCCGGCGCACCGGCCCGTACCGCCCTGCGCCGGGCGATGGCGAACCTCAGTGTGGCCGGCCAACTGGGGCAGTACCTGGGCCCGTTCGGCTCGCGTATCGCGGGACTGTCCGGCGTCGGACCGCTCCAGACGCACTACCTCAAGGCCGCGATCCGCGGCGAGCTGTACAACCTGCGCGTCAAGAGCGACCCGAAGCCGGCCAGCCTGGAAGCCACCATCGGCAACGAGCACCGCGTCCTCGGCAGCGCGAGCACCGTCTCGCACGCCACCCTCGGTCTCCAGGGAGCCGACATGCCGCTGCAGCAGGCCCCTGGCGGGCCTGCGGTGGTCGGCACCTACTCGACCGCCCTGCAGTACGCCTGGGGCCGGGGCCGCAGCATCGCCCAGACCCTCACGCGGGGCCGCAACACCACCCTCACCTTCGCCGGGCGCATGTACCTGGTGGTCGCCGACGCCGCCGAGACCATCGCGGTGCGGGACCGCTGGACGGCCGCGATGGGCATGGCGGGCACCCGTGCCGGGTCCCGGATCAGCTCCGCGGCCGGGCGCCTCTCGGAGCACCTCGGCCGCCGCCTGGCCCCCCGCCGGGCCGCCGCCGCGCTCCAGCGCATCCGCGACGCGGTGATGTTCCACCTGCCGATGCAGGACGCCATCGAGGCCGGGCTCGCCCCGGACGGCCTGGGCACCACCACTCCGCACAACCTCGGCGGCGGCTACCGGGTGCCCGGCTTCCTGCGCGGCCGGCGCTTCCCCACCCACCCCAGCGGCCAGCTCGACGCGAGCCGTGCCGCGAGCCAACTCATGGGACAGCTGGAGAAGATCGGCGTGCCCTCGCACGACCGCGAGCAGGTCCTGCAACGGCTCTCACCGGATTTCCTCCGCGCCCACCTGCACGAGCTGACCACCGACGGGATGACCCTGCCGGTCCGCCACCGCACCTGGACGAGCCCGCACCACCTGCCGATCGGCGGCAGCCCGGGGCAGCTCCACTTCAGACTGACCCCGGTCACCACCACCGTGGAGAAGCTGCGCACCGGCTTCGAGCTGGAGGACTACCGCACCATCGCCCGCGACGACGCCGTCACCACCTCCCAGGACCGCGGCGCCGACGTGACGCTCGGTGTCGCCCAGCGCGCCGCGGACAGCGGCGGCGTCCTCGCCGCCAACCCGTCGCTCCAAGGCACAGCCGCCAAGCAGCGGTCGAGCGCCCGGACCGAGACGACCGGCAGCACCGCGATGCCGAACATCGCCACCACCCAGGCGCACGCCGAGATCGTCACCAGCTATGTGCTGACCGTCTCCATGACCGACGCTACCGGCGCGCCCCTCGCCCCCCGGGCCGGCACCTCGGTCGGCACCCTGAACGAGATGCTGCCGGCCGCTCTGCTCACCCCGGAGGGAGACGGCTCGGCCAGCGCGCTCACCGAGCAGGACGTGCCCGAACCGGAGCGCGCGGTGAAGCTGCTCACCGCCGAGCAGGCCCGATCCGAGAGCATCGCCGCCTGGCGCACCTCCACAGACGGCACCGACAGCACCGACGGCCCGGGCACCACCAGCCCGAAGACCACCGTCGCGGGCACCACCGCCGCGAGCGCGACCGACTCCGACGTCCTTCCCTTCGACGACCGCATCGGCTCCGGGATCCTCGCCGTGGACATCCTCGGCGCGGCCAACGTGCGGGACGCCCTCACTCTCGCCACCGCCCGCGCGGACGGTTTCGGCGACAGCGACCTCGGCCGCCGGTACACCGGCGCGAGCCTCGCCGAACGGGTGCGCATGGCCCGTCTGACCCCGCTCACCGCTCTCGGCACGGCCCCCGCCCAGGCCCAGGCGGAGGCCACGTCCCAGGGCGGTCTGACCGCCGGCTTCCGCGAGGCGCTGGGCCCGAACGGCTCGCCGCTGCCGACCCAGTCCTCCACCCGCCTCTTCGGCCAGTCCCACACCGCCGACTCCCGTCTCTACGCGAAGATGCACCGCGGCGGCGCCCGGCTGCTCGCCGTGGAGCACAAGCCCCGTATGGAGGCGATGCAGCGCCGCAAGACCTCCGACGCGCTGGAGTCCGGCATCACCGACAACGTCGAGGGCGCGGTGGGGACCTCCCCGCTGGCGGGCACCAGCAACGCGGGCGTGATCAACCCCGGCGTCACGGTCCCGATCGGCGGCGCGAACGAGACGACGGCCCTCAAGGGCTCCGTGGACACCACGCTCGGCACCCACGTCAAGGTCGTCACCGACCGCAGCATGCTCTTCGCGCTGCCGGTGAGCTGGTTGTCGGTCGCCGAGGCACACCACCAGATCACCGACAGCCGCCCGCTGCACGCCCTCGGCAAGGCCAGGCGCGGACCGCGCGCCGCGGAGGCCCGGACGACGGCCCTGGTCTGGCTGCGCGAGGACATCGCCCGCGACTACGGCCTCCTCGACGACACCTCCTTCCCGGACGAGGTCGGTTCCGCCTGGGACGACCTGGCGAAGGCGACCACCGACCTGGCCACGGCCGAGCAGCGCTACTACGACGCCCGCGCACGGGCCCGCGACACCTGGCTCGACCTGACTCCGCAGGAGCGGACCGCGTTGGACGACGCCACCGCCGAGACCGCCGGGGCGGGCTCCGTGACCCGCTCGCCGGCCGTCGACGCCTGGCAGGCGGCCCGAGCGGAGGTCCGCCTCTGGGAGCAGCGCACCGATGCCGCCGCCGCGGACCACCACCGTCTGCACCTGGCCGCCACCCGCCTGACCGCCCACCACCGGAACCCGTCCGCCGTCACGGCGCCGCAGGAGCCACAGGGATACATCGAACCGGCGTGGCGTTCCGAGGCTCCCGAGCCGTACGCCATCACCGACGCCGCCGGTTCCGGCCCGCGCACCCTCACCTCGCCGGACGGCGCCACGGTGCGCGAGGTGCACGACATGCCGCACGACGGCGCCTCGTTCTTCCACGCGCTGCTCGCCGTCGCCCAGGACCGGGGCCGGCTGCCCCACCTGCTCGGCACCGACCTCGCCGACCGGTTCACCGCCGCCCCCGGCGACCCCGAGGTCACCGCCGAGGCCATCGGCGCCGCACGCGACCGCCTCGCCTGGGAACTGGGCGAGGACGGCAACGAGGACCTGCTCGACTCGCTCGCCCTGGACCCGGCCGACACCTTCACCCAGGACGAACTCGACGCAGCCGGGGTCGAGTTCACTCCGGCTCAGCAGGCCGAGTTCGACGCCTTCGGGCGCCTCCCGCAGACCTTCTGGCCCACGCCCGACCAGCGGGTGGCCCTGGCCGTCACCGCCCTGTCGCGTCCGTTCGCGAGCGAGCCGCGCCCGGACGCGGACGGGTACCCGGACGGCGGACAGACCCCGCCGGAACGTCGCGCCGGTGACCACGGCGGCGCCGATCTGCTGCCCGCCCTCGCCGCCCGGGTCCTGGGCACGCCGCTCACCGTGGTCACCGGCGAGGGCCGCAGCCAGCTCTTCCTTCCGCACGGTGCCGACCCGGCCGGTGTGCGGCCGGCCACCGACCCGGTCCTCTTCGCCGCCGAGGGCTTCTTCCACGCCGCGCTCCCGCCCGGCACCCCGCCCCCGGTCGCCACCGCGCTGCCGGCTCCCGCCGACTCCACCGTGTCCACGGACGCTTCGGGCACGCCTACGACGGCCACAAACCCCACCCGCAGCACGCCCGAACAGCGACTCCCCCACCGCAGCCACTCCACCCCGCCCTGGATGCCGCCTGCCGAGAGCTCCGGCCCGCGCTACCGCCTCGACCGGGACGGCGTCCTCACCGCACCCGACGGCGCCACCTACACCCAGGGCACGCCCACCGGCCGCGGCAACGGTTTCTTCGGGGCTCTGTCCACGGCCCTGCGTCAGGCGGCCGCGCGGCCCGGGCTGCCCTCCCGCGAGGCGGCACGCCTGCGCACCCGCGCCGGGGCGACGCCCTCCCAGCTGATGCGCTTGAACGGCCTCCCCGGCGAAGCGGCCGAGCGCGACGCGCTGTTCACGCCCCCGCCCCTGCGGCTCCGCCCGGGCGCGCCCGCGCCGAGCCCGGAGGCCCTCGAAGGGCACTTGCGCCGTCACCTCTCCGTGGCCCCGTGGGGTCCGGAGGCCGACCGTGCGGTGGCCGAGTGGGCCGCCGCCGCGACCGGCACGGCCGTCACCCTGATCGAGGAGAACGGCACCGCCCACACCTACGCCGGTCCCGCCACGGACAGCCCTCACCTGCGCCTGCGACGCCGCGGCGGTGACTTCGTCCCGCTCCTGTCCCTCACCCCGGCACCCGAGCCGACTTGGGAACAGGGGGCACCTCCCCCGGAGGCGACCGGCCTCTCTCCCCTGCCGGAACAGGACCCGGCGGCGATCCCGCTGCCCCCCTCGCCCGTACCCACGACGGGGAGCGACGTCGCGCACGCACGGGACGAGGAGGAGGCGTACGAGCTGAGCACGCTGTCCGGCACCGGCACGGACACGCCGTCCACCTCCTCGGAGCCGGCCCTGCGTCCCTTCAAGCTGGGCAGCTTCGAGTTCACCAACCTCAATCAGACGGACCGGTACCTCGACAAGGCCGTCCGCATCATCGAACTGCTCGACGAACACGCCACGATCAAGAACTACATCGGCGACCGCACCGTGCGGATCACCCTGCACCTGCGCACGACCGAAACCCCCGCGGACGTCATCGACCGGGGCGACGACGGCGTCGACATCAACCTCGCCAGCTACTACTTCGAGAAATACGACACCGGCTACATCATGGGCATGCTCGCCCACGAAATCGGCCTGCACCCCCTCGCCTCCCGCAACCCGGAGATCGCGGAACAGGAAGAGGCCTACCAGGGCATGCCCTTGACCGTGCCGGGCCTGACCGACCTCGATCCCCCACGCACCATGAGCACCGACCGGGCGGGCCAGGCCGACCACGTCATGGCCGCCTATCCCCCCACCATCCGGCACCGCCTCTACCGCGACATCGTCATCGAGATGGCCCAGGTGCTCGCGCAGCGCGCACGGGTGGGCGTGCCCGGGGCCAAGTCCCAGGACGTCACCGACCTGTTCGACACCTATCTGATGGACCTCGCCTCGATCGCGGTCACCGGCGACTACCGGCTGAACGCGGTGAAGGAGCCGAACTACACGGCGCGGGTCTACAACGCCTACAAGGAGGAGCTGCGCGCCCAGCTGGGGGACAACACCGCGCTTCGGGATCTCCTGCCGTCGAACAAGACCCTGTTCGGTGTCGCGCGGAACTTCACCCAGCTCGCGACGAGCATCGCGACCAACAACCGCGGGGACAGCATCCAGCGGCCCCTCGGGACGGGCGAGGCACGCCCCCGGCTCCCCGGGAGCGGCGGCGGTACGGCGCCGCGGCACCCAGCGCCCTCCGCACCGCCGTCGCGGGGGTCTCGCGACCACCGTCCCCGGTTCGTCGTCCGCTCGGGCTTCGACGCACGGCGCTTCACGCACGACGGTGAGCCGGTCACCGACCTCACTGTGCGCGTCGCGCTGCGCGGTACGGACGAGCAGGCCACCCGCGTCTTCGAGCAACTCCACAGCGGAGTCGAGGAGTTCTTGAACGACCCCGCCTACCGGCTGCCCAACGGCGACCGGCTGCACGTGACGGTCGAGCACGTCGACTCCACCGGCCCGGACGCCGACACCCCGCACCTGACCGTGGACCTGGCCGACCGGGACCGGGCGATGGATCAGGTCACCTGGTGGACCGACGCCGCGCCGGTCCAGCTGGTGCACGAGCTCACCCACCAGCTCGGTCTGCGCGACGAGTACCGCGACACCGACACCCCGCACCGCCCCCATGTCCTCGGCAGCCTGCTGGGCAGTCTCGACGAGGCTCCCGAGGACGCCTCCCTCGCTCCCGCCGGTCTGCGCGACCGGCACCTGGCCCTGCTCGGAGCGCTCATCGGCGAGGTGCCCGCGGCGCCCCGGCCGGATGGCGAGGTGTCGGACCGGAGCTGGGCGGCGGCACGGAGCGCCGCCGCACGTGAACCCCGCGAGTCCTTGTGGGTCGACCCGGTGTCGCTGCCCCGGGCTGCCGGCGACACCACGAGCGCCGATGTCCCCGCCCACATGCCGCAGGACACGGACACGCCGTCCACCTCCTCGGAGCCGGCCCCGCGTCCCTTCAAGCTGGGCAGCTTCGAGTTCACCAACCTCAATCAGACGGACCGGTACCTCGACAAGGCCGTCCGCATCATCGAACTGCTCGACGAGCACGCCACGATCAAGAACTACATC
The DNA here is from genome assembly GCF_042955215.1 of Streptomyces sp. NPDC012466. Lineage (NCBI taxonomy): Bacteria > Bacillati > Actinomycetota > Actinomycetes > Kitasatosporales > Streptomycetaceae > Streptomyces > Streptomyces sp. NPDC012466. Next base: position 328,949 of record NZ_JBIBEQ010000008.1, on the reverse strand, counting down.
GGCGACCGCACCGTGCGGATCACCCTGCACCTGCGCACGACCGAAACCCCTGCGGACGTCATCGACCGGGGCGACGACGGCGTCGACATCAACCTCGCCAGCTACTACTTCGAGAAGTACGACACCGGCTACATCATGGGCATGCTCGCCCACGAAATCGGCCTGCACCCCCTCGCCTCCCGCAACACCAGGATCCCCGAAGAGGAAGAGCTGTACCGGGGCATGCCCCTGCTGGTCCCCGGCCTGGAAACCCTCAAGACCCCGCGCTTCATGAACACCGAAGGCGCCGGCCAGGAAGACCACATCATGGCCGCCTTCCCCCACACCATCCGCCACGGCATCTACCGCGACATCGTCCTGGAGATGGCGCAGGTGCTGGAACAGCGCGCCCGAGTGGGCGTGCCCGGCGCCAAGGCCAAGGACGTCACCGACCTGATCGACACCTACCTGATGGACCTGGCCTCCATCGCGGTGACGAACGATCACCGGGCGAAGGCGATCCTGGACCCCGGCTACACGGCGAGGGTCTACAACGCCTACAAGGCACAGTTCGCCGAACGCCTCGCCGGGGACAGCCCCGTCCGCCCGCTGCTGCCCGCCGACAAGGGCAGGTTCGGGGTGCTGGGAGACTTCGCCCAACTCGCCACCAGTGTCGGCACCAACAACCGGGGCGACAGCATCCAGCAGCCCGCCGCCACGGCACCGACGGCCACGACCACCGCCGAGGCCCGTCCTCGACTGCCCCGGGCAGGCACCGGCGTCCCGCCCCGCATGCCGCAGGACCCGAACTCTGCGCCCGCGGGGCCGGATCCGGTCCTCGCCCCCTTCACGTCGGGGAACTTCGAGTTCACCAACCTCAAGCACACGCACGAGAAGTACCGCGACAAGGCGATCCGCATCATCGAGTTGCTCCGCAAGCACGACACGATCCGCGCGTACGTCGGCGACCGCACCGTGCGGATCACCCTCCACCTGCGCACGACCGAAACCCCCGCGGACGTCATCGACCGGGGCGACAACGGTATCGACATCAACCTCGCCAGCTACTACTTCGAGAAGTACGACACCGGCTACATCATGGGCATGCTCGCCCACGAAATCGGCCTGCACCCCCTCGCCTCCCGCAACACCAGGATCCCCGAGGAAGAAGAGCTGTACCGGGGCATGCCCCTGCTGGTCCCCGGCCTGGAAACCCTCAAGACCCCGCGCTTCATGAACACCGAAGGCGCCGGCCAGGAAGACCACATCATGGCCGCCTTCCCCCACACCATCCGCCACCGCATCTACCGCGACATCGTCCTGGAGATGGCCGGTGTGCTGGAGGAGGACGCGCGCACGGGTGAGGAAGGCGCCGAGGCCAAGGACGTCACGGACCTGATCGACACCTACCTGATGGACCTGGCCACGATCGCGGTCACCAACGACCGGCGCAAGGGCGCGGCCTGGGAACCCCGTTACACGGCGAAGGTCTACAACGCGTACAAGGAGCAGTTCGCCGCGCGACTGGCTGACGACAGCCCGGTGCGTCGACTGCTGCCGCCGGACAAGAGCTGGTTCAACGTCACCAACAACTTCCTCGGCCTCGGCGCCAGCTTCGCCTTCAACAACCAGGGCGACAGCATCCAGGCCCCCGCGCCGGGGCCGAGCGGCCGCCCCACGGACGAGTCCCGGCCCCGGCTCTCCGGCATCGACGGCGCCCCGGCGCCGTCGCACCCCTCCCCCGGCGCTCCACGGCCGCGAGGGAACCGCGACCACCGCCCCCGCTTCGTCGTCCGCTCGGGCTTCGACGCACGGCGCTTCACCTACGACGGCGAGCCCGTCACCGACCTCACCGTCCGCGTCGCCCTGCGCGGCCCGCACGATGAGACGTCCCGTGTCTTCCACCGGCTCCAGGCGGGCGTGAACGAGTTCCTCAACGCTCCCGGTCACCTGCTCCCCGGCGGCGACCGGCTGCACGTCACCGTCGAACACGTCGACCCCACCGGCCCGGACGCCGAACCCCCGCACCTGACCGTGGACCTGACCGGACGCGACCGGACCATGGACCAGAACACCTGGTGGACCGACGCCACCCCCGTCCAACTGGTGCACGAACTCACCCACCAGCTCGGCCTGCGCGACGAATACCGCGACGCCGACGCCCCACACCGCCCTCACATCCCCGGCAGCCTCCTCGGCGCCCTCGACGAAGCCCCCGAGGACCCCTCCCTCGCTCCCGCCGGCCTCCGCGACCGGCACCTGGCTCTGCTGGAGGCACTGATCGGGGAAGTGCCACCGCAGCCTCGGCCTGGTGACGAGGACACCGATCGGACCTGGGAGGAGATTCGCACCGGCGCCACTCCGGTCCCGCGCAGCTCCGTCTGGGTGGACCCCGTCTCCCTGCCCGGAGCCGGCGACGGCACCGACGGCACGACGATCACCGAAGTCCCCGCCCACATGCCGCGAAGCTCGGACCCGGCGTCCACCGCTCCGGAGCCGACCCCGACCCCCTTCCGGTCGGGGAACTTCGAGTTCACCAACCTCAGGCACACGAACGAGAGGTACCGCGACAAGGCGGTCCGGATCATCGAACTACTCGCGGATCACCCGACGATCCGGGACTACGTCGGCGACCGCACCGTCCGGATCACCCTGCACCTGCGCACGACCGAGACCCCTGCGGACGTCATCGACCGCGGCGACGACGGCATCGACATCAACCTCGCCAGCTACTACTTCGAGAAGTACGACATCGGCTACATCATGGGCATGCTCGCCCACGAGATAGGCCTGCACCCCCTCGCCTCCCGCAACGCGGGGATCCCCGACGAGGAGTCCATGTTCCAGGACATTCCGCTGCCGGTGCCGGGCCTGGCGGATCTGGCCGTCCCGCGCACCATGAGCACGCAGGGCGCCGGGCAGGCCGACCACATCATGGCGGCCTTCCCCAGCAGCACGAGGCACCGTATCTACCGCGAGATCGTGGTGGAGACGGCCGAGATACTCGCCCGGCAGGCGCAGGCCAGGGAAGAGGGCGCGAAGGCCACGGACGTCACCGACCTGTTCGACTGCTACCTCATGGACCTCGCCTCCATCGCGATCACCAACGACTACCGGATGAACGCGGCCAAGGAACCCAGCTACACGGCGAAGGTGTACAACGCCTACAAGGACCTGCTGCGCGCCCGGCTGGGGGACAACACCGCGCTTCGAGACCTCCTGCCGACGAACAAGAGCCTCTTCGGCGTGATCAACGACTTCCGCCGCATCGGCACGCACATCGCGATCAGCAACCGCGGCGACAGCATCCAGGCGGCCGACGCCACCTGAAGGTGGTCACCCGATGGCCGGTGCGCCGGCGCCCGGCGTCGCCAGTGCCTGCCAGTGGCCTGCATGCGGTCGCACAACCGGAACGGTCGGCGCCGGGAAAGCGGCGAGCCGTTCCCCCGTGGCCCTCGCCCCGGCCGCCGTCCGCAGGCCGGACCCAGGCAAGGGCTGCCACCTCGTTGGACCAGATGGCGGCCATCTCCCGTCCGGAGCGCGTAGCGTGCAGGGCCGCCGGGCCGTGGGCCCCTGCCCCCACGGGAAGTCCAACTCCCTCCCGCGGTTCTCGCTCGGCGCGGCCGGCGCTGTCCGGCAACAGCCAGTCCATGGCCCTCCGGCCAGTTCTGTGTGACCGCCCGGCCCGGGCCCGGCGTCGTCGCGGTCGGCGCCGTACACACGAGCCCCGATGATCTCCGCCCAGCCCCTGCAGGCCCTTATGGCACCCGCCACCGACGACGCCGCATCGCCGGCGATCCCGCGAACTCCTACTTACTGAGGGGTAGGCCCAGCCCGCTCCCTTGTTATACATTCCGTTAACAAGGGAGGAGCCCTCCGGCTCAGGGACGCTGCCGGAGCTTCCTCGACCGCATGCGCCGCAGACGGAGACGGTCCGTCACTCGAGACTGAGGAGTGGGGAGCATGGCAAGCAGCACCGCCCGGCCGCGAGTCGAGCGCGACTCTCACGCCGGTGAAGTCGCCGGCCGACTGCTCGAATCGGCCGCGACACTCTCCTACGACCCCATGACGGAGGTGGACTGGGAGACGCCGCTGGACAAGGACTTCCACGGCGCCAGCCCGGAATGGAGCACCCTGTACGGGACCGTGTACTGGAACGAGCTCTCCGAAGAGCAGCGCAAGGAGCTGACTCGGCAGGAAGCCGCCTCCGTGGCCAGCACCGGCATCTGGTTCGAGATGATCCTCCAGCAGCTGATCCTCCGGGACGTGTACGCCAAGGACCCGACCGACGAGTCGGTCCAGTGGGCCCTCACCGAGATCGCGGACGAGTGCCGGCACTCGATCATGTTCGCCCGCGGCGCCAAGAAGCTCCAGGCGCCCGCCTACCGGCCGGGCCGCATGGCGATCGAACTGGGCAGGGCCTTCAAGACCTTGGCGTTCGGCGAGGCCGCTTACGCGGCGATCCTCGTCGCCGAGGAGGTCCTCGACGTCATGCAGCGCGACTGGATGCGGGACGAGCGGGTCGTGCCGTTCGTCAGGACCATCAACAACATCCATGTGGTCGAGGAGTCTCGCCACATGAAGTTCGCCCGTGAGGAGACGCGACGGCACCTGGCGAAGGCGGGGCCGGTCCGCCGGCACATCCACGCGTTCGTCATCGCCGTGGCGGCCTACGTCATCGTGACGAGCATGGTGAACAAGTCCGTGTACGCCAACGCCGGGCTGGACGCCGAACGGGCGATCACCGAGGCACGCGCCAACGAACACCACAAGGCGATGATGCGCTCCAGCTGCGCCGGCCTGATGGAGTTCCTGGCCTCGGCCGGGCTGCTGACCAAACCGGCCCTGGCGTTCTACCAGCGTGCCCACCTGATCTGACCGACCCACCGGCAACGCTGCCGAGCAGAGCGGACCCCATGACCTACGCCATCACCCAGACCTGCTGTGCGGACGCCACCTGCGTCGCCGTCTGCCCGGTCAATTGCATCCACCCCACCCCGCAGGAACGGGCCTTCGGCAGCACCGAGATGCTCCACATCGACCCCAGGGCCTGCATCGACTGCGGCGCGTGCGCCGACGCGTGCCCGGTGGACGCCGTCTTCCCCGTGGATCGGCTGACCGGCCCGCAGAAGGCGTACGCCGAGATCAACGCCGCCTACTTCGCCGACAGTCCGGTGTCCGAGCCGGACACGGACAGCCCGAACTTCCACGTCTGGGACCGGCCCACGTTCGACCGTGCCCTTCCTGCCGACTTCCGCCCCTTGCGCGTCGCCGTCGTCGGCACGGGACCGGCAGGCATGTACACCGCGCAGGACCTGCTCCTGCACACCAACGCCGAGATCACCCTCATCGACCGGCTGCCGGTGACGGGCGGCCTCGTGCGGTACGGCGTCGCCCCCGACCACCCCTCGACCAAGAAGATCGGTGACACCTTCGCCCGGTTCCACACCCATCCCCGGGTGCGGATGCTGCTGGGGCTGGAAGTCGGTGAGCACGTCTCGGCACAGGAGATCGCCGCCCATCATGACGCCGTGGTGTACGCGGTGGGAGCATCCGGCGACCGCCGTCTCGGCGTCCCGGGAGAGGACCGGGCCGGCTGCGTGTCCGCCACGACGTTCGTCGCCTGGTACAACGCCCATCCCGATGTCGCCCCGGACGCCGTCGACCTCTCCGCCGAGCGCGTCGTCATCGTCGGCAACGGCAACGTCGCCCTCGACGTGGCCCGCATCCTGGTCACCGACCCGGAGCAACTCGCCGGCACCGACATCGCCGACCACGCGCTGCGCGCCCTGCGCAGCGCCGCTGTCCGCGAAGTCGTACTCCTGGGCCGCCGCGGCCCGGAGGACGCGGCCTGCACCCGGCCCGAACTGCTCGCCCTGACCCACCTGCCCGGTGTGGAACTGGTCGTCGACGACCACGACCCACGCATCGGCAGCGCTGTCGACGCCGCCGGGCCGCACGAACTCGCCGCGGTGCTGCGGAATGTGCGTCGCGAAAGGGTCGACTGGTCACACCCGCCCACTGCGGGCCGCCGTATCGTGCTGCGCTTCCACTCCGCGCCGACGGAGTTCGTGGGGGGCGACGACGAGAGCGTGCGGGCCGTGCGCGTCACCGGTGCGAGCGGCGACACGCTGTTGCCCTCCACGACCGTGTTGCGGGCCATCGGCTACCGGGGAACGCAGGTGCCGGGGCTGCCGTTCGACGAGACGACCGGAACCGTTCCGCACGACGAGGGGCGGGTGACCGGGCTGACGGGCGCCTACGTCGTGGGGTGGATCAAGCGCGGTTCGTCGGGAGGCATCGGCGCCAACCGGGCATGCGCCGCCGAGACCGTCACCAGCCTGCTCGCCGACGCCGTCGACGGCGTTCTGGCGGCGCCCGCTCACTCGGCCAACTCCTTCCCGCGCCTGGCACGGCGCCGCGCGCCCCATCTCGTGGACGCCCGCGGTATGGCGGCCATCGACCGGACCGAGCGCCTGCGCGGCGGACGCGACGGCAGACCGCGCAACAAGTTCGCCACTGTGACGGAACTGGTCACGGCGTCCCGGCGCCGATCGAGGCTCTGATACCGCGACCACCCACGCTCGGCGCACCCCGCCCGAAGGCCCCCACAGGCGCCAGGCGGGGGGAGGCGCGCCGCCGCGACATGGCCGCACCAGGCCATGAATCGTGCACGCAAGGATCGGACCGTCCGGACGAACTCGGCCGACCACAGACGGCACCCCGTAGACGGCCAGGCCGACGTCAGGCCGGGCGCATCACACCCTTGATCGCCGACTGGCCGGCGAAGAACACCGACTCCTCTCGGATGCGCGCTCCCGGACCTGGGGCGTGAATCATCACGCCGCCGCCGCTCCAGATGCCGACGTGGCTGAGGTCGTCGTGGAAGAAGACCAGGTCTCCCACCTGGACCTCGGCGAGCGCGACCTGCAACCCCGCGCTCCACTGCGCCTCCGTGGTCCGGGGAAGCGTCACGCCGGCGGCCTTCCACGCCGCCTGGGTGAGACCGGGGGCGTCAAACGACCCAGGCCCGGCCGCGCCCCAAACGCAGGGCCGACCGATCTGCTCTCGGGCGAAGGCGATCACCCGCTCGGCCTGGGTCGTGTGGCCGGCGTCCGGAGACAGCCAGGACCCGCCGTAGGCGGCTGATGTGACGCTGGTGGAGGTGGTTTCCCGTGCCGCCGAGATGACCGGCGCCGTGAGGACGGCAGCCGTCGTCGGCGCGGTGGGGACGGGTGCGGCGGCCGGTTCGACGGGTAGTGCCGGAGCAAGGGCCGCAGCGGCAGGCACAGGTATGTCCGGCAGACCGGTGCCATAGGTCGCGGTGTCATAGGACGCGGCGTCATAGGTTGCGGCGTCATAGGTTGCGGCGTCATAGGTTGCGGCGTCATAGGTCGCAGTCGGGGCTGGACCGGCGGGCAGCGCCGCAGCGGGCTGCGGAGCGGGCACTGGGCCGGGCTCCAGGGCGGGCGCTCGTTCGGGCTCGTACAGCGGCCATGCCGCCACGTCTCCGCCGGGGGCCAAGCGCGCATCGGCAGGCCAAGCGCTCTCGTCCTGCGTGGAGTCGCCTGCCACAGCCGGTGCGACGGGCCGGCCGGAGAGCTGCGGGAGAGCAGGTGTCGACGTCTGAGCCGATCCGCCGGTCAGCTCCCACGCAGCACTGGTGGGCGCCTTGGGCCCCTTGGGCGCTTCGAGGGCGAGGGGCTCGGCGGGACGCTCTGCCGGGCGCACGGATCGCGCCGCCCGGGGCGGGGCGTCGGGACGGACCGGCAGCCTCTTGTCCGGCAGCGACGCCGGCACCGTCGGGCCCAGCTTGGCACGGGCGGCGTCGAACCACTGCCGGGTCAGGGCTCCGAACGCGGGCTCCGCGTCTTCCTGGGAGCGGTCGCGGGTGCCCGCGCTCCGCTGACGTGGGAACGCGGCGGCGCGGATCGCGTTAGCGGCGCGGGTCGCGTTGAAGGTACCCGTGTCGTTCTCGGCCCGGTCGTAGAGGCTGTCGACATACCGACGCACCTCGTCAGGGCTCAGCGCCTCGCTCTCAGCCGCCAACGTGGTCACCAGCAGACTGCGAGAGCCGGGCCTCAGCAGTGATGTCCTGCGGGACAAGGGAGTTGGCCATGTCCGCGAAGCCGACCACCGTGGGGCACGAGGTTCGTTCCAGCGCCATGGAAAGGGCGCTCCTTTCGTCCGAGCATGCACGAGACCATCCACCGATCGGCGGAACTCGTGCAGTCGGTGACCAACGTAGCCAACTTGTGAGCCTTCCGTGAAGATCGAAGCCCCGAATGCCCGATATGCTTTTGTGACCTTCGCCGCTCCCACCACACCCTGACGACCAGGCCGGTAACCCGGGCGTGGCGGCGCCGGTGGCCGCCCGCCCGGCTTCAGCCCTGAGGCTTACACGCGGCGCAGCGCCGCCGAACGCTGCATCAACCGACTCAGGCAGTGGTGCGGCCTGGCAAGGCGAACGGACGTATTCGCCATGGACTTTGCCGGTTCCCGGTCACGCGCCGCACAGACGAGAAGGTGGGGACGCGACGGTGAGCGTAGGGGTGACCTACTGAAGAACGGTCACCTGCACATGCCCGAGCTGGTCGACACGCTGGTGCGGGACGTCAAGACCATGAAACCCTCCGACGCTCGCTCCGTCGGCCTCACCCCTGCGCGCTCCGCGTCCTCACGCCGTCCTACGCCGACCAGCCCGACTGCCGCCGGAAGGGTGCCCTTGGGCCTTCCAGGAGACAGGCCGTATCCGCGCGACGCGGCATCGGGGATACCGCCTTGCCACCAAAGTGGCGGCGAACGCTAGAGCTGCCGCAGCTCGTCCACGACGGCGCGGATCACCGGTCGCCGCCGAAGTGTTCGCGGATCTCGTCGCTGCAGTCGTCCGCGCCGACCGTGCTTCGTGAGAAGGCCAGCACGCCGTCGTCCTTGCCTTCCTGCTTGGCCTTGGCCAGCTGCGTCTCGATGTCCGCGATGTACTCGGCGCACTCGGCGCTGACGGGCTTCTCAGGCTGCGGATCCGGTGCCGAGGAGGCGTTCATCCCGGCGGTGGCGGCGACGCCAAGGACGCACAGCACCGCCCACGCAGCGACCCACGTACGGCGGCTCGTCCGTATCGACTTGGGCATCTTGGCATCCTACTTCTCCCATCTCCCAGTTACGGCTGTGTGCAGTGCGTGATCTCCATCGGCTGGGCATCGCCGTACCAACCCTGTTAGACAAAGGAATTACGGGCGCCCGGTCAACTCCACTGCGGGCCGCATGAAGCGCCAGGCACCTCGCCCGCGCCTCATGCGAACGGGCCGTCGCCGGCCGCACGGCGTCCCAACACCTCCAAGTCAGCCGCCCGCACTACATGCTCAGCGACGTCGCGAGACGGGCGGCGGTCTTCTCGCCTGCCCGCTGCTTGATCAAGCCTTCCTTCGCCGCGGCACGAAGCCTGATCTTCGAGAGGCCCACGCCTTCTCTTGTCACCAGCGCTGTGACCACGACAGGGTTCATGCCGCCCATACCACCACCGGCGACGACACGGATCGTCTGCCGGTCCCCGTCGGGCTCGACATGCATGGGCCCCACTGGCCGTCCGGCTCGACCACACACGTGGATGACACGCGTGACGGCATCCTCGAACGGCAAGGGAATCACAAGGTCGATCTCATGAACGTTCTTCCTCAGCAACGTGGCCACGAGCCGAGTCAACCGACGGCTGCCCCCGCCCATCGCGCCAAGAGCAGCAAGCTCTTCCGCCAGGATTTCGTCCTCACCCGTGTCCACGCACCCTCACCCCGCACTGCCGATCGTGACCCATCCGACCACGTCTTGGCCGCTCACAGCACCCGACCCCGGCTGGCCCCCACGATGCGCCGTCCAGTGAAAATACACCTCGCCCGGTGGGGGGCGGCGCTCGTTTGGAATTCGAAACGCCCTCGCCAGAACGCTCCCGCCCTCAGCATTTCGCGACCTCACCGACCTGGCCGTCGCCCGGCGTCGCAGCGACGACAGCAAGCATCGACCACATGTTGCCGCCACGGGCATCACACAGCTCACCAACCAGCCTCACGCCTGCGACCGGTCTGCCGACGCCACCACTTTCCGGCTCCGCCGCACATGCCGCTCGTAGAGCCGCTGGACACCCTGCACTCCGGCCCATGAGCAAGCCTTTGTCGACACGGCCAAGTCAGATGCCCCCACCGTTCATGGGCACAATGAGCCGCATGGCCACAGACCAGAACACAGCGTTCACGCTTCCGCGAGGCGCCACGGGCTTCTTCGTGCCGAAGGACGGGCCGTTGCCGGAAGTCGACCAGCGGACGTTCCGGACAGCCTTGTACGCAGCCGCGAGGGTCGCCGAAGGCCGTGTGGGCGAGATAGAGGAGCAGGTCTACCCTCGTACGTTCCATACCGCGACGATCACCGCGGGCACAGGCGGGCACGTCCTGCTCTGTCACGCCCACCACCCCTGGATCGCCTTCGCTTCGGAACGCCGGGAGTGGTACGCCGAGGAGTTCCACGACCCGCCACCCTGGGCCCACGTCTTCACTGATCTCGGGTTCATCCTGCTCGATCGCGCGCAGCTCACCGCGCCACTGGCCGGCATCGACACCTCGGCGCTCACCCAGGACGAATGGCGCCAGATCCGCCTCTACGGACTCACCACCCTGGGAGGCGTGCTCTTCAACGCCTGGGACTGACACCCAAGCGGGGACTACGCGTCCCACGTCGGGAGACGTGACGCCGTGAGGCACATTACAAGGGCAGATTCCGTTTCGACTGCCTCACGACATGGCGGCACGGCAGACGATCAACTGGTCCTCCCCATGGCAATCTGCGGCCCAGCACGAAGACTTGGAGCTGGAGGTACACCGCTCGTGGCGGCGAACAGCAACCCCACCATCAGGAGGCGCCGCCTGGGAGCCGAGCTCCGTCGGCTCCGCCTGGCCAGTGGGCTGAAGAGCACAGAAGTGGCCGAGCGACTCATGGTCTCCCAGCCGAAGATCAGTCACCTGGAAAACGGCAACCGCGCTATCAGTCCCCGCGATGTTCGCGACCTCTGCACCCTCTACGAAGTGACGGACCAGCAGGTCATCGGCGCCCTGATGCAGATGGCCAGGGAATCCGGACAGCAGGGTTGGTGGCACGCCTACGGCGACCTCCCGCAGAGCGCATATCTCGCCCTGGAGACGGACGCCGCCTCCCTTCACACGTACGAGCCCATGGTGATTCCCGGGCTGCTACAGACTCCCGCCTACGCCCACGCGGTCATCGAGGAAACGATCCCCCAGCTCACGGTCGAACAGGTCGCCACGCGCCTCAAGGTGAGGCTGCGCCGCCAGCACCGGATCTACAACCCGGCCACCCCGCTGCGCCTGTGGGTCGTCCTGGACGAATCGGTAGTGCGCCGCGGCGTCGGCAGTCCCGACATCATGCGCGAACAGCTGGAACACCTGATCGCACTCAGCGCCGAACCGCACATCACACTGCAGATCGTCCCGTACACCGCGGGTGCCCACCCGGGGCTGTCAGGACAGTTCTCCATCCTGAAGTTCACCGACACCCCGGACGCAGTGGTGTATCTGGAACGGTTCACCAGCGACCTCTACCTGGAGAAACACTCCGACGTGCGGCACTACGGCGTGATGTACGACCACCTCCAAGCCCAGGCTCTCGACCCCGCCGACACCCTCGACTTCATCGCCGAGGTCACCAAGGCGTACATCGACGCAGCAAGGCCAAGGTGATGGCCCTGACCTTGAGAGCGATCAGTTTCGCTGGGCTTCGCGGGATGCGGCCCGGCCTTCACTCTTCAGGTTCGGATACTGAGGGCATGGAATTCGCCGTCTTCATGACCTTGCCCGGCCTGGTCATCCTGCTGACCGTCGTGGCCTTCGCAGATCAGCTGTTTCTCCGTGCAGGGCGGGCCGGACTGCTGCCATGGCGGAACAACGCCCGTCAGGGCCAGATATCGGCGACCGGGTTCGAGCAGCTCCACGCGAGCTTTTCGGCCGGGAAGCAGAACGAACTCAAAGAGCGGCAGTCGGCACTGGTGATGCGGGACGACGAGGAAGACGGGGCACCACCGAACCGGACAACGGTGGACCTGGAGGGAGGGACCGCGGTCGTCCGTGTGCCGTGGGCCGACCAGTGGAAGGGCACTCATCACCACAGTCAGACCTTGTAGGTCAAGGCTCGTACGGCCACCACGGGCAGACCGCGTGCCCTCCCTGGGCCTGCCTTGGCCTTCCGGTTGTGCCCAGCAGGCTGTGTGAAGGGCCGTTCAGGGCGTGGTGGATGGATGAGCGGCGTCCCCGCCTGTTTCCAGGGGACAGGCGTTCAGGAGTGTCTCGGGGTCTGCTCGGCCTGGCATCGGGACGGTGTGGGAGGCGGGCGGGCGGTGTCCGGCCATGAGCCAGTTCTCCAGGGCCGTGAAGGCCGTACGGTGGCACGGCGTCAGCGGGCGCAGGTGCTCCGGGTAGGTGTCGACGAGAGCGTCCGTATGGGTGCCGCCCTCGATGCGGTAGTAGCGGTGGAGTTGGTCTCGGCCGGCCCGGCGCACCATGCGGGCGTAGACGTCGGAGTCCTGGGCGATCGGCAGCAGGACGTCCAGGGTGCCGTGCAGGGTGATCAGCGGTTTGCCGATCCGGCCGGTCAGAGCGATCTTCTCCACGGCTCTGCGGACCTCGCCGGGCCGGGAGGCGTAGTCGTAGTCGGCGTCACAGGCCGGCGTGCCCGGCGCGCAGAAGGGCGTGCCCGCCTCGGTCGGGCCGTCGAAACCGGGGTCCAGTTCCTCGCGGTAGATGCGCTGGGTCAGGTCCCAGTAGACCTTGTGGTGGTAGGGCCAGAGGAACTCTGAACCGGCCGGGAAGCCGGCGGAGTGCAGTGCTTTGCGCGCCGCGTCGGCGTCCTCGCCCCCGGTGGCGTACACGGGGTGGTTGCGCAGCGCCTCGGGCAGGAAGTTCAGCAGGGTGGGGCCGTCGGAGCGCCACAGGGTGCCCTCCCAGTCGACTCCCCCGTCGTAGAGGCCGGGATGGTTCTCCAACTGCCAGCGCACGAGGTATCCGCCGTTGGACATACCGGTCACCAGGGTGCGTGACGGCGGACGGTGGTAGTGCCGGGCGACCGTGGCGCGGGCGGCTCGGGTCAGCTGGGTGAGCCGGTCGTTCCATTCGGCGATGGCGTCGCCCGGCTTCTTGCCGTCCCGGTAGAAGGCCAGGCCGGTGTTGCCCTTGTCGGTGGCGGCGTAGGCATAGCCGCGGGACAGCACCCAGTCGGCGATGGCCCGGTCATTGGCGTACTGCTCCCGGTTGCCGGGGGTGCCGGCGACCACCAGACCGCCGTTCCACCGGTCGGGCAGGCGGATGACGAACTGGGCGTCGTGATTCCATCCGTTGTTGGTGTTGGTGGTGGACGTGTCCGGGAAGTAGCCGTCGATCTGAATGCCGGGGACGCCGCTGGGAACGGCCAGGTCCTTGGGTGTCAGGCCCGCCCAGTCGGCCGGGTCGGTGTGGCCCGATGTGACCGTGCCCGCCGTGGTCAACTCGCTGAGGCAGGCGGCTCGCTGATGCTCTGCCCCTGGTACGCGCACCAGTGTGAGGCGCGGGCAGTGGATGCCGCCGGGGCCGGCCGGTGCGCCCGCGGCGGGCGTGGGTGTGAGGGTACAGGTGAGGGCGGCCAGGACCAGGCCCGCCGGTCCGAGGTGTCGCCAGGAACGTGTCGGCGGGCGGAATGTGAGTCGCATGCGTGAGCCTCCGCGGTCGCGTCAAGGGATGCGCGGGAGGCTATTGCGCGGCTCCACTGCCACCAATGGGGCCGGCGACCACCATCCGGGGTCGCGGCATAGTTGTCGACACCACCGGACGCGGCATCACGCGGACAGGGTCCGCCGCGGGCCCGGCCGTCGCACGGCGGCGGGGCGTCGGCATACCACCGCCGGGGGGCGGGCCCGTGGGCTCGTGCCATACACGCCCCTGCACGAGCTTGGGAATGTCCCGCCGTCACACAGGTTCTCGCCTCTCGTGGCCGTCCCACCCATGCCGATGCCGGCCCCCGAACCCCGATGATGCACGCCACGCTGGTCACCTCTCCCCCGGTACCGGCGAGGCCCCCCACATCAGGAGGCAGTCGTCGTGGGACAGTCACATCCCGCACTCCGTTTCTCCCGGACCCTCATCAAGGGCGTTCGCCGATGGGTCACCGCCGTCGCGGCTCTGGCCTTGACCGGCGGCCTGCTCGCCATCAGCCCCCAGGCATCCGCCGCAGGTCTGGCCCAGGTCACCGGATTCGGCACCAACCCCGGCAACCTGTCGATGTACACCTACGCGCCCGACGCCCTACCCGCCGGAGCCCCGCTGGTCGTCGCCCTGCATGGCTGCACGCAGAGCGCGAGCGACTACTACGCGCACTCCGGCTGGCCCAAGTTCGCCGACGCCTACGGTTTCGCGCTGGTCCTCCCCCAGACGAGCAGCGCCAACAACGCCAACTCCTGTTTCAACTGGTTCGAGCCGGGTGACAGCGGACGCGGTCAGGGCGAGGCACTGTCGATCAAGCAGATGGTGGACAAGGCCGTCGCGCTGTACGGCGGCGACACACGGCGCGTCTACATCACCGGCCTGTCCGCGGGCGGCGCCATGACGGCGAACATGCTGGCCGCCTACCCCGACGTCTTCGCGGGCGGGGCCATCGACTCCGGACTTCCCGCCCGCTGCGCGAGCGGCGTGGCCACGGCCTACACCTGCATGTACAGCCCGCCGGACAAGAGCCCCGCCCAGTGGGGGGAACTGGTGCGTTCCGCCGCTCCGGCCGGCACGACCTCCTGGCCCCGCGTGGCGATCTGGCAGGGCACCGCCGACACCACCGTGAGGCCCGCCAACGCCACGGAACTGCGCGACCAGTGGACGAACGTGTGGGGCATCGGCCAGACGCCCTCCCGTACGCGAAGCCTCGGCGGGGGCACGACGCTGAGCGCGTACGACGACGCCTCCGGCCGCTCCGCCGTCGAGGTCTACACCGTCTCCGGCATGGGGCACGGGCTGGCCGTCGACCCCGGCAGCGGCGCCGAACAGTGCGGCAGCGCCGGCACCTACTACCTCGACACCATCTGCTCCAGCTACCACACCGCCCGCTTCTGGGGACTCGGCGGAGGCGATGACACCGGCACTCTGCCCGCGCCCACCGGACTGACGGTCACCGGGACCACCGACACCACTGTCTCCCTGAGCTGGAAGGCGGTCGCGGGCGCGGTCTCCTACGCCGTCTATCGCGGGGGCACGCAGGTGGGCAGCACGGCGTCGGCCTCCTACACCGACAGCGGCCTGGCCACCGGCACGACATACAGCTACACGGCGGCGGCCGTGGACACCTCGGGAGCGGCGGGCAGCGCCTCCCCTGCTGTGGTGGCCACGACCACCGGGTTCACGCCCACGTGCCACACGGCCAGCAACTACGACCACACGGCCGCCGGACGCGCCCATCAGAGCGGTGGTTACGCCTACGCCACGGGTTCCGGTCAGGCGATGGGGCTGTGGAACACCTTCACCAGCCACACCCTCAAGCAGACGGCGCCCGGTTACTACGTCGTCGACGACACGGGCTGCTCGGGCTGAGCCGGACAGTGAACCGGCAGAGTCCTGGCGCATGGCGCGTCTCCGCAGGGCGCTGCCGATTCCTCCTCCGAGTCCGTGCGCTTCCCGACCACGCGGCCTGACCTAGCGCACCGGTCGCTCGAAAGCGGTGACCAGTGCGATCGACTCTCGCACAGCTCGGGCCCGCCGGATCCAACGCCCTGCCGCCCCCGCGTGGGCTGCGGAATCGGACGGCGGACCCATGTCGCCCCATTGGCCGTTCCCAGCCGCCGGAACGGACGATTACCGTCCAGGCATGGACGAGATGACCAAAATCCTCCACCATGCCGCCGAGCACGCCGCCGCCTACCGTCGCTCGCTGGCCGAGCGGCCGGTGGCGCGGCCCGTCGACCGCGCGGCCCTGCGCGCCGCGTTCTCCCGCCCGTTGAACCGCGCCCCGACCGCCCCGCTCAAGGTGGTCGACGAGTTGGTGGCCGCCGCCGAGACGGGACTCGTCGCGACCGCGGGTCCGCGGTTCTTCGGCTTCGTCGTCGGCGGGGCACTGCCCGCGGCCACCGCCGCGGAGATCCTCGCCGCCGGGTGGGACCAGAACGCCTTCAACGCCGCGCTCTCACCCGCCGCCCTCGCCGCGGAGGAGGCGGCGGGCGGCTGGCTGAAAGACCTGCTCGGCATTCCCGACACGGCGTCCACCGGGTTCGTGACCGGCGGACAGGCGGCCAACACCGCAGGACTCGCGGCGGCCCGGCAGCACCTCCTCTCCGAGGCCGGCTGGGACGTCGGGCGCAAAGGGCTGGGCGGCGCCCCACGCCTGCGCGTGGTCGTCGGCGACGAGCGTCACGCCACCATCGACCGCTCGCTGCGGCTGCTCGGCATGGGCACCGACTGCCTTCACAGCGTCCGCACCGATCGGCGCGGCGCCCTCGACACCGAGGACCTGCGCCGCGTGCTGGCGTCCGACCCGGACACGCCGACGATCGTGTGCGTTCAGGCGGGCAACGTGAACACCGGCGCCTGCGACGACCTCCGTACCGCCTGCGCCCTCGCCCACGCACACGGCGGGTGGGTGCACGTCGACGGCGCCTTCGGCCTGTGGGCAGCCGCGAACCCAGCGACCCGCCCTCTCGTCGACGGCGTCGAGCTGGCCGACTCCTGGGCGTGCGACGGCCACAAGTGGCTGAACGTCCCCTATGACTGCGGGTACGCCTTCTGCTCCCGCCCCGCCGTGCACGCAGAGGCTCTGTCGTACACCGCCTCCTATCTCACCAGCGCCGACGGCACTCCGCCAGGAGGCGCCGACTACACCGCCGAGTCCTCCCGCCGCGCACGCGGCTTCGCCACGTGGGCGGCGCTGCGCGAACTCGGCCGTGACGGCGTCGCCGCACTCGTGGACCGTTGCTGCTCTCTCGCCCGGCGTTTCGCCGCCGGCCTGACCGCGGCGGGCTTCGAGGTGGTCAACGACGTGCTGCTCAACCAAGTCCTCGTCAGCTTCGGCGATGACGTCCGCACCGACCATCTCGTGCGGGCGCTGCAGAACGACGGCACCTGCTGGATGGGCGCCACCACCTGGCGCGGCCGACGGCTGATGCGCATCTCGGTGGCCGGTCACGCCACCACAGAGAACGATGTCGACCGGTCGATCACTGCGATCGTGCGGCTGGCGCGGGCGTCGTGACGCGCTGGGCTGCCTCGGCGCACCGGCATGGGCACCAAGGGGCTCCGCCCGCGTAAGAATCGGGACGTGAGAGGCCGGTGACGTCAGAGGTTGGTGCCGACGCGGAAGTCGCAGGAGCCCGAGCCGACCGCGTCGGCGTGTGTCCGGGCTGAGTTCGCGGGTGGGGGGGACGGCCGATGCGGGGCCGGCAGCGGTACGTTGCGACGCGGCTCCCCACGCAGACCCGGCCCACGCTCCGGGTGCCCTCGCGAAAACGGCACGGAAGAGGCGCCGAACTCCGTAATCATGCCGTACTCGTAGTCGTTCCCGGGGAGGACCTCTCGGAGGGCCCCGGTCACGTCGACCGCGGACAAGACCCCGCGGTCTTCCCCGTCTCGCTGCTGCTGAGGGCAACTCGGCATCGTGCGCCCAGGGCCAGGGTCAATGGGCCGGCAGCACGCGGGCGTGCGCGGCGGCCAGCGCAACGTTCACCGCGCGGTCCGCGGTCGCCTCGTCCACCGGCTCGCCAGTGAACACGAGCCGGAAATAGATCGGCGCGACCAACGCTTTGAAAAGTTCTGCGGGATCGGTTTCCGCAGGCAGTTCGCCACGCTCGATGGCCCGGGTGACGACGGGTTCCGCCCGCCGGAACCGGTCGTCGAAGAGCGCGTGCTTGACCTCGGCGAGCCGAGGGAGGCGTACGGCGTCCGAGAGGACGGTGGTGAGCAGGGCCCGGCCTGCAGGCGTGGTCATGGTGGCCACAAGCGAGCGGGCCAGTGCGCGCAGGTCACTCTCCACCGCCCCGGTGTCGGGGATGGGGATGTCTGTCGCGAAGTGGCCGGCCAGCGCGTCAGCCACGAGGCCGTCAGAGTCCTTCCAGTTCCGGTAGATCGTCGTCTTGTGCACGCCGGCCCGCTGGGCGACGCCTTCGACGGTCAGGGCTGCGTAGCCGGTCTCAGTGAGCTCGGTGATGGTCGCCTCCAGTACGGCGGCGCGCATCTTGCTGCCTCGCCCGACAGCGGGGGCACGCCTTGAGGGCCTTCCAGGAGACTCCATTGCAACTCCCAGTTGCATTGACGGCGGAACTGCGACAGGATCAGAATATCGCAACTATGAGTTGCAATACATCTGTGCTCCCTGGGAACGACAGGCACCCCTGATCCACGAAATGAGGTCGCATGACCCGTGACTCTCGGGCTGCCGCCCGCGTTGCGCCGAGCGCCCACGGCGACGCCGTCGCGTGCAGCGACCGTCGCTCCGCGAACTCAGCACCACAAACGGTTTCGCACACGCCTTGGGCGCCGGAATCCATTCCGGACCAGTCGGGGCGACGGGCTGTCGTCACCGGCGCCAACAGCGGAATCGGGTACGTCACCGCTCGCGAGCTCGCCCGGCGCGGCGCCCATGTCGTTCTGGCGTGCCGCAGTCGCGAGCGTGGGCGCAACGCGATGGAGCGGCTGCGAACCGAAGTCCCCGGCGCCCACACCGAACTGCGCATCCTCGACCTCGCCGACTTGAACTCCATCCGCGGTTTCGCCGAGGGCTGGAGCCACGACCGGCTTGATCTCCTGGTCAACAACGCGGGCGTCGCCATGGTGCCGCTCGCTCGAACCGCCGACGGCTTCGAGTCCCAGTTCGGCATCAACCATCTCGGCACGTTCGCGCTCACCGGCCTCCTCATGCCACACCTGCTGGCCGCCGACGCCCCGCGCGTGGTCACGGTCAGCAGTGAGGGCCAGCGTTTCGCGCGATTCGACATGACCAACCTCAATGCCGAGCGCCGCTACCGAGCAGCGTTCGCCTACGTGCAGTCCAAGCGGGCCAATCTCTATTTCGCCATGGAGTTGCAGCGGAGGGCCGACGCCGCCGGGCTGGGGTTGCGCAGCATGGCGGTCGCCCCCGGACTCACGCGCTCCAACGTGCTCACAGGCGGCGCCAACAGCGGCCGGGGCCGGGTGTACAGGCTCCTCACGCGCCTGCTCCTGCGCGTCGCTTTCCGCCCTACACCAGACGGCGCCAAGACCTCCCTGTACGCCTCAACCGTCCCCGACCTGCCCGGTGGAAGTTACGTCGTGCCCGATGGGCCCTTCCAGCTCCGCGGCGAGCCCGCCCTCCGCTGCCGGGAACGCGCCATCCAGGACTCCGCTACGGCCCACGAACTGTGGGCGCTCTCCGAACAGCTCACCGACGTGCACTACCCCTTGCCCGCGGGACCGCATGCTCGGAGATGAAGTGGCCTCACGTGGGAGCCACCCACCGGGGACACACCGGGACACCGATGGTCGATATCGCCGGAAAACCGAGCATGCACCTATGGCACCTGGGCTTCCACTTCCAGTCGGACGTGCCGGAGATGCTCATCACCGGACACGAACGCGAGCTGATCACCTGCATGATCGAAAACGAGCGACCACCGGTAAACGGCCGTGAAGGCCGGGTGTCGCACTGATCCACGCCAATCCCTGGGAGTGGGAGGCCACCACCTCGTGCCCCAACGCGCCGTGCCGGTCGTCGGCTCCCGTCGGCGGCCTGCCCTTCGCGGGTCCGCCGCAACGGGGCGCACCCTCTCCCGGTCACACGGCGAGCTGAGGCACGGGCGGCACTCCTGTCCGGCGTACAACCGTGACATCAGGTGTTGGCTGAAACATCAACTCAGCACACCTGAAACACAGTTGTCGCACATCCTTTTGATTGGCAGACTCGCCTCGCCGACGGGATCACGCGGGCAAGCGTGCGAACACGCACGCGGATGCATCACGTCGGCGGACGGGACTCACGTCATCTCACCAGGGGGAAACATCCATGAATCTCAGCCTGCCCAGACGCGCCCTGGCCCGTGCCACCGCCACTCTCGCGCTGGCGCTGGCCATGGCCACCGGCACCACGGGCCTGCTCACCGGGACCGAAGCGCACGCCCTGCCGGTCACCGAGGGCTCCTTCAGCTTCAGCGGTGACGAGGACGACTACATCAGCGGCGGCCGGTCCTACTCCTACGCGACGGCGTCGCAGGACCGCATGAACGTCTCCGGCAACACCGACAACAGGGTGGTCACCGTCTCCCTCGACGGAGCGAACGGTGACTGGTGGACCCTGAACCTCGCGGCACCGTCCGGGAAGACCCTGACGCCCGGGACCTACACGGGAGCCACCCGCTACCCGTTCAACGACGGGGCCGAACCGGGCCTGTCGCTCAGCGGCAACGGCCGTGGCTGCAACCAGCTCACCGGCACCTTCACCGTCTCCGAAGTGGAATTCGGCCCCCAGGGCTACGTGAAGAAGCTCGACGCCACCTTCGTTCAGCACTGCGAGGGAGGCACCCCGGCCGCGCGCGGTGAGGTCCACATCGAGAACCCGGCCCCGCCGGCCGAACTCGGCCTGGGCCTCGACATCGCCCTGGCCGGCACCGCGAGCTCCCTCAACGGCAAGGCCACCCTCCACGGAACGGTGAGCTGCAACAAGCCGGTCCAGGTGACCGTGGCGGGCGATGTCACGCAGGTGAAGAGGCGGGACCTCATCCGCGGTTCCTTCTCCACGTCGGTGTCCTGCACCCCGGGCGCCCCTGTCGCCTGGACCGGAACGGCCGTACCCACCGGCTCGGTCCCCTTCCAGAAGGGGGACGTCGAGGTCGAGGGCCGCGCGACGGCGACGGACCCGGACTACGACCTGCCGGTGACGGTCAGCGAGACCGTGGCGGTCCGCCTCACGCGGGTCTGATCCCCAGGCCCTGACGCACTGCCACAGCCACATCGCCCGGCCCGGGCCCGTTCCTCTCGAGGAGCGGGCCCGGGCCGGATCGCGTCGCGCGGCACCCGGACCACGGATCTCCAGGGATGTGCGCTCCGGGAGGGCGGAGAGGGCGACCATGGCTTCGCTGGCTCCCTGCGGGGCTACCGCATCGAGCGCGTCAGTGTGGCGGGCGCGCTGCTGTACGCCCCCCGGAGTGTGAGGGCCCGGGCGGCGTCGAACTGCGCGTCGGAATACCGGTCACCGGCTCGGTCTCCCTTTCCGAGGCGGGCGTCACAGTCGTCCGTGAGGATGGCCTGACGGAGTGGTGGGTGAGGTAGCCGGAAGGCTGTCAGAACCAGTGCAGGCAGTGCGGGGAGCGGTCGGCGCGGAAGAGGCCGTCGGCGAGGGTGGCCGCGCTCGGGTGGTGGGCCCGAACGTGACCGGCACGCACGAGCGTGCTCGGGGCGGTGCCGCCGAGGTAGACCGAGCCCAGGTCGCGCACGTCCAGGGACAGGTCGGGCTCCCGGTCCGTCGGGACGCAGTCGGCCTTGCCCTCCCGGACCGTCAGCAGATAGCGGCCGTGCTCGCCGAGGAACGGGTCCTCGACGTCGAGGACGAGCTCACCGTCCATGAACCAGCCGCGCGCGGTCAGCGCACGCGGGACGTCAAGGAGACGCACCCAGAGCCAGTCCATGTCACCGCTCACCTCGCCCGCCCGGAAGTCCGCGAACTGCCAGCGCAGCGGGTGCTCGGGCGGGACGTGCTTGAACACCACCTTGGTGACCAGGTCGTGTCCGAGTACGAACCGGACCAGGGCCGTGAAGGCGGCGTCGTCGGTGGCTATGGTCTCGTCGACCGTCAATGTCTGGTGATCGTCGATCGAGTAGCTGGCGTACCCGTCCGGGACACCGTCGGTGTCCCGGTGGACGGCGACGTGGCGTGGCGCCGGCGAGATCGGGGGCTGCCCCGCGCGCAAGGCCCACCAGCGGTGCGGCCGGGACAGCGCGCCGGGCTGAGCGCGGCGATACCGGTCGTAGACCTCTTCCAGGATCTCGCCGCACCCGGCGCGCCGCAGCACCTCGACCGAGCCGTCGCCCGAGCCGGTCGCCGATGCGTCGGCCGCTGCGCGCGCCCGGGGAGCGGCGAGGGCGGCCCGGTGGCGCGGCACCGACAGGTGTGCCGTGTAGGTCGCCGGTCCGTAGCCGAACCTGCCGTAGATCGTGGCCTCGGAGGCGAGAAGTACGGAGAGGAGGTCCCCGCGGGCCCGCAGCTCCGTGAGCTGGTGCCGCATCATCGTGCTGAGCACGCCCTGGCGCCGGTGCGAGGGCAGGACGCCGACGGCGGTCACCCCGGCCGCCGGGACGAGGGTCTCGCCGGGCAGGGTCAACTCGAAGGAGTGCGTGGCGGCGGTGCCGACGGGCCGCCCGTCCTCTGTCAGGGCGAGCAGGCAGCGGTCCTTTTCGAGCGCCGACCACCAGAGCCCGCCGCCCTCGATCGGGGTTTCGGGGAAGCGCCCGAACGCGGCATGGACCGTATCGACGAAGACATCAAGATCCTCATCGGTCGTGGAACGAATCTCCATTGCCGCGTTTGCCTCCTCGGGATACCGGCCACGACTCGTGGTGTGCGAGCACAGTGCAGCGTTGCCCCGGTGGCCAAGGCAAACGAATTACGGCCGGGCCCGCCCGATCACAGCACAGCCCGGGACCGACGTCCCGTGAGGACCCGCCCGATCGCCACCGTCCTTCGGCCCCAGGGGTCGTCATGAGCACACCGGCACGCCGCCCTCTGCCCGACCTGGGCTGACGAGTCGACACCACAGGAGGCCCCGGCACATCAGCGCGACGGGACGGATGTGGACCTCGCGGATGTGGACCTCGCACTGGTGCGTGCGTGGGGCAGCGGCGAGGCGCCTGGGCGGTGAGACCGGCGGAAAGCGTTGGACGGGGTGTGCGCGGGCCAGTAGCGTGCGGTGGACCGTGACACCGCCTGAGGAGGTGAGACCCATGAACGAGGTATCGACGTGGGTGCTCCCCCTTTTCGTCACGGCCGGCGATTGACGTAGGTGTCGCCGGGAGCGCCGCCACAACAAGGCACTCCCGAAAGGCAGCACCTATGGACTCTCGGCAGTTCACCACCAAGCCGCCGTCGCACGACACCGTCGAGCGCGGCTTCACCATGGGCGACGTCCCCGGACTCCGGTCGTCTGCCTCCGGCGCCGATCGCACGCCCCTCGATTTCGACGTGATCATCGCCGGGTGCGGGCCGACCGGCGCGATGCTGGCCGCCGAGCTGCGGCTGCACGACGTGCGGGTACTCCTTCTGGAGAAGGAAACCGAGCCCGTGTCGTTCGTCCGGATCGTCGGTCTGCACATGCGCAGTATCGAGCTGATGGCCATGCGCGGACTGCTGGATCGCATGCTCGCCCATGGAAGGCGGCGACCGGCCGCCGGATTCTTCGCCGGCATCAGCAAACCCGCCCCCAGGGGCCTGGATTCCGCACACGCCTACCTGCTGGGCATCCCCCAGCCCGTCATCGTTCAGCTGCTCGAACGACATGCGAGCCAGCTGGGTGCCGAGGTGCGGCGCGGCTGTGCGGTGGCCGGCGTCGAGCAGGGCGACGAGGGCGTGACCGTACGACTGGCCGACGGCGAAGAGCTGCGTTCGCGCTACCTCGTCGGCTGTGACGGCGCGCGCAGTACGGTGCGCAAACTGCTCGGTGTCGCCTTCCCCGGTGAGCCCTCGCGGACCGACACGCTGATGGGCGAGATGGAAGTGGGTGTGCCGCAGGAGGAGATCGCCGCCAAGATGACCGAACTCGGCGAGACCAACAGGCGATTGTGGCTCAGGCCCTTCGGCCAAGGGGCGTACAGCGTCGTCGTCCCCGCCGCGGGAGTCAGCGATCGCGCGGAACCGCCCAGTCTCGAGGATTTCAAACAGCAGCTGCGCGCCATCGCCGGAACCGATTTCGGCGTGCACTCCCCACGCTGGTTGTCCCGCTTCGGGGATGCCACCCGGCTGGCCGAACGTTATCGGGTCGGGCGGGTGCTGCTGGCCGGCGACGCGGCGCACATCCATCCACCCACCGGCGGACAGGGTCTCAACCTGGGTATCCAGGACGCGTTCAACCTCGGTTGGAAACTGGCCGCACAGATCCGCGGCTGGGCACCGGAAACCCTGCTGGACACGTACGAGGCCGAACGCCGTCCGGTCGCCGAGGACGTGCTGGACAACACCCGTGCCCAGATGGAACTGCACTCCTCCGAACCGGGCCCGCAGGCCGTGCGCAGGCTGCTCACCGAACTGATGGACTTCGAGGAGGTGAACCGTCATCTGATCGTGAAGATCACCGCGATCGGTATTCGCTACGACTTCGGCGACGGCCCCGACCTGCTCGGCCGCCGGCTGCCCGACATCGGCCTCAAGCACGGCCACCTCTACGATCAGCTGCATCGCGGCCGTGGCCTGCTGCTGGACCGCACCGAACGTCTGGCCGTCGGCGACTGGTCGGACCGGGTCGACCACCTCGCGGATCCCACTGCGGTACTCGATGTCCCGTGCGTCCTGCTACGCCCCGACGGCCACGTCGCCTGGATCGGCGACGATCAGCGGGACCTGGACGACCACCTCTCCCGCTGGTTCGGCAAGCCCGTCGGCTGATCTCGCCTCCGCCGCCGTCGGCACGCACCATGCCGCTGCCGACGGCGGCCTTCGCACCGGACACGGCAGCAGGCGAGCAGGAACTCCTCGCCGGGCCACGACCGTCGCCCCGCCGCCGGAGTCCGCCTGTCGCCGAACCGTGACGATCGGAATTCCCGGCTCCCTCACCTGCACTGCCGTACACCCCGCCACGACCTGCACACTCGGCGTATACACATCATCTATACACGCCGCGTATACACAGTGTGTAGAGTGCGGGTCATGTCCATCGGTCACACCCTTTTAGGACTCCTGGAGTCCGGCCCGCGCCACGGTTACGACCTCAAGCGGGCTTTCGACGAGAAGTTCGGTCACGACCGGCCACTCCACTACGGCCAGGTCTACTCGACGATGTCCCGCCTGCTGAAGAACGGGCTCGTCGAGGTTGACGGCATCGAGGCGGGCAGCGGGCCCGAGCGCAAGCGCTACGCGATCACCGACGCCGGCATCACCGACGTACAGCGGTGGCTGGCGACCCCGGAGAAGCCGGAGGAACACCTCCAGTCGACCCTCTACACCAAGGTCGTCCTCGCCCTGCTCACCCGGCGCGACGCCACCGGGATCCTCGACACCCAGCGCTCCGAGCATCTGCGCAGCATGCGGATCCTCACCGACCGCAAGCGCAAGGGCGACCTCGCCGATCAACTGATCTGCGACCACGCCCTGTTCCACCTCGAAGCCGACCTGCGCTGGCTGGAACTGGCCGCCGCCCGACTCGACACACTCCGTGAGGCTGTGACCCGATGACGACTTCTCCCCCCGGCTGCCTGCTCACCGCGCGCGACCTGCGCAAGGCGTACGGCCCGACCCGCGCGCTGGACGGCGCCGAGTTCTCCATACACCCCGGCGAGATCGTCGCCATCATGGGCCCCTCCGGGTCCGGCAAGTCCACCCTGCTGCACTGCCTCGCGGGGATCGTGCCGCCCGACTCCGGGTCGATCACCTACAACGGACGTGAACTGACGAAGATGAGCGACGCCCAGCGCAGCGCGCTGCGCCGCTCCGAGTTCGGGTTCGTGTTCCAGTTCGGCCAGTTGGTGCCCGAGCTGACCTGTGTGGAGAACGTCGCCCTGCCGCTGCGCCTGAACGGCTCCTCCCGCAAGGACGCCGAGCGGACCGCGCTCGGCTGGATGGAACGCCTGGAGGTCGACGACCTCAAGGCCAAGCGTCCCGGCGAGGTCTCCGGCGGCCAGGGCCAGCGCGTCGCCGTGGCCCGCTCGCTGGTCACCGGACCGCGCCTGCTGTTCGCCGACGAACCCACCGGCGCACTCGACTCGTTCAACGGCGAACGCGTGATGGAGCTGCTGACCGAAGCGGCCCGCTCGACCAACGCCGCCGTCGTCCTCGTCACCCACGAGACACGCGTGGCCGCCTACTCCGACCGTGAGATCGTCGTCCGCGACGGCAAGTCCCGCGACATGGAGCGCGCCGTATGAGTGCTCGCCAGTGGGCCACAGACCTGGCCATGGGGGCCCGTTTCGCCGTCACCGGCGGACGCGAGAGCTGGGTCCGGATGACGCTCACCGCCGTCGGCGTCGGCCTCGGCGTGGCACTGCTCCTGCTGTGCACCGCACTGCCCAATGTGTTCGCCGCACGTGACAAGGTGGAGGACGCCCGCTTCGACTACACGTACTCCGAAAAGGCCCAGCCGAAGGCCGACAACACCTTTCTGATCGCCGTCACCGACACCGTCTGGCACGACGACGACGTCCGCGGCCGGCTCATCGAGCCCGAGGGCAAGCGGGCGCCGCTGCCCCCGGGAGTCGACAGCTTCCCGGGCAAGGGCGAGATGGTGGTCTCCCCGGCGCTCAAGGACCTGCTCGCGTCGGACGGCGCCGAGCTGTTGCGGGAACGGTTGCCCTACAAGATCACCGGCACGATCGGCGAGAGCGGACTCATCGGCTCCCACGAACTGGCCTACTACGCGGGCGCCTCGGGGCTGAAACTCACGGACTTCTCCCCTGTGCACCGGCTGAGCGAGTACGGCCAACCGAACGCGACAGACGAGAAAACCGACCCGGTGCTGCTGCTCATGGTCCTGGTCGTGTTCGTGGTGCTGCTGACCCCGGTCGCCGTGTTCATCGCCGCCGCCGTCCGCTTCGGCGGCGAGCGCCGCGACCGCCGGCTGGCCGCGCTGCGCCTGGTCGGCTCGGACAGCCGCATGACCCGGCGGATCGCGGCGGGCGAAGCACTCGCCGGAGCCCTGCTCGGCCTGGTCATCGGCACCGGCTTCTTCCTCCTCGGCCGTCAGACGCTGGGCTCCACCGAGGTGGTGGGCGTGAGCGTCTGGCCCAGCTACCTCGATCCCTCCCCCGCGCTCGCCGCGCTGGTCGCGGTGGCGGTCCCGGTCGCCGCCGTCCTCGTCACGCTGCTCGCGATGCGCGGCGTGGTGGTGGAACCGCTCGGCGTCGTGCGCGCGGCCAAGCAGCGCGGCCGCCGGCTGTGGTGGCGGCTGCTGCCGCCGCTGGCCGGCCTCGCGATGCTCTACCCGATGATCGGCAAGGGCCGCGAGAACGGCGACTTCAACCAGTACCTCGTCATCGGCGGCGTGTTGCTGCTGTTGATCGGCGTCACCGCGCTGCTGCCCTGGGTCGTGGAGGCGGTCGTCGTCCGCCTCGGCAAGGGTGCGCTGTCCTGGCAGCTCGCGGTACGGCGGCTGCAGCTGAGCAGCGGAACCGCCGCACGCATGGTCAACGGCATCGCCGTCGCCGTGGCCGGAGCCATCGCCCTGCAGATGCTGTTCACGGGAACGCAGAGCCAGTACACGAAGGCCACCGGCCAGGACCCCGACCGGGTCGAGATGCAGGTCGAGTTCAGCGACCACAAGCCGCTCTCCGGTGTCGAGCGCGAATTCACCGGCACCAAGGGGGTACGGGCCGCCGTGGCCCTGGCCACGGCGGCATACGGGGACACGCGCCGCAACCCGGAGAACAGCAACGGCCTGTCCGTGGGCAACTGCACCGCGCTGCGCGAACTCGCCACGCTTCCCTCCTGCAAGGAAGGCGACGTCTTCATCACGCGAACGAGGAGCCACTACGCCTCCCCCAGCAACGCCGCCGAGATCGCCGTGGTGAAGCCCGGCCGGCAGCTCTACATCGACCCGTCGTACGACGACGCCACCGAACGCGGCATCGAGGTGCCCTGGACCGTTCCGGCGAACGTGCGGGTGGTGGACGCGCGCAAGGACGCACTGCAGGACAACAACAGTCTGCTGGTGACCCCCGCCGCCCTGCCCGCCGAGGCCGCGCCCGCGTTGTTCTCGGACGGGGTCTACCTGCGTCTGGACCCGTCGGTGCCGGACGCACGGGAGTACATACGCAACGCCGTCGCCCGCATCGACCCCCTGGCGCAGACCTACAGCTGGTCGGCGACCCAGGAGGACACGCAGTACGCCTCCATCCGCACCGGCCTGTTCGTCGGCTCCGCCTTCGTGCTGGCACTGATCGGCGCGAGTCTGCTGGTCTCCCAGCTGGAGCAGCTGCGCGAGCGCAGGAAGCTGCTCTCCGCGCTGGTCGCCTTCGGCACCCGGCGCCGCACGCTGAGCCTGTCGGTGCTGTGGCAGACGGCCCTCCCGGTGGGACTCGGCCTGGTACTGGCCACCACGGTGGGTATCACCCTCGGCTCGGTGCTGCTGAAGATGACCCGTACGCCTGTGGTCATGGACTGGGCGAGCGTCCTGACCATGACCGGCGTGGGCGCGGCCGTGGTCGGCGTGGTCACGCTGCTCAGCCTGCCGCCGCTGCTGCGGATGATGCGCCCGGAAGGCCTGCGCACGGAATAGCCCCTCGCACATCCCCCGAAGTGGGCTCCTCCTGCCAGGAGGAGCCCACCCCCGCACCCGGGCAAACCCAGCCGGCAAGGGCCGGGAGCTTGCGGACAGCGACCACGCAGGGCTCCGCGGCCGAACGGTTCACTGCGTCACCCGGAGCGGGCATCGAGTGTGATGCGCTTGCGGAGCTGGGCACGGATCCCTCCGGGGAAGCCGGCGGCTTCTGGAACCGGACCCCGCGCCGCTCTCCCTCAGCCCTTTCGGCCCGGCGGACGGTGCTGCCGTCGCCGTAGCCGACCGGTCGGGCGACCACCGGAGCCGGGCGGGATCAGGGTGTCCGCAACGTCACCGCCGCCTTGTATGTCCGCAGCACCGGGGCCGTTTCGAGGCGTGTCACCGCCTCCCACGCCACACGTCGCGTGAGGTACGAGTGGAGCGCCTCCGCGTCCCGGCAGAGCGCTTGGGCGACCAGGTTCGTCGGCCCGGTCGTCGCCGCGACGACCGCCAGTTCCTCGTGCCCCGCCAGGGCGGTCGCCACCGTATCCAGGTGTGCGGGAGCCACCTGCATCCACAACAGCGCCGAGACCGTGATGCCCACCAACGCCGGGTCCACGTCCACGTCGAAGAACAACGCGCCGCGCGACCGCAGTTCGGCGAGCCTGCGGGCCACCGTCGACGCCGTCGTGCCGGTCACCGACGCCAGTTCCGCGTAGCTGACCCGTGCGTCCTCGCGCAACGCGTCCAGCAGCACCCGGTCCGCGTCGGTCAGCAGGTACGGCTCTTCCCCGGGTTGCGCGGCGCGTTCGCCGACGCCGGTCGTGTCCCGTTCGGCGCGCAGCCGCGCTTGCTGGTCCTCGTTCAGGACGTTCACCCGGCCTCGCCATGCGGTCGGCCCGCCGAGATAGGTGTGCAGCAGGTAGTGCGCGGAGACCGAGGTGATCCCGGCGGTACGCGGGATGTCGCGCAGCAGCAACGCGTGCGCGTCGGGACCGGACGGTGCCGTGTGGATGATCGCCACGATCTCGGTGCCACCGGACGTCAGCCGCACCCACGAGGTGTCCGGCCGGCGCGCGAGCGCCACCGCGATGTCGTGAGCGCTGCGCGTCGCGGCCGTCAGTCGCACGAACCACTGGTGCGTGCCCGCGCTGCGCAGATCCGGCAGCGTCACCACTCGCAGCCCTGCCTGTGCGTACAGGCGGCGGTAGCGGCGGACGACGGTTTGTGTGGAGGAGCCGAGGACCTCGGCGATGAGCGTGAAGGGCGCCCTCGCCTCCACTTGCAGGGCGTGGATCAGCCCTCGGTCCAGATCATCCAGTGTGAGCACATTCAGCAAACTAGCCGCTTCGAACGGCAGATATCACCTATCGATCGCGAGGACATGGAAGCGCGCAGGGGTGGCCGGGCACGGTGGCTACCGGCCCGACTCCCAAGCCTGAGGAGACCGCATGTCCCGCACCACCGGCACACCCGCCGGCACGCCTGCCTCACCGGGCATCCCCGTCCCCGCCGAAGCGTCCGCGCCGTACCGGTGGCGCCGGCTCGCGCTCGCCGCGCTCCTTGCCGCCGAGGCCATGAACCTGCTCGACGCCACGATCGTCCAGGTCGCCGCCCCTGTCATCCACACCGACCTCGGCGGAGCGGGCGCCACCATCCCATGGTTCAGCGCCTCCTACACCCTGGCCTTCGCCCTCGGCCTGCTCACCGGTGCCCGCCTCGGTGACATCCACGGCCGCAAGCGCGTCTTTCGTGCCGGGGTCATCGCGTTCGCCGCCACCTCCCTGGCATGCGCACTCGCTCCCACCGCCACCGCTCTCCTCATCCTGCGCGCACTGCAAGGGGCCGCCGCGGCCGCGATCATCCCGCAGACGTTCGGGCTGATTCGCGCCATGTTCACCGGCGCCGAACTGTCCAAGGCCCTCGGCATGATCGGTCCCGTCATGGGGCTGTCCGCCGTTGCCGGTCCCGCGCTCGGCGGCGTCCTCACCCACGCCGATCTGCTCGGCGTGTCCTGGCGCGCCGTTTTCCTCGTCAACCTTCCCCTCGCCGCCGCCGTCCTCGCCGCCTCACCCCGGCTGCGCGAGGACCGCGCCCCTGTCCGTCCCCGTCTCGACCCGGCCGGCACCGTGCTGGCCATGCTCGGCACCGCCCTGCTGGTGTGCCCGCTCGCCACCGGTCGCCCCGGGCCCGCAGCGTGGGCGACCGCCGCGATCGGCACCGTCGTCCTCATGGTGTTCGTCGCCCAGCAACGTCGCACCGCCCGCCGCGGCAAGACCCCGTTGGTCGAACCCGCGCTGCTGCGCGGCCGTTCCTTTCCCGCAGCACTGGCCACGTCCACGCTGTTCTTCGCCGTGGTGAACGGCCTTATGATCGCCGTGGTCCTCCACCTCGAACTCGGCCTCGGCGACGGACCGTTGACCGCCGGACTCAGCCTCCTGCCCTGGTCCGCGGGATTGGCCGTCGCGTCCTGGGCCGCCGGAAGCCTGCTCGTCCCCCGGTACGGCGCCCGCGTCATGCACGCCGGCATCGCGACCCTCGCCGGCGGACTGGCCGTCGCCGCGCTCGCCTACCGCACCACCGCCCCCGACGCCTATCCGACAGCCCTTCCGTTCGCCCTCGCATTGGCAGGGCTGGGCTCCGGACTCTTCACACCACCGTTCTTCACCACCGCGCTGGCATCCGTGGGTCCGCAGGAGACCGGCTCCGCGGCGGGACTGCTCAACGCCGTCCAGCAACTCGGCGGAACACTCGGAGTCGCCCTCATCGGCGGCGTCTACCTCAACACGACCGCCGGTGCTCGCACCGCGGCCGAACACGCGCTCGGCGCAGCCGCCGTACTCCTGGCCGCCACCGCGGCGGCCGCCGGTGTGATGACGGCGCGCCGTACCCGGGCGGCGGTTTCCGTCGACGGGGCCGGGGGGTGAGACGGGCTGACCGTCACACACCGGCCGTCACATCGACGGGCCGCGCCCGTCACACGGTCACAGCGCGGAGCGGGCTCGTGATGAAGGGTTCGTGATCGCATCGCGGGCCCGCCCGCCCGCGGTGACAGCGGTTGGGAGCTGCGTCAGAGCCTTTGGTCTGTGATACCTGGGGCGACTTGAGGCGCAGATACGAGTGACTGGTGCAGGTGGCCGTGCTTGCCCGCTGGTTGGATGTGGACCGCTCCACCATCACGAGCGGTACGGCTGCGGTGCGGAACCTGGGCGCGTTGTCGATCATCTCGGCGCCGGCGGCATCACCGGACCGTTGGTGGGACAGACATCCGGGTCCGGCGGTCTGCCCCCCGGGCGCAGGGTTCGCACCGGACCGTCCCATCACCGGAAGCATCCGTGTCACCGGCTGCTCTGCGGACTGTAGGGCTGCAGGAGCTGGTCCACGGGTGCGTGATCGTCGGTGAGGAGTTGGGCATCGCCGGTCCAGGAGGTGAGGTCCTCGCCGGTGGTGATCCTCCAGCCGGTTCGCCGGGCGTCGAGCGCTCTTTGGATCGCGCGCAGGTCGACCGGCTGGTCGGAGGCGAGCGCCACCAGGTTGCCGCCGACGGCGTCGGCAGCCGGGCCCTGGCCTATGTCGGCGGGTTCGCCGAGGAGGGCGACGTGCTCGAAGGTCTCGCCGAGGGTGGCCACTTCGGCGCGTGCGAAGTCCATACCACCGTGATCGATGAGGTTGGCAACGTACAGGCCTTGCTCGTTGAGCACACGCCGTACATCAGCCATCGCTTCCGCTGTGGTGAGGTGCCACGGGACGCTGACGCCTCCGAAGGCGTCCCCGATGACCAGGTCACGACTGCCGGTCTCCAGCCGCCGCAGGCCCAGCCTGCCGTCCTCGACGCGTACGTCGATACCGGCTTGCGAACGCAGCCCCAGTTGCTCGCGGTTGATGCCCACGACCCCGCCGTCGATCTCGGAGACGAGGCTGTGTGTTCTGGGCCGCGTGGCCGCGAGGTAGCGGGGAAGGGTGAGCCCGCCGCCGCCCAAGTGGTGGGCGACGAGTGGTTCACCTTGCGGGAAGGCGGCGTCGACCACCGACGCGATGGCGCGCACGTACTCGAACTTCAGATGAGTCGGGTCGTCGACGTCGACGTACGAGTGCCGCAGACCGTCCAGTACGAGCGTGCGGCCGTTGGCCCCGTCGGGGTCCGCGACGACCCGTGCGCAGTGGTACTTGGTCTCCACGTCGCAGCCCCCGGGCGCCACCGTGACGGCGAGACCACCTGCTACGACCACGAGTGCCAGGGCGGGGGTTCCGCTCCACCCGCGGGTCCGCCACTCGACCCACGCCGAGCCTGCCACCAGCAGTGCCCCGAGGCCGAGCAGTATGCCGCTGACCGGCAACCGCGACACGAGGACGAAGCCGGTGAGCACGGTGCCGACGATGGCACCGACGGTGCCGATCCCGGAAAGCCGGCCGACTACCGAACCGGTCTCCGCCAGATTGGTGAGACGAAGCTTCGTCACGAACGGGGTCACCGCGGAGAGCAGCGCGCCCGGCACCAGGATGGTCAGCGACGCGATGACCAAGAGCACCGCGGGTGCCCACTCCGCAGTGCTGCGCAACACGGACGGGGTGAGCGCCACCACCGCTCCGGACACTCCGAGCGACGGACCGATGAGCCGGCGTGGATCGACCTGGTCCGCGATGTGCCCGCCCAGCCAGGAGCCGAAGGCGATGGCGGTGAGTGCTATGCCGATCACCATGGTGCTGGTCTCGAGGGTCAGGCCGAGGTAGGGAGCGAGCAGCCGCAAGGCGACGATCTCGACGACCAGAACCGCTGCCGAGGATCCGAACACCAGCATTGCGGCGGCACGAGGGCCCAGACCGACACGGCCGGGCGTGCTCTCGGCGACAGGCGACGATGACGATCCGGTCACAGGCGCCATTCTTGCACGCAGCCCACAGCCCGAGTGGCACCACGTCAATCCTCTCTCCTCGGCCCGCAACCGCAGCGCGCGGTCCGCCGCCCGGCTGCGCGGGAGTGGAGAGTACCGGGCGGGACCGGTGAGCTGGTCGCCGCTTGACGGTGGGAAGTCGGCGCTGGTCCACTGCCTGCGAAGATTCGACGTGCGGTCCCCTATGCTGCCGCCGGGGGCACGGACCGAACCGAAGGAGTGCGGCCATGCCAGCCGAAGCGATCGTCCGCCAGTCCGTCGTCGACGTACTGGAGGAGCGCCTGCGCACGGACATCCTGGACGGCACGCACCAGCCCGGTTCGCTGCTCCCGCCGGAGCGTGAACTCGCCGCGTCCTACGGCGTCACCCGCACCACCCTGAAGCACGCTCTGTCCCGACTGGAGCAGGCAGGCCTGCTGCGCACCCGACACGGCGTGGGCACGCGCGTGCTGGACTTCCTCAGGTCCGGCGGCGTCGACCTCCTCCCGTTGCTGGTGGGGCAGGACGGCCGCTGGCTGTCGGACGTGTTCGAGGCCCGTCAGGCGATCGGCGGGCTGATCGCGCGTAAGGCCGCCTCACGATGCGGCACCGCGCAGGGCGCTCGGCTTCGTACCGCGGTGGACGCGGTGGGCGAGGCACCGGACCCGGCCGACGCACAGCTCGCGGAGGCCGAGGTGCACCGGGAACTGGCCCGTGCCACCGGCAACCGCGTGTACCTGCTGCTCACCAACACCTTGCTCAACGCGTATCTGCCGGTCCGTCACGTCATGAGCACACCGTTCGCCGACCCGACGCTCGCCGCTGAGCGCCTGCGGCGGGTGGTGGAACCCGTGGCGGGCGGCCAGGCGGAGGAAGCCGGGCGCGCCGCGGAGGACTACCTCCGGTTGACCGCGGAGGAGATGACCGCGGATCTCGTCAAGCACAAGCGCCGCAAGTGAGGTTGGCGCCACCGGCTACCTCCCGTCACCGCCGTGAGCGTTCATGAGGCGGTGTGCGTAGGAGAAGCGCTCATCGTCCTGACCGGGACGCGGCCAGGGGTTGACCTGATGAGGCGTGCCTGGTTCTCTTCCATGAGTGGATGAGCCACTGAGCCACTGAGCCATCGCCGGTAAGGTGCAAGGCGGCTCATCGTGACCTCCGGGCATTCCCTCGTCAGCTTCACGCGGCGGGTGAACCGGATGATTCGGAGACAGAGGGAGCCGTACATGGCAGGACGCCGGGGAGCGCGCTTCGCAGAGACCCTCAAGGGCACACTGCGGCTCGACACAGCAGCCGGCGGAGGCCGGCCCGTGATACTCGATCTGCGGGTCAGCGCTCCCGGCGCGATCCGTCCTCACGGGTCGACAACGGCCGTTGTCAGCGGCCGTGTTCGTATCGACGGCTGGGCCGATGATCCCCACGCCTCCGGCAGCATGCTCATCGCGCCGCTGTCACAGGGGCGGATCGGCTACCACGTGCGCTTCACGGCCATGGACGGCCACGCATACGTCCTGGAGGGCCACAAGTCCCCCACCTGGCGCAGCCCACTGCGTTCCATGACGATCCTGCCGATCCGTCTGCGGCCTGCCGAGCCGGAGAACGTGACGGATCGCGGCGGGGCGCGAGCCTTGCCCTGTACCGGCGGTGAAGGGCTCCTGCGGTTCCGTCTGCGCACCTTGCCGCCGTTCGCGGCGAGTTGGCGCTTCCCCGCACCCACCGATACTGCGGAGACCCTCACCGCGGCCCGCCGGGGCGGAACGCGGGACCGCCTGAACGTCTGGTACTCCACCTTCACCGACCCGAACACCGGCACCGGCTTCTGGCTCCACCACGAACTGGTACGCCCGCTGAACGGCAGCCCCTACACGCACGGTTGGGCTGCCGCGTACCCGCCGGAAGCTCCCCCTGTCATCGAACGCTTCGGCCCGCATTCGCTGCCGGAGGGTTCGGTTTCGTCGGAGGACGACGGCCTTCCTGCGGAGCCCGCAGGTTTTCGCTCCCCGTCGGCCGTGGCGACCGCGCACGAACTGCGCGGCCGCACCGATCGGTTGGCCTGGGACCTCACGGTGACCGCGGACTCCGCGCCCCTGCACACGTTCCCCCGACTGGCCTGGAAGCGCCGGGTGCTGCCCGCTGTGCACATCGTCCCCCAGGCGCAGGCACGGTACCGCGGCTCGGTGCGTCTCCACGGGCAGACACTGCAGCTGTCCGACGCGCTGGGGGCGAGCGCCCGTATCGCGGGCCGAGGCAACGCCCACCACTGGGCCTGGCTGCACGCCGACTTGGACGACGACACGGTTCTGGAGGTGGTGACGGCCGTTTCCGGCCTGCCCGTACTGCGGCACCTTCCGCCCATCGTGTTTCTGCGGCTGCGCCGGGCGGGACGTGACTGGCCGCGAGGCGACTGGCGCAGCTCAGTGGGCGTCCTGGGCGCCGGACGGTTCCGGGCAAGGCCCCAGCTGCCGACCTGGACTGTGCAGGGCCGTGCCGCGGGACGACGTATCGCGGTCCGCGTCCACCTCCCCGAGGAGAGCCGGACCGCTGTCACTTACACCGACCCGGACGGCAGCCGGGCCACCTGTCACAACAGCGAGCGGGCCGACGTTCATGTCTCTCTGGAGCGGCGGCTCGGCGGCCGCTGGCAGCCTGAACAGGTCTGGGATGTGCGAGGCACCGCGCACGCGGAGGTCGGGCTCCGATGACGACGGCTCGCGGCCGGGCGCTGTCAGCGGTGTTGCTCGACGTCGGCCCGGACGCACACCGTCCGGAGTGGGAGGGGCAGGTGCCGGAACGCCTGGTCCGCTTCATGTCGTCCCTGCCCCCGTACGTCCGCACGGGCCTGCATGCGGCGGACATGGCACTCGACGGATTCTCCCTGCTCACCACGGGGCGACGGGCTCACCGGCTGCCGCCGGAGACCAGAGCCCGGCTCCTGCGGCGAATGATCCGGCTGCCCGGTTTCGAGGTCCTGATGGACAACGTGAAGATCCCGTTGTTGCTGGCCGCGGGGGCAGGCCGCGACAGTTCCCGACCCGTGCGGCCCTTCGTCCGGACCGATCCCCCGCTGGACATCTGCCCGTCGTCCGACTGGCCCGACGGACAGCGCGTCGACGCCGTGGTGATCGGTTCCGGCGCGGGAGGAGCGGTGTCGGCGCTGACCCTCGCCTCCTCCGGACGTTCGGTCGTGGTTCTGGAGGAAGGACGGCACTTCTCGACTCGGGAACTCGCCTCGCGCCCGCCCTTGGACCGATTCGCCGACGCCTACCGTGACGGTGGCGCCACGCTCGCCTGGGGCCTGCCGCCCGTGCTGCTGCCGCTCGGCCGAGCCGTCGGCGGCACCACACTGGTCAACTCGGGCACCTGCTTCCGCACGCCCCATCACGTGCTGAAGCGATGGCATGGCACTCATGGTGTCGAACTGGCGGACCCTGCCTCCTTCGCCCGCCACATGGACCACGTGGAGAACCTCCTCGGCGTGGGCGAACCCGATCGGTCCGTCCTCGGCCGAAACGGCGAGTTGGCTCTTCTCGGCTCCGAACGTCTGGGCTGGTCCGCCGCCGCCCTGCGCCGCAACGCCACGGACTGTGGGGGATGCTGCGAATGCGTCGCCGGCTGCCCGAGCGGTGCCAAACAGGCGGTGCACCTGTCCGTGCTGCCCGCGGCGTGCGCCGCGGGGGCCCGTATCGTCACCCGTGCTCGCGCCACCCGCATCGTCACCGAACACCGTGCGGGCGCCCGCCGCGCCGTCGCGGTAGAGGCGGTACGTCCGGACGGCACGACCTTCACGCTCAGGACCGGCCTCGTCGTGGCAGCGGCGGGAGCCCTCCACACTCCGGCGCTGCTCCGGCGCTCCGGGCTGGCGGGCCACCCCCGGCTGGGCCGCAATCTGGCGATCCACCCGGCCGTCAGCGTCGCCGGGCGCTTCGCGGAACCCGTCACCGGTCCCGGTGCCGGCCCCAACATCCTGCAGAGCGTCGGGATCGACGAATGGCACGACGAGGGAATCCTCATCGAGGCGACCGCGGCGCCGCCCGGCATGACCTCCTTCGTCCTCCCGTACCTCGGCAGGGAATTGAAGCGCGAGTTGACCGCCGCCGGACAGCTCGGCCTCCTCGGTGCGATGGTCTCGGACCGCTCCTCCGGACGCGTACGCGGAACGCACCGCCCCGTCGCGACCTACACCCTTCACGCCGAGGACGGTCGCCGCCTTCTCCGGTCCCTCACGCACATGGGCCGTATCCTCTTCGCCGCAGGCGCCCGCGAAGTCCTCACCGGGATACCGGCACACCCGTCGGTCAGCTCTCCCGGCGCCCTGGACGACGTCGTCCGACGCGTCGGTCATCGCCGTCTCCACCTGTCGGCGTTCCATCCCACGGGAACCGCCGCACTGGGAGCGGACGGCCGGCTGTCCCCCGTACGCCCCGACGGAAGACTGCGCGGAGCGGAAGGAGTACTCGTCGCTGACGCGTGTCTGCTGCCGTCGTCCCCCGGCGTGAACCCGCAGGTCACCATCATGGCCCTGGCGCACGCCGTCACCGAGCAGGCCGTATGCCGCGACGGGGGGTGACACGTCACCGGGACGCCGGCAAGCCGGTGGTGGCTACGGTCGGAGGCCGATGTCGGTCAGCCACTGTCCGGTGGAGCGGGGGGTGATGCCGAGCAGCTTCTGGGCGGAGTTCTCGGCTGTGATCGAGCGGTCCGGAAGGGTGCTCATGGCCGCGTAGGCTCCGGCGACATCGGCGGCGGGGCCCTCGCCGATCAAAGGCGCGACGGAGATGCGGAACTGCTCGGGGGTGATCTGTTCGAAGGCCACGTCCTTGCCGAAGTGGGTGCCGAACGCCTCGGCCAGGTCCGGTCCCGTGATCGCGGGGTACTGGCCGACGGAGACCACGCCGGTGATGTCCGGGCGGTCGAACAGAGCGGCGACGGCATCGGCGATGTCCAGGTGCGACGCCCAGGAGACCGGGAAGTCGGCACGGATCGGGTAGGGCAGTACGCCTCGCTCGCGGACGCTGTCGAGGACGTACGGCATGAGCAGGTTCTCCAGGTAGAACGTCGGGGCGATCACCGCGTGGGACACCCCGGTGTCCGCAAGGCCGCCGGCCAGGGCCGCGGCCGCGCCGCCGGTTTCGGGGTCGATCGGGGCACCGCTGGTGGAGAACACCACTCGCGCCGGGCGGGCCGCGCGGACAGCGGCGAGGATGTTGCGCGCATAGGTCTGGCGGTCCTCTTCGGAGAACACCGGCAGGTGGATGAACACCCCGTCGGCGCCGCGGTACGCCTCGGTCAGTTCGGCGGTGGAGCCGTAGCCGGCGGCCACGACGCGCTGTGCGCCGTGCACGACGGCATCAGGGTTGCGGGTCAGAGCGGTCACGGAATGGCCCGCGGCGGCGAGAGCGGCGACGACGGGGGCACCCTGGGCGCCGGTGGCGCCGTGAATCACGTAGGTCATGCCGTCATTAGTGCATGGGGTGCACCAGTTACATCAACTGCACTAATGGAGTACGGTCAGAACTGTGACTGATTCCTGCCTCCCCGAGTGCGGCGTCGCCCGGTTCCTCACTCTGCTCAACGGCCCGTGGGCCACCCTGATCGTGCGCGAACTGCTGCACGGCCCTCACCGCTTCAACCAGTTGCGTGAGGCCCTGCCCGGCATCAGCCCGCACACCCTGACCAGTCGGCTCCGCCAGTTCGAGCGGCACGGCATCGTCACTCGCACGACCTACGCGGAGATCCCGCCGCGCGTCGAGTACGCGCTGACTCCTCTCGGCGAGGGGCTGCGCGACGTCCTGGACGCCATGGGGACCTGGGCCATGGCGGTGCCGGATCCCGACGCCGGCGTCACCGCCTGACGTACGACTCCGCGGCCGTCCACGGTCACGCCGAGGACGCGAGCCTCTGCCGCAGGGCGTCGTTGTCGTCGGGGTGGAGGACCTTCTCGAAGCGCAGTCGCAGACCGATACCACAGGTTCTGCGGCGCGAAGTGGAACACCTGGGGCGCCGCCCGGTAGCCGGAGCCCATGGGCGAGGTGTCGAGGTAGGCGTGCGGCGCGGAGGCCGCCTGGGACCATTCGCCGAAGGTGAACTGCACCAGGCCCCAGCCGGAGGGATTGGCGGTCGTGGCGAAGGTCAGCCACTGGTTGTCGTGCCGCACGATGGAGAAGTCCTTGATCGCCGCCACATCGGGGGGCTGGGCGTCCGGCTTCGGACCCGCCAGGACGCCGCTGGAGGACCACTGGAACGTCGACGGCAGCGCGCCGCCGCTTCCGCTGTCGACGCGGACCAGCTCCCACTGCTGCTTGCCCCCGCCCCAGTCGGTGAACTGCACGACCTTGGCACCGTCCGCGGTTGAGGCGTTCTCGATCTCGACGGCCTTGGCACTGCTGCGGCTGATCAGCCGGACGTGGCCGTCCGGCGAGTCGACCAGCCGGAACTGCTGGTTGGTGCTGTTGGCGTCGCTCCACTGCACGATGCCCGCGTGGTCGACGGAGGAATGGTTCAAGACGTCCAGCACCTTGCCGGAGTGCTGCGCCTCCAGCCGGTAACAGCCGCCGCCCGAATCCACGAACCGGAACCGCTGGTTGGCGCCGTCATGACGGGTCTACTGCGACAGGCCCGCCCTGTCGGCGGTGCTCGCGCCGGACACGTCGAGGGCCTTGCCGCTGCCACGGTTGACCAGGACGTACGACGCGTTCGGATCCACGGTGGCCGCGTGCGCCGTCCCGGTGGCGCCCAAGCCGGTCAGGAGCGTCGCCATCAGGGCGATCACCGCGGAGAGAACCGCCGTGCGTCTCCCTCGTCTCCCGATGGTAAATACATCCTATGTGGCGAGTTCGCCCTTCAGCAGCGCAACGCCAAGTGGCGCAGCGATTTCCTCCTCGGGCTGGACAAGATCTTCCTCAACCCCCTCTAACACATCCCATGTTCAGAGGGAGGATCCCCAGAGTGTGACCACATGCGGCGCATCACCGCCGTGTGCGT
Source organism: Streptomyces sp. NPDC012466 (assembly GCF_042955215.1). Classification (NCBI taxonomy): domain Bacteria; kingdom Bacillati; phylum Actinomycetota; class Actinomycetes; order Kitasatosporales; family Streptomycetaceae; genus Streptomyces; species Streptomyces sp. NPDC012466. The sequence goes on along the minus strand of NZ_JBIBEQ010000008.1, from coordinate 288,698 downwards.
CAGCCGCTCGCGTGGGGCCGGCCGTCGCGCTCGGGCTCATCCGGCAGGGGCTGTTCTGCCCAGATCGTCTTTCCGACGGAGGTCTGACGACTGCCCCAGCGCTCGGCGACCTGGGCCACGAGCAGCAGTCCGCGCCCGCCCTCGTCGAAGACCCGGGCCCTCCGCAGGTGCGGGGCGGTGCTGCTGCCGTCGGACACCTCGCAGACGAGTGCGTCGGCGCGGATGAGGCGCAGCTCGACGGGGCCGTTGCCGTACCGGATGGCGTTGGTGACCAACTCGCTGACGATCAACTCGGTGGCGAACTCGAGCTCGGCCAGCCCCCAGGTGTCCAGCTGCTCGGCCGCCATCTTGCGGGCCCCGGCGACGGCAGCGGGATCCATGGGCAGCTGCCAGGTGCGGACCTGGTCGGCACCGAGCGTGGAGGTGCGGGCCAAGAGCAGGACGATGTCGTCGGCAGGGGGGTCGGGCAGCAGCTCGCGCAGCACTTCGTCGCAGGTGTCCTCCAGATCGGCGTCCGGACGGCGGAGCGCTTGACTCAGCAGGTCGAGTCCGACGTCGATGTCGCGGTCGGGGGCCTGGATCAGGCCGTCGGTGTAGAGCGCGAGCAGGCTGCCCTCGCCCACGTCGATCCGGGCGGCCTCGAAGGGCAGTCCCCCCAGACCGAGCGGTGGCCCGGCGGGCAGGTCCAGCACACGCGCGGTGCCGTCCGAGGACACCAGGACGGGCGGCGGGTGCCCTGCCCGTGCCAGGTCGCAGCAGCCGGTGACGGGGTCGTACACGGCGTAGAGGCAGGTGGCCCCGACTTCTCCCGAGGCCTCCTCCGCCCGCCCTCGCGTCTCCGGGCCTTCCTCCCGGTCGAGGCGGACGACCAGGTCGTCCAGCCGGGTGAGCAGCTCGTCGGGGGTGAAATCGGCGTCGGCGAGGGTGCGTACCGCGGTGCGCAGGCGGCCCATGGTGGCCGAGGCGTGCACGCCGTGGCCCACCACGTCGCCGACCACCAGCGCGACCCGTCCCCCGGACAGGGCGATCACATCGAACCAGTCGCCACCGATCTCGTCGCCCGAACCGGCGGGGAGGTACCGGTAGGCGAGGTCCACCGCCTCCGCGCCCGGCAGCCGCTCGGGCAGCAGGCTTCGCTGGAGGGTGAGCGCGGTCCGGTGCTCGCGGGTGTAGCGACGGGCGTTGTCGATGCTCACGGCCGCCCGGGCGGCGATCTCCTCGGCGAGCGTCAGATCGTCCTGGACGAAGGGATCCGCAGTGCGGTGCCTCAGGAGCTGCATCACGCCGAGGGTGATCCCCCGCGCGCTCAGTGGCACCATCATCACCGAATGGATCTTGAAACGCCTCATGCTCTCGGCGCGGACAGGGGAAGCCGTCGACCATGCGCGCAGCGGCGGATCGCCCACGCTGTAGTGGCTGCCCCGACCGGTGATCAAGGCCTGCGCCGGTGGGGAGCCGGGAGGGTAGACGTCGGTCTCACCTGTCGGAACGACCGATTCCGGACATCCCTGGAGCACCGACCGTTTCGCGGTACGGCGGCAGACGACCGGCGTTCCGGGGGGTACCGGTTGCGGCTCGCGTCCCTGGACGACCGACTCCAGCAGGTCGACGGAGGCGAAGTCGGCGAACCCGGTCACCGCCACCTCGGCCAGTTCCTCTGCTGTCCGGGTCACATCGAGCGTGCTGCCGATGCGCACGCTGGCGTCGTTCAGCACGGCGAGGCGACGCCGGGCCCAGTACTGCTCGGTGATGTCGATCACCAGCGCCGACATCCCCGCCACCGCGCCCGCCGGGTCCTTGAGCGGGGAGAGGAAGAGCGACCAGGCGTGATCGCGGACCTCGCCCGAAGCCCGGAACGGCTGATTCTCGCGGAAGATCATCTCGCCCGTGCGCACGACGTGATGCTGAAGGCGGTCGATCTCGTCCATGGGTGGGGTGGGATAGATCTCCCACAACGTCCGGCCCCTCATTTCCTCCGGCGTCAGCCCCATGGCCTGGCTCATCACCTGGTTGCACGTGACGAACCGTGCCTCACCGTCATAGACGGCCACAGGCAACGGGAGCTGCGCGAGCGTGAGGTCCCAGAGCTCCTCCGCATCCGCATCGGTCGGTGCGGAGGCGTACGTCGTCGCCGCTCGGGTGACGATCCAGTGGGGTCCTCCGTAGGTGTCCACCAGCGGCGCGCCCCGGAGCTGCACGGTGACACGGTCGCCGTGGCGGTTGCGCAGCACCACGTCACTCGTCCACGGTTCCCAAGCGGCCAGGTGGCGCCGCATCGAGACGGGCAGCCTCGCGGCGAGCAGGCCGGCGGCCTGCAGACCCACCACTTCCTCGCGCTGATAGCCGAGCAGTCGCCCGGCTCCGGCGCTCCACATCACGACGAGTCCGCGGGCGTCGATCACGACCGCGAAGTCGTCGGGTGCGGCTACTCCCCTTGCTCCTATGGTCGTGTCGGGCTCGTATTCCATGGGATATCCCGACCTCGTTCCTGCCGCGCCCCGGCACGGCGCCGCGTCACCCGTGACGGGCGCTGCCTCCAGCATCCCGCCGCGGGACACGGCGCTCAACCGGCCACAGCAGGCCGCACGGCCGACGGGCCTCGGGGACAGCCGGCCGGTGGGGCGTCGTCCGGGTGGTCCCGCTCGACGAGGACGTCCGCCGCACCCGGGGTTCGATGCGAGGCGGTCGCCCTCGCTCCCGCTACGCACGGCCCTCGGCCGCCGGGCGGCACCCGCGTGCTACGTCCCAGCAGCCCGGCGCCTGGCTGCCGGGCACCGGGCGGGGCAGCGCCCGCCCGCTACTGCCCCGCTGTCGTGCCGAACGTGAGGGGCTCGCTGGTGCGCAGGTGTTCTCTCAGCCACTGCTCGGTGTTGCTCACATGGAGCAGCGCGGCGGCCTGGCTGAGGGCGGCGTCACGGGTGGACAGTGCGTTGAAGATCGCTTCGTGCTCGGCGAGAGTGCGGCCCGCGGCCTTGTCGTCCACCAGACCGCGCCAGATGCGGGCACGCAGGGTGCGGCCGGAGATGCCCTCCAGGAGGGTGAGGAGAGTCTCGTTACCCGTGGCGGCGACGACCGCACGGTGGAAGGCGGCGTCGTGGGCGTTGAGCTGTTCGACATCGTCCCGGGCCTCGCGCATGGCCTCCAAGTGCCGTTTCACTTCGGCCAGTTGGGAGTCCGAGATCCGGGTGGCGGCGAGAGCCGTGGCGAGCGGTTCGAGGAGCCGCCGCACCTCCATCAGGTCCTGCAGGGCGACCGAGTCCCCCTGGAGCAGCTCCACCGCACCGCCGAGCCCTTCCAGCAGCAGGCTCGGCTGGAGGCTGGTCACATACGTGCCGTCGCCCCGCCGGACCTCCAGGACCCGCGCGACGGCCAGCGCTTTGACCGCTTCCCTGGCGAGGTTGCGGGACAGGCCCAGCTGCGCGGCCAGATCCGGCTCAGGCGGGAGCTTCGAGCCCGGAGGCAGGGCGCCGGTCCGGATCAGCTCACGGATCTCGTCGATGGCCTTGTCCGTCAGAGACACCGCTCATCCCTCCCCTGCCCCACGAGCACATCCGACCTGCTCAGCCCGTGGGTGCCAAGATCGCCCAGAGGTCTCCTCGGACGTGCTGATCATGGAGTTCCACGTTTGGTCCGGCCTGTTCCGGGGTCCGCATGCCGAGGGTGACGTTGATGATACTGGGACGCGTCTGCGGGAAGGCGATCGCGGTGGCGGGCCGAGCGGTCCCGTGCGCCGCGCGGACCTCGGCGATCGTCCGGGCCCCGGCGACCAGGCGGGACGTCCTGGTAACCGCACTACGCCCTGGAGGGGCCGGTCGGCACACAGCAGTCCCGAGCCCATTTCAAGCTTGGCCCCGCACCTGTCCCCCAGTCCCCTTCCGCATCAGAAGGACGCACAAGCCGCGGGCAAGCACCTCGCCTACGTGGACATGAGCAGCCTGACCACGGCCGACCTGGCCGACGCCCTGCATCCCAACGACGCGGGGTACCAGAAGATGGCCGACGCCTTCCACCGCGGCATCCAGGCCGCGGACGACGCCGGGTGGCTGAGGAACCCCGCCCCCGCACGCGTGTCCTCCGGCATCGCAGGCAAGTGCCTGGATGTCAACGGCGCCGGCACCGCCGACGGGACCGCCGTCCAGACCTGGGGCTGCAGCGACACCGCCAACCAGCTCTGGTCCGCCTAGACCGACGGCACCCTGCGGTCCATGGGCAAGTGCCTCGACGCCGCCGGCTGGGGCACCGCGAACGGCACCAAGGTGCAGACCTGGACCTGCAACGGCGGATCCAACCAGGTCTGGCAGCCCTACAACGGTGGCTACCGCAACCCCGCCTCCGGCCGCTGCCTCGACGTTCCGGGCTCCTCCACGGCCGACGGAACGCAGCTCCAGTTGTGGGACTGCAACGGCGGCGCCAACCAGAAGTGGACCGCTCTGGCCGCCGGATGACCCCGGGAGCATGAGGGGGCGGACGTCGCCGGCTGTGACGCCCGCCCTTGCCGGAGTGGTGGTCCGGACGCCTGACAGCGCCGCTGTGTGCGAACGATCGGCATGTGGCCGTACGGCGGCCCACGGCGTCGGAACACGCCCGCCGAAGGCCGTGCCGACTGCCCACGCCCGCGACGGCGACCTGCGGGCCTGTCGGCCTGTGCACCAGGCGCCCACAGCCTCGTCTTGCGAACAAGTCGAAGCGCTTCGACACCGCGTTCATGCCTCTGAGCTGTCAATACACCAGCGCACCATGATGTGTTGCGGTCCGTACCCTTGTTTTGCACGGAAAAAGTCCGCTACTTTGCGCCTGGCAGGGAAGCGCTTCGACAGCTGCCCCACAGGAGGGCCGCCTCGAAAGGGCCGACATGACCAAGGAACCAGCGACCTTCCACTGGGGGCACGAGGCACTTCGCCTCAAGACCCTCCTCCACGACGACGGCAGCAGGCGCCTCGCGCATCTCGGAACACCCGGTGAGGCGCAGCGGATTCCGGCTGCCTCCCTGCCCCTGGTGGAGGTGACGGCCGCGGGTCACGGGCGCAGCTGGTCGGGCAACCACCTCGTGGGCACCGAACTCGGCAGCCGTCTGCGCCACCGGACTCACCACGCGACCCGCGACGGCGACTGGCACGCACTGACCGTGCACCTCCACGATCCGGAAACCGGCTTGGTCGCGGAGGTGACCTACCGATCACCGGACGGCATCCCCGTGCTGCGCAGCGAGGTGATCCTGCGCAACGAGGGGCAGACCACGCTGCACCTGGAGTCGGTCAGCTCGCTCACGGTGGGCTGCCTCACCCCGCAGAGCCCTGCGGCGATCGACGCCGCCGACCTGTTGTGGGCGGACAACGACTGGCTCGCCGAGTGCCGCTGGCAGCGGCAGCCGATGCGCCGGACCACACCCGGCGTCAGCGGACGCGCGAAATACGGGCACGGCAAGGCCGGCTTCGCCCTGAACGGTCAGGGCACCTGGTCCAGCTGCGGGCACCTCCCCATGGGCGGCCTGACGGACCGGCACACCGGCCGCAGCTGGGTGTGGCAGATCGAGCAGGCCTACACGGCACTGTTCGGCCCCACCGACACCCACCACGGACTGGATGCCCGGCACGGCCGCACTGAGCCTGACCCTGCCCACCGCGCCGTCCGCCGTCCTGCTCCGCATCACCCCCACGGCCCCCGGCGCCCCCTGACCACTCCACGCCCACATCACGAACCCACGAGAGGACCTATCGGGTGCCCCCTCTGCGCCAGCCGGACGGACGCTCCACCAACCCCGTGCTCCCCGGCTTCCACCCCGACCCCAGCGTCTGCCGCGTCGGCGACGACTACTACCTGGCCTGCTCCAGTTTCGAGTACTTCCCCGGGGTGCCCCTCTTCCACAGTCGTGACCTGGTGCACTGGACGCAGATCGGCAACGTCCTGGACCGGCCGGAACAACTGCGTCTGCCCGCCTCCATGCCGTCCTCCGGGGGCATCTACGCCCCCACCCTGCGCCACCACGACGGCCGCTTCTGGCTGATCGTCACCAACTGCAGCGAGGGCGGCGGCAACCTGATCGTCACGGCGACCGACCCCGCCGGACCGTGGTCGGACCCCATCTGGGCGCCGGGCGTCCCCGGCATCGATCCGGACCTGGTCTGGGACGAGGACGGCACCTGCTGGTGCACGGTCGCCGGGGTCTCACAGGTCCGTATCGACCCGTCCACCGGGCAGACGCGCGGAACACCGCACAGGCTCTGGTCCGGCGGGCCGGGCGCCAAGGCTCCGGAGGCGCCGCACCTGTACCGGATCGGCGACTACTGGTATCTGCTCATCGCCGAGGGCGGCACCGAGCGCGGCCACGGTGTCTCGATCGCCCGCGGCCGTACACCCGCGGGCCCGTTCGAGCCGTGCCCGGCCAACCCGATCCTCACCCATCGCGGCACCGACCACCCCGTCCAGAACACCGGGCACGCCGACCTGGTCCAGGGCCCCGACGGTTCCTGGTGGATGGTGCTGCTCGGCGTCCGGCCGGGTGGCGGCACGCCGGGCTGGCACGTACTCGGCCGGGAGACCTTCCTGGCACCCGTGACCTGGGTGGACGACTGGCCGGTCGTCGGCGAGGTAGCCCTGGACCTGCCCGAACTCCCGTGGCCGCTCTCCCCCGGCCCCGTCGAGGACCACCGGGACGACTTCGAGCTCGCCGAACTGCGACCGCTCTGGATCTCCCTGCGCGACCGGCCGGCCGAGCACTGCACCACCAAGGAGCGCCCCGGATGGCTGACGCTCCGCGCGCGGGGCGGCTCCCTGGACGAGCCCGACGTGGTGTTCACCGGCCGGCGCCAGCAGCATCTGTCGTGCCGGGCGCGCACTCTGGTGGACACCGCGGAGGGAAGCGGTGGTCTGGCGGTGCGGCTCGACGAGCGGCACCACTACGCGATCGAGGTGTCCGGCACGCGGGTCCGGGTGGTCGCGCGCGTCGGCTCCCTGCGCACGGTCGTGGCGGCACGCTCCGTGCCCGCCGGGCCGGTCGTCCTCGCCGTCACGATCACGGAACCGCCGTCTCCGCTCGGGCCGTGCACGGGACCCGACGTCGTCTCCCTCGGCGTCGAGCAGCCCGACGGCACGTTCACCGAGCTCGCGAACCTCGACGGCCGTTACCTGTCGACCGAGGTCGCCGGCGGCTTCACGGGCCGGGTCATCGGCATGTACGCCGTGGAAGGCACCGTCCACTTCGACTGGTTCGACTACGAGCCCCTCGACCGCTGAACCAGGCTCTCTCTCCCTGTGCTGACAGGGACCCCGGACGCCCGCAGGTGGCGACGAGGACCGGCCGGTCCGTCCCCACCGACCGGCATGGTGGTCCGGCCTGGATCCCGAGCACGGCATGACACGCAGCGCCCCCTGTCTGCACGAGGGCCCTGCGGCGGCAGGCGTGGCCGGCGGTGGCGCCCGGCCGCTGCCCGGCCACGGACCGGATCACCCGTATCACCGACCGAAGGGCATGACGCATGACGGACATACGGAGGCCCGCACACCACCGCGGCCGCGGCCCCGGACGCGTGGCCGGCCTGCTGCTGGCGGTGCTCGTCGTCCTGGGGCTGGCCGGCAGCAGCGCGGTCGCCGCACCCGACGGCCCGGCACAGCCGGCAGCCTCCGTGGCCGGAGTCCCGGCTCGTGCCATGGACGCCGTCTCCGCGATGCAGCCGAGCTGGAACCTGGGCAACACCCTGGACGCGATTCCGGACGAGACGTCCTGGGGCAACCCCAAGGCCACCAGGGAGCTGTTCAAGACCATCAGGGCGCAGGGCTTCCGCAGTGTCCGCATTCCGGTGACCTGGAGCGCGCACCAGTCCGCCACCGCGCCCTACACCGTCGACGCCGCCTACGTGAAGCGTGTCAAGGAGGTGGTCGACTGGGCTCTCGCCGAGAACCTCTACGTCGTGCTCAACGTCCACCACGACTCGTGGCAGTGGATCGAGAAGATCTCCACCGACCACGACGAGGTATTGGCCCGCTACAACGCCCTGTGGACCCAGATCGCCACGGTGTTCCGGAGCGAGCCGCGCACCCTGCTCTTCGAAAGCGTCAACGAACCGAGGTTCGCCGACGCCACGGCCGCGCAGAAGACCGAGCTCATGAACGAGCTGAACACCTCGTTCCACAAGATCGTCCGCGCTTCGGGCGGCGGGAACAAGAGCCGCCTGCTCGTGCTGACCACGCAAGGCGGCACCCCCTCCCAGGACCTCATGGACGACCTGTACACCACGATCAGGGCGCTGCGTGACAGCAATCTGGTCGCCACCGTGCACTACTACAGCTGGTACCCGTTCAGCGTGAACATCGCCGGCGGCACCCGGTACGACGAGGCCGCCCGCAACGACGCTGACGACGCCTTCTCCCGCATGCACGACACCTTCGTCGCCAAGGGCGTTCCCGTCTACGTCGGCGAGTACGGCCTGCTCGGCTGGCCCGACCACAACCACCCCTCCCGCATCGAGCGGGGCGAGGCACTGAAGTACTACGAGCACGTCGGACACCTGGCACGCGTCGCCGGTGTCACCACCGCCCTGTGGGACCCCGGAGCTTGGGCCTACCTGGACCGCGCGACTCTGAAGTGGACGGACCCGGCCCTGTTCGCCTGGATCAAGTCGAGCTGGACCACCCGCTCGGGAACCACCTCATTCGACAAGGTCTTCGTGGCGAAGTCGAGCCGGATCACGGCCAAGTCGCTCACACTGAACCGGAACGGCACGACGTTCCGGGGGCTGTGGCACGGCGGCATCAAGCTGGCCGAGGGCCGGGACTACACCGTCTTCGAGGACCGGCTCACCCTCACGGCACCGGCCCTGACCCGGCTGGCCGGCGATCGCGACTACGGCGTCAACGCCACGCTCGAGGCCCGGTTCTCCAAGGGGCTGCCCTGGCAGATCGATGTCGTCACTTACGACACTCCGGTGCTGTCGAACGCCACGGGCACCGCCGAGAAGTTCACCATTCCCACGAAGTACCAGGGTGACCTGCTGGCGACCATGGAGGCCACGTACGCCGACGGCACCAATGCCGGCCCGACCAGCTGGACTCCGTACCAGGAGTTCAACAAGGCCTTCTCGCCGGACTACCCGAACGGCACGATCGTCCTGACCACCGAAACACTCAAGTCACTGCGTGACGGCGAACCGGCGACGCTGACCTTCCACTTCCACAGTGGCGCCAAACTGAAGTACAAGGTCACGAAGTCCGGAGACTCGGTCACCGGTACGGCTGTCAGGGAATCCTGACCCACCGGCGCTCGCCCTGGTTGCCCGCGTCCCGGGCAACCAGGGCACCGACGTCTCCGCCCACCGCATCACTCTCGCGGCCGTTGAGGCTCCGAGCGTCTTGCCGGTCAGGTGGTCATCGTGCAACTTCCTTGCGAAGGTGGCGGGATCGTGCCTCGGCACCGTGCTCTCGCGGTGCGCTCACGGTGGCCCCCACTGGCCGGTGGGCGACGTCCCTCACGTGCGGTTCCACTTCTGGCCGGCCTGACCGTTGCAGGTCCACAGGACCAGCGGGGTTCCGTTGGCGGTGCCGGCCCCGTTGACGTCGAGGCACAGCCCGGCACGGGCGTTGCGGATCGACCCGTCGGAGCCGACGGTCCACTTCTGGTTGTCCTGGCCGTTGCAGGGCCAGGTGATGACCCGGGTTCCGTTGGCGGTGCCCCGCTCGTATGCGTCGAGGCACTTGTCGCCGAAGACGCGGATCTCACCGCCGGCCCAGGTGGTCCACAGTTGGTTGGCGGCCGTGTGGCAGTCCCAGATCAAAGCCGTGGCCCCGGCCGCGGTGGAGGCTTTGTCCACGTCCACGCAGCGGCCGGACGCGTTGCCGCGCAACCGTGAGGTGGTGGCCGCCAGCGGGCTGCCGCCGCTCACCCGGAACACGGCCACGCCGTACGCGGGGACGCTCGCCGAGATCTGCCCGGACGTGCTCGACGTGCCGCCGGACCACAGGTCGGTGAGGGTGAACGACCCGCCGGTCAGGCCGACTTGGGCGGCGGTGGTCGTGATCGTCGCCGTGCCGCCTCCCCGGTTGAACAGGCCCACCGCGACCGAGCCGTCGGACAGGGGCTTGGCGAACACCTCGGTGCCGCCGTCGTCGCGCACCCTGCGACCACCCGCGCCCAGCGGGTCCTGGTTCACCGCCAGCAGACGCGGATTGCGCAGGATCGCGCTCACGTCGGCGGACATGGTGCGGATGTCGTTGCCGGCCATGAGCGGTGCGCTCAGCAGCGCCCACAGCGCGAAATGCGAGCGGGACTCGGTCAGTGACAGGCCGGGGCGGCCGACGACCAGCATGTCGGGGTCGTTCCAGTGCCCCGGGCCCGACTGCGCCGCCAGCGGCGCGGTGACGTCCAGGACGTTGCCGACGCCCATCGGATAGCTGTTGGTGTTGTTGTTCTGCCAGATGTCGAGCAGGTCCTCGGTCGTCCGCCAGAGGTCGGCGACCTCGCCCCAGTTGTACGTGGCGCCGGTGATGGCGTGGAAGCTGTTGGGGTTGATGCTGTAGACGATCGGCCGCCCGGTGGCGCGCAGGGCGTCGCGCATCAGGGTGAACCGCGCGACCTGCTCGTCACGGGTACCGCTGGAGGAACACCAGTCGTACTTGAGGTAGTCGACGCCCCACGAGGCGAAGGTGGCGGCGTCCTGGGCCTCGTGACCCCTGCTGCCCGTCGACCCGGGATAGGCGCCGGTGGTCTGCGCGCAGGTGCGTTCGCCCGGCACCTGGTAGATGCCGAACTTCAGGCCCTTGCCGTGGATGTAGTCACCGAGCGCCTTCATCCCGCTGGGGAACTTGGTCGGGTTGGCCCGAAGGTTGCCCGCCGCGTCGCGCTGCGGGTCGAACCAGCAGTCGTCGACGACCACGTAGCGGTAGCCGGCGTCGCGCATGCCCGAGGACACCATCGCGTCGGCGGCCTGACGAACCTGGGCCTCGGTGATCCCGCATCCGAAGCTGTTCCAGCTGTTCCAGCCCAAGGGTGGGGTGAGCGCCGGACTGCCGGGCGCGGCCGAGGCGGTGGAGTGAGCGGAGGCCGTCATGGACGCCGTGACCGCCAGTACGGCCGCCGCGAGGAGGGGGAGCAGTCGTCTTCCTGATCGTGTGGGCACCGGGGCTCCTTTCCCGGACGGGCGCCGCGGGTGGGTGACACGTGGCGCCGTTGTCACATTCATGACATCACTGGGAGGGGACGAGGTGTTCGAAATGTCGAGCACCATTCGGAAAGTCAGGGCCTCACGGATACTAGGGAGGCGTCCGAGCATGTCAACACCACGAGCCGTCCTGGCGCCATATCGCTCCCCGGCAAGGCAGCTCGGCCCGTCCGATCGGCGACAACAACAGGCAAGCCGCCCCGCCCAGGCGGCTAATGAGTGTTCGAATGTTTCGCTCCCCCAAACGAATCATGCGGGACGTATTGACGGCGCCGATCAGCCTCCTATCATCCAGGATGCTCGGCACATCGATACACGTTCGGAATGACGAACAGTGATGGGATCACTCCCGTCACTCCGCACCGCACGAACGAGGGGGCTCCAGAGAGGACCTCATTCGAACGAATGTCATGCCCGCATCAAGTGTCCACAATGCGGGCTGTCGACACCCTGTTCCGACCCACCGACCGCACCACCAACCCCCCGCCAAACGCAGAGGAGAACCATGAACCCGCTGACACGGCTCGGCCGTCGCCGAGCGTCGGTGTTAGGCCTGCTGGCCATCGGCGCCCTGGTGACGCCCGGTGCCGCGACCGCCGCACCCGACAACGCCCAGGCGTCCACCCTCGGGGCCCAAGCGGCACAGACCGGACGGTACTTCGGGACCGCCGTGGCCGCCGGAAGGCTCGGCGACGGCACGTACACCGGCATCCTGGACCGCGAGTTCAACTCGGTCACACCCGAGAACGAGATGAAGTGGGACGCGACCGAGCGGTCCCGCGGGCAGTTCACCTTCGGCGCCGCCGATCAGATCGTCAACCGGGCGGCGGCCCGGAACCAGCGCGTGCGGGGGCACACCCTGGTGTGGCACCAGCAACTGCCCGGCTGGGTCAGCTCCATCAGGGACGCGAACACCCTGCGCGGCGTGATGAACAACCACATCACCACGGTGATGAACCGCTACAAGGGCCGGATCCACTCCTGGGACGTGGTCAACGAGGCCTTCGCGGACGGAGGCAGCGGCCAGATGCGCAGCTCGGTCTTCCGGGACGTCCTGGGCACCGGCTTCATCGAGCAGGCCTTCCGCACCGCGCGCTCCGCCGACCCGGCGGCCAAGCTCTGCTACAACGACTACAACATCGAGAACTGGACCGACGCCAAGACCCAGGGCGTCTACCGCATGGTCCGCGACTTCAAGGCTCGCGGCGTGCCCATCGACTGCGTCGGCCTCCAGGCCCACTTCGGCGCCGGCGGCCCGCCCGCCAACTTCCAGACCACCCTGTCGAGCTTCGCCGCCCTCGGCGTGGACGTCCAGATCACCGAACTCGACATCGCGCAGGCGCCGCCGACCGCCTACGCGAACACGGTGCGGGCCTGCATGAACGTCCCGCGCTGCACCGGCATCACCGTGTGGGGCATCCGCGACAGCGACTCCTGGCGGTCCTCGGAGAACCCGCTGCTGTTCGACCGCGGCGGCAACAAGAAGCAAGCCTACCGGTCGGCGCTCACCGCGATGGGCGGCTCGGCCGCAGCACGGCAGGACAGCACCCCTGCGGCACGGTCCGCCGCAGCGCTGCCCTCCCGCTTCTCCTGGAGCTCCAGCGGAACGCTGATCTCACCGAAGTCGGACGCCACCCACAACATCGCCGGCATCAAGGACCCGACGGTCGTCCACTACAACGGCAAGTACCACGTGTTCGCCAGTACCGCGAGCTCCTCCGGATACAACCTGGTGTACCTGAACTTCAGCGACTGGTCCCAGGCCGGGTCGGCCACGCACCATTATCTCGACCGCAGCGCCATCGGCAAGGGCTACCGAGCCGCGCCGCAGGTCTTCTACTACGCGCCGCAACGCCTGTGGTACCTCGTGTACCAGACCGGCAACGCCTCGTACTCCACCAACCCCGACATCAGCAACCCGAACGGGTGGAGCGCACCGCGCAACTTCTACTCGTCGATGCCGGACATCATCAAGCAGAACATCGGCAACGGCCACTGGGTCGACATGTGGGTGATCTGCGACAGCGCCAACTGCTACCTGTTCTCCTCCGACGACAACGGGCACCTGTACCGCTCCCAGACCAGCGTCGGACAGTTCCCCAACGGCTTCACCAACACCGTCATCGCGGCGCGGGACTCCAAGTACGCCCTGTTCGAGGCGAGCAACGTGTACAAGGTGCAGGGCTCCAACCAATACCTGCTGCTCGTCGAGGCCATCGGATCGGACGGCCGACGCTACTTCCGCTCCTGGACGACAACCAGCCTGGCCGGTTCCTGGACACCCCTGGCCGCGTCCGAGAGCAACCCGTTCGCCCGGTCCAACAACGTCACCTTCCCGTCAGGGGCCTGGACCAGGGACATCAGCCACGGCGAGATGATCCGTGCCGGTTACGACCAGACACTCACCATCCCCGCCTGCCGGCTCCAGTACCTGTACCAAGGCATGAACCCCAACGCGGGCGGTGACTACAACCTCCTCCCCTGGCGACTGGGCCTGCTGACCCAGACGAATTCCACCTGCTGACCCTGTGGGCCCCGCCGCCGTGCGGGGCCCACGCCAGGCGTCGGTTGAGCTTCCGCTCAGGAGTTCCGGTCCGGGACCAACCGCGGTGGGCCCCACCGGCCGGCAACCACAGCTGGTCCCCGTCGCCCGATCCGTTCGGGCTTCAACCCTTGACGGCCCCGGTGAGCATGCCGTTCTTGAAGTGCCGCTGGACGAACGGGGAGGCGACCGCGACGGGGATCAGCGCGAGGGCCTTGACGGCCATCTGAAGTCCCAGGGAGGAGAGCTGACCGGTGCGGACCGCCTGCTGGAGGCCGGTCGACGCCTCGTTGTTCTTCTGGACGTGGCACACCTGGACACCCGCGGCGGGCGGCCGGCCTCCTGGGGCCACCGGCGGGCCCTGCACGAGCTCGACGCTCTTGGGCAGGGCCCGCCGGAGTCTCGCCGGGGAGGCGCCCGAACGGACGGTCGCGCTACTCGACGAGCGCGTCCGTGACCAGCAAGGGCGGGTGGAGCATCACGCGGCGGCGAAGACGCGGACGTCCCAGGCACCGAGCCGCACGGGCGCACCGGCCGCGACCACGCTTTCGTCCAGGGCGTCGGTCAGGTCCACCGGTGCCTGGGCGGTGGCCGGTTGCCAGCTCCAGTTGTGGACGACATGGACGCGTCGGCCGTCGGGGGCCGTGCCGGTGGCGACGGTGACCGAGTCCGGCAGTCCCTGCCAGCCGGCGCACGGCGTGGGTGCGAGCCACTCGGCGAGCGCACGGGCCACGGCGCGGCCGGGCACGGTGCCCACGCACGTCACGCGGCCCGCGCCGTGACGGCGCGTGGTGACGGCGGGCCAGCGCCCGAAGTGCGGGTGGTCGTACTCGGCCAGGACATCGGCCTCCTCGACGGCCAGGCCCTCCACCCAACGGGTGGCCACCGCGCCGGCGGGCAGTCGGAGCGGGCTGTCCGGTGCGGTGCGCAGCGGCAGGTCGGCGTGCAGGTTGCTGAACTCGTCGTACCGGACGCCCGCGGCGCGGACCAGTCGCGCCGGTGTCACCTCATGCCGGGCCCGCGCCTCGTGGTCGCCGTAGCCGGTGCGGGGACCGAGGACGAGGTGACCGCCCGCCTCCGCGTAGGCGCCGAGCCAGTCGAGCATCCCGTCGTCCGCGACGTACAGCCCGGGAGCGATGAGCACGGGGTGCAGCCGGGCCGCCGACTCCGCTTCCAGTCCCGGGCGTTCGCCGCCCGGGTCGTGCAGCTGACGGGCGTGCAGGATCCGCACCTGACGGCCCGCCTCGAACGCGCCCCGGTAGAACGGCTCGAAGATGCCCTCGTACGCACCCGCGTCCGGACCGCCGTCGGGGCCGGCGAGCGGGGGATGCTTGCGCATCAGCCACTTGCTCGGCGCCGAGTACACCATCGCGATGTCCGCGTCCGGTGCGATCCCCGCGACCAGGTCACCGGTCCGTTCGAACTCGGCTCCCAAGCGGGCGAGTTCGTGGTAGGCGCGCCCCGGTCGTCCGCTGTGCGGGAGGATTCCGCCCCAGTACGTCTCGGCGCCGAAGTGCAGCGTGTGCCAGTGCCAGTACTCGATCATGCGGGCCCCGCGCGCGACCAGCGCCCACGCGGCCTGCCGCCACTGCCCGTCGAAAGCGGGCCGGTTGTCCGACGTGCCGCCGATGGCTTGGGCGTTGGTCTCCGTGATCAGGAACGGCTCCTGCCGCGAGGAGTAGATCCGGTCGGCGCTCTGATGCAGCGCCCACGCCCCGTACGCCATCCACTGCTGCGGCAGCTTCTCGCGCGGCGGCTCGGGCATGGTCAGGCTGTCCTGCATGTCGTAGTACGGGTTGCCCGCGGTGATGTCCAGGCTGTCGGTGAGCTCGTCGTCCTCCAGGCCGGGCGAGCCGTAGGCGAGGCACGTGGTGACGAACTGGCCGGGCCTCGCGTACTCGCGCACGATGCCGGCCTGCCAGGCGATGAACTCGGTGGTCTGGCGTGCCTGGAACGCCTGCCAGGCCAGGTCGTACTGCGGCTGCGCGTTGCCCTCCGGGGTCCACAGATCTGCCCAGGTGGACAGCCGGTGCGACCAGTACACCAGTCCCCACTCGCGGTTGAGGGTCTCCACATCTTCGTACCGCTGCCGCAGGTCGTCCACGAAGCGCTGGAAGACGCCGCGGTTGTGCGGCAGTCGCGGACCGGGCTCGTTGTCGACCTGGAAGCCGATGACCGCCGGGTGGGCGGCGTAACGGGCCGTGATCGCGCGGATGATCCGCTCCGCGTGGAACCGGAAGGCCGGGTGTGTGAAGTCGACCTCCTGCCGGGCTCCCCACGCGGCGCCACGCCCGGTGGCGTCCTCGGCGGCGATCTCCGGGTACTGCCGGGCCAGCCACGGCGGCACCGCGTAGGTGGGAGTACCGAGGACGACGGAGATGCCGCGCTCGTGAGCACCGTCCAAAACGGGTTGCAACCAGTTGAGTTCGAACCGGCCGTTCTCCGGTTCCCAGGTGGACCAGACCGACTCGCCGACACGGATGACGGTGAACTTCGCCTCCGCCATGAGATCGAGGTCGGTCTTGAGCCGTTCGTAGGGCTGGTACTCGTGGTAGTAGGCGGCGCCGAACAGTACGCGTGCGGGCAGATCGATCATGCGAAGTCCTCAGGAATGTAAGGCCCCCGCCACCGGGTCCGGTCGTGGATCCCGGCGGCCGGGACGGGGAGCTGGTGAGTGTCGGAGGCCGGGCCGGTCACGGACGTACCGGTCTTCCTGGGCAGCTCGCCCGACGACCGGGCCGTGGGGCCGCGTTGATGGCGTGGTCTTGTTCGCCGGTCAGCCCGCTCTCAGTGCTAGGGCGGTGAAGGTGAATCGGTCGCCGGTCCAGGGTGTCCCTCCGTTCCGAGAGAGGTCTCCGGTCGTCGAAGCGCTTCACCCAAAGACGCAAGGTAGTAAGGAGTATCGAGCGAATCAAGGGTCTTTGGCCCATGGATGCGTCCTACATGCTGGGATGCTGCCAGCAGATCCGCGCCCGATCGCGGCGTCGAAGCGCTTCACCGACAGGCGCCATGCCGCTCAGGCTGGAGAGGGGCCGTCACGCAGCATCCGGCACAAAGCTGCGGTCTCCCTTCCGACTGGCGGGTGATATCCCGCCGTGTGGCTGGAACCGCGACAGGCCGGGCCAAGGCTCTGTGGGGCCTTAGGGGCGGGGCGGCATGGGTGGGACGGCATGGACGAAGGTGAGGCGGAGCGCACGTGATCCGGGTAGTGATGGTCGACGACGAGGCGCTGGTCCGGTCCGGTTTCGGGCTGGTTCTGGGCGCATCGCAGGACATCGGGGTCGTCGCGACCGCGAGCGGGTCGAGGCCGTGGCCACCGTCCGCCGGAGCGGCCCGACGTGGTGCTGCCGGAGATCCGGGTGCCGCATGTCGACGGGCTCACCGTGCTGCGTGAACTGCAGACGATGCCGGACGCCCCGGCTGACCGCGCTCGGCGCCGGCCTCACCGTGGCCGCGTACGGCATGTCCCTGCTGCTCGCCGGCAAGGACGCGTTGGACGGTTCGCCGGAAGGCGGAGGGCGTCCGGTAGCTCCGGATCGATGCCCCCGGACGGCGGGTCGTTCGAGCCCCAGGCATCGATGCTCTCGACGGCCGGGCCGCACAGCGGCACCACGTTCGACATCGCGCATCCGGTGAGACCGGGACGGGGTGGCTCGACCTGCACACCCCGCCCCGGCCTGCCGGAACCAGCCAACGGCGGCGTGCGAATGTGTCTGCCCCTCCAGGACGGCAGCGAACAGGTCGGCGTCGTTGCTCGGCGCGTATGCGTCAGCCCGGCCCGAGGAGAACACCTTCGGCGGGCATCATGTCGAGATGACCGCCTCTCACTCCCCGCCGCTTGCCGTCGACGATCGCGGCAACGCCTTGATCTCCTTCGTCCTGGCAGCGGAAGACACGCCACCCCGTGACGCACCCCTACCCTTGGCGCTGGTGGCCCTGTGGCAGGGCGACCGCGTCCTGATGGTGTTCGACCGGTACCGGCAGGCCTGGGAACTGCCAGGCGGGCGAATCGACCCTGGTGAGAGCCCTCGCCAGGCGGCCGCGCGCGAGTTGCTGGAGGAATCCGACCACGTCCCCGAAGGCGCGCTGCGTTTCGTCGGCTTCGCGTGCTTCGCTCTGGCGCCCGACCAGCGTGCCGAATACGGTGCCCTGTTCACCGGCCAGGCCGCTGAGGCCTCACGGTTGTTCCAGCCCAACGGCGAGATCGCAGCCGTCCGATGGTGGGACCTGCGCGAGCCCTTGCCAGGGCGGCTCCAGCCCATGGATGCCTACCTCGCGGAGCTCACCCGCGGCACGCCATCGGTCACTCGCCACGGCACGAACGCGGGTTGAGGAACAAGCTGAGCTTGTTCCTCAGATCCTGCCGGGACAGGAGCAGGATCCGTCCGAGGACGGACCCTGGTGCCGCGTGACTAGCAGCCCGTCTTGTCGTACCAGCTGGACGAACCGTAGTGGCCGCCCCAGTACACACAGCTGGAGTTCAGCTTGATCGGGCCCGCGTACGTGCCGTACTTGCCGACATCGGCGTTGCTGTAGCCGCTCGCGTCGCCGATCCAGGCACCGATCTCGACCGTGTTGCCGACGGACGATCCGGTCTTGAAGGTGACGACACAGGCAGTCGTACCGTTACGGAGCAGGTACACCCTCGCGTTGGGGCCCGCACCCAGATCCTTCGAAGCCCGCACCGTGTATCCGCTGCCGCAGACCCCCTGAGGAGTGGCCGCGCTCGCTGTGCCGGCGAAACCGATCGTGGCGCCCAGTGCCAGGGCCACGCTTCCTACGCCGACGGCAGCGGCTCTGCTCTTCAGCATGGTTGAGCCTCCCTCATGTTGATCATGAACCTGACCATAGCAGGGGCCGCTGTTCGGGCCAACGGAAATCGGCAGTCGGTTCGGGGTGGCCGGCTCCGGCACGACGGTGCCCTGATGTGGGATGCGGCCGGGGGGTTCTTCGAGGGTCATCGGATCCTGAAGCGGCGGAAGAGGTTTCGGGCCACGTACACACCGGGGCCACCGAAGCCGACGATGTCGACGCGTCCGTCGCCGGTGACATCGGCGAGGAAACGGGGATGGTGGTCGACCCGCCAGGCACCGGCGTCGTCGTCGTACCCGAAACCGCGGCACACCAGTTGGGCCTGCTCGAACCGGCCGTCACCGCGGTTGTGCGAGACCCGGACGCCCTCGTCGCCGAAGCCGACGACGTCCGGAGCGCCGTCGCCGGTGACGTCGGCGAGGAGCCGGATGTGTTTGTCGCTCGTCCACCCCTGGGCGAGCCCGAAGTCGTTCAGGACGAGCTCGGGGGGCTCGAACCGGCCGTCGCCGCACCCGCGTGCGACGACGACTCCTTCCGGACCAAAACCGACAATGTCCACTGCTGCGCCGACGGTGGTGCGAGCCAGAAGCCGGATGTGTTCGTGGGTCGTACTCCACCCCTGGTCGGCGCCGAAGTCGTCGAGGACGTACAGCGGGTCGGCCAAGGTGCCGTCGTCGTCCTGGAGTGAGACCCAGACGCCGTCGTCGTGGAAGCCCACGATGTCGAGCCTGCCGTCACCGGGGGTGTCGGCAAGGAAGCGCGGGTGCTTGTCGGCAAGCCAACCGCGACGGGGGCAGGCTCTCACCAGGACGCGACCGAAAGGCCGGCCACCCTCAAGAGGGAACGCCGGGCGCCGCATTGACGAGGCGGAAGCGATACGCGGAGCTCTTGCGCGGTGGCCGGTCGGTGGTGTTCAGATCATCGCTGGTGTCGTTGATCATCACGTTCGCGTCGGATCCGGCGAAGCGGGAGATGAACCGCGCGAGTGCGAGAGCGCCCCGCACCGTCTCGGCCCGCAATCCGTCCCGCCCCAGGTGCCTCAACCATGGTTTTCGCCCCCGCCGGCGTCCTCGCCGGGTTCGGCCAGGCCATGCGTTGCGGGGTGTCCTTGCTCGGCACGTGTCGGTGCCGTCTGCGCCTTCTGCAATTCGTCGTCCAGCGCCATGGCCGCGGTGACCAGGGCGAGGTGCGTGAACGCCTGTGGGAAGTTGCCGAGTTGCTCGCCCGACGGGCCGATCTCCTCGGCGAAGAGGCCGACATGGTTGGCGTAGGTGAGCATCTTGTCGAAGGCGTGACGGGCCTGGTGGAGGCGGCCGCTGCGGGCGAGTGCCTCGACGTAGAAGAAGCTGCACAGGTTGAACGTGCCTTCCGCGCCGCGGAGGCCGTCCGGGGAGGCCTTCGGGTCGTAGCGGTAGACGAGGCTGTCACTCACCAGCTCCTCGTCCATGGCGTCCAGGGTGCTGAGCCAGTCCGGATCGTGCGGCGAGACGAAACCGACCTTCGGCATGAGCAGGAGCGATGCGTCCAGTACGTCACTGCCGAAGTGCTGCACGAATGCCTGACGCTTGTCGTGCCAGCCGCGTTCGACGATCTGGCGGAAGACACTGTCGCGGGCGCCGGTCCAGCGGTGGATGTCGGCGGGGCGAGAGAAGTCGGTGGCGGCACGGACGCCGCGGTCGAACGCGACCCAGGTCATCAGTCGGCTGTAGGTGAAGTTCTGCCGACCGCCACGGGTCTCCCAAATCCCCTCGTCGGGCTGGTTCCAGTGGTCCGCGAGCCAGTCGAGGACTCCGCTGAGGGCGCTCCACCCTCGGATCGCGCCGATGTCGCCCCCCACGATGAGGGCGTCCGAGGCCTCACCGTAGATGTCCAGCTGGAGTTGGTCGGCCGCGGCGTTGCCCGCCCGCACCGGGCGAGATCCCCGATAGCCCTCCAGGTGGTCGAGGGTCTCTTCGGTGAGGTGGGGATCGCCGTCGACGCGGTACATGATCTGCAAGGGATCCGCCGAAGCCGTGTCCGCGGCATTGATCCGATCACGCAGCCAGCGACGGAAGGCGTGTGCCTCTTCCTGGAACCCCAGGTCGATCAGCGCCCGGACCGACAGCGACGCGTCACGAACCCAGGTGTAGCGGTAGTCCCAGTTCCGTTCGCCGCCGACCTGCTCGGGCAGCCCCATGGTGGCGGCGGCGATGGGCGCCCCGCTGGGCGCGTAGGTGAGCAGCTTGAGCGTGATCGCCGAGCGGTTCACGATGTCCTGCCAGCGGCCTCGGTACGTGCTCGAGCGAAGCCATGACAGCCAGTAGGTGCGGCACGACTCCAGCGCGTCGGCCACTCCTCGGAGGAACGGGCGAGGCGGGGCAGAAGCGCCGCCCGCTGTCGTGGTCAGCACGACCGCGGCGGCCTGCCCGGCGGACAGGGTGAAGCGGGCGGAGATGTCATTGCCGTCCGGGTGGAAGGTGACGCCGGGTGTGGCCTGCACATGCAGGTCCGTTCCCGGGCCGTGGAACGTGACGGCGTGGCCGTCGACGGGCGTGAGGGTGTGCGTGGCGCGGCCGTAGTCGAAGCGCGGCTGGCAGGAGAAGGCGAAAGGCAGATTGCCCCGGACGACCCGGACGATCCTGATCAGACAGTGTGTGTCCGTCGGGGTCGACGTTTCGACGGGGACCATGAAGTCGGCCACCTCACCGACTCCTCCGGGTGTCATGAAGCGGGTGACCAGGATGGCCGTGTCGGAGAGATAGAGCTGGCGGACGGTGAGGCCGTCGCCGTCCGGCAACTCCGCCGCCAGACGGCAGTGCCCTCCTCGTTCGCTGTCGAGCAGCGAGGCGAAGACGCTGGGCGAGTCGAAGCGGGGCGTGCACCACCAGTCGATGGTGCCGTCGGACGACACGAGGGCGGCGGTCTGAAGATCGCCGACCATGCCGTGTTCCGCGATGGGCGGGTACCGGTTCACGGCCTCTCCCTTTTTCCACCGGCGCGCGGGACGCGGCTCGGGCAGCCGCGTGTGGCGACGGGCCGGTCCAGCATTCGTCGGCGCTGGTGGCGGCCACCTCACCCACGGCGGGTGAAACCGGACAAGCCCTCCCGGGGCGCGGGTTCGGGCTCCGGACCCCATCACCTCGTCCGGCTCGGCCCTGTTGTGGACGTCCCCGGACGGGCATGGCGGCCGCCGCACGCTCACCCGCGTCGGGTGAAGCCGGCCGTTCCTTGCCGTGGGCACGCTGACGTGGACACCGAACCGTTCGGAGCGAGGGCGGAGCGAGGACTGGAGCCACGGTCGAACACGACCACGCACTCGTCCGAGGCACTCCACCGCTGACGGGCTGACGTCCCTGCGGTTCGCCCGAGCCCCACTCCGGAAACGAGGCGCGAGATGACCGCGACACACACCCAACCGGCACACCGGGCGAAGGACGAATGGGCGACCGGCCTGACCGCCTTCGCGGCTGTGATGCTCTTCCTGGTCGGCCTGCTCGACATCTTCCGGGGCATCATGGCCATCGCCGAGGACGACATCTTCGTCACGACCCGCAACTACGTTTTCGAGTACGACCTGACCGGCTGGGGCTGGATCCACCTCGCTCTGGGCGCGATCGCCGTGATCGTCAGCCTGGGACTGCTCAAGACGGCGATGTGGGCCCGCGTCGTCGGGGTGGCCATCGCCGGACTCGTCATCATCGCGAACTTCCTCTCCCTGCCGCAGTACCCGGTCTGGTCGGTCGTGATGATCGCGCTCTCGGGCTTCATCATCTGGGCGTTGTGCGTCGTGCCGCGCGACAACCTCCTCGAGCCGTCCGAAGACGGTTCATGGCGGGAACGCGACGATGCGTACCGTCCTACGATCTCTCCCCGCCCTCCTCGCTGAGGAGGCGCCCGGCACTTCCGCGGGAGCGAGTCGGCGGAAGGCGTCGGGCGCGAACCGCCCCGGCGATGAGCGACTGCCCGTCGCCCGTCCGGGAGGCCCTTGCCGTGCGCGTGCAGATGCAGTCGAGAACACCACAGCGGAGGGATACAGATGTGCCGCTGGATCGCCTACTCGGGTACACCCATCCTCCTGAGCCGGGTTCTGTTCGATCCGGCACACTCTCTGATCGACCAGAGTCTGCACTCACGCATGGGGGTGGAGACGACCAACGGTGACGGCTTCGGAATCGGCTGGTACGCCCAGGACGCGGTCGCCGACCCGGGTGTCGTCCGGGACGTGGACCCGGCGTGGAACAACCGCAACCTCCAGGAAGTCGCTCACCACGTTCGCTCGGGGCTCTTCTTCGCCCACATCAGGGCGGCGACCGGAACAGCCGTGCAGCAGTCCAACTGCCACCCCTTCCGGCACGGGCGCTGGTTGTGGATGCACAACGGGATGATCAACGACTTCCGACTCGTACGACGTGATCTGGCGATGGCTGTCGATCCCCTGCTGTACCCCGACATCGAGGGTTCCACCGACTCCGAGCTCATGTTCTACCTGGCACTGACATTGGGCCTGGAGGAGGACCCGCCAGGTGCTGTGGCACGCATGGTGGGCATGATCGAGAGCACCGGCCACGCGCACGGTGTCCAGCACCCCCTCCAGATGACCGTGGCGGTGGCCGACGGCAAGCGCGTGTGGGCCTTCCGCCACTCCAGCGAAGGCCGGTCGCGGTCCCTGTACTACAGCACCAAGGTGGAAACCCTGCGCGCGCTGCACCCGGACGCCGAGTTCCTGCGGGATGTCTCCGACGAGACCCGCCTCGTCGTGTCCGAGCCGCTGGGTGACCTCCCCGGTGCCTGGAACGAAGTACCGGAGAGCAGCTATGGCGTCATCGAGGCCGGTCATGATGCGCTCCACGAGTTTCGGCCCGACACTCAAGGGGGTTCCCGGAGCTGACCCGGACGTAAGTGCAGGTCAGCGGGTCGATGGCCCGGTCTGCTGTGCGCTCGGGCAGGAAGGCTGGGATGCTGAGGAAGGAAGCGCTGCCCATGACGTGGCCCTGACCCGACAGGGGTGATGAGCACCGTGGCGGACATCCATGCGAGTGCTCAAGGATCCGCGGTTCCCATTGTTCCGGCACTGTCGCCCACCGATCCCCTGGGCGATCCGTTCCTGCGCACCCGGTTCGCCCTCCCCGCGAGGCCCCGGACGTACCTGCGGCGACAGCGCCTCGTCGACCACCTCGACCAGGCGCTCAGGACTCCGCTGACTCTGCTCAACGGCCCGGCCGGAGCCGGTAAAACCCTGCTGGCCGCCGACTGGGCCTCCGGGTTGGGCCGGCCGGTCGCCTGGGTCACCTTCGACGGCGGCGACCATCGCCCCGGGGTGTTCTGGGCCTACGTCCTGCAGGCTCTGCGCGCCTGCGGCGCACCGGCGTCCGACGCGGCCGGGACCCCTGCCGGCGCCTCCAGGGTGAGCCACAAACTCCTGTCCACACTTGCCGCGGAGCTGAACGTCCGCGACCGGCCCCTGCTCCTCGTGCTCGACGAGTACGACCGTGTGACCGATACGAAGGTCGCGGAGCAGTTGGAGTTCGTCCTGCACCACGCCGGAGCGGGCCTGCGTCTCGTCCTGGTCACCCGCACCGAACCGCTGCTCCCGTTGCACCGCCACCGCGCGGTCGGCGACCTGACGGAGATCCGTTCCGCGGAACTGGCCTTCACTCCCGAAGAGGCCGCCACGCTGCTCGAACTGCACGGCGTGGACGTTCCGATCCAGGCAGCGCGGAACCTGGTGGACCGCACCCGGGGCTGGGCGGCCGGTCTGAGCCTGTCCGCCCTGGCCGCCAGGGAGAGCCCCGACCCCGAGCGCTATCTGAAGGAGTTCGAAGCGGACCGCAGCACGGTCGCGGACTTCCTGCTGGCCGAGGTCCTCAAGGGGCAGACGCCGCAGGCACAGGACCTCTTGCTGCGCGTCAGCGTCCTGGAGCGCTTCTGTCCCGATCTGGCCAATGCGCTGACCCGCCGTATCGATGCCGAACCCATTCTCACCGGACTGCACCGCCAGAACGCGTTCGTCGAACGTCTCGAGCACGCGTGGTACCAGCTCCACCCGTTGTTCGCGGAGATACTGCGGGCGCACCTGCGCGTTCGCCTGCCCGGCCTGGAGCCGGAGCTCCACAGACGGGCCGCGCAGTGGCTGCGTCGTCACGGCCACCTGCAGGAGACACTCGCCCACAGTGCCGCCGCGGACGACTGGGATCTCGCGGCCGGTGCCCTCGTGGACGACCTGGCGATCGGACGGTTCTTCACCGGTCCGAGCTCGCACGACCTGGCGCGGTTGTTCTCCCACATGGGACCCGAGGTCAAGAGCCCGGCCACGGACCTCGTGCGCGCCGCCCACGACCTGTCCCACCACGACCTCGAGCATGGCCTGGTCCGTCTGCACCACGCCCAAGAGCAGCTTGCCGGTGACTCCCGCGACCTGGCGGCCGCCCGGCTGAGCTGTGCACTGCTGGAGGCGTTGGCCGCCCGGCTGACCGGATGCCCCCCGCGGGTGGAGAAGGCCGCCGAGTCGGCCGCTGAACTACGGCAGGAGGTTCCGGCCCACCTCTTGGACAAGCATCCCGAACTCACGGCCCTGCTACTGACCCATGTCGGCTCGACGCTCCTGTGGGCGGGGCGTTTCGAGGACGCTCGTGCCGTCCTGACCACCGTGGCCGGGGGTCCCGGCGGAGCATCAACCGAGGCGCCCCGGGAGGAGGCGATGGGGCACCTGGCCCTGCTCGACTATCTCAACGGCTGGCCCGGCAGGGCTGAGCGCAAGGCGCTGGCCGCACTGCCCGAGGCCGATCGGCCCGGTTCGCACCCGTCTCCCGGATCCGGGATCGGACGGCTCGTGCTGGCCGCCGTGGCCGTCGACCGCAACGAACTGGGCCGGGCTCAAGCCCTCATCGACGAAACGGCCGCTCTCCCCCTGAGCACACGTGATCCGGTGATGGCGGCGGGGCGAGCCCTCGTCGGAGCGCGCCTCCTCATGGCCAGGGGGAAGATGCGCGCCGCTGTCGAGGCGGCCGACCCGGCCGTCCCCGCCGCCGTGGCCTCCCCGTGGGCGACGAGCCAGAAGGCGCTCGTCTCCTCGGCCGCCCACCTGGCCGAGGGGCGGCCGGACAGAGCCGCCGAGGTGCTCCGGGCGGTCTCCGTCGACCAGCCCGTGTGCGCTGTGGAGGCCGCGTCGATCCAGCTCGCCGCACGACGTCCCGCGGCAGCCCTGGACCTGCTGGACAGCCTCCGCACCGAGGAACGGACCGGCCCGGCGGTGACAGTCGGGGCAGCGCTGGTGAGGGCCCGCGCCGCCGACGCGGCCGGAGACACAGCCACCGCCCGCAAGCTCCTGGCACGGGCGCTCCTCGACGCCCGGCGGGAGCGGCTGCGGCGTCCGTTCCTGGATGCCGGGGCATGGATCCGGCCTCTCATGGCCACAGGTCCGCTGCACGATCTGGCGGCAGGCTGGCTGACACCCGCTCAGTCGCTCCGCGGCGAGCCGACCGGACCACAGCCGCCGCCCGCGCCGCTCGTCGCGGTGGAGTTGAGCGCACGCGAGCAGGACGTCCTGGAGCGTCTGGCCCGGATGATGTCGACGGAGGAGATCGCCGCCGAGCTCTGCCTGTCGGTGAACACGGTGAAGACCCACCTCAAGAGCATCTACCGAAAGCTGGCGGTGAACCGGCGGGGCGAAGCGGTGCGCCGCGCACGCGGCCTTCGGATGCTGTGAGGTCGCGGCGGTGCGAGAGGCCGGCGACGTACGCCCTCTCCGCCGTCGGCAGACCCCGCCGGCCGGCACGGCCCGCTCTCCCGCCCGGGGGCCGGGTGCCTCCCCCGTCCTGGGTGAGGCACACAGCGCGCCTCTCGGGTGCGATGGGTACAACCGGCGAGCCGGCGCATGCCCGGCACCGCGCCGACATGCCGGGCCGATGGGGCGAGGTGGACACTGTGAAACGCTGGCGCGCTTTGATGGTCCTCGGTACGGCCCAGTTCCTCATGGTCCTGGACACCTCGGTCATGAACGTGTCCATCAGTCAGCTGGTCGAGGACTTCGACACCGAGGTCACTGCCATCCAGGCCGTCATCACGCTGTATGCGCTGGTCATGGCCGCTTTCATGCTCATTGGCGGCAGACTCGGTGACATCGTGGGGCGCCGCCGCATGTTCCTTCTCGGGATGGTCGTCTACGGCGCCGGGTCGGCCCTCACCGCTCTGGCACCCACTCTGTGGGTTCTCACCCTGGGCTGGTCCGTCATCGAAGGGCTCGGCGCGGCCATGGTGCTCCCGGCCATGGCCGCTCTCGTCTCGGAGTCCTACCGTGAACGCGACCGGGCCGTCGCCTACGCGGTCATCGGCGGGCTCGCCGGTGCCGGGATCGCGGTCGGCCCGCTGCTGGGCGGCTGGGTGACGACCTACCTGACCTGGCGGCTGGTCTTCGCCGGCGAAGTCGTGGTCGTCGTGGCGGTGCTGCTGTGCCGCCGGGTGATCGCGACGCCCGCCAGGAGCGGGCCGCGTCCCCGGCTGGACGGGGTCGGTGCGGTCCTCTCCGCGACCGGACTCGGCCTGGGCGTGCTCGGCGTGCTGCAAAGCAGCACCTGGGGTTGGGTACAGCCCCGCAACCCGCCCTTCACCGTCTTCGGCTTCGCTCCGACTCTGTTCGTCGTCGGCGCCGGGGCGGCCGTCCTGTCGGCCTTCCGGTGGTGGGAGCGGCGGCGCGACCACGCGGGCGCCGATCCACTCGTGCACCTGTCCCTCCTCGGCAGACCGGTGCTGCGCTCGGGTCTGTTGACGCTGCTGGGCCAGAACCTCATCCTGCTGGGGCTGTTCTTCACCATTCCGCTGTACTTGCAGGTGGTCCAGGGGTTCGACGCCTTCGAGACAGGCCTGCGCCTGCTGCCGGTGTCCGCGACCATGCTGGTGACCTCTCTGTGCGCGTCCTCGCTGGGGCGGGTGGTGGGGCCGCGCCGGGTGATCCGGCTGGCCCTGGCGACGCTGGTGGCGGCCACCGTATGGCTGCTGGCCACCATCGATCCGGCCATCGACGACGCGCAGTTCGCCGGAGCCATGGCCCTGCTGGGCGTGGGGGTCGGCCTGCTCGCCTCACAGCTGGGCAACGTCGTGCAGTCCAGCGTCGGCGAGACGGAACGCAGTGAGGCGGGAGGGCTTCAGTTCACGGCCCAGAACCTGGGCTCCGCCCTGGGTACCGCGCTCATCGGATCTCTCCTCATCGGCGCGTTGGCCCACGCCTTCACCACACGCGTGGAAGACAACCCACGGCTGTCCGAAGAGACTCGCGAGCAGGTCGGTGTGGCCCTCCAGGCCGGTGTCACCTTCGTCCCGACCGACCAGGTGCGCTCGGCTGCCCGGAACGCCGGACTGCCGCCGTCCGAGGTCGACGCCGTCGCGGACTCCTACGCCTCCGCCCAGTTGCAGGGACTCAAGGCGGCGATCCTTGCCACCGGCGGCGTCGCTCTGGCCAGTTTCCTGGTCACACGGCATCTGCCGGTCGGCCGGCAGAAGCGGCCGCAGGAGCGGGGGGCGGATGCTCCCGCCGCACCTACCGAATCGACCCGCTGAGTCCACAGGGAGCCACGCTCATGCCCAGGACCACACCCGTCCCGGCCACCCGCGGCAAGCGCCGGGCCGAGCGCCGGGCCCGCGCGGACTACACGGGCGGTGTCTACGGTTCCATGCTGGCGGCCTCCGTGGTGATCGGTGCCGGCTCCCTGGGTTCGTTCCCCCGGGCCGAGCTGGTTCTGCTGCTGCTCCTCACCGGAGTGGTGTTCTGGATCGCGCACGTGCACGCCCAGCTGTTCGGGGCACGCCTGGCACAGCAGACTCCCAACCGGCATCTCGTGCTGCACGTGTGCCGCGACGAGTGGCCCATCGTCAAAGCCGCCGTCCCACCGGCCACCGCGGTCGCCGTCAGCCCGCTGCTGGGGCTGGACGTCCGTGGGGGCCTCTGGCTGGCTCTGTGCGTCGCCGTGGTCGGCCAGATCGGCTGGTCGGTGGCTGCGGCCCGCCGCGCCGGCGCATCACCACGGCTCATGGCCGTCACCGCGTCGGTCAACCTGCTGCTCGGCCTGCTCATCATCGCCTTCAAGATCGTGCTGAAGCACTGATCCCGGCGTCCGTCACCGGCCGGGTCACCTGCTTCGGGTGAGGTTCGAACCGGGTACGGAGGCGGAAGATGGCGGAAAGGGCGCCGTCCGCCTGTCCCGGGCAGCCGTGGGAGGACAAGCTCGTGCGCTACGAGATCCGCGTCGAGGGGCATCTCTCGGAGACGCTGGCCAAAGCGTTTCCGGAGCTGGGCCATGTGGTGATGGCCGGTCAGACGGTCCTGTACGGCCCCGTCGTGGACGAAGCACACCTGTACGGGCTGCTGGCGCGCTGCCAGTCACTGGGGCTGCGTGTCGTGGAGATGCGGCCGGTGCCGGAATGACGCGAACGGCGCGCCGTGCCTCCAGGTCTCCGCCGGCTGCGGCTCATTGCCCTGAACGGCTGTCCCGGGCCTTCGGACACCCCGGCCGACGGTTCACCCACGGTGGGTGAGCCCGGCACTCGGTGACGGACGGCACGCTGAAGTGGTCATTTCCCTCGCTCAGCCCCCGTCGCACCCCTCCGGGGCTCGCCGCACATCGTCGGCCCGGCCCCTCGACGGCCCGGAAACGAGAACTCGATCACGCGAGGAGGAGCCATGACCACGTCGCGTGGTCCGACATCGCTCCCCGGGCAGGAACACCGCTCCGACGGGGCGGTTCTTCCTCCCACGGGCGGCACCGCCTACGGCCTCGCGCGCCTCGGTCGCTCCTGGACCTGGCTCATGGGCTCGGCCGTTGCGACCTTCGTGCCGGGCATCCTGATACTGGTCTGGCCCGAGGTGACCCTGCACGTCCTGGCGGTCCTCATCGGGCTGTACCTGCTGGTGCACGGGGCGTTCCGGTTCGTGACCGTCTTCGGCCGGGAGGAACACGGCGAACGGCTTCCCGGGTTGCTGTTGGCCGTGGTGTCCGTCCTGGCCGGGGTGCTGTGCCTGCGGAACCCGTTGCAGACGATCGCCGCGCTCTCGCTGGTCACCGGGGTCGTCTGGCTGGTGTCCGGGATCCTCACCCTCTACACGGTCATCGTCACCGAGGACCTGCCGCACCGCGGTGTCGTCCTGGGCGCCGCGGTGCTCGGCATCGTCGCGGGCATCGTGGTGCTCGTCCTGCCGTCGGAGTCGGCTCGTGCGCTGGCCCGGCTGCTCGGCCTGTGGCTCGTCCTGTTCGGTTTGGCGGAGACGGCGGTCGCCCTCGCGTGGCGGGCCGCGCTCCGAACGACGCACCCGGTGGAACCGCGCGCTCCCGCCCGGACGGCCTGACACATCGCACCAGCGCTCCGGTGGACGCCACGAACGCACCCCGGGCCCCCACCCGCGAGGCCCACGCGTCAGCCGGCCCAGCGGCGCTCCTCACCACCCGAGCGACGTACACACGGAAAGGCGCACCCATGAACCCGGCCGCAACACCGGGCCCACCGCACGGCGGCGAAGCCTCGAATCCGGACCACGTCATGACGGCCGACGAGAAGGCGGAGTACGAGCGGCTGCGCCGGCACGCGGCGGTACGTCATCGGCGGGCACGGCGGGCCGGCTCCTCGGTGCTCCTCCTCCTAGCCCTGGTGCTCGCCCCCCTGGCTGTCGTGGCCGCCTGGGTCCAGGACACGGTCTCCGACACCGACAGGTACGTGGAGACCGTCGCGCCGCTGGCCTCCGAGCCGGCCGTGCAGGAGGTCGTGATCAACCGGCTCACGGACCGCGTGGTGGCCGACGTCGACGTCCAAGCGGTGACGGACGCACTCGTGCAGACCCTTCAGGACGCGGGGGCACCGCCCCGGGTCCTCGACGGAGCCGCTTCCCTCGAAGGTCCGCTGCGCAACGCGGTCACGACCGTCGTGGACCGCACCCTCACCCGCGTGATCACCGGTGATGTCTTCCAGCAGGTGTGGGAGGGTGCCAACCGGCGCTCACACGCCGCGGTGGTGAACATGCTCACCGGTGACCGCGAGGGTGCCTTGAGCGCCGGGGACGGCACCGTCCAGCTGGACGTGGGAGAGGTCGTCGACCAAGCGCGGGAGCGGCTCGTCGACGCGGGCTTCGAGAAGGCCGCCGCCATCCCCGACACCGACCGAACGATCACTCTGTTCGAGACGGAGCAACTGGGCAAGGCGCAGGACGCGATGCGGCTGCTGGACATCCTCGGCACCTGGCTGCCCGTCCTCACCGTCGTCCTGGCCGCGCTCGCCGTGTGGACCGCTCCGGCACACCGGGTCATGCTGATGATCACCGCGACCGGCGTCGGTGTGATGATGGTGGTGCTGCTCGTCGCACTGGCGGTGGTCCGGCGCGCCTACCTGAACTCGGTCCCGCCGGCGACACTGCCCACCGACGCGGCCGCGGCCATCTACGACACCTTCGTCCGCTTCCTGCGCGACAGCACGCTCACCCTGCTGGTCGTGGCGGTGATCACCGGGCTGGTCGCGTACCTCTACGGTCCGGGACGCCTGGCCCGCGGTGTCCGAACGGCGGCGGACCGGAGTACGACGGCCACCGGCAGGGCGCTCGAGCGTTCGGGCGTGCGCAGCGGTGCCACGGGGCGCTGGCTCGCCGGCCACCGAAAGTGGATCACCGGAGTGGTGATGGCGGCCGGAGTCCTGGCTCTGCTGCTCTGGAACCACCCCACCGTCGCAGGGGTGGCGCTCGTCCTGGGCATCGCCCTGGCCGTGCTGATCATCCTGGCGATCCTCGCCTCCGCCGCAGGACCGGCCGACCGGGCAGCGGACCGGCCGAGCACATGAGCACGAGTGCGTACACCCGCCGGTCCTCCACCTCCTGTACGTGAGTCATGACCGGGAAATCCGGCCACGGTGGCAAGGTCCACGGCCAGACGGCGGCGCGGGTCGCCGCGAGCCTGCGGTCGGGAGCCATGGCCCGGCTGCTGGCCCGCATGGCGACGCTCAACATCGTGGAGGGCTCCGTACGACTGGCCGCGCAGGCGTTCCTCACCGCGCTTCCGCTGCTCATGACCGTCGCTGCGTTCGCCCCCGGCTGGATGCAGGATCTGCTGGCCGACTCGCTGCGGGCGGTTCTGGGAATTCGCGGCGACACGCTCGAGGAGTTGCGCCGGGTCTTCTCCGCCACGGGCACGACACGGAACACGGCCGGAGCGGTGAGCGCGGTGGTGACACTCGTGTCGGCCACCGCGTTCAGCCGCGCGCTTCAGGCGGTGTGCCTGCGCTGCTGGCGTCTTCCGCGCATACCGCTTCGGGCCGCGGCCTGGCGCTGGCTCCTCTGGTTGCTGGTCTGGCTCGCCTACCTCCTGCTCCAGGCACCGCTGCGCAACGGTTTCGGCTTGGGCGGGGTGACGGGAACGGTGCTGTCCGTGCTCTCGGCGACGCTGCTGTGGTGGTGGTCCCAGCATCTGCTGCTGGGCGGCCGGATCGGCTGGCGGAACCTGCTTCCCGGAGCAGTCCTGGCAGGCGCCGGTACGGTCATGCTGAGTCTGGCCGCGCGCCTGCTGGTACCCACGGCCATGGAGCGCAGCCTGGAGGAGTTCGGCCCGCTCGGCCCCGTCTTCACCTTCCTCTCCTGGCTCATCGCCGTCTTCCTCGTGGCCGTCTCAGGCCTGGCCCTCGGCGAGTACATCGCCTCCACCACCTGGTACCGGGCGGCCGCCCCACCCCGCGTCACCCGGGGGGGCCGGGCCGTGAACCGATAGCCGCGGCGCGTCAAACGAGACCACCGGGCCGGCGCACTCTCACCCGCGCCGGGTGAGGCGGGCCGCGCCTTGCCGCGCCCACTCTGAAGCCAGCACCCGTGGCGGCCCGGCGAGCGCCGGAGACGGAGGAGAGACATGAGCGAGCAGACGTACCTGGCGTACGACTACCCCCTGCTGAGTGTCTTCTGGAGCATGCTGCTGTTCTTCCTGTGGATCATGTGGTTCGTTCTGCTCTTCCGTGTGGTGGTCGACATCTTCCGCGACGACGACCTGAACGGCTGGGCGAAGGCCGGCTGGCTGGCGTTCACCGTCCTGCTGCCGTTCCTCGGCGTCTTCGTCTACGTCATCGCCCGCGGCAAGAACATGGGCCGCCGGGAGATAGCGCAGGCCCGGGCACAGCAGGATGCCTTCGACGCCCGCGTCAGGCAGGCAGCGGGCGGTGGGGACCGGCCCAGCAGCGTCGACGAACTCGCCAAGCTGTCGGAGATCCGCGACCACGGCGGCATCACGGACGATGAGTTCCGCAGGGCGAAGGAACTCGTCCTGGCCGGCCACGCACCAGCGGAGCACAAGGGCTTCACCACCCACACCCCCGGCCGTTGACGTTCTCATCAGGAAGGGAGGCGAGATGACCGCGACGGACACCCGGGCTCCCCACTCGGCGAAGCAGGAATGGGCCACCGGCCTCACCGCGTTCGCAGCCGTGATGCTGTTCCTGGTCGGCCTGCTCGACATCTTCCGGGGCATCATGGCCATCGCCGAGGACGACATCTTCGTCACGACCCGCAACTACGTGTTCGAGTACGACCTGACCGGCTGGGGCTGGATCCACCTCGCTCTGGGCGTGATCGCCGTGATCGTCACCATCGGGTTGTTCCGGATGACGATGTGGGGGCGAGTCGCCGGCGTGGCCATCGCCGGCCTCGTCATCATCGCCAACTTCCTCTCCCTGCCGCAGTACCCGGTCTGGTCGGTCGTGATGATCGCACTGTCGGGCTGCATCATCTGGGCGCTGTGCGTAGTGCGGGCCGCCAACCTGTACGACCTCTCCGAGGAAGCCACGCCCCGCGAGTGAGACGGTCCCGGCACCGGGCCGACGGCCCGTCGGCCGAGCCCGGCCCGTGGTCCGGGATCCCGAGGAGAAGGGCAGACCCAGGTGCGACGAAACGGCCGGCACGGAACGGCACCTGCGGAGGCAGGGGTCGCCACCGTACGCGAGGGGAGTCCGTGGCGGGCACGTCTCGCCGTGCTCGCCCTGCTGGGGAGCATCCTGGTGCCACTCGTCACCGCCGGTCTGCGCAGCGTGTTGTGGGTGCCGGCCGGTGTCGCCGCACTGGCGCTCGCAGCCATAGGGGTGTGGTGGATCCTGGCGCACACGGGCGTGCTGCGTGCCTTCGGGCTGGTGCTGGCCTTGGCCGCGCCGCTGACCGTCCTCGCGCTGTACGCGGCGGCCGGCATGCTCTGGGCCGTCTGCCTCTCCCTGGCCCTGTGGGTGCTGGCCCTCGCGATGGCCCGTGCTGCCCGGCCCGCCGGGCACAGCGCCTCCGAACAGGCGGCGATGGCACCGAGGCATCCCTGGGTCCTCATGAACCCGCGCTCCGGCGGCGGCAAGGTGGGCCGTTTCGATCTCGTGGACAAGGCCCGGGCCGCCGGCTGCCGCGTGACGCTGCTCGACGGGGATCAGGACGTCACCGAGCTGGCCCGACGGGCCGTGTCGGAGGGAGCCGACCTGCTGGCCGTGGCGGGTGGCGACGGCACCCAGGCGTTGGTGGCCGAGGTAGCGGCGGAGCACGATCTGCCTTTTCTGGTGATTCCGGCCGGTACCCGCAACCATTTCGCCCTCGATCTCGGGCTCGACCGCGACGATCCGGCCGCGGCCCTGGACGCCCTGACCCAAGGCGTGGAACTGCGCATCGACCTCGGGTACGCCGCGGACCGGGTCTTCGTCAACAACGCCTCCTTCGGGGCGTACGCGTTCGTCGTCACCGATCCCGCCTACCGTGACGCCAAAGCCCGCACGACCCTGCGGACACTCCCCGGTCTCCTCACCGGCCTGGACGCCCCCAGGTTGCGGGCGCGGGCCGACCGGACGTGCATCGACGGACTTCAGGCACTGCTCGTCAGCAACAACCCCTACGGACGGGCCGTCGACGCTGCTCACCCCGGGCGCAGGGAACGGCTCGACTCAGGACTCCTCGGTGTGGTGTGCGTGCGAGTGGGCAACACCGCTCAGGCGGCACGCATCGTACGCGGACCGCGCTCCGGGGGGCTGATCCGGTTGAGCGCGGCGGCAGTCGGCGTCGAGGCCGACACAGACACCCTTCCGGTCGGCATCGACGGCGAACACGTGGTTCTGCCCTCCCCCGTGGTGTGTCGCAGCGCGCCCGGCGCTCTCCGAGTGCGCGTACCCCGCCGTCGCGCCCGCACATCGCGGGTGGCCGGCGGGGCGGCAGACTGGCCGGGCGTGGTGCGCATGGCACTGGGCCCCGGGCACGCGAAGAGTCCTCAAGCGCGGTCGCTCGAGGGCAGCGAGGGTTGAGCGGGGCCGGAAGGAACGGATCCGGGACAGGGCTTGCCGTGTGCCCCCCGTCTCGAAGTCGACGGCCGCTTGCCGGCACCGGCCGGCCGGAAGCGCGAGCACCCGTTCAGTGCGGTGGGGGTGCCGGGTCCAGGGCGTTGGCGACGGTACAGCCGCCCTCTCCGGGCATCCGCTGGATCCGGGGCGGCACCCACACCTCGGTGGCGCCGGGGGCCACGCGGGCGAGAAGGCAGTCCTGTGCGTCGAAGCCGTTGCCCTTCACCGACAGGAGAACGCCGACGCGGCCGCCGTCCGCCTTCACCTCGGAACGGATAGCGGGATGCAGGTCCAGGGCGGCAAGCCCACGGCGCACCTCGGCCTCGTTCGCCCGGCCGCCGTCCGGAACCCGGGGAAGTGTCGCGCGGAGCTCCTCGTACGGCAGCCGGGGCGGCTCGGGTGGCGGAGCGAAGGTCAGCGCAGGGCCGGCCGGGCAGCCCACGTCACGGGGCTCCTCGCCCCACTCCGACCCGGGCGATACGCGCACCGCGAAACAGCGCCGCACGACGATCTCCTCAGGGTCGAGCCATCCGTTGTACGCCGAGCCGGATGTGCGGAGGACCACGCCGATGCCGTCCCCGTCGTGTGTCGAGGTGCCCGTGACCCGCAGCACCTCCACCCCGTCGATTCCGGAAGCGGAGCGCCCGACTTCCTCCGCCGTGCGCGGACGCTGGCCGTAGAGCCGCTCAGCCGCCTTCCCGGCCACCTCCCGTGCGGCGTCCGTCGCCTCACTCTCGGAGGACTGCACCGCCCCGCAGCCGGCGGTGAGCAGCAACAGCGGTGCGAGCAGCAGCAGTCGGCGCATGCCTCCACCCTTCCGGTGCGGCTCACGGCGGGATACCGCTCGCGTACTCAGACCGGTGTGGGTGATCGTACTCAGCCGGTGCGGTGGTCAGACGAGGGCGTGAGGTCACGGCGGCGCTGGTACACCTCGGCAAGGAGCACGGCTGCGCCGGCTGCGGGCCGGAACGGCCCCTTCCTCGTCAACCGGGCAGGACCCGGCCCACCTCATCGGGAAAGCTGCCAGGCCGTGTCCTGCCGAGTCTCATCTAGCGGCCGTGCTTACTCAGCCTCCGCTCTTGCGCCGGAACGACCGCTGATTCGCGGCCGGGCCGTGCGCGCCGCGGATCTTCGACGCGTGGGTGTTGGCGGCGAGGTCGGCGGCGTCCGCCTGCATACCGCGCTTGCGTGCCAGAGCCTCCCGAAACTTGCGCTTCAGGTCGGACTGACCGTCATCGTCGGGCGAGAGGTCGGTGTTCTCGGCGTCAGCCGACTCCGAACCTTCTTGTGATGCGGACTCTGCGGCCATGGTGACCTCCTGGGCTAGGACGCTGGAAAGCACAGCTTGTCATGCCGGGCACCGCATGAGCGCCGCCGCCCGCGACGCCGACCGCCGTCGCCCATGGCTGTCCAGGCGCGTGCTGTGTCACGTTGTCGGGCGTCGGGGTGTTCGACGGTGCGCCGGCGCGTGGTGAAGTCAGCCGCTCGGCCTCCCGAACCGGGCCAGACAGTGCCAGACCTTCTTGAGGTCCTGGAGGGCGTATCGACCTGTGCGGGCGGCATCTCCGACGACCCGCGGAGTGAGCCGGCCACCGACAGCGATCTCGGCTCCCAGATCCACATACGCCTGACCGCGGTAGTGCCGATGCCGCCGCAGTTCGTCCACGCCGAGCCGAAAACCGGGATGCCACTCGACGGGGCACGGCAGGCGTTCTGCCGCGGATTCGACCGGTGTACCGCGATAACTGGGGTCCAGCACCAGCGCTTCCACGTCCCGGTCGAATCCGACAGGCCCATGGATCTGTGCCTCGATGTGGTTGTCCAGGAGATCCGTGTCCGCCACCTCGGCAAGTTCGAGAAGTGAGCACCGACCGGCGATGCCGAACGCGGATGGCTCGGCGGAGCTGTCCGGGTAACAGAAGGTAGCGCGGGTGAGAGCTTCAGGCGTGAGCCGGAAGTAGGAGGAGCCGAATCGCGGAGCACCGCCCATCGGATCACGACGGTAGTTCAGCGCACCGTAGACAGGACGCTGGTCGGGTGCGGCGTCGTCATACGCGCCGGCGAAGATGCGGCTCTCCCAGCGCCATCGGTCTCCGCCCGGATAGGCGGTCAGTCCGCCGTTGCTCGTTCCTGTGACGAACTGAGACCGGTAGACGCCGTCGCGAGCCATCTGGGCCAGGATCGGACGGTTCCCCGCGGCTCGGTCAGGATGAAAGTGCATCGTCACCCGCAGGTCCGGAGGGAGGGGCTTCCCCCTGGACGACGCCGCGACATGTCGCAGAGCCCTCTCGTGAACCGAGACGGCGGTATCGGCAGCCATGCGTGGAGTCTGCACACGTCGCGGGTATCGGCGCACCTGTAAATGGCCGCCCCCCCCGCCCTCAAAGGATCACGGTCAGAACAGCCGCCCCTGGCAGCCCCGTTGAGCGGGACGCGGAGCGGGCCGGCCTGTCCCCGCCGGGGCCGGTTCGTCGCCGAAGAGGGGAGCCGTACCGCACTCGTCCAGCTCGGCCGGGATCCGTCCGTCCACCTCCGGGCGCGGCGGCGCGTCACGGTCGAACTCGTCCGGAGTCATGCACACCCAGTCGCGGCCACCCTGCTCACTCACTCGTCGTCACCGCCCCTCCCCCGGGCCCACCCCCGGAACGCTTCCCGGGATCAAGTGCTGCCCACCCATGATCAGTTCCACCATCGGGGCATTTCTGAACACCCGGACCCGGGTGGCACACGAGCTACAGCCGTCACGGTCCGCCCTGGCGCGCGGCCCGACTTTGAACACACCGATGACAAAGTATGGACATGACAAGCGAAAGTCTCCTACCTTTGCGGCGCAACCAGCGCTCCACCCCGTGAGAGACCGGAACGATCCGGCACGGTCCGGTCCCCAGCACAGGAGGACCAATGCGCCAACGACCCTTCTCCCGAACCCGAAGACGCTTCTCCGCACTGCTCACGTCGGCCCTCGTGTCCGGCGTGGTCCTCGCCGCTCCTGCGGCCGAAGCCGCCCCCTCCCCCACGGCTGCCGCCGACATACCGCCGCAGGAGCCCGGAGTCACGCTGCGCGTCTACGACGTCCAGGCTCCACTCAGCAAGCTGTGCACCCTCAAGCCGGGGCAGACGCCCAACCACGACAAGGTCATGCCCACCGTCGACTGGTCCACGGCCGCCGACTTCGGCGGGTTCGAGGACCGGTTCGTCTCGGAGGCGACCGGCTATCTGATCGCCCCGCGCGACGGGTCGTACGTGTTCCGCCTCACCAGCGACGACGGCTCCCGGCTGTCGCTCGACGGCTCCCCGCTGATCGACCACGACGGTCTGCACGGCGCCGAACCGAAGGACGGCACCGTCCATCTCACCGCCGGTCCCCACCCCTTGCGCGTCGACCACTTCGAACGCGACGGCGGGCAGCAGGTGCAGCTGTCCTGGAAACCGCCGGGCGAGAGCGAGTTCACCGTCGTGCCACGCGAGGCACTGAGCACCGACGCCGGTGTGGTCCGGGTGACCGCGCCGGGCCGCAAGGAGTGCGAGGCGAGCGGGGACTCCCCCGGTGATGGACTGCCCCTCACCTCCGTACGTCCCGACCTCGACCTCACGGATCTGCGCCCCGACGGTTTCGAGCCACAGGTCAGCGGCATGGACTGGCTGCCCGACGGGCGACTGGCCATCAGCACCTGGGGCGGCAGTGACAACGTTGCCGGTGAGGTGTACCTGCTCGACAACGTCACCGGCCGCACCAGCCGCGACAAGGTCACCGTCAAGAAGGTGGCCGAAGGGCTGCGCGAGCCCATGGGGATCACGTACGTCGACGGTTCCCTGTACGTCTCGCAGAAGCACGAACTGACCCGGCTGGTCGACGAGGACGGCGACGATGTCACCGACACGTACCGCACGGTCGCCACATGGCCCTACGGGGGCAACTTCCACGAGTTCGCGTTCGGTCTGCTCTACCGCGACGGGTACTTCTACGTGAACCTCTCCGTCGCCATCGACTACGGCGGCGCGACCACCACTCCGCAACCCGCTCCCGGCCGCGGAACCACGTACAGGATCAGCAAGAAGACGGGCCGGATCAGCCCGGTCGCGGGCGGGCTGCGCACCCCCAACGGGATCGGATGGGGCCCGGACGGCGGCCTGTTCACCACCGACAACCAGGGCGGCTGGCTCCCTTCGTCGAAGCTGGTCCAGATCAAGCAGGACCGCTTCTTCAACCACTACACCGAGCCCGCCGGCCCCTTCGAGTCCTCCCCCGTCACCGCGCCGGTGCTCTGGCTGCCGCAGAACGAGATCGCCAACTCCCCCTCGACACCGTTGTACTTGAAGAAGGGGCAGTTCGCGGGCCAGATGCTGATCGGAGACGTCACCTACGGCGGCCTCCAGCGCGCCTACCTGGAGAAGGTGAAGGGCCAGTACCAGGGCGCGGTCTTCCGCTACACCCAGGGACTGGAAGCCGGCGTCAACCGCCTCACCCTCGGCCCCGACGGCGCCGTCTACGCCGGCGGGCTCGGCGCCGACGGCAACTGGGGCCAGGAGGGCAAACTCCGGTTCGGGCTGCAGAAACTGACGCCCAACGGCGGCAACACCTTCGACATCAAGACCATGCGTGCCGTCCCGGGCGGCTTCGACCTGACGTACACCCAGCCGGTGTCCGAGCAGACCGCCGCACAACTGGCCGCGCGCTACCAGGTCGAGCAGTGGCGCTACACCCCGACCACCGACTACGGCGGCCCGAAGATCGCCGAGGAGAGGCTCGCCGTGCGTGCGGCGACGCTCGCCGACGACGGCCGTACCGTCCGGCTGCGGACGGACGGACTCAAACCCGGTTACGTGGTGCACGTGCGCTCCCCGCGCCCCTTCACCTCGGCCTCCGGTGAGGCGCTGTGGAGCACCGAGGCCTGGTACACGCTCAACGCGATGCCCGGGAAGCAGCCGCCGGCCGCCACCCTGTACGAGGCGGAGGAGGCCCGGCTGACCGGTACGGCCGGGATCAACACCGACCACGCGGGCTACTCCGGCAGCGGTTTCGTCGACCGTTACGCCACCGAGGGCAAGGCCGCCACGACGTTCGACGTGACCGTCCCGAAGAGCGGCACGTACGACGTGAATCTGCGCTACTCCAACGGCCCGAACCCGTTCGCCGGCACCAAGTCGCTGTCCCTGTACGCCGATGGGAAGAAGGTTCGGCAGACCCGGCTGCCCTCCACCGGGGACTGGGACTCGTGGTCCACCCGGACCGAGCCGCTGGCCCTGCGCGCCGGCCTGAACTCCCTCTCCTACCGGTTCGATCCCGGCGACACCGGTCATGTCAACCTCGACCTGATCACCGTGCATCCGCGCGGCGCCGGGGTGTCTCTCTTCGACGGCACCGCCGATTCGCAGTCCCAGTGGCAGCACACGGACGGGCGGAAGGTGGGGTGGCCGTTGACGGAGGAGAAGTCGATGGAGGTGTGCTGCGGCGACATCCGCAGCAAGGACGCCTACCAGGACTTCTCACTCCATGTGGAGTTCCGCGTCCCTCTGCTGCCACCGGACGTCACCGGCCAGGACCGGGGGAACAGCGGCATCTTCCTCCAGGACCGCTACGAGCTGCAGATCCTCGACTCCTACGGTGACACCTCACCGGACACCAACGAGGCCGGGGCGATCTATCTGAAGAAGGCACCCGACACGAACATGGCTACCAGGCCGGAGACCTGGCAGACCTACGACATCGTCTTCCGCGCGGCCCGCTTCGACGACAGCGGAAACAAGACCGCCGACGCCCGGGTGACGGTCGTGTGGAACGGCAAGAAGGTCCACGACGACCTCGTCCTCGACGGACCCACCGCCTCGGGCCGGTCCGAGACACCAGCGGCGGGAGCGATACGGCTGCAGGACCACGGCAACAAGGTCCGTTTCCGCAACATCCAGGTGCGACCTGTGCAGTGAGCCGTCACTGACAGGGTTCGGCCCAGTGGACGGGAGGGGGCTGGTGGCGTCGGCCACCGGCCCCTGCTCGAGCACCGGCCCCCTGCTGGGCACGCCCCCTTCCGGTCGTCCGACCGTCCGCCGGACGGGATGCGGGTGCGGCACGATGGAAGCGTGCGGATGCGACCGGTGCTGATCTTCGACGGGGACTGCGGCTTCTGCACCAGGTCGGTGGGCGTCGTCCAGCGTCTGGTGCGGCCACGGTGCGATGCCGTGGCGTGGCAGCACGCGGATCTCGCGTCGCTCGGCGTCACTGCGGAGCGTGCCCGGTACGAGGCCCTGTGGGTGACACCCACCGGGCGGGCGTACGGCGGTGTGCAGGCCGTGGCGAGGATCCTGCTGAGCGGGGGCGGCGTGTGGTCCGTCGTGGGAGCGGTCCTGACTCTGCCGCCCGTGCGCTGGGCCGCGCACGGCGTGTACCGGCTGGTGGCCGCCCACCGCGGGCGACTGCCGGGAGGGACGGCGGCATGCGCGGTACCCGGAGCGATGACGCACCGGGCGCGGCCCGCGAAGTCCTCGGCGCGTCCCGCGCCCCGGGATGTCGGGGAGCGCGACAGAGCCGGGCGGTCCGTCCTGCTGGAACGGCTGACGGGACGAGCCAGTGGCGCCGGCGGAGAGGCCGCCCGCCGTCAGCGCGGCGGGTGAGACGGGAGGGCGTCGGGGCTGGCGCCCTCGGCCTCGGCTGCGTCGGCGAGGGCCGCGGCGGCGGCTTCCTCGGCCTGGGCCTTGTCGTTGGCGGCCTGGGCGACCATGTCGTCCGGGGGTTTCTCTCGGGTGGCCGGCGACTGGGGCAGCACCTCGGTGAAGGCGCGGGACACGCCCTGGAGCGCGGCGGTGATCTCGCTGGGGATCACCCAGAAGTTGTTGCCCGAGCCTTGCGCGAGCTGGGGCAGCGTCTGGAGGTACTGGTAGGCGAGCAGCTTGGGGTCGGGGTCGTTGCGATGTACGGCCTGGAACACCTCGTCGATGGCCCGGGACTGGCCCTCGGCCTGGAGGATCGCAGCGGTACGGTTCCCCTCCGCGCGCAGGACGGCGGCCTGTTTGTCGCCTTCGGCGGTGAGGATCTGCGACTGGCGCTGCCCCTCGGCGCCGAGAATCGCGGCCCGCTTGTCCCGCTCGGCTCGCATCTGCTTCTGCATCGCGTCCTTGATGGACTGCGGAGGGTCGATGGCTTTGATCTCCACCCGGTTGACCCTCAGCCCCCACTTTCCGGTGGCCTCGTCCAGGACTCCGCGCAGCTGGCTGTTGATGGTGTCCCGTGAGGTGAGGGTCTTCTCCAGGTCCATGGATCCCACGACGTTGCGCAAGGTGGTGACGGTGAGCTGCTCGACCGCCTGAAGGAAATTCGCGATCTCGTAGAAGGCCGCTCGTGGATCGGTGACCTGGAAGTACAGAACGGTGTCGATCTCGACGACGAGATTGTCCTCGGTGATGACCGGCTGCGGCTTGAAGGAAACCACCTGTTCCCGGAGATCGATCACCGGATGAACGCGGTCGATGTAAGGGATCACGAGGCTGAGACCGGGATTCAGGGTCCGGTGGTAGCGGCCGAGGCGCTCGACATTGCGAGCGCGCGCCTGGGGCACGATACGGACCGCTCGCACCACGGTGAAAACCGCGATCAGTGCGACGATCAGGCCGGCGATCAAGAGAGCCGAGGTTTCCATGGTTTCAGTCCCGGGGGTAGACGATCGCGGTGGCGCCGCTGATCTCCATGACGTCGACGGTCTTTCCGGGGGGAATCACCAGCGTCTCGTCGTAGGCGCGGGCCGTCCACTCCTCACCGTCGATGCGGACCCTGCCTCCCAGGCCCGTTACCTCTGAGACGACGTAGGCACCCCTGCCGACCAGTGCGTCCACGCCGAATCTCTCCGTCTGAGGCTGGAGTACATGGCGCAGCGCGAGGGGGCGTACAAACAGCACGGTGACTGTGGCCACGAGGGTGAACACCAAGAACTGCAAAGGCAACGGCAGCCCGACCGCGGCGGACCCCGCCGTGACCAATGCGGCCGCACTCAGCATTCCGAGCGCGGCAGTGAGGGTGAAGATTTCCGCCGCGGCCAATACCGCTGCGATGATCAACCAGATCAGCCATGGATCCATTGCGTGCCTCTTCTGACCGGTGTGGGTGCGGAAGGGCCTGACCTCCACCATTGCACCCTGATACGGCACAGCCGGGATACCCCCGGTGAACGGGAATCCTGCCGAACGACCGGAGACCTACCGGTGCATGTGGATTCCGAGCAATACTTCGATCTTTGGGGCGATTTTACCCACCGTGAGAGATCAGTGAACCAGCTCGGGGTGGTCGGGCCGAGTACGGAAGCCGTCCATGCCTTGGGTGCGCGGCTGTGGACTCAGGGGTCGGTTGCCGGACAAAGACGCGTGGTGAAATCGCGTGCACATGACATGCTTGTCCGCCCTTGCCCGGCTCGCCGAGCCCTTGCCACGCATCCGGATCGCAGGGCCGTCCCGGCCCGCCACTGACGCGCGTCCCGCGCGCTCCCTGGTCACTCCCCCCCCGGTCACTCGCTCGTCACTCCTTCATCCCGATGGCGTCCACCGGACGGACACGGAGCATCAGGCGAGCGGGCAGCATCGCCCCGGCCATGGCCAGCAGTGCCGTCGATCCGACGATCGCGAGCCAGCCCAGCACCGGCACCGTCGGTAGCGGTCCGCCGGTCAGCGCCAGCGCGACCAGAGCCAGCGGCGGCACCGACAGCAGCGTTCCCAGGAGCCCTCCGACGGCGACCACCGTGAAGCTCTCCCGCCGCAGCATGCCCAGCACCTGCGACCGGCTGCTGCCGGTCAGCCTCAGCAGCGCGAACTCCCGGCGCCGGGAGGCGGTGTTCATCGCCTGTGTATTGACGACGGTGAGAGCGGTGTAGGCGATGATGACACCCACCACCACGTAGTTCACCCACGCCATCGCCCTCTGCTCTTCGACCTGGGCATCGGCCGCCAGTGCTCCGCTCAGCTCGGCTCCCGGATAGGTCCGTGCCAGAGCGGACAGCCGGTGTGCGATGTCGCCGGCGGCACCGGAGGCCGACCGGATCAGCACCGACTGGTCGACGCCCGCGGTGGTGTGGGACAGGAGCAGGTCGTGGTCGAAGGTGAGGTCGGCGAAGCCGAGTCCCCTGCCGTACACGGCGATCACCTCGCCGGTGAAGGGCGTCCCGTCCCCGAGGTACAGCCGCGCCCGGTCACCGACGTCGAGCCCCAGCCACGAGGCCGCCGTGGTGCTGAGAGCCACCGTGTCCGGAGCCAGAGCCGCCAGGTTCCCCCTGCGTTCGTCCAGGTCGACGGTGGCGGACAGGGCCGACGGCTGGAGTCCCTGCGCGGTCAGGGAGACGGTTTCCTCCGTGCCGAGCAGTGAACCCACACCGACCGCCTTGGACCGCACCACACCGGTGGCGGCCGTCACCCCCGGAAGCTCGGCGGCCCGGCGCGCGAGCTCCGGGGACATGCCGGTGGGAGCGGTGAGCACGTGAGCGGCGACCGTGCCGGAGCGGATCTCCTCGGTGGACCGGCTCAGCTGAGTGGTCTGGGTGAAGACGACCGTCGCCGCGAAGGAGACGGCCAGGACGAGCGGGGTGACCGCGGCCGCCGTCCGGGCGGCACGGGCGCGTGAGTTGGCCGCCGCGAGCCAGCCGGTGACACCGGTCCGGTCGAGGAGCGGGGCGAGGAGGGCCGTGGCGGTGCGGCTGATCAGCGGACCGAGGACCGCAGCGGCGATCACGAGCAGCAGGACGAGGGAGTTGGCCAGACCGACCAGGGTGAGGAAGTCGGTGCGGTAGCCGAGGCCGAGACCCACCACGCAGACGGCCGATGCGAGCAGGACACCGCCGGTGATCAGACGGCCCCTGCCGAGGCGCGCGGGCTCGGCGGAA
The DNA here is from genome assembly GCF_042955215.1 of Streptomyces sp. NPDC012466. Classification (NCBI taxonomy): domain Bacteria; kingdom Bacillati; phylum Actinomycetota; class Actinomycetes; order Kitasatosporales; family Streptomycetaceae; genus Streptomyces; species Streptomyces sp. NPDC012466. The sequence continues at coordinate 244,056 of NZ_JBIBEQ010000008.1, read as the reverse complement.
GCCTCGCGCAGCGCCTCCGTGGGGCGGACGCGTGCAGCCCTCCGGGCGGCGACGAGGGCCGCCGCCACTGCGGTCAGGACCGTCGCACCGACGGCGGCGAGAAACGGGAGCGGGCCGACGACCGGCCGGAAGTCCGGCGGTACCAGGCCGCGTCCGGCGAACTGTCCGCTCAGCCAGTGGACCACACCGACGCCGAGCGGGCAGCCGAGCACGCCCGCGACGAGACCCGCCACCGCGGACTCCGCCGTGATCATGCGGTACAGCTGCCCAGGGGTGGTGCCGATCGCACGCAGCAGGGCCATCTCGCGATGGCGGTGGCGGACGGCGAGGGACGTCGTGGCGCACAGTACGAACACGGCCACGAGCAGCACGTTGCCGCCGATGGCGGTGGCCAGTTCCACGAGGTTGGCCGCTCCGACCGCGATGTCGGTGAATTCCGCCTCGCCGCGTCCGTCACCCGTGTACACCGCCGCGCGGTGCCCGGCCAGCACCCGTTCGACGGCGGGCACCACCTCCGAGGACGGTGTACCCGGCGTGGTGAACACGCCGAAGGCGTCGGCGGACGCACCGGACAGGGGCGCCAGCCGCTGCATCGCGGCCCCGGAGACATAGAGGACCGACTGCCGGGGAGTGCGGTCCTCGTCGAGGGCCACCAGTCCGGCCACCTTGAAGGTGAGCGGGGTGGACGAGGTCATGAGCCGCACGCTGTCGCCGGTCCGCAGCCCGGCCCGGGCCGCGAGACGGGTGTCCAGGACGATCTGCTGGGCGCCCTGGGGCGCGTGCCCTTCGGTGAGGCGGAATCCTCCCAGGACTCGGCTCGACCAGGTGTGCGCCTGTGGCACGGCGCCGTTGGCGCCGGTGACGACACGGTCCGCGGCCAGCAGACGGACCGTGACGCGGCGGTCGGGCACCACAGAGGCGACACCGTCGACCGCGGCGAGGTCGCGGGCCAGGGAGGCGTCGAGTCGTGGTCGTTCGAGCAGTGGCTGGGAACTGCGGTACTCGGTTCCGTCGGCGGACTTCACGTCGAGATCGACGGCCTGACGGCCCGCGACGATCAGCGGGGCTGTGTCGTACCGTTCGGGTGGCTGGGCGGAGCGCAGCCCGGATTCCAGGAGTACGCCGCAGGCGCTGACCACGGCCGCCCCGAGCAGGAGCGCGGCGAACGTGGCGGCGAAGGCCCCTGCGCGGGCGCGCAAGGTGGCCAGGGCGATACGCAGCATCAGTGGGTCCTCCGCAGCTCGGTCATGACGCTCTTGACCTGCGCGGCGGACGGCGCGTCCACACGGCGGACCACGCGTCCGTCGGCGAGGAAGACGACCTGGTCGGTGCGCTGGGCGGCGACCGGGTCGTGCGTGACCATCACCACGGTCTGGTGCAGGTCGGTCACCGCCTGCCGGAGCAGCCCGAGGATGTCGTCGGCCGTGTCCGGGTCGAGTGCGCCGGTCGGCTCGTCCGCGAAGATCACTTCAGGGCGGGTGATGAGGGCGCGGGCGATGGCGACCCGCTGCTGCTGCCCGCCGGACAGCTCCGAGGGGCGGCGGCCGAGCAGACCCGCGAGTCCGACCGCGGCCGTGACACCGCGGACCGAGTCGTGGTCGGTCCCCGTTCCGGCCAGCCGCAGCGGCAGGGTGATGTTCTGCTCCACGGTGAGCGACGGCAGCAGGTTGAAGGCCTGGAAGACGAACCCGATACGGGTCCGGCGGAACCGGGTGAGCCGCCTCTCGTCCAGGTCGCCGAGGTCCTGCCCGCCGAGCTGCACCGTTCCGGAGGTCGGCCGGTCGAGCCCGGCGGCGCAGTGCAGGAAGGTGCTCTTGCCGGAGCCGGACGGGCCCATGACGGCGGTGAAACCGCCGGCGGCGATGCCGGTGCTGACGTCGTCGAGTGCGACGACCGCGGACGACCCGCGGCCGTACGTCTTGGTCACCTTGGTCAGCCGTACGGCGGTTCCTGACGGATCGATGCCGACGGGGGCGCCGGGGGGCGCTTGCCGAGTGCGTGCTCCGAGCATGTGGGACCTCTGGGTCGTTCGGGGTGATGGGTCCTTCCAGTCCACCGGCGTCCGAGGTCCGGAGCCTCCGTCCTCACGTCGAATCCGGCCCTCCGCCCGGCGAGTGAGGGAGGCGGCCGCTTCCACCGTCCGGACGAGGCCGCGTGGCGTGCCACCACGCCGTGCGCGACGCGTCTCCTCCTCACGGAGGAGACCGGGAGGAGGAAGGCGGGCGGCGGGACTCAGACCTCAGGGTGGGCAGGCAGGGTGAGCAGGCCCTTTACCGTGGGGGGCATGAGAGAACCGGGGTCACTCGCAGGCCGCCAGGTGCCTGCCGCGGTGACGGACGTGACCCTGGCCGTCCTGGCGGCGGCCGCGTGCCTGGCACTGCCGAAGGCGATCCCCCCGGACGGCGTCCCGCTGCGACAGCCGGACCAGTGGTGGCTCGTCCTGGTGCTGCTGACCACGCTGCCCCTCGCCGTGCACCGTCGTGTGCCGCTGGCCGGCCTGCTGGTCATGGCGGCCGCGTCCGGGACACTGCAGTACCTGGATTACATCCCCCAACTCGCCGGGCCGGACGGCACGTCGATCGGCCCCACCTACCTGTCCGTGGCCATCGCCGTGTATCTCACGGCCGTACGGGGCGCGCCACGCGTCACGGCCTTCGTCGCGGCCGTGTTCATTCCGCTCAGCGCGCTGACGGAGGCGTTCCTCGCGCCGAGGGGGCATCGGCTCGCGGCGTTGCTGACCGATGCCGTGCTCCTGCTGGCGGCGTGGGCCCTGGGCCGGCTCTCGCGGGCCCGGACGGCCGTCCGGGACGAGGCCATGCAGCGCGCCGCGGCCCTGGAACGCGAGCAGGCCGCCACCGCGCGCGCCGCGGTGATGCAGGAGCGCGCGCGGATCGCCCGTGAACTGCACGACATCGTGGCCCACAACGTGAGCCTCATGGTGGTGCAGACCATCGCGGCCGACCGGGTCCAGGACCGGTCACCCGACAAGGCCCACGAGTTGCACGCCACCGTCGAGCAGACGGGCCGGGACACCGTCACCGAGCTGCGTCGGCTGCTGGACGTGCTGCGCACGGACGAGGAGGGGGAAGGCACACCGTCCAAGGAGCCGCCCCAGCCGACGATCGACGCCCTGCCCTCCCTCGTCGACGCCGTGCGGGCCACCGGTCTGGACGTCGACTACGAGGTCTCCGGCTCCGTGGTGGCGCTGCCCGCCGGGTACCAGCTGACGGTGTACCGCATCGTGCAGGAGGCGCTCACCAACACCGTCAAGCACGCGGGCGCGACGCGTACCCGGGTGCGTCTGCTGTGGGAGGAGGAACCGGAACGGCTGCACGTCCGCGTCTGTGACGACGGACCGCGGGACGCGGCGGGGACCCCCGAGCCCGGGTACGGTTCCGGTCATGGTCTGCTGGGGATGCGGGAGCGGATCGCCGCGACGGGCGGCACCCTGCACACCGGTCCCCGGCCGGGCGGCGGCTTCTGCGTCCACGCCGTCCTGAACCTGCCCGAGACCGACGGTCCGGCGAACAACGGAGGAACGGGGCACCATGCGGTCCATCAGCGTCCTGCTGGCTGACGATCAGCCGATGATCCGGACCGGCTTCCGGTTCATCCTGGAGGCCGAGCCGGACATCGAGGTCGTCGGAGAGGCCGCCGACGGCCGGGAGGCCGTCGAGGAGACCCGGCGGCTGTCACCGGACGTCGTCCTCATGGACATCCGCATGCCGCGGATGGACGGGGTCGAGGCGACCCGTCTGATCGCCGAGAGCGGCCTGCCCAGCCGGGTCGTCATCCTGACCACGTTCGACCTCGACGAGCACGTGGTCGACGCCCTGCGGGCCGGGGCGAGCAGCTTCCTCGTGAAGGACGGTCCCGCCGATTCCCTGGTCTCGGCCATCCGCACGGTCGCCGCCGGCGAGGCCGTGCTCGCCCCCCGGGTCACCCGGCGTCTGCTGGAGCGTTTCGCCGGCCTGCCCTCGGAGTCCCCGCCGCCGGTCCCGCCGCGCCTGGATGTGCTCACCGGCCGCGAACTGGACGTGCTGCGGACTCTGGCGCGTGGTCTGTCCAACGCCGAGATCGCCGTCGAGCTGAACATCGGCGAGACGACGGTGAAGACGCATGTCGCCCACATCCTCGAGAAGTTCCGCCTGCGCGACCGCGTGCAGGCGGTGATCCTCGCCTACGATTCGGGACTGGTCTCCCCGCGTCCGGCCCGCGGACCCGAACCGTCCTGACCGGCGGGGCCCGGGCTCCGCCCGGCCCGGAGTCTTCTCCTCCTCATCCCGTACGCCGCCGCGCCATGCGGCGCGTGCCCGTCACACACAAGGGAGAGTGTCATGTACACCCTGATAGGCCTGCTCGTCGTCCTCGTCGGACTGACCACCATCGCGACCGTGGAGAGCCGGGCCCGTCGGCTGGACCGGCGGATGGCCCGTCTGGAGCACAGGCTCGGCCTCCTCATGAACCACCATGGCGTGCCGGACGACGACCCCGCCCTGGCGGAAGTGGCGGCCCTCGTACATGCCGGACAGCACATCCCAGCGATCAAGAAGTACCGCGAGGCCACCGGCGCCGGGCTGCTGGAGGCCAAGCAAGCGGTGGACCGCCTGAAGGCATAGCGGCAAGGAAGAGCGGCGAGCCGGCGCGGACACCTCGTGCAGAGGATCCGCCGAGGTGACCGGTGGTGGCCGAAGCAGTCATCCGAACGGAGATCGAGCGCTGATGAACCGACCGACACCGAGTCGGCGGGAAAGCGTCGCGGGAGTGCCCGGGAAATCCGTCTTCGCCGCCGTGCGGCGGCAGAGTGGATCCCTGCCACTGATCATCCTCGGCACCGTCGCACTTGCCGCTGTGACGGGACTGCTGGCGACGGTGCTGGCCTTCGCCCTGGCCCGGCCCCAGTTCGCGCAGGCGTGGCACGACAAGCTCGCGGCCGAACAGGCCGAAGACCCCAACTTCGCCCATCCCGAAGCGGTGCTGCTGCCGGCCCTCGGTGCACTGCCCGCCCTGTTGCTGAGCGCCGGCCTCGTCGGCGCGGTGCTGCAGGCGGCGTGCACGGTGTGCGTCACCACCGCGCAGGAACGCCCGTCCATGGGAGCTCGCCGCCTGTGGCGGCGGACCCGGCCCCGGATACCGGGGGTCGCGGCGGTCTGCGTACTGCGCGGCGTCCTGGTGCTGTCGGCGGTGCTGGCGAACGGCGCCCTCTGTGTCGGACTGGGCATCGCGGTGGACACGTTCACCGGAATCGACCCGTTCAGCAGCGAAGGGCCGTTCACACCGGCCGGGATCACCCTGATGCTCGCCCCGAGCGCGGTCCTGCTCCGCGCGGGCTTCCTGCTCGCGCCGGCCGCCTGCGCCGTGGACGGCCTCGCACCCCGCGCCGCGCTGCGGCGGTCGTGGTCGCTGATGCGGCAACGGGCCGCCTTGCCCTGGCTGTTGGGTGCCTGCGTGCTCAGTGCCGCTTGCGCGGGCGCCGTCTGGCTGCTGGTTCAGCAGGTCGCCGCGCCGCTGCACACCGCCGCGCGGGAGGCGGTCCTGGCCGACCTCACCCGCAACACCTACGTCGCCCACGCCGCCGGAGCGCTCACCCCGCCGGCGACGGCAGCGCTCCTGTGGACCGCAGTCGCCCTGGCACCGGCGCACACCTACCTCACGGCCGCCTACCTCCGTCTGCGCACCGACGCGGGGAAGTGAGCCCACGGCCACGCATCCGCCGCCGCGGACGCCGCTGACCTCGCGCGGCAGGCGTCGTCGACGCGATCGGCGAAGGGTCGAGGATGTGGGATCGACTGCGGGCTGTCGCTTCCCGGTGGGATGCGGAGCCGGCGGCCGCTGCTCGCCGGCTTGTCCGTGACTCCCTGCGGAACTGTCCGAGATCCGTAACGGACGGATCCCCCAGCCGCCGTCCTTCGTCCTGTCAGGTGGCCGCAGGTGGCCGGGGATGGGCGAGGAACTTCGACGGAGCGGGGCGGGCATGGCGCGGCACAGTGGTGGGCGGGGCTGGTACGGCAAGGTGCTCGGGGCGGCGCTCGGTGTGACGGTGCTGGCCACCGGCGCCTCGGTGTGGACCGCGCAGGCCGGTGCCCCCGGCACTTCAACGCCGAAGGCGACGGCCTCCGTCTCGCCCGGCGGGGGCGCCAAGCCGGTCGCCGCCACCATCGCGCATGCCTCGGAGAAGGGGGCACGCGGCGTCAACATCACCATCGACGACGGCCCCGACCCCCTCTGGACACCTCAAGTGCTGGACGTACTACGGGTGTACGGGGTGAAAGCCACCTTCTGCATGGTGGGGACGCAGGCACAGGCCCACCCGGACCTGGTGAAGAAGGTGGTCGCGGCCGGGCATCGCCTGTGCGACCACTCCGTGTCGCACGACACCGCCATGGACAAGAACTCCCAGGCCTACCAGTCCCGGCAGATCCTCGACGCCGAACGCATGATCACCAAGGCGTCCGGGGGCGTCCGGCCGATGTATTACCGGGCTCCCGGAGGAGCCTTCACTCCGTACAGCCGCAAGCTCGCCGCCTCCCGCGGGATGCGCCCCCTGGGCTGGAACGTGGACACCAAGGACTTCGAGCGGCCTGGCACGGACGCCATCGTCGCCACCGTGGAGCGGGAACTGCCCAACGGGCCGACGCTCCTCTTCCACGACGCGGGCGGGGACCGGTCCCAGACCGTCGAGGCGCTGCGGCGGATCCTCCCCTGGCTCGAGGAACAGGGCTACTCCTGTGGCTTCCCGGTGCGTTGAGCGGCTCTTCCGACGGGCCGGGGGCCGGTTGTCCGGCCCTCCGCAGGCGGCCGGCATCCGCCGGGTGCCTCATGGGACGTGACTCACGCCGTTTCGGCGTTGTCCCGCTGCAGTGCCGCGCGCAGCCAGTCGTCCGCGGAGCCCGGAGTCGGCCGCGGGCGGCCGCCCGGCGGAGTCAGGACGATGGCGGCGAGTTCCCAGTACCGGTCCAGGCGCGGCTCGGCCGATAGCCGGGCCGCCAGCAAGCGGCGGAAGTCGTGGGTGTCGCGGCTGCGGTAGGCGCTCGCGTATGCCGCGACGTAGGCGTCCAGCGCCTCGCCGGGATGCGGGTCTCGTGCCCGGCGCAGGTGCGGGGCCGCAAGTTCGAATGCTTCGACGAGGCCCCCGTACAGCAGGGCGGCGCCGCCGGCCCCCGCCACTCGGTGCACCTCCGGTTGGGGCTGCCGACCGCCCGGGCAGGGAGCCGTCGTCATGGCGTTCAGCCGGGCGAAGGCGAGTACCTGGGACGGGTGCGGGTCGTCGGGCGGCTGGGGGACGGCCACCTCCAGGAATGCCGCGGTTGCCGGGCGCGGCATCCGCGGTGGCAGCCAGGTGCGCCAGAACCTGGCCAGGGGTGCGGTGCTCGGCGGCGTGCTCAGCATGCTGAGCAGCCTGAGCCGACCGGCACGCTGAGCCGGCGGGCAGTCCCGCACCAGCTGGAGTGCCGCCTCCCGCCAGCGCAGGGTCTTCACCTCACTGCCGAGCTCACGCAGGCGGCTGTCTACGGCGTTCTCCAGTGCACGGCCGGTCGCGTCTTCGTCCTCGAGGATGCGGCGTACCTCGGGCAGGGGCAGGTCAAGGCCGCGCAGGGAGCGGATCAGCTGCAGGCGTTCCAGTGCCTGGGCGCCGTAGCGGCGGTGTCCGCCACTGCTGCGGGCGGCTTCGGGGAGCAGGCCCTGGTCGGAGTAGAAGCGGACGGTCTTCACGGTGGCACCGGCGCGTTCGGCGAGCTCTCCGATGCTCCACAACGGCTCGGGTGACGTGGACAGTTGAACCTCCCTTAAGGGGAGTTCCTACGGTACCGGTGCCCGGGCCGGGCACACGCCGCGGCCCGCGGACGATGGCGTACGCGACCGGCGCGGCGCCATGTGACGGACCCGGGGAGGGCTTTGTGCAGGTGTTCATCTTGGTGGCGGGTGCGTTCACCGGGGCCCATGTCTGGCAGGAGACGGCCGCGCGGCTGACCGCGGCGGGCAGCTCGGCGCACGCGGTCCCGCTGACCGGCATCGACCCGGCCCGGCCCGCCGCGCCGGCGCACGTCGGACTCGAGACGCACATCGAGGACGTGATCGCGGCGATCGACGCGGTGGACGTGACATCCGGGCGGGAGATCGTGCTCGTCGGTCACGACTACGGGATCCATCCGGTGCTCGGCGCCGCCGATCGGCGGGCGGAACGCATCGCACGCGTCGTGTACCTGGACTGCGGAATGCCGCAGAACGGCGTGCCGGCGCTGGCCGCCGTGCCGGACCAGGCACTGCGCGCGCGGCTGGCCGAACGCGCCGAGGCAGGCGAGCGCGAGGGGGTGCTTCCCGCACCGGCCCGTGACGAGTGGGAGCGCTGGGGCAGCACCGCCGACGTGAGCGAGGCGGCAATGGACCGGCTGACCGCCCTGGCAGCGCCGCAGCCGCTGGGTACCCTGCTCCAGCCGCTGCGGCTGACCGGAGCGGTGGCCGCGGTCCCCGTCACGGGCGTGCTGTGCACCCGAAACGGCGCCAGTATCGGCATGGTGCAGAGGCTCGTCGACTTCGGTGACCCCGCTCTGGCCGTCCTGACGGAACCTCAGGTCACCTTCTTCGAACTGCCCACCGGGCACTGGCCGATGCTGTCCTGCCCCGCCGCACTGGCAGACGTCCTGCTGCGGGCCGCGGCCGGTGAGGGGCACCGCCTGCGGCCGGCCGATGGCGACGCGCCGGCGCCTGCCCACCTCCGCCCGTTCCCGCTGGACGTGCCCGAGCTGCCTCGCGACCGCAAAGGTCATGTCGATCTGTACGTCCCCGACGGCGAGGGCCCGCGGCCGGCCGTGGTCTTCGTGCACGGCGGACCGGTGCCCGCCGGAGCGCGGCCACGCCCGCGCGAGTGGCCGACCCTGGTGGGCTACGCCCGCCTGGCCGCCGCCGAGGGCATGGTCGGCGTGACCCTCGACCACCGCCTCCACGATGTCGCGGACTACGAACGCGCCGCCGCGGACATCGCCGCCGGGGTGGAACTGGTGCGGTCCGACGCCCGGGTGGACGCCGACCGGATCGCTCTGTGGTTCTTCTCCGGCGGGGGCCTCCTCATGACGGACTGGCTGACCCAGCCCCCCGCCTGGCTGCGCTGCCTGGCCGCTTCCTACCCCGTCCTGGCCCCTCTTCCCGCCTGGGGGATGGTCGGCAGCCGCTTCCACCCGGCCAGGGCGGTCGATCAGGCGGGGCCCCTGCCCATGGTCCTCCTCCGCGCCGGGCGGGAGACACCCGAGATCGCCGCGACCGTCGATGCGTTCGTGACCGCGGCCAAGGACTGCGCGGTGCGACTCGAACTGGTCGACGTCCCCAACGGCCACCACGGGTTCGAAACGCTCAACCCTCCAGAGGAGACCCGCCCGGCCCTGCACCATGCGATGCAGTCGGTGGTCACCCACCTGACCGGGTGACTTCCCCCAGGGGCCCAGGGGAACGGCTCGGCTCATCGGCCCCGGCTGCGGTCTTCCCCCGGAAGGATGGTGGTGCCAACTCCACCCCCTGGAAGGGGGTGGCCGCCATTCTGCCGCGGGAGAAAGATCCGGATACTGAGCCCCATGACCAAATCGATGGTGCTTCCGGTGGACCCGCCGACGCAAGGGGGACGACAGAATCAGAACAGGGGAAGCGACTTCTCCGAATTGTCTCGGCGTATAACCGAGGCCGGGCTTCTCCGGCGCCGTCCGCTGTATTACACCGTCCGTTTCGGACTGGTCGCCCTCGCTCTCGCGGGGTGTGTCGGCGCGTTTCTCGCACTGGGGGACAGCTGGGGCCAGCTGTTCGTCGCCGTCGCCCTGGCCGTGGTCTTCGGCCAGCTCGGACTGGCCGCCCACGATCTCGCCCACCAACAGGTCTTCTCCCGCCGACGGCCCAGCGAGGCAGGGGGGCTGCTGGTCGCCGACCTGTTGCTGGGCATGAGCTACGGGTGGTGGATGAACAAGCACACCCGGCACCACGCGAATCCCAATCACGAGGGGAAGGACCCGGACGTCTCACCGGACATTCTCGTCTGGTCGCGCCGGCAGGCACGCAAGGCCCGGGGTCTGCCGCGTTTCGTCGGAAAGCATCAGGCCGTACTCTTCTTCCCGCTGCTGACCCTGGAAGGCCTGAATCTGAGCTTCAGCAGTTTCCGGGCTCTGAAAAGCCGGTCGGTGAAAAGGCCCGCACTCGAGGGCACGCTGCTCGTGGCGCATTTCGTGATCTACTTCGGCGGCCTGTTCACCGTCCTCTCCCCCGCCAAGGCGCTCCTTTTCCTCGCCGTCCACCAGGGCCTGTTCGGCATCTACCTCGGCTCGGTGTTCGCACCCAACCACAAGGGGATGCCGATGATCGAAGAGGGGACCCGGCTGGACTTCCTGCGCCGCCAGGTCCTCACCTCGCGCAATGTCCGGGGCGGCGCACTGGTCGACGCCTTCATGGGCGGGCTCAACTACCAGATCGAGCATCACCTCTTCCCCAGCATGCCGACCCCCGCGCTCGCCAGGGCGCAGGTCATCACCGAGCGGTACTGCGCGGAACTGGGCATCCCGTACCACCGGACCGGGCTGATCGCCTCGCACCGGGAGGCGATGCGCCACCTCAGGAGGGTCGGCGAGCCGCTGCGCACGGCCGGGGACTGACCCGGCGGGCGCCCGGCATCGGGGGCCCGCCGCCGGGTGCCGTTCGCCACCCGGCAGCGGTGAGGTCCATGCCGGGAACGGATCTACAGGTCGGCTGCGTCCACCACGGCGCGCAGGTCGACGAACTTGAAGCCGGTCGCGGTGCGCGTGCCGCCCTCTCCGTCGGGGACCTCAGGGGTCTCGTGACCGTCCTGGACGATCAGCAGGCCGTTCGGGTAGCGGCTGCCGAGCGGTGCGTTCAGGACGGCGGCGCCATCGCACTCCTCGGACCCGTCGAGGGTCGCCGAGGCCGCGCCGACACGGAAGCCGCCCTCGTACTCGTTGTTCTCGCTGACCTCACGGTCGTACAGGGCGAAGGTGTCGTCACCCTGACTGGAGGCGAAGAGGTAGCCGTCGCCGTCCGGCTCCTGAAACAGCGTCAGGCCCTCGACGTCCGCGGAGAGCCGCTCGCCTCCGAAGCCGGGGTCGGCACCGGCCGTGCACTCCTCGGTCGCCTCGTCGTAGACGCCGGGGACGCCGTACTCGCGGACCTTGTCCACCAGGACCGGCTCGGTGGTGAGGTCGGCGCGCATCCGCCAGATGCCGATGTCCTCCTGGCCGGCGTAGAGCGTGCCGGTGGCGGGGTCCACCACCATGCCCTCCACCTGCGGGAGTTCACCGGGTTCCGCGCAGGGGGACCACATCGTGCCGTTCGGCAGGCGGAAGGACGCGGGCAGGTCGAGAGTGCGGACCTTCCGGTACGTGACGGTCCCGCTCGCGGTCGGCTTCAGCTCGACCAGCGCGAGGCGGGTCCGCTCCCGCCGGCTGACCAGCGCGTAGGTACGCCCGGTGGACTTGTCCTGCCAGGTGGCGAGGCCGTATGCGGTGCGCTGGTCGTTGATGTCCGCCTGGTCGGTGGAGAAGACCGGGGCGGCGGCCGGGTCGGTGATGTCGGTCAGCGGGCCGCCGGGCCTGGACGGGTCGATGCGGTAGATCCGCAGGCGGTCGTTGCCGCGGTCGCTGACCACGGCCACGTCGGCCCGGCCGGTGGTGGTGCGCAGACCGGTGACGAGGTCGACGTTGTTGTACCGGCCCGGTGCGTCGTCCTCCGCGGCCGGACGGGGCGCGGGCAGCGACTGCACCAGGCGGGCACCCAGGTCGTACACCCGCAGTCCGCCCTCCTTGGCGGTCGCGATGACGAGGCTGCGGCCGGGGTCGGCAGCGTTGCGCCAGATCGCCGGATCGTCGGCGTCGGAGTTGCCGCCCGCCTCGTCGTCGTAGAGGGCGGGGGTCTCGCTGGCGGGTGTCACCGTCGGCAGGCTCCCGCCGTCGGCCCCGGCCTGGGCGGGGGCCGACAGGAAGAGCGCGGCGGTGGACAGGACGAGGGCGGCGGTTCTGCATCCGATGCGGTGTGTTCTCACAAGCGCTTCCTTGATCGACGTCGTGGACATGCCGATGGTGCGGGGAGAACTTTGCGCGCAGGAGGCCGCGTTCTGTACACGTGATCACGGGAGAGCCGACTGCACGCCAACTGCCGTTCAGCGCACAACGGTAGGACACGTCGGGAAGCCGACGCAGTCGACGCCGGGCGTCGGGTCGCACCGAGAACGGGCGCAGCCGGTGAACGGGCCCCGCCCTCCACGACTGGAGCCCCGTGCCCCGGCCGCCCGTGCAACGGGATCTGCGCGCAATATCGGTCCCCGGGGCGGCCCATCACGGCCTTGCTGCCCTGGGGCAGGAAGAGGGCGGGGTAGGCCAGGTCAGCCTGCTCGGCGTTCTCCCGGGCGGCCCCGTGCCAGGCCGGTCGGAACCGGTCGGCCGTCGGCGTTCTGGCGCCGCTTCGCCTCGGCGGTCGCGCGCCACTGCGTCGGCGACATCCCGTAGGCCGTGCGAAAGGCATGGTTGAAGTGGGAGGGACTGATGAATCCCCAACGGGCGGCCACCGCGGAGATGGTGAGGTGGGCCGAGCCAGGGCGGGCCAACTCGGTTCTGCACGCGTCGAGGCGCCGTCGGCGTATCCAGCCGTTCACCGAAATGCCCTGTGCGTGGAAGAGCTTGTGCAGGTAGCGCAGGGAGATGTGATGCTCGTCGGCGAGCAGCCGCGGGGTGAGCTCTGGTTCACCGAGCCGGGTCTCGATGGTCTCCTTGATCCGGTCGAGGATTGTTTCGGGACCCGACCCGCCCGCCGCCCGGGTGTCTGTGGCGAGGAGTTCCTCGGCCAGGGTGGACAGGAGGTCCGCGACGGTGCGCGCGAGTCTCTCGCGCACGGGCGGGGAGACGGAGTCGATCTCCTGTGCCAGTCCGGACAGGAGCGGCAGTATCCGCGCGGGCGGGCCGTCCTGGGGGTCGCCGACGGCTCTCGCGGTGAGACGGCGGATCTCGGGTTCGCCCAGTCTCAGCATCGGGCGGGGCAGCATCAGGACATGGGCCCGATGAGGCTCCGGCAGAACGAGGGTGAACGGCCGGCTCGCGTCATGGAAGGCGAGGGTTCCGGAGCGCAGATGCGCGGTACGGCCGTCCTGTTCCAGGACGGCCGTACCCTCCAGCTGGATGCGGGCGAAGAGGTACGCGTGGCCGTCCGTCGCCGCGCCCTGCGCGGTCCGGACGACCTTCACGGGGCCGGACTCCTCGGTCGCCACCTGAAGTGATCCCAGCCGGTGCGCCCTGAGGAAGCCCGTCCAGGACTCCGGTTCTTCCCGCAGGGCCAGGTCCAGATCGACGTAGGCCTTCGCGAGGGCCTGCTTCCAGGCCGGCAGTCTGTCCGCGGGGCGGACCGTGTCCATGGACAGGACGACGTGCGGCGCATCAGCCGTCAGCGGTGTGTCGCCCGGCATGTCACCCGTCCTTCTCGTGGGAGCGCCGGTCGTGCTGGTGGTGCATCCACTCGGTCGGGGAGGTGCCGTACTGTCTGCGGAACACCCGCCCGAAATGGGCTGTGCTGGTGAAGCCCCAGCGTCGGGCGACGCTGCCCACACCGGCGCGCCGGGTCGTCAGCTCCCTACGGCACTCCTCCAGGCGGAGTTCTCGGATCCAGCGGCTGACCGTCGTGCCCTGCCCCGTGAACAGGCGGTGCAGGTAGCGCACCGAGATGTGGTGGGCCCGTGCGATGTACTCGGGGCCGAGCTGCGGGTCCGCCAGGTGCCAGCGGATGAACCTCTGGATACGCAGCAGCAGGACACGGTCGGCGCCGGGCAGGCTGGTCGGTTCCGCACCGACTTGCTGCGCGGCCGTGGCGGCCAGCAGATCGACGGCACTGCCGGCCAATTGCCGGGCAGCGGAGGGGGAGCAGACATCGGACGCGTCGGCCAGGCGCGACATGAACGGCGAGAGCAAAGCGGCGAGCCCGGCCTCCGGACGGATCGGCCGTGCCGTGATCTGCCTGATGTCCGCCTCCGGCAGGCCCAGACGACTGCGCGGCACGGCGTAGATCTTCAGCTGGAATCGTTGCGGGAACCGTGTGCGGGAGGGGCGAATGGTCTCGAAGAACGTGACGTCGCCCGGCCGTAGCTCGGTGGCACGGCCGTCATGCTCGATCTGGGCCAGGCCCCGGGTGAGGACGACGGCCCACACCTCGTGACCGTCGCCACGGGCGATGAAGCGAGGGGTGCGGTGGACCATCCCCGGGTCGCCCTCGACCGTGGTGATCCCGAGGTCGCCCAGGTGATCGGCGCGCATGGTGGCGTCGTACGTCCTGCCCTCCGCGCGGATCTCCATCCCGACGAGCTGGGTGAGAACGGCGTCCTGCCAGAACTCCAGACTTTCGTCGAGAGGCACGGCTCTGGTGGACAGCACCCGCCCTCGACATCGCCCTGTGGCTTCGTGGCCGTCGCGGCCGGTGTCCGCCGGGACGGAACTGAGAATCGCTGACATACCGGCCAGGGTGCCTTCGACCGGCGGCGGACGCATCAGTCGGCCGACTGGTCCTGTCCTCCCACGCCCTCCGGACGGGCTGATCCGTCAGCCGTCCTCACCGGAGGTGGCTGCGGAGGAAGGACGCACCCAGCAGCACGGCCGCCCGCGTGGGCGGGCTGTCGCGCAGCGGGTTCAGGGACACGAAGTCGTGAATGGTGCCCAGGAACCGGGCCGCGGTCACCGCGACGCCGGCGTGGCGCAGCCGATCCGCGTACCGCTCGCCCTCGTCCCGCGCCACATCCGCCTCCGCCGTGATCACCATCGTCGGCGGCAGCCCGGCGAGTTCCGCCAGACCCGCACGCAACGGGGACGCGGTCGGCTCGTCCTGCTGCCCGGAACGATCGGCGTACTGCCGCCAGTACGAGCGCAGGGCTTCCCGGGTGAGGAGATAGCCCGTGGCGAACTCCCGCTGTGAGGGGCTGTCGCAGTGGGCGTCGGTGAGGGGGTAGTACAGCAGTTGGGCGCGGACTTTCGGGCCGCTGCGCAGCTTCGCCATCAAGGTGAGGGCCGTGCCCATGGTGGCGCCCGCGCAGTCTCCGGCGACCGCCAGACGGTCGGCGTCGAGACCGAGTTCGCCGGCCTGGCGGACGATCCGGTTCATCAGGGCGTAGCACTCCTCGACGGCGACGGGGTAGCGGGCCTCCGGGGTGCGGCTGTATTCGGGGACGACGGCGGCGACGCCCGCACTGCACACCAGCTCGCTGACGAGCCGTGCATGGGTCTGGCCGTCTCCCAGCATCCACCGGCCCCCGTGAACGTAGAGCACGGCGGGCAGGGGGCCCGTCGCGCCGGCCGGCCTGAAGATCCGGAAACCCACCAGTCCCGTGGGCCCGGTGGGCGCCACGTGGAAGGCGACGTCCACGCCGAAGTCGTCGACGCGGACCGTCTGGGACTCTCGCAGGGCCTGCCGGCCGTCCTCGGGTCCCAGCTCGTGCAGAAAGGGCGGCGTCATGGCCGCGTCGACGAGCCGCTGCACCAGCGGATCGAGGATCACGGCCGATCGGGGCTGTCCGCCCGCTGCCCTGTGGGGACCCGGCTGCATCCGGTTCGCCTCTCGCTCGGCCTTCGGTGATCTGGTTCGGTGTGCGTCACCTGCCGTGCAGCAGGTCCCGTAGTTGGTGGCGACTGCTGATCCCGAGCTTGGGATAGGCGTTGTACAGGTGTGAGCCAACCGTACGGGGCGAAAGGAAGAGCCGTTCGCCGATCTCCCGGTTCGACAGTCCCTTCGCGGCCAGCCGGGCGATCTGCTGTTGCTGGGCGGTCAGTGCCTCCAGACGGTCGGCTGAGGCGGAGACGTCGGCAGCCCCGCTGGCGCGCAGTTCGTTGCGGGCCGACGCGGCGAGGTGCTTGGCGCCGAGCCGGGTCGCGGTCTCCAGCACGGCGGACAGCTGGGTGCGAGCGTCCAGGGGTCTTCGGCGTCTGCGCAGCCAGATCGCGTAGTGCAGTCGCGCCTGGGCCCGCTCGAAGGGCCACTGTTCTCCTTGCGTGTTGACCAGCGCCAGCCGGAAGTGGTGTTCGGGGTCGGCATCGTCGTCGACGAGGGCCGCCGCATGATGCATGAGGAGCGTCATACGCGTCGTCGGCCGATCGCCCTGGCGCTCCCGTACCCGCCGGAGGATCCGTGCCGCCTCCCGCTGTCGGCCGATGCGCTGCGCGGCTGCGGCGAGTTCGCTGATACAGCGCGGCGAGAGGAAGGGATCGAGGGGCGAGCCGTCCTGCCCGAACAAGGCCCGCAGGTGCCGGAAGGCGCGGTCCCCGTCCCCGAGAACCATCGCCGTCAGCCCGTCGGCGCGCAGCATTCTGGCGTGTGTGGCCCGGTTCTCCTCCAGGCTCACGGAGCGCCAGTGGGGCCCGGTGAACTGGATCTCCGGCATCGTCTCGCCGCGCAGTGCGCGCAGGGTCGCCTCCAGCGCTTCGAGGTCGGACTCGACGCGGGGCATCCGGTGGACGGCGGCGTCGGAGCGGCCCTCCTCGATCACCGCCTCGGCTTCGGTCCACCGTCCGACGCCGATGAGGGTGTCCACCTGGGTCGCGATCGTCCATGCGCGCGGGCCCGGCGTCCCGTGGGTGCCTCGTCGCGCGCCCGCCTGCCGGTACTGCTCCGCGCACAGGTCCGATTCGTCCGTGTAGTGGGCGACCCAGGCGGTCGTCAGCAGGCGGGGCAGGCGGGCCCCGGGTGGTCCGGCGTGCGGGGTGGCCGGCCTTCGCGACGCGCCGTCGGCATGCGCGGCCGGATCGATCGCCAGGGCCACGGCGGCCTCCAGGGAGGCAAGGACTCCGGGGCCGGCGGGCTCGTGACCGGGTCCGTCCTGCCGTGCGCACCGGTCGTGCTCGGCCTGCGCGGCCCGTACCGCGTGGTCGAGCACGTCCGGCAGTCGAAGCCGGTGCTCGGGCAGCCCGGAGTGGCGGAAGATCCCGGCGGCGGTCGCGGCCACCGCGAACGACGTGGTGGCGCTGGTCGGGGGCGTTCGCCGCCACACGTCGAGCAGCAGGTCGAAGGCCTCCCGCTGGAACGAGAGAAGCGACAGCGCCGCGCTCATGGCGCAGGCCGCGCCGCACAGGAGTTCCGGATCGCCGGTCACCCGGGTGAGCTGCGCGTACAGGTCCCGTGTCCATCCCGGGTCCCCTAAGTCGCTCGCGGCGTCCAGCGCTTTGGACAGACGCCGCGCTCGGTCGCGGTCGCTGGAGCTGAGGCGCGCGGCCTGTTCCAGCATCTTCGCCGAGGTGAAGCGGTCCTCGGCCCGCTGGGCCAGGGTGGCGGCCTCCTCCAGGGCCGTGGCCACCGCCTCGTCCGGGCCGATGGCTGCCGCGGCCAGGTGCCGGGCGCGATGCGTGGGGGTTTGGCCGCTCGCGGTGGCCAGATCCCGGTGGGCTCGCTGCCGCAGCCGCGCGGGGTGCCAGTGGTAGGCCGCCGTGCGGATCAGCGGATTGCGGAAGGCGATCCGGCCACCGGTGATGATGACCACTTCGGCTTTCTCCGCCGGTTCCCAGACGGCGAGGTCATGGGTGCCCAAGGCGGCCATGACGGTCGTGAGCTCCTCCTCCCGTGACGCGGCCGCGGCGTACAGCAGTGCGCGCTGCGTCCGGTCCGGCAGGGCGCCCAGACGTGCGGTGAACAACTGCTGGATCCGTGAGATCTGCCGTGCTTCGGCGCCGGCCTGTGCCGCTCCGGTCGGCCGGTGTGCCGCCCGGCTCAGTTCGATCACCGCCAGCGGGTTCCCCTCCGCCTGCCGCAGCAGGTCGAGCCTGGCCCTCCCGGTGGGTGCGCCGGGCTGCGCGTCGAGGAGCCGGGCCGACGCCGCGGGGGACAGCGGGCCGAGCCTCAGCACGGGAAGATCCGCGGGGGTTCCGGGCGGTGGGGCCTCTCCGCGTGCGGTGAACAGCATGGTGACGGCCTGGCCCGTCAGGCTCCGTGTCAGGAAGAAGAGGACGTCCGCGGAGTCCTGGTCCGCGTCCTGGAGGTCGTCCGCGGACAGCAGGAGCGGCCCTGCCTGCGCGATGTGACCCAGGAGTGCCAGGACCGCGGCGCGTACGGCCTTCCCCTCCGGCGGTCCGGCCTCCGGGGCCGGTCCGAAGACCGTGCGAAGCGCCCGTCGTTGACGGTCCGCCAGCGTATCGAGCTCGCCGAGTACCGGAAGGAGAAGCTGATACAGGAAGGAGAACGGCTGGGGTTCCCCGGAGCCCCAACCCTGCGCCGACAGAACGCGGATGCCGCGTCCCCCGGCCCGTTCCTCGGCGAACCGCAACAGCCGGGACTTACCGGTTCCGGTCTCTCCGAGCAGGAGCAGAGCCCGCGGAAGGCCACTGTCCACGTCGAGGCACCGCAGAAGGCGGTCGGCCTCCGCCTCCCGGCCGATGGGCACGGTGGCGGACCCGCAACCGCTGGGACCGTCTCCTTCAGCGCAGGCTGCCGCAGTCCTCGCCTCGGTGTCCGTCATTCCGCTCCGCTCCCCCGTGGCCGTGCCCGAGATCGCCGGGCCGCGCCGATTCGCCGGGGAACAGGTCGACGACGTATGCACTGTGCCCCGTACGTGGATGATGCCAGGGACCCGCACGGCACCGCTTCTGTCATGTGACCGGTCATCCCCCGACGGGGCCTGGCAGGATGGCCGCACAGTGATGAGCAGGCAATTCGGTCGCCACTGGCTCGCCGGGCGGCCGAACAGGCAAGGGAAAGCATGGACTTCGGTAGGGACCGGGCACGCGCGCCGGAAATCCTCGGCAGGGACGGCGCGTTGGCGCGGATCGCTCAGCTGATCGACGATGCGGGCGGCAGCGAGCCGAAGGTGCTCGTGGTGACCGGTGAGCCGGGAGCGGGGAAGAGCACCCTCGTCGAATGGGCCGCCTCGCAGGCCGCGGCCCGCGGCCTGCGCGTCCTGCGGGTGCGAGGCTGCGAAGGCGAGCAGGACCTCGGTTTCGCGGGCCTGCATCAGCTCCTGCGTCCGGTCCTCTCCGGTGCCGATCGCCTCCCCTCGCGGCAGCGTGACGCCTTGCACCGCGCTTTCGGTACCCGGGACGAAGACGGGTCACAAGGACCGGACCCGCTGATGATCAGGGTCGGCGTGCTGACCCTGATCTCCGACGCGGCGACGGAACGCCCGGTGGTGATCGTCGTCGACGACGCCCAGTGGCTGGACGTCGGCTCACTGGACGTGCTCGCGTTCATCGCGCGGCGCCTTGAGGGTGAACGCGTGGCCATGGTGCTCGCCGCTCGTGACGACGCGGTGCCTGCACGCTTCGATCGTGACTTCCCGCAGCTGACCGCCGGGCCCTTGGAGCGAGCCGCGGCGGGGATCCTGCTGGACCGGCAGCCGCATCCGCCACGGGGCCGGGCCCGGTCCCAGATCCTGGAGCAGGCGGCCGGGAATCCGCTGGCCCTCATCGAGCTCACGCGGGCCTTCGCCAAGGGCCGCGGGAGCCGCAGAACCGGCTGGATCGACTCGCTCTCGCTTCCCCTCACCGATCGGCTGGAGCGACTGTTCGCCGCCGGCCTGCCCACCCTGCCGCACGCCACACGGCGGGTACTGCTCCTGGCAGCGGCAGCCGGCACCGCCCGGCTTGCGGACGTCGTCCGCGCCGCCCCCGACCTGGACGGACCGGAGGTGTGGCGGCCCGCCGAGGAGGCAGGGCTGGTGCGCGTCGAGAGCGGCCAGGCGCATCTGTGCCATCCGCTGGTCCGCTCAGCGGTGTACCAGGCCGCACCCTTCGGCGAACGCCGTGAGGCCCACCTGGCGCTCGCCGCCGTGCTCGCCGATGAGCCCGATCGTCGCGCCTGGCATCTCGCCGCCGCCGCGCTCGGCCCGGACGAACACGTCGCCGGCGCGTTGGCCGAGAGCGCGGAACGCTTCCGCCGTCGCGGTGGTTACGCGGCTGCGGCCACCGCGCTGGAGCGGGCCGCGGAACTCACCCCGGAGCCGGACCTGCGTGCCAGGCGCCTGCTCACCGCCGCCGCGTCGGCGATGTACGCGGGGCATCCGCAATGGGTCGGGGAGATCGCGGCCCGCGTCGACACCCTGACGGACGACCCCCGGCTCCTCGCCGAAGCGTCCCTGCGCGGCGGCTGGTCCCTGGCGGTGACCCTCCGGCACGACGACGCCCTGGCCTTCCTGCTTCCGGTGGCCGAGTCCATGGCCACGCAGGCACCGGATCTGGCACTGGACGCGCTGGGAACGGCCTCGACCCCGGCCTACAACTCCGGCGACCCCTTCTACCGGGCCGAACTGGCGCGTATCAGCGCTTTCATGACGCCGCGACCGGACAGGAGCGACTGCCTCTGGACACTGGCCGTCGGCGATCCGTTCACGGACCGGGAGGAGCTCCTGAAGCGCCTGACCCACGCGGTGGGCACCTCGCGGGGTGCCTCACTGTCCGACCTCGTCGTGCTCGGCGCCGTGGCCTGGATCCTGGACGAAACCGACCTGGCCGTGCGTCTGCTCGGCAAGGCGCTGGAACATCTGCGGCGGGCCGCGACCGCCGGGGCGAACGCCACCGCGGCGCAGGCCCACGCCCTCGCGCTGTTCGAGAGCGGTGCGTGGACGGCGGCACGCTCCGCCGCCGAGGAGGCCTTCTGGATGGCCGCCGAAGCGGGCGCGGACAACGTCACCGTGGGATCACCGATCCTTCAGGCCACACTGCGCGCCGTGCGGGGGGAGCCCGCAGCGGCGCGTGCGCAGGCCGGCGAGGCCGTTCGCGGTGCCGACCTGCGCAAGTCCCGCAGTCTGTACGTTCGGCACTGCCACGCGCTCGGCATGGCGGCCCTCGCCGAGGGCGACCACAAGGCGGCGTACGAGCAGTTGCGGCGCGTCTTCACCCAGGACTTCCGCCCCTCCCCCGTGCACTACCACGCCTCCTACTACTACCTCGCCGACCTGGCCTCCGCGGCCGTGCGCGCCGGCCAGACGGACGACGCCCGCACCGTGCGCCGCGCGGCCGAGAAGGCCCTGGGCCCGTCCCGCTCCGCCCGGCTGAACGCGATTCTCCATCGTGCTGCGGCCCTGCTGAGCGGTCCCGAGGACGCGGAAGCCCATTTCCGTGCGGCGACCGCCGACTCGGGCAACGTCCGGTGGCCTTTCGAGTACGCGCTCGCGCACCTGGACTTCGGTGAGTGGCTGCGGCGGCACCGGCGGGCCGCGGAGGCCCGCCCCCTGCTCGGCACCGCCCTGCACATCTTCGAACGGCTCGACGCACGCCCCTGGATCGAGCGCACCACCGCCGAACTCCGCGCCGCGGGCGTCGCCGTGACGGATCCGACGACGCCCGAAGCCCTGGCCGACCTGACCCCGCAAGAGCTCCAGATCGCCCAACTCGCCGCGGAGGGCCTGACCAACCGGGACATCGGTGCCCGGCTCTACCTGTCTCCGCGCACCATCGGCTTCCATCTGCACAAGGTCTTTCCCAAGCTGAACATCACCGGCCGTGCCCAACTGCGTGACGCCCTGGGCAATGTGCCGCGGCCGGACCGACCGGACGGCACCTAGAACGGACCGCGGGACGGGCCGGCCGCGCCACCCCCGGCGGAGCACTGCCGGAGCGGCCGGAGCAACCGGCCTCGGGCGGCCACGGCGGAACCAGCCGCGACCGCCGCACCCCAGCCGGCCGGCGCTGCTGGCGTCCTGATCCCTGGGGTGCTGCTCGTCGGGGCGGGCCGTGCGGCCAAGCTCACTTGGTGAGGGTGGCCTTGACGGCCTCCTCGATCAGGGCGACGACGCGCTCGGGGTGGGCAAGCATCACCAGGTGCGAGGAGTCGACCTCGACGGTGGTCATGCCGGCGCGCTGGTAGCCGAAGCGTTCCACGTCGGGGTTGATGGTGCGGTCGGAGGAGGAGACCAGCCCCCAGGACGGCTTGGTCTTCCAGGCCGCCGCCGGGGCCGCGTCGGCGAACGCCTGCGCGGCCAGCGGGCGCTGCGAGACGGCCAGCACGGCGGCCAGGCCGGGCTCGACATCGGCGGCGAAGATCGCGGGGAACTGGTCGACCCGCACCGACACATCGGTGCCCGTCTCGGTGGAGCCCTCGATCGGGAACGGCGTGTAGACGAGTGCCGTGGCCAGGTCCGAGTCCGGGAAACGGCCCTGCAGCTCGCCCAGGCTCTCGCCCTTCTCCAGGGCGTATCCGGCCAGGTAGACCAGCGCCGTCACGTTCTCCTCCACACCCGCCACGGTGATGACGGCACCGCCGTAGGAGTGACCCACCAGGACCACCGGGCCCGGGATCTGCCGGACGACCGAGGCGACATAGGCGGCGTCGCCGGTCAGGCTGCGGTTCGGAACGGCCGGGGCGACGACGTCCAGGCCCCGGTCCAACAGCAGAGGGATGACACGCGCGTAGCTGGAGGCGTCCGCGAAGGCGCCGTGGACGAGGACGACGGTCGGCTTTTCGGTGCTGGACATGACGGACTTCCTTCGGAACGTGGCCGGTTGGCCCGGCGGTGTGGCGCGGTTCGTGAGGTGTGCAGGGCGGTGTCACCGCGGTCGCCGCGGTGACACCGCCGGGCAGAGCCGATCAGCCTGTCGCGTGTACGGCGCCATGGATGAGGTCCGCGACGGTGGCGGCGTGCGAGAGCGGCGAGGGCGTCAGGCTGGAGTGCGTCGACGACTCCTTGTCAGCTCATGCCGTGCCGAGGGCGCCGCGCAAGGTGGTGACGGCAAGGGTGATCGCGGCTTCGGCGGCGTGGGTCTCGCGCAGGGCGTTCAGCATCACGAAGTCGTGGATGATGCCCTGGAATCGGACGGCGGTGACGGGGACGCCTGCCGCGCGGAGCTTGTTGGCGTAGGCCTCGCCCTCGTCGCGCAGGACGTCGGCCTCGCCGGTGATGACCAGGGCCGGGGGCAGACCGGTGAGCTGCTCGGTGGTGGCGCGCAGCGGGGAGGCGGTGATCTGCGCCCGCTCGGTCTCGTCCGTCGTGTACTGGTCCCAGAACCACTGCATGCCGTCGCGGCGCAGGAAGTAGCCGGTGGCGAACTGGTGGTAGGAGACGGTGTCGAAACTCGCGTCGGTCACGGGGTAGAACAGCACCTGCTGGACCAGGGCGACGTCGCCGCGTTCCTTGGCCATGAGGGTCAGGGCGGCGCTCATGTTGCCGCCGACGGAGTCACCGGCCACCGCGAGCCGGGCACCGTCCAGGCCCTTGGTCGCGCCCTGGGTGACGATCCAGCGGGCGACGGCGTAGTTCTGCTCGATGGCGACGGGGTAACGGGCCTCGGGCGAGAGGTCGTACTCGGGGAAGACCACGGCCGCGTCGGCGCCGACGGCGAGTTCACGGACCAGACGATCGTGGGTGTGGGCGTTGCCGAAGACCCAGCCGGCACCGTGGATGTAGAGGACGACGGGCAGGGCGCCCTCGGCCCCGGCGGGCCTGACGATGCGGGCACGGACGCTGCCCGTGGGGCCGCCGGAGACGGTGATCCACTCCTCGTCGACGTCCGGCTCGGCTATGTCACCGGACTGCACCTCGTCGACCGCCTTACGGCCCTCGGCCGGCGCCAGGTCGAACAGGTAGGGCGGATTCGCCGTGGCCTCCACGAAGGACTGCGCGGCAGGCTCCAGAACCGGACGGACCGGCTCGGCGACATCGGACATGACTGACTCCTGGTGTTCTGACGGCGCCGGGGCGTTTCCGGCAAGGCAAGGGAAGGCGATCAGCACGACAGCGGCTTTCGTCGCCTCCGCCCGAACGCTAGGGCTCCGCTGTCACCTCGGATGGCGTATCCGCGCACCACCGGTGGCCCGATAGCGCACCACCGCATCACCGCGACCCCCGGCAGCCCGGTCCCGTGAACGCGGATCCCGGCGTGGTGGCGCAGCATGTCCGGCGCACCGTGCAGTCGCGGGTCGACCACGCCCGAGAACCCGCCTGAATGCGGGCGTAGCATGACAAACACGGCTCGTCTCGGCCCTGTGCCTCAGCCGCTCCGGCGGAAGGAGCCATCATGTCCACGCCTGAAACACGCGAGGCCCGCCCGGACCGTGCGAGGCAGGAGGCCTTCGCGGGTGAAGTCGTCGACGTACTGAACAAGGGCGCGCTCGCCCTGCTGACCAGCGTGGGCCACCAGTGCGGCCTGTTCGACACCATGGCCTCGCTCCCACCGTCGACCAGTGCGGAGATCGCCGAGGCGGCGGATCTGGACGAGCGGTATGTGCGCGAGTGGCTCGGCGGCATGGTCGTGGGCGGATTCGTGGAGTACGAACCGGGGAGCCGGCGCTACACGCTGCCGCCCGAGCACGCCGCGTCGCTGACGACCGCGGCCGGCCCGGACTGCCTGGCCGGGATGATGCCCTACATCGCGCTCATGGCCGAGGTCGAGCAGCAGGTCGTGCGCAGTTTCCACGAGGGTGGAGGCGTGCCGTACTCGGCCTATCCGCGCTTCCAGGCCCTTCAGGCCGAGGAGACCGCCCGGGTCTACGACCAAGCACTGGTCGACACGATCGTGCCGCTGGTGCCGGGACTCGCGGAACGGCTGCGCGACGGCATCGACGTCCTCGACGTCGGCACGGGCCAAGGGCACGCTCCTCTCGTGCTGGCGCGGGCCTTCCCCGCCAGCCGCTTCCACGGCGTCGACCAGTCGGAAGCCGGGATCGGCACCGCCCGCTCGCGGGCGGCCCTCTCCGGGCTGGGCAACCTCCACTACACCCTCGGCGACTCGACGGAGATCAGCGGCACCTACGACCTCATCACCGCCTTCGACGTGATCCACGATCTGGCACGGCCGACCGAGACGCTGGAGGCGATCCGGCGGGCTCTGGCCGAGGACGGCACGTTCCTCATGGGTGACATCGCCGCCTCCAGCAACCTGGAGGACAACATCGGCCATCCCTTCGGACCCGCGCTCTTCGGATTCTCCGTCTTCTACTGCATGACGACCTCGCTCAGCACCGGCGGAGCGGGGCTGGGCACGGTCTGGGGTCAGGAGACGGCGGTTCGGATGCTCAGGGAAGCCGGCTTCGCGGACGTCGAGGTCACCTCCGTGGACGGCGACCCCCTCAACGCCTACTACATCGCCACCCTGCCCTGACGGCCTGGGAGTGCCGCATCCGCTTCAGGCAGCGAAGCGGGTTCGTCGGGGAAGAGCCGGTGCAGGGGCCGTACGAGCAGGCGGGTCAGTCGCCACGCGACGAGCACGGCCGCGACGGGCAGGACCATGCCCAGCAGCCCGGTGGCGGGACACGGCGGCGCCAACACGGCCGACAGGAGGACGCCCCCGACGCTCAGGAACCAGGCCACGGCCGTGAGCGTCGAGACGGCCACCGCCACGGGTACCCCCTCCATGCCCCAGGCACGGAGGTCCGCGTCCGCGTCGAAACCGCCGGCCGAGGTGAAGCCCGCGGCGACGAGGAACCAGAAGCACAGCACCACCACGAGGGCGGTGGTCAAAAGGATCGTGGGCGGGCCGGTGGCGACCGAGAGCAACGTCCGCACGCCGTACCCCCCGTCCCGTCCGCACTGCCCGTCCGACCACGCTCGGCGGCGCACCGTTCGCGGTGACTTCCGGTGCCGGACACCTGCCGGTGTCCGGCACCGAAAGCTCCGTAGTGCTCCCCGCGACCCATCCTGCATCGTCGGCACACACCCGCGCATTGCCGGTTTCCGGCAAGGTTGTCTAGGGTCTGCCTGCCGGTCAGCCGCCAGGAAACCGGTAGCGGCGTGTCGAGAACTCGGAGGCAGGATGGCGGAGTTGGAGATTCCCGAGGAGTATCTGGTGGGGTACGCCCACATATTGGGCGAGGTCGCGGTCACCGGCCGACGCCTCACCCGGGAGGAACTCACCTCGCGCCGGGCTCTCGGGGAGCAGGCGGCTGAGGCCGGCCACGGGCTGCGAGACCTGGTCAGAGCCCATCTGGCCGCCGCGCGCGCGGCCTGGCCGGCCGGTCCCACATCGGCCGACAGCGTCCTGGCCGCCGTACAGCAGGCGATAGACGCCTTCGCCGAGGGCTTCGAGCGAGCCCAGCGCCAGGCCGTACGACAAGAGGAGGCCGCACGCCGCGAGTTCATCGACGACCTCCTCTACGGCCGCAGCGACCTCGGACGCCTCGCCGAACGCGCCGAACGCTTCGGTCTGCGCCTGTCGCACGCCCATGCCGTCGCCGTCGCCGAGGGCCCGGCCGCCTACGAGGAGGGCGACCCCGTGCTCCGCCAGGTGGAACGCGCCCTCATCTCCCGCTTCGGCGACCGCAACATCCTGCTCACCACGAAGGACGGCCGACTGCTGTGCATCGCGCCCGGCCCGCAGGACGAGGTCCTCGCCCACTTCGCGAAGCAGGCCCATGCCGCCACCGACGGCGGCCGGGTCGCCATCGGCCGCCCGCAGCCCGGCCCCGGCGGGGTCGTCCACTCCTACGAGGAAGCGCTCAACACCCTGGAACTCGCCGAGCGCCTGGAGCTGGAGGACCCGGTTTTGCGCGCCGCCGACCTGCTCGTCTACCCCGTCCTCACCCGCGACCGGCAGGCCATGGCCGACCTCGTCCTCGACACCCTCGGCCCCCTCACGACGGCCCGCGGCGGCGCCCAGCCCCTCCTGGACACCCTCACCGCCTACTTCGACTCCGGCTGCGTGGCCGCCGAGGCAGCCCGCCGTCTCACCCTCAGCGTGCGGGCCCTGACCTACCGGCTGGAACGCATCCACAAGCTCACCGGCGCCGACCCGGCCGATCCGGCCCATCGCTACCGGCTGCAGACCGCGGTGATCGGCGCACGGCTGCTGGACTGGCCCGCCGAGGAGCTCTGACGTGCGGATACCGCAGGCGCATCGACTTTCCGGCGCGGACCGGGGACCCCGGGTCCCCCTCCGGATGCGTAACATGCTCAACATGAAATCGAGTATTACGTCCGTGCGGGGAACCGTCGTACGACGGGCTGTCGCCCGGGACGCCAAGCGGCTGACGCGACTCGTGCGCGGCTCGCGTGCCTACGAGGGGCAGTACGCGGCCATGGTGGCGGACTACCGCGTCGGACCCGACTACATCGAAGCTCACCGGGTCTTCGTGGCGGTCGAGGGCGATGAGGTCGCGGGCCGGGTGCTCGGTTTCTACTCGCTGGTCCTCGCGCCGCCGGAGCTGGACCTGCTCTTCGTCGAGGACGGGATACAGGGCCGCGGCATCGGGCGACTGCTCGTCGACCACATGAAGTCCGAGGCGCACGCGGCGGGGCTGGACCGTGTCCGGGTGGTGTCGCATCCTCCGGCCGAGGGTTTCTACCGCAGCGTGGGGGCGCAGCTTACGGGGACCGCCCCCGCGAACCCGCCGGCAGTGGCCTGGGACCGTCCCGAGCTGGAGTTCCTGATCCCGTGACCGCCGCGAGTGCGAGCCGCCGCCCTCCCGGACCGGCGCCCTGGCCGGTGACGTGACGGATCTGCCGACGGTGGGTCCCGTACTCCCGTGGGATTCGGTGACACAGTCCCTTGCCCTCTATGTCAGTGGAGTGACGAGACAGAAGGGGTGGCCGACGGGGTCGGCGTACACCCGGTATCCGACTGGCTTGTCCGACCCGTCGAGCAGGGTTGCGCCCAACGCGAGCACGTGCGGCTCGGCCACGTCGAGATCCGCGACCATGACGTCGACATGCATCTGCTGAGGGTGGTCAGGGGCGGACCACTGTGGCGGCCGGAAGTCGTGCACCCGTTGGAATGCCACGAGGGGAGTGCCGGTCGCAGTGCCGAGCACGACGAACTCCCCGGTGTCCTCCAGCCGTGGGAGTGACAGCAGTTTCCCGTAGAAGTCGGCGAGCTCGGAAGGCTCGGGGCAGTCGATGACGATGGCGTACAGCTGTCCGATCATCCCGCCGACTATGGTGCTTACCGCCCAGAAGCACCACGTGTTTTACCCATCGTCCGGTGAGGACGGACCAGACCGGACCTAGTCATGCTCCTGCACCGGGTCGATGCCCTCGCCTCGGCGCTGCGGCTCGACCGGTACGAGCGCGGTCACCTCTTCCAGCTCGCCGGTCACTGGCCTGCGACCGAGCCCGACGGACCCGCGCCCCTGGCCGCCGACGTGGCGGCTGTCCCATTCCTGCTCCAGCCGCATCCGGCGTACATCATCGACGGCAACTACGACGTGTTCAGCCGCAACCAGGCAGCCGACGAACTGTTTCCGCGCCTCACCGCGGACGACGGCCGGGCCAACTTCGCGCGGTGGGTGTTCGGGGGGGCGTGGCCGGACCGAGGCGGCGCCGGGCGCGACCGTACCCCGAGCTTCCCGGGCACGAACTGTCGGGCATCGTCGTGGAACTGGGCCACGGAACGACCGGACTCACGGTGGGCCAGCGGGTGTTCGGGCTCCGGCTGCGTGCCGGCCGTCGTGAGCCGAACGGCGGGCGCGAACTGCCGCTCTCCTGAACCACCGCGAGGCAAGGCCTGTTCGACCACGGCCGTCCCAGGACGGGCCAGACCGACGCGACCACTCTCCGGAGCGCCCGCCGCCTTCGCGCCCTGGCGGCGCAGCCCCGGCAAAACGATCACCCGGGACATGGAGGACTGACCCGGAGCGCCCCATGCGCTCGTGCTCCCTCCGCCGATGGCCAGGCCCCCGTGAGGGCTCAGCGAAGCAGCGCTCCGCGCAAGGAGATGCCGTGCCGCGTGCGCAGCCGCCGCAGCTCCCACATCGCTACGACGGTGACGGACAGGGGAGCTCCCAGGACGAATGCCACCCGCACCCCGAACGGCACGGTGTCGTAGGTGCCTCGGAATACGTCGAACAAGGCGACTTCCCAGACCAGCAACGTGGCCAGCAGCGGCGGAACCGTCTCGTGCAGATCCGCCGTCCTGAAGACGTGCACGAGCGACAGCGCGATGCCGTAGAGAGCGAAGGGGGCGAGCCACAACAGGAACGCGCCCAGGGCGAACAGCAGCACCACACGCCCTGCCGACGCCGTCCAGTCCGTCTTCTCGTCCACGTAGCCCAGCCCCGTGATCAGTCTCGGCACAGCGAGCGTGACGACCAGGGCGAGCAGGGCCCCGGCGGGCTTGGCCACGCGGCGCAGGAACACACGCCGGTTGGGTGGGCGGGCCGCCGCGATGAAGGCGGCGACAGCGATCGGGAAAGTCACCGCCAGCACGATGAGGGTGGTGCGGATCTGAGCGAAGCGGTCGTCCACCACGGCGTCTGCGTCCGGGGCCACTCCGTAGGACAGCAGCATCCAGGTGATGGCGACGAGGCCGAGGATCGTCCGCAGGACCTGCACCCTCTTGACGGCCGGGTCGTGGACACGGTCCGGCCGGGACGGCGTGAACACCGCGCGTCCCACGGCGATCGGATTGAAGAGACGTCCGAAGCTCAGTCCGCGCGCCGGATCCGGCGGCCGCGGGCCCGTCGCAGATGCGGGCGGCCAAGCCGGTTCGGGATGCCGTCCTGCTCCGTACGGATCCCATGGCGCCCCGCTACCGCCCCCGCTCATCTCCGAGTCCCTTCCGTCGGCGTACTCAGAGGTCCCGGAGAGAATACGCAGATATCAGGGTGCCGAAACACCGGTCTGCTCGAAGAAAGCCGAGGGCCGCCGTCGCGAGGCAACTACTGAACAAGACAGGCCAGTACGAGGGGGCGAGCGCCGCGACCGGACTCGACGCGGCATGCGCGGCCCCGCCTCAGCACAGCACGCGCAGTGCGCCGGGCAGCACTCTGGCCGTGACGGGGAGGACGGCCTCGATCTCGCCGTCCGCGCCGTAGGGGAGCTCCCTGTCGGCCTCGATGCGTATCTCCCGGCCGCGTACGACCCGCACTTGAGGGCGGTGGATGTGGGCGCCGGTGTCGAGTTCCTTCATCAGCGCGAAGAACAGCCGGCGCGGCGCGTCACGGAT
Organism: Streptomyces sp. NPDC012466; assembly: GCF_042955215.1. Taxonomy (NCBI): domain Bacteria; kingdom Bacillati; phylum Actinomycetota; class Actinomycetes; order Kitasatosporales; family Streptomycetaceae; genus Streptomyces; species Streptomyces sp. NPDC012466. The sequence continues at coordinate 214,252 of NZ_JBIBEQ010000008.1, read as the reverse complement.
CATCACGACGTCCAGCAGGCCGTCGTCCAGCCGGGCCTCGGGAGCGATACGGCGCGCGGAGCCGTAGTAGCTGGAGTTCGCCGCCACGACGGTGTAGCCGGTGCAGGCGTGATCCTTGCCGTCGACGGTGATCCGGTAGCGGGCGGGCCGCCAGGTGCTGATCGCGCGCAGGGCACCGGCGTAGTAGGAGGCCGAACCGCGCAGCATCCGGGATCGGTTGGCGTGCAGGTTGGCCAGCGCGTCCACGCCCGCGTAGACGCTGCCGAGTACGACGGTACCGGCGTGGACGGACGAGGTGACCTCGATGGTGTCCACGGCACGCGGTGTGCCGTGGAGCAGCACCCGGGCCACGCCGTCGGGGTCGCCGGGCAGGCCCAGGGCCCGGGCGAAGTCGTTGCCGCGCCCGGCCGGGACCATGCCGAACAGTGCGCCGGTGCCGCTGAGGGCTCCGCCGATGCTTCCGGTGATCCCGTCGCCGCCGACGGCGAGCACCACCCGGCCGCGTTCCCCGGCGCTGCGGGCGAGTTCGCGGGCGTGGGCGAGGCTACGGCTGTACTCGGTCTCCAGCCCGGCGCCCGCCTCCCGCAGCAGTCGGGCCACCTTCAGCAGCGCCGCAGCGCTGGTGGCTCCGCCCGCGGTGGGGTTGACGACGGCGGTGAACTGTCGCATCGATGTGCCTCCGGGCTGACGGTGGTGCCGGTCTGTCGTCTGATGGGGTGGTGCGCGCTCAAGCGGGGGGGGGCGTGGCGGTGGGGCTGTGGTCAGTCGGTCGGCAGCAGGACGCCGGGGTTCAGCAGACCGTCCGGGTCCAGGCGTCGTTTGACGGCCCGCAGCGCCGCGACACCCAGGTCGGTGGCCTCCCGTACGTACCAGTCGCGGTGATCGGTGCCGACCGCGTGGTGGTGGGTGATCGTGCCGCCTGCCGCGAGGATCGCCTCGTTCGCGGCGTGCTTGGCGCGCGTCCAGTGCGCCACCGGGTCCTCGCCCTGCGCCGAGACGACGGTGAAGTACAGCGAGGCACCGTTCTCGTAGACGTGTGAGATGTGGCACATGACCAGCGGCGGGGTGCCGTTCTCGGTGAGCGTGGCGGTCAGTGCGTCGCGGACGGCCGCGTACAGGCCGGGCAGCCGCGACCAGTAGGCGGCGGTCTCCAATGTCTCGGCGAACGCGCCCGCCTCGAGGAGCGAGTCCCGCAGGTACGGTGCCGCATAGCGGCCGTGCGCCCAGCGCCGGCCCGGTTCGTCGCCCGCGAACTCGCCGTCGCAGTCGGTGAGTACGGCGGCGGCCGCTGCCCGGCGCCGCGCGGTGTCCTCCTCGGTTCCCTCGAAGCCGACCACGGCGAGGCATCCCGCGCTCCGCTGCTCGACGCCGGAGCCGATGGCGTCGGGCTGGGCCAGGCCGATCAGCGTCTCGGTCTCGTCGGACAGCCTGAGGACGGTGGGGCGCGGGCCGTCCTGGGCGAGCCGGCGCAGAGCGGCGGCGCCCGCGTCGAACGAGGCGAAGCGCCACCCTTCGTAGCGGCGGGTCTGCGGGACGGGCCGGACGCGGACGGTGACGGAGGTGATGACGCCGAAGGCGCCCTCCGAACCGAGCAGCAGCTGTCGCAGGTCGGGGCCGGCGGCCGAGCGGGGTGCACGGCCTGTGTCGAGGGTGCCTTCGGGCGTGGCGAGGGTGAGGCCGAGGACCATCTCGTCGAAGCGGCCGTAGCCGGCCGAGGCCTGTCCGCTGGAGCGGGTCGCGGCGAAGCCGCCGATGGTCGCCCACTCGTAGGACTGGGGGAAGTGGCCGAGGGTGAAACCGTGTTCGGCCAGGAGCGCCTCGGCCTCGGGTGCGCGCAGACCGGCCTGCAGGGTGGCGGTCCGGGAGACGGGGTCGAGGTCGAGCAGGCGGTTCAGGTGCCGCAGGTCCAGGGCGGCCACGGGCGTCCGGCCGGTGGGTGCGAGTCCTCCCACGACGGACGTTCCGCCGCCGAACGGGACGAGGGCGAGGCGGTGTTCGGCACAGACGCGGAGCACGGCGAGCACCTCGTCGTGGCTCTGCGGAAGGACGACCGCCGCGGGTGCGTCGGCGGTGTCGCCGGCGCGGATGCGCAACAGGTCCGGGGTGGACTTGCCGCGGGTGTGCCGGACGCGGCTCTCGGTGTCGGTGCGGACGTCCTCCGCCCGATCGCCGAGTGCGGCGCGCAGCGCGTGGAGGGCGGCGCCCTCCAGGGCGGGCGTGGAGACCTTGATGTCCTCCAGCCGCGCTGATGCCGTGGGCCGCGGCTTGACGCCGAGCCAGTCGCGCAGCAGCCCTGTCACGGTGTCGGGCAGCGGCGTCGCCCTGGCCGGGTCACCCCAGCCGTTCCACAGCATGTCCATGCCTGTCGTCCTCGCCGGTCGTCGGGGGTTGCCGCTGGAGCGGCTCTAGCCGTTACACTGTTACACATGACGCCTAATCGTCACAACAGCCCGGCTCAGCAGAAGACCTCCGACAGCGACGTGGTGCTCGACGCCGTCCGCGACTGCGTCCTCGCGGTCGGGGTGCGCCGGACGACCATGACCGACGTGGCCCGCCGCGCGGGCGTCTCCCGTATGACGCTCTACCGCCGCTGGCCCGACGTCCGCTCCCTCGTCGGTGATCTGATGACCCGCGAGTGGATCGCCGCAGCGACCGGAGCCATGCCCGAGAGCCGGCCCGAGGTGGGCACGCGCCCGCCGCTCATCGACGGCCTGGTCGCGGGGGTGAAGGCGTTCCGCGCCCACCCGCTCTTCCAGAAGATCGTCGACGTGGACCCCGAACTCCTCCTGCCCTACGTACTGGACCGGCGCGGCGCCAGCCAGGAAGCCCTGCTGGAACTGCTCGCGGCGGCCCTGCGCGAGGGGCACGCGGACGGCTCGGTGCGGGAAGCCCACGCCGAACGCCAGGCCCGGACCGTGCTGCTGATCCTCCAGTCCTTCGCCCTGTCCCTGCGCACCATGACCGACGAGGACGACGAAGAGCTCACCACCGAGGCGTTCCTGGCCGAACTGCGCACCGTCCTGGAGAGGACCCTCACCCCATGAGCCAGACCGCCGTCCCGGCCCCCGGGGCGTCCCTGTCCGCAGCCCGGCGCGCCCGCGAACTGTCCGAGGCGACCGACGGCCGTGTAGTGGATGTGCTGGTCGTCGGCCTCGGCGCCACAGGCGCCGGAGCGGCCCTGGACGCCGCCGCCCGCGGACTCGACGTCGTCGCCGTGGACGCCCACGACCTGGCCTTCGGCACCTCCCGCTGGAGTTCCAAGCTCATCCACGGAGGGCTGCGTTACCTGGCCTCGGCGCAGTTCGACGTCGCCCACGAGAGCGCCGTCGAACGCGGTGTGCTGATGGAGCGTACGGCCCCCCACCTGGTGCGCGCCCAGCCGTTCGTCCTGCCCCTGACCGGTCTCGTCTCGCGCGGCCAAGCCGCGCTGGCCTGGGCCGGCTTCCGGGCCGGCGACGCCCTGCGGCTGTCGGCCCGCACGGCTCGCGCCACACTGCCCGCCCCTCGCCGGCTCTCCCCGGTCGAGACCCGGCACCTGGCCCCGGCACTGCGCCCCGACGGGCTGCGCGGCGGCCTGCTGTCCTGGGACGGAAAAGTCACCGACGACGCCCGCCTGGTGACCGCCCTCGCCCGCACCGCCGCCGCACACGGCGCCCGCGTCCTGACCCGCGCCCGTGCCCTGGAACTCACCACGAGCGGCGCCCGCATACGCGACGAACTCACCGGCGAGGAAGGCGAGATCCGAGCCCGCACGGTGATCAACGCATCGGGCGTGTGGGCCGGCGAGCTCGTGGACGGCATCCGGATCCGGCCCTCCCGCGGCACCCACCTCGTCCTGCGCTCGGAGCACATCGGCCCGCTCCCCGCCGGCCTGCACATCCCCATCCCCGGCGAGACCAACCGCTTCGTCCTCGTCCTGCCGCAGGACGACGGCCGCGTCTACGTCGGACTCACCGACGAACCCCTCGACGGGGCCGTCCCCGACGTCCCCGAGGCACCCGAGACCGACATCGGCTTCCTGCTCGACGTTCTCGGTTCCGTACTCGACGTCCCCGTCCGCCGCAGCGACATCGTCGGCGCGTTCGCCGGCCTGCGCCCCCTGCTGGACACCACCGGCACGGCAACACCCGGCGCTTCCCGCACGGCCGACATCTCCCGCCGGCACGCGGTACTGACCTCACCCGACGGCGTGGTCAGCGTGGTCGGCGGCAAACTCACCACGTACCGCCGCATGGCCGAGGACGCCGTGAACGCCGCGATCGACGCACACGGCCTGGCCGCCGGCCCCTCCCCCACCGCCACGCTCCCCTTGGTCGGCGCCGCGGCCCCCCGGACCCTCGCGGCGCTGCGCGCTCCTCGCCGCCTCGTCCAGCGCTACGGCACCGAGGCACCGGCGGTGCACGCCCTGGCCGTGCGGGAACCGCGACTGGGCGAGCCCGTCGTCCCGGGCCATCCCGTCACCGGCGCCGAAGTGCTGTGGGCACTCCGGCACGAGGGCGCCCTGGACGAGGCCGACCTGCTCGACCGGCGCACGCGCATCGGGCTGGTACCGGCGGACCGGGCCGAGGCGATGGAGGCCGTACGCGGGCTGGTCGGAGAAGGCCTCGGCACGGGAAACTGAGGCCGCCGCGTCCCGTTTCCGCCGAGCGGGCCGTGTACCGGCCCGACGCCGCCAGGACGGCACCGGCCAGGCAGGGGAACAACACGAGCTGGGTGATACGGAAGCGGACCCGACGGTTCATGAGCGCATGGCAGTGAGGCCCTGCCGCGTCGGCGGCTCCGGTGGTCACGTCACCGCCCCGAGGCGTCGACACGGTGGTGTGAAAACGCCCAGGACGAGCAGCCCACCTCGCCCGACCGGCTGCACGGGCCGGGGGCAGCTCCCTCGGCTCGTGGGTCGAACCGAGGGAGCCTGGCGCTGATGGGCTCCCGGGAACCTACCTCCGCTTGCCAACGAGGCTACTCCCCCACTCGCCTCGGGAGGCAGCCCTGCCGGACCGTCGTCGCGCTCGGCGGCTGCCCTCCACAAGACCAGCACGATGTGCAGGTCTGGGGGTAAGCGATAGAGGCGGCGCCGCCTTCACCGGGCCCCTGGCGCCGCAGCCGCAGTCACATGCCGACCGACGGGAGCGTGAGAACGATGGATCGCCCGCACAACAGCCACACCGAGACGGCTGAAGTGCGCCAGCCTGCGAAGCCGGACGATCCCGCGACCAAGATCGAGATCTTGGAACGGGACAACGACCACCTGCAGGCGGCCATCACCTCACACGCCGTGATCGATCAGGCGATCGGCGTCGTCATCGCTCTCGGCGGACTGCGGCCCCCGCAGGGCTTCAATGTCCTCAAGGAGATCTCCCAGCACACCAACATCAAACTCCGCACGATCGCCGACCACATCGTCGACTGGGCCAGCAGCGAACGCATGCCCGACGATGTTCAACAGGCCCTCAACACCGCCCTGCGAAGAGCACAGTGCTGAAGCCGTCTCCGGGCGGGGTCGGCCTCGTCCTGCCGGCCGACCCCGCCCGGGTCGTCCACGCCGGAACGGTGGCAGGGACCGGCCCCCGGAGGCCGGGCACGAGCGAGGCCGGCCCGCGCATCGGTCGGCGGCGGCCTCCCTCCCGAGGGGGACCACCTCGCGGGTCCTCGGCCCCCGAGCCGGCACCTACCGTGTGTCGACGATGCCGCCGGTCACCGCGATGACCTCACCGACCGTGTAGCTGGAGTCGGCGTCCGAGGCGAGGTAGACGTACGTCGGCGCGATCTCCTCCGGCTGGGCCGCGCGTTCGAGCGGGGCCTCGCTGCCGATCCGGGCGAGCCCGTCCGGCGGCATGTGCGGGTCCGCCTCGTTCAGCGGGGTCCAAGTCGGGCCGGGCGCGACCACGTTGGCACGTACACCCCGCTTGGCGAGGTGCACGGCGACGGACTTGTTGAGGGTGATCAAGGCGGCCTTGGACGCCGCGTAATCGATCATCGTGGTACTGCCCTTGAGGGCTTCCTCGGTCGCGGTGGCGATGACCGCGTCGCCGGGGTCCAGGTGAGGCAGGGCCGCCATGAGCAGGTGGAAGTACGCGTAGACGTTCGTCTTGAACGTCAGGTCGAAGTCCTCCGCGGTCAACTGCTCCAGTTCCAGCTTGCTGTTGAGGTACGCGGCGTTGCTCACCAGGATGTTCAGCCCACCGAGCTCAGCCACCGTCCGCTCGACCGCCGTACGGCAGAACTCCGGATCGGTGAGATCGCCGGGCAGCAGCAGACAACGCCGCCCCTGATCCTCCACCTCACTGCGCACCCGCTCCGCGTCCACCTGCTCCTCGGGCAGGTACACGACGGCCACGTCGGCGCCCTCCCGCGTACAGCAGCGCCACGGCCCTGCCGATCCCCGAGTCGCCACCGGTGATCAACGCGGCTTTGCCCTCCAGCTTTCCGCAGGCCCGGTACCGACTCGCCCGGTAGTGCGGCGACGTGCGCATGTCGGCTTCGAGGCCGGGCCGCTGCTGCTTGTCGGAGTCGTAGGGCGGGGCCGGTTCGGAGACGACCTGGGGTGCGGACTGTTCCTTCTACGGGCTGCACGGCTACCCTTTCGCCGGTTCGTCCACGGCGGGCCGCGCCGGAGCGGACACGCCGTTCGTTCCCGCACCGCGTTCCCAGCACAACGGCAGGCATGTTCATCGCCTTACCGGTGAGCGGAGTCGGCGGTGGACGACTCACTCAGACGCCGAGATCCTCGCTCGTGGGCGGCTTCCTCGTGACACGGCGCGCAGGTTCGGCCGTCGCGCCCCGTCCGGGCGGCTCAGCCGCGTGCGGGCCGTGCGGAGGCGGCGGAGCAACGGGCGGGGCCGGGACCGATGGTGACGGCGTCACGCGTCTCGCTCATGCCGTCCGCTCCGGGGCGATCTCGGCGATCAGGCCCTCGACGAGGGTCCTGATCTCGTCGCGGATCGGCCGGACGGCCTCGACTCCCTGGCCGGCCGGGTCCTCGAGCTTCCAGTCCAGGTAGCGCTTGCCGGGGAAGACGGGGCAGGTGTCACCGCAGCCCATGGTGATGCAGACGTCCGACTCCTTCACCGCGTCCACGGTGAGGACCTTCGGCGTCCGCCCGGAGATGTCGATGCCGACCTCTGCCATGGCCTCGACAGCGGCCGGGTTGACGACACTGCCCGGGTCGGAGCCGGCCGAACGGACCTCGACGCGGTCCCCTGCCAGGTGGGTCAGCCACGCGGCGGCCATCTGGGAGCGTCCGGCGTTGTGGACGCAGACGAACAGGACGGACGGCTTGTCGGCCATGATGATCGTTCTCTCTCGTCGCAGGACGGAACCCAGCCGCCGCTGACTTCAGCCCCCGCTGATATCAGCGGATGGTGATGTGACAGTATCAGCGCATGCTGACTTCAGTCGACGCTGATGTGATCCGGGTGCTGGGTGATCCGCTCCGCCTGCAGATCGTGACCCTGCTGGCGCGCGAGACGCTCTGCACGACGCACCTGGTCGAGGAGACGGGAGCCAAGCAGACGAATCTGTCCAACCACATGAAGGTGCTGCGCGAGGCCGGGCTCGTGGAGACCGAGCCGTGCGGCCGCTTCACCTATTACAGGCTCAAGCCCGAGATCCTGGCCGGCCTGTCCGAGCAGTTCGCCGAGCTGGCCGCCTCCGCCCTTACCGCTGCCGAGAAGAAGAGGGCCTGCCCGTGACCTCCGCCGAGCCCACCACCACCTCCGCCGAAGGCGCCGGCCCGGCCGGGGACGGCTCGATCGTCAAGAAGCTCTCCACCCTCGACCGCTACCTCGCGGTGTGGATCCTGCTCGCCATGGCCGTCGGCCTGGGCCTGGGCCGGCTCGTCCCGGGGATGAACGACGCGCTGGCGAAGATCGAGATCGGCGGGATCTCCCTGCCGATCGCGCTCGGCCTGCTGGTCATGATGTACCCGGTCCTGGCCAAGGTCCGCTACGACCGGCTCGACCGCGTGACCGGCGACACGAAGCTGATGGCCGCCTCGCTGGTCATCAACTGGATCGTCGGCCCGGCGGTCATGTTCGCCCTGGCGTGGATCTTCCTGCCCGACCTGCCCGAGTACCGCACCGGCCTGATCATCGTCGGACTGGCCCGCTGCATCGCCATGGTCATCATCTGGAACGACCTCGCGTGCGGCGACCGCGAGGCCGCCGCCGTGCTCGTCGCGCTGAACTCGGTCTTCCAGGTCCTCGCGTTCGGCCTGCTGGGCTGGTTCTACCTCGACCTGCTGCCCCGTTGGATGAACCTCGGCGACGGCCAGGGGCTGGACGTGTCCGTCTGGCACATCGCCCTGAACGTCATCGTCTTCCTCGGCATCCCGCTGCTCGCCGGCTTCCTCACCCGCCGCATCGGCGAACAGAAGATGGGCCGCACCGCCTACGAGGCGAAGTTCCTGCCCAAGGTCGGCCCGTGGGCGCTGTACGGGCTGTTGTTCACGATCGTCATCCTCTTCGCCCTGCAGGGCAGGACCATCACCTCGCAGCCGCTGGACGTCGCCCGGATCGCGCTGCCGCTGCTGGTCTACTTCGCGATCATGTTCTTCGGCAGCTTCCTCCTCGGCAAGAGCCTGGGTCTCGCCTACGACCGCACGGCGACGCTGGCGTTCACCGCGGCGGGCAACAACTTCGAGCTGGCCATCGCGGTCGCCATCGCCACCTTCGGCGTCACCTCCGGCCAGGCCCTGTCCGGAGTCGTCGGCCCGCTCATCGAAGTCCCGGTCCTCATCGGGCTGGTGTACGTGGCGCTGGCCTGGCGCAGGAACTTCGTCGCCACCTCCGTGACCACGGTCCCGTGACGCGGCACTCGGGCGTGGTGGTGACCGGCGGCGGCCAGGCAGGGCTCGCCGCCGGTTACCACCTGCGCCGCCGAGGCCTATCCTTCGTCATCCTGGACGCCGCCGCGTCGCCGGGCGGGTCCTGGCAGCACTTGTGGGACTCGCTGCACCTCTTCTCCCCGGCGGAGCACTCCTCCCTGCCAGGCCGGCTCATGCCCGCCCGGAGAGGCGAGACGGACCCGGACGCCGGGCACGTGGTGGACTACCTCACCGATTACGAGAAGCGCTACGCCCTGCCCGCGGCTACGAGCGGGTCCGCTCCGTCGCCGCCGCGATCGCCGGCGACCTCGACGCGGCCGACCGCGTGGAACTCACCCTCCCGGAGACCGGAGTATGCGGCGGCGCCGGGCTCTTCGACGCCCCCGACACCGCTCAGGCCGACAGCGGCGGCTGCTGCGCCCCGGCACCGCAGTCCCTCCGGCTCGTGGGCCCCGGCGCGGTCGGGGTGCCTGCCGAGGACGCCCCGGCAGGCGGCTGCTGCGGCTCGTGACCGACCCGGGCAACCCACTCGCGGGGCCGCGACCGGAGCAGGGGACCGGTCGTGGCCCCGCGCCGCCCTGGCCGCCCTGCACACCCTCCGCGCCACGCAGCTCACGAACCGAGGCCTCGCCGACCACGGCCTTCTTAGCGGATCGAGTGCGCCGTCGCCCGCCACTCCTGCGGGACGGATGCGCGCACGACCGATGAGAGCGTCATCCCGATCCGGTCATACCCCAGACACCGGCGCGAACTTGCAGTCCACCCCGAAGGGGATCCGATCCAGACCTACCGCACCACCGGACGCCCGCAGTACGAGCGGCCATGACCCGAAGCATGCGGAAGCCCGGGCCCACCCGGACCGAACGACGCCCCGTCCTTCTGAGCCGTCACCCGACGGGTTCGATGCGGAGAACGGCGGCCTTGCCGAGAATGTCGGCGACCTTCAGGCTCATGGCGTCGTTGATGGTCGCGGCGGGCCCCTCGCCGCAGCTGAGCCGAACACCGCCTCCCCCCTCCGACGACGTGCCGCCCCCGCCGGAACAGCCGGAAACGCTGAATCCCGACCCCGTGAGCTGCGCGACCATCTCGACCTCGCCACCGCCGATCGCCGTCACCTCGATCGGCCCGAGCCCGTACCTTTCCGGCACGGTCACGACGTCCCCCACGGCGACCTTGATCTCGCACGTTCCGTCGGCGCACGGCCCGGTCGGCGAGGGCGACGGTGTGGCAGGCTCCGCGGGATCGGACGCCGATGCCCCGGATCCGGCCCCGCTGGGACGGCCCTGAGAGGACGTTCCGTCAGAAGAACCGGCGGAGCACGACGTGAGTGCCGCGAACACGACAGCGACAACAACGGCGACAATGGCAGCGGATGACACTCCTCTACGCATCATCGTGCCATTGAACCCTGCCGCGGCCGGGGACTTCGTCCCGTTGCCCTGATAGGCAGGCCGCCAAGATGCCCGCAGAGGGCGTTACCTGAACCAGGCGCTGCGCCTGGCCCACCGACCACGCTGGAATCAGACATGAAGATCACGGCCTGCCTCTGAGCGCTACGGGCGATCGTCGACGATCCTTCCGCAGTCACGACACTGGTACATGGGTCGCCTTGCGTCCATGCCGCGCATCCTCTTCACCCGCTGGTGCGGGCGGTGCGTATCGTCGCGCCTCGGATACGGGTCGCCGCCCGCCCCGCCGAGCCCGAGAAGCCTGCCGATCCGGCCGTGTAACCGACCGGGGAATGCGGTCGTCCACACCGGCTACTCCCCTTCGGGCTCCCCCTCTCGCCCGGCTGTCCGTGCGGTGAGGTCCTCGTCCGTGATGGGGCGGACCACCCGGCAGGGAGTTCCGACCGCGACCGTCATCGGGGGGATGTCGCGGCTGACGACACTCCCGGCGCCGATGACGGATCCGTAGCCGATACGGACGCCGGGCAGCACCACCACATTGCTGCCGATCCACACCTTGTCCTCGATCACGATCGGTTCCGAGAACCGCCCGAAGTCAGTGCGTCGCGAGGGATGCACCGGGTGCCCTGTCGTGGTCAGCGTGACGCTGGGCGCGATCATGACACCGTTGCCTATGCGGATGTCCACGTCGTCGACGAACGTGAGGTTCACGTTCCCGAAGAAGTCATCACCGATATGGACGTTGCTGCCGAACCCGGCGTGGAACGGCGGCAGCAGCACGGTGCGTTCACCGACCGAGCCGAAGATGGCCACGAGCAGCGACCGACGCCTCTCCACTTCGCTCGGTGGGGTGTGGTTGTACTCGAAGATCTGCTCGGTGCGCCGCCGAGGGGCCTGGAAGGCCGCTTCCGACTCGGTGTAGACGAGCCCCTTGGCGATCCTGGCCAGGACCTCCTCGTGCGCATGCGTCACAGCGGAACGCTCCTTCGTCACCCCTTCGGGCACCGGCCCGGCGCGCCCCGGTCGACCGCGCGCATCGCGAGCCTACGTGCACCACGACGACACCATGAGCCCTTCCGGACCTTGGCTGACGGCCCGCACGTGTCCCGCAGGGACAACCGGGATCTGTCAGTTGTGTGTGGCCGGGTTTCGGGGGTAGTTGAACGCCTTAGCCGGGTTGCTCAGGACGAGGGTGGCGGTATGGGGTCAGTGGTGCGCGAAAACGAGGATCAGCCGTTGGGCAGTCTTCTCCGGTCCTCGATCGCACTGGAGAGCGGCGAGCGGATCGGTGAAGCACGGGATGCGGCCCGCCGTTTCATGACCGAGGTGCAGGCCGTTCACGGGATCCCTGTCTCGGAACGTGCGATGGGCATGGCGCAGCTGGTGGTCAGCGAACTGGTGACCAACGCGCACAAGTACGCCCCCGGCCCGTGCCTGCTCGATCTGGAGATCTGCGACGGCGCCGTGGAAATCAGCGTCTGGGACAGTGATCCCGCCCTGCCGGTGCCCCAGGAGGCCGATCCGCACCGGGTCGGCAAACACGGCCTGGAGATCGTGATGGCCGTGTGCCGCAGCTTCGAGATCCGCCGCGAGCCGGTCGGCAAACGTGTGAAAGCCACCATCGTGCTGGCCGACGATCCCGGCGGGCACCCGGCGGGCCGGCTGATGTGAGCGACCCGGTCGACCCCGGCGGACCAAGAGCCACCGCCGCGAGCGGTGGCGCCTTACCCGTCCGACGGGTAAGGCGCCACCGTCGTCTCTAGCCCTTCGGCAGCTCGGCCCACACGAGCGCGGCCATGACATCGGCCTCGTCCTGCGGCGTTCCCGCCTTCACCAGGATGATCCCGCGGGACTGGTCCGGGAACGTGACCTCCCGCATCTCCGTACCCAGCGGGCGCGTCGGCTCGTCCGACATGGCGGCCTCCCTTCGATGGCTGCCGCCCACGCTATGGGGACGACAGGCAGAAGACGGGGACCTCCCACCGGACGGATCACCCGCCGTGTCATGGACGACCCTCTCCTGCGTCAGAGCCGGCGAAGGAGTTTCCCCGTTCGGCGGCATGTCGGTTCACCTGATGAACGACGACGGGGGCCACAGGCGTGGTGTCAGGCCGGCTCGGAGCCGCCGAGCATCGCGGAAGCCCGCTGGAGCGGATCGACGATCCTCGCGGGTGCGGCCTTGGGAAGGGTGCGGCAGGTGAAGCCGAGTTGCGTCATGGCCCGCAGCACCTCGCCCGCGCTGAAGTCGCGGGGGTCCTGGCGAGTGATCACCTGGCCGACCTGCTTGGCGGGGTAGTGCCGCCGCCCGACGATGACGGAGGCGCCGACGATCGGCTCGGGCTTGACGCCCTTCATCGTTTCCAGCACGCCGTTCTTGGTCAGGTCGAACGGAAAACGGGCGATGACGCAGCGCATGATGCCTCACAGGGAGAAGGAGGGAAGGGAGAGGGGCCGGAGCCGGCCGCGGGTCAGGCGGGTCAGGCGGGTCAGGCGGGTCAGTGTGAGAGGGCGAGCACGCCCAGGGCGTTGCCGTGTTCGTCGACCACGGGCAGGGCCCCGAGCCGCCGGTGGCGCATCGTGCGCTCGGCGTCGGCGATGGTGGTCAGCGGCGTCGCGAAGGACTCGTCGTCCCCGACGATGTCGCGCAGGCGAACCCGGTCGCTGTATCCGAGGCCGTCGCAGACGGCGGTCAGCCGGGCATGGGTGACCATGCCGGTGCACTGGCCGTCCTCGTCACAGACGACGAGGTGACCCGAGCGGGCGGCTGCCATGACGGACAGCGCCACCTCCACGGTCATGTCGTCCCAGACCTGCGGGCCGGCCGCCTCCATGGCGTCGGCCACCGTCCTGTGCGGCAGATCGGCGTTGATCGCGTGGTGCTGCGTTCGGGTCGGCGTCAAGAGGTGCCTCCTGGGGGCGTCGGCTTCCTGATCTGGACGGTTCTACGCTGCCGCGACCCCGGTGGACCGCTGTGCGGACGCACGCCGTGCTGCGGAGGCGGGGCTGCGCCGACCGCGGGTGGCGGCGCGGCGCTTGGGGCGTTCGACGACCGGTGCGGCGATGACGACGGGGACGCCGGAGGGCGTCCGGGAGCCGGTGATGCGGTGCAGGGCTTCATCGCCGGCGCGGACCTGGGTGATCTGCGGGACGATGCCGGCGGTGGCCATGAGGCGGGCCATGGCGCGGCGCTGATGCGGAATGACGAGGGTGACGACACGGCCGGACTCACCGGCGCGGGCCGTGCGGCCACCGCGGTGGAGGTAGTCCTTGTGGTCGGTCGGGGGATCGACGTTGACGACGAGGTCGAGGTGGTCGACATGGATGCCGCGTGCGGCGACGTTCGTGGCGACCAACACGCTGACGTGTCCGCTCTTGAACTGCGTCAGCGTGCGGGTGCGCTGCGGCTGCGACTTCCCGCCGTGCAGGGCGGCGGCCCGCACCCCACTGGCCAGAAGGTGTTCGGTGAGGCGGTCGACGGCGTGCTTGGTGTCGAGGAACATGAGCACCCGGCCGTCGCGTGCGGCGATCTCGGTGCTGGCCGCGTGCTTGTCGGCGCCGTGGACGTGGAGCACGTGGTGCTCCATCGTCGTGACCGCGCCGGCGGACGGATCGACGGAGTGTACGACCGGGTCGCTCAGGTAACGGCGCACCAGCAGGTCGACGTTGCGGTCGAGCGTGGCGGAGAACAACATGCGCTGCCCTTCCGGGCGCACCTGGTCGAGGAGGGCGGTGACCTGGGGCATGAAGCCCATGTCGGCCATCTGGTCCGCCTCGTCGAGCACGGTGGCGCTGACCTGGTCCAGTCGGCAGTCACCGCGCTCGATGAGGTCCTTGAGACGTCCCGGGGTGGCGACGACGACCTCGACACCGCCGCGCAGCGCGCTCGCCTGGCGGCCGATCGACACGCCGCCCACGACCGTGGCCAGACGTAGCTTCAGCGCTCGGGCGTACGGCGTGAGCGCGTCGGTGACCTGCTGCGCCAGTTCTCGTGTCGGCACGAGGACCAGCCCCAGCGGCTGCCGGGGCTCGGCACGCCGCCGAGCCGTGCGGGCGAGCAGGGCCAGCCCGAACGCGAGGGTCTTGCCGGAACCGGTACGCCCCCGGCCGAGGACGTCGCGTCCGGCGAGGGAGTTCGGAAGGGTCGCACCCTGGATCGGGAACGGCACGGTCACGCCCTGCCGGCCGAGCTCGGCCAGCAACTCCGTGGGCATGTCGAGATCGGCGAAGTTCGCCGCGGCGGGCATCCCCGGGGTGATCGTCGTGGGGAGGGCGAACTCGCCCTGCGCCGGGGCGGGACGGCGGCCAGGGGCACCGGCGCGGACCGGGCGGCGGCTCGGAGCTGCGGTGGCGAAGCGTCCGCTGCTTTTCCCGGGGGTGGCACCTTCGCCACGGGTATGGGTGAAGCGGTCATTCGTGCGTGTGCGGTTCATGCGGAACCTTCCTCGATGCGGCGCAGTCAAGGAATTTCCGCAGCGATGAGCACGGAGAAACGCAAGAATGACCGAACTGCGTAATCGAAACCGAGTGGTCCTCGGTAACGGCGTGTCTCCGATTCCGGGGTGACCGGTAAGGGAGCGCGGTGAAAAGCACGCAGCTGGGGCCCGCACCCCGAAGGATGCGGGCCCCAGCTGCACGTACGCGACAGTCAGCGTCAGGCGGGAACGATGTTCTCGGCCTGCGGACCCTTCTGGCCCTGCGTGATGTCGAAGTTCACCTTCTGGCCCTCCAGCAGCTCGCGGAAGCCCTGGGCGGCGATGTTCGAGTAGTGGGCGAACACGTCAGCGCCGCCACCCTCCTGCTCGATGAAGCCGAAGCCCTTTTCCGCGTTGAACCACTTCACGGTACCAGTAGCCATGTCAATCTCCTTTGGGGCAGTGCATCGGTGCCCGCACTGTACGGACACCGTGTCGCCGCGATGATGACCCCGCCCGGAAAAAGACCGGAAAACAAATGCGCTTCCAGCGGCCCGAAGGCCGGTCAGGAGCATGTGAAATTCGGGAACCACAACTGCAACTGACAACGACAGTAGCACGCCGAAACGGCCCGAGTACATGTAAAGATCGCCGCCGGATCAATGCCGCAATAAAGCTGCCCGCCCGGTTCGTCAAATTCTGACCCGGCGGACACAGATATTGAAGCGCGCGGAGGACTTCCACGGGGACGAATCGCCCGGCCGTGCACCCTGCTGGTGCGCCCCGGGCCCTGATGGGCACGGGTCCGGATCTGCGAGGCACGGCTGAGCGAGAGCGGGCGGGGGCCTGAAGGGAGCCGCGCGGGCGCGGGCGCCGCGGACGGGCCCGACGGGGGCACGTGCTGGGCGTGAGCGGGTCGAGGCCCGAGCCGGAGGGCTGCTCCACACGGTGCCCGCGCCGTGCGTCTGCCCCGTCTCAGCCGCCTCGCGCCACGCGAATCCCCCCGCCCGCGGCCGTAGGGGCCGGGCCGTTCGGCCAGGGCTGCCGCCAGGGCCAGGGCCGGTTCGTCCTCATGATGCCGCCCGCACAGCCCCGTGCGCGGGCACCGGCACCCGGACGGAGTCCATGACGAAGCCGCTGCGGACGCGGGCCGGCATGCGGTTCAGCGGGATACGCAAGTCCTGTTCGGGCACGTCGTACTCCAGGCGGGCCAGCCGTGGCCCGAGGGCCCGCAACAGCGCGATCGTGACGTCCTCACCGGGACAGCGGTGACCGGTGCCGCGGTCGCCGCCTCCCTGCGGAATCAGTTCATCGCCCTCGGGCGGCCGCGCCAGGAAGCGCTGCGGTTCGAAGGCGTACGGATCGCTCCAGAGGCCGGGGTCGTGGTTCTGCCCGTAGAGGTCGAGCAGAACCAGCGTGCCGGACCGGATCGGTTCGCCCTGCCAGTCGAGGTCGGTGACGGCCCGGCCGCCGACGAAGGGTGCGAAGGGGTAGAAGCGCCGCAGCTCGTGGGCGAATGCCACGGCGTAGGCGGGGTCGTCGCCGAGCAGGCGTTCCCGAAGGTCCGGCCTGCGGCGCAGCGCGTGACCGGCGTAGGTGACGAACCAGCACACGGCGACGGTCGGGCGGATGACGTTGAGCAGTTCGACCGCGGCCGTGTGCGGGTCGAGGAGCCTGCCGTCGGCGTCCCGGTGCCGGACGATCCCTTCCAGTACCGACCCGGCCGGCGCCGCGACGGCGCCCGCCCGTACGTCCTCGACCAGACGTCCCAGCCAGGCTTCGCAGCGGGCCCGGGCCCGGCGGGCCCGCCAGTGGCGCGGCCCGGGCGTGGCGAAACCGTCGACCATGGCGACCAGGTCCCGGGCCAGCGGGCCGGCGTCCTCGACGACGACTCCGGCCCACTGGCACACGCCCCTGGTGAGCACGCGGCTCGTCTCGTCGAACAGCACGACCCGACGGCCGCACCACGACTCCACCGCCTCGTCCCACTCCGCCGCGACGCGGTCCACCAGACCGGCGACCGCCTCCGCCCCGGTCAGGAGGGACAGGAACATCTCCTTGCGCACGCTGTGGTCCCGCCCGTCCAGGGTGTGCACGGCTCCGTGCCCGAACAGCGTGCTCAGCACCGGCCCGGGCAGCGCTGTCCGGCGCTCCACATGCCGCTCGTCGTAGAAGAACCGCACCGCCTCAGGGCCGTGCAGGACGACCGCCTGCCGTCCCATGAGCCGAGTGCGCACGAGTGGGGCGTCGGTGCGGCGCCTCCGGTCGGGCAGCCATGCGTATCCCTTGGCCAGGAGAGCGAGTGAGCTGTCAGCGATCGGTGGACGACTCTGATTCATGGCGCGGCGAGTGCCCGCCGGCACCGGCCGGAAACGCAGTCCCTACCGGGGTGCGGCCCGGTGGAGCCGTGCGTCATGGCCACGGCATGACGGTCGCCGGAGCGCTGCTCACCCGGCATACGGCAACCTCCTGGAGGATGTCGACGACGGTTCACCGGAGAACACTGTGCCGCAGGTCAGGACCCGCGCCGCGCCCTGTGTGACGCCAAAGCCATGCTGGAGGTGGGCGAGGTCCTCGAACCCGGCGCACCGGGCTCGTTCATCGGCTGCGGCCGCTGCCGGTACTGCACCCACGACCTGCGGTCCCTGTGCGACGGCACGCACACCAACCCGGGCATCGGTCAGGTCCTGTTCCGCGCCGACACCGGCGGCCTCTTCGGCCGCTCGCACACCATGGGCGGACTGCGCGGCACCCACACCGAGTACGTGCGCGTCCCCTTCGCCGGCCACGGTGCCTTCTCCGTCCCGCACAGCGAGCAGCACCTACGCCGAAGGGCCGCCAGGACACCCCTGGCGGCCCTTCGGTCGGTGGGGCCGCAGCAGAGCGGCTGAGGCCGGTCAGCCGGACTCGGCGCTGATCCGAACGGCTCCATGCCCTGTCATCAAGGGTGCTCCGGACGCTGGTCCGGCGGCACGCCTCCGCCTTCGCCACCGCCCTTGTTGCCCTTGTCCTGGCCATGGGCCTGGCCGCCTTCGGTCCGGTCCTGCCCGGCCTTGAGGTCGGCGCTCTCCTGCGGTGTCGCGCCGCCCTTGTTGCTGCGTCGCTGTTCCGGCTGCTGTGGATTCGACATCTGCGGTCACCCCGCTCTCGTCATGGGTCTGTCGCAGCGACGGGTTCCCTCGGGCGCGGAACCCACGCGCCCTCCTGTTCCCAGCCCTCAGTCACGCCCCCCTCGTACAGTTGAGTGACGGGAATCCCCTCACCCCTCGCACCGATCCATACGGAAGAGCACTCATGCACCACCCGTCCGGCAGCCCGGACGACGACTCCGGCGCACTGTTCGGGCTCGACGCCCTCGCCCCTGGACCCGCCGTGACCGACCAGCGGCCGTCCTTCCGCACCTCCGCCACGGCCCGCCGTCTGCTGCCCGTGCGTGAGATCTACGCCGAGCCCGCCGCTGCCGCGTCCCCGCGGGGGAGGCAGGTGAGGGCCCGGTTCCCCGACGCGCGGGTGACGATGGTGGAGTCCCACTGGCGCGTCCCCGGGCTGCACGGCAACGAGGGGAACATCGAGCGCTGGGTGCGCATCAAGGGGGAGACGCTGGTCCTGGGTGAGAAGAAGACCCTCACCACACGCCCCAACGGCCGGTCGGCGGACTGGATCGCTCCCGGCACCTCCAACGGCTGCGCCATGGCCTGCGCCTACTGCTATGTGCCCCGGCGCAAGGGGTACGCCAACCCCGTCACCGTCTTCACCAACATCGACCGGATCATCGCCCGGCTCGCCCGGCACGTGGCACGGCAGGGCCGCAAGCCCGAGCCGAACCAGTGCGACGCGAAGGCGTGGGTGTACGACATCGGGGAGAACGGCGACTGCTCGGTGGACGCGCTGATCTGCGACAACACCGCGGATCTTGTGCACGCGTTCCGGCAGTGGCCCACGGCCAAGGCGTCCTTCGCCACCAAGTTCGTCAATCCCGACCTGCTGTCCCTCGACCCGCGGGGCCGCACCCGCATCCGCTTCTCGCTCATGCCGCCGGACGACGCCCGGCTGCTCGATGTGCGCACCTCGCCCGTCGCGGAGCGTATCGGCGCCGCGGCGGACTTCCTGGACGCGGGGTACGAGGTCCACTTCAACCTCTCCCCCGTGGTCGTCCGCCCCGGCTGGCAAGAGGCCTGGGCCGAGCTGCTCGTCCACCTCGACGACGTCCTGCCCCAACGGGTGAAGCGGCAGGCCGCCGCCGAGGTGATCATGCTCACCCACAACCGGGAGCTGCACGAGGTCAACCTCGGCTGGCACCCCCGCGCCGAGGAGGTGCTGTGGCGGCCGGAACTCCAGCAGGCCAAGCGCTCCGAGAACGGTGCCCTGAACCTCCGCTACCGCAACACGGTCAAGGGTGAGGCGGTGCAGACCCTGCGCACCCTGATCGACCGCCACGCGCCGTGGCTGCGCGTGCGTTATGCCTTCTGAGCGCCGGGAGGACCCCGCATCGGTGAGCGCTTCAGGGATCTGCCGGACCTGCCCGACGAGAGCGGTCGCGCGGCCGGACAGAGCAAGCTCGCCGAGCGCGTGAGCGTGGTCCCGGCCGATGCTGAGGGAGCTCCTGCCCTGCGACCCTCCCGGGACCCTCATGCCACTCATGCCCCTCCCCCGCCCGCGCGCCCGTATCCGTACCGGTGCCCGTCCGCGTCCGCGCCTCCTGCGTCTGTCCCTCGTGGCCCTGCTCGGCGCCTCCTGCCTCGGCGGGCTGCTCCTCGCCCCGTCTGCGGGCGCCGTTGCCGGCGGCTCCGGCGGCAGCGGTGAAGACGCCCTGCAACGGCAGCTCGAAGAGCTCGTCGCCACGCCCGGAGGGCCACCAGGGGTGATCGCCGTACTGCGCCGGGGCCGCGCGCCGCGTGTTCTGCGCGCCGGTGTCGCAGACCTGGAGACCGGCCGCCCGATCGAGCCGACCGACCACATGCGGATCGCCAGTACGGCGAAGGCGTTCAGCGGCGCCGTGGCATTGCGTCTGGTGCAGGAGGGCGCGCTCGGCCTCGACAGCACCCTCGGCCGTACGCTGCCCCGGCTACCACGCGCCTGGCGCTCGGTCACTCTGCGGCAGTTGCTGAACCACACCAGCGGGCTGCCCGACTACAGCGAGGACCCCGATTTCCTAAAACTGCTGCAGGAAAACCCGCGCCGCACCTTCGACCCCCGGCGGCTGCTGGACTTCGTCGCGGACGAACCGCTGCGCTTCCGCCCCGGGTCGCGCTACAGGTACTCCAACTCCGACAACATCGCCGTCGCGCTGATGGCGGAGGCCGCGACCCGGTGGCCGTACGAGGAACTCCTGCGCCGGATCGTCTACCGGCCGCTCGGCCTGCGCGACACGAGCCTTCCCCTGGGCTACGAGATGCCGGAACCGTACATGCACGGTTACGCCGTCGAGCCGCCCGCACCGCCGGAGGACGTCAGTGAGGCGCTCAGCGCATCCGGCGTGTGGGCCTCGGGCGGGATCGTCTCCACTCCGCGGGACATGACGCGCTTCATCCGCGGTTACGCGGCCGGACGGCTGACGTCGGGGGCCGTTCTGCGCGAGCAGCGCCGCTGGAGCGAGGGCGCTTCCGAACCGGCCGGCCCCGGCCGCAACAGGGCTGGGCTCGGCATCTTCCGCTACGACACCCGCTGCGGGACCGTACTCGGCCACACCGGCAACTTCCCGGGCTACACCCAGCTGATCGCCGCGACCCCCGACGGCCGCGACTCCCTCACCTTCTCGCTCACCACGCAGGTGAACAGGACACTCGACCCGGCCCTCCTGGAACAGCTCCGCGCGGTCGAGGAGCACGCGGTGTGCACTCTGCTCGGCGGGCAGCGCCGCTGAGCGGACGCCGGGCCCGGCGACGCGCGGGCAAGGGTGCGCCGCGTGCGCGTCACGGCGGCCCGGCGTCGACGGTGCCTGCCGTGGCGCGTCGCGGACCGGGCCCTCCGCGCCGCCGCGCGGGGGCCCGGGAGTGCGCCGCCTCCCGTATCCCTCGCGTCGGCAGGCACTCGAACGGGACGTCGTCCCGAACCCTCACCCATCGTTCGGGGCCACCTCGTACGCCGGATGCACCCACGGGGCAGCCGGTGTCCGGGGGCGCGGAGAGGGCATCGCCCGAATGCGGGTGATGCGAGCAGCCACCGACAGGGCATGCAGTCCTACATGAGTGATCACCACGAGAGACCCGACGCTGCCCACCGCCGCCCGCCCGGCATGACCGACACCACCGTGCGAGCCCTGGGTGCCCTGTCCAAGGCTCTGGAGACGACCGAGCGCGCGCGAGGCCACCTGTACGCCTTCCACCAACTGACAGGCGGGGCCGACTTCGAGCTGGACCGCGCGGTGGACCTTCTGAACGAGGCCGGACACCCCGAATGGGCGGAACGGATCCGGCACGACATCCTCGGCCGAAATGCCATTCCGGGGCACTGGACCTTCCAGATCATCGAGGCCTACAACGACACGTACTACGAGCCGTTCAAGGCCGCGGAAAGGGAGGCACGTCAGGAACTGGCCGGCGGAAAGGACCACCTGTACGAGGCCGAGCTGAAGGAAGAGCGCCGCACCGGTGGACACCCCGACCACACGGCCCGGCCCGGTACGTCCTCGTAGGGCCACGCCACCGGATGGCCCATATCACCGGTTCACGCCCTTTACAGACATAACCTGCGCGGTATGAACAAATGCCATATCGCATACCTGTCGTGCGCGGCTGCGCTGCTCGGGACGGGCCTCGGCGCCGTTCCGTCGACCGCCGCCCACACGCTCCATCTGGTGAGACCCGGGCAATCGATCCAGAAGGCGGTGGACGCCGCCCGGCCGGGAGACACCGTGCTGCTGGCGTACGGCACCCACCGCGGAAGCGTCACCGTGACCACGCCCGGACTCACCCTGCGCGGCATGGGGCACGGCACGGTGCTCCGGCCCGAGGCGGGCACGAGCGCCGCCCGCAGCGGATCGGGCGCCGGGCAGGCCGCCGACAGCTGCGCCGCGGCCGGGAACGGCATCTGCGTCACGGGCACGAAGGACCGCACCGTCGACGGCGTCACCATCGCCTCCCTGACGGTGACCGGCTTCCGCAAGACCGGCGTGCACGCCCACGCGGCCGACGGGCTGACCGTGCGGAACGTCACCGCGGTCGGGAACGGGGTGTGGGGCATCGCCTCGGAGCGCTCGGCCCGTGGTGTGTTCCGCGGCAACACCGCCCGGGACAACGGCGACGCCGGCCTCTTCCTCGCCAACACGGTGACGGAGGAGGAGGGCGCCACGGACACCGGGGGCACGGTGGTGGAGCGCAACCGGCTGGAGGGCAACCGGATCGGCGTCACCGTCCGCCGGCTGCGCAACCTGACCGTCGCGGGCAACCACCTCACCGGCAACTGCGCGGGGGTCTTCGTCGTCGGCGACGAGAACAAGCCGAAGGCAGGCCTGGTGACCGTGCGCGAGAACCGCATCGAGCGCAACAACAAGTCCTGCCCGAAGACCGCCCGGCTGGACGCCCTGCAGGGATCGGGCATCGTCCTGACGGGCACCGAGGACAACCTGATCACCCGCAACGTGATCCGGGACAACATCGGTTCGTCCCCGCTGTCGGGCGGCGTCGTCGTGTTCAAGAGCTTCGTCGGCACGACCAGCGAGCGGAACCGGATCAGCGACAACCTGCTGCAGGGCAACTCCCCGGCGGACCTGGTCAACACCGACCCCGGCAAGGGCAACACGTTCCAGGGCAATTCCTGCCTGTCGTCCCAGCCCGCCGGCCTGTGCTGAACGCCCACCGTCGAGCTTCGCGAACCTGAGGGTCCGCACGACCGTGCGGAAACCCTCGTGCTTCACATGACCCACGTGGAATGCAAGTAGAAAGGCGGCACATGACGACCACTCAGCCCGCTCCTCCGCCGTCCATGCGGCTGCGGGAGCTCGCGTTCGGGGCGGCCTGTGCCGCCGCCCTCCGCGCGGCCGCCCGGCTGGGCGTCGCCGACGCCCTCGGTGACAGTCCGATGGCCGTGGAGGACATCGCGGCCACGGTGAAGACCGAACCCGGCCCGTTGCGACGGCTCCTGCGGGCCCTGTCCTGTTACGGCGTGTTCACCGAACGCCCGGACGGGACGTTCGCGCACACGGACGTCTCCCGGCTGCTGCGCGAGGACGACCCCAACAGCCTGCGCGCCATCTCGCTGTGGTGCACCGAGCCGTGGACCTGGGACGTCTGGCCGAAGCTGGACGAGGCGGTGCGCACCGGCCGCAACGTGGTGGAGGACCTGTACGGCAAGGAGTTCTTCCCCTACCTGAACGAGGACGCCCCTGAGTCGGCCGACGTCTTCAACCGCGCCATGACGACCTCCAGCGTGCAGTCGGCTCGCGACGTCGCGGAATTCCTCGACCTGACGGGGTACGCGTCGGTCGCCGACATCGGCGGCGGCCAGGGGCACGTGGTGGCGAGCCTGCTGGACAAGTACCCGGACATGCACGGGACGCTGCTCGACCTCCCCCGGGTGGTGGAGAACGCCGTGCCGCGACTGCGCGCGGGCGGCGACCTCGCGGACCGTGCGCACGTGGTCCCCGGCGACGTCCGGACGGCCGTCCCGGTGAAGGCCGACGTCTACGTCATCAAGAACATCCTGGAGTGGGACGACGAGAGCACAGCCCGCACCCTGCGCAACGTCCGCGAGGCCGGCGGCCCCGGGACGCGGGTGGTGGTCATCGAGAACCTCGTCGACGACTCGCCCTCGATGCGGTTCAGCACCGCGATGGACCTGCTGCTGCTCCTCAACGTCGGCGGGGCGAAGCACACGACCCAGAGCATGGTGGACCGGCTCACCGAGGCGGGCCTGGTCATCGACGACATCAGCCCGGTGAACCCGTATCTGCACGCGTTCGACTGCCACATCCCCGGCTGATCGGACCGCGTCCCGCGGGACCCGGTGATCCCGGGGCTCCCGATGCGGGCAGAGCGACGGCCGCCGGGTCCGCGACGCTGCGGACCCGGCGGCCGTCGAGTGCCGGCGGTGGTCAGCCGGCCGGCTCGCGCTCCCAGAGGTAGAAGCGCTGTGCCATGGCGTCCTTCGGGGAACGCCAGGTGTCGGGGTCGTACGCGCTGACGTACGCGGACAGCCGCTCGCTGACGTCCCGGAACTCGGGATGCCCGGTGATCCTGGCGATGGCGGGCCCGGGCTCGCGCTCGGACTCGATCAGGTGCATGTACACATCGCCGAACTGGAAGAGACTGCGCCGGGTCACGCCGACGAGGTGCGGCAGTTCCCCGCGGTCGGACTCCTCGAACACCTTGGCGATGTCGGGCGCCGATCCCGGTGCCATCCGGGCGACGATCAGAGCTTGGTGCATGGGGCTGTTCTCCGTCCGGCTCAGTCGGTCAGACCGGGGCTCGCACCGCGCTCGGCGGCGATCTTCTCGATACGGTCGCGGATCAGGCCCATCTGCACCTTGGAGTTCCGGTTGATGTTGTCCGTCATCCACTCGTCGTCGACCGGCGCATCCGGCTTCATCGCGAAGTCCTGCGTCCAGACCATGCGCGTGCCGGCCGGTACCTCCTCGTACCGCCAGTGGATGTCCATGTGGGCGAAGGGACCCGTCTCGACCCGGCGGGCCTTGACGGTGAGTGTCTCGCGGTCCGGCTCACGCTCGGAGACCCAGCTCCACACGGTGCCGTTCTCGTCCGGGTGCATCGTCAGCCGGAAGGTCGTCCTGCGGCCCTCCCGGGAGAGGATCTCGACGGAGGCGTACTCGCTGAACAGCTGCGGCCAGTTCTCCAGGTCGTTGGTCACGTCCCAGACCAGGTCCACGGGTGCCGCGATGGTGATCTCGTTCTGTGTGTGTCCGGCCATCTCATGCTCCTGCCATAAGCGCACTGTTGACGAGGTCGAGGAACTGCCGGGGCGTCTTGGAGCGTTCGGCGTCGGTGGGCATCGGCGTGCCGTACCGGTTCTCCAGCTCGCCCACGATGCCCAGCAGGCCCAGTGAGTCGACACCCATGGATTCGAAGGCCGCCCCGTCGCGGCGGAGTTCCTCCGGGGTGACGTTGGCACCGGCGCACTTCTTCATGAGTTCGGCCAGCTCTTCCACAGTGATGCGGTCCGTCATGCCATTCCCTTCCTTCGTTGTTCCGCGGCGCCTCACGACGAGGCGTCGGTGGCGCCGTGCCGCAGCACCAGCGCCGAGTTCGACCCCATGAGTCCGCGGCTCAGCACCAGCGCCGTGCGTACCTCGGCGGTACGGGCCCGGCCGGTCACGAGGTCGAGGTCGTGGCAGATGTCGAAGACGTTGGGGGTGGGCGGGATCAGGCCGTGCTCCATCGACAGCACCGCCGCCGCGGTGTCCATCAGCGGCGCCGCGCAGTAGCCCCGGCCGATCCCGGTCTTCGGCGCCGTGACGGGTACACGGGTGCCATGGGCCCCGAGCGCATCGGCGATGGCCAGGGCCTCGGCACGGTCCGCCTCCGGCACGCCGAGGGCGTCGGCGAAGACCACGTCGATCTCCTCGGGGGCGCAGTCGGCCTCCGCGAGAGCTCCCCGGACGGCCTGGGCGAGCCCTTCCCTGGACTCCTCCCAGCGGGAGGCGCCCGTGAAGGTCGCGGCGTGCCCGGCCAGGTGGGCCCGCACCCGCGCGCCCCGTTCCCGGGCCATGCTCTGCGCCTCCACCACGACCATGGCTCCGCCCTCCGCGGGCACGAACCCGCAGGCCGCGGACGTGAACGGGCGGTAGGCGCAGGCCGGGTCGTCGAGCGTGCTGAGTTCCTCGTAGCCGAGTTGGCAGACGACCGAGTAGGGCGCGATCGGTGCCTCGGTCGCCCCGGCCACGATCACATCGGTGCCGCGCCGCACGGCGCGCGCCGCGTGGGCGAGGGCGTCCAGGCCGCCGGCCTCGTCGGCGGCGACGACCGAGCAGGGGCCCTTGAAGCCGCGGCGGATGGAGATCTGGCCCGTGCTGGCGGCGTAGAACCAGGCGATGGACTGGTAGGGGCCGACGAAGCGGCTGCCCTTGCCCCACAACTGCTGGAGCTCACGCTGCCCGAACTCACCGCCGCCGGAGCCGGCCGCGGTGACCACGCCGACGGAGTACGGAGCGCCGTCGGTCTCGGACCGGTGGAGCTGGGCATCGTCCAGCGCGAGGTCGGCCGCACCCATCGCGAAGTGTGTGAACCGGTCGGTCTGGACCAGGAAGCGTTCCTCGATCGCTGCCGACGGATCGAAGTCGCGCACCTGGCCCGCGACCCGCAGCGGCAGATGCTCGCAGCCCTCCCGCGTGACCCGGTCCAGGACGTTGATGCCTTCCCTGGTGGACTTCCAGAAGGTCTCGGTACTGGCTCCGTTGGGCGCGATCACACCGATTCCCGTGACCACCGCGCGCCCTGGGCGAGGTTCGCTCATCGTGTCTTCTCCCTCGGCCGGTTCATGACCACCGCGGACTGGAAGCCGCCGAATCCGCTGCCCACCGAGAGCACGCTGTCGAGCTTGCGCTCGCGGGCGACGCGCGGGACGTAGTCCAGGTCGCACTCGGGGTCGGGTGTCTGGTAGTTCGCGGTCGGCGGTACCACCTGGTGGGTCAGGGCCAGCACACAGGCGACGAGTTCGATCGCTCCGATGGCGCCCAGGGAGTGGCCCACCATCGACTTGATGGAACTCATGGGCGTCTCGTAGGCGTGCAGGCCCAGCACCCGCTTCACCGCGGCCGTCTCATGGCGGTCGTTCTGCTTGGTGCCCGACCCGTGCGCGTTGACGTAGTCGATCGCGGTGGGGTCGAGTCGTGCGTGGTCGAGGGCGTCCTCGATGGCGCGGGCCATCTCCAGGCCCTCGCTGGTGAGGCCGGTCATGTGGTAGGCGTTGCCGAACGTGGCGTAGCCGCCGAGCTCGCAGTACACATGGGCGCCGCGGGCCCTGGCGTGCTCGAGCTCCTCCAGGACGAGCACCGCGCCGCCCTCGCCCATGACGAACCCGTCGCGGTCGGCGTCGAAGGGACGCGAGGCGTGCGCCGGGTCGTCGTTGTTCGAGGAGGTGGCTTTGATCGCGTCGAAGCAGGCCATGGTGATCGGGGAGATCGGCGAGTCCGAGGCGCCGGCGATGCAGACGTCGGCCCGGCCCTCCTCCACGGTGTGGAAGGCGTACCCGACCGCGTCGAGCCCGGACGTGCAGCCCGTGGAGACGGTCTGCACCGGGCCACGCGCTCCGAACCGCTCCGCCACGGTGGAGGCGAGGGTGCTGGGTGTGAACGCGCGCTGCAGGTGCGGGCCCGCTTCCCGATGGTCCACGTCCCAGCGCTGCCCGCCGTGGCTGACCAGGACGTAGTCGTTCTCCAGCCGGGTCGTGCCGCCGACCGCGGTGCCCAGCGAGACGCCGACACGCCACGGGTCCTCGGCGCCGAGGTCGAGACCTGCGTCCCGCACCGCTTCGTCCCCCGCGACCAGGGCGAACTGGATGTAGCGGTCGCACCGTTCCACGTCCCGCACATCCAGGCCGTGGGCCACGGGGTCGAAGTCGCACTCGGCGGCGATCCGCGAACGCAGCCCTGACGGGTCGAAGAACGTGATGGCCCGTGTCGCCGTGCGCCCGGCCGACAGGAGGTCCCAGAAGGCCGGCACGCCTATACCGCCGGGAGCGACGATGCCTATGCCGGTGACCACCACCCGCCTCGTCATGACCGGACCTGACGTCGCTCGGCCGCCTCCGCTCCCACCACCGCGGCCTCGGCTTCCGTCTCCTCGGTGTCGACGTGGCCCAGCGGCGGGCTCGGGGCCAGGGGGCCGAGGTGGAAGACCAGCCGGGCCTCCACCTTGCCGACGTTGCGGAAGCGGTGGCGCATGTTGACGGGAATCAGCAACCCCTGCTCGGGCTGGAGGGGATGCGGCTCCCCGTCCAGGTCCACCTCGAGCTGTCCGCACACCACGTACACGAACTCCTCGGAGTACGGGTGGTAGTGCTCACCGATGCGGTCACCGGGTTCGATGAGGGCCACGCCCATGAATCCACTGGTGGCTCCCACCGCGGCCGGAGTGAGCATGGCGCGCAGGTCACCGCCTCGCCGGCGGTTGGGCTCGACGTCGCTCAGGCTCACGATGTTGGGACGAGATGTGATCACGCGTTCCTCCGTTGGGGTGCTGCACCGACGCGGGAGAGGCAGGCAGCGCCCCTCCCGCTGGATGACGAGTCAGGCGTCGGGCGACCGGCGGTCGGTGACGAGATCCATGCGCGCCAGTTCGAGGAGGCGGTCGAGGTCGCCGCCCTTCGACACGGGCGCGTCCATGCCCGCGGCGTCCTCCAGGAGCGTCGTCAGCTCGGCCACCTGTGCCGAGTCGGACAGTCCGAGGAGGAGGCCGGGGTCGGCGTCCTGGAGTCGGCCGCGTACGTCGATCAGCCGTACGACGACGTCGTCACGCTGGAAGATCGTGCTGCGCAGCACCGGGCTGCGCGGGTCGTCCGCCGCCGTCTCGTCACGACGGGCCAGGAGTTCGGCCAACTGCATTCCGCGCTCCGGCCGCGCCGGGTAGTACAGGGCGTACCGCTCGGCCTGCGGGTTCTGCTCTCCCGCTGTCACATGGTGGACGGCCGGCAGCGCGGCCCTGGTGAAGAAGACCCGGGCCGACTCGGGGTCGTTGAGGTCCCGGTCCTGCTCGAGATGGGGATTGATGGCCTCCTCGACGGCCCGCACCTCGGGCTGCCGGGCGACGTGACGCAGCGCGGCCAGCAGGTCGCCCCGGACCTCGACGGCCCGCACCACCCGGTTGCCGTGCATGAACAGCGAGGTGCGGCACAGCCGGGTGGTGTCGTCGACCCTCGGCTCGGGCGACTCGTAGTCGGCGAGGATCTTGGCGACGATCTCCTCGCTGCCCGGCTTGACGGTGAAGGTGAGCGCGTGCCGGATCACCCCGTCGCCGATCCTGGGGGCGGTCTGGAGCCGGCGGTCCGCCTGGTCGGCGTCCGCCGCGGGGCCGCCGGTCTCGCGGACGACGTGGAAGCGCAACGACCGGGTGTCGCGCACACAGCTGTGCAGCGGCTCCACCATCCGCACGTGTTCCTCGCTGTTGACCCAGGCGAGGAACGGCGGGGCACTCTCCCACTCACTGGTGATGAGCCACTGGGAGGGGTTCTCGATCGACTGGCACAGCTGGTCGCTGACGTGACCGGGGACGGACGCGACCTGATTGCACAACTGTTCGTAGGCCTCGAGGAACTCCTGCTGGGCTCCGTCGTGGACGTCGACCAGGAGGACGACTCGGAGCCGGGAACCGTCGAACACGGACTGGGAGACATGGTGCGACGCCTGACGCGCCCGCGAACCTGCCACCTGTTCGGACGTGGTGGTCATCCTGCGCACATCTCCTTCGCGGAGGGGAAAGTGAGCGCCGGTCGCAGTGGTGCGACGTCAGCGTTCCTCGATCTTGTTGCCGTCCCCGCACATCGCGCGACTCGGATGAAGTAGGTGAGTGACGGAACGGGGGCGGCCGGAGCGAGAAGTGCCCAGACGGAGCGGGTGATCCGCGCGGTCCTCGGACTGCCGGTCGCACTCCCCCGCACAGGTGACGAGCACCTGTCCGCGTCCCGGTGGTTTCGTCACACACCGATCTCGGGAGACGGCATCGCTGGTCTTCTGTCCCGGTCGGGGCAGCCGGCATCCCGCCCGTCGACTCGCCCTGACCGGGACCCGATCTCGCCGCAGCCGGCCCCGGCCGTGCGATCAGATGCCTGGGGTGATCAGGCGACTGCCAGTGCGGTCCGCAGAACCTCGTGCAGCACCGCCTCGGCATCCGCGTCCGGCCCCTGCGACCGCCACACGACGAACCCGTCGGGCCGGACGAGTACGGCGCCCCCGGGACCCGTGCCGTGGCGGTCCGCCCAGTCGGCGGCGTCCTCCGGCACCAGGTCGGCCTGAGCTCCGGTGCCCACCCGGTACGACCTGAGCGGGAGGGACAGCTTGTCGGCGAGGCGCAGGGCGGCCTCGTGCCACTCGTTCGGCTCAGTGGCGTCACTGAGCAGCACGAGGGAGCGCTCGTAGAGGTCGAGCGTCGAGATCCGTTCGTCCCCTCGGCGTACCCACAGGTGGGGGGCCCGGCTGCCGGGGCCGCCGGTCAGGTCGAGGCGCTCCGGCACCACCGGGACTTCGGGGTCGGCGCCGACGACGGCACCCTGCGGGTAGCGGTAGCCGAGGGCGACGTTGAGGATGCCCTTCTGAGGGCCACCGCCGCCCGCTGCGGGGGGCGCTGCGAACCCGGGGTGGCTGTGCTCGGCGGACCGGGCCGCGGCCCGCGCGCTGGTGGCCTCGGCGACGGGACGGCGCTCGGCGTCGTAGGTGTCCAGCAGTTCCTCCCCCGCCCAGCCGTCGAGCACCGCGGCCAGCTTCCAGGCGAGGTTGTGGGCGTCCTGGATACCGGTGTTGGAACCGAAGGCCCCGGTGGGGGACATCTCATGGGCCGAGTCACCGGCCAGGAACACCCGTCCCGACCGATAGCTGCGGGCGACCCGCTGAGCGGCGTGCCAGGGGGCCCTGCCGGTGATCTCCACATCGAGGTCGGCGACCCCGACCGCCCGGCGGATGTGCTCGACGCACCGCTCGTCGGTGAATTCCTCCAAGGCCTGCCCGCGCTCAGGGTGCCAGGGGGCGTGGAAGACCCAGTTCTCGCGGTTGTCCACCGGCAGCAGGGCGCCGTCGGCCTCCGGATTCGTCAGGTAGCAGACGATGAAGTGACGGTCGCCCACGACATCGGCGAGACGGCGGGAGCGGAACGTGAGGCTGACGTTGTGGAACAGGTCGCCGGGTCCGCTCTGCCCGATACCGAGTTGCTCGCGCACGGGGCTGCGCGGGCCGTCCGCGGCGACGAGGTAGTCCGCACGGATGGTGGTGTGCTCACCCGTCTCCCGGCTCTTGACCACCGCGGTCACACCGGCTCGGTCACTGTCGAACGACATCAGCTCCGTGGAGAACCGCAGGTCACCCCCGTGCTTGCGGGCATGGTCGAGCAGGACCGGTTCGAGGTCGTTCTGGCTGCACAGGCACCAGGCGCTCGGGCTGAAGCGGGCCAGGCCACCACCCGGGTCGATGTCCCTGAACAGCCACTCGCCCGCGTCGCCGACCAGGGTGGGCGTCTGCAGAATGCCGTGGTTGACGGCCAGGGTGGCGGCCGCCTCCTGGATCGCCTTCTCGACTCCCGCCACCCGGAACAGTTCCATCGTGCGGACGTTGTTGCCTCGGCCTCGCGGGTGGATGGAGGTGCCTGCGTGGCGCTCCACCAGCACGTGCGGTACTCCCAGCCGTCCGAGGAACAGCGAGGTCGACAGGCCGACCAGGGAGCCGCCCACGATGAGGACCGGGACGCTGATGGTGTGGGGGCCCGTCCGTCCGGCTCGTTCGTTCATCACTCTCGCCTCCAGCGCATCGATGCCGCCGACCCAGCCGGATACGGCGGAGATCCTCATGCATGCCCCGCGAAGGTGACGGTGGCTCAGGCTTCACCCGCCTGGGTCGCGGCGCGGGCGGCGACCGGGCGCTGCGGCTGTGGGACATGACCAACCCACGGACCCCGACACTGTCGTCGAAGCGACCCGTGCCGCACACCGACGCCGTCCCTCCGTCGGCGTGCACCACGACGGCCGGCCGCAACCAGCAGCCACAGGAACGGGTGGTATTCGCCGACCGCGCCGTGCGGACAGCCGAAGGAGCCCGCCCCTTCGGGGCGCCTCTGCAACGCCTGCGGACGGTGTCGTCGCAGACACGGGTTCCGCTGCTTCACCGGGCCCTGCCATGAGGTGGGACGAGACATGCCTGTGGGCCCCGGGTGATCCCGGGGCCCACAGGCCGACAGCGGTGTGGTGGGTTACCAGCGATACCAGCGGCCCTTGCGGCCGCCTGTGTCCGCGCTGCGCAGCACGAAGCCCAGCAGCCAGACGACCAGCACGATGACGGCGATCCACCACAGTGCCTTCAGCGCGAATCCCGCGCCGAAGAGGATCAGGGCCAGAAGCAGAACGAGAAGCAGGGGAACCATAGTTATCAACCTCCGTCGCACCTTGTGCCCGGCGATTCGAAGAAAACACGACCGATCTTCCTGGTTTCTTCACTCCCTTCGCGGGAACTGGTCCCCATTCCTTTTATCGGCGTTCACTTCACGGTCGCCGGCGTCGCCAGGGGCTGCTGCCGTCAGCGAGTGGGGAAGAGGTCCACCGATCGCTCGCGCCGTGCTCAGGCGGCGAGGTGTCCCCCGGTGAGGAAGGCCGCGAGCCCGAGACAGACCACGTTCACCATGACGAGCTTGTACTGGCCAAGGCGGCCATGGGCGACCATGGCGCCGACCATCAGAAGGATCCAGCACAGGGCGGTCACCGGCACCATGACCGGTGCGGTGCCGAGGGCGGCGGACAGGATCAGCCCCACCGCGGCGAGCGACTCAAGGACCCCGAGAGCCTTGACGAAGCCGACGCCGGCATGTGCGGTCCACTCGCCGCCATGCTGCGCGGCCGGCTTCTCCTTGGGGATGAACATCTTGGTGATGCCGCCGGCCAGGGCGACGGCGGCCAGCAGCCCAGCCGTGATCCACGACGCGAGGTCCGCGAGGTACTCCTGATCCGGGTGGAAGGTAGAGGTCTGTGCGGCTGGGTGTGTTCGGCCATGCCGGACACAAACTACGTCCCCTCGTGGACGCATTGGGCACCCGCTACCCCGGCAGCGATGTCCAGTTCGGCGAGGTCAACGGCAGCGACCCGTTCACCGCCCTGCGCACCGGAGAGCACGACGCGCACGTGCTCTGGCTGCCCGTTGCCGAACCGGACCTCACGGTCGGCCCCACCGTGCTGACCGGAAGCCGTGTGCTGGCCGTGGCGGCGAACCATCCGCTGGCCGAGCGCATGACCGCGTCCCGGGAGGACCTCGCCGACAACCACGTCGTCGACCTCGGGCCCGTCTCCCTGTGACCTGTGACCTGTGACCTGTGACCTGTGCGCAGGATCCGGGACCGGGCCTGGGCGGGGTCGGGATGGGGAACGTCGTGCTGGTGGGCGCGGGCTGGTCATGTCCCATTCCCGGAGCGCGGTCAGCGGTGCGGGACCGGCGGGGAGGGCCTGGCCGGTCTCGGCAGGAGGGGGCGGCCGTTGCACCGGCCCGGCGCCGGGTGGAAGCGCTCGGGCCGGTGCTCGGGGTGGGTCAGCGTGCGTCGAGTGCTTGGGCGAGGTCGGCGGTCAGGTCGTCGGCGGCTTCGAGGCCGACGGACAGGAGGACGCCCCTCCCGCACGCGCCCACCTGCATCATCGTCACCGTCGGCCCGGGGGCTGTTGTCGCAGCTCTGACCGTTGGCGTGGCCCAGGGTGCCTGCTGTTCAGCTGGGGAAGCGGCCCCGCCGACGGAGGTGACCCGGCTGACCTCCAGAGAAGTGCCTGCGGCGACGACACCGAAACGCGGCGAGGACTCCTGCCAGGCAGTCGGCCCGGCAGGAGTCCTCGCCTCACGGGTCCGCTCCGTCCTCACCTCTCGGGCGAGCAGCGGAAACCCGCGCTCTGCTCGATCAGATCTCGTCCATCGGGAAGTCCTCGTCACGGGGACCGCTCTCACCGAACTCGGCGTCGTTCAACACCGGCGCCCCGAAGAAGCCGTTCATGAGCTCGTTCAGATCCAGCTTCGTGGCACCGGCCGGAGCGGTGGGCTTGGCGCCCTCGCGCAGCCGCACGGTCAGACCCAGTTTCTTGACCTTGGCGCTCTCGGCCAACTTGGCGAGGTCCACGTCCACTTGGGACAGCTCGCCGTTCTTGAGCGTGAAGTCCGCCGTCACCTTGGCGTCGGGGGCTTCCTTCAGGTCCTTGTCCGTCGGCAGGCCCATGCCCGGCGGCAGGTCCTTCACCAGCGGGCGGATCTCGCCGAACAGGTCGGTGATCAGCGTACGGAAGGGGGCCGTGGCGGTGACGTGCTCGGTGCCGTCACTGCCGCCGGCCGTCTTGAACTTCACATCACGGGCGACGACCTCGCGGAGCGCCTTCACGAGCTTCTTCTGCGTTGCGGCATCGAGGGACGGCGCGGGCGCGGGACCGCCTTCGGCCTCTTGGTCCTCGGCGACGGCCTCGTTCATCTCCTTGGTGCTGAACTGCACCCACTTGCCCTCGATGACGTCCTTCAGCGCCCCGGCCTCCGGGGGCAGGTCGTCGGCGTCCGGCAGGGGGCTGCCCATCACCTTGCCCATGGCGTCCAGGTCGGCGCGGATGTAGGCGGAGTCGCCGATCACCCGGTACTCGGCGAGGTCGCCATCCGGGGTGCTGACCTTCATGGCCGTGCCGACGAGGTCCTTCTCACCGGACTCGTCGAGCGGCTTCTTCGACTGCACCGTCACAGTGATCTTCGCGCCGCTGAGCAGCTCGGCGACCTCGTCCGGGATCTCCTCTCCGGGCGCGGGGTCGGACTTGGCGTCCAGGGCCTTCAGGGACGCGACATCGGTGTCCAGATCGAGCTCGAAGGAGAGTGTGTTCTTCTTGCCGAGCTTGTCGAAGGCCCGGTCGAGCTTCTTGCCGGCGGACAGTTGCTCCACCGTTCCGCAGGCGGCCGCGCCCGCGAGAACAGCACCGACGACTGCGGTGGCGGTCAGGGTCTTGCGTATGGGGTTGATGATGGTCTCCTCGTGGCTCCGATCACAACGTGATCGGTCAGAAGACTCACCACACACCCACAGGGTTGTGCTGCCGACAACAAGTCGGCGCGAATGGGAGGTTCGGCCCTTGTTCGAGGACTTCGAGGTCAGGCGGGTCGGGCCGACGAGATATCGACCTTCGTTCGCCACGGCGGAGGGGCCGCCGGCGGCGCTGCCGCCGGCGTGCCGGTGCGCCGAACTCCACCGGCCCGTGGCGTGCGGAGAGGGTCGCGTGTCACAGCCAGCCGTTGCGGCGGAAGGCCCGGTACAGCAGTCCGGCCCCGAGGGCCATCACGGCCAGCGCGCACGGATAGCCGTAGCGCCAGTCCAGCTCAGGCATGTCGGCGAAGTTCATGCCGTAGACCCCTGCGACCAGAGTGGGGACGGCCAGGATGGCCGCCCACGCGCTGATGCGGCGCATGTCGTCGTTCTGCCAGGTGCTCACCTTCGCCAGATGGGCGTCCAGGACGGAGCCGAGCAGGTCGTCCAAGGCGCGAACCTCGGTGTCGGTGCGGGTGAGGTGGTCCGCGACGTCGCGGAAGTACGGCACCATCTGCCGCGGCCAGGTGTCCCGCGGTGTGGTGAAGTCGTGCACCACGGGCACCAGGGGCTGGACGGCGTCGCGGAACTCCACCACCTCCCGCTTGAGTGAGTAGATCTGCTCCGTCAGGTCGTCGCGGGCGGGCGAGAACACGCACCGTTCCAGGTCGGTGAGGTCCGAGCGGACCTGTGCCGCCGCCTGTGCGTAGGCGTCGACGATCACGTCGGTGACCGCGTGCAGGACGCTCACCGGTCCGAGCCGCGCCATCTGCGGTGCGTCTGCCAGCCGGTCGGCAGCCTCCACGGTCGGGTCGGCCTCACCGTGCCGGACGGTCAGGGCGAAGGACGGCCCGAGGAAGATCATCACCTCGCCGGTTTCCACATCTGCGGTCTGCTCGACGAACCACAGTGTCCTCACGGCGACTGCCAGTACGTCGCCGTAGCGCTCCTGCTTGGGTCGCTGGTGCGCTTGGACGGCATCCTCGATCGCCAGGGGATGCAGGTCCAGGTG
The DNA here is from genome assembly GCF_042955215.1 of Streptomyces sp. NPDC012466. Lineage (NCBI taxonomy): Bacteria > Bacillati > Actinomycetota > Actinomycetes > Kitasatosporales > Streptomycetaceae > Streptomyces > Streptomyces sp. NPDC012466. The sequence continues at coordinate 178,925 of NZ_JBIBEQ010000008.1, read as the reverse complement.
CTCGCCCAGCCGTTGCAGCTCGTCCTGGTCAGGTTCGTCCATCCTGATCCAGGCGAACTCGTCCGGCTTCAGCACGGCCAGGCGGTCGAGGACGACCTGGCATCCTTCGCCCTTCGGCCGGCACTCGATCGTTTCGCACTCGCCCGTCTGCTCTCGGTAGATCGCGCACTCCATGCCCCCTCGGATGCTTCCGCTGCCGCGTTCCATGCGCGGGCGGCACACAGAGCTCAGGGGCCACGCGCCACCTGCACCATGCGGTCACCAGACCTTCACGTTTGTCCGCTGCCGACGGAGCCTGGGCGGGAACCCGGGTGTCACCGACCGGAGGGAACTGGGCTGTGATCACTGTCGCCGTGCTGCTGCTGCCGGCTCTGGGTGTGCTGCTGTATGTCATGGATCGTGTCGAGGACCGCCTGTCGGCCCGCCCGTCGGCGGCCCGTCACGCGCGTAAGCGTCACCTTCGACTGGTGCACAGCGCCGGTCCGTCCCGTACCGAGCGGAGTCCGGCCAGGCATTCCGCACGACGCGACGAGGCAGCCTGACGCAGCCACAGGACTGGACGGCCCGGGGCGCCCCTCACGGCATGAGGTGCGTCCTGAAGGCATGCGTCCTCTGTCCCCCAGCCGCACCGGCATCCGATTGAGCCGTCGCCCGCGGGTACTCGGCGGGCATGAAGCCGCATCTTCCCAGGCGGAAAGAGCACTACGGCAGCGACGACGCACCCGAACGCGAGATCCCTCCGCCTGAGGAAGTGGGTCCCGGGCCCGCGGTGGAGCGGCGCGCCCCGGACAAGCCCACGAAGCTGCCGAAGACGGCGTGGGCGGCGGTGCTGAAAGGCAGCCTGCGTGAGTTCAAGGACGACGAGCTGTCCGACCGGGCTGCGGCGCTGACCTACTACGGCCTGTTGTCGATGTTCCCCGCGCTGCTGGTCCTGGTGTCGCTGCTCGGGCTCACCGGCAAGTCCGCCACGGACGCGGTGCTGGACAATCTCAAGCAGTTCACTCCCGGCTCCGCGCGCGACATCATCACCGGCGCCGTCACCCAGTTGCAGGGCAACGCGGGTATCGGGTCGATCATGGCCATCGTCGGCATCGTCCTGGCGGTGTGGTCGGCTTCCGGATACGTGGCCGCCTTCATCCGCGCGGCCAACCGTGTCTACGACATGCCGGAGGGCCGCCCGGTGTGGAAGATCCTTCCTGTCCGGGTGGGGCTGACGGTCGTGCTGATGGTGATCGCCGTCGTCAGCGCTCTGATCGTCGTCTTCACCGGCGCCCTGGCCCGCCAGGTCGGCACGGCCCTCGGGATCGGCGACACCGCGCTGGCGGCGTGGTCGATCGCCAAATGGCCCGTCCTGGTGGTCCTGGTCACGATCATGATCGCGCTGTTGTACTGGGCCAGCCCGAACGCCAGGGTGAAGGGGTTCAGGTGGATCACGCCGGGCAGCTTCCTCGCCCTGGTCATCTGGATGATCGCGTCCGGCGCCTTCGCCTTCTACGTCGCCAACTTCGCCTCGTACAACAAGACGTACGGCACCATGGCCGGTGTCATCGTCTTTCTCGTCTGGCTGTGGATCAGCAATCTGGCGATTCTCCTCGGCCTGGAATTCGACGCGGAGATCGTCCGGCAGCGGGCGATCGCCGGGGGTCTGCGCCCGGACGAGGAGCCCTACACCCAGCCGCGCGACACCAGGAAGTGGACCGAGAGGGATCTGCGCCGGCTGGACGAGACATGACCGTCGCCCAGCGGATGCCGGACAGGTTCGGAAGGTCTGGCTGCTTTACCTCGCAGCGTTCGGGATAACCGCAGTTCATGACGTCGCTGACGAGTTTGTTCGAGGCTGATCGGGTTCTGACGCAGCGGGCGGCTTCCCGCACCCCACCGAGCGTCGCCAAGGCGCTGTCCGCGGTCGAAGAGTGCGCGGAGAGCACGAAGCTCTGGTGCGGGGCCGCCGCGGCCATGGCCTGGCTGGGGGGATGGCGGGGCCGCAGGGCAGCGGCAGCCGGGCTGGGGGCCATGGTCGTGGCGCAGCTGGTGTCGAACGGCCTGTGCAAGCAGCTCGCCGACCGCCCCAGGCCGCCTGCGGAGTGGATCCCGCACGACGAGGTCGCCGACCGCCCCGACTCCTCCTCGTTCCCTTCCGGGCACACCGCGGCCGCAGTCGCCTTCACCGCCGCCGTCGCTCCCATCTGGCCGATCGCGGGCGCGATGTGCGCCGTTCCGGCCGCCATGGTGGCCGTCGAGCGGGTGCAGTCGGGGGCCCACTACCCCACCGACGTCGCCGCCGGCGCGGCGATCGGTCTGGCCGGCGCCTGGCTCACGCGACATGCTCCGGCGCTGCTTCTGCGTCACTGGCGGTAATCCGCTCCGCCATGGCAGGAGGCGGCCCGGCCCGAGACGAGCGCGAACGGGATGTGTCCCTCGCCGCCGTCCTGGAGGGCCGTGCCGCCTTCGGGGACCGGCCTCGCCACCGTCCTGGAGGGCCGTGCCGCCTCCGGGCAGCGCCCTCACCGCAGCCTCAGACCCCCGGGGGGGCGGGAAGCGACGACGGCAGGAGGTCGTCGCAGAAGCGCCTGCACGCGTCCTGCATTGGACCTTCGAGGGGCATGACCCTCTACAGCGGCGAGCCTCCAGGAAAAACGGCCTCGGGTTCGGCCAGAGCGATGCGGGCCGTGATGCGCTTGCCGACGGCCTCCCGATCGATGGACAGGCCGTCGGTCACCGCTTCGACGATCTCCAGCCCGTGGCCGCCGATCCGGCCGGGGTCCGCGGCTCGGGCCGCAGGCACCGTGGGGTCGCTGTCCCGCACGACGACTTCCACCGCTCGCACGGAGAGACCGAACTCCACGAGGACCGGGCCGGAGGCGTACTTGCAGGAGTTGGTGACCAGTTCGCTGACCACCAGTTGGGTGAGATCCATCGCGCGCGCCGGCACCAGCAGTCCATAGTCGTCACCGGCTTGGTCGAGGAAGGCGACGGCGTGCTGGCGGGCGTCCGCGATACAGCCGTCGTCACCGCCCAAGGCGATACCGACGCGCGTCAGATGCCCTTCCGGCGTTGTACATCCGTCACCATCAACAGCACATGCCACTGGCCTCGCCCTCACTCCCCGCTTGACGTGCCAGTACCCCCTGATCCGCCCCGCATGCCGCACGGATGGTGTGCACAGCGGTGACATGGGTTGCATCCGGCCGAGAGCGGCGCCGGTCGCGCACGACGCCGGCTACCGTCCCTGAGAGCCGGTGCACGGTCGCGTACGGCCCCGTTACGGTGAAGGGGCCGTGCCGGCCGCCTGTCGGTTGTCAGAGGAAGGTCCACGTCACGGCGATCCTCCCCGCGCTGAGGGGAGCGATCTTCTGGAACGCTGCCGGTGACAGATCGAGGTCGCCGTGCCCACAGCCCGGACAGCTGTCCGCGACGATGACGTCCACCTGGCCGTCCGGGCCGGTCACACGGATCTTTCTGCCGCACAGGTCCGAGCTGTACTGCGCCATGTTGAGGGCCGCGACGAAGTCGGTGTTCTGGTGGAAAGTGCCGCAGGCGCCGAGGCCGACGTCGTAGTACGTGGCCTGACCGCTATAGGTGTCCCGTGCGGACACGGCCGGACGAGCCGATCCATACGCCGCGGCGTTGCCTGGTCCAGCACAACCCAGGAGGAGCGCCACCACACCGGCGACAACCCCGAGTCGCCTGACTGATCTGTGATTCATGCCGGTACAGCTACAGGTCACGGCCACAACGCGCCAAGAACGCATAGGCCGAACGGGGCGCCAAGTCCTCGGCGCCCTCCGTGCGGCATCAGTCGGAACGAGCCGGCCGGTGTCTTGAGGACCCGTGCTACCGCACCACGCGGTACCGGAGGTGGACCACCTTCGGACTGAGGGTGCGGGTCTCGGCGAGTTCGAGATCCACCCGGCGCCCGTGCCGGGGGAAGAACGGAATGCCACCGCCCACCAGCACCGGGAGGACCACGGTCCGGTACTCGTCGATCAGATCCAGTGCGGCCGCCTCGGCGGCGAGGGTCGCGCCCCCGATCGCGATGTCGCCCTCTCCCGGTTCGGCCCGCAACCGCTCGATCTCCTCCGCCAGACCGCCGGAAGCCAGACGGGCATTGCCCTGCACCGCCGACAACGTGGTGGAGAACACCACCTTCGGGAGCGGCTTCCAGAGCGCGGCCCACTCGAGCTTGGAGTCGTCGAGCGAGGGATCCTGATCGGCGGTCTCCCAGTACAGCATCGTCTCGTACAGCCGTCGCCCCAACAGGTGGACGCCGACGTCCCGGATCTCGTCGATCCAGAAGCGGAAGACGCCGTCGTCCGGCGTCGTCCAGTCGAAGTCGCCGTCCGGCCCGACGATGTAGCCGTCCAGCGAGACGTTCATCGAATAGGTCACGCTGCGCATCAGCAGTCCTCCTCGGTAACGGATGCGACAGTAGGACCACCGGACCCCGCGAGAGCCACCCCGACGCGCGGGATCTCCTCTCGCCAACCACCCGATGCGGCGCATTCCCGGCTGCCGCGGCTCCGAGTCGTCTGCGCCCGCGACCACCGGCCGCCGGTGGTCCCTGACCGATATCCGCCCGGTCAGCGGTCCGCGCCGGGCAGTACGGGTGCGTTGGCGGCGCAGCCGGTAACTGGGCGCTATGGTGCCCCGGTTGCCGGACTGGAAAGGCGGGTCGCAGACGTGGCACCCCGGAAAGTGACGCGAGACCAGTTGGCCGGGGCGGCGCGGGCCGCGCTGGGGGGCGGGCGGCGGCTGGAGTCGGTCGAGCGGCTGGCGGGCGGCACCAGGAAGGGTGTGTACCGCCTGACCATGGACGACGCCGCGACGGCTATCGCCTATCTGTGGGAGGAGTCGGAGAACTACTGGCCGACCGGCGAGGGGGACGGTGACCTCGCGAACCCGTTCTCGCCCGGTGCCGGGCTCGACCTGTTCGAGGCTGCCCATGCGCGGCTGGACGCGCTGGGCCTGCGGGTTCCCGAAGTCCATCTGGTCGACCGCGACCACACCCACTGCCCGGCTGACCTGGCCCTTGTGGAGGACTTCCCGGGCGAAGACCTGATGGACCTGCTCGACCGCGACCCGCGCGCGGCGAAGCCGACGATGGCACATCTCGCCGATGCCCTGGCAGCGATGCGACGCCATCGGGCGCCCTCCTTCGGGAAGGTCGCTCTCATCGACGGAGGCGGGGAGTCGCGGGCGGTGTCGTGCGAGGAAGCCGCGTTCGACTTCGCGATGGTGTGCCTGGCACAGGCGGCTTCGCGTGACCGGAGGATCGCGGACGCCCGCGACCGGCTGGAGGAGCGGCTGCGAGAACTCACCGCATCAGTCCGGCCGCGTGCCGAGTACTCGGTCGTCCACGGCGAGCTGGGGCTGGACCACGTGCTGGTGGACCGGGACGGCAACCCCGTCCTGATCGACATCGAGGATCTGATGTACTTCGACGCCGAGTGGGAGCACGCCTTCCTGCGGCTCCGCCACTCCGAGGACCACTACCGGCGGCTGGCCGTCGAGGGCCTCGACGAGAACCGGCTCGCGCTCTACACGCTCACCCAGCGGCTGTCCCTGACGGCCGGGCCGCTCCGGCTGCTCGAGGGCGACTTCCCCCACCGGGCCTTCTTGCGGGGAATCGCCGAGCACCACTTGAACCAGGCTCTGGCGCTGGTCTCGGTGGTTCGGGTCGAGGGGTCGGGGTGAGGGCGCAGTGCCGAACCCTCGTATGCCGGGTTTCGCGGCATCGGCGCGGGTGAGTGCCCGGTCCCGTGGGCTCGTGCCCGGGTGTGCCGTCTCCCCTCGTCGCGCTCGGTGTGGAGGGCCCTTCCTACTACGGTGAGCGGCAGGTCGTAGGTTGGGGCGGGCGGGCCCGGCGCGGATGGGTGCTCGGCCGCGGAAGCAGATGTGCCACCGACCCAGGAGATGCCCGTGCCCGGCCGCCCCAGCGTCCTGTTCGTGACCGACCTCGCCTACCGGGCCCAGGGGCGGCGCTACTGCGACGAGGACATCTTCCTGTCGTCGCGGTTGCGGGACGACTTCGACATCGCGTTGTGCCACCCGCTGGATGCCGCCGCTCTCATGGACGCCTTCGACGCGGTCGTGGTCCGCAACAGCGGCCCCGTGCTCCATTACCAGGAGGCGTACGACGCCTTCCGGAACCAGGCCGCAGCGCGCGGCACGAGGGTCTACAACCCCCTGTCCGGCCGGGCCGACATGGCCGGCAAGCAGTATCTGCTGGACCTGACGGCTGAGGGATACCCGGTCATTCCCACCGTCGACAGGCCCGAAGACCACGGCATGCTGCCCGAGACCGACCAGTACGCGGTCAAGCCCAAGGCAGGCGCCGACTCCATCGGCCTGACCTTTGTCCCCAGGGACCGGCTGGGCGGCGTCATCCATGACGGCATCCTGGTCCAGCCCCGCATCGATTTCCGCTACGAAGTGTCGTTCTACTACGTCGACGACGCCTTCCAGTACGCCCTCCACGCCCCCGACCCCGACCGGCGCTGGGCCCTTGAGCCCTACGAGGCCACGGACGCCGACCTCGGCTTCGCCCGCCGGTTCATCGACTGGAACACCCTCGATCACGGCATTCAGCGCGTGGACGCCTGCCGTACCCAGGAGGGCGGCCTCCTCCTGGTCGAGCTGGAAGACCTCAATCCGTACCTGTCCCTGGACCTTGTCGACGACCGGACCCGCGACGCCTTCGTCACCAGCATGACGAGTTCCCTTCACCGGTTCCTGAGCGCCTCAGCCGGTACCTGAGCCGGTCTCATACGCCGGCGGCCCCGTCGATGCGTTCGCGGAGGAGGTCGGCGTGGCCGTTGTGGCGGGCGTACTCCTCGATCATGTGAATGAGCACCCACCGCAACGACACCGTCCCGCGCCAGGAGTCCTGACCCTCGACGTCCAGGTCGGGGGCCTCGGCGGCGAACCGTTCGGCGAAGGCCACCTCGGTCCGCCACGTCTTCCATGCCGCCGCGACCACGCCGGGGTCGTCCGTGGCGCCGTCGAAGTCTCCATCGGGGTCTGCGGCCGAGGAGAAGAGGGCCGGCGCCTCCTGCGCGGCCAGAACCCGCCGGAACCAGCGGCGTTCCACATCCGCGAGATGCCGGACCAGTCCGAGAAGCGAGAGCGTGGAAGGTTCCACGGACCTCAGGGACAACTCCGATTCCAGCCCGGCGCACTTCAACTGAAGCGTGGCGCGCTGGGCACTCAGGACATCGATGAGCATGCGCCGTTCGTCGCCGGTCGTGGGGCCGCTGAACCGGCGAGCGCTGTCGGCGCCGTTCCACAGTTCGGCTCTTCTGGTGGGACCGCTCATGTCCGTCCTTCCGTTCGCGCCGCGCGCTGTTCGCGCGGCGTGACTGCCACGGTCGCGTACCGCACGGTGAAGCCGCCACCCATCGCCTCGGATCGGCGCCGCGCACTTGCCCGCGTGGCAGGGAGTCGACCGGTGATCGTCAGGCTGTCCCACCACCCTTTCGAACGGTGCGCAGTTGTCTCATGAAATCTTCGGGCACCTCCCGCCTCGGTCACATGAGACAACTCCCATCGACAACGGACCCGTTGGACGCCGCACATGGCAGCCCCGAGGATCGTGCCGAGCAAAGGAACATCACTCGACGGGAACATCCGGCTCGTGTTGTCCGTACCATCACTACACCAAGGCATCTTGCGGCACATGCGGCGTCGCTGCCGGCCGACGAGACTCCTGCCCCAGAGCAGGCATCATCGCGGCACGGCCACACGCCCAGGAAAGGTTCACCCCCATGCCCGAGACAACAGTTCCCGCCACTGAACTGGCATCGCAGTACATCAACCAGGTGACCGGCGACCTTGAGACGAACGTCAAGGAGCAGGAACGCATCGGTGCGGAGATCGCCGCTCTGCAGGAGCAACTCGCCGCGCTGCAGCGCGACCACAGCGTACTGGTGAACGTGCAGAAGGCACTCGGCATCGCAGAGACCCAGGCCGAGCCTGCCGCCGAGCCTCAGAGGGCCGAGGTTCCTTCTCCACGGAGCAAGAAGGCCGGTGCCGCATCCGGCGGGAAGGCCAAGGCACGTACCTCCACCGCCGCGCCGCGCAAGAGCGCCGCCAAGAAGTCCCCGGTCGAGGAGGCGGGCACCGCGAAGACGGGCGCTGCGAAGGCGGGCACCGCGAAGACGGGCACCGCGAAGACGGGCACCGCGAAGACGGGCGCTGCGAAGGCGGGCACCGCCAAGACGGGCGCTGCGAAGGCGGCCCAGCCCACCCTCGTGGAGCTCATTCGGCGACACCTCACCGACCAGAAGGAACCCCGATCCGCCGCGGAGATCTCCACGGCGCTCGGCAAGGCACACCCCAAGCGCGACATCGCCGCCAAGGTCGTACGCGTCACGCTCGAGGGACTCGTGGCCAAGAGCCAGGCCGAGCGCACCAAGCAGGGCAGGTCAGTCTTCTACAGTGCGCCGGCCTCCGAGCCGGCCCTTGCTCCCGAGACGCAGGCGCAGACCGAGGTCGCGGACCACTGACCGCTGACGCCGAACGCGGCAGCTCACCTCGGTAGCTGCCGCTGCGCCACCGACGAACCTGGTCAGTGCCCATGCGTCATGGGCCGGCCAGGCATCTCTCACGCATGCGCAGCGGGTGAGCGGTGTGGGAACCGTCTTGAAGGGCCTTCAACGTGTCCCGTGGGGTGAACCCAACCAGTGAAGTCACTGCGCAGCAGCGGCTCTTCCCAAGTACGCCGACAACTACATCCGCCAGGTGCAGTGGGAAATCGACGCACATGAGGCCGTGTTGGCCGGCCGCCGGATCGTCCAGGGGCTGACCGGCTCCGTGGATCCCGAGATCGCCGAGGCTGCTGGGAAGCTCCTCGACGCCTGCGATGCGGAGACGGAACGGTGATTGCTCGACTGCCCCGGCGCTGCCCGTTCCCCGACCGCAAGACCCTGCCGTCAAGTGCCCCGGGCGCCCCCTCCTCCATGGTCAGGCGGGCATCGGGGATGGCGGCGGCGGTGGCTTCGGCGTGCGTGGGCGGGAACACGGGGTCAGGGCGGTTCCGCGCCGCACACCTGGTTCCGTGAGCGCGGCCGGGCGCTGCGCATCCACCTGGTCTCCCTCTTCACCCGTGCCAGGGCCGACGGTTCAGCGCGTGCCGGGACGGACCCGGCGCTTCTGGCCGCGGAGACGGCGGCGTTCATCGAGGGAGCACATCCGCAGTGGCTCCTGGACCCCGAGCAGGTCGACCTGACGGCCGTGCACCGCAGCTATGTCGAGGGGCTGGCCCTTCGCCTCCGGCCATGCCCCCCGTCGTCGGGCCGCCAGGTCACCTCAGGCCACGGCGGTTCCATCCAGCTCGACCATCTGGCCGGGGATCGCCAGCCGTGTCACCCCGAGCATCGTCGTGGTGGGCGCCACCCCGGCCGCGGCCAATCGCCCCGCCAGTACGCCGTAGTGGGGAAACAGCAGGTCGACGTCGGTGGTGTAGACGTTGAGCCGGACCAGGTTCGCGAGGGACAGGCCGGCCTCGCCGAGCACGGCCTCCAGATTGGCGAGGCTCAGCGCCAACTGCGCGGCCATGTCCCCCTCGTGCTCCGGCTTGCCGTCGCCGCTCATCGCGGTCTGTCCGGAGCAGTACAGGGTCCGGGTGTGCCCGGAGACGATCTCACCCTGGTTGAATCCCCTCTCCACCGACCACGTCACCGGGTTGACTGCCGTGCGTTCCACTGCCACATCAGCTCCTCGAAGCATCGGGTTGCCGTCGTCGTCGACGTCCGTGTCCAGCAGCCTTCCAACAAAGCACGACACCCTTCGTCATGTATTCGATACGGTTCCCGCATGCGCGCCGATCGGCTGGTCTCGCTGGTGCTGCTGCTGCGTCAGCGCGGCCGGCTGACCGCGGGCGCCCTCGCCCGCGAGCTCGAGGTGTCCACCCGCACCGTGCTGCGCGACATCGAGGCGCTGTCCGCCGCCGGTGTACCGGTCTACGCCGAGCGCGGCCGGCACGGCGGGTTCGCCTTGCTGCCCGGCTTCCGCACCGAGCTCACCGGGCTGAATCACGACGAGGCCCTTGCATTGCTGACCGCCGGATCTCAGCGCGGCGAGCAGGCATTCGGCCTCGGCTCGGCGCTCGCTTCGGCCATGCGCAAGGTGGTTGACGCGCTTCCCGAAAATCATCGAGCCACCACGAGCGACGCGGCCCAGCGCTTTCTCGTCGAGCCGGAAACCGACCTGCTCTCCCGTCGGCCGGTCACCGAGGAGGTGCCCGGCACGGTCATGATCGAAATTCGGCGGGCGGTGCTCGCCGGGCACAAGCTACGCCTCCACTACGCGGCCACCGGCCAGCCACCGCGATGGCGCACGGTGGAACCGATCGGCTTGGTGACCGTACGCGACCGTGGCTACCTGCTGGCCACGAGATCCGGCGCGGACCGCACCTATCGGCTGTCGCGGGTGTCAGCCGCCGAGGAACTCCCCGAACCGGCACAGCGACCGGACCGGGTCGATCTGGACCGGGTCTGGCGGGAACGCTGCGCGCGGTTCCTGTCCGAGGGCCACATCACCGTGCTGATACGGGTGGATCCCAAGCGGCGCGAGGACTTGCTCAGCAGCGTGGTGGCCGTCCGCGCGACGGAACCCGGCCCGGACGGCTGGTTGCGGCTCGAAGTGACGTTCCAAGATCTACGACACGCCGAGTGGGCGCTGTGGCAGCTGAGCACGGACGCGGAGGCCCTGGCCCCGGCGTCGTTGCGTACCGTGCTGCGCGACCGCGCCGCCGCGATGGCCGCCCGGTACGACGACGCGTCCTGAGAGCCGGTCAGCCGCAGCGGGCCGCCTGCGGTCTCGGCCGCGCCCCCTCAGTGCCCGGCAGCCACCTTCACGAGGGCGACCGCCACACCGATCGCCGCGTCGACGAGGCCGGCCGCCACCGCCGCCAGGGCGCCGCCTCCCATGCGCAGCCCGCCCACACAGCCCCACAGGAACAGCGAGACGACGCCCACGCCCGCCGCCGCCAGCAACGCGGCGTCCAAGGACAGCACGTCCAGCGCCGCCAGGGCGATCAGCGCGGCCGGACCCACGGCGCAGGAGAGCAGTGGGCTGCTGACGTACAGCATGCGGCGAAGCTCACGGCCGGTGGCGAGGTGGCGGTGGACGGTGCGGTGCGCCTGCTGGTCGGCGACGAGCGCCGCGAGCCACAGGCCCAGTGCGGTCGTCAGAACCGTGGCGACAGCGCCGAGGGAACCCACGTCACCGAGCGACAGACCGACCACCACGGCGATCATCGTGATGGTCGCGTAGATGCGCTCCTTCAGACGATCCGCCAGTACGCCGGCCTCCGTGCCGGAGGGCTGGTCCGCTCGCCCGTGGTCCGCCACCTGATGCCCCTCACCTGCCCCGGGCCGCCGGTCGTGCGTCCCTGCTCGGTCGTCGCGGCACGCGCGAGTGCCGTCCCCATGTCACGGCTACCAGCATGCCCGGGCCACAGGCCGAAAGCGGCAACCCGGGCGCAGAGCGGGAGGCCGTTTCGGACCGACCGCCACTGAGGGGGACGGCCACGCCCACACTCCTGGCCGCCGCATCCCTGACCGGGGATGAGGCAGCTCTAGTGCCGGTCGCCCCGGGGCGTGTCGGCGGGGTCGTCCGTCAGGGCGATGCGGGCGGTGACGCTCTTGCCGAATCGTTCCAGCCGGGCTTCGAAGCCCTGGGCGACAGCCCTCACGATCTCCAGGCCGTGCTGGCCCACCCGGCCGGCGTCGGCACCCTTCGCGACCGGCAGTACGGGGTCGGAGTCCCACACGGTCACCTCGACCACATCACCATCGATGCGCAGGTTCATCAGTGCCGGGCCGGGTGCGTACTTGCAGACGTTGGTCACCAGCTCACTGACCACGAGCTGGGTGAGGTCCAAGCCGCGCCGGGAGACCTTCAGCCCTCGTTCGGCCTGCCCCCTGGCCAGGAAGTCCGCGGCCAGGTGACGTGCCTGAGCGATGTCCGTACCGGCCCCGTCCAGGGCCACACTGGTCTGCCAAGCACGCCCGTCCGGGGCCGCGTCCTCACGGCCCGAGGGCTCTGGTTCCCTCATCGCTGCCTTCGCTCCCCGTACACACGCTCCGCGTACCCGGGCGAGCGCGGTCGACGCTCCATTGCGCCCGCCGTCGGCTCCGTCACCCGGCGGTGTTGGCCCTACGATGCGGGCAGTGCCCGGTACACAGTTCCGGTCTGCCAGTATCACCGACATGGCTGAGGGAGATATGACGAACCTCGAACCAGCTGAGCGGTCGGGCCAGCTGTCGGTCGTCTCCACCACCATGGAAGGCATCCGCGTCCTGACGCTCAGCGGAGAGATCGATCACCACACCGGCAACCGGTTCCAGCAGGCTCTGTACTTCTCCGACGCCGCGTGCCCTCGCGTCGTGGTCGACATGAGCGGTGTCACCTTCATGGACTCCACCGGCATCAACATCCTCATCACCGCCCACCGCATCCTGAGCGAAGACGGCGGCTGGCTGCGTCTGACCGCAGCCGGCGAAACCGTGAAGCGCACGATGCACATCGTCGGCATCGACACCATCATCGACTGCCGCGAAACCCTCCACGAGGCTCTCAGCACCTGAGGCCGCCGAAGGCCCGAGTCGATCTCACGGCGGGATGACATCGGGCGTGGCCGGTCACTACGGCAGCGCAATGTTTCTGCCACCGATCGGTATGCGTGCGCCGGCCCCGGGAAATTTCACACCCGCGCGGACGCACGGACACCGTCCCGCCCTCCACCTCGCGTCCTCCGCATCACAGCACGTCGTGGGCATCTTGACCCCGACGAACGAGCAGCTCTACATTCCCCAGGCAGTTCGACCACGTGTCACCCGTCTTCCTATGTGAACGCCTGCATCTCCCTCACCGCTGCCCTTCCCTCAAAAGATTCGCCCGGTTCCCGAAACATTCGACGGACAGGACCCTGGCCGAGCCGAGACCGACCTGTCCGGGTGACGATGCCGCGAAATGCCTAGCGATCACGAGGAGTTCGCATGGACGACGATGCCGGACGCGCGGTGAGCCGACGGTCGGTTCTGGGCGCGTCCCGGTCACCATCACCGGCTCGGAGGGGACGACGGTCACCGTGCACGCCGAGGTCGACAATCCCGCCATCCCCCGCTCCCAGCTGTCCGGCTTCGTCGAGGCGAACGGCTACGTCGCATCGAGGGCGCGCACTTCTCCCGCAACCTCCCCGCCCACGGCGTCTCCTGGCGCCGCATCCCCGGCATCGGCCGCACCGGCGACGGTCTGCGACCCTTTCCCGTCACCGCCGCCCCTCAGCCCGCGGGCTCCGGACCCGGCTCGAGTACGACCTCAGTCCCTCCACCACCGGAACCGTCACCGTCTGGGCCCATCTGGCGCCGCGCAATCCGGCGTTGTCCGCCTCCGGCCTCCGGTACGCCGCGCCCTTCGACGACCAGGCGGCCCGGAACGTGGACATCATCGCCGCCACGGGTTCCAACGACGCCACCGTGAACAGCCCATGGGGCCGCAACACCGCGGACAACGTCAACCGCACCAGCACGACGCACCGCATCGACACCGCCGGGCGGCACGTACTGAAGTTCTGGATGGTCGATCCCACCGTGGTCCTGAGCAAGATCGTCATCGACACAGGCGGTCTCAAGTACAGCTACCTCGGTCCCCCGGAGAGCATGCGGACGGCCTGACCGGTCCGAAGCACATGCCCGCACAGACGGAGGTACGTGGTTCATGAAACGGAGACCAGCTCTGGTGAGTGTCATCGTCACTCCGGCCGTGGCGGCCGCCGGTCCCTTCGCCTGCGCGGCGGCGGGTGCGGCGCGCGGCGAAGCGACCCACCCGTCCGGTTACCCCACCCCGACGACGAAGGGCGCGCACTGGGTCACCACATGGACCGCCGTGCCCCAACCGACCGAGCCCACCAACATGCCGCCCGCTCCGTTCACCCAGGGCAACCGCGTCTTCGCGGACGCCACACTGCGCCAGACGGTACGCGTGTCGGTGGGCGGCCGGTACACGCGGATACGCCTGTCCAACGCGTTCGGGGGCACGGACCTGCCCGTCACCGCCGCCTCCGTGGCACACCCGGCGGACGGCAAGGCCGGCGTCAGCGCCGTCGTGCCCGACAGTACGCGTCCGGTGACGTTCGGCGGGCGTGCGGGCATCGACATTCCGAAGGGCGCGCAGGCGGTCAGCGACCCATTGGACTTCAAGGTCCGGCCGGGGAGCAATCTGACCGTCACGCTCTACCTGGCCGACGGCCAGGCATCCGGCTCCATCACCTCACACCCGGGCTCGCGAACGACCTCCTACATGCTGTCCGGTGACCACCTCGGCGACAGCGACCTGCCCGGCGCCACCCCGGTCGATCACTGGTACTTCCTCAGCGGCGTCGAGGCATGGTCCACCCGCACCACCGTCGCGGCCGTGATGCTGGGTGACTCACTCACCGACGGACGCGGTTCCACCACCAACGGGAACGACCGGTGGCCCGACCAGCTCCTGGACCGGCTCCAGTCCCGGTCTGACACCTCCGGCATCGCGATCCTCAACCAAGCGGCCGGAGGCAACCGGGTCCTCCACGACGGCCTGGGCCCCAACGCGCTGGCCCGCCTGGACCGTGACGTCCTCGCCCAGAGCGGCGTCGGTTGGCTCCTCGTCTTCCAGGGGATCAACGACATCCCCGGCGGAACCTCGGAGTCGTCGGCGAAGCAGGTCACGGCCGACCTCGTCAACGCCTACCAGCAGATCATCACCCGAGCACACGCCCAGGGCATCCGCGTCTACGGAGCCACGCTCACCCCCTTCGGGGGGAACGGCTACGACGACGCTGCCGGCCTCCACGAGTCCTCCCGGCAAGCGGTCAACGCATGGATCCGCACCAGCGGCCGATTCGACGCCGTCATCGACTTCGACCAGGCGGTCCGCGATCCCCGGAACCCCCGTCGGCTCTCCCCCGCCTACGACATCGGCGACCATCTTCACCTCAACCCCGCCGGTTACCGGGCCCTTGCCGACGCCGTCCCCACCGAGCTCTTCCAGTGGCCCCCTGCCCCACCCGGCTTCACCTGGCCGAGCAGACAGCAGCGACAGGGCGGTGGCGGACGCGCCGGGACTGACGGCGTCGATGGGGAGCCTGTCGGCGGTGTGGTCCGCGGCGGCGGCCCGGGGCAAGGCGGAGACGACCGCTTCGCCGGCGAGGAGTGAGTCCGACGCGGACCGCGCCGCCCGGATCGCCCGCTCCCCCGGGCCGTGAGGCGTTCGAAAAACGGTAGAACCGCGCGGCCGTGCGCCGCTACCGTGCCGGCGGACCGAGTCGTCTGGGTAAGGACGTGCCGTTGTACACCCTGTGAGACCTCCCAAGCGCTGATGTGTCGCGCGTCGCGCCTGTGCGCCGCGCTGCTTCTTGCTGCGGACTTCTCACTGGAACCGGTGTACTTCTGTGCTCGATACCTGGCTGGTCGCGCCCACCTGCCCGCCGCTCGTCATCCGCCGTTGCCACGCGTGCGCGTCGGAGCGATTCCGGGCAGACGGCGCGTTCCGCGTCAACGCGAACCACAAACTCATCGACGCCTGGCTCCTCGCGCTCTGTACCTCCTGCGAGGAAACGGCAAAGCTCACCGTCCTGGAGCGGACCCATGTGCGCTCCGTACGACCCGCACTGCTGGACCGGCTGCACGGCAACGATCCCGGCCTGGCAACGGAGTTGCTCCAGGACCCGGCCGTGCGGCGCCGCAACCGTATCGCCCTCGACTGGAACAACGCCTGGCGTCTCGACACTGGCGGATCGGCTCATATGGAACGCGAGGTGGTCGAGGTCGCGGTCCGCTTCGCGGCACGGATTCCTGTCCGGCCGCTGCGGCTCATCGCGCAAGGCTGCGGTCTTTCGCGGGCCGAGGCCGAGAGGCTGATCGCGGAAGGGAAGCTCGTCTCGGCAGTCCGGCTGAGCGGCAAGCTCTCCGACGACTTCACCTTCACGCTCAAGCGCTGAGCGCTCCTCAGGGGCGGGGGCCTGCCCGGCGGGTTTCGCCGGGCAGGCCCCCGCTGTCATCCGCGGCATCTTCGTCAGGGGATCGCTTCGTGCTGCATGATCAGCTCATGCAGAACGCTGCTTCCTTCCGTGACCAGACCAATTGGTCCGGTGGCTACTACGAACTCGGCATCGAGATCGGCTCGACCGATGACGCCGCTGTACAGGCGGTCCTGAGCGCCCTGTGGTCCGCGGCCGGGGTACAGGGGTGTTTCGCCTTCAGGGACCGTGAGCCCGAGGAACAGGAATCCGCGCCGTGCACGGTCGCCTCCCTCACCGAGTACGGCCACCTTCATGGCCAGGTGCGCTTGCCGAACGGCCGGGTGGCCGTCTGCGGTTGCGTGGCGATCCGAGGGGGCGACGACAGCAGCGACTGGCTGGACTTCTACGTTCCCGCCGGGGCCCTGGACAAGGCGGGTATCCCCTATGGGGACGACCGGTCGTTCTACAGGTCCGCCGTCATGGACGACTGGCTCGCGGCCACGGGGACCGAGGTCTTCGAGCGGGCGAGGTTCAGCCTCGGCCTGATCGGCTGGGAGGTCTCCGGGTGCACCGACGCGGCGACGCTGGCGGGCAGGATGCCGGAGGAGCGCGGGATCGGATACCTGCTTCCGCACGAGGGAGGCCTGCGGTACGGGGCGGCCGACGGCTGAGGCCGGCCGCGGCCCGGACACGTCAGGGCGGCTCCGTCCCCTGCGCCGGGGAAGGAGCCGCCCATGTGTACCGGAGGCGTATGCCTCAACGGGTCATGCGTGACGGTGCGAGTGCCGGTTGCCGGTGACGAGGCGGTAGATGGCGAGCAGGATGAGGGAGCCGACGACTGCGGCGATCCAGGTGGAAAGGTGGAAGAACCCGTCGATGGAGTCGACACCGAAGATCACCTTGCCGAGCCAACCACCGAGCAGACCGCCGGCGATGCCGATGAGCATGGTGATGATGATGCCGCCCGGGTCCTTGCCCGGCATCAGGGCCTTGGCGATAACGCCGGCGAGCAGCCCGATGATGATCCAAGCAATGATGCCCATGGTGCGTCTCCGCTTCGTCGTATAAAGGATGTGTTAGTTCATCGGGTGCGCCGATTCCGCCCGAACAAACATCTCCTCCTGGTGTCGACTCCGCGAGGTCGGGAGCCGAGGGCTGGAACGGGCGGCACGAGCAGCCTGGTTGACCGTCCGTCCGCCGCTCTCGCCCTCAGTGCCCGCAGTGCCCTACGCCGTTGAGGATCGCGCCGTGGTTGCTTTCGGCCTTCACGCTCTGGATGTTCGGATGGGTTCCTGCTCATCACCGCGGCTCCCGAAGGACGTCGCTTCGATTTGCCGCGAGGGTCAGGCCGGCGGCGGCGCCGCCGATGTTCATGAGTGCGCCGTGAACGGCTTCGGCGACGGAGCACGCCGCGTGGCGTCGTCTGCACCGTGCGCTCCTCGGTTGACCGGTTCGTTGTTTTGACCAGGAGAGCCACGTTGCATTCACGAAACCGGGAATGAGGGTGAACGCTCTGCGCCCCGGTCCGCGGCAGCCGTTTCGGGCTGCCGTTCCGTACCCTGACCGCATGCGCATGCGCCCCACCCTGAGCTGGACCCCTGCCGAGGATCTGCCGCCGGGCACCACGGATCTGGAGCCGGTCGTCGATGCACTGAGCGCCGGCGGTGTGCTGGTGCTCAGCGGAGCGGGGATCTCGACGGAGTCGGGCATCCCCGACTACCGGGGCGAGGGCGGGAGCCTCAGCCGGCACACGCCGATGACCTACCAGGACTTCACCGCCGACGCCCAGGCCCGGCGCCGGTACTGGGCGCGCAGCCACCTCGGCTGGCGCAGCTTCGGCCGGGCCCTCCCCAACGCCGGGCACCGGGCTGTGGCCGCCTTCGGACGACAGGGCCTGCTCTCGGGTGTCATCACCCAGAACGTGGACGGCCTGCACCAAGCCGCCGGCAGCGAGGACGCCGTGGAACTCCACGGGACCCTGGCCAGGGTCGTCTGCCTTTCCTGCGGCGCCTTCAGTCCGCGCCGTGAACTCGCCCGGCGACTGGAGGACGCCAATCCGGGGTTCGAGCCCGTGTCCGCCGGGATCAATCCGGACGGTGACGCCGACCTCACCGACGAACAGGTCGGAGGCTTTCGCGTGGTGCCCTGCGTGATCTGCGGCGGCATCCTCAAACCGGACGTCGTGTTCTTCGGCGAAACCGTTCCGCCGCAGCGCGTCGAACACTGCCGCGAGCTGGTCCGCACGGCGGCTTCGCTGCTGGTCCTTGGCTCCTCTCTGACGGTGATGTCGGGGCTCCGCTTCGTCCGCCAGGCAGCCCAGGCCGGGAAGCCTGTACTGATCATCAACCGGGACCAGACCCGAGGTGACCAGCACTCCCTCACGAGGGTTTCGCTTCCGCTGGGTAGGGCCCTCACCACCGTGGCAGACCGGCTCGGCATTCCGGTCGACGGCCGGGCGGAGGAGAGACCGTGACTGCGGTGGTTCCGGAACACCCGGCGTCCCCCGCCCTGCACGAGGCGTCCTCCCACGCTGTCGGAGGGTGTGAAGCAGCCGTTCGGGCACGCGTCGGCTCCCCCCGGAACCTCCCCTCCGCTCGCGCCAGTCGCAGGACCTCCCCGGCGGAGGTGCCGGGGGACCAGGCCGCCGTGCACTCCTCGGCGTCCAAGGATGCGCGCACCCGCTGCTCGGCGGTGGTGTGCGCCTCGTGGAACGGGCGCAGGCCGGTCAGCGCCACCCCCGTGTCCTGACGCATGCGGTGGGCGGCGCCCAGCAGCCACGCCGCCCGGGTGCAGTCACCGGTGGCCGCCACCGCGCAGGCCAGGGTCTCCAAGCACCCGGACCGGTCCCCAGCCGTCCCCGATCGCCTGTTGCCGCGCCAGAGCCTTCTGCTGGGGGGCCAAGGCCCTCTCCGCTTCGCCGTGCCGCACCTCCACAAGTCCGGTGCACCACTGGTCCCATGTGCGGGCCCATGCTGGAACGGCTGCTCGTCACCGGCCCGGGCGGGCCCCGTGCACCGCACGTCGACACCACCCGCGCCAATGGGGAACCGACCGGCCGCCACCCGGTCGACCTGCCCTGCCCGCAGGCCAGGGGCCTGGACAGTGACGAGCTGTTCAAGGGCAACATCGACCTGCACCGACTGGAAGACGCATTGCGGGGTCCCGATGCCTCCAGATCGCCCTGGTCATCATGGCGCTGACGAACAACGGGGAAGCCGGCCGCTGATCCCGGGCTACCGCCTGCTCGAACAGCCCCCGCTTCTCCGCCACTTCCGCTGCAAGCCGGAACCCATGCCGTCGTGAGGCGTGTCACACCCTTCAAGGTTCGCCTAAGTTGTCTGCATCACAGCGGAAATGTCCATTTGGCGTGCATGCTCGAATCGGATGCCGACGCCTGAAATGGGGCCCATCGGCGTCTTCTTGGGCGCGAAGCTCCAAAGTGACCCATGGCACAGCACTCGTGGCATTCCCCCTGTCCCCCTTGGAAGGTGCACCATCATGGCCGCTTACCTCTGCCCCCCTGCCGTGATACACGGCGAACACGCCGTGAAGACCAGCCAGATCGTGGCGGAGGTGAGCGACCGGCATCCGCAGGCGGCGTGGGCGCCGCGCATCGACGGCATCGCCGCCAGTACCGGCATCGAGACCCGCGGCTGGATGCTGCCCCTGGAGGCCGCCGTCGCACCCGGCAAGGGCAACGGGCTGCGGGCCGTCGGCGTCCAGCCGACCCAACAGGCTTTGATCCGCGAAGGGTTCACCCGGCAGGACGTGGACCGTGTGATCGCCGCCCTCGAGACCGTACCCGCGCCGCAGACCGTTCAGGAGCGCACGGCCCCGGCCTGGGAGGCCGTGCAGTCCTACGGTGAGCGTGCGGCGCGCGGGGCCCTGCAGATCACGGGACTGGACGCCGCGGACGTGGACTGCCTGATCACCAGTCACTCCACGACCCCGGCGCTTCCCGGCCTGGACATAGCCCTGGCCAACAAGCTTCCGCTCCGCGACGACGTGATGCTGCTGCCGGCCACGCAGTGGGCCTGCATAGCGGGGACCCGTTCCCTGGCGCTGGCGGCGGATCTCGTGGCCGCCGACCCGGACCGGGTGGTCCTGGTCGTCATAGCGGAGGCGCTCAGTACGACCTACCAGCCCGCGGACGACACCCTCGAGTCCCTGATCGTCCGGCTGCTGTTCGCGGACACCGCGGTCGCCGCGGTGGTCACGGGCCGCCCGAGGCCCGAGTCGGTGCTGCGGCTGGACGCCGCCTGGCACCACACCCTGCCCGGCACCCAGGACCTGCACCGCTTGGAGACGCGGGCGGACGGCACCCACTTCGTGATGGACCGGCGCGGGCCGCGCGCCGTACAGGAAACGGTCACCGCGATGTGGGAGTGGCTGCGCGTCCGGTACCAGGACGACCCCGCTGCCTGGCACCCCGACGTACTGCTCGCGCACCCCGGCGGGACCCGCGTGCTGGAGTACATGGAGCAGACGATGCCCGACGCGTGGCCGTCGGGGCTGCTGGACTACAGCCGGGACAGCTACACCAGCGGCAACCGCGGGGGCGCCGCCGTGTTCGACATTCTGCGGCGGGCGCATGACGCCGGGCAGCAGAAGCCCGGCCATCGCGCCGTTCTGTACGCGGCCGCCCCGGGTCTCACCGCCACGGCCCTGGACGGCGTGTGGCTGTAGCGCGAGGCCGCCCCGCCCGGACCGGCCCAGGGGCCACCCGCGCCATCGCGTAGTCCCCGGCGCGCGGCCGCGTCACCTCGCGACTTCCGCCCAGACCACCTTCCCGGTGTCCGTCCACCGCACCCCCCACCGGGTGGTGAGCCGGTGCACGATGCTCAGGCCACGTCCGCCGTCGGCCAGCAGATCGACCCGCCTCACACGCGGTCTTCCGTTGCCGGTGTCACCGACCTCGCACAGCAGACCGTGACCGGACCTGATCAGCCGCACCGTGACGGGTCCGGCGGCATAGCGCACCGCGTTCGTGACCAGCTCGCTGACCAGCAGCATCATGCTGTACCGGGTGTCGTCCCGGGTGCGCCACTGCCTCAGCAGGGCCGAGACCTGCGCACGGGCACAGGCGGGGGCGTCGCTGCGGGCGGGCAGTCGCCAGGTCGCCGTGTCCTCCTTGCGGTAGCCGATCATCCGGGCGAGCAACAGGGTCACGTCGTCACGCTGGCGCGCGGGAGCCACCGTCGAGACGATGTGCCGTGCGGCCTGTTGCAGGGCGTCCCAGGGATGCACCACGGCCACGGCGCCCGCGAGCCTGCCGATGCCCTCGTCGATCGAGAGTGCGGGGTCCTCCACCAGGCCGTCGGTGTAGAGGGCGAGCAGGGAGCCCGGCGGCGCGGCGAACGTGTACACGTCGAACGGCTCGCGCAGCGCGAACTCGGCGCCCAGCCCGGGGTGAGGGCGGACCGGGAGCGGGCCCGCGCGCCCGTCCGGGGAGACCAGCACCGGGGGGAGGTGGCCGGCGCTGGACAGTGCCACGTCGTGCCTGACCGGGTCGTAGAGGGCGATGCAGCAGGTCGACCCGAGGGCGCTGTAGCCGGCCGCCAGTCCGGAGTCCGCGTCGTCCAGCATCGACACGGTCTCGTCCAGGTGCTCCAGTACCTCGTCGGGTGCGAGTCCCGCGGACAGCAGCGCGCGGGCCTCCATGCTCAGCTGACCCATGGTCGCCGCGGCGCCCAGACCGTGCCCGACGACGTCACCGACGACCAGCGCGGTACGACCGTCGGGCAGGGGAAAGCTGTTCACCCAGTCGCCGCCGACGCCCGCGCTGTCGGGGGTGGCGGGCTGGTAGACGCTGGCGATCTCGACGGTGGCGCCGCCCGTCCGCGGCAGGAGCCGGCGCTGCAACGCCAGCACCTGCGTGTGCTCGCGCTGGTGCTGACGCGCCAGGTCGACGTGATGGGCGGTCCTGGCCACCAGTTCTTGCAGGTCGAACAGCTCGCTGTCGCGGAAGGGACAGTCGGCCCGGCGCCAGACCTCCGCCACGCCCAGTACGACGGGCGGAGTGGCGTCCAGGACCAGTGGTATGCACGCCACACCCGCCGACCGGTCACTGGGCACCAGGGCGCGCGCGACGCGTGGACTGCCGAAGACCCGCTCGACCGCCTCCCGGTCGGGTACGACGATGGTCTGCGGGACGTCGTCCCGCAGTACCGCCTGCGTCAGCAGGCGACTCGCGTCGCCGGGCAGGTCGTCGCCCGGGGTCAGGTAGCCCTCGGGCCATGCACGGTCCGGCACCAGGGCCGCCCGCCGCAGTCGGATGCGCCCCTGCCCCTTCCCGGACACTCCCTCGCCCGTCCAGACGGCGAAGTCGAGGTCGACGGCGGCGACGTCTCCCCAGGCCAGCAGGGACTCCGCCAGGGACTGCGCGGTCTCCCCGATGTCCAGCGAGGTGCCGATCGCGGTCTCGGCGGCGTAGAGGTGCAGCCGCCTGGCCATGGCGATCACGGAGACGGTCAGGCCGTCCTCGGGCAACGCGGAGGGCAGGATGCTCATCGAGACCACGAGCTCCGACCCGTCGCCGCGCCGCAGGCGCTGGATGCGGGCGACGTGCGCCTCACCGCTCTCCAGTACCTGCCGCAACCGCCGTGTGACCGTCGGTACGTCCCCGGGAGGCAGGAGATCGACGAACGGTTTCCCGGCCCCCGCCTCCAGCCCCCTGAACACGGGGGCGTCCAGGTTGCAGCGGGTGATGTTCAGGTCCGTGTCCAGGTTGACGGCGCCGAGAATCTGCTCCTGACGGCTCGCCGCCGGGTCGTCGGGGACCCGTGCGCCCGTGGAGCGGTCGCCCCGCGCGTCGGCAGAACCGCCCGTGGCCGCTCCACCGCGCGGGATGTAGCGTCCCAGAGCGCGGCTGACCAGGTCGAACGCCGAGGAGGACGAGGGCGGGGGTGTGGAGTCCATGCGGCTCTCTCAGCAATCCCCGGCACGGTGCCGGGGCAGTGTGCGGACCCGTGCGGCGGGGCCCCGAGATCCCTGACCGCACACCTCATTGAATAACACGGGGGCCGGTTCGACCACACCCGGCACTGTGCGCGGCGAACGCGGAACGTGAGGGGAAACCACGCTCGGGACCGGGAGTACGAGTACCGGTCCGGTCGGACTCCGCCGCTGCCCGGTACTCACCCTCACCACTGGCACTCAGTGCCATAGTGTGGCGGTGACCTCTTCTCCTTCCTCCGGTACCTCGCAGGCGTGGTCGGCACTGGGCGCCGATGCGTCGCTGCTCGACCGGGTCGCCTATGGCGGCCCGTCCGGGGGGCTGCCGGCCCGGCTGCCCGTGATGGAGCTGGCGCGGGCCACCGTCGCGGTGTGTTCGCTCGCGGCCGCCGAGCTCGGCTCCGCACGCACGGGGCGTCCTGTGCCGCGGGTGAGCGTCGATGACGAGTCGGTCGCCACGGCCTTCCTCAGCGACCGGCTGGTGCGGGTCGACGGGCGGGCCTGGTCGGCCTTCGCGCCGTTGTCGCGGTTCTGGCGGGCGGCGGACGGCTGGGTTCGTACGCACGCCAACTACCCGCACCACCGGGCCCGGCTGCTCACCGCTCTCGGGCTGCCGGGGGACGCCGGCGAGGAGGCCGTCGACGCGGTGGCCGAGGTGATCGCCGGGCGCACCGCCCTGGAGGTGGAGGCGACCGTGTACGCGGCGGGCGGCCTGGCCGTCGCGGCGCGCGGCCCCGAGGAGTGGGCCGGGGGCGAGCAGGGGGTTCTCATCGCGGCGCAGCCCCTGCTCTCGACGGCACGCATCGGCGACGCACCGGGTCGGGTGCCCGGCGACGCCCCGCTGCCGTGTTCGGGGCTGCGCGTCCTCGATCTGACCCGGGTGCTCGCCGGGCCGGTCGCCACCCGGACACTCGCACTGCTCGGTGCGGACGTGCTGCGGATCGACGCCCCGCAGCTGCCGGAGAGTCAGGAGGCCCACAACGACACGGGGATGGGGAAGCGCTCGACCACCGTCGACCTGGCCGATGCCTCCGCGCGCCGGGTCTTCGAGGAACTGCTCGACCAGGCGGACGTGGTGGTCACCGGTTACCGGCCGGGTGCGCTGGACCGCTTCGGACTGACGCCCGAGGCGCTCGCCGGGCGCCGGCCGGGACTGGTGATCGCCCAGTTGTCGGCGTGGGGCTCCGTCGGGCCGTGGCACGAGCGGCGCGGCTTCGACAGCCTGGTCCAGGCGGCCACCGGCATCGCGGACCTGGAGGGCTCGCCGGACTCACCGGGCGCGCTGCCCGCCCAGGCGCTCGACCACGGCACCGGATATCTGCTGGCGGCCGGAGTGCTGCGCGCGCTCACCGAGCAGCACCGCACAGGTGGCACCCGCCTGGTCCGGCTGGCCCTCGCCCGGACCGCGCACTGGCTCCTCCACGATCTGGCCCCCGCTCCGGGCGAGGACGACGGCTTCGACGCCGGGCGGTGGCTGACCGAGAGGGACAGCCCCATGGGCCGGCTGCGGCACGCGCTGCCTCCCGTGTCGTACGAGGGAGGCCCGGCGAACTGGGCACGCCCGCCGGGGCTGTGGGGCACGGACGCCCCGGTGTGGGGCGGCACCTGACGGGGCGCGCACCGTCGCGGCCCCGTCACGACGGCCGCGGGACGTCGGACGGCCATCTCACCGCGTACGCGCCCTGGGCTGCCCCGGTAGCCCCCATCGGCCGCGCCTCCCGGCCGCCGTGCGCCGGTGGGGCGTCAGTGCTGCTCACACCGGCCCCATGTCCGATGCGTTCCCGGTGCTCGCGACCGATGTCCGGCGGGTGGCCGTCATGACCGTGCTCACCGTACTGGCGGGGGCCGTCGACGCCGTGAGTTTCTGACCGTGGGGAAGGTGTTCTGCGGGACGGCGACCGGCCACGTGCTCTTCCTGTGTTCGCCCTGCGGCAGCGGTCCCGGGGAGCGCACCCCAGGACCTGGAGGAGTACCGCACCCACCACCCGGGCCGGCTGCTCGGGCGGCGGCCGTGGGGCAGGGGCCTCCCGGGCGCGGGGGCCGCGGTTCGCTATCCCAGGGCCACGTCGGCAGGATGGGGCCATGACGGAAATTCGCACCCCGCGTCTTGTCCTGCGCCGATGGCTCGACGACGACCTCCTCCCCCTGTCCGAGATCCACGCCGACCCCGTGGTGATGCAGGGCATCGGCGACGGCAGGCCGCGCTCGCTGGACCAGACCGCCGAGGACATCGAGGCCTGGGAGGAGGAGTGGGACGAGGAGGGGTTCGGGATGTTCGCGGTCGAACTCCTGGGCTCCGGTGAGCTGGCGGGCGCCGTGGGTCTGTCGGTGGCCGACGCTCCGGCCGAGATCGCCGGCCAGGTGGTGATCAGCTGGCGGCTCGGGCGAGTGTTCTGGGGTCAGGGATACGCCTCCGAAGCGGCGCACGCCACGCTGGAGTTCGCCGTGCAGGACCGCGGCCTGGATCGCGTGGCCGCCGTGTGCCGAGCGGGCGACAGAGCCTCCTTGAACGTCCTCGACAAACTCGGCATGGAGGCGGAGGGAACCGCACAACACCCGGTCCACGGCCACGACCTCGCGGTCTACGGCATCGACCTCACTCAGTACCAGGAGTAGCGCCCGGCGCGCCCGGCGCCGGAGGGTGACCGTCACCGGTCGTACGGGCCGTCGTTCTCCACCGCGGCTGACCGCTCACCTGCCGCCCCCTGCCGAGGACGGCGCATCACGTCGGCCATGCCGATCCGGTGACGCGCTCGACCATGGACGAGCGTCGGAAGTCGGGGTCGAAGTGTTCGAGGACGTCGGAGTTCACGGTGCCGTACGTGGTTTCCGGGCGGTTCTCGAGTCCGGCGACGAACTCCCGCAGGAACTCCTTCTTGAAGTCCCCGCGCGGATGAGCGGCGATGATCTCCTCCACCTGGTCGCCGTCCAGACCGTCCAGGCCCCAGCCGATCGCATCGGTCAGCACGCCGAGATTGGTGGCGGCGATCTCCGGGCCCATCCGGCCGGGAATTCCCGGCGTCGAGTGGAGGGCCACCGCCTGCCACACCACGTCTGCGGCGCCGGGTGAGAAACCGTGGTCGAGCAGGAACGACCGCGCGTGATCCGCTCCGTCGAGTTCGAACCGCTGTACCGCGTCGGAGAACGGCACCAGAAGGCCGGTGTCGTGGAACATGGCGGCGAGGTACAGCAGTTCCGGATCGGGCTGCAGGCCGAGTGCACGGGCGTGCAGCGCGCCGAAGAGGAAGACTCGCCTGGAGTGGTCGAAGACGAGGGGGCTCGTCATCTCCCGGACATGGCGAGTGGCCGCTCCGGCCGCCTCGATCCCGGGAATCTCGATCCCGGCGACGATGTCAGTCATGCGTCTCTTCTTTCGGTGCCGTGTGCTGTGCCTTTCCTCCACCGTGCCGCCCCGCCGCGTCCGGCGCTGCTTCGGTCCGGCCATGAATCACTCGAATCGGGACACGGCCGCGTCCCGGGACCGCGAACCCACCGGACCGACCGTCCGGGTGGCAAGGACAATGTGCGGGTACGGACTCCGCCGGGGAGCCGGGATCGCTGAGGGTGAGGACGATGAAGCCGAGCGAGCACAGCGTCGGTGTACTCGTGTTCGACGGCATGAAGATGCTGGACCTCTCCGGGCCCGCGGAAGTCTTCAGCGAAGCCAATCGGTACGGCGCCCGCTACCGGTTGAGCATCGTGTCGGTCGGCGGGACGCCGGTGTCTTCGTCCATCGGTGTCCGGGTGCCGGTCGATGCAGACGCCGCCGACGCTCCGGCCTTCGACACCCTGCTGGTGGTGGGCGGTGATCAGGTTCCCCGGGCGACGGTCGACCCGGACCTCGCGGCCGCCGCGCGGAACCTGGCCTCCCGGGCCGGCCGGGTCGCGTCGATCTGCACCGGTGCGTTCATCCTGGGTGCGGCGGGCCTGCTCGACGGCAGACGGGCCACGACACACTGGCAGCACACGCGGCTGCTGGCCCGGCGCTGTCCGGCCACGCGCGTCGAGCCCGACGCGCTCTTCGTCAAGGACGGCACCCTCTACACCTCGGCCGGTGTCACGGCCGGCATCGATCTGGCGCTGGCCCTGGTGGAGCACGAGCACGGCCCGGACCTGACCCGCAGTGTCGCTCGTTCGCTCGTGGTGTACATGCAGCGGGCCGGCGGGCAGTCCCAGTTCTCCGCCTCGCTCCAGGGTCCGGCCCCGCAGACGCCCGTGCTGCGGCAGGTGCAGGACGCCGTCCAGGCGGATCCCACGGCCGATCACAGCCTGGAGGCCCTCGCCGCACGGGTGCGGGTCAGCCCCCGGCATCTGACCCGCATGTTCCGGGCGGAGCTGGACACCACGCCGATGAGGTACGTGGAGCTGATCCGCTTCGACAGGGCGAAGGCGCTGCTGGACTCCGGGCACAACGCGACGGAGGCAGCCGCACGGTCGGGATTCCCCAGCTACGAGAGCCTGCGCCGCGCGTTCGCCAAGCACCTGGGCCTTTCGCCGACCAAGTACCAGCGCCGTTTCACCACGACGGGCGCGGGGTCCCGTTCGCCACGCCCCACCGCGTGACACGCCGAGCCGGCGTGGCCGTTTCCGAGGGTTTGTCGGCCATCGGGTAGCGGCTTGGGGGGTCTCGGCGGACGGATGGTGGATGCACACCGACCGCCCACCGAGGAGAGACCGTCATGAGTGAGAAGATCGCCGGTGTCGAGATCCCCGACAGCAAACTGGTCCAGGACGCCACGGACCTGATCCGCACCACCACGCCGCCGCTGATCTTCCATCACTCGCGGCGGGTGTATCTCTTCGGCCGTCTGCAGGCCGCGGCGCTGGGGCTGCGGCCCGACCCCGAGCTGCTGTACGTGGCGGCACTGTTCCACGACACCGGGCTGGTGGAGCCGTACCGCAGCGACGACCAGCGGTTCGAGATGGACGGTGCGGATCAGGCCCGCGCGTTCCTGCTGGCCCATGGCCTGTCCGAAACCGACGCGGAGACGGTCTGGACGGCCGTCGCCCTGCACACCACGCCGGAGGTGCCCTACAGGCTGGCGCCCGAGATCGCGGCGACCACGGCCGGTGTGGAGACCGACGTGCTCGGCCTGAACCTGGCCAACCTCACCCGGGCACAGATCGAGGAGGTCACCGCTGCCCATCCCCGCCCGGACTTCAAGCGGCAGATCCTGCACGCGTTCACGGAGGGGTTCAGGCACCGTCCGGACACCACGTTCGGCACGGTCAACGCGGACGTCCTGGCGCACTTCGTCCCCGGCTTCCGCCGCACCGACTTCGTCGACGTCATCCAGAACTCCGCCTGGCCCGAGTAGGCGAGCAAGCGTCCGCGGTCCGTGCCGCCGGTCCGTCAGGGTCACCGGCCGACGCCACCCGGTCAGCCGTTCCGCTTCCGCACGGCCGCGTCGAGGACGGGGCCGAGTTCGCGGGCCACGGTCGTCAGGGCCCGGACGTCCTGCTCGGCCCGGGCCAGAAGGATCGCCCCCTCCAGGCTGCTGATCATGAGGGTGGCGAGGGCGCCTGCCCGTTCCCCGGGCACGCCCAAGTCCGTCAGGGCTTGGGCGACCGCGCCGGTCCAGGTGGCGAAGGCGGCGGATGCCGCCTGCCGCGTGGAGGGGACCGACTCCGCGCAGTCGACCGTCGCGGCCGCCACCGGACAGCCGCCCGCAAAGCCGGCGGCCTCGTACTCGTCGGTCCACTGACGCACCATCGCGGCGAACAACGCGCTCGGCGTCGGCTCGGGCAGTGCGGCCAGGAAGCGGGCGACCCGGCCTGCCGCGTATCCGCCTGCCCAGCCCACCGCCTCGTCGACCAACTGGGTCTTGCCGCCGGGAAAGTAGTGCTGGAGCGAGCCGCGTGGCGCTGCGGCGTCGACGGCGACCCGGCGCATGCCGGTGGAGGCGACCCCCTCCCGCCGGATGAGCTGGGCCGCGCTGAAGACCATCCGCTCGCGCGGCCCCCGTTCGGCCTTCCCCATCGTCGACCTCCAGCACTTTCGCCGCACGGTTTTCCCGAGCTCCACTCTATGACCGCCGTCATAACGGCGGCTACTATGACCGCTGTCATAGACGAGGGGTGACAGCGGTGGCTCGGCCCCGCGGGAGCCGGAGAAGGCGGTGCGTCATGTACGTCGGTTTCATCGGTCTGGGGGTCATGGGCCGGCCCATGGCACTGAACCTCGCTCGCGCCGGCACACGACTCGTGGTCTGGAACCGCACCCCCGAGCGATGCGAACCGTTGCGTGCCGTCGGCGCCGACGTCGCGCCGAGCAGCGCAGAGGTCTTTCAGCGGGCGGCCACGGTGTTCCTCATGCTGGCCGACGAGGCGGCCGTGGACACGGTGCTGGGGCGCGGCACCCCGGACTTCGCCGCGCGGGTCGCAGGCCGCACCGTCGTCCACATGGGCACGACCTCCGCGGAGTACTCCAGCAGCCTCCAGGACGACATCCGGGCCGCGGGCGGGCGTTACGTCGAGGCTCCGGTCTCCGGAAGCCGCGTCCCTGCCGAGCGGGGCGAACTCGTGGGGATGCTGGCGGGCGACGACGACACCGTGGCGGCCGTACGGCCGCTGCTGGCCCCCATGTGCCGGGACACGTTCCTGTGCGGGGCCGTCCCGGGCGCGCTGCTGCTGAAGTTCTCGGTGAACCTGTTCCTGATCACCGTGGTCACGGGCCTCGCCGAGGCGTTCCACTTCGCCGAGCGGCACGGGCTCGATCAGCGTCTTCTGCGGGACGTCCTGGACGCGGGTCCCATGGCCAGTGCCGTCTCCCGGGTCAAGGCGCCGAAACTGCTGGAGCGTGACTTCTCGGTCCAGGCAGCCACCGCGGACGTCCTGAAGAACAACCGCCTGATCGCCGAGGCCGCCCGCAGGACCGGCCTCGCCTCGCCGCTCCTCGACGTGTGCCACGCCCTCTACGACGAGGCCGTTCGGCAGGGCCACGGCGGCGAGGACATGGTGGCCGTCGTGCACGCCCTGGAGGCCCGGACCACCGGCACGCCCGTTCCGGCGGGCCGGGTCGCCGGACCGACCGCTCAGGAGTCAATGAGCAGGTGAGCGATGAGTTCGCGCGGCGGATCGAGTCTGCCCCGGTATGACTCGCATCATCGCTGACATCTCGGTCTCCCTCGACGGATTCGTCACCGGCCCCGACCCCGGCCCGGACAACGGCCTGGGCACCGGTGGCGAGGCCCTGCACACCTGGGCGTTCTCCGACGACCCCGAGGACCGCCGGTTCCTGCGCGAGGCGACCGCCCGCTCGGGTGCCGTCGTCCTCGGGCGCCGGCTCTTCGAGGTGGTCGACGGGCCCCACGGCTGGGACGACACGACCGGCTACGGCGCCGGGGAGGTCGGCAAGCCCGCGTTCGTCGTCGTGACGAGCGCGCCGCCGGAGTCGGTGCGGCTCACCGACCTCGACTGGACGTTCGTCACCACCGGGCTGCCCGACGCCGTCGCCGCCGCGCGTGAGCGGGCGCAGGCGGCGTCGTCGGCCGCCGGCAGGGACCTCGACGTGATTCTGATGGGCGGCGGCGCCACGGTCGGCTCGGCGCTCGACGCCGGGCTGGTCGACATGCTGTCGCTGCACCTCGCGCCCGTCGTGCTGGGCGCCGGGACGCCGCTGTTCACCGGCGGAGCGCCGCGCACGCTGGTACAGCGGAGCGTGACCTCGACATCGACCGTGACGCACCTGACCTACGACGTCCCCCGGTGATCCGCATGACCACTCTCGACGTCAACGGAATCACCCTGGGTATCGAGTCGTACGGCGACGACGCCGCGCCGCTCGTCCTGCTCGCGGGCGGGACGACGATGCTCTCCTGGCCCGACGCGCTGTGCGAGCGCCTCGCCGCCGGAGGGCGCCGTGTCGTGCGCTACGACCTGCGCGACAGCGGGGAGTCGACGACGGCGCACCCGCCGGCGCCCGCCTACACCCTGCGCGACCTCGCCGCCGACGCGGCGGCCCTCGCCGACGCGCTCGACGGGAGGCCGGCGCACCTCGCGGGGATCGGCGTCGGCGGGATGGTCGCCCAGGTGGCGGTGCTCGACCATCCGGGCGCGTTCTCGGCACTCACCCTGGTCGGCACCCGTGCGGTTGCGCCGGGCCCGCCCGACGACGACCTCCCCGACCATGACCGGGCGACGATGAGCCGGTTGTTCGCGCGCCCGATGCCCGACTGGACGGACCGCGAGGCGGTGGCGGAGTTCGCCGCCGCCGGGGCGGAGATCCTCGGCGACGACCCCGTCACCGCGCGCGCGGTCGCCGCCCGCGTCTGGGACCGCACACCCGGCACCACCGCACCGGTCCAGACGGCCAATCAGATGGGCATGGTGTTTTCCCGGCTCGACTGCGCACCCCGCTGGCGCGAGCGCCTGCCCGGGATCGCGGTCCCCACGCTCGTCGTCCACGGACGTCGCAACCGGTTCTTCCCCGTCGGCAACGGCGAGGCGATCGCGCGCGAGATCCCCGGTGCGCGGCTGCTCGTCCTCGAGGAGGCCGCCACCGCGATTCCCGATACGCGGGTCGGCGAGGTCGCCGAGGCGATGCTCATGACCGGCTAGTCGTCCGCCTCCCGAACCCGAAACGGGTCACACGCGCCCGGCGCACCAGCAGCTCTTACGCCGTCGGCGTCAGCAGGGGGGAGATCGTCACCAGCCCCGCGTACTCGACGAGGATCGGCAGCGCCCAGCCCACCACGAGGGAGGCGACGGCGACGACGATCGGCTGGTGGAGGACGTACAACGGCAGTGCGGCGGCGGAGAGATGACCGTGGATCCGGCGGCGCCGCGTTCGCGTCGGCGTCGTCACCCGGTTGCCGCGGTGGCGATCGGCGGGGACACCGACCACCGGCATGCGTATCGCGTCCAGCTCCGGCCGCCGCTCCGACAACTCCCGCTGGGGTGGTCTCGCAGGCGCCGCCATGCCGGGTCCTCCCCCGACTCGCCCGCAGGGCCCATGGTGGCGGGGCGGGACGTCGAGGACCATACCCCGGCGCTCCCCATCGGTCCTGCCGGCCGCTGCGGGGGTCTCAGGCGTGGGACAGGGCGAAGGAGACCAGGAAGCCGCTGACGGTGACGAGCCCGATCGCCAGATGGGCTTCCTCGAACGCCTCGGGGATCATGGTGTCGGCGATCATGGCCAGGATCGCGCCGGCGGCCACGGCGGTGACCCCCGCGATCACGGTGGACGAGAAGCCCCCGAGGACGGCGTACCCGAGGACCGCGGAGATAGTGCTCGCGACCGCGATGGCGCCCCACACCGCGAAGACGTACCCCTTGCCGCGCCCGGACTTCTTCATCCCCGCCGAGCTGGACAGGCCCTCCGGGATGTTGCTGATGAACACCGCCGCGACCGTCACGAGGCTGACCGCCCCACCGTCGAGCAGGCTGACGCCGATCACCGCCGACTCGGGTACCCCGTCCAGCAGCGCACCCAGCGCCAGCGCCAGACCCGAGCCGCCCTGCTCCTGCTCGGACGGCTGCGACTGCCCCGAGTGATGACCCGATCGCTTGCGATGCCGGGCGCCACGGCGCGCCAGCCACAGGTTGCCGGCCGTGTAGGCCACCGCCCCGGCCAGCGTCCCCACCGCCGCCGGGCCGAGCCCGCCCTGCTCGTAGGCCTCACCGACCAGTTCGAAGGAGACGGCCGAGAGAAGCACACCGGCACCGAAGGCCATCACCAGCGCGATGACCTTCTGGGGCACGCGCACCCCGTAACCGAACGCCGCTCCCAGCAGGAGTGCGCTTCCTGCCAGCAACCCCCAGCCACCTGCCTGTATCACCTCGGACATGCCGGGCCGTGTACCCGCCCGAGCGTGATCGGCACCTCCGGCGCCCGGCGCGGATGATCCAGCACCTGTGACGCACGTCACTGTCTCATCGCGGGCGGGGCGACGGTTTTTCCTCCCCGGGCCGGTCCAGTACAGCGACCGAACCCCACCCCACCATGGAGTGTCCGATGCCCGACCTTTTCCGAACCGCAGTCGTGACCGGTGCCGGCCGTGGCTTCGGGCGTGCGATCGCCGCCGCGCTCGTCGCCACCGGCACCGGCGTCATCGGAATCGCCCGCACCGAGCGGGAGCTGCACGCCGTGCGCGACGAGCTCGGCGCCGGCTTCACCGCCCTCGTCGCCGACGCCACCGACGAAGCACTCGCTCAGTCCGTGATCCGCGAACACCGTCCCGGGCTGCTCGTCCTCAATGCCGGAGCCACGCCCCCCATGGCGCCCGTGCACGAGCAGACCTGGGAGACCTTCAGCCGCAACTGGCTCACCGACACGCGCCACGTCTTCACCTGGACCCGGGCCGCTCTGCGCGCACCGCTGGCGCAGGGCAGCGTGGTCGTCTCGATGTCCAGCGGGGCCGCACTGGGCGGCTCCCCGCTCAGCGGCGGATACGCCAGCGCCAAGGCGGCCATCCGCTACCTCCGCGGGTACGCGGCCGACGAGGCGCAACGGGCGGGCCTCGGCATCCGGTTCCACACGCTGCTTCCGAACATGACCCCGGCCGGCGGTGTCGGCGCGGTCGCGGTCGACGGCTACGCCGCGCGTCAGGGTGTCGACCCGGCCGCCTTCGTCGCGGGCCGGGAGCAACCGGTGCTCACCTCCGAGCAGTTGGCCAAGGCCGTCATGGAAGTAGCCCAGGACCCCGCTAGCGACGCCGAGTACCGGGTCGTCGGCACCGGGCTGCACCCGATCGGCTGAATGCCACCACCTACACGCACCTTGGAGAGACCACGATGTCATCGGACGACGACTTCGCCGCCCTGGCCGAGCCGTTCAGGCCGGAGCTGCTCGCGCACTGTTACCGGATGCTCGGCTCGATCCACGACGCCGAGGACCTCGTGCAGGAGACCTACCTGCGGGCGTGGCGTGGATTCGCCAGGTTCGAGGGCCGCTCCTCGGTGCGGCGGTGGCTGTACAAGATCGCCACCATGGCCTGTCTGACCGCGTTGGAGACCCGCACCCTACGGCCGCTGCCGTCAGGACTGGGGGCACCCTCGGACGATCACCGGGTGGCCGTCGCCGCTCGCGAACCGTCGGTGGCGTGGCTCCAGCCGGCCCCCGACGCGCTGGTCGGCGCCGACGACCCCGCGGTCGTCGCGGTCCGGAGAACCGGAGTGCGGCTCGCCTTCATCGCCGCGCTCCAGCTGCTGTCGGCACGGCAGCGGGCCGTGCTGACGCTGCGCGACGTGCTGGCGTTCCGGACGGCCGAGGTCGCCGCCATGCTGGGCACCACGACCGCGGCCGTCGACAGCGCACTGCGCCGCGCCCGGGCCCGCCTGGCCGAGGCCGGACCGGCGTGGGACGACCTGCACGAGCCGGACGAGGAGACCCGGCGAGCCCTCCTGAACGGCTACGTCGACGCGTTCACCCGGGCCGACCCCGATGCGCTGGTCCGCCTGCTGCGCGCCGACGTCGAGATGGAGATGCCGCCGACGCCGACGTGGTTCACCGGCCGGCAGGCCGTCATCGGTTTCCTCGCCACCAGGGTCCTGCGCAGGAACCTGTGGCGCCTGCTGCCCACCCGGGCCAACGGCCAGCCCGCTCTGATCGCCTACCAGCACACGGGCGAGGGCCGCCACGAGCCGTACGGCATCCAGGTGTTGACCCTGGCCGGATCCCGGATCGCCCGCATCACCGCGTTCAACGACCCCGGCCTGGTACCGACGTTCGCTTCGACGTCCGTACCCGGGCTCCGACCGGAGCGCCGCACATGACCGTCCTATTGGCTGTGTGCTGTCTGGTCACGGGTGGTGAACGACATTAAGGTGAGCGACCTTCGCGTTCTGGGGAGGTCTCGTGAACGGGCTCCGCGCGGTCATGGTCTGCCTTGTCATCGCCTGTGCCGCGGTCGTCTCGCCGGCCGCGGCCGTGACGCGGGGCTGGTCGGCGGTGCCGGTTCCGGCGGCGGTCCCGCCGGTGACCGTGTCCGATCTCGCCGCACGCGGGCCGGTCGAGGCATGGGCGACCGGGTACGAGCAGGCTCCCGACGGACCGCGGCCGATGCTGTACCGGTGGGACGGCACGGCGTGGAGCCGGGACACCACCTTCCCCGGCGCCGGGGAGCCGGGCCGGCTCGGCAAGGTGCAGTTCGCCGGCGCGGAGACGTGGATCTTCCAGTACCGCGCGGGGGCGGGTGAGATCCTGCGCCGGTCGGCAGGGGGGTGGTCCACCATCCGCCTGCCGCAATCCCTGTGGACCTACCAGGACTTCGCCGCCGTCCCGGGTGCCGCGTGGGTGGTGGGTGAGGACGACACCGGACTGAAGGTGCTGCACCACGACGGTTCCGGCTGGACCACGCAGTCCACCCCGGACGGGGTGCTGTACCTGATGGGCATCACCGCGCGGACCGCCACCGACGCCTGGGCCTGGGCGGACACCAGCACCGGCACCGCCGTGCTGCGCTGGAACGGCACAGCCTGGCGGGACGCGAAGGTGCCGCTACCGCCGAACAGCAACGTGCACACGATCCTGCTCGAACCGACCGGCCGGGTCACGATCGGCGGCGGTCGGTACACCGACGGGACGGCCCGCACCTACCTGATGACGTGGAACGGGCACGCCTGGCGCACCCCGTACCCGCCATTGGGCGACACCTCCACCGAGGCCATGGTGCGCGGCCCGGACGGCGCGCTGTGGCTGCCGGTGCGCAGTGACCGCGCGTTCCGGTCGACGTACGCGCGGGTGGCCCTGGACGGCATCCGGTCCACCTTCTCCTACGGCCCGGACCGCACGAACGCGATCGACGTCGAGCCGCGCGCCCTGGCGAGGGCCGGGTCCTCGCTGCTGTCCTTCGGGACCGTCGAGATCTACGGCTCGAAACCGAATCTGATGAGCGAGCGGCTGGGAGGCTGACCATGGCACGCCGACTTCTCGTCGCGGTCCTCGCCGTCGCCCTGACCGTCATGGCCGGCCTGGTCTCGGCCACGGCGGACACACTGTCCTGGCAGCACGTTCCGGTCCCGGCACAGGTACGCCCACAGGCCGGGCTGAACGAGGCCGTGGCGCTCGGGCCGGACCGGGCCTGGGCGGTGGGCGCAGACGCCGTCGGCCGCGAGGCGCCGGGCTTCCCGCTGGTGCTGCGCTGGGACGGAACCGCGTGGGATCGCCAGGCTCTGCCCGGAATCGGCTGGCAGGGAGAGCTGTTGTCCGTCGCCGCGACCTCACCGACAGCGGTCTGGGCGATCGGCCGCGACTCGGCGGGCGGCACCCGGCTGCTCCGCTTCGACGGCGCCTGGCACGAGAGCCGTCCGCCGCGCGGGGTCGTGCTGACCAAGGTGGTCGCCGGCGGCGGTGAGACCTGGCTGATCGGTGCGCGGAACGGCGCACAGGCGTTGCTGCGCTGGGACGGGCACGGCTGGCGGGACGTGCCGGTGCCGCCCGGGTCCGTGTACGGCCTGCACATCCTGGCGGCCGACGACGTCTGGGCCGCGGGCGACGCCGCCGCGGGCGCGGCCGTGTCGCACTGGGACGGGCAGGCGTGGCAGCAGACGATCGTGCACGGATTCCCTCGGGCCGCCGTGGGCACTGTGCTCGCGGTCTCGCCGACGGAGGTGTGGGCGGGAGGCACGGGCGGGTTCATCGGCGGCCCGGCGGGCAAGCCGATCCCGCCCCTGCTGGTCCGCTTCGACGGGCAGACGTGGAACCGGGTGACCATGCCGACCGACTTCGGTTCGGTCACCTCCCTGGCGCCCGGCCCGTCCGGCGAACTGGCCTGGGTGTCGGTGGCCCGCTCGCAGAAGTGGGGCCCGCCGGGCAGTTCTCCGCCTCTGGTTCCGGGGCCGGATTTCCTCGCCTGGAACGGAAGCTCGTTCACCGAGTACGGCGAACCGGCCGTGGCCGGGGAGGGTGACTCCTCACTGCTGCGGCTGGCGCCGGTGCCGGGCACGGGGACCGTGTGGTCGGTCGGCCGCGCCGGCGGCCCCGAGGGCACCTTCGCCCCCCGCATCCTGCGGTTCGGCTGAGAAGGGTCCCAGCCCGCTTCTCAATGGCGGACCAGACAGAACGGGTGCCCGGCCGGGTCGGCGTAGATCCGCCAACTCCGCCCGTCCGAACCGGCGTCCAGCAACCGCGCTCCCTGGGCCAGTACCTGCTCCTCGGCCCGGTCCAGGTCCGCGACTCCGAAGTCGAGGTGGAACTGCTGCGGTCCGGCCGGGTCCCGCCACAGTGGCGGCCGGTGGTCCTCTGCCCGCTGGAAGGCGAGGACGACACCGGACGCCGTGTGCAAGGTGGCCCAGGCCTCGCTCAACGCCCACCGCCGGTCAGGCTGGTTGACGGTGCCCCCGAGGATCGACTGGTAGAACGCGGCCAGTTCCACCGGGTCGGTGCAGTCCAGCACCACACACTGCAGGTCCGCGATCATGGGCCGATCTTAGGGGTGTCCGCACCCGTCAGCTGGCAGAGGCGAGGTACTCCTCGACACCCGGTGCCGCATGGGCATCCTCCAGGTTCACCGCGGCTCCCACCGCCTTGGCGTCCGGCTTGTGCACGTAGGTCGAGGTACTGGCGGGCTGTGCCTTGTCGGAGAAGTTCTGTGCGGTGCCGAGGCCGACGTCGACGCTGGCCTGGGAGCGGTGGGCCTTGACCACGTCCTCGCGGGTGAGACTGCCGTTCTCGCAGGCCTTCTTCAGGTCGGTGCCCATCAGCTGAGCGGCGTTGTAGCCGGACAGCACGCCGGAGTCGAGGAGGGAGTCCGGGTACTTCTTCTTGTAGGAAGCCACCATCTTGCGCACCCCGGGCAGGTCGGAGCTCACCGCGGGCGCGGCGCTGACCACGTTCAGCATGGCCGCGAGGGCGGGTGCGGCCGGTGTCTTCATGAGCTGCGGGGCATAGCCGGGGGCGCTGCTGACGACGGGCACCTTCAGGCCGCGGGAGGCGGCGACGCCGACCAGCGACGCGGTCTGGGCCGGCCCGGCGCTGATCAGGATGGCCTTCACGCCTTCCTTGCGCAGTGCGGAGACCTGCGCGGACAGGTCGGTGTCGGTCGCCTTGATCTTCTGGCCGACGACCTTCACGCCGGCCTTCTTCGCGGCCCACTGCGAGCCCTCGAGGGCATTGGCGCCGTAGTCGCCCTCGAAGTAGACGTGGCCGATGGTGTCGCCCTTGGCCAGGCCCTTGGTGCGGCTG
This sequence comes from Streptomyces sp. NPDC012466, assembly GCF_042955215.1. NCBI lineage: Bacteria > Bacillati > Actinomycetota > Actinomycetes > Kitasatosporales > Streptomycetaceae > Streptomyces > Streptomyces sp. NPDC012466. Next base: position 140,844 of record NZ_JBIBEQ010000008.1, on the reverse strand, counting down.
AGGAAGTCGACCGCGGCGATCATGTCGATGTCGTAGGTGGTGCCCAGGACCTGGACCGCGTCCCGGTCCAGCAGGGAGGCGGCCCATGCCTGCGGGAAGGTGAGCACCTTGTCGCGCTCGATGTCGTCGAGCAGCGCGGCCATCACGGGCGAGCCGATGACCTGGGGCAGCGCCACGACGTCCGCGGAGAGGTCGGCGTAGGCGGTGACGGCCTTCTGGACGTCGTAGCCGTGGTCCTTGACGACGATCTCGATGCGCCGGTCGCAGATGCCGCCGCGGGCGTTGACCTCGTCCGCCCACATCTGCTGGGCCTGCACGATGCTCTTGCCGAGGGTGGCGTAGGGGCCGGTGAGGTCCGTGAGGGCGCCGAGTCTGATGACCTTGTCGGTCACTCCGGGCCCGGTCTTGACGCCGTCGGCGCCGTCGCCGGTGCTGCCGGAGGAGTCGGCCTTGGAACTGCATCCGGTGCCGGCGAGCAGCAGGGCCGCCAGGGCGGTGGCCAGAAGCGTTCTGGTGCGTGGTGCGGTGTGGTGCGTGGGCTTCACGGGGTGGGCTCCTTGGCTGGTGCGGCCGGCGTGTGCGGTCGGGACGGGGAGGTGGTGTTCGCGGGTGGTGAGGCGGCGGTTTCGGGGGCGCGCAGGCGGGCGCGCAGCCGGCGGACCAGACCGTGCAGTCCGTCGGGCGCGAACAGCAGGATCAGGACGATCGCCGCTCCGTAGAGGTAGCGGGCGGCCTCGGTGGGGCCGACCGTGCCGTCGGTGGTGCCTGGGGCGGCCACGAGGGGCAGTTGGTCGGCGTAGCGGGTCATCAGCAGGGGCAGCGCGGTGACGAAGACGGCACCGGCGGTGGCTCCGGCCACCGACCCCAGCCCGCCGATGACGATCATGGCGAGGTAGTCGACGGACAGCACCAGACCGAAGTAGTCGGGCACCACCCGGCGGAAGGAGAGGGCGAGCATCACCCCTGCCAGCCCGGCGTACATCGACGAGACGACGAAGGCCGCCGAGCGGTAGCGGGAGACGTCCACGCCCATCACGGCGGCCGCGGTCTCGCTGTCGCGCAGCGCCACCAGGGCGCGTCCGGGACGGCCCCGGAGCAGTCCGCGGGCGGTGAACCAGGTGACCGCGAACAGCGCCAGTCCCAGGTACCACAGCCGTTCCTCGGCGCCGAACGGCACACCCAGCAGGGTCAGTTCGGAGTCCGCGGAGAAGGAGAAGCCGCCCAGCTCCAGCGGTGGCACCGAGCGGCCGTTGAAGCCGCCGGTGACGGAGTCCGCCGTGAGCAGGACGTGATGGCCGAGGAAGACCAGGGCCAGGGTGGCGACGCCCAGGTAGATGCCGCGCACCCGGCCGGCGACGGGGCTGAAGAGTCCGCCGGCCGCCCCGGCGAGCAGGACCGCGAGCACGGCGGCCACGGCGGTCGGGAGGCCGGGTCCGGGCTCACCGGCCAGCCACACGTAGCCGTAGGCGCCCACGGCGAGGAAGAAGGCGTGGCCGAGGGAGAGCTGGCCCGCCGTTCCGGACAGCAGACCGAGGCCGACGGCGCCGACGGCGGCCGCCATCGAGAACAGTCCGATGCGCAGCCAGAACGCGTCGAGGTAGAAGGGCAGGGCGCACAGGACGGTGACGGCCGCGAGGGTCAGGCTCAGGCGGATCGCACGGGTGCGGGAGAGTCGCTCAGACACGGACCGCCGCCTTCGCGCCGAACAGCCCGGTGGGCCTGACCAGCAGTACCAGCACCATCACCGCGTAGGGGGCGACGTCGCCGAACCCCTCACCCAGGACGTGCAGATCGGACTGGTAGCCCGCGACGAGCGCCTCGGTCATGCCGATCAGCAGGCTGCCCGCGAGGGCGCCGGGCGGCGAGGCCATCCCGCCGAGGATCGCCGCCGGGAACGCCTTCAGGGCGATCTGCCCGGTGGTGCGCTCCAGTCCGGGTGCGGGGAACGCGGCGAGGAAGACCGCCGCCAGGGCGGCCAGCGCCCCGGCGAGGCACCAGGCGAGCATGCGGATCCGCGCCAGTCGTACGCCCATCAGGGAGGCCGCCTCGACGTCCTCCGCCGCGGCACGCAGCGACAGGCCCCACGAGGTGTACCGGAACAGGGCGAAGACGCCTGCGATGACCACGCCGGAGACCATGATCGCGGCGATCCGGCTGTCCGCGACGGTCACCGGCCCGAGCCCGCTGACCGAGTCGCCCCAGGGGTCGCCGAGTGAGAGCAGGTCACCGCCGATACGCCGCGACAGGTCGGTGAGGATGAGGATGTCCACGCCGATGGTGACGATGGTCTGCACATGGGCGGTGTGCGGGTCCGCTCCCCCGCCGGCCTGGAGCAGGAAGCGGTCCATGGCGCCGGCCACGGCCGCCGTGATGAGCACGGACACCGCGAGGGCGCCGGCGAAGCCGAGGTCGTCGTGGAGTACGGCGGTGAGGTAGCCGCCGAGCAGCAGCAGGGAGCCGTGGGCGAAGTTCATGACGCCGGAGGCCTTGAAGATGATGACGAAGCCGAGCGCGACCAGGGCGTAGACCGCGCCGAGGGCGAGGCCGTTGAAGACGTTGTCCAGGAGGGTGGTCATGCCGCGTCCTCCTGCTCGGCTCCGGTGCCGAGGTAGGCGCGCAGCACCTCGGGGTCGCGGCGGACCTCGTCCGGGGTGCCGTGGGCGATGACGCGGCCGAAGTCGAGGACCGTGACCTCGTCGGCGAGCCGCATGACCAGGCCCATGTCGTGCTCCACGAGGACGACGGACAGGCCGAGTTCGGCTCGGACGGTGTGCACGACCTCTACCGTGCGGGCGCGTTCGGCCGCGTTCATGCCGGCGACCGGCTCGTCGAGCAGCAGGACGCTCGGCTCCAGGCACAGGGCGCGGGCGAACTCCACGCGCTTGCGGTCGCCGTAGGAGAGCAGGGCCACCGGGCTGTCGAAGTGCGTTGCCAGGCCGGTCAGTTCGGCGATCTCGCGAGCCCGGCAGAGGTGTGCGCGTTGTTCGCGCCGGGCGTGCGGCAGGCGCAGCGCGCTGGCGGTGAACCCGGCCCGGGTCAGGGCGTGGCGGCCGAGCATGAGGTTGTCGGCGACCGTGCCCTGCGTGGTGACGATGTTCTGGAAGGTGCGGGCGACGCCGAGGGCGGCGATGCGGTGCGGGGCGAGCCGGGTGAGGTCGGCGTCGCCGAGTCGTACGGTGCCCGCGGCCGGGCGGCACAGCCCCGACAGCACGTTGAAGCAGGTGGACTTGCCCGCTCCGTTGGGTCCGATGAGCGCGTGGACGGAGCCCGGGGCGACGGTGAAGGACACCGCGTCGAGGGCGGTGAGCCCCGCGAAGCGGACGGTCACGTCCGTCACGGCCAGTTCGGGGGGCGGTGCGGTGGTGCGGACGGTCACGCGGCTCCCTGCCCCTCGGTGGTTTGGGCTCTCGGTGTGGACTCGGTGTCCTCTTCGGTGGTCTCGCCCAGGTAGAGCCGCCTCACGGCGTCGGTGCGGGCGAGTTCGTCGGCGGGCCCGGAGAGCCGGACCTCGCCGACCTCCAGGACGTGGGCGGTGTCGGCGAGGGACAGCGCCATGCCCGCGTTCTGCTCGACGAGCAGGACGGCGGTTCCCTGGGCGTTGATCTCGCGGACGACCTCGGCGATCCGGTAGACCATCTGCGGGGCGAGGCCCAGGGAGGGTTCGTCGAGCAGGAGCAGGCGTGGCGCGGCCATGAGGGCCCGGCCGATGGCGAGCATCTGCTGTTCGCCGCCGGACAGCAGCCCCGCTGCCTGCCGGGTGCGTTCGGCGAGGCGCGGGAAGAGGGCGAAGACCCGGTCGCGGGCCTCGGCGACCTGGTCCGGGCGGCGTCGTCCGAGGCCGAGGCCGCCGGAGCGCAGGTTCTCGTCGACGGTGAGTCCGGCGAAGACCCGGCGTCCCTCGGGGACCTGCACGACTCCGGCGCGTACCGCGGCCACCGGGTCGCGGCCGTCGAGTCGTGTGGCGCCGTAGCGGATACGGCCTGCCGTGATCGCGCCGCGGTGCAGGCGCAGGGTGCCCGACACCGCCCGCAGCAGGGTCGTCTTGCCCGCGCCGTTGGCGCCGAGCAGGGCGACGACCGTGCCGTGCGGGACGGTCAGGGACACGGAGCGAAGGGCGGACAGGGCGCGGCCGTAGGTCACGTCGAGGCCCTCGACGTGCAGGGCGGGCTCTTCGTCCGGTGGTGCTTCGGGCATCACGGCTCCTCGGATCCGTGCCGTCGGGCACGGGTGCTTCGGGGGAAGGGCAGCTCACGACAGCACGGGCCCGGGCGTGCGGTACAGGTGTTCGGACGGGGTGGCTGCGCGGTCCCAACGCGGGTCGGCGGGGGCTGTGCGGCTGCCCAGGGGTGGCGACCGGCCGACAGCCTCTGGGCGCCGATCCGGTCGGCGGCGTCCGAGGGACGACGGGCCAGGTGGTGACCCACTCGGCCAGGGGCGCCGCCCGGGCGCCGATCCGGTCGGCGGCATCCAGGGGACGACCGCGGGCCAGGTCGGCGCGGGCGATGGCCCACGCCGCCAGGGTCGCGGCCCGGGCCAGACCGTGGTGACGGGCCGCGCCCAGGGAGGCCGAGGCATGGCCCGCGACCGCGACGGTGTCCCTCTCGATCGAAGCGGCCAGGTCCAACACCGCGTAGTGGCTCGCCGCGGTGTTGGGGTGGCCGGGGTGGGCGTTGCGCCCGTCAGCCGCGCAGCAGCCTGCGCGCCGTCAGTGCGAGGCCGACCTCCACCAGGTCGTGCGGACGGGCCAGGGAGCGGCCGATGAGCTGCTCGCAGCGGCGCAGCCGGTTCAGGACGGTGTTGCGGTGGCAGTACAGCCGTTCGCCGGCTCGCTGCGCGGACCCCTCGCAGGCGAACCAGGCGACCAGGGTGTCCAGCAGAACGTCCCGGTCGGACGGTTCGAGCCGCAGCAGCGGGCCGAGCACCCGCTCGGTGAGGGTCGCGCCGAGCTCCGGGCAGGAGACGACCAGCGCCTCGGGCAGGTGCTCGGCGAGCCGGACGGTGCCGCCCTCGGGTGGGCAGAGGCTCAGGGCCAGGTCGGCCAGCCGCCGGGCGTCTTTGACGGCGGCGAGTCCCGTCACGGCGCCTCCGACGCCGATCCGGCATCCGGCCCGGCCGTCGGTGGGCAGGGCCAGGGCCACCACGGGGTCCCGGCCGCTCTCCTCCTCCCCCTCGTCGCCGAGCAGGACGATGGCGTAGTCCGCCTCCACTCCCGCATGCCAGTAGACGCTCCCGCCGGGCGCGGGGTCCTGCGGGCGGCCGCCGGCGACCGCGACGACGACGTACCGGCCGTGCTCCGGCAGGCACAGTCGCTCGGCGGTCTCGGGCAGGTCCGCGATCCGGCTCGTGCCGTCCAGCAGGGCCGCCGCCAGCAGACGCACCCGGTTCTCGCGCCGCCAGGCGAGCTGCCGCTCGGCCTGCCGGTAGGCGTCCGCCACGAGGGTGCAGTGCTCGTCGACGAAGTTCCACACGTCGGTGGCCACGTGCACGAGGAGCCGGATGTCCTCCGGTTCCGAGCGGGTGGTCTCCTCGACCAGCCGCTGCCACACCAGGGACCCGCCCAGCCGGAACGCGTGCAGCAGGGCGTCCAGCGGCAGGCCCTGTTCGGCCCGGGCGACACCGATCCGCCAGGTGCAGCGCTGGGCGGCCTCGCGGGTGCCGCGCGGGTCGAGCAGCGAGGTCACGCTGTGCCGCAACGAGCGGTAGGCCTCTTGCCAGGTGGCGGCGTGGTCGTTCTCCAGCGCGGTCCGGTACGCCGGTTCCTGCTCACGCAGGACCGCCAGCAGCCGGTCGGTCAGGTCCGGCAGGTCGTCGAGCAGGACGCGGGCCGCACGGTGCAGGACGCGCAGCGCGTCGGCGTCGATCAGCGACCGGATCCGTCGTGTCCGCGGCTGCGGGACGGGGGCCGGTCCGGTGCGGAACGTCGTGCGTGTGCGTGCGGCAGGATGCATCGCGGTCCTCCCCCAAACTTCGGCCTTCCGGCAGCGTCCGGCGCCGGCCGGGCTCAGCGGCGTCCGGCGGGTGCGCTGCGCGTTCGGCCGTCGTCACCCAATAGTCCTGCCTCGAAGAATGGCATACCGTCCGGTCGGTCCCCAGAGTCGTGCGGCAGTCTTCTCGATCCGGGGCGGAGTCTCAGCGGCTCTCCTGGTCGACCAGACGGGCCAGCTCGACGCGGGAGCGCACGCCGAGAACCGCGAAGACGTTGCGCAGGTGGTAGTCGACCGTGCGGGTGCTGACGGCCAGCCGCTGGGCCACTTCCCTGTTGGTGGCGCCCTCGGCCACGTGGCGCGCGATCCGCAGCTGCTGCGGCGTGAGCCGTGAGAGCCCTGCGCTCGGCTCCGTACCGGACGCGGCTCCGTTGGCGCGCAGCTCGCCACGCGCCTGATCGGCCCAGGCGCCGGCGCCGCAGCGTTCGAACGCGACCAGGGCGGCTCCGAGCCTGCCACGGGCCTCCCGCAGCCGACGGCGCCGCCGCAGCCACCGGCCGTAGAGAAGCTCCGTGCGGGCACGCTCGAAGTCGCCGCCCGACGCGTCGTGCAGGGTGAGCGCCCTCAGGTAGAGCTCGTCGGCCTCACCGTCCTCGGCGGTCAGCAGGGCACGGCAGCGCGCGAGCTGGGCGGGCGCGTGCGGATCCGCGCCGAAGGCCGCCCACCGGGCGAGATCGTCGACGACCCCCCGCGCGTCCTCCGGCTGCCCGGCGAGCACCGCGGCCTCCACGAAGCAGGGCACGGCCAGCATCCACACCGCGAAGTGACCCCGCCGCGGACCGGCCCCGACGAGCGGGCCGAGCCGGTCGGCGGCGTCCAGGGGACGGCCGCGGGCCAGGTCGGCGCGGGCGATGGCCCACTCCGCCAGGGTCGCGGCCTGGGCCAGGCCATGGCGACGGGCGGTATGCAGGGCGGCCGAGGCGTGGCCCGCGACCGCGGCGGTGTCCCCCTCGATCGAAGCGGCCAGGGCGAGCATCGCGTGGTGGCTCGCCGCGATGTTGCGGTGGCCGGCCAGGAGTGCCGCGCACACGCCCTCCTCCGCGTGGGCGCGGGCCTGCGCATGGCGGCCGGCGCGCAGTTCGCCGTACGCCAGGTATTCCAGGGCCCGTGCTTCGTACGCGGCGCTTTGCACGTTGCGGGCGGCCGCGAGGGCGCGTGAGCCGGCGGCGCGAGCCGCCCTTACGTCCCCGAGCAGCAGAGCCGCCGCCGCGGCACGCAGCAGCCGCTCCGGCCGGCCGTCGATGTGCGCCTGGTCCAGCACGCGCCGCAGCGGCCCGGCAGCGTGCTCCGGCCTGCGGGCCAGCAGAGCCCGCAGGCCGTCGCGGTAGTCCCGGAGGAAGGGGTCCCGGGCCCATTCCGGCCCCGGCCCCGACTGCCCGCCCTCGGGAACGGTCGCGTGTGCCGCGGTGTCCGGTGCGCCGTACTCCACGGACCGCGCCGGGTTCTCCATGCCGTCGAGGACGGCCAGACAGGCCGGGACGTCGCCCGAGGCCCATGCGGCGTCCGCCGCGCAGAGGCCGGCGGCCTCGGCCGCCTCGGGGGCGTGAGAGGTCAGCAGGGATGCGGCCAGCAACAGGGACTCGCGCGCGTCACCCACCGGCCCGTCGAACAACTGCCTTTTGCCGCGAGCGAGTTCGACACCACCGCGGTCCTCGGCGGCCGACCGGGCGGCGTCCCGTCCGTTCCGGCTCCCGGCGCGGGGAGCCGTCCGCGCCCTGCTGCTTTCTCCGGTCACCCCACGGAGGTTACTTGCGCGTAAAGAAGACCGGAAGGCTGACGTCCGGGCGTCCCAGCATGCAAACCCGCAGCTCGGTCCGCGCGTCGACCGAACTCGGCCGGGGGACGGACTGTGCCGCGGCCCAACGGCCGGCCCTCCCGGCCGTGCCCCGGCACGCCGTCGGCGGCGGACGCGTGTGACGCGTCCGCCGCCGGTTCCCCCTCACTGCCGCCTTCCGCAGCCCGGGGGCGCGGGACGTCAGGAGCGGTGCGGGCAGTTGCCCCGGTACTCCTCGATGGTCAGGCTCGGCCGGGGCAGCGGGCACAGGAACTGCTCGTAGCGGGTGTCGTTGTCGATGAACCGCTTGAGCCAGGAAATGCTGTACTTCGCGATCGTCGTGTTCGACGAGTTGGGCGTGAAGTGCGTCGCCGAGTTCAGCTCCAGGTAGCCCCGGTCCAGCGACGAGGACAGGCTCGAGTAGAAGGGCTCGGCGTGGGAGGCGACCGGGGCGATGGTGTCCCCGTCGGCTCCGAAGATCAGGGTCGGGGTGGTGACCTCGGGCCAGGTCTTGTCGAGGTTCCACGGGGTCAGCGGGATCGCCGCCTGGAGGGCAGGGCGCGACTTGGCGGCCTCCAGGCTGCCGCCGCCGCCCATCGAGTGGCCCATCACGCCGAGGCGAGAGGCATCGACGCGGCTGCGCACCGAACTGCGCTCGGTGAGGTAGTCCAGGGCGGCCAGGAGCTGGCGGCCGCGCGAGTCGGGCTGGTCGACCGTGGTGAGCGTGTCGATGGTGAACACCACGAAGCCCTGCGAGGCCAGGCGCGGCCCGAGCCAGGAGATGGACGACTCGTAGGCGGTGTAGCCGGGCGAGACGGCCACCGCGCCGAAGGTGCCGTCACTGGTGCTCGTCGGGTAGTAGATGGTGCCGCCGCCGAATCCGGTGACGGACAGCGAGGAGACGGACGTCTGCGACACGGCGTACGGGCCGCGCAGCGCCTCGATGCTGGAGGTGGTGGGGGCCGGACCGCGCTCGTAGGGGTTGTCCGCGGCGTGGGCGCCCGGGCCGGCCAGGGGGCCCAGGCCGACGACGACGGCGAGTGCCGCCCCGGCGGCGGCCAGTCGCCCGGCCCTGCGCCCACGTGATCCACGGGCGCGAGGGGGTGAAGCGGTGTGGGGGTGGAGTCGCACGACGAGTCGTCCTCTCTGTCGTGGCGGTCGGCCCGTTCGCGGGCACGCGGGACCTGGGGAGTCCGCCGCGTGCCCGTGACGGGCACCGCCGTCGGGCTGGCCGTGCCACTGTCAGGGACCGGCCACCGCGTGCGGACCGGCAATGTCACCGGTCTTGTGCCGCCGACGGACGCTGATCGGCTGCTTCGGGCGTACCGGGAACGTCGCTTGCCGACCTGGCTGCACGCTCCTGCCGGATCACAAGGCGGCCGGCCCGGCCTGATCGCCCGGAGCATCGCGAAGGCCCTCGCGTTCGCCGAGAAGGTGGCCGCCGGGACCGGCCGGTGCCAGAGCGTCGGCATCGACGTTCGGCGGGGCCTGCCGGTGCCAGAGCGTCGGCATCGACGTTCGGCGGGGCCTGCCGGTGCCAGAGCGTCGGCACCGACGTTCGGCGGGGCCTGCCGGTCGGCTTCGCCGGTGACGGCCCGGCCCCCGGATTCGACACGTGTGCGGCCGGCTGAGCCGGCACGCGCCCGCCTGTTCAGCGGCGACCAGCAGATCGTCACGGAGCCCGGCCACGCCCTGCTCTCGGGAACGGCTTCACCGTCGCCCGCGTCGAGTACGCCGAGACGGCGGGCAGCGGCCCCTCGCGATCAGTCAGCCGGTGCGCGGGTCGCCGCGCGTACGGAGTTCCAGCCGGACTCCCGGCCCCTGCGCGTCGCGGCTCACCACCCCACCCCGGGGAGAGGGCCCAGGGTGAGGGTGGGCAGGAAAGCGGGTCCGCTCTGGAAGGCCCGCTCAGGCGAAGCGGCCGTGCGCGCGGTCCGGTGACCGCGTGCACGGCCGCGACGGCCGGGTGCGGGATGCCTGGCATCCGCCGGGCATCCCTTTCGGGTGGGGCGCGATGTGTCAGTCCACGATCACGCCGGCACGCACCACCGGGGCCGGTCCGGCGAGTGCGCCGCCGAAGTTCCCCTCGACCTCCCCCTTCTCCGCCGCGTTCGGATACGGGTTCGTGCACGAAGTACCCGCGCTGGAACCGGACATCAGGCTCGAGCACGGTCCGGGCTTGCGGTCCGGCAGGCCCAGGATGTGCCCGAGTTCGTGCGCGGAGATGCGGATCGTGTTGTAGCCCTGGTCGACGGCTTGGCGCCCGATGTACACGGTCCCGTTGCCGAGGGTGGTGGGCAGGGCGCGCGGCCAGCCGTTGTCCGCGAGGACCCGGATGTTCGCGCGTTGTCCGGCCGCGACGGGCCGCAGTTCGACGGCGTCGACACTCTCGTTCCAGATCGCGGCACCCCGATCGACGGCGCTCCTGAACTCCGCGGAGCCGGCGGCGTCATAGGTCAGGACCCGGGCGGCCGGCGCATGGGGCGCGGCGGCGGCGACCTGGCCACCCGTCAGGGACACGGACACCAGACAGGCGGCAGCCAGGCCGCCGGTCAGCGAGCGGACGTGCATGATCGACCTCCTCGTGGGGAAAGGGCAGTCGTGCTCATGACATTCTCTAGCCCCTTGCCCCTCGGGGTCGCCACCGAATCCATCGAACGGGGTACGCACACCGCCTGCCGGACCGTCAGGCGACGGCCGCGACCGAGATGCCGATGACGATGAACAACCAGCCGGTGGTCAGCTCCCAGCGATGGCGGACCGTCGGCCTGGCGAGCAGGGCTCGCAGTCGCGCGGCGACGACGACGAGGGCGAACCAGTAGACGACGCCGATGATGACGTCCAGCATGCCCAGGAAGAAGATCTGCCGCGCCAGCGAGCCGTTGCCGTCCGCGAACTGCGGCAGGACGCTGAGGAAGAACAGAGCGGCCTTGGGATTGAGCACGTTGGTGAGCAACCCCTGCGTGAAACCGGACCGGAAACGCCCCCGGGCCGGCCCGCGCTCCCGAGGGGCGTACGCCGCGGCCTCGTTCGGGCTCCTCCGTTCCCGAACGGCCCGGCGGGCGGCGAGCACGGCCCGTACACCGAGATACACGAGGTAGGCCGCGCCCATCAGTTTGATCGCGTCGTACACCATGGGTGAACGGGTGGCGATCACCGAGAGACCGGCCGCGGCGGCCAGCATGTGCACGCACAGCCCGGCCTGCGCGCCGAGCGCCGCGGCTCTGCCTTTCGAGGGGTCCTCGGCCGCCGATCTGACCACCACGAGGAAGTCCGGGCCCGGCACCACGTACGCCACCAGGACAACGCCGAGGAAACCGACCAGGTCGACCGCCATCCGCCCCCCACTCCGCGCTTCTCAAGCCACCTGTGATCCGCGCCCGTTGGCACCTCCACGCACCGGCCACCGACGCGACGGCCTCGCCGGGTACCCCCGTACGGGCGGCTCGGACAGCCCCGCTGCCGAACGAGGGACGAAGCAGCGTCCGGTCGAGCGTGATCACCGCCGTTGACCTCGCATAGGGGGCAGAGCACAATCTGCGAGCCTGCGTCATTCGCCGGCGAACGGGGGGAACCATGTGCGACAGGTGTGCTCACCGCAAGCCGATCGATGCCATCGCGCGCAATCCGGCGGCACCGGTCGGGGTACTGACCAGACTGCTGGCCGAGGAGGCCATCGCGGCCTGGGACACGCTGGCCTGGCGTGCTCTGCCGGACGAGGTGGTCGACGCCATCGTCGCCCATCCCGACCGCCGGCTGCGGTCGGCTTTCACCGCGAACCCCTCGGTGACGCCGGAACAGCGCGCCCGGCTCGTCGACGATCCCGACGTACGGGTGCGCCATGCTCTGGCGGACGGGCCCGACTGGTTCCGCATCCCCGTGGAACCCCTCCCCCTGGCCGCCCAGAAGCGTCTGCTCGCCGACCAGGAGGCACGGGTCCGCCGCAGCGCCGCACGCTGCCGGCACACCGCTCCGGACTTGGTCGCCCCACTCGCCGACCACGAGGACGCGGACCTCCGGGAGGCGGCGTGCCGCGCGTGGGCCCTGCTCTCCGAAGAAACCCGGGACCGCCTGCTCCACGACCCCGACGAGAAGGTACGCCTGGCGGCCATGATGAAGGCCTGCCGCGACGACGCGGAGTACACCGACCTCCTGCTCGACGCGGACCTGGGCTCCTTCGCACGGCAGGAGGTGATCCGCTCCGGCGCCATGAACACGGCGACCGCCGAACGGCTCGCGGCGAGCGGCGACGAGGCGGAGCGGCGGGAGTTGGCGGCCAACCTCGACGTGGCCATCGGCATCGTCCGTGGGCTGGCCGACGACGAAGCGCACAGCGTCCGGCTGGCCGTGTCGGTACGCCCCGAGCTGACGGAGACCGAGCGTGCCGCCGTCGACATCTCCATCGGCGCGGCCGACCGGCTGTACCCGGTCGAGTGGGTGCGCCGCTGCGCCGATCCGGAAATCCTGCGCCGATGCGCCCGCTCGGCCAACATCCTCCTGCGTCGCAGCGCCGCCTGCAGTGCGCACCTGCCCGCCGACGCCGTCGAACTGCTCTCGCAGGACGACGACTACCCGGTGAGACTCCTGTTGTGCGAGAACCAGCCGACCGTCGACGGCGAGGTCGTGCTGCAGACCTACCTGGACTGCGAGGTCATCACCAAGGGCGGTCTGCTCGCCCACCCGAACTTCCCCCGCGCGGGCGCCGGCCGGCGCTTCGCCGACGACCCGGATCCCGGGAAGAGGTGGCTGGTCGGACTCGACCCGCAGGCTCCGGTCGACGTGGTGGTCCGGCTGCTCGCCGACCCCGACGCACGCGTACGCGCCATGGCGGCCGCCCATCCCGCGCTGCCGGTCGACCTCATCATCCGCGGCTGCGAGAACGAGGAAACATCCGACTCGGCCCTGGGCAACCCCAGCCTCCCCGTCCGCGTCATGCACCAGTACCTGGACGCCTCGGGCGTCCCCCGCTGACCGCGCCGGCCCTCGAAGGCCGGTCGGGTCATGCGGTGACCCGGGCGATGAACGCCGTGAGGTGGGTGACGGTCCGCTGGATCTTCTCCTCCAGGGTGAGCGACTCGGGGAGGCGGGCGCCGACGCCCGCGTCCTTCTTGCCCCGCACGTACAACGGGCAGGCCAGGTCGTCGCACATGTAGACACCCACGGAGTTGCCCTGCTGTCCGGCCTTGCCGGCCTTCGCGGCGACCATGAGGGAGACGCCGCCGGTGTGGGTGGTCAGGCATATCGAGCACATACTGCGCCGCGTCTGCCAGGACGTGGCGCCGGAGCAGCGCAGGGCGAGCGCTGTCGGACGGCCGTCCAGCTCGGTGACGAGGTAGGCCCGGTCGGGTGCCCCGGGGTCCCTCCAGCCGAGGAAGTCCAGGTCGTCCCAGGGTCGTTCGGCCAGGTCGTGCGGGATGGAGAGGCGCTTGGCCTCGCCCTTGGTGCAGTTCACGAAGGCGGTGCGGATCTCCCGCTCGGTCAGGGCTCTCATGAACCACACGCTAATTTGCCTAAAGGTTTTAGGCAAACACATAATATGTATCGTCGAACAGGAGGCAGGTCATGGCCAGAGTGGGATTGACCCCGGAGCGGCTGACCCGGGCGGGGGCGGAACTCGCCGACGAGGTCGGTTTCGATCAGGTGACCGTGTCGGCGCTCGCCCGGCGCTTCGACGTCAAGGTCGCGAGCCTGTACTCGCATCTGAAGAGCTCCCAGGAGCTCAAGACGAGGATCGCCCTGTTCGCCCTGGAGGAACTCGCCGACCGCGTCGCCGACGCCCTGGCCGGGCGCGCCGGCAAGGACGCCCTGGCCGCCTTCGCGGATGCCTACCGCGACTACGCCCGGGAGCACCCCGGCCGCTACGCCGCGGCACGTCTCCGGCTCGATCCCGAGACGGCGGCCGCGAGCGCCGGGGTGCGGCACGCCCAGATGACGCGGGCGATCCTGCGCGGCTACGACCTCGCGGAGCCGGACCAGACGCACGCGGTCCGGATGCTGGGCAGCGTCTTCCACGGTTACGTCAGCCTGGAGCTGGCCGGAGGCTTCGACCACAGCGCCCCCGGCGCCCGGGAATCCTGGACCTGGATCGTGGATTCCCTCGACACCCTGCTACGGAACCGGGCCACCCCCTGACCGGCCGTCCGCACAGCCCGGTCCTCGCGCGGGGCGCCGGCACATCCGGGCATCACGACGTCCCGAGCAACAGGCCGAGGCGATGAGCACCGAGCACGACACGATCACCACCCCCGTCACCGCCGGCCTTCCGTGCGGACACCTCGACGTGGAAGCGTCCGAACACGGCCTGCTGCCGCGCCGGCTGCCCGCCGGGGCGCGCAGGCAGATCCCCGGCGACCAACGGTTCACGGCCGAGGCCCAGCCCTCCGGTGTGCTGTCGGTCTTCCGCACCTGGGCCACCACGATCGAACTGCCCGACGGTGCCCACCCCGGCCCGGCCGGGCACCGCCGCATCGGCGAGAACCTCGGGCGGCTCGCGTGCGGCGAAGGCGGCCCGTTCGCGACCGGGACCACCGGCCGAACCTGACCTCGGAGCCTTGCACGCCCAGAACCTGACCGGTCGGCGCGGCCGAGAGGCGGGTGGGGCCTAGCCCGCCGCACGCCTCCCGGCCTCCGGCAACGGCGGCAGTGCCGTCCCCCGCACCCACGCCTGGAGGAGTTCGTCCACCGGCTCGGACGCGAAGCGGGCCACGTGCGAGGTGAAGGCCGCGGTCGTGACCGTGCCACCCCGGTGCGACTGCCCCCAGGCGCGCAGCATGCGGAAGAAGGCCATGTCGCCCAGCGCGCAGCGCACCGCGTGCAGCACGAGCCCTCCGCGTTCGTACAGCCGGTCGTCGAACATCGACTTGCGACCCGGGTCGGCCAGCCGCAGGTCCTGCGGCAGCGACGACAGCAACCGGTGTGCCGCCGACGCCAGTTGCTCCGCCGTACGTCCGCCCGACCGTTCCGACCACAGCCACTCCGCGTACTTCGCGAACCCCTCGTTCAGCCAGATGTGCCGCCAGTCGGCGATGGAGACGCTGTTGCCGAACCACTGGTGAGCCAGTTCGTGCGCCACCAGCCGCTCCGAACCCCGCGCCCCGTCCACGTGGTTGGCGCCGAACAGGGACAGTCCCTGCGCCTCGACGGGCACGTCCAGCTCCTCCTCGGTCACCACGACCGCGTACTCCTCGAACGGGTACGGCCCGAACAGCTCCTGGAACACCTCCATCATCTGCGGCTGACGCGCGAAGTCCCGCGAGAAGTCACCCAGCAGCTGCGCGGGGATGTGCCCGTGCTGCGGGACTCCGCCCGGCCCCGGGTCGCCCAGCAGCACCGTCTGGTACTTGCCGATCGCCAGGCCGACCAGATAGCTGGACGTCGGCGCCGACTGTTCGTACACCCAGGTGGTGGTGCTCGCCTTCGTGGTCCGGGTCAGCAGGCGTCCGCCCGCCACCACCGCGTACGCCGACGGCGTGGTGATCGAGAGCTGGTAGGACGCCTTGTCGGCGGGCCGGTCGTTGCACGGGTACCACGACGGCGCCCCGATCGGCTGGCTGGCCACCAGCGCCCCGTCCTCCAGTTCCTCCCAGCCGAGTCCGCCCCAGGGGCTGTTCACCGGCTCGGGGTTGCCCGACCAGTGCACCTCGACCGTGAACGGCGCCCCGGCGCGGACCGGCTTGGCCGGGCGGACGCGCAGCCTGCCGCCGCGGTGCGTGTAATGGGGCTGCCGTCCGTCGACCCGCACCCGCCCGATCTTGTAGTCGGCCAGGTTCAGCACGAACTCGGTGAGCGGCGCCCGCCCCGCTATGGCGTTGATGCGGGCCGTCCCGGACAGCCGGTTCGGGCCCGGGCGGTAGTCCAGCGCCAGCTCGTACCGGTGCACCCGGTAGCGGGGGTCGCCGTGCTCCGGAAAGTACGGGTCCGCGCCCGCCGCCTGCTGGACTGCCACTGCCGTCTGTTCTCCCTGCGCTGCGCCGCTGCCACTGCCTGCCGGTCCGTCGCCCTCAGGCTCCGGGTGGCCCGCGCTCAGGGGCGCCATGCCTCGATCGGGTTGCCGAGCCAGCGGGTGTCGTCGGGGACGGACTCCGCGGCCATGACGAGCGACGCGGGACCCAGCGTGGTGCGGGCCCCGATCGTGCTGCCGGGCAGGACGATCCCGCCAGGGCCCAGCGTCGCGCCCTCACGGAGGACCACAGTATCCGTCCGCAAGATCCGGTCGTGGAAGAGGTGCGTCTGAAGGACAGAGCCCCGGTTCACGGTGGACGCGTCCTGGAGCGTCACCAGATCGGTCTCCGGCAGCCAGTAGCTCTCCACCCACACGCCCCGGCCGATCCGTGCGCCCAGGCCCCGCAGCCAGGCCGTCATCACCGGCGTGCCCGGCACGGCGCCGGCCAGCCACGGCACGGCCAGCACCTCGACGAAGGTGTCCGCCAGCTCGTTGCGCCACACGAAGGACGACCACAGCGGGTGCTCCCCGCTGTGATGCCGCCCCACGAGCGCCCACTTGGCGGCGATCGAGACGAGGGCCGCGCCCCCTCCCACGGCGAGCAGCACCAGCCCCGACAGCAGCGGCGCCCACGCCCCCAGCGCACACAACGCGGCGATCGTCAGCACCGCCAGCCCGGCCGAGCAGAACACCGGCACGATCCGGCACAGCTCCACCAGGGCGCGCGCCCACAGCAGCCGGGCCGGCGGTTCGTAGGTGCGGCTCCGGTCGCCGTCGGCGGCGGCGCGCGGCAGCTTGACCGGCGGCAGTCCCAGATAGGAGGTGCCCTTCTTGGCCTTCTTCGGCGTCGCCGACAGCACGCCGACCAGCCCGCCGTCCGGCACGCTCCGCCCGGGAGCCGTCATCCCCGAGTTCCCGAGGAAGGCCCGCCGTCCGATCCGGGCCCGCCCGATCCGCATCCAGCCACCGCCGAGCTCGTAGGGCGCGGTCAGGGTGTCGTCGGCCAGGAACGCTCCCTCGCCGACCGTCGTCAGACTGGGCAGTGCCAGGACGGTCGACACCTCGGCACCACGCCCGATCCGCATCCCGAGCAACCGCAGCCACACCGGCGTGACCAGCCCGGCGTAGAGAGGGAACAGCATCTCGCGTGACCGGTCCATCAACTGCGTGACCGTCCACGCCTGCCACCCGACCCGGCTGTGCGTCGGATGCGTTCCCTCGCGCAGGCCGAGGCTCAGCAGTCGTACGGCGATGAGGATCAGCACGGCGTACGCCAGCCCGAAGGCGAGCGTCGCCGGGACGAGGGCCAGGGCGGCGCCCGCCAGGGGCGAGGCCGGCGTGAAGAAGATCCGGGCGACGAGGAACGCGGCCGCACCCGCCAGTACGGGGAGCATGGTCAGCGCGAACCCGGTGAGGCCGTACATCACGCTCCAGTACGTCCCGCGCCGCGGCCGTTCCTCGGGCCAGTTGCGCTTGGCCTTGCCCAGCTTGACCGCGGGCGCCCCCGCCCACCGCTGACCGGTGGGAACCTGACCGGTGACGGCCGAACCGGGCGCCACCTCGGCCCGCTTGCCCACCCGGGCGCCCGGGAAGAGCACGCTGCGGGTACCGACGACGGCGTGCGCGCCCACCTTCAGCGCGCCGATCTCCAGCCGGTCCCCGTCCAGCCAGTACCCCGACAGATCCACCTCGGACTCCACGGCCGCGCCCCGCCCCAGCTTGAGCATCCCGGTGACCGGGGGCAGCGAGTGCAGATCGACGTCCGGCCCGACCTTGGCGCCCAGCGCCCGCGCGTACCGCTCCAGCCAGGACCCGGTCAGTGATGTCGCGCCGCTGAACTCGGCCAGCCGCTCGGCGGTCCACAGCCGCAGATGGACGCCGCCTCCACGCGCGTACCTGCCGGGCTTCACCCCGCGCAGCAGCAGCCGGGCGCCACCGGCGGCCAGGGCGAGCCGCCCCGGCGGGCTGAACAGGACGGCGACCCCGACGGCGAGGAGCCACCAAGGGGCCGTCGGGAGCCAGGTGCGGTCGGGCAGCAGATTGCCGAGCGCGGCCAGCGCCACCATCCAGCGCAGACCGAGCAGGGTGAACAACGGGAGGAGGATCAGCAGTTGGAGTGCCTGGGCGCGCCTGGGCACCGGGGCGACCGTGCGCCGGGCCTCGTCGTCGTGCACCGACTTCTCCAGCCGTCGGGCCAGCTTGCGCAGCACCGGCTGCTGGTAGATGTCGAGGACGGCGGCGCGCGGGTAGCGGCCGCGCAGCCGGGTGGTCAGCTGGGCGGCGGACAGGCTGCCGCCGCCGATGGCGAAGAAGTCGTCGACGGCACTGGTGACCGGGATGCCGAGCACTTCGGTCCACTGTTCGGCGAGCCATGCCTCGGTGCCGTAGAGCTGTTCCGCCGGGCCGCCTGTCTCCAGGCCCTTCAGCGGCCAGGGCAGCGCGTCGCGGTCCACCTTGCCCGACGTGCGCGTCGGCAGCTCCCCGACCGGCGCGAGCAACGGCACGAGCGCGGCGGGCAGTTCGGCGCGGAGCCTCTCGACGGCGACGGTGTGGTCCCAGCCGTCCTGGGTGACGACGTAGCCGACGAGGAGCTGATTGCCGCCGCGGGCAGTCCGTACGGCGGCGGCCGCGCCGGCGACCCCGGGCAGGCGCTGGAGCGCGGCGTCGACCTCACCGAGCTCGATGCGCCGTCCGCCGAGTTTGATCTGCTCGTCGGCGCGACCGAGGAAGACCAGCCCCTCGGGGTCCGCCCTGACCAGATCGCCGCTGCGGTACGCCCGCTCCCATCCCAGGGACTCCAGGGGCGCGTACTTCTCCGCGTCCTTCCCGACGTCGAGATACCGGGCCAGCCCGACGCCGCCGATCACCAGGTGCCCGCTGCCGCCCATGGGCACGGGCTCGCCGGCCTCGTCCACGACGGCCAGTTCCCAGCCGTCCAGCGGCAGTCCGATCCGGATCGGCTCCTGACCGCTCATCAGCGAGGCGCAGGCCACCACGGTCGCCTCGGTGGGCCCGTAGGTGTTCCAGACCTCGCGTCCCTCGGTCACCAGCCGTTGGGCCAGTTCGGGAGGGCAGGCCTCACCGCCGAAGATCAGCAGCCGGACGTCGCTGAGGGTCTCCGGGGCCCACAGGGCGGCGAGTGTGGGCACCGTCGACACGACGGTGATCTCCTGCTCGACCAGCCAGGGCCCGAGATCGGCACCGCTTCTGACCTGCGAGCGCGGCACCGGCACCAGACAGGCGCCGTACCGCCACGCCAGCCACATCTCCTCGCAGGAGGCGTCGAACGCCACGGACAGCCCCGCCATGACCCGGTCGCCGGGCCCGATCGGGTCGTCGGTGAGGAACAGGGCGGCCTCGGCGTCCACGAACGCGGCGGCGCTGCGGTGCGAGACGGCGACGCCCTTGGGCTTCCCGGTGGAGCCGGAGGTGAAGATGATCCACGCGTCGTGCTCGATGCCGGGGCGCGCCGCGGGAGCCTTTCCGGCAGCGTGCACGGTGATCTCGTGCCCGGCCCCGATGACGGCCCGGACGTCCGCCTCCCCGAACACCAACCCGGCCCGCTCGTCCGGGTCCTCGGCGTCGACGGGGACGTACGCGGCACCGGCCGCGAGCACGGCGAGGATCGCGATGTAGAGCTCGTTGGTGCCGGACGGAACCCGGACGCCCACCCGGTCTCCGAGCCCGACCCCGACGGAGCCGAGCCGCCACCGCAGTCGCTCCACCTCCGCGGCCAGCGCGCGGTAGGTGAGGCTGCTCGTTCCGTCGTCCAGGGCGGGCTCGTCCGGATACGACCGTACGGACGCGTCGAAGACGTCGACGAGGGTGCGCGGCGAGGCGGCCGAGCGCCCCGGAAAGCGGGCCGCGTCCCCGAACTCCTGCTGGATCTCCGCGTCGAGCTCTTCGCCGAGCAGGCCGAGAGCGTCACTCTCCTGTATGGCTGCCATCCGGTCCTCGCGTCGAGAGCCCGGATGCCTCCGGGGGCGCTGGCGGGCCCGCAGGTGTGCCTGGGGTTGTCCGGCTCCAGCTCGGTAACAAGCCGGAAATGCTAGTACGAAGCTGGTTTTGGGCGCTTGGCCACGCCACCCGGATCGGCCGTCCGGGGGTGGGGCGGACCCGGCGGTACTGATCCTGACCTGGAGATCCTCGGACGAACGAGACTTCGCCCACACCGATGATCAGGGCACGCCGCCTTATGGGGATGTCGTCCAGCGAGGGGCTGTCCGGGCCCAGGCGGTCTCCCATGCCGCGAGGTTGTGATGCTGGATGACGCGGTGGGCCGTGCGGTAGGCGGCGGCTGCCGCGGCGTGGACGCCGAGGACGGCGATGAGGGCCGAGCCCATGGCACGGCTGCGGACCTGGTGGGGGGTCAGGGGCGGGCCGGTGAGCTTTCCGTCGGTACCGGCCCAGACGCGCAGGGTGCTGCCCTTGGGCAGGTCCGGCTGGACGTCGGCATGGTCGGTGCGGGTGCGTCCGCCGGGGTCGGTGAAGCGGACCTTGGTGGGGTAGAGGGTCTTTCTCGCTTCGGCGGAACCGGGTTCGGGGTGGCTCCGGGCGTCTTCGAGGAGCACCGCGGTGGTGTGGTGGCGGGTGGCGTTCTGGTGCTCGGCGGTGCGGGCGTAGTGGCGGTGTGCGGCGTCGCGGGCGAGGAACATCGCGAGCGGGGTGGCGGCCAGCACCGCCAGGGTCAGGCCGAGGCCGATCCACGCCTGGGCCAGGTCGCTGCGGCGGCGCAGGGGGTTGCGCCGCAGGCGCCAGAACATGACCCGGGGCAACTCCCGCGGGGGCGGCGGAGGTGAGGGTTCGCGACCGGGCATGTGTCCTCCTTTCGGCGGTGACGCGGCGCTTGCGGGGTGCCGGCCGAACGCGAGGGCAGGGCGTGCCCCGGAGCCGGTCCGGCATGCCCCGTCCTCCGCCCGACGGCGATGCCGGGCACCCCCTAGTGGGGGTGGGCGACGGGCGGGAGGGACACCGATGCGGAGGGGTGGGTGTGGGCGGCCTGGAGGAACCTGGCGGCGCCCCGCACGGCCGCGGTGTGCGGGGCCGGGACGATACGCGGCGGTGCCTTCAGGCGAGCGGTGAGCGGGTGCGTGATGTCGGGGCGCAGGGCTCCCCCGCCGGCCAGGAGGATGCCGCGCCGCAGGGCGCCGGTGGCGACCGGGGTGCGGTCGTGGCGGCGGATCGCGTCCAGCATCGAGACCACCGCTTCGACGAGCTGCCGGGGCGTGGTCGTCTCGTCGAGGTCTACCGTCCCCACGGCCGTGCGGTGCGCGTCGGTGACGGCACCGTCGCACAGCAGTACCGCCTCGGTGAGGTGGGCGCCGATGTCCACCACGATCACCGGACGGGACATGTCCTCGTCGGCGGCCAGGGCGATGCTCCGGGCGCTGGGCACGGTCAGAACGCTGCGCGGCCGCAGCACCTCGACCGCGGCGCGGGCCCGGGTGCGGTAGGCGACGCCGTCCAGGACGGGAGTGGTGACGATGACCATCGGGCGGGTGGAGCGGGGCACGCGGTGGCCGAGCAGGCGTTGCAGCATCCGGGAGCAGCCCGGGGGGTCGATGATGGTGCCGCGCTGGACGGGATGGACCGCGCCGGTGCCGGGGAAGGTGACGGTGGGCACGTCGACGACGGTGCCCTTGCCGGCGAGCCAGACGCGGGTGCGGGCGCTGCCCATGTCCAGGGCGATGCCGCAGCAGCGCCGGCACAGAGGCCACGGCCGGTGACGCCCGGCGTCGCCGGGCAGGTCGTGGGCGCCGGTCATGGCCGGGCCTCCTTGACCTGC
The DNA here is from genome assembly GCF_042955215.1 of Streptomyces sp. NPDC012466. Lineage (NCBI taxonomy): Bacteria > Bacillati > Actinomycetota > Actinomycetes > Kitasatosporales > Streptomycetaceae > Streptomyces > Streptomyces sp. NPDC012466. Next base: position 119,359 of record NZ_JBIBEQ010000008.1, on the reverse strand, counting down.
TGGCAGCGGGCGCAGTAGCGGGCCTGCGGCACGATCAGGAGCCGTTCCCGTTCGACGGGGCGCCGGCACAGGTGGCAGGCACCGTACGAGCCCTCGTCCATGCGGGTGAGGGCCGCTTCGACGTCGGCGAGGACCATGCGGGCGGAGGCGGTGAGTTTGACGCGGACCTCGATCTGCGCGGCGGCCCGCCGCCGGAGCCGGTCCTCCGTCCGGGAGGTGCCCGGTCCGGCGAGCAGGCGCAGTTGCTCCTGGCGGAACAGGCGCTGCTCGTGGAGGTGCTCCCGCAGCGCGGCGAGGTCCTCGGCCGACAGCTGCGTCGTGCTCTCGTCGATGGTCTGGTGGTTCACCACGTCACCCCTTTGCGGCAGGGCGTAGGAGGTCGGTCGGGCGGGGTCAGGCGGCGCGGCGCTGGCAGGCGACGCAGTAGCGGGTGTAGGGGAGGATTTCGAGCCGTTCCGCGGGGACGGGCTTCGCGCAGCCGACGCAGGTTCCGTAGGTGCCGTCGTCGATGCGGGTGAAGGCTTCCTCGATCTCTTTGAGGACCCGCTCCATCCCCGCCTTCTGCGCGGCCAGCAGGTGATCGTCGGAGCCGCGCTCGGTCTCGGCGAGGGCGCGCAGCTGAGCCAGCCGGGACGTGCGGGCGTGCTCCAGGCGCTGACGGGCCTCGTGCGGGTGGGGTTCGGCCCGGGTGACATCGAGCGACATGGCGGGTCCTCTTCTCGGTGGCGTACGTCGGGTGCGCGACGGCGCGGGTCATGCGCGGCGGGCGGCCCGGCGGTGTCGCCGGGCCGCCCGTCGGCCGGCGGGTGGTCGTGTGGTGTCCACCCTCGCCCGGTCCGCGGCGGATACCCATCGGGCGCGGGCCCCATTTGCACCGGGTCGGGGAACCCATGCGGCCGGGCCATGGGTGCCGCGTGCCCGGGGAAATGGGGGTCAGGTCCCATGGACGGGACACGGGGCGAGGGGGCAGCCTGACCGCAGGCTTGCTCAAGCGCCCGGGCCGCGAACGCGGTGGGCCGCGCGATGCCCGACAGTGGAGGTGGGACCGAGGTATCAGAAGGGGAGGCGCAGGGGCGGTGTCCTTGTTCTGGCGGATCTTCGCCCTCAACGCCGTGGTGCTGGGCACGGCCACGGCCCTGCTGCTGTGGGCGCCGGTGACCGTCTCCGTACCGGTGCTGCTGACCGAGGCGGTCATCCTCGTCGGCGGTCTGGCCGTCATGCTGGTCGCGAACGCCGCCCTGCTGCGGTTCGGCCTGGCCCCGCTGGAACGCCTCACCAGGCTGATGACCACCGTGGACCTGCTGCGCCCCGGCCAGCGTCTGCCCGCTTCCGGCGGCGGCGGGGTCGCCGAGCTGATCCGTACGTTCAACGCCATGCTGGAGCGGCTGGAGCAGGAACGGGTCGCCAGCAGCGCACGCGCCCTGCTGGCCCAGGAGGCGGAACGCCGCCGCATCGCCCAGGAACTGCACGACGAGGTCGGCCAGAGCATGACCGCGATCCTGCTGGGCCTCAAGCGCTCCGCGGACGACGCACCCGAGCCGCTGTGCAAGGAGCTCCAGGAGCTCCAGGAGATCACCCGGGAGAGCCTGGACGAGGTCCGTCGCCTGGTGCGCAGACTGCGGCCCGGTGTGCTGGACGATCTGGGTCTGGTGAGCGCGCTGACCTCGCTCAGCGAGGACTTCGCCACCCACACCCGGCTGCTGGTGACGCGCCGCTTCGATGCCGACCTGCCCTCTCTGGCGCCGGAGACGGAGCTGGTCCTCTACCGCGTCGCCCAGGAGTCGCTGACCAACGTCGCCCGCCACGCGGACGCCGGGCGGGTCACCGTCGCCCTGCGTCGCGCCGACGACAGCGTGGTGCTGACGGTGACCGACGACGGCAGCGGCATCGAGGCCCCCCGCGAGGGCGCGGGCATCCGCGGCATGCGCGAGCGGGCCCTGCTCGTCGAGGGCAGCCTGGAGATCACCCCGGCACCGCACGCCGGCACCCGCGTCCAGCTCACCGCGCCCGTCGCAAGGAAGCAGCCCTGACCATGCCCGACACGGCCCCGTCCCCTCCGACCCCGTCGCGCACGATCCGCATCCTGCTCGCCGACGACCACGCGCTGGTCCGCCGCGGTGTGCGGCTCATCCTCGACCAGCAACCGGATCTCGAAGTGGTCGCCGAGGCCGGTGACGGGGCCGAGGCCATCGAGCTGGCCCGCACCCTGGAGGTCGACCTGGCCGTGCTCGACATCGCCATGCCGCGCCTGACGGGGCTGCAGGCCGCCCGCGAACTGGCCGCCCTCAGGCCGGGACTGCGCATCCTGATGCTCACCATGCACGACAACGAGCAGTACTTCTTCCAGGCGTTGAAGGCCGGAGCGAGCGGATATGTGCTGAAGTCCGTCGCCGACCGGGACCTGGTCGCCGCCTGCCGGGCCGCGATGCGCGACGAGCCCTTCCTGTATCCCGGCGCGGTCACCGCCCTGATCCGCAACTACCTCGACCGGGCCCGCCACGGCGAGGAGACTCCCGATCAGATCCTCACCCCCCGCGAGGAAGAGGTTCTCAAGCTGGTCGCCGAGGGCCACTCGTCCAAGGAGATCGCGGACCTGCTGTTCATCAGCATCAAGACCGTTCAGCGCCACCGCGCCAACCTCCTGCAGAAACTCGGCCTGCGCGACCGCCTCGACCTCACTCGCTACGCCATCCGCGCCGGACTGATCGAGCCCTGACCCGCCGGCTGCCCGCTTCCCGAGCGGGAGCCGGGCCAGTCCCGCACGCCACGACGAGAGGGGGGACGGTGCACCACAGCGCGCGCACAGCGCCCGTCACCGGCAGCACCCGCCCCCGCTCCCCCGGCGGCGCGCTGCTGGCAGCCGTCGTCCTGGCGGTGCTCGCCACCCTCGGCATCGCCACCCCGCCGCCCGGCGCCCCGCACCCGGCGTTCGGCGGCGCACCCGTGGCGGCGGACCAGTACCGCTACGACGGGACCTGCGCCGACGACGGGTGCGACGCCACCTGCGTCGTCCGGATGGCCACCCGCCCTGAGCCGCACGGCGAGCACCCGGCCTCGCGCGGACACCTCGGCACCTGCGGCCGGAGCGTGGACGCCACCCCCTGTCCCGTTCCGGGCCCGTACGGGGCTCCGGCCGGGCACGTGCCCTCCTCGCCGCCGCACACGGCCCAGGACCAGGGGCGGGCGCCCCCGGTGTTCTCCGGCACCTGACGCCCCTTCCCCTTCATTCTCGACTCGCCCCGCAGCGGCCCGCGACGGCCGCCGCCGTGGTGTGCCTGCCGGAGGCTCCCGTTGAACCGTTCCCCGCGCGTGAGGGCTCTGCTCGCCCTCGCCGTGCTCGCCCTGTCGCTGTACATCGCCGCCACCGTGCCGGTCCGGCTCGGACTGGACCTGCGCGGCGGTACGCAGATCGTGCTCGAGACCCGCTCCACCCCCACGGCCGACGCCGACCGCGCGGCCACCGACCGCACCCTGGAGGTGCTGCGCGGACGCATCGACGCGCTCGGCGTCGCCGAACCGACCCTGGTGCGTTCCGGTGACCATCGGATCATCGTCGAGCTGCCGGGTGTCCAGGACCCGAAGAAGGCCGCCGACGTCCTGGGCCGTACCGCACACCTCACCTTCCACCCCGTGCTCGGCACCGCGGACGAAACCGGCGAGGCCTCACGGTCACTGCCGAAACGGCCTCCCGAACGCGTCCTGCCCGACGAGTCCGGCACGCCCCTGCGTCTCGGGCCCACGTCCCTGACCGGCGAGGACGTCGAGGAGGCCGCCGCCCGGTTCGACCAGCAGGGCGGCGCCGGGTGGCATGTCACCGTCGGTTTCGAGGGTGCCGGCCGGTCCGGCTGGGCCCGTCTGACCGGCGAGGCCGCCTGCCGTCCCGCGGGCGATCCGGCACGGCGGGTCGCCATCGTCCTCGACGACAAGGTCATCTCCTCCCCGCAGGTCGACCCGTCGATCGCCTGCGGGTCCGGCATCCGCGACGGCGCCACCCGGATCACGGGCTCCTTCAGCCCCGAGGAGGCCCGCGAACTCTCGCTGCTCATCAACGGCGGTGCCCTGCCCGTGCCCGTCGAGACCGTCGAGCAGCGCACCGTCGGTCCCACCCTGGGCGCGCAGGCCATCACCGCAAGCGCCTGGGCGGCGGCCATCGGCACCGCGCTGACCTCGCTGTTCATCATCGTCGTCTACCGGCTGATGGGTGCTCTGGCCGCCCTCGCCCTGGCCTGCTACGGCCTGGTCTCCTACGCCGCCCTGGCCGTCCTCGGCGCCACCCTGACCCTGCCGGGTCTGGCCGGTTTCGTCCTGGCCATCGGCATGGCCGTGGACGCCAACGTGCTGGTCTTCGAGCGGGCCCGCGAGGAGTACGGGGTGCGCCGGCGGCCCAGCATCCGCTCGGCGCTGGCGGCCGGCCACCGCAACGCCTTCAGCGCCATCGCCGACTCCAACATCACCACGCTGATCGCGGCCGCCCTGCTGTTCTTCCTCGCCTCCGGGCCCGTGCGCGGCTTCGGCGTCACCCTCGGCATCGGTGTGCTCGCCTCCATGTTCAGCGCCCTGGTCGTCAGCCGAGTGCTCGCCGAGTTCGCCGCGGGCCGCCCGGGCGTACGCCGCCGACCCCGCCTCACCGGCATCGCCACCACCGGCGCGGTCCGCGACCGCCTCACCCGTCACGACCCGGTGCTGATGCGCCACCCGCGCCGCTGGCTGGCCGCGTCCGCCGCCGTGCTCGTGCTGGCCGGTTCGGGCATCGCGGTGCGCGGTGTCGACCTCGGCGTGGAGTTCACCGGAGGCCGCCTCATCGAGTACTCCACCAGCGGCCCCGTCGATCCCGGCCGGGTCCGTACCGCCCTCGCCGACGCCGGGTTCCCCCGTGCGGTCGTGCAGTCCTCCGGCGACACGGGTCTGACGGTGCGCACCGATCCACTGACCGACGCCGAAGAGGCGGAGGTCACCGGCGCCCTGCGCGACCTCGACGGCCGGACGGACAAGGTCCGCGACGAGCTGATCGGTCCCAGTCTCGGCGAGGAACTGCGCCGGGGTGCGCTGATCGCGCTGGCCGTCGCCCTCGGGGCGCAGTTCGTCTACCTCGCGGCACGCTTCCGCTGGGTCCTGGGCTCCGCGGCGGTCGTCGCCCTCGTCAACGACGTGGTCATCCTCCTCGGGGTCTTCGCCTGGCTCGGCAAGCCCGTGGACGGCGTGTTCCTGGCGGCCCTGCTCACCGTCATCGGCTACTCCGTGAACGACTCCGTGGTCCTCTTCGACCGGGTCAGGGAACTGGTGCGGCGCACCCCCGAGTCGTCGTTCTCCGGCAGCGTGAACCAGGCGATCCTGCAGACCCTGCCCCGCACCGTGAACACCGGCATGGGCGCCGCGTTCATGCTCACCGCCCTCGCCGTGCTGGGCGGCTCCTCGCTCACGGACTTCGCGCTCGCGCTGCTCATCGGCCTCGCCGTCGGGACCTGTTCCTCGGTGTTCACCGCCGCCCCCGTCGCGATCCGGCTGCACCACCGCTTCCCACGGGGGAAGGCCCGCCGCTCTCGCTGACCCGGTCGGCGACGGCCGCCCGGACATGGCCGCGCCGGACCGGTCAGGAGGAGAGCGGGTCCAGCGCCGCCAGGACCGGGGCCACGCCGTCCTCCTCGGCCAGGCACCGGGCAAGCTCCCGGGCGCGGCTTCGGTGGTGAGGGTCGTCCGTGGCGCGGCGCAGGGCGGTAGCGAGGGTGCCGGCGGTGAGGCGCCGCAGGGGGACGGCGTCCGGAGCCGTCCCCAGGGCGACCAGGCGCGCCGCCCAGAAGAAGCCGTCGAACTGCACCGGCACCCCGATCGTGGGGACGCCCGCCCGCAGGACGGCGGCGGTGGTGCCGGCTCCGGCATGGTGGATCACGGCGGCGGTACGGGGGAACAGCAGGGCGTGGGGCACGTCCCCGACGGTGATCATGTCGTCGCCGGTGGGTGCGGCGAGGCCCGCCCAGCCCTGCTGGATGATGCCGCGCAGCCCTGCCGAGCGCAGCGCCCGCACGATCTCACCGCTGAGGCGGCCGGGGTCCGGCACCGTCGCGCTGCCCAGTCCGACGAACACCGGCGGGGGCCCGGCGGCCAGGAACTCCTCCACTTCGGCGGGCAGCGTGCGGGGGTCGTGCGGCCACCAGTACCCGGCGATCTCCAGTCCCGGGCGCCAGTCCTCGGGGCGGGGCACCACCCGTTCGCTGAAGCCGTGCAGCACGGGCCAGTGGGCCCGCTCGTGGGCCCTGCGGCTCGCGGAGGGGCCGCGCAGGGGCATGCCGTGCCGGGTGCGCAGCCGGTGCATGGCGTGGGTGAAGACCCGGTCGACGGCGGAGAGGACGGCGCGTCCGCCCAGACGGTTGCCCACCGTGCCGAGCGAGCGGCCGCCGAGCATGGGTGCGCCGAACTCGCGGGTCGGATGCTGGGGTTGGAGGAACAGGCCCAGACTGGGCAGTTTCAGCCCCTCGGCGATGGCACGGCCCAGCGGTGCCACGGCTCCGGCGGCCAGGACGATGTCGGCGCCGCGAGCCGCCTGGACCAGGGCGTCGGTCATCTCCTCGGCCGCGGACCGGGCCATCGACGCCGCGCGGAGCAGTTTGCCGACGCCTGTGGTGCTGGCGTGCAGGTCGCGGCCCCGGTCGGAGTGGGACACGGCGTGCGGGTCGACCGGCGTCGGGTGGAAGCGCACCCCCGAGCCGGCGGTCAGGGGCTCGAACAGGGCGTGCGTGGCGAGCGTGACCTCGTGCCCGCTGCGTGCCAGTCCCACGCCCAGCCCGGTGTAGGGCGCGACGTCGCCGCGCGATCCCGCCGTCATGATCACCACGCGCATGGGTCCCAGTGTGGACCTGCCCGGCGGGCGACACGCGGTGCACGGCCGCACGTGGACGAAAATCGCCGGTGCGGCTGTTCTCCGGCCGCGTCCGCTCACGGCGGGCCGCTGTCCAGTGTGCCGAGGAGGCGGGTGGCGGCCTGACGCAGTCGCGGGGACTCGTCCTCGGTGAGCGCGGTCAGCCGGCCATGGGCCTTGTCGCTGTCCTGCGGGAGTGAACCGGTGGCGCCCGCCCAGCGTTCGAGCCCGAGGACGGCCTGGTAGCGGACCGGTTCGTGGGGGTCGTCGAGGCCGCGCCGGAAGCGCCGTACGTCGTGGCGGGTGTGCTCGTCGGCCGGGTCGTCGCCGTCGAGGAGGGACAGCGCGGCGGCCAGGACCTCACCGGACGGGGCGTTGTCCGCGAGGCGCCGGACGTCGGGCAGGGCCTGGGTGAGGCCGTCGAGGGCGTCGCGTGTGCGCCAGACGTGCTTTTCGTCGGTGGCCAGGTGGGCGGCCAGGGCCCAGGCCACGGGGTGGCGTTCCCAGGGGCGGAGGCCGTTCTCGACGAGTGTCTCCAGGCCGTCGAGTGCGCCCGCGCGCAGGTCGTCGTCCGGGTCGTCCAGGAGGGGCAGCAGCAGCCACACCGCGTCCCAGCGTCCTGCCGTCCCGATGGCCGCCGCGACGGCGGCCCGCGTCCGGGCGGGCAGCGTCTCGTCGGTCAGGGCGGTGCGCAGGTGCGGGGCGGCCGTGGCCGGGTCGGCGGCGCCCAGGGCACGTGCGGCCGGGGGTCCGGCGACGGGATCGCGCAGCCATCGCACGGCCGGTCCGGTCACCCGGTCCTCGCCCGGTCCGGCAAGACCGCTCAGGAGTCTCGCGGCGACCTCGGGGTGCTCCTCGGTGTGCAACGCCGCGGTCAAGGTGTCCTGTACCTGCCGTTGCTCCACGGGGAACAAACGGCGGGCAGCCTCGATCCGTACGGCGGGGGACGGATCGTGCAGGCCGAAGAGCAGTGAGTCGAGGAGTTGCTCGGTGCAGCGCGCCGGCAGCCATTCCAGGGCCCGCGCACGGGCGGCGCCCATGCCCTCCCGGGCGGTACGGATCAACTCCGCCCGCACGGCCGGGTCTTCCCTGCACGTGTACAGCAGGGCCCGGGCCCGTCCCCACAGGGCGTGATGGGGGTCACCGAGCAGGGCGGCCAGGGCCGTGACGTCACCGGGCACGCCCAGGGCGGCCAGTCCGTCCAGGGCGTTGATCCGCACGTGGTGGTCCGGGTCGGACAGCAGCCGGGCGAAGGCCCGGGTGAGCGTGGGTGTGCCGAGCCGCAGTCGGACGGCGGCGGCCGAAGCCCTGCGCCGCACCTGCGGATGCGCGTCCCGCATCAGCAGGGGCAGCACCTCTGCGGCGGCTTCCGGGATGCCGAGCCGGCCCAGGGCCAGGGCGGCGGCCGCGCGCACGGAGGGGACGGGATCGTCGGCCGCGCCCGCGATCCCGCGAACGTGCTCGGCCCGGCCGATTCTCCCCAGCCCCTTCAGGGCCGCAGCCCGCCGCTCCGGCTCCGGCCGCGCCGACTCCCGCAGGAAATAAGCGATCTGATGGTCCGCCCCCATGGCCACCCCCGAAGAGATAGACCGCCGGGGGACGCGAAGGTTGCCCGCGGGGACCGCCCCGACCGGCCGCGGGATCAGCCGGCGGACGGTGAGGGCTTCGTGGCGGGATCAGGGACCGTCGCGGTGCGGGCCGGGGCGTCATTCGCATGCCGGGCCGAGGCCGCCTGCCGGTGGAACTCCATGGTCATGCGGTCCGGCTTGACCGTGACCACGGCCTGGGGCCGCGGCGCCCGGGACGTGAGCCGGAAGGACGGCCAGGTCCGCAGGATGGTCGCCAGGATGATCTGGAGTTCGGCCCAGGCGAAGTTCTCACCGATGCACTTGCGGCGGCCGTCGCCGAAGGCGAGGAACGAACCGCGGGTGGCCGACACGTTCTCGGGTGTCCAGCGGTCCGGGTCGAAGGCGTCGGGGTCGGCGAACACGTCGGGGTCGTGCTGGTGCAGGTAGGGGCTCCAGACCACGTCGGCACCCTCGGGAACGAGATGCCCGCCGAGGTCGAGGTCGCGGGTGGCGGTCCGGGTCACCAGCCAGGCCGGGCCGTACTTGCGGATGGCCTCCTGCAACACCCGGCGCGCGTACGGGAGATGATCGAGGTCGCCGTAGGTCAGGGGGCGGTCCGCGCACACCGAGGCGAGTTCCTCGCGCAGCCGCTGCTCGACCCGCGGGTGCCGGGTGATCTCGTAGAGCGTCCAGGCCAGGGTGGTGCCGGTGGTCTCGATGGCACCGGTCAGCAGGGTGATGGCCTCGTCCTGGAGCTGCTGGCGGGGCAGCGGCTCCTCGGCGGTCAGCAGCGTGTCGAAGAGGCCGGTCCGCTGCTCCCGGGCGGCCGCCGCGTGCGGGCATCCCGCTTCGGCCGCCGCGGCCCCGGCGTCGGTGGGAGGGCCGGACGGCCGGCTCGCACGGTGGTCGATGGCCTGGTCGATGAGGGCACGCAGGCGGGCGACGCGCCGCGCGTGCGCCCGGTTGGCGGGGAGCGGCAGCCGGGTCACCCAGGGCGGGAGAATCGTCTGCCGAATCGTTCCCTTCATGATCTCCGGCATCAACGCGGTGAACTCGCCCGCCAGATGCTCGGGCAGGTCCGCGCCGAACAGGGCGACGAGGAAGGCCGCGAGCGTGACCTCGTTCATGTCCTCGTACACCGCGCGCGGCTGCGCCTCGGGCCATGCGCCGACCGTCGCGGCGACCTGCTCGATCATGGCGTCACCACGGTCGGCGATGTGCGCCTTGTTGAACATGGGCTGCATCAGGCGGCGGTTGCGCAGGTGGGCGTCGCCGTCGGCGATGGTGGCGAGGCCGTCTCCGAAGAACACGCGCAGGGCGTCGATGATCCTGCCGCCCTTGGCGTAGTGCGCGGCGTCGGTCACGAGGACCTTGCGGGTCAGGGCGGGGTCGGTGACGACGTAGGCGGGCGTGGGGCCGATGCGTATGCGGACGACGGGGCCGTGGTCGCGCAGGGAGTTGATGAAAGGCAAGGGATCGCGGGCGAGCCGGAGGCCGTGGCCGATCAGGGGGAGCCCTCCGGGGGCGGTGCGGGTGGGCGACGTCGTGGGAGCGTTCATGGCCGGTTTCACTCCTTGTGGGGGCGTCGGCAAACGATCGATGCATGCCCAACGCATCCCCGCGGAATTCCGGCCGTCCATGCTCTCTGCGTCACACGCGACCGGCGCCGACCTGCCGACGAGGGGCCGGAAAAGTGGTCGCGCCGACACCGGGAGCCGGGTCCTTCGCCCTGCTCGGGCGGAGGACCCGGCTCCCGGTGGGGGGGTCGGATCAGGACGACTGGGCGCTCTGGTAGAGGTTCTGGGCGTCCGCGCCGAAGTACGGGCCGTACATGGCGTTCGGGAAGAAGTTGTACTTGAAGCTGTTCACCGAGGACTGCAGGCCGGTTCCGGTGGCCTCGTTGAACTGGGTGAACCAGGGGCCGCCGCTGGAGCCGCCGGTCATGTTGCAGGTCAGGCCGTGGTCGTTGGACAGCAGGAAGTCCCGGGTGGTGGTGCCGCTGCAGTAGATGAACTTCTCGCCGTCGTACGGCGCGGCGGCCGGGTAGCCGAAGGAGTACATGGCCTTGTTGTAGCCGGTGTTGAAGGCCAGGCCCTGACCGCCGACGACATCGGTCAGCTTCTTCCCGTCCAGCGGGGCGACCACGGCCGCGCCGATGTCGTAGTTGATGTCCTCACTGGCCGTCCACTGCGGTGTGGACAGGGTCTTGGACGCGGCCCAGGTTCCGTACGGGCGCTGCCCGTCGTGGTAGCCGGGCACGAACACCCAGTTGGTGTGCCAGGCTCCCTCCAGCTTCACGCAGTGGCCCGCGGTCATCACGGTGCTCTTGTTGGCGCTGGTGACCGCGTTGCCGGAGCAGGACGCGGTGCGGCCCTGGTAGGTGAAGAACACCCGTCCGGCGGTCTTGGTCACCGCTCCCCCGCCGGACCAGGGTCCGCCCCCGTGCGGGAAGGCCAGCGGGCCCATGGCGGAGGCGGGGGCGCTGGGGGCCACGACGGTGGCCTTGCCCTTGCGGAGTGCCGGTGACCGCACGTCGGAGCGGTCGACGGTCAGGACGTCGAGCGGGGTGGCCTCGCGCATCCGCTGCGGGGTCCAGAAGGCCAGGGCGCGTTCCTGTGCCGAGGGGGTCGTCGGGCCGGGGTCCGGTGCGGCGCTCGCCGGTGCGGCGGTGACGCCGGTGGCGAGGAGCGCGGCGACGCCGGCGAGCGCGCCGAGGACGGAGCGGCGGACGCGGGTGGTGCCGCCGGTGGAGGGAATTCTGCGGGGTTCGCCCATCACGCGGTCTCCTTCTGCTGTGGGGGCCGGGCGACGGGGAGCCGTCACCCGGTCAGGCAGGGGGTGTCACTGCGGACAGTCAGGAGGCAGCGTGCCACCCGGAGACCGATATGGACAGGTGCATGTCACGACGATGGCCAAAACCTCACGCCCGCCCCGCACGGAACGGGACATCCGGGCACGAAGAACCCGGCCTCCGCGTGGAGGCCGGGTTCGAAGGGCGCGTCGCTGGTGTCAGAGGATGGGGCCGGAGCCGCTGGGGCCGCCCGGCTGGACTCGGCCGCGCCAGGAGCCCGACTCGACTCCGCGCTCCTCGATGTACTGCTTGAAGCGCTTCATGTCGCCCTTGATCCGGCGGTCGATCGTGCCCATCATGTCAGCGGCCTTCTCCACGGCTCCGCTGGGCTCGACATCCATCACGAGCTCCACCCTGGTGTGGGTGTCGTCGAGGCGCTCGAAGCGGACCGAGCCCCTCTGATGTGTGTCTCCGCTGGTCGTGCGCCACGTGACCCGCTCGTCGGCCAGCTGGTCGACGATCTCGGTGTCGAACTCGCGCCGTACTCCGCCGATTTTGGTGGTCCAGTGGTTGTGGCGGTCGTCCAGTTGCCTGACCTCTTCGACGCCCTCCATGAAGTTCGGGAACTCCTCGAACTGCGTCCACTGGTTGTAGGCGGTATGGACGGGGACGTCGACTTCGACGGTTTCCTTGATGGTGCTCATCCGTATGCCTCCGTTTTCACTGATCGACTGCAGGAGGCCCATCGGCCCACTCAGGTCCGGGCCCGCGGAGGCCGAGTACCCGGGAAGCCGCGGTTGCCACATCGCAATGCGATCAGGCGCCCCGACGGACGGGACACCTCCCGCACCTCACCGGCTCCGTGCGGCTCAGGCCGCGGGGCCGGTGGTCCTCGACGTCTCCGAGCGGAAGCCGTGGCCGAGCTCGGGGGTCAATCCGTGGTAGTGGCGGAAGTTGTAGACGAGCGGGCTCCAGACGGCCGGGTCGATGTGTTGGGTGCCGGGCACGACGATGCGTTCGGCCGCGTGGACGCGCAGCACCTCGCACTCGACGCTGACGAAGAGGCCCGCTCCGCCCGGTGTCAGCGCCCGGACCCGGGCCTCGAGTTGCAGGGCGCACTCGGCGACGCGCGGGGGCTTCACGAGGTCGGCGGCGGCCGGGGTCAGTCCGGCCGCGGCGAACTTGTCCCGCTCGTGCCGGTACACGGGCCGTTTGGCCTCCGGCACCGGGCTGGCCCCCGTCAGCGGTGCCAGGCGTTCCACGTGCTGCCACAGCTCCGGCGAGGCGACGTTGACCACCAGTTCCGGCCGTTGTGCGAGGTTGCGCACGGTCTGGCTCTCGCTGCCCAGCCCCAGGACGAGGTGCCGGCCCAGGGCCCATGCGGAGGAGATGGGGGCGAGGTTGAAGCCGCCGTCGGCGTTCTCCGTGGTCAGCAGGACCACGGGCGTGCCGAAGTAGAGGATGCTCGGCTGGATCACGAGGTGGGCGTCGGTCGTCATGGCTCAGGACGCTACGGGCGGAACACTTCGTCGCCCGCCGAAGTGCCGGCCGGTGAGGAGGGGCCGGTGACCGGCCTACGGGCGCTCGCCGCAGCGCTCCGGCCCCGGATCAGAACCGGTCGTGCTGCTGCGGCTGCCCGTGGGCCTGGCCGCTCGGGCCGTCCGCGTTCTGGGTCTGCAACTGCTCCGCCTGTTCCTTGGTCACCTTCTGTTCCGCACCGCAGAAGGTGCACTGCGTCAGGTACTTCGTGGAGATCGGGAACAGCGGGACGAAGAACAGGGTGAACTTCGTGACGCGCTTGCGAAGCGTGTGGGCGGCTGGATTTCCGCACTGGCCGCACACCAGCGTCAGTATCGCCAGCTGGTACAGGTATCCCTTGGTGCCGAAGATGATCACGTGTCGGTCCTTCCCGGGTCGGATCTTCACCCAGTGTCCTGTATCGCGGGCACGCCCGGGGCGTGAGCCCCTCGTTCGTGTGGAGAGCCCGGCGGGGGCTGGTCCACTCGGGTGACGGCGGCCCGGGTGCCTCCCGGGGCGCCGGTACGGTTCCGCGGTGACCACGATCTCACCCGAAACGCAGTCCGTGCCCGCCGACGACCTGGGTTCCCTCGTCGTCCAGTCCTGGCGGGGCACGACCCCCGCCGGAGACGTCCCCTACCTCCTGGCCTGTTCTCTCGGAGACGGTGCGAACGGTCCGGAGGGCACCTCGAAGGCCATCGAGCGGCTGCTGCTGAACGCCGGGCTCCCCTTGGGCGAGGGACTCGTCCACGCGGCCCAGCGGCCCAGTCTGCCGGTGAGCCTGCTCGTCGTACCCGGGTCGGCCGTCCTCACCGTGCAGCACCTCAAGTCCCAGTTCGTCCCGCCGGAGACCTGGCTGGAGGCGGTGGGCGAACTCGGCTTCGCCTACCTCATCTTCACCACCCGGCCGTGGCCGCAGGGCGCCGAGCCCGGTGACGTCGAGACGCTCGCCGCCTTCACCTCCGACGAGGACGCGATGGCCTCGGCGGCGCATGTCGTCCTGCCCGCGCGCAGCCTGCGCGGCTGACCGGCGGCCGGCCCGGACCACGTGCGGTGGCCCGGGCCGTGCTGTGCTCGTGGTCAGGCGGACAGGGCCGCCAGCACCACGGACTTGGCCTCCTCCTGGACCCGGCCGAGGTGGTCGGGGCCGAGGAACGACTCGGCGTAGATCTTGTAGACGTCCTCGGTGCCCGAGGGGCGGGCCGCGAACCAGGCGTTGTCGGTGGTCACCTTGATGCCGCCGATGGCGGCTCCGTTCCCGGGGGCCTCGGTGAGCACCGCGGTGACCGCGTCCCCGGCCAGCGTGTCCGCGCTGACCTGGGCCGGAGAGAGCTTGGCGAGCAGGGCCTTCTCCTCGCGGGTCGCGGGAGCGTCGATGCGCGCGTAGGCCGGTTCGCCGAAGCGGGCGGTCAGCGCCGCGTAGTGCTCGGAAGGGGTCTTGCCGGTGACCGCCGTGATCTCGGAGGCGAGCAGCGCGAGGAGGATGCCGTCCTTGTCGGTGGTCCACACGGAGCCGTCCCGGCGCAGGAAGGACGCCCCGGCGGACTCCTCCCCGCCGAATCCGATGGTGCCGCCCGCCAGCCCGTCCACGAACCACTTGAAGCCGACGGGCACCTCGACCAGCTCGCGGCCCAGGTCGGCGGCGACCCGGTCGATCATGGCGGAGGAGACCAGGGTCTTGCCGATGCCGGTGCTGGCCGGCCAGCGATCGCGGTGGGCGTAGAGGTAGGAGATGGCGACGGCCAGGTAGTGATTGGGGTTCATCAGGCCCGCGTCCGGGGTGACGATGCCGTGCCGGTCGGCGTCGGCGTCGTTGCCGGTGGAGATCTGGAAGCGGTCGCGTTGCTCGATGAGCGAGGCCATCGCGTACGGCGACGAGCAGTCCATGCGGATCTTGCCGTCCCAGTCCAGCGTCATGAACCGCCAGGTGGGGTCGGTGTGCGGGTTGACGACGGTCAGGTCCAGGCCGTGCTGTTCGGCGATGCGGCCCCAGTAGGCGACCGACGCCCCGCCGAGCGGGTCGGCTCCGATGCGGACGCCGGCCGAGCGGATCGCGTCCAGGTCGAGCACGCCGGGCAGGTCGGCGACGTAGGTGCCGAGGAAGTCGTACCGGCCGGTGGTGGGGGCGGCGAGGGCGCGGGCGTAGGAGACGCGCCGTACGTCCTTCAGGCCGCCCCGGATGATCTCGTTCGCGCGGTCCTGGATCCAGGAGGTCGCGTCGGAGGCGGCGGGGCCGCCGCTGGGCGGGTTGTACTTGAACCCGCCGTCGGCGGGCGGGTTGTGCGAGGGCGTGACGACGACGCCGTCCGCGAGACCGGTGGTGCGGCCCCGGTTGTGGGTGAGGATGGCGTGCGAGACGGCCGGGGTCGGCGTGTAGCCGTCCGCGTCGTCGATCAGCACGGTCACCTCGTTGGCGGCGAACACCTCCAGGGCGGTCACGCGCGCGGGCTCCGACAGGGCGTGCGTGTCGGCGCCCAGGAAGAGGGGGCCGTCGATGCCCTGGCCGGCGCGGTACTCGCAGATGGCCTGGCTGGTCGCCGCGATGTGGTCGTCGTTGAACGCGGCTGCCAGTGACGATCCGCGGTGTCCGGAGGTCCCGAACGTGACGCGCTGCCCCGGGTCGTCCAGGTCGGGGCGGAGCGCGTAGTACGCGGTGACCAGCCGAGCGACATCGACGAGATCTTCGGGTCCGGCCGGACTTCCCGCTCGCTCGTGCTGCATGGGCCCGCTCCTCCGCATGGGTTGATCCTTCGCTTGCGCTCCCATCCTTCCTCGTCACAGCGGTGCCGCGCGAGGGGGGCACCCCAGTGAGGGCCGGATGTGCGCCACACCACGCGGGAAGCGGCACGGCGCACGAGGAGGCGGCGCTACGGACCACCGGGACACCCGGTGGTGCGTCGCGCCGCCTGCTTCCCTCGTGCCGGCACGTCCATCGCGCCGGCCGTCCTCAGATGCGTCCGCCGGTGAGCCGGGTGAGGGGGCCGTGCGCGCCGCGTTCCGCGCGGCGTCCGACGGCGTAGGACGCGGCGCTCAGAGCGGTCAGCCCCGCTCCGACGCCCGCGGCCACGAGCTTGCGGTGGGCGATGACCGTCCAGGCCGTCTTCGCCGTGGTGGCGACATGGCCCGAGGCCGTGACGACCGCCTGGCGGCCCGCCTCGACGCCCTTGGCCGCGGTCTGCGCGGCCGACTTCGCCGTCTCGGCGGAGCGCTCCGCGCCGGACTTGGCCGCTGACGCCGCCTCACCGGCCTTGCCCGCCGCGCCCTTGGCCGCCTGGGAGGCCGGCGCGGTGGCCTTGTCCGCCGTGCGGCGGGTCTTGGACTCGGCGGTCCGTACGGTGGTCGGCTTCTGATTCGTGCGCTTGTTCTCTTCAGTCATGGACACCGACTTGCCTCTGACTCCGGCGGCAAACACGTTCGGTCGCGGACCGTCCGGGCAGGAGGGTGCCTGAGCCCCTCACCCGAGGGGTAGACGAGCTACAGGCAACCGACGTCGGATCAGGAAGGAAGGTGCGTCATGGCCGGAATGCTGAATCGCATCAAGGAGTTCGCCAAGAGCCCGCAGGGACGGCGGGCTGCGGAGCAGGCACGGCGGGCAGCGGCCGACCCCCGCAAGCGGGCCCAGGCCCAGCGTCTGCTCGGCAAGCTCAGGGGCCGCGGCCACTGACCGGGACGCCGGTTCCTCCCGGTATCCAACTCCTCGGGCACACAGGTGTGTTCATGTCCGACTGGGGCACTTGGGTCGCACCACACACCTGAGAGGGGATGGTCCGATGGGCAGGGCAGGTAACGGCACGCGGGTCTGCGCCTTAGGCGTCGCCGGAGTCCTGGCGGGGACGGTGCTGGTCGGCTGCGGCGACGGCGGCGACTCGGGCGACGACGCGCAGGGATCGTCGGCGAAGACCAGCGCCGGCGCCCAGGAGCAGGGCACGCGGGCGGTGCGGTCGGCCTACGACAGGACGGCCGAGGAGGACACCGCAAAGGTGAGGCTGAAGGTGCGGACCTCCGCCCAGGGCACCTCGCAGACCGCGAACGGGCAGGGCGCGGTCGACCTGGACGACGGTGACAGCGTCATGACGCTCACGATGCAGGGGCAGCAGATCGAGCAACGGGTGGTCGACCGGATCCTCTACCAGAAGATGCCCAAGGGGCAGGCGCCCGGCGGCAAGCCCTGGATCAAGATCGATCTCGGGAAGGTCGCCGCACAGCAGGGCTCGGGCGACCAGTCCATGAGTGACCCGGCGCAGTCCGCCGCGTACGCCAAGGCGATCACCGACAAGGACGTGACCGAGAAGGGCACGGACACGATCGACGGCGTGAAGACCACGCACTACCGCGTCTTGGTCGACGTCGCCGAACTGCCCAATGGCGACACCCTGCGCAGGCAGGTCGGTCCGACCCTGCCGATGGACGTCTGGCTGGACGACGAGGGCCGGATGCGCCGCCAGCAGATCGACATGACCGTCAAGTCCCCGGCGGCGACGCAGCGGTCCTCCACCGACGCCTCGTCCGCGCCCGAGAAGGTCACCGTGCGCACGGTCATGGACTTCACCGACTTCGGCACCGAGGTGGAGGCGGACGCGCCCCCGGCCGGGCAGGTCACCGACATGACCGGCAAGGCCCTGGAGCAGGGCAAGCGGCAGAGCTGACCCGAGGTCACCCCACCGCCCGGCCGCGGAGGCGCCCTACGAGGTCCTTCGCGGCCGTCGGCCATGCCGGGTGGTCGAAGGCGAAGCCCGCTTCGAGGAGGCGGCCGGGGACGACGCGGCGGCTCTTCAGCAGCAGTTCGGTGTCCGAACGCAGGACGAAGGCGCCGATCTCCGCCATCCAGCGTGTCGCGGGCAGGCCCACCGGGACGCCCCACGCGGTACGCAGGGCGCGCATGAAGGCGCGTTGCGGCAGGGGCCCGGGAGCGGCGAGGTTGACCGGGCCCTCGATGTCGTCCCGGGCCACGAGGAACTCGACCGCCCGGGTGAAGTCCCGGTCGTGGATCCAGGACACGTACTGGCCGCCACCGGCGACGGGGCCGCCGAGCCCGAGCCGGGCCAGCCGCAGCAGGACGTCGAAGACGCCGCCTCGGTCCGGGCTCATCACCATGGCGGCGCGCAGGGCCACCTTGCGGGTGTGCGGGGTGTCGGCGCTCTCCTGCTCGCGCTCCCAGGCCTTGGCGATGTCGACGCTGTATCCCCAGTAGCCGGGGACGCCGGGTTCGGCGCCGCCGATCACGCCGCCGGCCTCGTCGTGGGGCGCGTCGAAGCGGTGGGCGTAGACGGTCGCGGTGCTCATCTGCAGCCAGACCGCGGGCGGCCGGGCGGCCGCGGCGATCGCCTCGCCCACGACCCGGGCGGAGTGGACCCGTGAGTCCATCATCTCCCGGAGGTTGGCGGGCGTGTAGCGGCAGTTCACACTCCGGCCGGCCAGGTTGACCACGACATCGCTGCCGTCGATCTCCGCCGCCCACGGCCCGAGGTTCGCGCCGTCCCAGTGCACTTCGTCCGGTCCGGCGGGGTGCCTGCTGAGCACCACGACGTCATGCCCCGCCGCGCCCAGGGCGCGCTTCAGGATCACACCGACCTGTCCGGTCCCACCGGGTATCACGAACTTCATGAAGGTCTCCCCCTCGACGTGTCACAGCGACCCTAGCCCATATTTGAACGCGTTCAAAACCCCTTGAGGGTGGAGCGCTCAACCTGCGCGGATGCGCCGTCGGGCAAGATGGGGCCCATGAGCGTAGTGAAGATCAATGTGCTGACCGTGCCGGCCGAGCAGCGGGAGACGCTGGAGAAGCGGTTCGCCTCCCGTGCGCACGCCGTGGAGAACTCCGACGGATTCGAGTGGTTCGAGCTCCTGCGCCCGGTGGAGGGCACCGACACCTACCTCGTCTACACGCGGTGGCGCGACGAGGAGTCGTTCCAGGCCTGGATGGAGGGGCCGATGAAGACCGCACACCAGGGTGGCGGTGAGGGCGGCGAGCGGCCGAAGCCCGCGGCGAGCGGCTCGACGCTGTGGTCCTTCGAGGTGGTGCAGCAGGCCGGACCCAAGGAGGCCTGACCGGCCGCGCATGCACGAGGTCCCCCGTGCCGCAACGCATGGGGGACCTCGTGCGTGGCCTCGTGACCGGCGCTCAGGTACGGCGGGAGCGGGCGGGCGCGGCGGTGCGGCCGACCGCGGCGGCCAGCTTGCGCAACCGGCGCCAGTCGAGGCGCGGGGGCGCCTCCGGGACTCCCGGGCGATTGCGGGGCACCCGGACACGCAGGGCGCGGCGTGCGATGCGGCAGTGGACGGGGGCGGACATGGTGAGCGCCTCGCCGTCGAGCCCGACCTCCAGCTGCGGTTCGTCGGCGTCGACGACGACGTGCTGCGCGGTGAGCACGGTGAGCCCTTCCGGGCGCGGCGACAGCAGGAGTTCGGCCGCTTCCACGGCACTGTCCACACGGACGGCCACCACACCCAGCCGCCCGGAGTTGAGCCGCTCACGCCGGCCGAAACCGAAGGGGTCGTCCATGCGGTACGCGTTGTTGCTCACCAGGATCGCCTGCGGGTCGGCGACGGTGATGCCGTCGGCGGTGGCCGTCAGACGCGGACCGCTCTGCCGGGTGAGCAGGTCGGGCAGACGCTCCAGGGCCGCGCCCACCTTGTCCTCCCGATAGCCGGGGCTCTGGACGACCGCCCCGTACACGCCGAACGACGCGTTGTTGACGAACGGGTGGTCGTCGGCGAACCCGAGGTCGACCCGCAGTTCGACGCCGTCGGTGAGGGCGTCGAGGCAGGTGGCCGGGTCCTCCCGGTCCAGGCCCAGGTCCATGGCGAAATGGTTGCGGGTGCCGGCGGCGATGACGAGGAACGGCAGGCCGTGCTCCGCGGCGACGGCGGCGACCAGGGCCTGGGTGCCGTCGCCGCCCGCTACGCCCAAGAGGTCGGCTCCGTCGGCCACGGCGGCCTTGGCCAGGGCGGTGACGTCCTGGTGCTGGTCCGGGTCGAGCAGGACGACCTGGGCGCCCAGCGACTCGGCCTTCTCCCTCAGGTTGAACTTCTCCACCTTGCCGCCGCCGGAACGCGGGTTGAGCAGCAGGAAGGGCCGTAGCGGCGGCGGTGTGCGGTACTCCTTGACCCGTACGGACCGCAGGCCAGTGCTGCGCAGGGCGTAGCGGCCGCTCCAGACCGCCCCGCACCACAGGAGCAGGGAGAGGAAGACCACCCAGAGCAGATTCGCGGTGGCGAAGAGGGTGATGAGGCCGACGGGCGCGACGACGACCAGCGCGGCCGCGGCGACGCGGACCACTCCGCGCCGGGACAGGACCCACCACAGCGCGGCCGCGGTCAGGGCGAGGCCCGCGAGGGCCGTCAGGAGCAGCAGCAGCCCTCGCAGACCGCCGGAGACGAGGGGCAGCAGGGCCGCGAGAGCGGCCGCGGCCAGGGCACCCCTGGCGGCCCATCTCTGCCGGCGGTGAAACCGCTCGTTCATCGCCGATCCCATCTCGTCCCTCCGCTCGAAGGCAGGCGCGGGCGGACTGTCGAGACCGCGCCCGGCCGTGACCATGGTGCCCGCCGACGCCTCGGCTCTGCCACTGCCGTCCTTGGACGGCTCCCCCTCCGCCGGGCACGTCAGACGCGAAGATCCCTGAGGGCGGAGCCATCGGTAGCGTACGCGGCTCTCCGGGCGCGGTTCCGCGCACCGGCGCACATCGGCACGCACACGCACTCCCTTTCCCGCTTCCCGCTATTGACCTGTTGAGTCTTATTGCGCAACTCTGTGCCCAAGTCCCAGTCCGACGAGGAGGCCGGAACACGATGGAGTGGACGGGCGCCCGGTACGCGGATCAGCCGACGGTCGAGGTGACGACGTGGATCGCCGCCCCGCCGGGAAGGGTGTGGGCGCTGGTGTCGGACGTGACGCGGATGCCGGAGATGAGTGAGGAACTGCTGGCGGCGCGATGGGCGGAGGGCGCCGCCGGGCCGGCCGTCGGAGCCCGGTTCGTCGGCCGGAGCAGGCACGAGCAGTTCGGGGAGTGGGAGACGACCTCGACCGTCGTCGCGTGCGATCCGGAGCGGGTGTTCGCCTGGGCGGTCGGGGATCCGGCGGAGCCCAGTGCCCTCTGGCGGTTCGGGCTGGAGCCGAGGGACGGCGGAACCGATCTGTCGCAGTGGATGCGGATGGGCCCCGGACGCTCCGGCCTGTCGTTCGCGATCGACGCCATGCCGGAGAAGGAGCAGAAGATCGTGTTCGTGAGGCTGCGGGAGTTCGAGCGGGGCATGACCGCCACGCTGGAGCACATCAGGCAGCGGGCGGAGTCCTGATGCGCGCGGCGACGACCGTCGAGGCGGCGGCTCTCGGCTCCTGGTCCCGGCAGGCCGACTTCGTCGTGGAGGCCGAGAAGCTCGGACTCGACGTCTGCTGGGTGGCCGAGGCGTGGGGATCCGACGCCCCGTCCGCCCTGGGTTTCTACGCGGCCCGTACGGAGCGGATGCTGCTCGGCTCCGGGGTCATGCAGGTCGGCACGCGCACACCGGTCGCCCTCGCGCAGACGGCGATCACCCTGTCCAACCTGTCCGGGGGACGGTTCCTGCTGGGGCTCGGCCCGTCCGGCCCGCAGGTGATGGAGGGCCTGCACGGGGTGCCGTTCGCGCGTCCCCTGGCGCGGATGCGCGAGACGGTGGAGATCGTGCGGCAGGTGGTCGCGGGCGGCAAAATCTCCTACACGGGCTCGGAGTTCGGCATTCCGCTGCCCGGCGGGGAGGCGGTGCCGATGCGCCTGTCCATGCGCGCCGAGCATCCCGTCCCCGTCCATCTGGCCGCGCTGTCGCCCGCCATGCTGCGGCTGACCGGCCAGGTCGCGGACGGCTGGCTCGGCACCAGCTTCGTCCCCGAGGGCGCGGCGGAGGCCTACTTCGCGCCTCTGGAGGAGGGCCTGGCCGCCGCCGGCCGCGAGCGCGCCGGGTTCGATGTCTGCCAGGGCGCCGAGGTCGCGTTCGCCCGGGACGAGGAGGCACTGACCGCCATGGTCGCGGGCCGGAAGAGGGAACTGGCCTTCAGTCTGGGCGGGATGGGCTCCGCGTCGACCAACTTCTACAACCGGGCGTACAGCCGTCAGGGCTGGGCCGAGGTGGCGGCGGAGGTCCGTGAGCGCTGGCAGGCGGGCGACCGGGACGGTGCGGCCGGTCTCGTCACCGACGAGATGGTGCTGGCCACCACGCTCATCGGCACGGAGGAGATGGTGCGGCGGCGCCTGCGCGTCTGGCGTGCCGCCGGTGTGGACACGGTCCGCCTCTACCCGGCCGGAGAGACCCTCGACGACCGGCTCGACACCCTCGGCCGGGCGATCGAGCTGGTGCACGAAACCCAGCCGTGACGCGGGCGGGTAAGCTCCCCTGCTGATCATCGGCCGACATGAACAACAGGGGGGCTCCGTGCGGGCCATGACCACCGTGACGACGACCGCGCTCTGCCTGGTGGCGGGCGCGGTCCTGGCCGGATGCGGAGCCGGCGGCACCGGCGAGGAGAGGTCCGCGGGCGACATCCTCGACGAGGCCAACGCGACGATGCGGAAGCTGGACTCCGTCACCGTCGACATCACCAACCGCACCACGGGCGGCACGGTCACCAGCCACCTCGTGACCGACCTGGACAGCAGGTGCAGGGCCAGGACCACCTATCCCGGCGGCAGCGCCCTGGAGCAGATCCGGCTGGGCACGACCGACTACGTCCGGCCCAACCGGGAGTACCTCCGGAAGTGGAAGAACAACCCCGGCCTGAGCAGCGAGCAGAGACTGTGGGTGAAGACGCCCGTGGACCCGGCCTCTGCAGGCGGGGACGGACTCACCTCCTGCAAACGGCCCTTCGACTCCTTCGGCACCGCGAGGAAGGGCGGAACCAAGCGCGTCGCGGACACGACGGCCGTCGAGCTGATCGTCACGGACAAGGCGGACAAGGAAGGGACGTACACGTTCTACGTGGCCGAGGAGGGCGAGCCGTACCTGCTGAAGACGGTGTACGAGAACGGCGGGCAGCGCACCACCACGTCGTTCAGCGGCTTCGGCGAACCGCTCGACGTGCGGGCGCCGAAGCCCGGTGAGGTGCTGAGCGTGGGCGACGCCGGCTGAGCCGGTCAGGAGGTCGCCGCGAGGAACTCGTGTCCCGGTAGCGCTTTCCGTTGGATTTCCGGTAGCAACCGGTCGAGTGGGGCAAATCGGCTCACCGGGGCTTGACGGGGCGGGACGGGGGTCGGCCTACTGGAAGGCGCAGCCGGCCGGGGCGGGGGTCCGGCCCGGTGCCGGCCCTGGGGGTCGAGGCTTCCGTACTCCCCCGCCGAGACGCAGGTCAGGGGTCTGAGGGTGCGGCGACGATGGGCAGCGGCGGCGGGTCTGGTGGCCTGCCTGTTGCTGCTGCACCTCGTCGTTCCGGGACTCGCGGGCGAAGGGCGCACGGCGGTCGCGGTCACTGCGGACGCGATGGAACCGGGCGCGGCTTCGCGTGCCGGGGCCGAAGGCCCCGGAGAGGTCGAAGAACCGTGTCCCTGTGAGGACGCACCGTCCGGGCGGCAGCTCGCGGCGCGGACGCCGCGGGCCGCGGGAGCGGCCGGTGTGAGCCCGGTGGTGACCGGGGCGGCCGTGGTGGACCGGGGCGGTACGGACGTCCACGCGGGACGAATGGGCTCGTGTCCCGGGGCGGCCGGATCCGCCCCGAGCGCCGCCCGGTTGCAGACGTTTCGCTGCTGAGTGACGGCAGTACCGACCAGGGCCTGCGCCGTGCGGCCCGAGTACTGCCTGGTGCCGGTACGCGGTGATGTGCAGGCCTTCGTGTGTCCCCACGCCGATGACACAGGAGGCAGAGTTGCCCGGTAAGCGCGTTCTCGTTCTGAGGCCGGACGAACTGAGCCCGAACGACCAGAAGATGTGGCGTGAGATCCGGACGGAGTCCGGCGCCCCGGCCAATCCCTTTCTCGACCCGGGATTCACCGTCGCGGTGGGACGGGTCAGGCCGGGAGCCAGGGTGGCGGTGTTGCAGGACGACGGTTCCCCGGTGGGGTTCTTCCCCTACGAGGCGGGGGCGTTGGGGCGGGGCCGGGCCATCGGACTGGGGGTGTCCGACAGTCAGGGGGCCGTGCTGCGTCCCGGGATCCGGCTGGACGCTCGCCGGTTGTTACGGGTCTGCGGGCTGTCGTCCTGGGAGTTCGACAACCTGGAGGCCGGTCAGGGGGTGTTCGTGCCGCACGCGGTCGAGGAGCTCGCCTCCCCGGTCGTCGACATCGGCAGGGGGTTCGAGGCGTACACGGAGCGGCTGCGGGCGAAGTCGCCGGGATTCCTCAGACAGACGCTGGCGAAGGAACGCAAACTGGCGCGGCAGGTCGGGACGGTGCGGTTCGCGTACGACACCGCGGATCCCGGGGCGCTGCGGGCGCTGATGCGGTGGAAGTCGGCGCAGTACCGGCGGACCGGCCGCCGGGACCGGTTCGCGCAGGAGTGGATCACCCGGCTGGTGGGGCTGCTCGGGGAGAGCGAGGACCCTGAGTGCCGTGGGGTGCTGTCCGTGCTGTACGCCGCGGACCGGCCCGTGGCAGCGCACTTCGGGCTGCGCTCGCGCTCGGTGCTGTCCTGGTGGTTCCCGGCGTACGACCGGGCGTACGCCAAGTACTCCCCCGGCCTCGTGCTGCAGTTGAGGATGCTGGAGGCCGCGGCGGCCGACGGGGTCGAGACGGTGGACCTGGGGAGCGGTCCGGCCCGCTACAAGGATTCGCTCAAGACCCGGGACCTGCGGGTGTACGAAGGAGCGGTGCTACGGCCGGTGCCGGGCGGGGCCGCCCACTGGCTGGGCCGGGAGCCCGCACGGGCCGCCCGCCGCTTCGTCCGCAACCGGCCCCGCCTGGCCGGCGCGGCCGCACGGACCCTTGAGGAACTGAGCCGGTTGCGAGGCGGCTGAGGCCGGGCCGTCCGGCTCCGGGCCCGCTGATCGGGGCCCGGGTGCCCGGCCCCTGAGGGCCGGGCACCGCGCGGTCATCCCGTGGCGGTCCAGCTGTGTGCGACGTCCACGATGACGCGGTCGTCCAGCTGCTGCACCCGGAAGGGCAGCCGCGCGCGGACGCCGAGACCGATCTGGGTGTCCCCCTCGAAGCTGCCCGCGAACCGGGTGTCCCGGAAGGTGCGGTAGCCGGTGAGGTCCACGCCCGGCAGGGGAAGCGCCGGACGTCCGGGATACGTGGCCGCGCCGGTCTCCGGGTCGTACGCGGGCGCTGTCACGCGCACCTCGAGGACGGCGCCGCCCGCCACCGGGATGTGCCGGCCCGAGCCGTCCTGGTACAGCCGGTCGACGTACTGCACGGTGTAGCCGACGCCGCTGCCGCCGCCGGGCACGTCGATGACCATCCGGTCGAAACAGGTGTGGCGGCCGGTCCTGATGTTCGTCACCGATGCGAGCGTGGCGCCGGCGTCGGTCTTGGCGAGGCTTCCCCAGCCGGTCGGACACGTGGCCTGTGTGGTGGACCGCTGGGCTGCGGCCGGTGCGGCGCCGGCCGGAACCGTCGCCACGGCCACCGTGGCGCCCACGAGTGCGAGCGTCGCGCATGCTGTTCTGATTCTTACCATTGCCGCCCCCGAGGCTTGCATGTGGCTGATGTCGGGTGAGACGACCGGGCCGACCGAAAGGTTGCACTTGCCGCGCCGGACCGCCGACGATGGCACATCCTGGTGGGAAGCGATTGGTGTCCGGTGCGTCCGTACCGGGAGGACGCGACATGGATGAGGCAGCCGCCGTACCGGACCGGCCACGGTCAGCCGGTGGTGGGAGCCGGGACGGGGCTGACGGCCGGGTCCCGAGCGGGGACACGGGCCGGATCGAGGATGCCCTGACGACCCCGCTGGTGGAGGCCGTGCGGGACCTCGACGGCTACGGCGGACTGGTCTACCTGCGCTCCCGCGACCGGCGCTCGCTGGTTCTCGCGATGGTCACCGGCGTGCCCCGGTCACTGCTCAAGAGCTGGTGGCGGGTGCCGGTGGGCGGTGCCCTGCCCATGGCGGAGGCCTACCGGCGCGACGAGACGCTGTGGCTGCCGGACGAACGGGCCAGCATGGTCCGCTTCCCGCACTTCACCGCCGGGCTGCCGTACTCCTTCGGCTCCGCCTACCAGCCCGTCCGGGCCGGCGGCGAGACCGTGGGCGTCCTCGTCGTGCTGCGCTCGGCGGCCCGGACGCCGGTCGAGGCGGAGACGGTGGATATCGCGCTGCGACCCGCCGAGCGGGCCATGGAGGAGCGCCTCGACCGCCTCGCCGCGGGCCGGCCCGGCTCGGGCTCGGCCGTGTACCGGGTCGAGTACGACGACGACCCGGTCAGCGTGCGGTTGCCCACCTCCGCCGCCCGCCCGGTCCGGGTGGGGCTCATCGACTGGGACCTGGACAGCGACCGGTGCGCGGCGGACGACGAGGCCCTCGAACTGCTGGGCGTCGACCGGGCGGACTACGGCGGCACCATCGCGGACATCGAGGCCCGGGTCAGCCCCGACGACCTGCACGAGCTGCGGGAGAGCCGGCACGACGCACTGGGCAGCGGCCGGGTCAGGTCCCGGCACTTCCGGCTGCGGGACGAGTCCCGGGGCGAGGAGAAGACCAGCTACCGGCCGGTCGAACTGTGGGGCCACCTCGTGCACGGCGGCGCCGGCTCCGGGCGGATCCTGGTCGGCGCCCTCGTCGACGCGGCGGGCGGGCTCACCGCGGCCGAGGCGGCCGAGCGGCTTCCCGACGGGCTGTTCTCCCTGGACCAGGACGGCCGCCTGACGTACGCCAACCGCCGCTGCGAGGAACTGCTGGGATCAGGCCGGGAAGAGCTCTTCGGGCGCTACCCGTGGGAGGTGGTCACCTGGCTCCGCGATCCCGCCTACGAGGACCGCTACCGGGCGGCGATGCTGTCGCAGGAGCAGGTGTCCTTCCTCGTGCGGCATCCGGAGGGGAACTGGCTGAGCTTCGTGCTGTATCCGGACGTGCACGGGCTGACCGGCCGGGTCTTTCCGACCGGACCGCCCACGGGGGCCGAAGCGGGAGAGGAAGCCGGCTCCGGCGCCGGTCCCGGCATCGGCGCCGTCGCCCCGCCGCCCGGGCCGGTCGCCGCCGCGCGTGCCGGGGCGCTGTACCACGTGGTGCAGATGGCGAGCGTGCTCACCGAGGCGGTCACCGTGCAGGACGTCTGCCGGGCGGTGTCGGAGCAGCTGCTGCCCGCCTTCGGCGCCCGGGAGCTGGCCCTGTACACCGTCCGCGAGGGCCGGATGTACCTGCTGTGGGAGTCGGGTTACCCGGAGGACTTCCTCACCCCGTTCGAAGGGGTCACCCTCGACACGCAGCTGCCCGGCGTCCACGCGCTCACCACGCGGCTCCCCCTGTTCTTCGAGTCGCCCGAGGACCTTTCCCTCGCCTATCCGGGCATCGTCCTGGACCGGATGAACGCCTGGTCGTTCCTGCCGCTGATCGCCTCCGGTCATTCGGTCGGCTCGTGCATCCTCGGCTGGGACACCCCGCACCGGTTCACGCCCGACGAGCGCTCGGCCCTCACCGCGCTCAGCGGCCTGGCCGCCCAGGCGATGGAGCGGGCGCGGCTCTACGACTCGGAGTCCGCCGTCGCCCGCGGCCTCCAGGAGGGGCTGCTGCCGCACCGGCTGCCCGCCGTCGAGGGCCTGCGCACCACCGGCCGCTATCTGCCCGGCACGCAGGGCATGGCGATCGGCGGCGACTGGTACGACGTGATCACCACCGGGCGTGGCGTGGCGCTGGTCATCGGGGACGTCGAGGGCCACAGCGTGGGCGCCGCCGCGGTGATGGGGCAGTTGCGCAGCGCCGTGCACGCCTTCGCCGCGAGCGAGCGCCCGCCGCAGGAGGTCATCACGCACACCAACCGGCTGCTGACCGAGCTGGAGTCGGACGTCTTCGCCACCTGCTGCTACATCGAACTCGACCCGGCCACCGGGCGCGCCCTCGCCGTGCGGGCCGGCCATCCCCCGCCGCTGCTGCGCCATCCCGACGGGCGGGTCGAGACGCTGGACCTCGTGGGCGGCGTGATGCTGGGCGTGCAGCCCGACTCGGTCTATCCCGTCACCGCGCTCACGCTCGCCCCCGGCAGCGTTCTCGCCCTGTACACCGACGGACTGGTGGAGCGGCCCGGCAGTGACATCGAGATGGGCATCGACGCGGTCCGCCGCCGTCTGTCCGAGACCCCGGCGGACTCCGTGGAGCATCTCGCCGACCGGCTGGTGGGGACCGCCCGGCAGGCCAGGGAGCGGCCGGACGACGTGGCGCTGCTGCTGACGGCGTACCGGTGATCGCGGCGCTCGACGCCGGGCAGGCTGCCCGGACGGGCGGGCGAACGGCCCCACGTGAGGGGCGCCAGGTAGCGTAGGCGGGACCGGCGAGCAAGGCGGTGGTGACGGTGGACTGGCAGCGGTACGCCGAGCAGATGGCACGGCTCGCCCGTGACCTGGTCGCGGCGGACTCGGTTCAGGCGACGCTGGACGCGATCGCGGCAGCGGCGGTGGAGCTGGTCGAGGGGTGCGACGCGGCGGGGATCCTGACCGTTTCGAAGGGCCGGTCCGTGACGCTGGCCGTGTGCGGTGACATGGTCGAGGAGTCGGACCGGCTCCAGGGCGAGCTGGGCGAGGGGCCGTGCTTCGACGCCGCATGCCGCGTGGACGGCGAGCGGCTGTTCCGTATCGCCGACATGACCCTGCCGCAGCCGTCCTGGCCGCGGTACAGCCAGGCGGCCCGCGACCTCGGTATCGGCAGCATGACCGGTGTCCTGCTGTACACCGACCGGCAGGACTTCGGCGCGCTGAACCTCTACTCGCGCCGCCCCGGGGCGTTCGGCCAGGACACCGAGGCAGCGGGGTGGCTGCTGGCCTCCCACGCCGCGGTGGCGCTGGCCACGGCCCGTACCGTCGACCAGCTCGAGAACGCCATGGAGACCCGGCACGCCATAGGCGAGGCCATGGGGATCCTGATGGAGCGGCATCGGCTGGGTGAGGACGAGGCCTTCGGCGTGCTGCGGCGCATCTCCCAGGACCACAACCTCAAGTTGCGCGACGTGGCGCGGCGGGTCCGGGCCGGCCATCCCGATCCGGCCTGACGGGCCGGCCCGGGCAGCGGCCTCACAGCGCTCCGTCCCGGAGTCGGGAGACGCGCAGGAGGAGCACGGCGATGTCGTCGGTGTGCCGTCCGGTGGGTGTGGTGTGGCGGACGAGCCGGTCGATGAGCCGTTCCAGATCGTGGCCGTCGGCGCCGTCCAGGTGCCCGGCGAGGTCGGCCGTGGTGCGGGTGGCGTCGGTGCCGGGGAGTTCGACCAGACCGTCGGTGTAGAGGGCGAGGGTGGTGCCGGGCAGCAGCGGCACGGTCGTGACCGGGTAGTGGGCGCCGGTGTCGATGCCCAGGAGGGGGCCGGGCTCGACGTCGAGGGCGCCTGCCGGGTGCCGGGCGTGGCGCAGCAGCGGCGGCACGTGCCCCGCGCTGGCGAAGGAGGCCTGCCGGCCCGCCAGGTCCAGGTGGACGTAGAGGCAGGAGACGAGCAGTTCCGAGTCGAGGTCGGCCAGGAGCCGGTTGGTGCGGGTGAGGACCTCGCCGGGTGCGGCGCCGGCGGTGGCGTGGGCGTGGATGGCGGTACGGACCTGGCCCATGAGGGCGGCGGCGGCGACGCTGTGGCCTTCCACGTCGCCGATGACGGCGGCCGCGGTCGTGTCGTTCAGCCGCAGGACGTCGAAGAAGTCCCCTCCGACCTCGGTGCCGTGGCCGGCGGGCAGGTAGCGGGCGGCGACGTCGAGGCCGGGCAGGCGGGGCAGGGCCCGGGGCAGCAGGGCGCGCTGCAGTTCGTGCACGAGCCGGTGTTTGGTGTCGTAGAGGCGGGCGCGGTCGAGGGCTTGGGCGATGAGGCCGGACAGCGAGGTGAGGACGGCGCGTTCGTCGGCGGTGAAGGTGTGCGGCCGGGCGTAGGACAGGATGCAGCAGCCGACCGGCCGGCCGGAGATGATCAGGGGGAGGAACGCCCAGGCCTCTTTGCCGCTGATCTGGGGTGCTCTGGGGTAGCTGGCGGCCAGTTCGGCGGGGTGGGCGAAGAAGGCCGGGGTGCCGTCGGCCAGGACCTGGCCGGCGGGGGTGAGGTCGGTGTCCAGGGCCAGGGCGTCGAGCCGCTCCATGACGTCGGTCGGGTAGCCGTGGTGGCCGGTGATCTTCAGCCGGCCGGCCTCGACGCCGGACAGGACGAGTCCCTGGGCGCCGAAGGCGGGCAGGATCTGGTGGGCGATCAGCGCGACGAGGTCGCTCACGGTCACCGTCTCGGTGAGCGCGGCCGCGAGGTGCACGAGCTGGTAGAGGCGTCCCGTCGGTGCCACGACGGCCGGGCGCGCCGGGGCGGGCGGCGGGTCCTCGGTCTGCCGGGCGCTCGCGGCCACGCGCACACTGATGCCGCTGGTGTCGGGGTAGAGCTGGAAGGTCAGCGGCTGGTCCGGCGGCCGCAGCGCGGTGAAGGACACGGGTGCGCGGCTGACGAGCGCCGTGCGGTAGTGGTCCTCGTAAATGGGGTCGTCGAGCCAGGGCAGGGCGTGCCAGGGCCGGGTTCCGAGGAGCAGGTCGGCGCCGCGGCCGAGCAGGCGGGCCGCGGTGGCGGTGACGAAGATGATGCGGCCCTCCAGGTCGAGGGCCAGGGCGCCTTCGGGGAGGCGTTCGAGGTAGTCGGCGGCGGCCAGGCCGGTCTGCGCGGGGTGGCGTGAGGCGTCGACGGGGACGACGCGCGGCACATCGGGCAGCTGCGGCGCCTGGGTGGTGTCGTCCAGCAGGCGGGCGATGCGGCGGGCGCTGGAGGTGAGGTGTCCGTGTTCGCGGGGTGTGATCCTTCGGGGTCGCCCGGCGGGCCACATCAGCACGAGGCCGCCCCAGGAACGCCGTACCCCGGTCAGCGGGACGGCGGCCAGGGCGAACGGGTAGGGCAGGACGGCGGCGGCCCTGGGATAGCGGCGGGCCATCTCGTCCTGGCCGGTGACGCTGACCAGGGTGTCGTCATGGATCGCGTCGGTGACCGGGACGGGTGCGGTCAGGGGCAGCCGCTGCCACGGGGCGGTGAAGGCCGCCGGCAGGCCGCACTGGGCCACCAGGCGCAGCACCGGCTCCGCCTCCTCGATCAGGTAGAGGCCGCCGATCGAGGCGCCGGTACCGCGCACGGTGTCGGCCAGGGCCGCTCCCAGGGCGTCGTCCAGCGATCCGGCGCCTCCGGCTTGCTCGTCGCTCCCGGGCATGGTGTCCTCCCGCTCCTACCCGGACGCTACGCCTGGCGAGGGCTGCGGGCATGTCCTCGGCGGGGGTGCCCGCCTTCGACACCGGGATGCGCAAGCCGGGGGCGCTGCCGGGGACGGTGGTCCGGCCGATTCGTGCGGGCGGCTGTGCGTGCGGGCGCCCGCTGCGAGAATCGGGAGCCCTGGACGGCATCGGGAGGCCGGCTTGCTGACGCTGACATCGCAGGACCCGCCGGCCGTGGCCGTCACGGAGGCGATCCGGGCCGGGGATCTGCCCTGGCTGAGGCGGCTGCTCGCCGACCACCCCGGTCTCGCCGCCGCACGCGTCACCGAGCACGGTGAGGACGGCACGGGCACGCGCAGTCTGCTGCACATCGCGACCGACTGGCCCGGTCACTTCCCCCACGGTCCCGAAGTGATCGCGATCCTCGTCGCCGCCGGGGCCGATCCCGACGCCCGCTTCGGCGGAGCGCACGCGGAGACGCCGCTGCCCTGGGCCGCCAGTAGCGACGATGTGCCCGCCCTGGACGCGCTCATCGCGGCCGGGGCCGACATCGAAGCGCGAGGGGCGGTGATCGGCGGTGGCACCCCGCTGGCCGACGCCCGGGGGTTCGGCCAGTGGCGCGCCGCGCACCGGCTCGTCGAGCACGGCGCCCACGTCACCCTCCAGGACGCCGCCACGCTCGGCCTGCTCGACCGGGTGCGGGCGTATGCCGAGGCGGACGAGCCGCCCTCAGCATGAGGAGATCACCAGCGCGTTCTGGGGCGCCTGCCACGGCGGGCACCTGCCCACCGCGCGGTACCTCCACGAACGCGGCGCCGACCCCCACTGGCGCGGCTACGACGGCATGACCCCGCTCGACATCGCCCGCGCCCGGGACGCCGACGACGTCGTGCGGTGGCTGCACGGCCTGGACGGGCAGGTCGGCTCCTAGCGTCCCGGCCGGGCGGGGCGGCTCACAGGCAGTAGCGCACGAGCCATTCGTCCTGGTTGTACGCGGTGCGCGCCGGGTCGGGCACGCTGGCCGCCCGCTCCTCGACCATGTCCTCCACACGCACCGGTTCCGGGAGTGTCCCGAAACGGGCCCGGCGGGCGGCCGTCTCCGCCTCGCTCCCCTGCTGCGACGTCGCCTCGTCCACGGCGATTCCCCTCTCCGGCTGGTCGGATCGACCGTTCGGCCCTTGCTGGGCAAAGAGTGGACGTGCGGGAGCGGTTCATGGTTCCCGTGGCGGCGCTCAGCCGTAGAAGTTGCGCTGCCACCGGTGCCGGGCGAGGGTGGCCAGCTGGTTTTCCGTGAGCGGCCGGCCGTCGCTCGGGGCGGTGTTGCGCTCGGCGTTGCGGACGCTGCGCATGCCGGGGACGACGGTCGAGACGGCGGGGCGCCGAGGGCGAGGCGCAGCGCGGTCTCGGCCATGTCGTCGGGCCCGATGCCGAGGTCGGCGCAAATCACCGCGACGCGCCGCTCGACCCGGGCGGTCCGGTCGTAGCGGAAGCAGCGGTTGCGGAAATCGCCCTCGGGGACGGTCGAGCCGGCCGTGATCCGGCCGGTCAGTTCCCCCCTCGTCGAGGGCGGCGCGCACGATGACGCCGACGTCGTGTTCCGCGCAGGCGGGGAGCAGGTGCTCGGCCGGTGGCTGGTCGACGATGTCGTAGATGACGTGGACGGTGTCGACCGTCTCCAGCCGGTCGCCGCGGCCGGCCCATTCGTCGCTCCGCGGTGCACCTCCACGGCTCGGCGGCCCTCCGACGGCAGGTGCCGTCGGCTGCACCCACCTCAGGCGATCACCCGCCGGAGATCACGGCGGTTTCGGCGGGCGCCGGCTTGTTCGACCCTACGAACTTTCAACTCCGCTGTTTCCCTTCCGCCCTCCCAATGATAGGAAACCTTCCTATCAGTTCCGCACGGCCCGCTCTCCCAATCCCCCACCCTGCTTGGAGGCACCGTGAGACACCCCTCTGCCCCGGCCACGCGCCGCACCGTCCTGGCGCTGTTCGGCGCGGCCCTCGTGGCCACCCCCCTCCTGAAGCCGGCGCACGCCACGGCATCCGGGCGCGCGGTCGGACTCGACGACCCGGCGAAGAAGGAGATCGCCATGCAGCTCGTGTCGAGCGCGGAGAACTCCTCGCTCGACTGGAAGGCGCAGTACCAGTACATCGAGGACATCGGCGACGGCCGCGGCTACACCGCCGGCATCATCGGATTCTGCTCCGGCACCGGCGACATGCTGGACCTCGTCGAGCTCTACACCGCCCGCAAGCCCGGCAACGTCCTCGCGAAGTACCTCCCTGCCCTGCGCGAGGTCGACGGCTCCGACTCTCACGACGGACTGGACCCCGGCTTCCCCGGCGACTGGCGCCGGGCTGCGCGCGACGTGGAGTTCCGGCGCGCCCAGGACGACGAACGTGACCGGGTGTACTTCGACCCGGCGGTCCGGCAGGGGAAAGCGGACGGGCTGCGGGTGCTGGGCCAGTTCGCCTACTACGACGCCCTCGTCATGCACGGCGACGGCGGCGATCCCACGAGCTTCCGCAACATCCGCAAGCGGGCCCTGCGCACGGCGAAGCCCCCGGCCCAGGGCGGTGACGAGGTGAGGTACCTCGACGCCTTCCTCGACGCACGGGTGTGGGCCATGAAGCAGGAGGAGGCACACAGCGACACGAGCCGGGTCGACACGGCGCAGCGCGTGTTCCTGCGCCAACGCAACCTCGACCTGAACCCGCCACTGGACTGGAAGGTCTACGGCGACAGCTACCACATCGGCTGACCACCGCGGCCCGGGCGGGAAATTGGTCCATCGAGCAGGCACGCGAGTGGACTCCTTCCCGGGCCGCCCGGCTGCCTAGCGTCACCCGCATGAACGCCACCACCACGCGCGGCGCCCTGCTCGCCGCGCTCGCCTGCGTCCTCGTCGGAGGGTCCTTCACCGCCAACAGCGTGCTGGGCGACTACCCGTACGCGGGCGGCCAGTTCCTGCGCTACGGGCTGGCCTGCCTGCTGCTGGTCCCGGCGGCGGGGAAGGGCGCCGCCGACCGGCTGCGCGCACTCACACTGCGCCGGTGGGGGCGTCTCGCCCTGCTCGCGGCGGTCGGCATGGTCGGTTTCAACCTGGCCGTCATCGCCGCGGAGCGCACGGCGGAACCGGCGGTTCCTGGCGTGTTCGTGGGCTGCGCGCCGGTGGCCGTCGCCGTGCTCGTGCCCCTCCTGGACGGGCGCAGGCCCAGGCGCACGGTGCTGTACGGGGCGTCGCTCGTGGCCGTCGGCGCCTTCACGGTCCAAGGGTGGGGCCGCACGGACGGCGTGGGCATCGCCTTCTCCGTGTGCGCCCTGGCGGGGGAGGTCGGGTTCGCCGTGCTCGCCGTCCCCGTGCTGCGGCCGCTCGGGCCCCGGCTGCTGTCCGCCACGGTGTGCGCGGTCGCCGCAGTGGAGTCGGCGGCGCTAGGGCTGTGGGCCGACGGGGGCTCCTGGCTGCGGCGGCCGGACGGCGTCGAGACGGCCGCGCTGCTGTGGCAGGCGGTGGTGGTCACCGTGGTCGGCTTCGTGTGCTGGTACATGGGCATGCAGCGGATCGGCGCGGAACGCGCCACCCTGTTCTCCGGCCTCATCCCCGTCGCGGCGGCCGGCACCGCACCGCTCGTCGGCACGGGCTCCTACGGTCTCGCGCAGGCGGCGGGCAGCGCGCTGGTGGGGTTCGGGGTGGCACTCGGGTCGGGAGCGCTGCGACGGGCGGGGCGCGAGCGCCGGTCACGGAGCCGGGCCTTTCGGGGGAACGGCCGCCGGGACTCCCGGGCCGTGCGCGTGCCTGACACGCCGGAGTGATCCCGCGCGCCTCTCATGGGCGGCACCGAACGCCCCGGACCTTCCTGCTCTCCCGTGTCCACAAGGCGTGGCAGCGCACCGGGGACGCGAAGGCCTCCCTGGCCCACGCCCTGGAGCTCACGGCCCGCGTCATCACCTGTCCCGTGCTGATCACGGTGAGCGTGTTCGCGGCGTTCATCGTCGGCGACACCATCGTGGTGAAGATGCTCGGGCTGGGGCTGGCCGTCAGCGTGCTCATCGACGCGACCGTCGTACGGCTGCTCATGGTGCCGGCGGTGATGACCCCGCTCGGGCGGCACGCCTGGTGGACGCCGCGCTGGCTGAACCGGGTGCTGCCGCACATCGACGCCGAGGGGGCGACGCGGGCGCGGGCGCGTCCGGCGTCGTAGGGGCGTCAGTGCAGGACCAGGTGGACGAGGGCGACGGTGCCGACCGACACGATCAGGGTGCGCAGGACGGCGGGGCTGAAGCGGCGGCCTGTTCTGGCTCCGACCAGGCCGCCCAGCGCGGAGCCGCCGGCGATGAGCACGACCGCCGTCCAGTCGAAGTCGGCGAAGAAGACGAAGAGCAGGGCGGCGACGGTGTTGACGACGGCCGCCAGCACGTTCTTGACGGCGTTGAGCCGCTGCAGCGTCTCGTCGAGGAACATGCCCATCAGGGAGACGTAGATGACGCCCTGCGCGGCGGAGAAGTAGCCGCCGTAGACGCTGGCCAGCGTCAGGCCGGTGAAGAGCAGGGGGCCGCCGTCACGGCGGACGGGCCTGCCGGACTCGCGTCGGCGGCGCACTCGCTTCGCGATCCAGGGCTGGCAGGCGACCAGGACGAGCGCGAGCCCCACCAGGACCGGCACGATCCGCTCGAACGCCGACGCGGGCAGGGTCAGCAGCAGCACCGCGCCCGTGAGACCACCCAGCACCGCTCCCATGCCCAGCAGGAGGACGCGCCGACCCTGGCCGCGCAGTTCCTCGCGGTAGCCCACGGCCGCGGTGATGGAGCCGGGGACCAGGCCCAGGCCGTTGGACACCGTGGCGGTGACCGGGGGCAGTCCGGCGGCCAGCAGGACCGGAAAGGTGATCAGCGTTCCCGAGCCGACGACGGCGTTGACGGCCCCGGCACCGGTGCCGGCGGCCAGCACGGCGGCCATCTCCCACGGCGTCACGCTGCCGCTCCGCCGCGTGCGCCGTTCCGCATGAGGTTCATGAGGTCACGGTAGGGGGTGGGTCCTTCGGCGGTCGTCGAAGGGTGCCGGGCGCGGCCTCGACCGGGCGCACGGAACGGCGGCGGGATCCGGGGGGATCCCGCCGCCGTTCGTGGGTCGTGCCCGGGCGTGACTCCTAGCCGCGCCTCACCCGGCGCAGGACGACGAAGCCCGCGATGACCAGGACTGCGCCCGCCGCGGCCGGCCAGAGCTGGGCGCCGGTGTCGGCCAGGCCGCCCCCGCCGACCGCCTGCGGCTCCGTCTGCGAAGGAGCCGACGGGGTCGGTGCGGCACTGGTCGCCGTGCCGACGGCCTGGGACTCACCGAGTCCGTCCGCGTCCTCACCGGAGTCGTCCTTCGAACCGCCGCCCTGCTCGGCGGCGTTGCCGCCACCGGCCGTGGAGGTCGCCTTCACCTCGGGCTCGGCCCGGCCGGGGGCCGTGGACGCGCCTGCGGACTCCGGTTCGGGCGCCGGCTTGTCCGCCGGGGGCTTCGAAGCCTCACCCTTGCCGTCGTCAGCGCCGTCGCCCTTGTCACCGGGCTTGCCGGCGTCGTTCCCGCCCTGCGGGGCGTCGGGCGTGCGGGTGGGCTGCTCCTGCGGGGCCTCCGGCGTCTTCGTCGGCTCCTCCTGCGGGGCCTCGGGGGTCTTCGTCGGCTCCTCCTGCGGGGCCTCCGGCGTCTTGGTCGGCTCCTCCTGGGGCTCCTCGGACGGCCCCGGGTTCTGCCCGCCGTCCGCTCCGGCTCCGCACGTACGGCCGTCGTTGATGCAGTCGACCATCTCCCCCATCAGATCCTCGTCGAAGATGTTGATGAAGTCGCCGTGGTCCGTGACCGGCTTGTGCAGCTGTTCCGGGAAGGAGTCGACCGCGAACAGCGGTGTCGTACGGCCGCCGTCCTGAAGGCTCGGCGCGTCGATGTCGTAGACGATGCGCTGGACCAGCTGCGGGATGGGGCGGAAGCCGGACGGGCAGTTGCCGGCGGCGTCCGCGAACGCCACATGGGTGCGGTGGTTGGCGCTGTCGATGTTGCGCCCGTCCCAGCAGCTCTGGAACTTGAAGGTCCGTACGACGTCGCTGCCCTGGGGGCACAGCGGGTACTTGTCCTTCAGCTGCCGGTCCTCGAAGCCCGTGCAGCTCCAGGAGGCGTTGGCGTTGGCGGGGCCGTTGACGAACGACTTGGCGTCGCCGGTGATGATGCGCAGCAGCCGCGGCATGGCCGTGACCTTCTCGCGCGGGTTGCCGACGAACGTCAGCGTGACCTGCTTCGGCGTGACGATCTCGCCGGCGTTGCCCTCGATGCCGCCGCCGGGCTTGTCGGCGTCCTGCTCCTGGGCGCCGTTCTGCAGACGCACGACGGGCCAGTAGTAGGACGACTTGTCGCCCTGGTCGTCGCAGCTGGTCTCCGCCTTGGCGAGGTCCTGGTCGCTGGCGAAGGCGTTGTTGGACTGGTTGCCGACGTAGTCGTGGAAGTGGTGGGCGCCGTTGCTCACACCCGGGGCGGCGATGATGTTGTCGGAGTTGAACAGGCCGTTCTCGTTCACGCCACAACTGGTGGCGAAGGAGCCCCGGGACGCGTCGCCCTGTGGGCCGGGGTTGTTCACGTTGGGCTGGACGCTCTTGATGTCCGCGAAGTCGGCGGCGACGGGGCCGTTGCCCGCCTGCCCGCCGTTGGCGCCCTGGCCTTGGCCGTTCCCCGGCTCCTGACCGGGCCCGCCCTGCTCCTGGCCGGACTGCCCGGCTCCGGCGCCGTCCTGGCCCTCGGCCTGCGCGGGAGCCTGGTTGCCGTCCTCCACGGTGCAGGCGGCGAGGGCCTCCAGCCCTTCGGGGCGCTCCCCTACCCGGTCGATGGCGATCGCGATGCGCTCCAGGGTCGCGGCCCGCTTCTCCTTCAGCGGGTTCACGACCGCGTTGTCGGCGAAGCCGGGGTCCTGCTGCACCTGCTGCGCCGATTCGCTCAGCCGCTGGTAGGCCTTGGCGATCTGCTCGTCCAGGAGGGCGAGTTCCTTGTCGACCTCCCCTCGGGCCGGTTCGGGGACCGAGGTCAGCTTGCTGCCGACGTCCGGGCAGTCGATCGTGGCGCCCGCGGTCCGAACCCCCGTGCCGGACCGCGTCTGGGCGGAGTCGCCGCCCGAACCCCCGTCCGTGGCCGAGGCGTAGACGTTCGCGGCCATCAGGCCGCCTCCGCCCAGGATCAGTGCGAATGCGGCGAAGGTCGCGCGTCGTGGGCCGGTAGGGCGTCTTCGCGTGTTGCGTCCCAAGGGTGCTCTCCTGCGCTTGTGGCGTGCCGGGCATGAAAATCCCCTCGCCCCATACGTACGGGAGCACCGGCGTGTTCACTCACCTCGAAAACTTTCGGAGAACTCTCATGGAACACGGCCCGGCCCGAGCCCCGCCGGACGCACCGTCCGGCGGGGACGCGCAGGTCAGCGGAAGTTCACGTCACTGCACAGGAAGTAGGTCTGGTCCATGTGCGAGGCCTGCCAGATCGTGTACACGACGTGTCGGCCGCTCAGCCCCGAAGTACTCACGGGAATCTCGTAGTTCTGGCTGGGCGCGTACCTGCCGGTGCGCTTGACGAGCTGGAGGTCGTTCCAGGTCAGCGGGCGGGTGGTGGGGTCGAAGCCCTGCCGCGTGACGTATACCAGGAAGTAGTCGGCGCCGTGGCTGGCCTGGTCGTGGAGCTTCACCGTGAAGTTGCCGGTGATGTCGGTGGTCTTCCAGGCGCCGACGGTGTCGAGGGAGTTGTACCGGCCGCCCTCGGTCCGTCCGCCGCTGCACAGCTGGCCGTTGGGGACGACGGCCTGGAAGTTCCCGCCGGAGCCGTTGCGGTACAGGCCGTTCCAGTTCCACATGGCGTTGGGATTGTCCTGCCACGCCTGCCAGCACATGGGGTCGAGACGGGCCATCTCGGGGTTCTGGAAGTCGCTCCCCCAGCGCAGCCAGCAGCCGTAGTTGCGGGAGGCGGGGTCCACGACCGACCCGTGGGCGACGGCGGTGCCGCTCCAGGGGATCAGACTGAGCAGTGCGGCGACCAGCGCGCTCAGGGCGAGTGCCAGACGGGACCTGAGCCTGGGGAGGCGCAGATCATGACCATGACAATTCATGATCTCCTTCTTTCGGGTGTGGGGGTTTTCGTACCTTCGACCGTGCTCGTTTTCCGTTTTCGATCATGTTTCGATACGTGGGGAGTACGGGAGCGTGGGAGCGCTCCCGCATCGCACAGGCTGCGTCCGATGGCACGGCTCGGCAACGCCTGATTGCGCCACTTCCGTGCCTCCTGGCGCATTCGACGCGTTCGATACGTTCGGTGGGCAGGACCGTCAGAGCCGGTCGAGTTCCTTCGTGGCGCGTCCGAGGTAGCAGACCTCGCCCGGCGCGGGGATGTCGATCTCCTCGAAGCCCATGCGGTCGTAGAAGGCCCTTGCCCGGGTGTTGGCGGTCGACATGGCCAGATGGACGGCCGGCACCCCCCTGTCCTGGAGGGCCCGCAGGAACGTCCGCATGAGGCGGCGGCCGTGACCGCGGCCCTGCCAGTCGGGCAGCAGGTCGATGTGCAGATGCGCGGGATGGGCGACGAGCCCGGGCAGCACCATCCGTTCGGGATCGTGCAGCAGGCCCGCCATCACCTCGTCCGGGGTGCGCGGCGGCCGGGGCGGCTCCGGGTAGCGGTCGGCCACCAGGGGCAGCCACGTGGTGCGGAAGGCCTCGGCGAAACGGGGGGTGTCGGCCGTGCCGAGGATGTACCCGACCGCCTGCCCCCGCCCGTCGTCCAGCACGAAGGCCAGGTCCGGCTCCAGATGGACGTACGGCGCCGCGAAGGCCGCCGGAAAGATGCCCGGGTCCGCGTAGTGGGGTCGGCTGTCCTCGCCGTGGTGGGCGGTGCGGATGCAGATGTCGTCGAGGGCGGGGCGATCCTCGGGGCGGTACGGCCGGATGACGGGCGATGTTGTCATGACGGCATGGTGCACGCCGTGGGAGCGCTCCCTCAACCCACTTGTGACACGCGTTGAGCTCGGCTTGTACGAGCGCGGCTTAAGGGCCCCGTCAGGGGTTACCCGGCTCACATGGTGAAGCTGCATATTCCAGGACGAAAAGAACACCACGAGGGTGAGGCCCCGCCTCAGGAGAGCCCGCGACCGGGCCCCGAGGCGGAACGCCGAGAGCCTGCCGAGGCCGAACGCCGAGGACCCGCCCAGGCCGAACGCCGAGGACCCGCCCAGGCCGAACGCCGAGGACCTGCCGAAGCCGAACGCCGAGAGGCTTCCGCCCCCGTGTCCGAGGAGCCCGGGCCGAGCCCCGAGGTGGAGCGTGCGGCGCCCGACACACCGACGGACCTGCCCCGGAAGTC
This sequence comes from Streptomyces sp. NPDC012466, assembly GCF_042955215.1. NCBI lineage: Bacteria > Bacillati > Actinomycetota > Actinomycetes > Kitasatosporales > Streptomycetaceae > Streptomyces > Streptomyces sp. NPDC012466. Next base: position 79,021 of record NZ_JBIBEQ010000008.1, on the reverse strand, counting down.
GTGGGGCGCGGTACTGAAGGGAAGCCTGCGGGAGTTCAAGGACGACGAGCTGACCGACCGGGCGGCGGCGCTGACCTATTACGGCGTGCTGGCGCTGTTCCCCGCGCTGCTGGTGCTGGTGTCCATGCTGGGCCTCACCGGGAAGTCGACCACGGACAAGGTGCTGGAGAACGTCCAGAAGCTGACCCCCGGCTCGGCGCGCGACATCATCACCCGGGCCGTCGAGCAGTTGCAGGGCAACGCCGGCATCGGCTCGCTGATGGCGATCGTCGGCCTCGTCCTGGCGGTCTGGTCGGCGTCCGGCTACGTGGGCGCGTTCATCCGCTCGGCCAACGCCGTCTACGACATGCCCGAGGGCCGGCCGGTGTGGAAGCTGCTGCCGGTGCGGGTGGCCGTGACGGTGGTGCTGTTGGTGATGGCCGTGGTCAGCGCCCTGATCGTGGTCTTCACCGGTGGGCTGGCCCAGCAGGTCGGGGCGACCCTGGGCATCGGCGACACCGCGCTGACGGTGTGGTCGATCGCGAAGTGGCCCGTCCTGGTCCTGCTGGTCACGACCATGATCGCGATCCTGTACTGGGCGACCCCGAACGCCAAGGTGAAGGGCTTCCGCTGGATCACGCCCGGCAGTCTGCTGGCCCTGCTGATCTGGATGATCGCGTCCGCCGGTTTCGCGTTCTACGTGGCCAACTTCGCCTCGTACAACAAGACCTACGGCACGATGGCGGGTGTCATCGTCTTCCTGGTGTGGCTGTGGATCACCAACCTGGCGATCCTGCTGGGTCTGGAGTTCGACGCGGAGACGGTGCGGCAGCGGGCCATCGCCGGTGGTCACCCGCCGGAGGCCGAGCCGTACACGCAGCCGCGTGACACCCGGACGTGGGACGAGCAGGACCGGCGCCGGCTGGAAGAGACCTGACGGGGCCGGACGGTTCAGCCGGTGAGTCCGGCGGCGACCGTCGCGCCCAGTTCCCAGCACCGCCCGAGGTCGCCCTTGTCCGGCTCGCCGGTCACGGTCACGGCCTCGGCGGTGCGGCGCCAGCCGAGGCCCGTCGTGACCGACTCGATCCCGCGCACGGCTCCGGTGACGTCGTTGCCGCCGTGCACCCAGTAGCCGAAGGGGCGTCCGCGGGTGGCGTCCAGACACGGGTAGTAGACCTGGTCGAAGAAGTGCTTGAGGGCCCCGGACATGTAGCCGAGGTTCGCGGGGGTGCCGAGGAGGAAGCCGTCGGCGGCGAGGACGTCGGAGGCGGTGGCCGACAGGGCGGGCACACGGACGACCCTGACGTTCTCGATCTCGGGGTCCGTCGCACCGGACAGGACGGCTTCGAACATCGCCTGGCAGTGGGGCGAGGGCGTGTGATGGACGATCAGCAAGGTGGCCACGGCACCTGACCTTGCCGTCCGGCCCCCGCCACCGCAAGCGGTGACGGGGGCCGGATGTCGGTGTCGTGGCTCAGCGGTTGCCGCGGCGGCGGATCAGCAGGACGGCCACCAGGACGGCACCGGCGCCCGCCAGCAGGGCGGCACGGTGGTCGCGCACCTGCTGCGGGGCCTTGTCCTGCCAGACCTGCTCGGCCTGCGCGGCCTTCTCCTTGGCGCCCTGAGCGGCGGCGGCGCCCTTCTGCTTCACCGGCTCGGGCAGCTTCTCCTCCACGGTGTGGGCGACATGCGCTGCCTTGGCCCTGGCCTGCCCGCTCCATTCCTGCGCCTTGGCCCCGGCCTGCTCCTTGACCGCGACGGCCTTTTCACGGGCGCGGGTCTTGACGTCGGCACGGTCGGCGAGTGCCTGAACGGTGTCGCCGAGCTCGTGCCGGGTGTGCTCGACCTGCTCGCGCAACTCCTCCTGGCTGCGGGCGGTCGGCTCGTCGTGCGGGGGCTGGGTCATCGCTGTGCACTCTCCTTGATCTCGGCCACATCGGCCTTCACGCTGTCGATGGTCCGCTGCGGGGCGGGCGGGGCGGCGCTGCGCACCTGCTTGCGTCCGGCCAGCGCCGTCAGGCCCGTGGCGAGGGCCAGGACGGCCGTGACGATCAGCGCCGCGGCCCACACCGGCAGCGGTACGGCCAGGGCGGCGATCACCGTGGCGACCAGGGCCTGCAGGGTGACGAAACCGAGTACGCCGGCTCCGCCGAACAGGCCGCCACCCTTGCCGTAGCGTTTGCCCTTCTCGGTCATCTCCGCCTGTGCGAGGCGCATTTCGCCGCGCACGAGCTCGGTCAGCTGCTCGGTGGCCCGTTGCACCAGCTCGCCCACCGGTTCTTCCCCGGCCTCCTGCGCGCTTCCCGCGCGGGGAGCGGCGGGGGCCGTGCGATGTGTGTCCGTGATGGCGATCACCTCCCGGTCCGTAGTTCCGGGACGGGTACCAGCGAAGGCGCAAAGAACACCTGGTCGGACGACTTTTGCTGACGATGAGTGAGCGGCGCGAAATCCGGTACCCGTCGGTCGCTCACGTACGAGAAAGGGAGGTATCGCCTTGTCGCAGGTAGAGGAATCCATCGAGGTCCGCGTGCCGGTGCACACCGCGTACAACCAGTGGACGCAGTTCGAGTCCTTCCCCGAGTTCATGGACGGTGTCGAGCGCATCGAGCAGCGCACCGACACCCTCACGCACTGGGTGACGAAGGTCGGCGGACAGGCGCGGGAGTTCGACGCGGAGATCACCGAACAGGTCCCGGACGAGCGCGTCGCCTGGACCACCGTGGGCGGCGAGGCGCGGCAGGCCGGTGTGGTGACCTTCCACCGCATCCAGGACGACACGACCAAGGTCATGCTGCAGATGGACTTCGACCCCAGTGGTGTGGCCGAGACCGTGGGCGACAAGCTCGGGTTCGTGAAGCGGCAGGTCTCCGGTGACCTGAAGCGGTTCAAGGAGTTCATGGAGACCCGCGGAGCGGAGACGGGCGCCTGGCGCGGCACGGTCTGACCCGCGGCAAGGTCTGACCCGGCATCAGGAGGCCGCCACCACTGCACGTGGTGGCGGCCTCCTGCTGTGCCCGCCCGTCATGCCGCCACCGGTCCGGCGATGCCGCTCTGGAGGAACCGCCGGGCCTGCCCGCTCAGGTCGCCCAGGCGCAGGGCGAGTTGGGCCGCCCCGTCGTAGAGGGCGTGGACGGCCCGGAGGCGCTCCAGGCGGGGGGCCAGGGCCGACAGGGCGATGGCCAGGGCGACGCCGGCCCAGGCGACGGGGCCGAGCGGGGTGCAGCCGAAGAAGTGGCTGACCCCGGGGGTCTGGACGAGGGCGGCGAGGACGGCGGCCGAGCCGAGGGCGGTGACCCACACCAGGGCGCTGTGACGCCGCCCGGAGAGGGTCTGCACGAGCTGGGCGCCGACCACCCCGCACAGGGCCATGGTGGTCGACCGGCGTTCGGTGCCGGGGGTGAGGCGGCCGATGAGGTACGCCGTGACCGCCCCGAGGCAGGTGGTGATGCCGCGGCGGCGGATGGAGCGCAACAGGGGTGCGCCGAGGGCGTCGAGGCCCATCGGGCCGGTCTCGGCGTGCTGCGCGGTCGAGGGGTCGTCGCTGGGGGTGACCGCGACGGCCATGGCCGGGAACATGTCGGTGAGCAGGTTGACCAGCAGCAGCTGACGGGTCGACAGGGGCGAGGCGCCGGCGAGCAGGGTGCCGAGGACGCTGAAGCCGACCTCGCCGGCGTTGCCGCCGATGAGGATGCTCACCGCGTCGGCGACGCTGCGCCACAGGGCGCGGCCCTCGGCGACCGCGTCCACCAGGACGGACAGGTCACCGGTGGTGAGCACGAGGTCGGCGGCGTTGCGGGCGGCCGCGGAGCCGCGGGACTCGACGCCGACTCCGACGTCGGCGGCGCGGATGGCGGCGGCGTCGTTGGCGCCGTCGCCGGCCATCGCCACGACCCGCCCGGCCTGTTGCAGGGCCTCGACGACGTGCAGCTTCTGCTCGGGCGCGACCCGGGCGATGACGCCCGCGCCGCGCAGGACCCGGACGCGTTCGCGGCGTTCCATGGCGACGAGTTCGTCACCGGTGACCGCCTCGGTCTCCTCCGGCCAGCCCAGTTGCAGGGCGATGGCGCGGGCGGTCTCCGGGTGGTCTCCGGTGAGCATGACGGGCAGGATGCCGGAGCGGCGCAGTTCCGCGAGCAGGGCGTGCGAGGTGTCGCGCGGGACGTCGGCGAGCGCGACGAAACCGCTGAACTCCAACTCGGCCAGTGCTGTGTCGAGTTCGTGTTCGGCGTCGTCGGCCCGGCAGGGGCGGCGGGCGACGGCGAGGACACGCAGTCCCTGTCCGGCCAGTGCGTGGGCGGTGTCCCAGGCGTGGCCGGGCAGGTCCCGGCAGGCGGGCAGGATCGTCTCGGGGGCGCCCTTGACGACGAGCAGTTCACCCATGTCCGGGTCGCCGTCGCGGCCGACCGCCGCGGCGTAACCGCGGCGGGTCTCGAAGGGCAGTTCCCCGGTCGGTGCCCAGCGCTCGTCGGGCGGGGCGACGTCGAGGACGGCCTCGTCGGTGGCGTGCGCGATGCGGCGGCCCTGCCCCGTCTCCTCCTGGGGGCAGGCGCGGGCGGCCAGACGCACGACGGGGGTGGCCTCGTCGGTGTCGGTGGCGAGGACGGTGCCGTCGGCGGTGGCGACGCGGACCAGACGCAGTTTGTTCTCGGTGAGGGTGCCGGTCTTGTCGAAGCAGACAGTGTCGACGCGGCCGAGCGCCTCCAGGGTGCGCGGGGTGCGGACCAGGACGCCGCGACGGGAGAGCCTGCGGGCCGCCGCCATCTGCGCGACGGTGGCGACGAGCGGAAGGCCTTCGGGGACGGCGGCGACGGCGACCGCGACACCGCCGCTGACGGCGCGCCGGACGGGGCTGCCGCGCAGCAGGGACAGCCCGGTCACGGCCGCGCCGCCGGTGAAGGTGACCGGCAGGGCCTTGCGGGTGAGTTCCTGGAGCCGGGCCTGCACTCCGGCGGGCGGCGGGGTCCGGGCGGCGAGGGTGACGGCCCGGCCGGCCTCGGTCTGGTCGCCGGTGTCCACGACGAGGGCGGTGGCCCGTCCGGCCACGACGGTGGTGCCCTCGAAGACCATGCAGGTGCGCTGCGCCACCGGCAGGCCGGGCGTGGCGTCGACGGACTTGGTCACCGGCAGGGATTCGCCCGTGAGCGCCGACTCGTCGACCTCCAGACCGTCGACCTCCAGCAGCCGTGCGTCGGCGGGTACGACGTCGCCGGCGCCGAGGCTGATCTCGTCGCCGGGCCGCAGCCGGGCGGCGTCGACGGTGACCGTGCGCCGGCGGCTGTCCTGCCTGCGGGCCTTGGGCTGCTGCCGGGCGGCGAGCCGGGCCAGGGCCTGCTCGGCCCGCAGCCGCTGCAGTCCTCCGGTCACGGCGTTGAGGTCCATGGCGCCGACGACGAGCAGCGCGTCGACGACCGAGCCGAGCAGCGCGGAGGCGACGGCCCCGGTGGCGAGGACGGGTGTGAGCGGGTCGTCGAGTTCGCGGCGGACGGCTCCGGCCGCCTGCCACGTCCAGCGGGCGGGTGCGGCGACGGGATGGCGGGTCAGACGCGCGGCCTGCTGCCGTGAGCGGTCCGCGAGCAGGGCGAGTCCGCTGGGCTCGTCGTCGCGGTCGGGTCGCCTCAGCCGGTCGCGGGCCTCGTGGGGTTCGAGGGCGTGCCAGGGGATGTGCAGCCGGGGCGGCGGCGGGGTCGCCCGGGCGACACGCGTGGCTTCGAGCCAGCCGGTGATCAGGGCGTTGGCGGCGGCGATGTTGACGGGGGCGTGCCGGGAGAGGGGCCACAGGAGGTGCCGGCCGGGGGGCTGCCCGCCCCGGGCGACGAGGAGCCCGGAGAGGGCCGCGCCCGCGCGGGCCAGGGTCTGTGAGCGGCGTCCGACGCGCCGGGCCGCCGGGATGGCGGTCAGCAGCCGCCAGACGTCGGCGAGTCCGCCCGGGGCCAGCACGTCGACTCCCCAGGAGACGGCCGCCCGCCCGTCGATGAGGGCGATGGCCACGTCACCGGCGGGCAGTCCGGCCGCGACGTGCCCGTCGCCGGACTCGTCCAGGCGGGCGACGGTCACCACCACGCGCCCCTCGTCCTGCAGGGCCCGTACGACGTCTCCGAACGGCTTGACGCTCGGGGCGACCTCGTCGGCGAGCCGGGTGATGTCCTTCAGGTCGGAGCCGCCCGCGATCACGACGTGCAGTCCTGCCCGGCGGGCGGCGTCCAGGACGGCCTCGGCGAAGGGGTGGACCAGGTCGTCGGGCAGGCCGTCCCCGGTGTCGTCCTGCCGCAGGCTGCGCAGCGCGTCGGCGTGCAGGACGAGGGCGTCGGCGATCTCCAGCTGCCGCAGGCGCTCCCCGTTGCGCAGGAGGATCCCGGCGTGGGCGAGGTAGGTGCCGAGGGTCGCGCCGAAGGCGGCCGGTCCGTACCGGGCCGCCTTGGGGGATCCGGCGAGGACGGCTTCGGCCGCGTCCGTCGCCTTGTGCGTGACGAGGAGGGTGGCGGCGGCGCCGGCGAGGCTGCCGGTGCTGGCGTGGGAGGCGTACTCCGCGGCGGGGGTCACCTTGAGCGGCGGCCGGGTGTCCGTGGGGCAGGGCAGGCTGGTGCGCCGGTGGTGGCAGACGTCGTCGTGGAGCGCCTCGAAGGCCGCGGCCCTGGCCACGGCTTCGGTGAGCTGGTTGCCGCGCAGGATGCCGTCGAGCACGAGTGCCAGCGGGGTCTGGCCGATGCCATGGGCGGCGGCGTTCGCGCCGGCGAGGACGAGTTCCATGCCGGACGTGCCGAACCGCTGCCGGAGCACGGCCCGGAAACGGGGGTTCTCGCGCAGCAGCGTGACGGCGGCGGTGATGATGCGGGAGCCGGGCGGGAGCCGCAGGGATCGGCCGGCCAGGGCACCGGCCGCGCCGGCGGCGTCCAGCAGGATCGCCGCCGCGCTCACGCGCACCTCTGCGGGGTCGCCGGGGTGGCTGGTGTCCCGGAGGGTGGGGTCGACGCTCTCGTCGAGGCCGAAGCGGGCGGCGAGCGCGGTGGCCTGTTCGGTGACTTGGTCGGTGGCGGCGTCCTCCGCCACGGTGACGACCAGGCGGGCCAGCCCCCCGTCCCAGTACGCCGTGAGCACGTCCGGGTGCTCGACCAGTTCCTCGGCGACCTTGTGGGCGAGCGCCGCGGCGTCGCCGTCGGGGTGTCGCAGGGCGAGATGGAGGCGCTGACCGGCCTTCCAGTGCCGGTCGCCGGTCAGGGCGTTGCGCGCGACGTTGCGGACGCGGCGCGTGGTGTCGTAGACGGACGTCACCGACTGGGCGGTGCTGCGGGCGGCCCCTGCGGCCGCGCCGGCCACGGCCCCGACGAGCGGGGCGGCGTCGAAGCGTGTGAGCATCTGCTGCCGTCCCGACTCAGCCGGTGGACCGGCTGTCGTGTCCGGGCCGGGGGGCCTGGTCCGGCTCCTCGCCGTGCGGGTGGTGGGCGGTGGCCTCCGCGACCTGCTTCAGGGCGGAGGCCGTGGCGGTGTCGCCGACCTTGGCGGGCTGTTCGTGGACGTGCTGGTCCGGCCGCTCGCGACGGTAGTGGGAAGCGGCGAGTCTGCCGCCCGGTCCGTACGAGGAGGTGTCCTGGTCGTCCGGCGCCTCCTGGGCGGAGCCGGCGTCACCGGTCGTGCCCGTGGGCGTCGCGCCGTTCGGTGACGCGCCGTCGGGCCGTGTGCCCGGGCGCGGCTGGGTCAGCCAGGCGACGGCCGCGCCGGTCACGGCCACCGGCCACTCCACGACTCCGGCCACGCCGAGCACGCCGGCACCGGCGTAGACGGCCATCCGGCGGCCGCGCGGCGAGACCGCGCCGATCCTGTCGAGGGCGTCGGTGGCCACCTTGCCGACCTGCTCCGCACCCGGCAGGTGCCTGAGGCCCGAGGCCACGGCCCGCAACGGCTGCGGAAGATCGGACGAACGTGGTGTCTCCTGGTTCATGTCGACCTCCACAAGCGCGTCGTCCAGCGGCTTCATCCGGTTTCCCAGCTCTGTGACCCATATTCCGTCTTTGGTGGGGTATGCGCTTGTCTTGTTCGGCCGGACCCGGTGGGGCCGGGAGGTCAGATGACGGTTTCGCCGTCGTGGACTCCGCCCATGCAGCGCTTGGTGTATCCCTGCGCGCCGTCGCCCACGGCGGAGATGATGATCATGCCGCCACCGGCGACGCACTGACTCGCGGTGACGTCCGCCGGCAGGGCGGCGGCGTGGGCGGGCAGGGCGAGCAGGGACACGGTCAGGGCGGTGAGCAGGGCGTACGGCAGCGTGCGCATCGGGGCTCCTTCAGCGGGCGGGCGGCCGGGCGGTCCGCCGTATCAGGCTCGCCAGAGTGCGCGGTCGTCGCCACCCGGGGAGGAGGGCCGGGCCGGTGGGGCCATCGATGGCGCCGTCGCCTCGGCGCCCGGCGGTCCGGAGCATGGTCCGCGGACGTCCTCCGGCACCGTCCCCTCGTCCGCCGTCACGAACGCCACGAACGGCGCACCGGGCACCCGGTCCGGTGTTCGTGCGGATGCCCTCGGCGCAGGGCAGGCAGCCGGCCGTCACGGTCGACGCCTCGCGGTTGCCGGTCGGCCGCGAGGACGAGCCGAGCCCCGCGGTGCGGTCGCGAACGAGCGCGGCCGGACTCCGGCCGTCGCCGTCCCGCCCGGCGGCGGGCTTCCCGCAGCGCGCCGGAGCGGGTGGGCAGCGGTCTGTTCGCGGACACCGACGCCGAGCGCAGGCCCACCGCCGGCGCGCCGCCGGCAGACCGGGGGTTGGGTTCCTCGCTGCCCCGCGGCGTCCTCGTACGGATGCCGGTCCGGTACGCGACGATCTCCGGGGAGCGGGGCAGGCCCGGGGTGCGATCGCCCACTCCCCCGGCGTCGCCGACGGCCCGGCCTGTCGCTGACACCCCGGGACTACGCCCCGCCCGATCCACCCGGGCCGAGGGTGCGCACCGGGGAGGCCCTCGCCGCCGACGGAGTGCGGATGCACCGGGCGGAGGACTTCGCCCGGTCGCATCCGGCGGGGGGCGAGGTGCACTGCGCGGCGAACGACCTGCGGCAGGTCTCCGGGGGAACCCGTGGTGGCGCACCGCCCGGGCCGGTGAGGGGCAGGGCTCCGCCGCTCTTCGGAAGCCGTCCGTGTCGGGGCGGGAGCGCCGGGTACTCAATGCAGGCAAACAGCCGTCTCGGGTCCGGGCACCGCACGGGAGCGACGTGTCCGGTTCGGCGAAGGAGTGGTCATGACGCAGAACGGTGATGACGCGACGCTCGTCCGGCGACCGGGGATCCCCGATCTCCGCACGGCACCGGACGGGGACGAGCCCGCGCCACCACAGGACCCGCAGGCGGACCAGCCGCTGCAGGAACTCCCGCAGGACCGCAACCAGGCGCTCCTGGAGGCGGCCAAGCAGGTCGGCGCCCTGCTGAAACGCAAGGGGCACCTGTTCGCACTGGCCGGCAGTGTGGCCGCGTACGCCCACGGCGGCGAGAAGAACCTCCAGCACGACGTCGACTTCGCTATCCGCCCCGAGGACGCGGAAGCGGTGGCGGCCACGCTTCACGAAGCCGGGCTGACGGTGTACACCCCGCCGGAGGACTGGCTGATCAAAGCCACGTGCTTCGGGCAGCCGGTGGACATCATCTTCGAACTGGCGCACCGGCCGGTCGGCACGGACATGCTGGAGCGGGCGGAGGAGCTGTCGGTCGACTCGGTGCGCATGCCCGTGCTGGCCCCCACCGATCTGCTGTGGAGCCTGACCGCCGCGTTCTCCGAGCACCACTGCGACTTCGGGGCGGCCCTGCCCATCGCGCGCGCCCTGCGGGAGAAGGTCGACTGGGAGAAGGTACGGCGTGAGTGCGGGGACGAGCCCATGCCCGCGGCCTTCTTCTTCCTCCTGGAGCGCCTGAACGTCATCTGAAGGAGCACCCATGAGCACCCACGGTTCACAGGACGCGGGCGGCGGGCCGCCCGCCGAGAACCTGGAATACCGCATCGCCCACCTCCAGGACCGCCTCGCCTCCGGCGAACTCGGTGAACTGGGCGTACGCGTCGAGGCCCGCGGCCGGACGGTCCTGCTGACCGGCACCGTGCCCTCGACGCCCTGCCGCGACGAGATCGTGCGCACCGTCCACGAGGAGCTCGCCGGATTCCCCGTGCACAGCGACCTCGTGGTCACCGAGGCGTCCTCCCCCGACCACGCGGAGGAACTCTCATGATCCGCATCGCAGCCGTCGGAGACATCCACATGGGGCCCGACAGCCAGGGCGTGCTCCGCCCCGCCTTCGAGACCCTGCCCGAGTGCGCCGACCTCCTGCTCCTGGCCGGGGACCTCACCCGGCACGGCACGCCCGAGGAGATGCGGGTGGTGGCCCGGGAGATCGAGGGCCTCGCCGTTCCGGTCGTCGCCGTCCTGGGCAACCACGACCACCACGACGACCGCCCGGACGAGGTCACGGCCATCCTCCGGGACGCGGGCGCCCATGTCCTGGAAGGGCAGGGCACGGTCGTCGAGAGCGGCGGGGCGCGGATCGGCGTCGCCGGGACCAAGGGGTTCGGCGGTGGCTTCGTGGGTCGCTGCGCGGGGGAGTTCGGCGAGCCGGTCATGAAGGAGTTCGTCCGGCACTCGCGCCGATGCGCCGACGGGCTGCGAACCGCCCTGGAGCAACTGGACGAGGAGGACTGTGACGCGCGGATCGCCCTGACCCACTACTCCCCCGTCGCGGACACACTGGCGGGCGAGCCGCTGGAGATCCACCCGTTCCTGGGCAGCTATCTGCTGGCGGAGGCGATCGACACCGCCGGTGCCGACCTCGCGGTGCACGGGCACGCGCACGCCGGCACGGAACACGGCATGACGAGCGGTGGCGTGCGGGTGCGCAACGTCGCCCAGCCGGTCATCGGACGGGCCTTCCACGTCTACCACCTTCCGGTCCACGAGCGCGCCACGACCGGAGCCGCCGCACAACAGGCCCGCTGAGCCACCCCTTTACCCTCGCGCCGCCGGCGAACGCCGGCGGCGCTTCGTGTTGTCCTCCCCCGGGCGCGCCGGACCGCTCGTGTACCGCCTGTGGTGTGAACCCCCCGCACGTCGAGCCCGTTTCAGGCATTTTGTCTGCTTAGCATGCGAGCTCCGCGCTCCGCACGTCGGCGATGTCCCCACGCGTCCGCCCGGGGCGCACGTGCCCCGTACGAGAGGACATCAGATGGCGCTGACGGGCCGTCAAAAACCACCCTCCGAGCACGCCTTCTCCCCGCACGACGCCGTACTGCGCGGTGCGGCGCCGCACGTCGCCCGCCGTCGCTTCCTGACCGTCACCGCGGCCGCCGCGATGCTCGCCTTCAGCACCAACCGGCCGGCGCGTGGCGCCACCGCCGCTCGCGAACTCGACGCGGCCCGGATCACCGACGACCCGTTCACTCTCGGCGTGGCCTCCGGGGACCCGCTGCCGGACTCGGTGCTGCTCTGGACACGGCTCGCGCCCCAGCCGTTCGCGGAGGACGGCGGCCTCGGCCAGGAGCGGGTCGCCGTCTCCTGGGAAGTGGCCATGGACGAGTGGTTCGTCATCGTCGAGCAGGAGGGCACCGCCACGGCCCACCCCGAGTACGCCCACAGCGTGCACGTCGACGTCAAGGGCCTGAGGCCGGACAGCGAGTACTACTACCGGTTCCGGGTGGGCTCGTGGATCAGCCCCGTGGGCCGCACCCGCACCGCCCCGCCGCCGGGCAGTGACACCGACCGCCTGCGGCTCGCCGCCGTCGCCTGCCAGGCCTACCAGGACGGGTACTACACCGCCCACCGGCATCTGGCGCAGGAGGACGTCGACGTCGTCTTCTTCCTCGGCGACTACCTGTACGAGTACGCCGTGGACTCCGCCGGCGGGGCCCGCCGCTACACCGACCGCAAACTGCCCGACGTGTTCAACCGCGAGACGACCACGCTCGCGGACTACCGGCTGCGCTACTCGCTCTACAAGAGCGACCCGGACCTTCAGGCCGCGCACGCCCAGCACCCGTTCGTCGTCACCTGGGACGACCACGAAACGGAGAACAACTACGCGGGCTCCTACGACGAGAAGGGCAGCCCCCCGGAGGAGTTCCTGGTACGCCGGGCCGCCGCCTACCGGGCGTACTGGGAGAACCAGCCGCTGCGCGCCGAGCAGTTGCCGAACGGGCCCGACGCCCGGTTGTACCGCCGGCTGGCATGGGGTTCGCTCGCCCAGTTCGACATCCTCGACACCCGCCAGTACCGCTCCGACCAGGCCTACAGCGACCGGCCGCACGCGCCGGGACCGGAGTCGGACGATCCGGCCCGTACCCTCACCGGTGCCGCTCAGGAGCAGTGGCTGCTGAACGGCTGGCGGGACTCCGACGCGCTGTGGCACGTGATGCCCCAGCAGGTGTGCTTCTCGCAGCGCAAGTTCGACCTGACAGCACCGGCCCGGGTCTCCATGGACGCCTGGGACGGCTACCGGGCCTCCCGCGACCGCGTCATGGCCGGCGCGAAGGCCGCGGGCATCTCCAACCTCATGGTCCTCACCGGCGACGTCCACGTCGGATACGCCTTCGACATCAAGGAGAACTTCGACGACCCGGCCTCCAAGACGGTCGGAACGGAGTTCACCTGCACCTCCGTCGCCAGTGGCGGGAACGGCGCCGCGAAGCCCGCCGAGTGGGACACCTACATGAAGGCCAACCCCCACATGAAGTACTTCGACGGCCGGCGCGGATACGTCCGCGTCGACATGGACCGCGACCTCTCGCAGGTCGACTTCCGGACCGTCCCGGCCATCACGACGCCCGGGGGCGGCATCTCGACGACCGCGTCCTTCGTCACGGAGGCGGGTTCGCCCGGCCTGAAGTCCGCGTGAGGCGTCCGCCGTACTGCACATGGCGCCGTTCCCCGCACCAAAGCGCGAAACGGTGCGGCCCGGGACATCACACCGCGCCGTTCCGGCAAGGCCTGCACCGAAAACCGCACCGCAACACGCACCGACGCTGTGATCGAAGGAGACGCATCGCATGGTCCACAGACATGCCGTGACCGGTCGCCGGGTGGCGCTGACCGCGCTCGGCGCGCTCGTCGCGACCGGGATCCCCGCCGCCGTGGCGGCCGAGCCGACGCCCGCGGCCGGCCCCCTGCCCTCGGCCGCCCAGACCCTCGGCGCCGACCGGCCCTCGACCCCGGTACTGCGCGCCATGGAGCGCGACCTCGGGCTGACGCCGGCCCAGGCGTCCCGGCGACTGGTCAACGAGGCGGAGGCGGGCACGCGGGCGGGGCGGCTGCGCAACGCCCTGGGTGAGCGCTTCGCCGGGGCCTGGCTGCGCGGTACGACGTCGCAGGAGCTCGTCGTGGCCACCACGGACGCCGCGGACGTGGCCGCCATCAAGGCGCAGGGCGCGAAGGCGATCGTCGTGAAGAGGCCGCTGCGCGACCTGCGGGCCGCCAAGCAGAAGCTCGACGCGGCGTCCGCCCGGGTCAGCACCCGCGAGACGCCCCTGTGGTACGTCGACATTCCGGCCAACCGGGTCGTGGTGGAGGCCGGGACCAAGGCCGCGGCGGCCGCGTTCGTCAAGGCCGCCGGTCTCGACGCCAGGAGCGTGAGCGTGAAGCTCACGGCGAACCGGCCGCGGCTCATGGAGGACATCACCGGCGGCGACGCCTACTACATCGACGGCACCGCTCGCTGCTCCATCGGTTTCTCCGTCACCAAGGGCGAGCAGGAGGGCTTCGCCTCGGCGGGCCACTGCGGCAAGCCGGGCGCCAAGACGACCGGGCACAACAAGGCGGACCAGGGCACGTTCCAGGCCTCCACCTTCCCCGGCAAGGACATGTCGTGGGTGGCCGTCAACGACCCGTGGAAGGCCACGCCGAACGTGAAGGGCGAGGGCGGGCAGGCGGTGCAGATCACCGGCTCGGTCCAGGCGCTGGTCGGGGCGGCGATCTGCCGCTCGGGCTCCACCACGGGGTGGCACTGCGGCAAGGTCGAGCAGCACGACACGAGTGTCAGCTACGCCGAGGGCAAGGTGGACGGCCTGACGCAGACGACGGTGTGCGCCGAGCCGGGCGACTCCGGCGGGCCGTACGTCTCGGGCGTCCAGGCACAGGGCGTGACGTCCGGCGGCTCCGGCGACTGCGCGACCGGCGGCACCACATTCTACCAGCCGATCAACGCGCTGCTCAGCGATTTCGGCCTCACCCTAGCCACCGCCGAGGAGGAGTCCCCGCCACCCCAGGGCAACGCCGCGCAGACCTGGGCCGCGGGCCGCGTCTACGAGGCCGGGGTCACGGTGACGCACGCCGGTGTGCGCTACCAGTGTCTTCAGACGCACCAGGCCCAGGGCCCCTGGGCGCCCACCGCCACCCCTGCCCTCTGGCAGCGGGTGTGACGAAGGGTCAGGGCTGTCCGGTGCCGGCGCGGCACGTGCCGTCGGCGCCGGGCCTGCCCCGCTACTCGCCCGCCAGCAGCGCGTACGCGGTGGCGACGAACGGGTCGTGGGCGCGGAAGCGGCGGGTGCAGACGGCGGCCAGTGCCGTGCCGGTGCCGGGGCAAAAGCCCAGGAACGCCTGCTGGCCCAGGGTCGCGCCGCTGTGGAAGTACATCGGCCCGCCGTCGGTGGGGTGACGGAACCAGGCGATGGTGTGCACGTGGCGGTGCGTCAGGCCCCGGCGGAGCACGGGGCGGCGCACCGCGCGCAGAGCGGGGGCGAGGGCCGGTGGCGCGTCGTCCGGGTAGAGGTGGGCTTCGAGGAAGGTGAGCAGGTCGTGCGGCGTGGCGCGTACGGCACCGGCCGCCTGGAAGCCGCCGGCGTCGAAGGGGGGCACGGGTGTCTCGCCGTCCTTGCCGTGTCCGACGGCGTCGAGTCCGGAGTCGTCCGCGCGCAGGGTCGTGCCGCCGAGGTTCAGCGGGCGCAGCACCTGGTCGGTGAGCAGGTCCTCCCAGGGTGTGCCGGTCGCGGCGGCCAGGGCGTGTCCGAGCACGGCGACGCCGTAGTTGGAGTAGCGCCAGCGGGTGCCGGGGCGGCGCCGCTGCCGGTGGCGCAGGTAGGCGTCGACGACAAGGGCGGCGGGGAAGCGGGCGTAGGGGTTGGAGTGCCAGGCGGGCAGGCCGCGCAGGAAGAAGCCGGCCGGGAGCGCGGGCAGTCCCGAGGTGTGGGTGATCAGGTGGGCGAGCGTCACCGGGGTCGCACCGGGGGGCCGGCCCGCGTCCAGGAGGGTGGTGGCCGGTTCACCCCCCGACAGTTCGCCGGCGTGGATCAGCCGGGCCAGGAGCAGGCCGGTGAACGTCTTGGTGGCCGAGCCGATCTCGTGGCGCAGGTCCTCGCGGGGCAGCGGTGGGGGCGGGGCGGTGCCGCCGCTCACGACGGTGCGGTGGCCGTGCCGTGAGAGGGCGAAGACGACGTCCGGGGCGTCGGACGCGGTGACGGCGTCCGCCAGGCGCTCGGCCGGTCGCAGGTCGTCCGGGGGAACGTCCGCGGGCGGGACACGCAGGGCCCGGGTCGTGGCAGCGGCCCGAGGAGTCGTACCCCCCGGTGGTGAGTCGCGCGGGGTCGAGGGCTGCGCGGCCCGCGAGGCGGGAGCGCCGGTCGTGGACACGGTCCCCCATGCGGAGGGGCCGGCCGGTGCCGTGGCCTGATCGTCGAGCGGTTCGGGTTCGCCCGGCCACGGGAGCGGCCGACGGAGCGTCATGACGCGTGCGCCAGCCCCGACAGGGCCCGGGACGTGGCCAGGACCGAGGCGAACGCGGCGACCAGGGTCGGGTGGTAGACGATGTCGAACACCTCGTCGGGTGTGCCCTCGGGCATCGTGCGGATCGCGGGCATCGCCCCGTCGGGCTGCTGCGCGGCGGCGAAGGCCCGCCAGGCGCGGTCGTCCAGGGTCGGACGGGGCAGGCAGGCGTCGACCACGAGCAGCTCGCCGAGCAGGTCCCAGCGCTCCAGGTCCAGCCAGTCGTCGATCCAGACCGGCAGCCAGGTGGCGAGGTAGTCGACGATGTCCGGCGGCAGGCCGTCGGGGTTCTCGCCCCAGTCGGTGAGGTGGAAGACGGTGTGGGTGACGTCGTAGGCGATGTGGCCTTCCACGGTCCAGGGTTCCGGGGTGCGGGCCAGCCAGGTCGTGCCCACGAGGTCGGCCTCGGGCGGGCGGGGTGTGAGGCCGTAGCGGCGCTGGAACGCGGAGAGGCCGAGCCGTCGGGTCGGGGTCGTCTCGAACGCGATCCAGCTGTCCAGCCGGTGGTTCAGGACGGCGGCCCTCTCGACGTCCGGCTGGCTGTAGCCCAGTTCCTTGAAGGGGAGGTAGACCTCGAACGGGATGGGTGAGATCGGCTCCGTCCGCTGTCCGCGGACCAGCATGGTGCCGCCGTCGAGGGTCTCGCGCCAGGCGTGGTCGAGCAGTTGGCGCGCGAGCTGGGCCTGGCGTGAGCCGGCCACTCCCTCGCGGAACAGCACTTTGCAGATCAGGGCCAGTTCGCCGACGGGCTTGAAGCGCTCCAGGAAGCCGATCTCGGGGTCCACGTCGGGTTCCAGGCGGAATCCGTCCCGGTGGGCCCACAGCCATTCGATGGCGCCCACTCCGACGGTGTGTATCAGGCGGGTGTCGGTCATACCGGTGCTCCTTGTCCGGCGGTGAGTGCCGCCGCGAAGGCCGCCATGAGGGTGGAGTGGTAGTGGTGCGCGAAGTACCGGTCCGGGTCCCCCGCGTCTGCCTCCTCGGGGAGCGCGCCGGACGGGTCCTGCGCCGCCGCGATCCGCTCCCAGGCGTCGCCGGGGACGGCGTCGTCCGGCAGGCCGGGCACGCTCGCGGCCACGGCGAGCAGTTCGCAGGAGAGGTCCCACATCCGCGCGTCCAGGCAGGTGTCGAGCCAGGGCGGCAGCCAGTCGGCGAGGTAGGCGGTCAGGTCGGAGGGGAAGCCCTGCGGGGCGCGTCCCCAGTCGGTGAGGTGGAAGACGACGTGGGTGAGCGCGTAGCCGGCGGACCGCTCGAAGGTCCAGGGTTCCGGCAGGCCGCCCAGCCAGGTGCGGCGCAGCACCTGCTCGCCGGGCCCGTCCCGGTGGACGCCGCCCCGTTCCTCGGCCTTGAGGACGCCCAGGCGGCGGGTCGGTTCCTGTTCGGTGAGCTGCCAGCCGCGGGTGCGGGCGACCGTGGCGGTCGCGGCTTCGTACGTGGCGTGGCGGAATCCGGCCGCGGCCAGGGCGGCGTAGACCTCCAGCGGGTAGGTGGCGAAGGGCTCCAGCCGTTGCAGCAGGAGGAACAGCTCGCCGTCGCCGGTCTGCCGCCAGGCGAAGGCCAGCAGGTCGGCCGCACACGTGTGCAGGGGGTCGGCGGGGGGCGTGCGGCGGGTGACGCTCGCACACACCTGGGCCAGTTCGCCCAGCGGTTTCCAGCTGCTGTTGACCTGCGCGTCGGCGGCCAGCGCGTCCTCGCCGAGGGCGAAGTCCGCGCGGTGCGTGGACGCCCAGGCCAGCGCGGTCCGCGCCACCTGCCGGAGCTGCGTGGCCTGTGCCGTCGTCACACCGGTGCTCCGGCGCGCAGGCGGCGGGCCGCCGCCACCTGGAGTTCCACGAGCGGGTCGTGGCCGGCCATGAGTTCCACGAAGTCCAGGCCGGCCGGGAGTCCCAGGGTCTCGGGGACGCCGTGCAGCAGGGTGAGCCAGCGGCCGGCACCGGCGGCCTGCCGCCAGTCCCTGCGGCGCACCGCGCGCACGAATCCGCGGGCCACGTCCACGGGGCGGCCCTGTGCCACGCGGGACACGGCGCAGTCCTCGCCGGGCAGGGCGAGGGGGGCCAGCACCGCGAGTTGATGGGTCAGGACCTGCCAGCTCGCGTCGGCGAGCCACTCGGCACCGGGTTCCGTGCCGTCGGCGGTTCCGGCCGCGGACGGCGGGTCGAGCCGGCGCAGGGTGCGTGCCATGGCCCAGTGGCTCCACAGCACGGTGGGGGCGGAGTCGGCGCGCGGCGGGTAGGACTCCACGGACTTGCGGAACACGGCGAGTTCGTCCGGGTCGGGCGGGGTGCCCAGCAGGACGGCCGGCAGCAGCGCATCGGCTCCCAGCACGCGGACGGCCGCGAGTGCGAGACTTCCCTCCTGCGCGTCGACCGGCCCGGTGGCGGCCGCTCGCGCGTGGTCTCCGCCCCGGAGGGCGGAGACCACACTGGAGGCGAGGTCCTGCACCGCGCCCTGCAAGAGGGTCGAAGTGCCAGACTGCTCCATTGACTACTCCCGTCGATCACTAGCCCTTCTTCGGGCGCGGGGTCGGCGGCGACAGCAGCAGCTTGGTCGCCCCGGAGGACAGAGCAAGTGCTGCGCACTCACGGCTGTCGCGGTAGACGCCGTCGAGTTCCGCCGGGTCGAGTGCCGCCTCGATGTCGACGCTCGGCACACCGGTCAGTTCTTCGATGACCTTTTCCTTGGAAGGCATAGCACCATCTCCCTGAGTGAAGCGAAGTACCTTCACCTTCCGGATCACCGGAATCGGACAAAGCATGCCAACTTTCTCAGAATTCACTTAAATAACATCTTCAACATCTCAGGCTGAGGGATGGAGCCGTGGGGGATGGCGCCGCGGCGCCGGAAGTCCTCCAGCGCCTCCAGGACGGGCACGGGCGAGTGGTCCGTGGTTCCTCCCGGGTCCTCTGCCCCGGCCGAAACGCGGCGGTGTCGCGGCGGCGGGCGGAGAAACCCGGGGCGGGAACGCCGCGGAACCGCCGGTGGGGCCCGCACCGCACCGCCGGCCGACGTCGAGGAGACCCCGTGACCCTTGAGCGTGACGCCGTGCACCAGGCCATCCATGAGGAGGTGGCGGCCCGGGCCGACGCACTGTGGGGTGTGGCCCGGCGCCTGCACTCCGACCCCGAGTACGCCTTCGCCGAACACCGGGCGGCGAGCCTGCTGTCGGGCGAGCTGGAACGCGCCGGTTTCGCCGTGGAGCGGGGCGTGGCGGGGATGCCGACGGCGTTCACCGCGCGCTCGGGCCGGGGCCGGCCCGCCGTGGCGCTGCTGATGGAGTACGACGCCCTGCCCGGTCTCGGACACGCGTGCGGCCACAACCTCATCGCGGCGGCCGGACTGGGCGCCGCACTGGCCGTTGCCGCCCCCCTGCCCCAGGCGTCCGACGGGACGGTGCTGGCGGTCGGCACGCCCGCCGAGGAGGGCGGCGGCGGCAAGGCCGTCGAGGTGGAGGCCGGCGTCTTCGACGACGTCGACGCGGCGCTGATGTTCCACCCGGGGGTGTACAGCTGGACGCGGGCACCGCTGACCGCGCAGGTGCAGTACCGGGTGGCCTTCCGCGGGCGGGCCGCCCACCCCACGGGCAATCCGGCCGAGGGGGTCGACGCGCTGGCGGCGCTCGTGGAGCTGTTCAACGTGCTGGCCGTGCTGGGGCGCCGGCTGCCGGAGGGCTCGCACGTGCAGGGCATCGTCACGCACGGCGGTACGGCGACGAACATCGTCCCGGAGTACGCCGAGGGCCTCTTCGGCCTGCGCGCGGCCACCACGGCGGCGCTGGAGGACCTGGCGGAGCGGCTGCGGGTGTGCGCCGACGGGGTGGCCCGGGCCACCGGCACCACGGCCGAGGTGGAGCGGGCCACCGTCCGCTACGAGCACTTCCGGGACAGCGAGGTGCTGTCCGAGCGGTTCGCCGCGCACCTGGCCCGGGCCGGTATCCCGCTGTCACCGCCCACGCCCGGCGTGTACCTCGGATCGTCCGACATCGGCAACGTCAGCACGCGGGTGCCCGCCATCCATCCGTTCGTGGCCATCACGGGCGAGGACGGCTCCGACCACACTCCGGAGTTCGCCGAGGCGGCCGCCTCTCCCCGGGCCCGCGAGGTGCTGCTCGCGGCGGCCGAGGCCCTCGCGTGCACCGCCGCCGACGTCCTGTTGTCCGCAGAGCTGCGCGAGGAGGCGTGGGCGCGGCACCGGACGGGGTGAGTGGTTCGGCTCCGGCTGGGGAACCCGGCGAGCGCTGTACCCACCGACTCTCTGGAGAGGGCCATGAGTCTGTTGCGTGTGCTCGGCCGCCCCATGCTGGCCTCGATGTTCCTCACGGGCGGCATGAACTCCGTCCGCGACCCGAAACAGGTCGCCGACGCCGCCGAGCCTGTCGTCCAACCGGTCACCGAGCGCATCCCCGCGCTGCCGGACCGCACCGAGCAGATCGTGCGGCTGAGCGGCGCCGTGCAGGTCGCCGCGGGGCTGATGCTCGCCACGGGGCGCATGCCGCGTCCTGCCGCCCTGGCCATCGCGGCCACGCTGGTGCCCACCACGCTGGCGGGGCACCGTTTCTGGGAGGCGGAGGACCCCGAGGAGCGGGCACAGCAGCGCATCCACTTCCTCAAGAACCTGTCCATGCTGGGCGGACTGCTGATCGCCGCCGATGACACCGGCGCCCGCCCCTCCGTGGTGTGGCGCGGCACCCACGCCGCCCGCGGTCTGCGGCGCGACGCGGGTCTGGTGCGCCGCTCCGTCCGCGCCACCGCCCGCCCGGCCGCGGCGGCCGGACGCGTCCGGGCCAAGCTGCCCGCCTGAGCCGTCGGCACGGCCGCGGCGGGACCGCGCGTTATCCCCCTGAGGCCGGGGGGACCCGAGCTCTGGAGGTGAAGGACATGGGACACGGAGGAAACGTCATCGACGAGCTGGTGAGCGATCACCGCGAGGTCGAGGAGATGTTCGGCAGGATCGAGGCGCTGCCGTCCGGCCACCAGGACCGCAAGGTGTACGCCGACCAGGTCACGATGGAGCTCGTGCGGCACTCGGTGGCCGAGGAGGCCTACCTCTACCCGGCCGTACGGGAGCACGTGGCGGGCGGGGACACCCTCGCCGACCAGGAACTCAAGGACCATGCCACGGCCGAGCAGATCATGAAGGATCTGGAGGGCTGTGACGCGGGCGACGCCGACTTCGACCGGCTGATGGGCATGCTGATGAGCGAGATCCGCTCGCACATCGCCGACGAGGAGGGCAACCTCTTCCCGCGTCTGCGGCAGGCCTGTCCGATGGACACGCTCAACGAGCTGGGCGACAAGGTGCGCAAGGCGAAGAAGACCGCCCCGACCCGGCCGCACCCGGCCGCCCCCGACAAGCCTCCGGCGAACAAGCTCCTGGCTCCGGGCGCCGGCATGGTGGACCGGCTGCGCGACGCGCTGAGCGGCCGCGGCAAGTTCGAGTAGGCACCCACCGCGCTGAGCGGGGCCCGTCGCCGAGGCGACGGGCCCCGCTTTCGTGTGCGTGTGATCAAACGCACTGTGGCCTCAAGGCCCTTGCCCGGCAGGACGTTTGGAAGGCGCGGGACGGCGGATCAAGGTGCGGTGGAACCGCTTCTCCGGTCCCCTCTGCCACGATGGTCGGCGCCGTACCCGTCGAGGGGATCCACCGCGCAGCGCCGCCGGTGCGAGTCGCTCCCTCGTCCTCCTTCTGCTGAGTCCTCCGACTCGTCTTCGAGTACCGCACTGTGTCTTCCTCTCCCTCACCCTCCCCTGCCCTGCCCGCCTCCCGCTCACCGTGGCGGTCGCTGCGGTACCGCAGCATGCGCTGGTGGTCCGTCGCGAACTTCGTGTCGAACGCCGGTACGTGGATGCAGCTCACGGTGCAGAACCTGCTGGTCCTGCAGATCACCGGGTCCGCCGCCGCGACGGGGCTGTCCATGTCCGTGCAGGCCGCTCCGGCGCTGCTGATCAGCGTGCTGGGCGGGGCCGCCGTCGACCGGTGGCCCCGCAAGCTCACGGCAGCCGTGAGCCAGGCGGTGCTCGGTGCGATCGCCTTCACCACGGCCGTCCTCGTGGCGCTGGACCGGATCGACATGACCTCGCTGATGGTGCTGGCCGCCGTCACGGGCGTCGTCGCGACCGTCGACAACCCGGCGTGCGCCCTGCTGGGCAACGACCTCGTGCCGGCGGAGGACGTGCCCTCGGCCATCGGGGTCGGGGCGCTGGTGCACCAGGCGGGCCGGCTGGTGGGAGCGGCTCTGGCCGGTGTGGCGGTCGGATTCCTCGGCACGTCGGCCGCGTACTTCGGCAACGGGCTGTCGTTCCTGTTCGTGGCCGCGGTCATCCCGTTCCTGCGCCCGGCGGCCGGCGCGGTGCGTCAGGACGCCCCGGCCCCGAAGGACACCGGCCCGGCCCTGACCGTGCGCGAGGGGCTCGCCTACTTCATGCGGCGGCCGCGCCTCGTCGCGCTGGCGGGTGTGACCGGGATCAGCTCCGTGTTCGGCCGCAACTACGGGCTCACCCTGGCCGTGCTCGTCACCGGGCCGCTCGCGGGAGGTGCCGGTTCCTTCGGCACGGTGTCGACGGTGCTCGCCGTCGGCGGCATCCTCGGCGCGGTGCTCGGTGCCCGGCTGCGCCGGCCGTCCGTTCGGCTCGTGGGCGCGCTGGCGGCCGCGGGGGCGCTGCTTCAGGTGGTGGCGGGGTTGTCGCCGTCGCTGGCGGTGCTGATCGCGCTGGTGCTGCCGATGGCCGTGGTGGAGTCCGTCTCCGACACCGCCGGCACGGCCGTCCTGCAGACCGACCCGCCCCCGCATCTGCGGGGACGGGTGCTGGGTGTGTGGGGCAGCATCGGCACGGTGTGGGGCCTGGGCGGCCCGCCCGCACTGGGCCTCCTCATGGAAGTGGCCGGACCCCGCGGCGCCCTCGTCACCGGCGGGCTGCTCATCGCCGGCGCGATCGGGGCGGGCGCCCTGCTGCGGCAGCGCCGGGCCGCGGCACCGGTGATGCTCCGCACGGAGGAGCACGACGTGCCGGGCCGGCCGGCGCTGAGCCCGGCGGCCTGAGCGGGCTCCGTACGAGGGCAGCCCTCGACACGCGGTCCGCGCGGCCCCGTCCCCATGCGGCCCTCTACGGCCGCAGCGCCTCCTCGGCCGCCTTGGCCGCTCTGCGGGCCAGCAGGGTCGTGGAGCGGCCGTCGAGGTAGGGCAGGACCACGGCCTGACCGCCCCAGGTACGGAGCACCTCCGCCTCGGGCAGGTCCTGGACGGAATAGTCGCCGCCCTTGACCCAGACGTCCGGCCGCAGCCGGGCCAGTACCGCCTCGGGGGTGTCCTCCTCGAAGACCACGACGGCGTCGACGCTGCCGAGCGCGGCCAGGACGCGGGCGCGGTCCGCCGCCGGGTTGAGCGGGCGGCCCGGGCCCTTGCGGCGGGTGACGGACGCGTCGGAGTTCAGGCACACGATGAGGCAGTCGCCGATGCGCCGGGCGCTCTCCAGCAGGCCGACGTGACCGGCGTGCACCAGGTCGAAGCAGCCGCCCGTGGCGACGACGGTGCCACCGCCGGCCCGGACCCTCTCGGCGAGGCCGAACGCGTCGGTCGCGGGGTCGTCCTCGGCGCCGGGCACCGGCTCGGTCCGCCACAGGTCGGGGTTGCCCGCGCCGCCCGCCGCGACGAACGAGGCCGCCTCGGCGACCGCCCGCTGCAGCGCCTCCTCGGGGAGCAGTCCGTCGGCGAGGGCCGCCGCCGCCGTGGCGGCGAAGCAGTCACCCGCGCCGCAGGGATCCCCGACGGCCCGGTAGGGCACGGGTACGAGCATCGGGGTGCCTGAACCCGGCCGGGCCAGCAGCACCCCGCGCTCACCGAGGGTGACGGCGACACCGGCGGCCCGCCAGCGCTCGGCCAGTCGTGCCCCGCGTTCGGCGTAGGCGCCCAGGGTGGTCTCTCCTGAGCCGGGGTGCAGGGCCCGTGCCTCCGCCGCGTTGGGGGTGACGAGGCGGGCTCCGGGCACGGGCGGGTCGCCCTCGGGGTGCGGGTCCCACACCAGCGGGGTGCGGCGGGCGGCCTCCTCCAGGAGCGGCCGCAGGGCGCCCGCGGTGTGCCGGCCGTAGTCGGCGACCAGGACGGCGTGCGCGCCGGCCAGCGCTTCACGGACCGCGTCGCCGGGTTCTCCGGGGGTGCCGCCGCCACGGTCGATGCGGACGACGGGCCGGCCGCCCGCGATGACGCGGGTCTTGACCGGCAGGGTGCCGTTCAGCGGGATCTCCAGCAGCCGGACCCGGCCGCGCAGGTCGTGCCGTACCGCCTCGCTGGCCTCGTCGTCGCCGAGCGCGGTCACCAGGACGACGTCCCGGCCGCCGCGGGCGGCGAGGGCGGCGGCCAGGCCGGCACCGCCCGGGTGGCGGCGGTCGCCGGTGACGTCGACGACGGGGGCGGGGGCGTCCGGGGAGAGCCGGGTGGAGACGCCTTCGATGTCCTCGTCGAGGAGGACGTCCCCGACGACGGCCAGGGGGTGCGGCCCGGTCATGACGTGCTCCCGTGGGTGAGGACGGCGCGCCGGGCGAGGGGCGTGGCCACGGCCGTGTCGAAGCACTCGCAGAGCAGATGGACGGCGACGAGGTGCGTCTCCTGGACGTTCGCGGTGCTGCCGGCGTCGATGCACAGGGCTTCGTGCGCGGCTTCCGCGAGGGGGTTGGGGCCGCGCCCGGTCAGGGCCCACACCCGCAGTCCCGCCTGCCGGGCGGTCACGGCGGCGGCGATGAGGTTGGGGCTGCGGCCGGAGGTGGAGAGCACCATCAGGACGTCCCCGGGACGGCCGTGGGCGGTGACCTGGCGGGCGTAGACGTGGTCGAAGCCGTAGTCGTTGCCGATGGCGGTCATGCTGGAGGTCTCGGCGTGCAGGGCGAGCGCGGAGTAGGCGCGGCGTTCCCGGCGGTAGCGGCCCACCAGCTCGGCGGTGAGGTGCTGTGCCTGGGCGGCGCTGCCGCCGTTGCCCGCGGCGAGCAGCCGGCCGCCGCCGGTGAGGACGTCGGCGAGCCGGCCGCCCCAGTCCGCGACCCGGTCCAGGCCGTTGTCGCGGAACCGTGCGAGGGCTTCCTCCAGAGAGCGGCAGTGCAGTCGCGCGGCTTCCAGGGCGTGGTGCGTGGAGGGTTCGCTCATGTCGGTCGGGCGTACCGCCGTCGGTGACGGCGGCGAACCCACACCTCCTTCGGACGTCGGACGTCGGCTGCTGTCGGCTGTCGTCGGGGCGGGGCGGTCAGCCGGCGCCGGTCGCGGCGGTTTCGGTGTCGAGGACCTCGCAGTAGGCGGCCTCGGTGGCCGCGGCGACCTGGCCCCATCCGTACCGGCTGAGGACCCGGCGGCGGCCGGCCGACCCGCAGGCCGCGCGGGCCTGCGGGTCGGCGAGCAGCCCGGCGACGGCGCGGGCCAGGGCCGCCGGATCACGGGGCGGCACCAGCCGTCCGGTGCCGGGGTCGGCGACGGTGTCGAGCTGCCCGCCGACCGCGCTGGCCACCACGGGCACGCCGCAGGCCATGGCCTCCAGCGGGACGATGCCGAAGGGTTCGTAGTCGGCGGGGCACACCACCACGTCGGCGGAGCGCAGCAGCGCCGGCACCTCCTCGCTCGGCAGGGCACCGGTGAAGCGGACCCGGTCGGCGACACCGGCGTCCCGGGCGATGCCGCGCAGCCGTCGCACCTCCGGGTCGCCGTCGAGCCGGTCGGCGGGCGGCCCGCCGACCACGACCAGCTCGGTCCGGGGCAGCCGGGCCAGGGCGGCGATGGTCACCGCGGCGCCCTTGCGGGGTACCAGCCGGCCCAGCTGGAGGATCCGGTGCGGGTACGGTCCGCGCGGCGCGGCCGGGCCCTTCGGTGTGAACCGGTCGGGGTCGACGCCGCACGGCACGATGCCCACCTGGTGCGGGGGGATGCCCATGCGGGCCAGTTCGTGGGCTTCGTCCCGGCAGGTGGCGATGACGCGGTCGCAGCCCAGCCCGACCTCGATCTCGCCCGGGATCCGCTCCGGCGGGCTGGTGTCGGCGAGCCGCTGGTGGCGCCGCTTCACCGTGCCGAGGGCGTGATACGTGTGCAGCAGGGGCAGGCCGTGCTCGCGGGTGGCGCGCAGCGCGGCCAGGCCCGACATCCAGTAGTGGGAGTGCACGAGGTCGGGGGCCCGGGTGCGCCAGCTGCGGACGAGGTGGCGGCCGAACTCGTCCATGTGCGGCAGGAGCGCGTCCTTGGGGAGCGGTTCGGCCGGCCCGGCGGGCACGTGGTGCACCTCCACACCGTCGCGCAGCTCCACCCGGACGGGCAGGTCGGGCGCGTCGCGGCGGGTGTAGACGGTGACGCGGTGCCCCCGGTCGGCGAGTGCCCCGGCGAGGCAGGCGACATGGACGTTCTGTCCGCCGGCGTCGACGCCGCCGAGGGCGGCAAGGGGACTGGCGTGCTCGGAGACCAGCGCGATCGCGAGGACGCCCGGATCGCGCGGGTCCCCGCCGAGCGGTCCGGCGGGGAAGGGGCTGAGGGACGGCGTCATGAGCACACCTCCGTGAGCAGGCGCTCCCAGTCGGTCAGGAAGCGCTTGAGCCCGTAGCGTTCGAGTGCCGCCTGGCGGGCGCGGGCTCCGTCCGCGGCCGCCGCCTCGGGTTCGTGGAGGTAGCGGCGGGCGGCGCTGGCCAGGACGTCCAGGCGGGTGGAGAGGGCGCCCGCGCCGGGCGGGACGGCCTCCACCGCCTCGGTGGTGGCGAGCGCCAGGACGGGCATGCCCAGGTGCATGGCCTCCAGCAGCGACAGGCCGAGGGAGGTCCAGCGCACCGGGTGCAGGTACATGCGGCGTTCGGCCAGGGCGGTGTGCAGCTCGCTCTGCGGGAGGTCGGCGGTGCGGCAGCGGCCGGGGGCCAGGCCGAGATGTCCGGCCAGCCCTTCGGTGCCCATGCCGAACACGTCGAGCGGGGCGGCCTCGGCGAGGGCGGGCAGCAGGTCCGTTCCGGTGTACCGGGCGCGCCGCGCGGGTTCGTTGACCACGACGGCGGCACGGGCGAGCCGGCCGCTGTAGCGGTGACCCGGGTCGACGATGCCGTGTTCGATCACCTCGGTACGGGTGGTTCCGCTGTCCCAGAAGAGCCGGTTGAAGTGCGTGACGTGCACGAGCGTCAGGTCGTCGCGGTCGGCGCACGGATGCCGGGTGTCGGGCACGTCCCCGTCGGGCGCGTTGTGCTCCAGGTACACCGCGGGCACGTCCCGGCCGGGGCGCCGCCCGCCGAGCCAGCGTCCGGCCAGTGCCGCCTCGTGCGGCCGCTGGAGAAGGACCAGGTCGACTGGCGTGTCGCGGAGTTCCTCGGGGGTGATCTCGCGTACCGACGCGGGCCAGGTGAAGGTGCGGGCCCGTCCGAGGCCGTCCGGGCCGCGGTCGGGGGTGACGGGGACGAGGTAGGTGTGCGGGCCCTGGACGAAGGCGGTCGTCCAGGAGCCGTGCACGTGCCACAGCAGGATGTTCATACGGCCGCTCCTCGTTCGGTCTGTTCTCCCCGGTCCGCCGAGTGGTCCGTGAAGGCCGCCACGGCGTCGAGCACCTCGTCGTCGCCGACGCCGTCGAGGCAGGGGTGTCCGGGCACCGGGCAGTGCCGTGCCCTGGTCCCCGCGCACGCCGCCCGCGGGTCGCCGAGCAGGATGTGCGGTACGCCGTAGGGGGCCCACCGCTCGGCCGGCACGACCGGCGCGAAGAGGCTGACGACGGGTGTTCCGACAGCCGCGGCGAGGTGTGCCGGGCCGGTGTTCCCGGCGATCAGGGCCCGGGCTCCGGCCAGGACTCCGGCCAGTTGCGGCAGGTCGGTGGCGCCGCCGAGGTCCAGGGCGTGCCGTCCGGCGACCCGTGCGGTCAGTTCGCGCTCGGCGCGCCCGCCCGTGACGACCACGCGGTGGCCCGCCGCGGACAGGGCCGCGACGGCCCGTGCCGCCCGCCCCGGGGTCCACGCCCGCGCGGGCACGGCCGCGCCGGGGTGGAGGACGACGTAGGGCCCGGGGCCGGTGAGGTGGGTGGTGGCCGGAGGTGGCAGGACGCGCGGCCGGCCGTCGTCGCCGGGCGGCAGGGCGAAACCCGCGGCGGTGGCCAGGTCCAGGGCGGCCAGTACCTCGTGCCGGTGCGGCAGCCGGCGGTGCCTGAGGTCGAGGAGCGCGCCGGGGTAGTCCTCGCTGTCGGCCGCGGTCCAGCCGATCCCGGCGAGCTTCAGCAGCAGGGCGATCGGCAGCGGGCTCTGGTGGTACGACACCAGCACCAGCGCCCGGTCGAAGCGGCCCGCGGTGAGCGTGCGCATCAGCTGCCGGGTGGCCGCCCGCGTGACCGGCGGCGGATCCAGCCCGACCCAGGGGGCGTCGTGGGTCAGCACGTCGTCGACGCCGGGCAGCATCCGCCCGGCCGCGGCGCCCTGGGGGCCGCAGAGCAGCGCGGTGTAGGAGGACCCGGCGGCCACGGCCCGGACGGCGGGCCCGGCCAGCAGCACGTCTCCGGAGCTGTCGAGGCGGACCACGAGGGTGCGGGGAAGGCGGGCACGGGACGGCAGGGGGCTCATGGCGCCTCCCCCGTCGGTACGGCCGAGTCCAGCGCGAGACGTACGGCCTGCGGCAGGTCCGCCGCCGTGGTGTCGGCCGCCACGACCTCCTCGGCCCGGGTGACGTCCGTGGGCACCAGCACCCCGCGGGCGCCGGCCGCCCGGGCGGCTGCCATGTCCGCTCCGATGTCGCCGATCACCACGGTGCGTCCGGGCGCGACGGCGAGCCGGCGGCACGCCGCCAGGACCAGGCCGGGTGCCGGCTTGCGGCAGCCGCAGCCCTCCCCCGGGCCGTGCGGGCACACCGCCCAGACGGCGAACGGCCCGAGCAGTTCCTCCACGCGCAGCCGCACGTCCTCCACCTCTCGGCGGGTCAGCAGGCCCCGGGCCACGCCCGACTGGTTGGTCACGACACCGACGGGCACCCCGGCGGCGCGCACGGTGTCCACGGCCTCGCGGGCGCCCGGCATGAGCACGACGCGCGAGGGGTCGCCGTTGTAGGGCACGTCGGCGACGAGCGTGCCGTCGCGGTCGAAGAGGACGGCCGCGGGCAAGGGGCTGTCCGGGTCGTGCGGGTGCTGCCGCACATCCCCGGGGAGCAGCCAGGGGCCGAGGGGTGGCGTCATGACCGCAGCCGTTCCCGGACCGCCGGGCGGGGCGCGGTCGCCGGCTCGGCGTTGCCGGACGCGGCGAGCGGCCGGGCCTTGCGGTGCGCGAGCCGCCCGCGCAGCCAGTGCCAGGTCGCGGCGGGCGGGACGAGGGCGCTGGTCACCGTCATGGTGAGGATCTCGTCGCGGGTGCGCGGTCCGGGCAGGATCCGGGCGAGGGCGAACTCGGTGGTGCCGGCCAGCCAGGTGGCGGCGCAGGCCGCGGCGGCCCGGGGCCGGCCGAGCAGGGCGCAGCCCAGCGCCGCCACCCCCGCCCCGGTCACCGCCAGGTGCAGGGGCAGACGCCCGCGGGGTGCTTCCGCCCGGCGCCACCAGTGACGGCCGTGCAGCCGGGTCATCAGCACGTCGTCGGCGTTGCCCGCCTGGAGCCGGACGGAGACCCAGCGCCCGGCGGGCCGGACGGGGTGGATGGTGGTGCGCCGGCCTCCGGTGAGCGTCCATCCCGCGTCGAGTATGCGCAGGGCCAGGTCGGCGTCCTCCCGGAAGGCCCGCCGGAACCGTTCGTCGAACCCGCCCACGGCCGTCAGCGCGGCCCTGCGGTACGCCATGTCGGCGGTGATCCAGCGGGCGCCGGCGAGTCCGGCCGTGTTGCGCTCCCAGTCCGTGGGGCGCCGGCCGGGGGGCAGGGGCACCTCGATGCGGGCGGTGATCCCGGCGGTCCGCTCGGTCGCCGCGGTCAGGTCCAGGGTCAGGTCGTCGCCCCAGGTGGGCCCGGGGACGACGTCGTCGTCGAGGAAGACGATCCAGGGCACGTCACCGGCCGCCCGCCAGCCCAGGTTGCGTGCGGCGGCGGGCCCGCGCGCCCCGCCGGGCACGACGATGGTGCGCGTGCGCAGGGAGGGCGGGACGTCGGCGGTCAGCGGCACCCCGGCCGCGTCGGACCGGTCGTCGACGAGGACCACGCGGAGGGGGCCCGGCCCGGTCGCCTCGGCGAGGGCGTGCAGGCAGGCGCCCAGGCTGGGCCGGCCGAGGGTGGGGATCACGACGGCGTACTCCGCGTCGCCCGCCGGGGCGTCGAGTGCGGTCATCGGGGGTCTCCGGCGTCGTCGTTGCGGGAGTCGGTACGGAAGAGGTCGCTGCGCCGGATCGCGTACGGGCCGATGGCCAGCAGGTCGACGGGCGAGGAACCGAAGCACTCGAGGGCGTCGCGCGGGTCGTCGACCATGGGCCGCCCGGCGGTGTTGAGGCTGGTGTTGACCACCACGGGCACCCCGGTGAGCCGCTCGAACTCGCCGAGCATCCGGGCCACGAGCGGTTCGCGGGCCGGGTCGACGGTCTGGATGCGGGCGGTGCCGTCCACGTGCACGACGGCGGGGATGCGCTCCCGCCAGGCGTGTGCCACGTCGTGCACGAACAGCATGTACGGGCTGGGCAGCGGGCCGTCGAAGAGGTCGGCCGCGCGGTCGGCGAGGACCATCGGGGCGACGGGCCGGAACTGCTCGCGGCCCTTGACGTCGTTGAGCCGTTCCAGGTTGCCCGCGTGCCCGGGGTGGGCCAGCAGGGAGCGGTGGCCGAGGGCTCGGGGACCGTACTCGGAGCGGCCCTGGAACCAGGCGACGATGTCGTTGTCCGCCAGGGCGCGGGCGACGGTGGCGGCGATGTCCGGGGGCCGTTCGAAGGGTACGGCCGCGGTCTTCAGCCAGGCCGCGAGTTCGGCGTCGGACCACTCCCGGCCGAGGTCGGCACCGGCCATGGCCTCCGGCTCGTCGCCCTCCGCGGCGGACAGCAGCAGGGCGCCGCCCAGGGCGGTTCCGGCGTCTCCCGCCGCGGGCTGCACCCAGACCCGGGAGAAGGGGCCCTCGCGGGCGATACGGGAGTTGGCGACGCAGTTGAGGGCGACGCCGCCGGCGAGGGTGAGCACCCGGTCGTGGGTCCGGCCGTGCAGCCAGCGCACCAGGTCGAGCAGGGTCTCCTCCAGCACGGCCTGGGCGGCGGCGGCGACGTCGGCGTGGTCCTGCGTCCACGGTTCGTCCGGCCCGCGGGGCGGACACAGCTCGTGCCAGGGCACGCCGGTGGCGTGGAAGCCGCCGTCGCCGGTCGGGTACACGTGGCGGCGCAGTTCGGCGAGCATGCGGGGCCTGCCGTGCGAGGCGAGGGCCATCACCTTGAACTCGTCGGAGGAGCGCAGGAAGCCGAGGTGTTCGGTGAGTTCCTCGTAGATCAGTCCGAGCGAGTGCGGCAGGTCCTGGGCGTGCAGCGCCTCCAGGCGGTCGCCGACGCGGCGGGCGGCCAGGTGGGAGGCGCGTTCGCCCCGGCCGTCGAGGACGAGGACGGAGGAGTTCCCGGCGTCCGGTGCGGCGAAGGCGCTGGAGGCGGCGTGGGCCATGTGGTGCGGCACGAAGCGGACGACGGCCGGGTCGAGGCCCGGCAGTGCGGTCCGCAGGAAGCCGGGTGCCTCGCGGGCGTAGGTCAGCCGCAGGTGGTCCCACGGGTCGTCCAGGCCCATCTCCTCGGCGGGGCGGGCGAGGGCCGGGTCGAAGGAGTAGGTGACCGCGTCGAGGTCCTGCGGGCGCAGCCCGGCCCGCTTCAGGCACCAGGCGGCGGCCCGCTCGGGCAGTTCCCAGGCGGAGAACGGCAGGGGTCTCTTGCCGTGCTTGCGGCGGGAGAACCGCTCCTCCTCGGCGGCTGCGACGGTCCGTCCGTCGATCACCAGGGCGGCGGCGGGGTCGTGGAAGAGGGCGTTGATTCCGAGAATGCGCATGGGGAGGCGGGCCTTTCGGCGGTCGAGAGCCGGACGCGGCGGTGCTGGGTGCCCGGGCGGGTCACTCCTCGGTACTGGCCTCGCGGAACCAGCCGATCGTGCGCCGCAGGCCCTCCTCGGCGCGCACCCGCGGTTCCCAGCCGAGCTTGTCGCGGGCCAGTGTGATGTCCGGGCAGCGCACGGCCGGGTCGTCCACGGGCCGTTCGATGTAGCGGATCTCCGAGGAGGATTCGGCGAGTTCGACGACCAGGCGTGCGAGGTCGAGCATGGTGATCTCGGTCGGGTTGCCGATGTTGACGGGTCCGCGCATGCCGTGGGCGGCGGCGGCGAGGATGCCGCGCACGGTGTCGTCGACGTAGCACAGCGAACGGGTCTGGCGGCCGTCGCCGGTCACGGTGAGGGGCTCGCCGGCCAGGGCCTGCCGTACGAAGGTCGGCACCGCGCGTCCGTCGTGGCCGCGCATCCGGGGGCCGTAGGTGTTGAACAGCCGCACGATGCAGGTGTCGGTGCCCTGGGTGTCGGCGTGGGCGGTGGTCAGCGCCTCGCCGAAGCGCTTGGCCTCGTCGTAGACGCTGCGCGGGCCGACGGGGTTGACGTTGCCCCAGTAGCGCTCGTCCTGCGGGTTCTGCAGCGGGTCGCCGTAGACCTCGGAGGTCGAGGCGAGGACGAAGCGGGCGCGGGAGGAGTGGGCGAGCTCCAGGGCGTTGCGGGTGCCGAGGCTGCCGGTCTCCATGGTGTGCAGCGGGAGGCGCAGGTAGTCGGCCGGGGACGCCGGGGAGGCGAAGTGCAGGACGAGGTCCGGCGGCCGTTTGATCCGCAGTCCCTCGGTGACGTTCGCCTGCACCAGTGTGAAGCCGGGCTGTTCGAGCAGCGGCGATATGTTCTCGGGCCGGCCGGTGCTGAAGTCGTCCACGCAGGTGACGGCCGCGCCCGCCTCCAGCAGGGCGGCGCACAGATGGGAGCCGACGAACCCGGCGCCGCCGGTGACGACGGCGTGTTCCCAGTTGCGCGAGAGTGCGGTGGCCATGTCGGTCTCTCCTCCGTCGGCGGTGCAGCGCGGCACGACGGGTGCGCCCCGGGCCGGTGAACGCGGACCGGAGGGCCGTCGAAGCCCACGATCAGCCTCCGCCGACCGTGCGAGCGCGGCACGGTCGCTTACGGCAAACCGGTGAGTCACGGAGGGTGAGGACGAGCGGCCGACGAGTGTCCGCGCAGGTCTGCGGGGTGAGCGCGGAGGTGTCAGGCGATCAGCGTGCGGCCCGGGTTCAGGCGGTCGAGGAGCTGGTCCTGGTGCAGATCGGCGACGGGGGCGAGCAGGTCGGGGTGGCGCAGCAGGGCGGCGGCCTTCCGGTCGCTGTCGTCGGGAGCGGTCAGCCGGCGGAACTCGGCCCGTGATCCGTTGCTGTGGCTGCCGTCGGCGAGCGCGGTCACGGCCCGGGCGGCCAGCTCCGGATCGGTGAGCAGGCAGGCCGCCCAACTGGCCACGACCTCGTCCACCCAGGTGCGCCAGGCGTGCGCGTCCGTGTCGTCGCCGAGGGCCGCGTCGGCGCCGGTGACCCAGTCGAGCCGCCCGGAGCCGCCGGGTCCCGCCATGCCGAGCAGGGCGGCGTCCATGGCCGTCGGGTACCTCAGCCAGGCCGCTACGGTCACGGCCTGCCGGGCCTGGACCTCGCACAGGGCGGAGGCCAGCGCGCCGCCGGAGGCGGGGAAGGCGCGGGTCAGCCACTGGGCGGTCGCCGCGATGACAGGGGAGAGATCTGCTTGCACTGCCGGGCCGTCCGAAGGAAGGGAGCGGGATCTGGTCGTAGACGGTAACCGCCGCTTCCTCCACCCGGACGTGATCGGGACCTCGTCCGGGACGTGGCCTCGGCCACACCCGCCGACGCCCCGGAGCCGCGCGGGGGCCGCGGGAACCCGGCATGAGGGCCCCGGACCGGCCCCGCGGAGCGACGGTCGTCCTCCGTTTCGCCGCCGAGGGGCCGGGCACCCGGCCCGCGTGTCGTCTCACGGACCCGAATCCGCTGGTCCGGCCCGGCCCACAGGTACCCGGCCGGTGCGCACGCTGCGCTTCGACGGCTGGATAGCGGGGATCGGCACGGCCTCCGGCGTCCGTGTGGTGCTCGGGCACTGGCCGCGGTCGCCGTTCGGCCCGTTCAGCGACGTGATGGTGGAGGAGGCCGACGGGCACCGGCTGCTGCTGGCGCCCACGCGCGCGACGGCGGACTTCGTCGCCGGCACGTATGTCTTCGACGAGGTACGGGTCGTACCGGTCGAGGTGCGGATCACCGGCCGGCGGCACTGGAGCGTCACGGCCCCGCCGCTCGATCTGCGCTTCAGCACCGGCCGCCGGACCCTGCCGGGTCTCGCGCTGCGCGCGGTGCCGGGCCGGCTCGCCACCCACCCGGGCTGGATCGCGCTGTGGGACCGGCCGGCCCGTCTGCTGCTGGGAGCGCGCACCCACGGCAGTGCCCGCCCCGGACGGCACCAGTGGTACGGCGCCCGGGACCTGCACCCGGTCACCTCGGCCACCGTCACCCGCGAGGGCGAGAGCCTCGGCGCCCTCGCCCCGGTCGAGCCTCCCGTGCGCTTCGGGACCGGCTCGACGCCCCGCCCTCCCTGTCTCGTGCGGATCACCACGAGGGTGGCCGTGGAGCGGGACCGGAGTACGACAGGAGTCGCGTCATGACGGAACAGCGAGCGGAGTCCCCGGACGCTCGGCGTGCCACGGCCACCGACATGTCCCTGCTGGGCATCTACCTCAACGACCATCTCGCCGGCGCCACCGCGGGGACCGCGCGCGTGCGCTACCTGCTGCGCTCGTGCACCGGCTCGCCGCTCGCCGACGCGCTGGCCCCGGTCGCCGCCGAGATCGCCGACGACCGGACGAGCCTGTTCCAGATCATGCGTCGCCTCGACGTGCCGGTACGCCGCTACAAGGTCTACGCGGGCCGGGCGGCCGAGCAGGTGGGGCGGCTGAAGAGCAACGGAAGCCTGGTACGGCGCTCTCCGCTCAGCACCCTGTGGGAGCTGGAGGCGCTGGCGCTCGGGGTGGAAGGCAAGCTGGCGGGCTGGGAGACCCTCCGTGATCTCGCCGCCACGGACGAGCGGCTCGACGCCGGGCGGCTGGACGAGCTCATCGAACGGGCCCGGCGGCAGCACGCCACGCTGGAGGAACTGCGGCACCGGCAGGTCGAGGTCGCCTTCCGCGGCGCCTGAGCGACGGGACGGCTCACCAGAACCTGCTGCTGAGGGCGGGCTGATGGGTCAGTTGCACGGCGTCGCGCAGTCGCAGCGCGACGCTGATGGTGGCGCGCAGGGCGGACGGACGGACGGTCTGGGCGGTCTCGGTGGCGAGGACGAGCAGGCAGGCCGCCGCCTGCTCGACGACCGAGGCGGGCAGGATGAAGTCGTTGTCGGCGGCCGTACGGAAGGCCTTCAGGGGGATCGCCGCGCCGTCGATGGCCCGGTGCGCGGCCTGCTCCAGGTGCTGTGCGGCCTGTTCGCACACGGGGGCGGGCAGGGCGATGGTGCGCTGGAACGGTGAACTCGTCATGACCCGACTGCTCCCCCGCCGGTGGCCGGTTCTGTCGGCCGACGGCGGGATTTCACCGTCCCGCGTGACCGGCGCGTGGCGAATGTCCCGGAATCGAAACACGCCTCGGTCGTGGGGCAACGGCCGCCGGGGTCGAGAGGTCTGTTCCTGCGATCGGCTCACCGGGCAACGCCCCGGGGAGCACGCAGAAGTGACCACACGGGGGTATCAGAATGTTCCGCAACGCGTCCCGCCCGAACCGCTGGAGTGTCTTCGCCGTCGGCTGTGTCGCCGCCCTCGGCATCGCCGCGGCCGCGGTTCCGGCCGCCGCCGCGTCGGCCCTAGACGGCGACGACCGCTACACCGCGCAGGAGATCCACACCTTCCTGGAGGACTTCTACGGGGAGCAGGGCCCCGGCGACTTCGCCCGCACGTACGGCATCTCGCCGCACCTCAAGGAGAAGGTCGCCGGCAACCCGGAGTTCGACGTCCTGCTCTGCGCGCAGAACATCCCGTCCTCCATCGACATCGGCCCGGTCACCACGGCCCAGTCCGCGCGGGTCGGCTGGGCGACCGTGAGCACCTACTGGAACGGCGGGTCCGACAAGGCCGACTTCACCGCGTACGTCGACCTCGACGCCACGCGGCCGATCCAGCTGCTCGACGTCGACTGCGGGTCGGAAGGCTGACCGGCGCGGTCGTACGCTGGGTGCCGTTCGACCGGCGCCGAGAAGGAGTACGGATGACCGCACGGGCGGATGTCGTGGCCCGGCTCACCGGCAGGGCGGTCAGGGGCGAACGGCCCCTGTCGGGAGCTCTCGCCGAGGCCACCCTGGACGACGGGCGGGTCGTGGTCGTCAAACGGTCCGACGCGCCGGGGGCGGCACGGGCCGAGGCGGCGGGGCTGCGGTGGCTGGCCGCCGCCGGGAGTGTGCGGGTACCGGTGGTGCACGGGCATGAAGAGGGCTGGCTGGTCATCGACCGGGTGACGGAAGGGCCGCCGAGCCGGCGGGCGGCCGTGCGGTTCGGCCGGGACCTGGCGGCGCTGCACGCCGCCGCGGCCCCGGCGTTCGGGGCGCCGCCGCCGGACGGGCCGGCGGACGCGTACATCGGGCTCGCGCGGATGCGCAACGAGCCCACTGCCGACTGGCCGTGCTGGTACGCCGAGCAGCGTGTGCTGCCGTATCTGCGGCAGGCGGTCGATCAGGGCACCGTCCGGGCCGGCGAGGCGGCCGTCGTGGAGCGGCTGTGCGAGCGGCTGCCGGATCTGGCGGGACCGGCCGAGCCTCCCGCACGGCTGCACGGCGACCTGTGGAGCGGCAACGTGCTGTGGGCGGCCGACGGGCAGGTCCGGCTGATCGACCCGGCCGCGCACGGCGGGCACCGGGAGACGGACCTGGCGATGCTGCGGCTGTTCGGCTGCCCTCACCTGGAGCAGGTCCTGGACGGCTACCAGGAGGTCGCGCCGCTCGCCGACGGCTGGGGCGGGCGGGTCGGCGTGCACCAGCTGTTCCCTCTGCTGGTGCACGCCGTGCTGTTCGGCCGGGGCTACGCGGAACAGGCGCTCGCGGTGGCCCGTACGGCCCTGTCGGGGTGACCGGTCAACGGGTCACGACATGCCGTTCGTCGGGGACGCAGTGGGTCATCGTGAGGCCCTCGACGTCACGCGGCTTGTTCTTGCCGAGGTTGGCCAGGCGTTCGCGGTCGTCGTCCGTGAGGTCCTGGCTCGCCAGCGGCTCCAGACCGGCCACGTCCTCCGGGCCGATGCCCAGTCCCTCGCCGACCCGTAGACCGAGGTCGTTCTCGACCAGCAGGAAGTGCCAGACCATGCGCTCCTGGATCGCCCGGTCGCACTGGGACAGTTGACCGATGAAGTTCTTCACCAGGTCGTCGCGCTCCCAGTCCTCCAGCAGCAGATAGCGCTGACCGGCCTGGAGGTAGTCGTTGGTGCGCGGGATGCGCTTGCGGGTCACCCGGCCGTGGATCTCGGGACCCTGTTCGTCGTGGGTCGGGTAGCGTGCCTCACGCAGGCCCCCGGTGATGGACGGCTCATAGTTGACCTGCGGATTCTCTCCTCCGCCGTCCACGTGGTAAGCCATCTGGCCGTCGCGCTGGTTGGTGTGCACATCCGCGTTCTTGGCCTGGTTGACGGGGAGTTGCAGGTAGTTCGGGCCGACCCGGTAGCGCTGGGTGTCGCTGTAGGAGAAGGTCCGGCCGACGAGCATCTTGTCGTCGGAGAAGTCCAGGCCGTCGACGAGGACGCCGGTGCCGAAGGAGATCTGCTCGTTCTCGGCGAAGAAGTTCTCCGGCATCCGGTCGAGCACCATCCGGCCCACCGGCTTCGGCGGGAAGTCCTGCTCGGGCCAGGTCTTGGTGTCGTCCAGCGGGTCGAAGTCGAGCTCCGGGTGGTCGTGGTCGTCCATCATCTGGACGAGCAGTTCCCATTCCGGGTGGTCGCCGCGGGCGACGGCCTCGTACAGGTCCTTGGTGGCGTGGCCGAGGGTCTCGGCCTGGACGTTGGCCGCGTCCTCCTCGGTCATGCTGCGCACGCCCTGCTTGGGCATCCAGTGGTACTTGACCAGCTTGGTCTCGCCCTCGGCGTTGACCCACTTGTAGGTGTTGACGCCGAAGCCCTGCATGTGGCGGTAGTCGGCGGGGATGCCCCGCGGGCTGAACAGGTTGACCAGCATGTGCATGGCCTCGGGCGTCTGCGACATGAAGTCGAAGATGCGGCCCGGCTGCTGCTCGAAGGTCACCGGGTCCGGCTTGAGGGCGTGGATGACGTCCGGGAACTTGATGGCGTCCCGGATGAAGAAGACACCCAGGTTGTTGCCGACCAGGTCCCAGTTGCCGTCCTCGGTGTAGAACTTGACGGCGAAACCACGCGGGTCGCGGGCGGCCTCGGAGGAGTCGCGGCCGCCGATCACGGTGGAGAAGCGGACGGCGACATCCGTGCGTTTGCCGCGCTCCTGGAACAGCTTGGCCCGGGTGTAGCGGCTGATCGGCTCGTCACCCCAGGTGCCGTAGGCCTCGAAGTGGCCGTAGGCGGTGACGCCACGGGCGTGCACGACGCGCTCCGGGATGCGTTCCCGGTCGAAGTGGCTGATCTTCTCCAGGAACTGGTAGTTCTCCAGCGTGGCCGGGCCGCGGGCGCCGATCGTGCGCTGGTTCTGGTTGTCGTAGACCGGATGGCCCTGGCGGTTGGTGAGTACCTTGCGGTCGTCGCCCGGGGCGGGGCCGGTTCCGGATACGTCCGTCATGTGTGGGGGCTCCTTCGGCTCGTGGCCGGCGGCCGGCCGGGTCGGCACCGTGAACGGCCGCCCGGCCGGTCCTGGCGGGACGGGCCGAGTACCCGGCGGGGCGGGGTCACTCACGCGCCGGGGACCTCATCCGGGACGGCGCCGTCACTACGCTCCGTCACACGGGCCCGTGCAGAGGGACCGGATCTCCGAGAGGAGGGCGGGCCAGTCCTCGCCGTACGTGACGACGGCCGCGTACACCGCGTCCACGGCCGCCCGGAGCGGGTCGGGTTCGGCGGCTCCGGACACGGCGGGGAGGGCCATGTGGGGCTGCGAGAGGCGCACGGACGGATCCGGTGGGCCGACGATGACGAACATGCCGCGCTCGCCGGGCCCCGAGTCCGGAGGCGGACTCGACGGCCGGTCGCCGGCGGGGTCCGCGTCCGGCGACGAACTCATCCGCCGTGCGGCGGCCCTCGCGGGACCGGCCACCCACGTGGCCGCTTCCTCGGGCGACAGGGCGACGGCGCCCGCGGACGAGGGCGAGGGCTGGAAGGGCGGCCGCTCCGGCGGGACGGCGCGGCCGACGGTCCGGTCCGGGAAGTCCGGATCGGAGCTGAGGGCATGCCACATGCCGGCGTCGTCGTCGAAGGGCGGGGGCAGCGGGCGGTCTTCGTCCAGGGCGGTGAGCGCGTCGGCGACCCAGCCGAGGGCGGTGAGACCCGCGGCCTCACAGGCCCGGTGGGCCGCGCACCGGGCCACCGCACGCTGAATGGCGGGTCCCGCGGCGTCGAGGTCGTGCAGGAGGGCGGGGTCGAACTCGAGCAGGCCGCTGACGTTCCCTCGCAGCTCGCGCAGTGTCGCGCTCGGCGACCGGCCACCCCACCGGTGGCGTTCGAAGGCGAGGAGGCGTTCCCGCTCGGCCGTCTCCTCGGCGAGACGGGCCCGGCGTTCGGCCTCGGCGCGTTCGGCCGGGGTCGGCGGGGGCGGCAGCTTCCGGGCGTAGTCGTGCCAGAAGGCGGCGCTGCGCGAGGTCCGCCTCAGCACCCGGTCGCGCTCCGGCGGGGCCGGCCAGAACTGCAGCAGGTAGCGGTCCAGTGGGGGTTCGCCGTCGAGCCGGGTGTCCTTCTCGCTCGCTCGGTCCATGCCCGAGGCGCAGTAGCGCACCCGGTAGTCGGTCTCCTCCAGACCGAGCGGCCAGGAGTCCTCCCCCGCCCACTGCACGAGCGCGCTGTCCGCCGAGGCCGGGCGGAAGGACACCTCCACCACGTCCTCCCAGAGCGGATCCAACGGTGGGGCAGTGTCGTGCACCTCGACGGTGAAGCCGACGTCGCCGGTGTGCAGGCCGGTGTTCAGCCACAGGGCGCCCGGTGTCGCCGCGCCGCACAGCCCCGCGCTCTGCCCGGCGAACGCCTCGGCGAGACCCGGCCCGAAGCTGTCCGGGTCGCTCTCGACGTAGATCTGCCCGTAGTGCACATGGACCTCTCCCTCGACCGGCCTGCGCACGATCACGTCCTCCTCGCGTGGGGATGGAAGGGTGAGCTGTCCGCATCGTGGCATCCGCCACTGACAATCGGCGGCGGCCAGGTGAGAGGAGCGACATGCGGCACGTCTACTGGATCGGCGGCGGCAGCGGCGCGGGCAAGTCCACGGTCGCCCGCCGGCTCGCCGAGCGGCACGGCTGGCGTCTCTACGCGACCGACGACGTGATGGCGGATCACGCCCGCCGGACCACCCCCGGGGAAGCGCCCTTCCTGCACGCGTTCATGGCCATGGACATGGATGAACGATGGGTCGAACGGTCCCCCGAGACGATGCTGGAGACGTTCCACTGGTTCAGAGGTGAGGCCTTCGGCCTGATCCTCCAGGATCTCGCGCTCCTGCCGTGTCGGACGCCTGTGGTCGTCGAGGGGTTCCGGCTCTTGCCCCACCTGGTGAAGCCACTGCTCACCGGGCCGGGACAGGCGGTCTGGCTGCTGCCCACGCCGGAATTTCGCCAGGCCGCCCTCAGGAGCCGCGCCACACCGGAGGGACGCTTCACGCGGAAGACACGCGATCCGGAGCGGGCCGAACACAACCTCGCCGTACGGGACGCCCTGTTCACGGAGCGGCTGCGCGAGGAGACCGGACGCCTGGGGCTGCCCGTCGTCACGGTGGACGGCACGATGACC
Organism: Streptomyces sp. NPDC012466; assembly: GCF_042955215.1. NCBI lineage: Bacteria > Bacillati > Actinomycetota > Actinomycetes > Kitasatosporales > Streptomycetaceae > Streptomyces > Streptomyces sp. NPDC012466. Next base: position 38,511 of record NZ_JBIBEQ010000008.1, on the reverse strand, counting down.
GAGGACGAACTCGTCGAACGGGTCGCCGAGGTCTTCCGCCTCCGAGACGGCACAGGGCCCGGACCCCGTTCGGGATCCGGGCCCGGGAAGGACGGTGCGTCTCAGCCTTCCTGAAGGCGTGCGCGCAGCAGCCTCTTACCCAGTTCCGCACCCTTGCGGCTGTCCGCCTGGGCCTTGCGGAACAGGTCCGCGACCTCGGTGTCCTTGGCGCGCTCCGCGTCCTGGATGTAGCTCTCCAGGCGCAGGGCGTTGTTCAGGCACGCCTCGACGTACCAGATGAGGTTGTAGTCCTTGTCCTGCGTACCGGTCACACCGCCGGTCTCCGATCCACTGCTCATGCGGGTCTCCTTCTCGCGGAGCGGACCAATTCAGGCGCCGGACGGGTACCCGCCCTCCGGTCGGGCACACAGCCCGTGTTCAACACGTGGAGTGATTACTGCGTCACGCGGAACCCAACCGGGCCGGGCAGACCCGTACGCACCACCAACTCCCCTCCCCTGTACGGCAATTCAGACAGTTGACACGGAAGCGGCCACGCGGCGATCACTTTCGGAACGAAGTCGTGCTCCACCGTGCGAGACCGGTCGATGACGGTGTGTACTGTGCTGCGGGTGGCTCGCCAGAGCACCTCGGACCCAGCCCTGCCCGACTCCCTCCTGGAATCGACTCGATGATCGAAGTACCGGACCTGGCCGTCGGTGCCCTCGCCCTCGGCACACTGTCCGCGATCGCCCTCGGCGGCGGGCTCCTGCGCTCACGACGGCAACTGGAGGCACAGCGCGCGAAAACGGCCGCGCTGCGGGCGCAACTCGACGGAACCTCGCGGTCGTTCATCTCCGAGGTGGAGCATCTGGCGACGCGACGGGTGCCCGCCGCGGCCCGGCAGGCGGCGCATTCCCACGTCACCGTGCCCGGCCCGCTGAACCCGCAGCTGGCCGGGTCGCCCCTGGGACTCGCCCTGGAGCAGGTGCTGAAAGGGCTGCACACCGAGCTGGCCGCGCAGCGCATCCGCATCGACGCGGCCGCCCAGGCCGGGATGCGCGGGGCCACCCGGGAGATCCAGGCGGCGCTGTACCGGCTCCAGGACGCTCTGCGTGGACTGCAACAGCGCTACGACGAACCCGAGTTGGCGCAGACCCTGTTCGAGCTGGATCACGAGAACGAGCAGTCGCTGCGGCGCGCCCAGATCGCCGCCGTGGTGTGCGGGGCCTGGGTGGGGCTCGCCCGGGAGGACTCACATCTGGTGGACGCGGTGACGGGCGGCCAGGCCCGGCTCGCGGGCTACCGGCGCGTCCGGGTCGGCAACCACCTGGCGCCCGGTACGGCCCTGGTGTCACACGCCGTCGAGCCGGTCGCCATCATCGTCGCCGAGCTCCTCGACAACGCGCTGAGGCACTCCGCACCCGACACCGACGTCGTGGTCAACCTGGAGGCGGTCCACCACGGCGTCTGTGTGACGGTGGACGACGCCGGGCTGGGCATGACGCAGGACGAACGGGCTCGGGCCCAGCGGATGGTCGCCGGTTCCGATCCGATTCTGCTCACCGAGCTCGGCGACCCGCCGCGCATGGGGCTCGCGGCCATCGGCCAGCTGACCCGGCAGTTCGATCTGAGCGTGGACCTGTCCTCCCCGTCCCCGTACGGCGGTGTGCGGGCGGTCCTGCGGATCGACAGCCATCTGCTGACGAGGATCGACCCCGAGGAACTGCCTCCGGCCGCCAGCGCCCCGCGCTCGACCCGCAGGACGGTGGCGCGGGCCGCGGGGAGCGCAGCCGGCGCTTCCCGCGGTCCGGGACCGGACGGGGCCGGCACGCCCAGCGGCGCGTCCCGCGCCCGGGAGCAGGGTGAGCCCGCCACGTCCGGTGGAACGGTGCCCGGCGCATCCGTGCCGCCCCCGGCTTCGGACCCTGCCCGGCCCGGTCCGGTCCGCACACCCCGACCCGCCCCGGCCGCCCCGCCGCACCAGCCCGAACCCGCCCCGGCCGCCGGGTCCGGTGACTGCGTCGCGACCACCGAGCCCGAGGGGCCCGAGCCGCTCCCCACCACCCCGCACCACCACCACGACCACGACTACGGCACCGAGCAGGACGCCGACGTCTCCGCCCCGGTCCCCGGCCATCACGGGCCGCGCGACGGCGGCGGCCTCCCCCAGCGGCGTCGCCGCAACCGTGCCGCGGCCTCGGCCGGCCAGGCCGCCGAACCCGCACCGGCACGCCGTCCCCGCCGCCCCGAGGACGCCGCCGCCGCCCTCGGCGCCCTCCAGTCCGGGACCGCGGCAGCGCGCAACGCCGCCGGGTCGAACGCCGACGCCGTCCCGGCCGTATCTGAGGGTGCCCCGGCCGTGACCACGGCCGACGGGGCCAGCGACGACACCGACAGCAACGACCACGAAGGGGGAACGGCTCGATGACCAGCCGCGCAGCGGGGGACACGGCCTGGGTGCTCGAACCGGTCCTGGAGGTGCCGCACGTCGTGGCAGCCGTCCTTCTCACCCGGGACGGACTCGTCACCGGATACACCGACGCGCTGTCACGGCCGTCGGCCGAGCGGGTCGCGGCCATCACCAGCACCGTGCAGGGCGCCTGCCGTACCGCCGCGGCGGCGTTCGCCGACACCGACCGGGCCGACATCCGGCAGGTGGTCATCGAGTCGGACCACGGCTATGTGCTCATCGTGCCGACGGACCACGGCACGTGCGTCGCCGCGTACGGCGATCCCGAGGTGCGGCTGGACCTGCTGGCCCACCGGGTGCACTCGCAGGTGGCGCGCCTCGGCGAGAAGGCGATGGCCGCCGGGCCCCGGAGTGCCGACGGCGACACGCCGGCATGACCGGCCGCCGAGGCGGCCGTCCCCTGGTTCCCGCGTACCTGTCGACCGGCGGGGTGGCGCGGCCCAGCCGTGCGCATCTGGAGCGGCTGTCCGTCCTCACCGGCAGCGGTGAGCCGGCCCCCGCCGAACTGCCCGCCGCCCAGACGGCCCTGCTGGAGGAGCTGCGGCACGGGTCGCTGACGGTGCTGGAGGCCGCGGCCCTGCTGCGCCTTCCGGTCTCCGCGGTGCTGGTGCTGGCCGCCGACCTCCTCGACCGCGACCTGGTACTGGCCCGCGCGCCGATCCCGCCCGCCCGGCGCTTCGACCCCGACCTGCTGAAGAGAGTGGCCGATGGCCTCCGCGACCTCAAGCACCGTTGACGCCGAGCCGGGGAGTGCGGACCTCCACCTCCCCGACACCGCCCGGGACTTGGTGAAGATCCTGATCACGGGGCCCTTCGGGGTGGGCAAGACCACCCTGATCCGCTCGGTGTCCGAGATCCGCCCGCTGCACACGGAGGAGCAGGTGTCCGAGGCGTCCGCACAGGTCGACGACCTCGCTGGCGTGCGGGACAAGTCGACCACCACGGTCGCCATCGACTTCGGCCGGATCAGTCTGCCGGGCGGCGTCGTGCTGTACCTGTTCGGCACACCCGGCCAGGAGCGGTTCCGGGCGCTGTGGGACGACATCGCCTACGGGGCGCTCGGCGCCCTCGTCCTGGTCGACGCCCGCCGGATCGACGCCTCGTTCGACGTGCTGGGGCTGGTGGAGGAGAGCGGACTGCCGTACGCGGTCGCCTTCAACACCTTCCCGGACGCGCCCCGCCACCACACGCCCGAGCAGCTGCGCGCCGCCCTGGACCTGGAGTCCACGACCCCGATGGTGACCTGCGACGCGCGGGAGGCGAACTCCTCGGTCGACGCCCTGCTCGCGCTGGTGCAGCACCTGATCGACCACCACCCCCCGGAGCCCCGGTGACCCGACCGTCCCCCGCCGAGCAGGCCTTCTCCCTCGCGGCGCCCGTCCGTCTGTGGGAGGACGGCTTCGCCCGCGACCCCCACCCCTACTACGCCGCCCTGCGCGCGCACGGCCCGGTCGGCTGGGCGGAACTCGCCCCCGGTGTCCCGGCGTACGTCGTCACCGACCGGCGGGCGGCGCTGGACCTGCTGCACGACAGCGAGACGTTCTCGCACGATCCCCGGCCGTGGGAGGCGACCGTCCCCGACGACTCGCCGGTGCTGGGCATGATGCGCTGGCGTCCCAACACCCTGTTCGCCGACGGCGGCGCCCACCTGCGCTACCGCACCTCGCTGCTCGACGCCTTCGACCTGGTGGAGCCGCACGATCTGCGGGCCCGGGTGCACCGGGCGGTGCACCTGCTGGTGAGCCGGATCGGGCCGCGCGGGGAGGCCGACCTGGTGGGCGAGTTCACCCGGCCGCTGATGGCGCTGGTGTTCAACAGCCTGTTCGGGCTGCCGGACAGCGCGAGCGAGCGCCTCGACTCCGCCCTGGGCAAGCTGATCGAGGGCGGAGCCCAGGCGGCCGCGGGCGAGGCCGAGTTCGGCGGGTACGTGCTGGAGCTGATCGCGGCCAAGAGGGAGCGGCGCGGCGACGACCTGCCGAGCTGGCTGCTGGACCATCCTGCGGGCCTGACGCCCGAGGAGGTCACCTGGCAGGTGTTCCTCACCCTCGGCGCGGGCCACGAGCCGACGGCCAACCTGGTGTCCAACGCGCTGTCCAGGATCCTCGGCAACCCGGCCTACTACTCGACGCTGACCAGCGGCGCCCGTCCCGTGACGGACGCGGTGCTGGAGGTGCTGCACCACGAGACGCCCCTCGCCAACTACGGCATCCACTACGCCCGGACGCCGGTCACCTTCCACGGGGTGTGGATCAGGGCCGCGGTGCCGGTGGTGATCTCGTACGGGGCGCTCGCCCAGGCCGCCGAGCGGGAGCGCGGCGCGGACCGCCATCCGTCCGACGCCTCCCACCTGTCCTGGTCGGCGGGTCCGCACGCCTGTCCGGTGAAGCAGCACACCCTGCTCATCGCCACCGAGGCGATCGAACGGCTCACCCTGTGGCTGCCCGACCTCGAACCCGTACTGCCCCGCGAGCGACTCACGTGGCGGCCCGGTCCGTTCCACCGCTCGCTGGCAGCCCTGCCCGTCCGATTCAGCCCCCGCTCTCCCGACCAGCCAGGAGGACGACCGTGACCACGACCGACCGCATCGCTCTGGACCCGTTAGGCGCCGACATCGCCGCCGAGAGCGCCCGGCTGCGTGCCCTCGGCCCGATCGTGCCCGTGGAGCTGCCCGGCTCCCTCCCCGCCTGGGCGCCCACCCGCTACGACACGCTGAAGGAACTCATCCTCGACCCGCGGGTCAGCAAGGACCCGCGGCTGCACTGGCGGCTGTGGCCCGAGATCGGCGAGAACCCGTCCTGGGCCTGGATCCTGGGCTGGGTCGGTGTGGTCAACATGTTCTCCACGTACGGCGCGGACCACACCCGGCTGCGCAAGCTGGTCGCGCCCAGCTTCACGCACCGGCGCACCGAGGCGATGCGGCCCCGGGTGGAGGCGATCACGGCGGAACTGCTGGACGCACTGGAGGCCGCCGACGGCGAGGTCGTGGACGTCAAGGAGGGGCTCGCCCATCCGCTGCCGATGCGGATGATCTGCGAACTGATGGGTGTGCCGGAGGAGTTGCGGGGGGACACCGGCCGGCTCATCGCGGCCATCATGGACACCTCCGACCCGAGCCCGGAACACGCGGCGTCCGTGCAGCGGCAGATCGGCACGGTGCTGCCCGCGCTGATCGCGCACCGGGCCGCGCATCCCGGGGACGACATGACCACCGAGCTGATCCGGGTCCGTGACGAGGACGGCGACCGGCTGAGCGACGAGGAGCTGCTGTACACGCTGCTGCTGGTGATCGGGGCCGGTTTCGAGACCACCGTGAACCTGATAGGCAACGCGGTCGTCGCCCTGCTCCGCCGTCCCGAACAACTGGCGGCGGTACGGTCCGGGGAGATCCGCTGGGACGCCGTCGTCGACGAGACGCTGCGCGCGCACCCGTCGATCGCGTCCCTGCCGCTGCGGTTCGCCGTCACCGATCTGACGGTCGGCGACGTCACGATTCCGGCCGGGGACGCCATCATCACCACGTACGCCGCCGCCGGGCTCGATCCCGAGCACTACGGCCCGGACGCCGACCGTTTCGACGCCACGCGGGCCGCCGACGACCATCTGGCGTTCGGGATCGGCGTCCACCGCTGCATCGGGGCGCCGCTGGCCCGCCTCGAAGCCCTGACCGCGCTGCCGGCCCTGTTCGACCGGTTCCCCGGCCTGCGCCTGGCCGCCGACGGCGAGGGACTGCGGCAGGTGCCGTCGTTCATCGCGTTCGGCTGGCGGGAGATCCCGGTGCGGCTGCGGGGCTGACGCCACGCCACCCGAGGCACGCGCCGCACGGGGCAGCGCGCGGGAGCGCGACCGGTCCCCCGTTCCGGTCGGGCCCCCGCGGTGAGTTGAACCTACGTCCACGCCCGTTGCCTTGTGAACCGTGCCGATGCCCGCTGCACGCCCGGCAGGGCTCACCCGTGCACAGCCGCGTCCGGATGGCCCGGGTTCGTCCCGCCCCGACCCGGCGAACCGGTTGCCTCAGAGGCAAAAGAGCTCACGCGGGACGCGGAAGAGCCGGCAGGTCGAGGTCGCCGACGGCCAGGTGCGCCAGCACGACCTCGTACAGGTCGGTTCCCCCCGCGAGCAGCTGGCGTTCCAGGACGGGTTCGGCACTGCGGACGTGCTCGCGCACGGTCTGGGCGTGCACGCCCAGGGCCTGCGCGGCCCGTTCGGCGTTGCCACCGGCGGCGATCCAGGTGCGCAGCGTCCGGCGCGGGTTCCTGGCGTCGGCGTCCAGCCGGCCCAGCAGGTCCCGCGCCCAGCCGCGTACCGCGGGGCCGGACAGCAGGTCGGCGAGGCGCAGACCGGGGTCGCCGCTGCCGTCGGCGAACCGGGTGTCGGGCAGGCCGATCTGGGTGTTGAGCGCCAGGTGGACGACCGCCCGGACCGTGAGGTCGGCGAAGTCGGTGCCGAGCAGGGTCTCGACGCGTTCCATGCGGGCGCGGACGGTGTTGCGGCTGACGCCGAGGACCTTGGCGGCGTTGACGGCGGTGAACTCCAGGCCGAGACGGCTGGTGGCCACGAGTTCGGCGCGGGTGTGGTGCGAGAGGGTGTCGAGCGGGCGCAGCACCCGGGACGTCCAGCCGCGCAGCGCCACCGGGTCCATCAGGCGTTCGGGGTGGGTGCGCTCCGCGTAGACGGCCGTCTTGTCGGGACGGAAGTGCGCGACGGCGAGGGCGCTGACGGCCTGTCCGTAGGCGGTGGCGGTCCGGGCGAGGCTCTGGCGGACGCTGCCGCCGAGGAAGAGGTCCGGGTGCCGTCCGACCAGGGACCGCAGGGCCTCGCCCGTGGTGTCGCGGGGGCTGACGACGATCACATGACCGTCCATGGCCGGGCAGCGCACGACCAGGGCGTCCTCCCGGGTCCGGTCCAGGCACTCCTCGGCGATGCGGTCGCGTACGGCGGGGTCGGACTCGACGACGTACACGCATGCCGTCTCGGCGTCGAGCAGTCCGGGCCAGAGTCCGGCCGCGACGCGGCGGGCGGCGATGGTGTCCTCGACCATCAGCAGTTGCAGGATCGCCAGCCGCAGGTCGGCGGTGGCCCGCCGCAGCCGGTGCCCGGCCGCGGCCGACTCGTTCACCGTCAGCAGCAGCCCGAGCACCTGGGCGGTGTGCGTGACGACGTCGGAGGCCCGCCGGTCGAAGGGGGCCTGCCGGGAGACGGCCAGCACGCACGCGTGGGACGGGTGCTCCACCCTGACCAGACGCAGGTGGCTGCCCTGCCCCTCCCAGGCGGCGGAGGCGATCCGGCCGGCGGTGATGTCCGTGACCAGGTCCGCGTCCAGGGGAAGCCGATCACCGGCGACGAGGTCCCCGGCGGCGTCCAGCAGGGCCACGGTCGCGCCCACGGTGCCGGAGAGCCAGGCGACGACTCTGCGGACGTCCCGCCCGGCCGGGCGCAGATGCTCGAGCAGTTGCTCCGCCCACGCCTGTCCCGTGCCGGTCTGAGCTTCCCGCTGCCGGTTCCCGTCCGCTCGGCCAGCCACCTCGGCCTTCCCCTCGTTCCTCGTGCCGCCTCCGGCACACCGGTCGGGGACGTTACCTCACGTCCGCCGGGCGCTCGTCCCGGCCCGACCCCCGGACGGCGGGGCTCATCCCTGGGCCCCTACCCCTCCCTGCGCCGCCGACCCGTAGCGGCGGCATAAGCTCGGCGGATGGCGAAGTACTACGACGTGCACCCCGACAACCCCCAGCCCCGCACCATCGGCCAGATCGCCGACAGCATCCGCGCCGACGCTCTCGTCGCCTATCCCACGGACTCCTGCTACGCGCTGGGCTGCCGCCTGGGCAGCCGTGACGGCATCGACCGGATCCGTACGATCCGCAAGCTGGACGACCGGCACCACTTCACCCTCGTGTGCCAGGACTTCGCGCAGCTCGGGCAGTTCGTGCGGATCGACAACGACGTGTTCCGCGCGATCAAGGCGTCGACACCCGGCAGCTACACGTTCATCCTGCCCGCGACGAAGGAGGTGCCGCGGATGCTGCAGCACCCCAAGAAGAAGACGGTCGGCGTGCGCATCCCCGACCATGTCGTCACACAGGCCCTGCTCGCCGAACTCGGAGAGCCGCTGCTGTCCAGCACCCTGCTGCTGCCCGGCGAGGACGAGCCCATGACGCAGGGCTGGGAGATCAAGGACCTGCTCGACCACGTGCTGGACGGGGTGGTCGACTCCGGGGACTGCGGGACCGAACCGACGACGGTCATCGACTTCTCCGGCGGGGAGGCAGAGATCGTGCGCCACGGCGCGGGCGACCCCTCCCGGTTCGAGTAGACGGTAAAACGGCGGCCAAGGGCCGTTCACGGTTCAACCGTGTGTCGGGGGTGGGCGAAATGCCCCGGGAACGGGCGTGTCACGATGACCGTGATCCGCCCGGTCACGCGGACGGGTTCCTGGCCCCCCACCCCCGCAGAGAGGCAGCCCAGCCATGACCGCCGTACAGGGAACCGCAGTCGACATCCCGACCGGAGACGGCACCGCCGACGCGTATCTGGCCCACCCCGCCGACGGGGCCGCCCACCCGGCGGTCCTGGTCTTCATGGACGCCTTCGGTCTGCGTCCGCAGCTGCGGTCCATGGCCGACCGGCTGGCGGCGGAGGGCTACACCGTGCTCGTGCCGAACCTGTTCCACCGGCACGGTCGTGCCCCGCTGTTCGACCTGCCCGAGTTCATCGACCCGGGGGCGCGTCCGGAGATCTTCGAGCGGATCGGCCCGGTCATGCAGGCATTGACGCCCGACCTGGCGATGCGGGACGCCGGCGCGTATCTGAGCTGGCTGGACGGATCTCCGGCCGTGGCCGACGGCCCGGTGGCGCTGACCGGCTACTGCATGGGCGCCCGCCTCTCGCTGCTCACCGCCGGGACCTTCCCGGAGCGCGTGGCGGCCGCGGCCGGCTTCCACGGCGGGCGGCTGGCCACGGACACCCCGGACAGCCCCCACCTGGTGGCCGGCAAGGTCACCGCCGAGCTCTACTTCGGCCACGCCGACCAGGACCCCTCGCTGCCCGAGGAGCAGGTCGAGCGTCTGGAGGAGGCCCTGACGGCGGCGGGCGTGCGCCACCGGTGCGAGGTGTACACGGGTGCACCCCACGGTTTCACGCAGGCCGACACCGCCTCGTACCACCGGGAGGGCGACGCGCGGCACTGGTCGGCACTGCTCGACCTGCTGAAGCGCACATTCTGACCCCAATCGGGATGTGCTGAAAGCGAGTTGCAGGCCTACCGACGGTAAGGGCTTGCTCTCGCGCGATCCCTGCGCGTAGACCTTGCGGAAACCAGCCATGACTCGGGGGGAGTTGGCTCATGGACGGCACGGTCGACGGGTTTCGCTACGGTGCGGTGACTCCGGTGGCGGCCTATCTGATGGCCTGTCTGGGAGGGGCGCTCGGGTTGCGGTGCATCGTGCGCTCGCTGCTGGACGCGCGTTCCTGGAGGGCGGGTTGGCTGGCGTTAGGCGCGGCCTCCATCGGCTGCGGCATCTGGACGATGCATTTCATCGCCATGATCGGCTTCCATGTGGAGGAGACCCGGGTCCGGTACGACGCGGCCACGACGGTGCTCAGTCTCGTCGTGGCCGTCGCCGTGGTGGGCGTCGGCGTGTTCCTCGTCGGCCACCGCGGCACGAGCGGCGCCACGCTGGCGATCGCGGGTACGGTCACCGGCCTGGGCGTGGCAGGCATGCACTACCTGGGCATGGCCGCGCTGCGGCTGGACGGCGACGTCGACTACGACCCGGTCGGTGTCGGGCTGTCCGTGCTGATCGCCATCGGCGCCGCGACCGCCGCGTTGTGGTCGGCCGTCACCATCCGCGGCTTCCTGACGAGCCTCGGCGCGAGCCTGGTGATGGGCGTGGCGGTGTCCGGGATGCACTACACGGGCATGGCCGCCGTCAGCGTCCACGTGCACGACACGACCGGCGGGACGTGGGCGGGCGACTCGCCCCTGTCCCTGTTGCTGCCGATGCTGGCGGGGCCGGTCGTCTTCCTGCTGCTGGCCGGGGTCGTGGTGATGTTCGATCCCCTGCTGGTGCTGGGCGAACGCTCCTCCGCCCCGCGGCCGGGCCAGGCCACCGACTCCGTTACGTCGCGCCGCGCTTCGGGGCGCGAACCGGTCGCGCCCACGCGCGAGCGGTGAGGAAACCCGCGTGCGGGCGGGACCTGGCTCGATTGTTACGGTGCACCGGTGTCTGACTCCTCACGCGATACCGCCGAAGGCGCCGGCTGGGGTTCCACCGAACGGGGCGCGTACCAGCGGTTGATGCCGCCGAAGACCGAGAAGATCTCCTGGCTGGACCCCAGGATGCTGTGGGCCGCCCGCAACGGCGTGCTGGCCTCCTGGTTCGGGGACCCCGTCGGCCGGACGCGCAGCCGGTGGGTGGCGCAGCGGGCGGCGGCCGGCGCACCGGCCGACAAGGTGATCCGGCGCGACGACCCGGACCGTTTCTCGTTCCTGGTCATCGGCGACACCGGCGAGGGCGACGACCCCCAGTACGCCGTCGTGCCGGGCCTGCTGAAGACCGGTCAGGACACCCGCTTCGCCGTGCTGGCCAGTGACGTGATCTACCCCGTCGGCAGCGCGGACGACTACGCCACCAAGTTCTTCCGCCCCTACCGGGACTATCAGGCACCGATCTACGCGATACCGGGCAACCACGACTGGTACGAGGACCTCGGCGGCTTCATGCGCGTCTTCTGCGACGACGCGCCGCCCCTGCCGCCCGAGCCCCGGCCGCGCCCCCTGACGCGGGCCTGGCTGCGGTCGCTGCTGTGGCACCGGCCGCGCCCGGACGACGGCCGTCACCTGGCCGAGGCACGCGCCCTGCGCTCCGCCGCCGCTCAACAGGCCGTCCAGCCGGGCCCGTACTGGGCGATCGACGCCGGCCCGGTGCGCATCATCGGCATCGACACGGGCCTGCTCGGCACCCTCGACGCGGAGCAGGGCGCCTGGCTGCGCGAGGTCTCCCGGGGGCCGCGCCCGAAGATCCTGGTCACCGGCTCACCTCTGTACGTGGACGGCCGCCATGATCCGTGCGCCATCGAGGGGGGCGGCACCGTCGACGCGATCGTCCGCGACCCGGCGCACCACTACGTGGCGGCGATCGGCGGCGACATCCACAACTACCAGCGCTACCCGGTCCGGCTGGACGACGGACGCACGCTCCAGTACGTCGTCGCGGGCGGGGGCGGAGCGTTCATGCACGCCACCCACACGATCCCCCGCGTCAACGTCGCGGGGGTCACCGAGCAGGACTTCCGCTGCTATCCGCTGCGCGGCGACTCCCTGGCCTTCTACAGCCGGCTCTACGGCCACCGGCTGCGGATGCGCCGGTTCTTCACGCTCAGCGAGGCCGAGGCGACGGCCGTGATCGCCGAGCGCCTCGGCATCCGGCCCACCCGCACGCCGGACGCCTCGACCCGGGTCACCCGGCGCGTCCGCCTGGTCGCCGGGCTGCTCGGCACCGGCCGCCGACCCGACCGGGCCAAGCGGTTCCGGCTGCCCGTGCGGAAGATCTACACGTCGTTGTTCTCGCCCGGCTCCGCGACGTACAGCCCGCCGTTCTTCAAGTGCTTCCTGCGCCTGGACGTCTCCCCGGAGTCGGTCCGGCTGCGGTGCTACGCGGCCACCGGCAACCGGGCCCAGGAGATCGCCCCGCCGGTCGAGGACGAGGTGACGATCCCGCTGCGCTGACCGGGCGGAACGCGGCGTCGGCCGGGCGGAGCGGGAACAGTACGGTCCGGTGCCGGGTTGGCATCACCGTAGGCCATTGAAGCTTCAACGATGGAGGGCCCGTGCCGCCGACCCCACGACCACTGCGCAGGCTGGGTTTCCTGACCATCGGACTGTTCGACGCGGCGGACCCGCGCCGGGGCCACGCGTCCACACTGGAGATCATCGAGCTGGGCGAGCGGCTCGGCTTCGACAGCGCGTGGGTACGTCACCGGCATCTCCAGTACGGCATCTCCTCCCCCGTCGCCGTCCTGTCGGCGGCGTCCCAGCGCACCCGCCGTATCGAACTGGGCACGGCGGTCATCCCGCTCGGCTGGGAGAACCCGCTGCGGCTCGCCGAGGACCTGGCCACCGTCGACCTGCTGTCGGGCGGTCGGCTCAACCCGGGCGTCAGCGTCGGTCCGCCGATGCACTTCGACCAGGTCAAGGGGGCGCTCTACCCGGACACGGCCGACGCCGAGGACTTCGGCCACGGGCGGGTGGAGCGACTGCTGGACTTCGTGCGGGGCAAGCCGGCGACGGACTGCAACGGGGCCGAGGGCTTCGAGGTCTTCTCCGATCGTGTCCAGCCGCACTCCCCCGGCCTGGGCCGCCGCCTGTGGTACGGCGGCGGCAGCCTGCGGTCGGCCCGCTGGGCCGGCGAACACGGCATGAACCTCCTCACCAGCAGCGTCGTGAAGGCCGAGGAGCCCGAAGGCCCCTACGATTTTGCGGAGATCCAGCTCGCCCAGATTCGCGCCTTCCGGGCCGCCCACCCCGACGGCGAGGCCGCCCGCGTCTCGCAGGGCCTGGTCGTCATCCCCACGGACTCAGCCTCGCCCGGGCAGCGCGCACGCTACGAGGAGTACGCCGCCCAGCGCACCCCCCGCACGACCGCGCCCCAGGGTCCGGCGCGGCTGCTCTTCGCGCCGGATCTGGTGGGCACCTCGGCGGAGATCGCCGAGCGCCTGCACGCGCACGCCGCGTTCCGAGAGGTGGACGAGGTGGCCTTCGCGCTGCCGTTCACCTTCGAGCACGAGGACTACGTTCAGATCCTCACCGACATGGCGACCGGGCTGGGCCCGGCCCTGGGCTGGCACCCGGGGACGTAGGCGGTTTCGTCCGCCCGAGAACGGTCACGCCGGCCACCGGGGAGGGCACGGGGTCTTCCAGGCCAAGGGGAGCACGTCATGGGAGCGGAGTGCGCCCCCGGCGGCGCCCGGCCGGGCGTCGGCGGACCTCGTCCTGGCAGGCGCCGGGAGCAACTGCCGGAGGCGCAGGTCGAAACGTTCATTCGAACCTGTGCACGCCCGGGTCGTACCGTCGATCCGCGCCGAAGCGCCGGCCGAACGAGAGCAGGCGCACGGACCGATAGGTTCCGGTTTTGCATATCATCCGAGCTTTGCATGGACCCTTGCCTTGATCTCACGCCTTGCAGCTAGCTATTGCCGCGTCCGCTTCCCGGCCCGGGTTCCCGATGAGCCCGACGCCGACCGGCGGCACCCGGGGCACTCCCCGGGTCCGTCGGTCAGGGAGGCGGCCGGCGAATCTGCACGTGAGGAGTGGTCATGAAGAAGGCATACGAGGCACCGACGCTCGTCCGGCTCGGTACCTTCCGGAAGGAGACGGGGCTCCTTCAGCGCTCCGGCAACGACCGGCTGATCCTGAGCAAGAACTGACGACCGACGGTCCTTGACCCGACGTCATGACTGAACTGCACGAAAGTGCGGGGACGGGCCCCGGCGACGCGCACTTCGCGGTCTTCACCGACCGTGCGGACGCGGCCGCCGCGGCCCGCTCCTTCGCCCGCCCCGGAAGCCGGACGCTCGCGCACGCGTCGGGCCGGCCCTGGCTGGTCGGCCACTGGCACGACGACGAGATCGTCACCGCGGGCGTCCGCGGCGCCTCCCTCGCCGTCGTCGGCTGCTGCCCGATCGACGCCGACGAACTGCGGCACCGGGCCGCACGGTTGCGTGATCTCGCGGAGCTCGACGCACTGGCCCGTTCCCTCCCCGGCAGTTTCCACCTCGTCGGCGCCCTCGACGGCCGGATCAGGATGCAGGGCACGGCCTCCGGGCTGCGGCTCGTCTTCCACACGGAGATCGACGGCGTGCGAGTGGCCGCGACCCGCGCCGACACCCTGGCCACCGTCCTGGGCCTGGAGCCCGACGTGGAGGAACTCGCCGTAAGGCTGCTGTGGCCCGCCCCGTATCCGCTGTTCGAGACATCGATGTGGCGTGCGGTCACCGCCGTTCCCCCGCACACCGCCGTCGTGATCGCCGCGGACGGGCGCACCGTACGACACACTCGATGGTGGACGCCGCCGGAGCCGGTCCGGCCGCTCGACGAAGCGGCGCCCCTGATCCGGACGGCACTGGAGGAGGCCGTCGGCGCGCGTACCCGTCAGGGCGGCGTGGTGAGCTGCGATCTGTCCGGCGGCCTGGACTCCACCTCCGTCTGCTTCCTGGCCGACCGCTCCCCCGCCCGCGTGGTGGCCAGTACGTGGCCCGGGCGGGACCCGGCGGACACCGACCTGTCCTGGGCCGAACAGGCGGTGCGTTACCTGCCGGACGTCGAGCACATGGTCTGGGACGCCGACGCCTCGCCGCTGGTCTACGAGAACCTGCTCGGCATCGACGACCTCCTCGACGAACCCACCATCGGCGTCATGGACCGCTCCCGGGTGCTGCACCACCTGCCCGGCCTCGCCGCACGCGGCAGCCGGTTGCATCTGACCGGCATCGGCGGCGACCACGTGGCGTGGTGCTCCGAGGCGTACTACCACCGGCTGCTGCGCACCCGTCCGCTGTTCGCCCTGCGCCAGTTGCGCGGGTTCCGGGCGCTGTGGCAGTGGCCGCTCGGCGGCACATTCCGCGCTCTCACCGACTTCCGGCCGTACCGGAGGTGGCTCACCGACGCCGCCGGTGACCTGCGGGGCCCGTTGCCGCCGTCCGTCGCAACGGCTCTCGGATGGGGGATGACCCCGCGCCTCTTCGGCTGGGTGACTCCCGAGGCGGAGCGGATGGCCCGCCGGGCACTGCTCGACGCCGCGGCGACGGCCTCGCCGCTGCATCCGGACCGTGGGCTCCACACCGACCTGGAGCAGATCCGCTCGTGCACCCGCGTCATCCGGCAGTGGGACCGGATGGCAGCCCGAGCCGGCTTGCCGATGGCCTCTCCGTTCCTGGACGACCGCGTCGTCGAGGCATGTCTCTCCGTACGTCCGAGCGAACGCGTCACGCCCTGGCGGTACAAGCCCGTCCTGAGCGCCGCGATGCGGGGGATCGTGCCCGAGGAGTGCCTGCGACGCAGCAACAAGGCCACGGCCTCCATGGACGCCTCCAACGGGCTGCGCGAACACCGTGCCGACCTGCTGGCCCTGTGGGAGGACTCGCGGCTGGCGGAGCTGGGCCTGGTGGACGGCGCCGAGCTGCGCCGCCTCGCCCGCCGGCCCGCCTCCCCGGGGCTCTCCGACGCCATCCTCTACTCCACGATCGCCGCGGAGGTGTGGCTGCGCGGGCTCGCCCGCGGCCGCGCCCGCGTCCCGCAACCCTGACCGCGTTCCCCGTCAGACATGTCAGACACACCAGAAAGGCCACCACATGCCCCTGCGGTTCGGCGACAACGTCTCCACGGCCGAGACCGACTACGGCACGGTCCTGCTGGACGAACAGGTCGGCCACTACTGGGAGTTGAACCCCACAGCCACCTTGGTGGTGCGGACGCTGCTGGACGGCGGCGAGGAAGCGGACGCGGCCGCCGCCCTGGCCCGGGAGTTCGACATCCACCAGACGCAAGCCCTCCAGGACGTCGAGACGCTCGTCCGAGAGCTGCGCGACTCGGGGCTCGCCTCATGACGACGCCCAGCGCCCTGGAGCGGCCCACCGGTGTGCCCCTGGCACGGCGCCTGGCCGCCCGCCTCGTCCTGCTCCCCGCCGTCGCCCTCGCCCTGCTGCCGCCCCGCCACATCCGCACCGTGCTCGGCGTCCTGCGGCGCGGCGCCGCAGCGGCGACCACCGGGCAGGCCCGCAACGCACGCGAAGCCATGTGCGCCGTCAGCCTGCGCTGCGCCGGGCCCAAGGGGTGCCTACCGCGCTCCCTGGGCGCGGCACTGCTGTGCCGGCTCGGCGGAACATGGCCGACCTGGTGCACCGGTGTACGGGTCACCCCGCCCTTCACCGCGCACGCCTGGATCGAGGCTGAAGGCCGTCCCGTCGGCGAGGGGGTCCCACAGGGCTACTTCGCCCGGCTGGTGTCCGTCGCCCCGCTGCCCGGTGCTGCCGACCGATGACCGGCGCGACGGTCCCGCGCGGCGACCGGGCCGCGATCGCCGAAACCGAAGCCGAAGCCGAAGCCGGCAAGTCCACCCTGGCGGCGGTGGCCACGATGTACCGGCTCACCGCCGGGCATCGAAGCGCGATCGCCGTCGCCAGCGTGCTGACCCTCGTCGGTTCCGCCCTGGGACTGGCGCAGCCGCTCGTCGCCAAGCAGGTCGTGGACACGAGCGGCCGCGGACAGGTCATCTGGCCGCTGCTGGTCCTCCTGGGCACACTGTTCGTCGTCGAGGCGGCGACGGGGGCGGCGGGGCGCTTCCTTCTGGAACGGATGGGCGAAGGCGTCGTACGCCAGCTCCGGCACGGGCTGGTGGGCCGGCTGCTCCGACTGGAGATGCGGGAGTACGACCGCCACCGGAGCGGCGACCTCATCTCCCGGGTGACCACCGACACCACCTTGCTGCGGGAGGTCGTCTCACAGGCCCTGGTCGATCTCGTGACGGGAAGCCTGGTCGCGGCCGGGGCGATCGCCCTCATGGCGTGGCTCGACCCTCTGCTGCTGCTCCTGGTGGTCCTGACCGTGGCGGCCTCCGCCGTGGTGGTCGCCTCACTGCTCACGGGCATCAGGATCGCGTCCGCGCACATGCAGGGCTCGGTCGGTGCCGTCGCCGCCGATCTCGAACGCGCCCTGAGCGCCCTGCCGATGGTCCGAGTGCACCGAGCCGAGGAGCGGGAGGCGGCCGGCATCGGCGCCCGCGTCGAGGCGGCCTACGGCGCGGGGGTGCGCACCGCGAAGCTCGCCTCGGTGATGAGCTCCGCCGTCGAACTCGCCGTGCAGGGCTCGTTTCTCATCGTCCTGGTCGTCGGCGGCCTGCGCGTCGGCGGCCACGCCGGCTCCCTCGGTGACCTCGTCGCGTTTCTGTTGTACGCCTCGTACCTCGTCCTGCCGTTGTCCTCCGTCTTTCGCGCGGTGGGTCTCGTCCAGCGCGGGATGGGGGCCTACCAACGCATCGACGAGGCGCTCCGCCTCCCTGTGGAGCCCACCACACCCCCGAATCCGACGGACCGCGCACCCACACCGCGGCCGACCCGGCCGTCCGGCGCTCGCGAGCAGCCCGTCCTCGCCCTGCGCGAGGTCCACTTCGGCTACGACCCGGAGCGGCCGGTCCTCCGCGGTGTGTCGTTCGCCGTCCCGCAGCGACGGCATGTGGCCCTGGTGGGCCCGTCCGGAGCCGGCAAGAGCACGGTGTTCGCCCTGGTCGCGAGGTTCTATGAGCCGGATGCGGGCACCTTGCTCTTCAGCGGGCGGCCGGCGACCGAACTCACGCGGGGTGACTGCCGCCGAGGCATCGCCGTGGTCGACCAGAACACCCATGTGGTGCACGGCACGTTGCGCGACAACATCACCTACGCCGTGCCGGACGCCACCGAGGCGGAGATCCGGCGTGTCGTCGAACTGGCCCGGCTCGAAGAGGTCGTCGACCGGCTGCCCGGAGGCCTGGCCGCTGTCATCGGTGAACACGGCTGCAACCTCTCCGGCGGCGAACGTCAACGTGTCGCCCTCGCACGCGCCTTGCTGGCCCGGCCCGCGCTGCTGTTGCTGGACGAGCCCACCTCGCACCTCGACGCGATCAACGAATCGGCGCTCACCACCGTCATGAAGGATGTCGCCCAGGAGTGCGCCCTGCTGGTGATCGCGCACCGTCTGTCCACCGTGCAGCACGCCGACCACATCGTGGTGCTCCAGGACGGCCGCACGGCCACCGGCGGACGTCACGAGGAACTGCTGGTCAGCAGTGCCCTCTATCGCGAGCTGGCCGCGAGCCAGATACTCAGGGCGGGCGGGGAGGCCAGGAACAGAGGCGCCTGACCGGCGACTCATGCCCTTCAGGCGCCCGTACCGGCGTGGGCGCACTCGCGGCCCGGTCCTCCGGTCCGGCCCGGGGTCACCAGCGCCCGGGCGCGGTCCCGGTGATCGGTTCCGACGGCCTGCCGTCCACCCCGACGGGCACCTCCCCGGCGAGCATCACGCGGTGCATGATCCGGGGGTGGTCGAGGTGAGCGGTGTCGCCGGGGGCCAGATGCATGGTGGCTCGGTTGTCCCAGAAGGCCACGCTGCCCGGCTCCCAGCGGAACCGGACCGTGTACTCGGGCCGGACCGCCTGCTCCAGCAGCATCTCCAGGACGGCGCCGCTCTCGGGCCGGGAGAGGCCGGCGATCTGCTCGACGTAGTAGCCGTTGACGTACAGGATCCGCTCGCCCGTCTCGGGGTGGACCCGCACCAGCGGGTGCAGGGACGCGACCTGACGGTCGAGCAGATGGCGAATGTACGCGTCGTCGCCGGGCCTGGGCTGGTAGCCGACCCCGAGCCGGTGCTCGGCGCGCAGCCCGTCGACGAACTGCCGCAGCGGCGCGGAGAGTCCGGCGTACGCCGCCGCCAGGTTCGCCCAGGTCGTGTCGCCCCCGTAGGGCGGTACCGTCTCGGCGCGCAGGATCGTCGCCGCCGGCGGGTCGACGCGGGCCCCGTGATCGCAGTGCCAGCCGCGCAGCAGCGTGTGGCGGCGGCGCCGCAGCCACTCGTCGTGCTCCATCCCGAACCGCCCGCCCAGCTCCAGCCGGTCGGCGGTCGTCTCGATCTCGGGGAAGCCGGCGGGCGAGGCCTTGCCCCGCCGGGGCAGCACCACGATCTCGCCGAACCGCCGGGCGAACTCCACATGCCGGGCGTGGTCCAGCCGCTGCCCCCGGAAGAACACCACCTTCCACCGCAGCACCGCCGCCCTGATCGCGGCGACCACGGTGTCATCGAGATCCCCGGCCAGATCGACCCCGCTGGTCTCGGCTCCGATGTACCCGGCGACGGGTTTCACCTCCACCCCGGCCCTCCGCGCCGCCTCGTCCGTCATCCCGCTGTCCGTCGTCATGAGCGCTCCGCTGGTCGTGGGCGTGGTCCGGCCTTCCCGAAGATCGTGACAGTGATCTCCGTCGAGGGCGACCATGCCGCAACGAGCCGGTCGAGGCGGGCGGTCCGCCGTCGGTGGCGTCAGGCCCCATGACCTTGACGGACCTGCCGGCGGGCTTCCGCGACGAGGAACAGCGCGGTCATGTGCGCCGTGTGATCACGACCGGCTCGCCGACGACCGCGACCAGCAGAAGTGCCGTTACCTCATGCGGCTCCGGTGGCACCTGGGCATGCCCTGCCAAGAGGTGACGCTGAATCAGCTTCGGGCGAACCTCCGCGAGGGCACACTGCGGCTCGTCGAGGAGCTGATCGACGCCGTGCGCACCTCCCCCGAGGCGATCGACGACTGGGCCGAGGCGGTGGAGGATTCCCGGCCCGTCGTCCGTGACCGCGGTTTCGAGGAGGCCGAGACGTGGCCGGGCGGTGCCGCCGTCCTGCACCTTGAAAACCAGGAGCACGGCGTTCCGCAACATCACCCGGCGCCGGCCGGGCAGCGGAAGGCCGCCGCTTCTCCTCGGCGCCGCCGATGTCGTCCGCCGCCCTCGTCCCCGCCTGTCCGGTTGATCATTGCTCCCGGTATCCGTGACGCTGGGGGGACGACGCAGTCAACGGGAAGGTCCGACGGTGATCAGCATCCCGACACACACGCTCAACGACGGCACGACGCTCCCCGCCCTGGGTCTGGGCACCTGGCCGCTCGGTGACGACGAGGCGCAGCAGGCGGTGCTCACGGCCCTGGAGGCGGGCTACCGCCTGATCGACACGGCGACGAACTACCGCAACGAGACGGGGGTGGGCCGCGGTGTGGCCTCCGGGGTGGTGCCGCGCGAGGAGATCGTCGTGACGACGAAGCTCCCGGGCCGGCACCACGGCTACGAGGAGACCCTCGCCTCCTTCGAGGAGTCCCGGGCCCGCCTCGGCCTGGAGTACGTCGACCTGTACCTGATCCACTGGCCACTGCCGCGCGTGGACCGGTACGTCGACTCCTGGAAGGCCATGATCAAGCTGCGCGAGGAGGGGCTCGTCCGGTCGATCGGCGTCTCGAACTTCACGGCCGCGCACATCGAGCGGCTGGAGAAGGAGACCGGGGTGCTGCCGTCCGTCAACCAGATCGAGCTGCACCCCTTCCTGCCGCAGGACGACCTGCGCGCCTTCCACGCGGGCAAGGGCATCGTCACCGAGAGCTGGAGCCCGCTGGGCCGGGGCACGCCCCTGCTGGACGACCCCGCCGTGGCGCGGATCGCCGAGGCGCACGGGGTGACGGCCGGGCAGGTCGTGCTGCGCTGGCACACCCAGCTCGGGGCGGTGCCCATCCCGAAGTCGGCCAACCCCGAGCGGCAGCGCGCCAACATCGACGTCTTCGGCTTCGAGCTGGGCGAGGACGAGATGCGGGCCGTCGCGGACCGGGCGCACCGCCGGGTGGGCGGGGACCCCGAGGTGCACGAGGAGTTCTGACGGGTACCCGGGGTCCGCGAGGCGGGAAGGAGCCGCAGGTGGCTGAGCGGGACCGGCTGCGGGACTACCGCGGCAAGCGCGACTCCGACCGGACCGGCGAGCCCCGGGGACGCGGTGGGCGGGCCGGGGACAAGCCCCGGTTCGTGGTGCAGATCCATGACGCGAGCACGATGCACTTCGACTTCCGGTTGCAGGTGGGCGACGTGCTGAAGTCCTGGTCGATCCCCAAAGGCCCCTCGGCGGACCCCAAGGACAAGCGGCTGGCCGTGCCCACGGAGGACCATCCGCTGGAGTACGAGGAGTTCGAGGGTGTGATCCCCCGCGGCGAATACGGCGGCGGCACCGTGATCGTCTGGGACCATGGCACGTACGAGCCGCTGAGCCACGACCGCGAGGGCCGGCCCGTCGACTTCGCCAAGTCCCTGGAGCGCGGGCACGCCACGTTCCGGCTGAGCGGTTCCAAGCTGCACGGCGAGTACGCCCTGACCCGGTTCCGCGGCGGTCGGAGCGGCGACGGCGAGGAGGCGTGGCTGCTCGTGAAGCGGGCCGGTGACACGAGCCGCGGGGGCGGGGCTCCCGATCCCCGCCGGGCCCGCTCGGTCACGTCCGGCCGTACGCTCGCCCAGGTCGCGTCGGACGCGGCCGCGGAGTGAACCGGCCGCTCAGAACAGCGGCGTGAGGGACTGCTCGCACCAGATGGTCTTGCCCCGGGTGGTCTGCCTGCTGCCCCAGCGCTGGGTGAGCTGGGCGACCAGCAGCAGGCCGCGGCCGCCCTCGTCGTCCTGGTGCGCCCGCCGCAGGTGCGGGGAGGTGGAACTGCCGTCGGACACCTCGCAGATGAGGGTCCGGTCGCGGATCAGGCGGAGCTGGATGGGCGGAGCGCCGTACCGGATGGCGTTGGTGACCAGTTCGCTGACGACGAGTTCGGTGACGAAGGCCGTCTCGTCCAGGCCCCACGCGGTGAGCTGGTCGGTCGCGGCCTGCCGGGCGGTGGCCACCTCCGCGGGGTCCGGGGTGATGTCCCAGGTGGCGACCTGATCGGCACCCAGCGCCCGGGTTCGGGCCAGCAGCAACGCCACGTCGTCACCGGGTTCCTCCGGCAGGACGGCCTTCAGCACCGAGTCGCACAGGGCGTCCAGGGATTCCGCCGGCACGGTCAGGGCCCGGCACAGCTCCTCGGTGGCGTGGTCGACGTCGCGGTCACGGTCCTCGACGAGCCCGTCGGTGTAGAGGGCGACGACGGAGTCCTCGGGCAGCTGGAGCTCCGTCGCCTCGAACGGCAGTCCTCCCACCCCCAGCGGCGGCCCCGCGCTCATGGGGATGAGCCGGGCCGAGCCGTCGGGCAGCACCAGCGCGGGGGCGGGATGCCCGGCGGCGGCCACGTTCAGGCGGCGTGTGACGGGATCGTAGACGGCGTACAGGCAGGTCGCGCCGAGCTCGGCGACCTCCTCCCCCTCGTCGTCCGACGCCAGGTGGGTGACCAGGTCGTCGAGGTGGGTGAGGAGCTCGTCCGGCGGGAGGTCCACGTCGGCGAGGGTGCGGACGGCCGTGACCAGCCGGCCCATGGTCGCCGTGGAGGGGATGCCGTGCCCCACGACGTCCCCGACGACCAGCGCGACGCGGCTGCCGGACAGCGGGATCACGTCGAACCAGTCGCCGCCGATGCCGGCCGCCGAGCCGGAGGGCAGATAGCGGTGGGCGACCTGGACGGCGGCCTGGCCGGGCAGCCCCCTCGGCAGCAGGCTGTGCTGGAGGGCGAGGGCGGTGGTGCGTTCCCGGGCGAAGCGGCGGGCGTTGTCGACGCAGACCGCGGCACGGCTGGCGAGTTCCTCGGCGAACACGGCGTCGTCGGCGCCGTAGTCGTCGGCCTGCGCCACCCGGACGGCCACGGCGACACCCAGGGTGGTGCCGCGGGCCCGCAGCGGTACGGCCAGCATCGAATGGGCGCCTGCGCGGTAAGGGCGTCCTTCCGGGGCTCGGGAATTGCGCTCGGCGACCCAGCGCATGAAGGCGGGCTCTCCCGCCTGGCTGAGGACGGCTCCGCCTTCCCGCAGGGCCCGGGCGATCGGCGAGAACGCGGTGTAGACGTCGACTTCTCCCAGATGCACGGCCGCTTCGGGGGTGCCCTCGGTGACGGAACCGTGTGCGACCCGCCTGAGGGTGATCTCTTCGGCGGGCACCGCGGGCTGCTCGTCCGCGCCGAGCACCCAGTCGAACAGGTCCACGCTCGCGAAGTCCGCGAACCGGGGCACCACGACCTCGATCAGTTCCTCGGCCGTGCGGACCACGTCCAGTGTGGTGCCGATGGCGGCCGCGGCCTCGTTGAGCAGGGCCAGCCGCTGGCGGGCCCAGTACTGCTCGGTGCTGTCGAACGCGGCCAGAGCGGTCCCCACGAGCGCGCCGGCGGCGTCCCGGACCGGCCACATCTCGGTGACCCAGGCGTGCTCCCGGTTCAGGGCCGGGGCACCGGTGTAGCTCTCGTAGCGCACCGGCCGGCCCGTCTCCACGACGTGCCGGAGATGCCAGTCGAAGCCGTGCACGTGCTCGGCCTCTTCCACGGTCTCCGGGAAGTGCCGGCCGAGCAGGGTCTCCTCGGACACGCCCATCACATGGCAGGCGGCTTCGTTGAGCCGCAGATAGCGCTGGCCGGTGTCGAAGACGGACATCGAGATGGACGCCTGCTGGAAGGCGCGGCCCGCGAGGGACGTCTCCTCGCGGCCGGGTGGCGCGGCGGTGATCACATAGGCGTCCGTGTCACCGTCCGGGCCCGACACGGCGCAGGCACTGACGCGGACCCCGACGAGGTACCCGTCGCGGTGCCGCACCATGACGGTGCCCGACAGCGCGGACACCGCCTCGGGGGGCACGTCCTCCGCGAGCAGTTCCCGTGCGGCCCGGCCCACGACTTCGTCGGCGGGATAGCCGGTCAGCTGCCGGGCACCCCGGCTCCACCCCGTCAGAATGCCGCGGGCGTCGATGATCGCAGCAGCGGAGGCGTCCTCCATATCGTCCAGGATTATCCCTGCGCAGCCCGCTATCAACCGCGGCGCGGCATTCGTGACAGTGTCAGGCCCCGTGGGCGCGCAGCGCGGCGAGCGCCCGGTCGGCGTGCGCGTTCATGCGCAGTTCGCTGCGTACCACGTCGAGGACGGTGCGGTCCTGCGCGATGACGAACGTGGTGCGCTTGGTGGGCGCCAGGGAGAAGCCCCGCTTCACCCCGAACCGCTCGCGGACCGCGCCGTCGGCGTCGGACAGCAGCGGCATGCCGAGGCCGTGCCGTCCGGCGAACTCCTGCTGCCGCTCGACGGCGTCACCGCTGATGCCGACGGGGCGTGCCCCGACGGCGGCGAACTCGGTGGCGAGGTCGCGGAAGTGACAGGCCTGGGCCGTGCAGCCGGGGGTCAGGGCGGCCGGGTAGAAGAACAGCACGACCGGGCCCTCGGCGAGCAGCCCGGACAGACTGCGGACGGTGCCGGTCTCGTCGGGCAGGGCGAAGTCCTCGACCGTGTCGCCGGTCTCCACGCGCGCGGTCACGACCTGCCCTCCGCGTTACGTGCGACACCGCGGGCCCAGAGCACGAGGGGCACCTGCAGGGGCAGGCGCCCGAAGGCGGCGGCCTTCTGCGGGGTGGGACGGTGGCGCCAGTCGGCGGCCATCTTGACGTTGGCGGGGAACACCCCGACGAAGAAGGCGGCGGTGGCCAGCGCGGCGGTCCTGCGGGTGCGCGGCAGCGCCAGGCCCGCGGCCAGCGCGAGCTCGGCGGCGCCGCTGGCGTAGGTCCAGGCTCTGGGCGTGCCGGGCAGGCCACGCGGGATGGTCGCGTCGAACGGGCGTGGGGCGGCGAAGTGGGCGACACCCGCGGTGGCCAGCAGGCCGGCGAGCAGCAGGGGCGAGCGTTCGGACCGGGACACGGTTCCTCCTCTGAAGGCCTGCCGCGCATTATTACCAGTCGGTAGACAGGTCAGTTCACCGGGTCCCGGGAGTGCCGGTGGTGGCTGCCCGGCGTGTAGCCGAAGGAGCGCCGGAAGACGTCGATGAAGGCGCTGGCGGAGGACCAGCCGCAGCGGTGGGCGACGGTCGTGACGGGCAGGCCGTCGGCCAGCATCCGCAGGGCGTGGTAGAGCCGCGACTGGGTGCGCCACTGCGGGAACGTCATTCCGAACTCGCCGCGGAAGAGCCGGCTGAGGGTCCGCTCCCCCACCCCGGTCGCGGCGCCGAGCTCGGCGAGGGTGCGCGCGTCGGCCGGGGCGGCGTGCACGAGCGCGCAGACGGCGGCCAGGCGCGGGTCGGCGGGGGTGGGCAGGCGCAGGGGCTGCTGGGGCGAGGCCCGGAGCTGGTCGCGCAGGACGGCACGCAGCCGGCAGCGCTCGGGGCTGTCGTCGGCGGGGTCGCGGGTGTAGGCGAGGATCAGTTCGCGCAGCAGCGGGCTGACGGCGAGGACGGCCGGGTGGTCCAGGCCGAGGGGGTTTTCGTCGGCGGGCAGGCCGACCAGGTGCAGATCGAGCCGGCCGTGGGCGCGGTGGGCGTGCACGGTGCCGGCCGGGACCCAGATGGCGCGGGTGCCGGGCGCGAACCAGGTGCCGGCGCCGGTGGTGACGGCGACGACACCGGTGCCCGCGTAGACGATCTGGTGGTCGTCGTGCCGGTGCGCTTCGATGCGGTCGCCGGCGGTCAGCCGCTGGGCTCGGGTGGGGGCCGTGGGGGTGTGGCGGATGTTCGGCACAGTCCGGCAGATTATCGGAAGCGTGCCAGGCGCCCCGCGGACGACGATCGCCGGGTGACCGCTTCGAGACACGACCGACCTGTCGCCCTGATGTCCCTGGGACACGCCTGCGTGGATGTCTACCAGGGGGCCGTGGCCGCTCTGGTTCCGTACTTCGTCGCCGAGCGTGCCTACTCCTATGCCGCCGCATCGGGTGTCGTCCTGGCGGCGTCGCTGCTGTCGTCGCTGGTGCAGCCGCTGTTCGGGGTGCTCACGGACCGGTGGGCGATGCCGTGGCTGCTGCCGCTGAGCGCGCTGACGTCCGGTGCGGGCGTCGCCCTGAGCGGGGTGACCGGCTCCTATGCGCTGACCCTGGCAGTGGTGGCCGTGTCGGGGGTGGGCGTGGCCGCCTACCATCCGGAGGCGGCCCGGGTGGCGCGGGCCGTCGCGCAGGGCCGGCACACGGGGATGGGCTGGTTCTCCTTCGGCGGCAACGCCGGCTTCGCCCTGGCGCCCCTGCTGGTGTCCGCCGTGGTCGCCACGGGCGGGCTGCGTGCCTCTCCCCTGCTGGCCGTACCGGCCCTGGCGGGGGCGGCGCTGTGTGCGGCGGCCGTGCGCTCGGCGGGGCCCGGCGCCGGGAGCGCTGGCCCGTCCGCCGCCGTCGGCGAGGACGACTGGGGCACCTTCCTGCGGCTGTCGGGGGCGGTGGTCTGCCGCTCCGTGGTCTTCGTCGGCCTGAGCACGTTCGTCTCCCTCTACGTGCGGGAGCGCACCGGTGGCGGCGAGGCGGCCGGTACGGCGGCCCTGTTCGTGCTCTACGCCGGAGGCGCGGTCGGGACGCTGGCCGGGGGCCGGCTGGCCGAGCGGTACGGGCGGATGACGGTGGTGCGCCGGTCGTACGCCCTGACGGTCCTGGCCGTGGCCGGTCTGGTCCTGGTGCCCGGTCCGCCGGTGTACGTGTTCGTGGCGCTGACGTCGGCGGGCCTGTACGTGCCGTTCTCGCTGCACATCACGCTGGGCCAGGACGCCCTGCCCCGCCGCCCGGGCACCGCCGGCGGGGTCACGCTGGGTCTCACCGTGAGCGTCGGTGGTCTGGCGGCACCCGCCCTCGGGGCCCTGGCCGACGCGTCGACCCTCCGCTCGGCCCTGCTCCCTCTCCTCGTGCTTCCCGCGCTGGGCCGCCTCCTGCTGTGCGGGCTGCGCGAGCCCGCGCCACCGGGAACGGCGGCCGGCCGACGGGCGGACCCGCAGAACCCGGTCGCGCGGTGACGTTTCAGGCCTGGCCGGCCGGAGCCGACCGGGTTCCGCCCTCCTCGTCGAGGGCGTGGGCGAGGAAGTCGTCGACCATGCGGTGGAAGAGCGTCGCGAGGTGCCGCAGGTCCCCGGGGGACCAGTCCGAGAGGGCCGCCCGCATGGCGCGGATCCCGGCGTCGCGGATCTTGGCGATGGCCTCGCCGCCCGCGTCGGTGAGCTGGATGCGCTGGGCGCGACGGTCGTCCGGGTCGGGGACGCGCGTGACGTATCCGGACGTCTGCAACTGCCGCACCGTGCGCGTGACGTGCGACGCCTCCACGCCCAGCCGGGCGGCGAGCTCCCCCGGCCGCAGCGGCTCGGAGTCGGCGACCTGCCGCAGCAGCGCAACGGCGGCGCGGTCGAGCGGCACGCCCGCCAGGGCCATCAGCCGGTCGTGCCGGCGGGCCCGTGTGCTCAGGTAGGTGATGCGGGTGAGCGCGCGCTCGATCTCGATCACTTCCGCGGAGGAAGCATCGGGGAGCGGTGGTGTGGACATGGGCGCACGCTACCATCTAGTTGCGTAACTCAAGTAAATCGACCGGAGAACCAGCCGTTCAGGGGAACCAGGCCCGAATCGCGCGTGAGGGCCCGCCGGTTCGTCGACACCTCACCCGTGGACCTGCCGCTGATCCCGCCGATGCTCGCCACGTCCGGCCCCCTGCCGCCCGCCGCGCAGGACACGCGCTGGGCCTACGAGACCAAGCAGGACGGCCAGCGCGTGGTGGCCTATCTGCCCGGGGACGGCAGCGTGCTGCTGCGCGCCCGCTCCGGGGACGACATCACGGCCGCCTACCCCGAACTGCGGCCGCTGGGCACCGCCCTCGGCGCCACACCCGCCGTACTGGACGGTGAGATCATGGCCCTGGACGAACAGGGCCGCGCCAGCTTCCAGTTGCTGCAGTCCCGCATGGGCCTGGCCCACGCTCCCGCCAGGGCCGCGCGACGGGCAGCGGAGGTCCCGGTCCATCTCGTGCTGTTCGACCTGATGCACCTGGAGGGCCGCTCCCTCCTGCGGCTCCCCTACACGCGCCGCCGCGCGGCGCTGGAGGACCTCGGTCTCGCCGGAGCCTCCTGGTCGACGCCGCGCGCACTCGTGGGCCACGGCGCCGAGGCCCTGCGCGCCACCCAGGAGCACGGCCTGGAGGGACTGGTCTGCAAGCGGCTGGACTCGCTGTACGAACCGGGGGTGCGCTCGCGGGCCTGGATCAAGATCCGCAACATGCGCACCGAGGACGTCCTGGTCGGCGGCTGGCAGCCCGGCAGGGGACGGCTCACCGGCCTGCCCGGCGCGGTGCTGGTCGGGCAGCGTGCCGCGGGGCGGCTGCGCTACGTCGGAAGCGTGGGCACCGGCTGGAGCGAGGCCGAACGCACGGAACTCGCCGGGCTGTTGCGGGCCGCCGCGACCGATGTCTGCCCCTTCGACCCCGCCCCGCGCGCTCCGGGCGCGCACTGGGTCGTGCCCCGCCTGGTCGGCGAGGTGCGCTACAGCACCCGCACCCGGGAGGGGATGCTGCGCCAGCCGTCCTGGCTGCGGCTGCGGCCCGATCTCGCGCCCGAGGAGGCGGCGGCCGACATCCCGGACGACCTGGTCTGAAAACGGCGTCCGCCCCCGGCTGTTGGGCTGTGATTCACCCCTGGGATCCTCCGCCCCTCTTGGCATGGACGCGTTCAACCTGGAAGCTGAACCTCCCTTTCCCCCACAGCCGTTGGGCTGCGCCCGGACCAAGGAGGACGCAGTGTCGTCACGCCCGTTCGCCCACCGCAGGAGATGGCTCACCGGAGCGGCCGGTGCCGCCGCTCTCGTCCTGGCGTTCCCCGCCACGGCCTTCGCGGCACCGCCGTCGGCGCTGCCCGCCCACGCGGACGCACTGGAGCAGACGTACCAGCCCGCCTACGACTACGACACCGACGGGTGCTACTCCACACCCGCGATCGGCCCCGACGGCACCGTGAACGGCGGGCTGAACCCGACCGGCGCACTGAACGGCAACTGCCGGGACGCCTCGGACCTCGACAACACCAACGGCTACGCGCGCTCCAAGTGCAACAACGGCTGGTGCGCGATCCTCTACGCCCTCTACTTCGAGAAGGACCAGGCCGTGGCCGGCAGCAGCATCGGCGGCCACCGGCACGACTTCGAGCACGTCGCGGTGTTCGTGCAGGACAACCAGGTCAAGTACGTCTCGACGTCCAACCACGGCTCGTTCACCGTGCACGCGGCGTCCGCCATCCGCTTCGACGGCACCCACGCGAAGATCGTCTACCACAAGGACGGCATCAGCACGCACTGCTTCCGCGCCGCGAACGCGAACGACGAGCCGCCGGAGAACCACGAGCACACCTGGCAGTACCCGGCGCTGGTCGGCTGGAACGGCTACCCGGCCGGGGTGCGCGACAAGCTCACGTCCTACAACTTCGGCAGCGCCAACTTCGGCCTGAAGGACGCCAACTTCGCCAACCACCTGGCATCGGCCAAGCCCTCCGGCATCGCCTTCGACCCGTACGCCTGACGGCACCGGCCCCCGACCCGGCCCGGACCGCCGCGTCACCGAACCGGTCCGGGCCGTACCGGGGAGCTCGTCCCGAACTGACGCCCGAAGCAGGGCCGTCGGTGGAGGTACGGCACGAACGCTCCCTCGGGAGGGTCTATCGTGTCCGCATGTCCGTCCCCGAACTGATCCGCATCGTCTCCCGCGATTCCCCCATGGCCCTGGCCCAGGTGGAGCGCGTCCGGGCCGAGTTGGCCGCCGCCCACCCCGGAGTGCGCACCGAGGTCGTGCCGGTGAAGACCACCGGCGACAAGTGGATGGGCGATCTGTCCAAGGTCGAGGGCAAGGGCGCGTTCACCAAGGAGGTCGACGCGGCGCTGCTGGCCGGCGAGGCCGACCTCGCCGTGCACTGTGTGAAGGACGTGCCCGCCGACCGGCCGCTCCCCGCGGGCACGGTGTTCGCCGCGTTCCTCAAGCGGGACGACATCCGCGACGCCCTGATCCACCCGGGCGGACTCACCCTGGACGAGCTGCCGGCCGGCACGCGGATCGGCACCTCCTCGGTGCGCCGCGTCGCCCAACTGGCCGCCACGCACCCCCACCTGGAGTGCGTGCCGTTCCGCGGCAACGCCAACCGGCGTCTGGCGAAGCTGGCCGCCGGGGAGGCGGACGCCCTGCTGCTCGCGGTCTCCGGCCTGGAGCGCATCGGCCGCGAGGACGTGATCAGCGAGATCCTCTCGACCGAGACGATGATGCCGCCCATCGGCGCGGGCGTGCTGGCCCTCCAGTGCCGCGAGGACGACGCCGCGCTGATCGACGCGGTGAGCGGTCTCGGCGACCCGGACACCCACCGGGAGACCACCGCCGAGCGCATGTTCCTGCACGTGCTGCAGGGGCACTGCAACAGCCCCATCGCCGGATTCGCGCGGGTGGACCGCAGTGGCGAACTGTCCCTGCGGGCCTGTGTGTTCACCCCGGACGGCAAGACCCGGCTCAACGCCCACGAGTGGGCGGGCAGGCTCGACCCGGCGACGCTCGGCACCTCGGTCGCCGTGGCCCTGCTCCGTCAGGGCGCCCGCGAGATCATCGACGGCATCCCGCACTGACCTCCGCGACGCCCTGACACGGGATCAGGCGGTGCCTTCCTCCGCCTGGTCCCGCAGGAAGACGCTCACCTGGTGCGCCAGACTGTCCCGCACCGCGCCCTGCGGAGCCCCGGCAGGGCCCTCGTGCGCCCCGATGCCGCCCGCCCAGAGCCGGCGGTCGGTCCACTCCTCCTCGACGCGCAACTGCACCTGGACGTCCACGAGACCCAGGGACGCCTCGGCCCCGGCCGCGTACAGCACGGCGGTGGCCCGGCGCAGCGGGTAGACGTCGAAGCCCTCGATGAACTGCGAGTTGCGCCAGTCGATGAAGGCGCTCTCCCCGTCCGGGCCGAGCCGGACGTCGATCTGGCCGTCCTCGAGGTGGACGCCGAGATGGCGGCTGCCGCGGTTCTCGACCGTCACGCGGAGGCAGAAGTAGGTCAGCCCCTCGGCGGCGTCGTCCCGGCCGCGGGGCGGCTCGGCCAGTTCCAGACGGTGGACGCGGACACGCAGACCGGCATGCTCGTCGTACTCCTGCCAGTCCCCGACCACGTTCGGCTCGTACACGCTGCACCTCTCGACCTCTGGAAGCTGCTTCCTATCTGTGCTCTGAGCGCACTGTCAAATGAGCAGAATGCGCCGTGGCCAGGCAGTTCATCCGTTTTGATCGGTGATCAAGCCGTGCCCAGCGGTTATCCGGAAACAGGTGGAGAAAGCGCTTGCCCGAGCGTGCCGCACATCACTTCCAGGAGTGAAGATCATCGGGCCAGCCGGCCCAGCAGGGCCGAGGCCGCGGTGATGCCGAGCGCGGCGGCCAGGAACAGCACCGCGAAGTCGGACGCCAGATGGTGGGGGGTGCCGAGGAGGAGGCCGCGCAGGGCGTCGACCTCGTAGCTGAGCGGGTTGGCCGTGCTGACGGCCTGGAGCCAGTGCGGCATCACGGACACCGGGTAGAGGGCGTTGGAGCCGAAGAACAACGGCATGGTGATCGCCTGCCCGATGCCCATGAGGCGGTCGCGGCTGAGGACGATGCCGGCGATGGTCATCGACAGGCAGGAGAAGAAGGCCGAACCGAGGACGACGATCGCGGCGACGGTGGTCTTGCCGGCGCCGTTGGGGCCGAGCAGCCCGAAGACCTCAC
This sequence comes from Streptomyces sp. NPDC012466, assembly GCF_042955215.1. Lineage (NCBI taxonomy): Bacteria > Bacillati > Actinomycetota > Actinomycetes > Kitasatosporales > Streptomycetaceae > Streptomyces > Streptomyces sp. NPDC012466. The sequence continues at coordinate 6,919 of NZ_JBIBEQ010000008.1, read as the reverse complement.
CCTGCCGGACGGTGAGATCGAGTCCGTCCACGGCAGGGTGGTCGCCGAAGGCGTAGGTGAGCCCGGTGCAGGCGACGGCGTCGGCCCCGGGTGGGGCGCTCTCGTCGGCCCGGGGCGGGGCGGTGTCCGGGGTCATGACTCCTCGGCCGCGTCGGAGATGCCGATGCCGGGCCGCGCCACCACCAGACGCAGCAGTTCCACCTCGGCGCCGCGCAGCCGCGGGTCGGGCATCTGCCGCCGCAGGCGCCGCCGGATCAGCCGCTGGACGCCGACGAGCGCGTCGGCCAGCTCTCGGGGAAGGTCTCCGGCTCCATTCGGGCGAGATTAGCTCTGTAGCAGAGGCAATCGGCCCAAGGCGTGGTCAAGAGAGGTCAAGAGACGCACCGGGAAGGACGAGCGGGACTGGGGGAGCCCGAGGCCCCCGATTGCCGTATTGTCTTAATTGTTTCGCTATGCCCCTGCCCGGGAATGGGCAGGGAAGTGCTTCGGACAGGAGGCACGCGCGTGGGAGCCGCAGGCTGGGCCCCAGTGCTCTCCTGAGGCCCGAGTCGGCACTCCCACGGTGTCTGTCCATTCAGCACCTGCTCAGGGAGGTGCGCACCATGCGTATCGCCGGAAGCACCCGAACGCACCCCCACGACGACGCCCCCGACACCGCCGAGGCGTTCGCGCGTCTCGTGCGGCTGCCCGAGGGGCCCGAGCGCAAGGCCCTGCGGGACGAACTGGTCGAGGCCTGGCTCCCCATGGCGGAGCGGATCGCCGTCCGCTTCCGGGGCCGTGGCGAGGCCCTGGAGGACCTGTACCAGGTGGCGGCTCTCGGCCTCGTGAAGGCCGTGGACCACTACGATCCCGCCCGCGGCAACGCCTTCGAGGCGTACGCGGTGCCGACGGTCACCGGTGAGATCAAGCGGCACTTCCGTGACCACATGTGGACCCTGCACGTGCCCCGCCGGGTACAGGACCTGCGCAACCGCGTGCGGCACGCCGCCAAGGAGCTGTCGCAGACCACCCCGGGCCGCTCCCCCACGGTCGCCGAGATCGCGGAGTACGCCCAGCTCACCGAGGGTGAGGTCCGCACCGGCATGGAGGCCCTGGAGTGCTTCTCCGCCCTCTCGCTGGAGGCGGAGATGCCCGGGACCGACGGCTACGCCCTCGGGGACGCGATAGGCGGGCCCGACCCGGCCTTCGACATCGTCGTCAACCGCGTGGCCGTCAGGCCCTGTCTGGAGGCGCTGCCGGAGCGCGAGCGGATCATTCTCTACCTGCGGTTCTTCAAGGGCATGACCCAGAGCCGCATCGCGGAGCAGCTCGGCATCTCCCAGATGCACGTCTCCCGGTTGCTCAGCAGCTGCTTCGCCCATCTGCGTGAGGAGCTGCTGACCGAGACCCCGTGAAACGGGGGCCACTCCGTGCCGCCGGGGGTCACGCCTCCGGCGGCGAGCCGGGGATCTGCGTCGGTCCGGCGCGGTCGAGGGCGTCCTCCAGGGCGGCCCGGATCTCCTCGGGCATCACGCCCGTGCGCCCCCAGACGAGGATCAGTTCCGCGACGTTGCGCAGCTTGATGTTGGTGTGCTGGGAGACCTCCTTCAGCACGGCCCACCCCTGGTCGGGGGAGATCCGGCCGAGCACGACGACCATCCCGATCGCCTGGTCCACGACAGCGTGGGAGACGACCGCCTCCTTCAGCTGCTGGACCTCTTCCTGCAACGCGAAGATCCGATCCGAGCCCCCGTCCGTGGGCATGGTCACCTCCGGGTCCGGTGCGCCGCTGCCCCCGAGGTCCTCTCGGGTGCTTGAGTACCTTGACGCAGTGTCCGACCCATCCATCGTCGTCACTCGGACCGCCCGGTGCCACCGGGGCGGACCAGGCCGGATGCCGTTTCGGTGCCACCGCCGGGGTACTCGGCAGGCGCCCACACCGGTTCCGGTTGGACACTGGTGTCAATCCTCCGGTGGCTGCCAGGCCGACGAGATCAGGACGCGACTGCCATGAACCACAACACGCCCACCCCCTCCGGCACGAAGGACGTCGTCTCATCACACTCCGTGTTCGGTGCTCCCTGCTGGGTGAGCCTGACGAGCCGGGACGTCAAGGCGACCGAGGAGTTCTACGGTGCCGTGCTGGGCTGGCAGTGGCGGCCGGCCAAGCTCGGCGACCGGTTCCGGATCGCGCTGGTGGACGGCTCGCCCGTGGCGGGGATCGCGGGGGTGGCGACCATGTGGCAGATGGCCGTGGCGTGGACTCCGTACTTCGCGGTGCGCAGCGCGGACGACGCGGTGGCGCGGGTGCAGGAACGTATGGGCACCGTCGCCGTCGGGCCGATCTCACTGCCCCCGGGGCGGGCGGCGCTGCTGGCCGACCGGGACGGAGCGACCTTCGGCATCTGGGAGGGCGACCTCTTCACCGACTGGGAGACCTGGCGCAACGCACAGCCGGCCTTCATCACGCTCCACACCCGTGACGCCTTCGACGCGGCGATCTTCTACGGCGAGGTCCTCGACTGGGCGTCCCGGCACCCGGGCTGCTGCGAGGTCCACTACGAGGGCGGCGAGGTCGTGCTGCGCAGCCGCGGGGACGTGGTGGCCCGCATCGAGTCGGGCGCCCTGGAGGCGGCCCCCGACCCCGCGATCCGGCCGCACTGGCAGATCCACTTCTCCGTCGACGACGTCGAGGCCTGCGCCCGGGCGGCCGAACTGCACGGCGGCAGCGTCCTGTCCAAGGGCGGCGACGAGGCGGTGCTGCGGGACCACGACGGCGCGCAGTTCACGGTGACCGCGCGCCGCGACCGCTGACCCGGCTCACTCCTTCTCGCGCGACGCCCGGGACGGCCTGGACAGCAGGACCAGGCTGCGGGCCCCGACGGTGAGACGTGTCCCCGCCTTGTGCTCCGACTCGTCGGGCGTGCCCTCCGGGTCGGCCGTGTCGATGAGGGCCGTCCACCGGTCGCCGTAGGAGGCGTTCGGGAGGCGGAAGTCGACCGGCTCCCAGTGGCTGTTGAACAGCACCAGGAAGGAGTCGTCGACCACCGGACGGCCGCGCGGGTCGGGTTCGGCGATGGCGTCGCCGTTGAGGAAGACACCGACCGAGTGCGCGTCGCCGCGCTGCCAGTCGTCGTCGGTCATCTCGCGGGTGTCCGGCGCCAGCCACACCAGGTCGGGCAGCGGCTGGTCCGCCCGGGTCAGGGTCTCGCCGCGGAAGAAGCGGCGCCGCCGCAGCACGGGGTGTCCCGTGCGCAGCCCGATGAGGTACCGGGTGAACTCCAGCAGGTCACGCTGCTCCTCGGTGAGCCGCCAGTCGATCCAGGAGACCGCGTTGTCCTGGCAGTAGGCGTTGTTGTTGCCGCCCTGGGTGCGTCCGAGCTCGTCGCCGTGGGAGAGCATCGGGATGCCCTGGGACAGCAGCAGCGTGGCGAGGAAGTTGCGCTGCTGACGCGTGCGCAGCTCCAGCACGGAGGCGTCGCGGGTCGGCCCCTCGACGCCGCAGTTCCAGGACCGGTTGGTGCTCTCGCCGTCCTGGTTGTCCTCGCCGTTGTCCTCGTTGTGCTTGTCGTTGTACGAGACGAGGTCGCGCAGGGTGAAGCCGTCGTGCGCGGTGACGAAGTTGACGCTGGCGCGCGGGCGGCGCCTGCTGTGCTGGTACAGGTCGGAGGAGCCCGTGAGCCGGGAGGCGAACTCGCCGAGCGTGTGGTCCTCACCGCGCCAGAAGTCCCGCACCGCGTCGCGGTACATGCCGTTCCACTCCGACCACAGGGGCGGGAAGTTGCCCACCTGGTAGCCGCCCTCGCCGACGTCCCACGGCTCGGCGATCAGCTTGACGCGGCTGATCACCGGGTCCTGCTGGATGAGGTCGAAGAACGCCGACAGCCGGTCCACCTCGTGGAACTGCCGGGCGAGCGTCGCCGCGAGGTCGAAGCGGAAGCCGTCGACGTGCATCTCGGTGACCCAGTACCGCAGCGAGTCCATGATCAGCTGGAGTACGTAGGGGTGCCGCATCAGCAGGCTGTTGCCGGTGCCGGTGGTGTCGTAGTAGTGCTCCCAGTCGCCGTCGACCAGGCGGTAGTACGAGGAGTTGTCGATCCCGCGGAAGGACAGGGTGGGGCCCCTCTCGTTGCCCTCGGCGGTGTGGTTGTAGACCACGTCGAGGATCACTTCGAGCCCGGCCGCGTGCAGGGTCTTCACCATCTGCTTGAACTCGGCGACCTGCCCCCCGCGCGAGCCGTGGGCGGCGTAACCGTTGTGGGGCGCGAAGAAGCCGATGGTGTTGTAGCCCCAGTAGTTGGCCAGGCCGCGGTCGTGCAGCACCCCGTCGTGGACGAACTGGTGGACGGGCATCAGCTCGACGGCCGTGACGCCCAGGGAGGTCAGGTGCTCGACGACCGCGGGGTGGGCCAGCCCGGCGTAGGTGCCCCTGAGTTCCTCGGGCACCTCGGGATGGGTGCGGGTCATGCCCTTGACGTGCGCCTCGTAGATCACCGTGTCGGCGTAGGGCCGGCCGGGCCGGGCGTCGTCGCCCCAGTCGAAGGCCGGGTCGGTCACCACGCCGAGCATGGTGTGCCCGGCGCTGTCGGCCGGGTCGGGGCCCTCCGGGTTGCGCTCGTAGAGCGAGGGGTGGTTGTCGATCTGCCCGTCCACCGCGCGGGCGTACGGGTCGAGCAGCAGTTTCGCCGGGTTGCAGCGGTGGCCGGCGGCGGGGGCCCACGGCCCGTGCACCCGGTAGCCGTAGCGCTGGCCGGGGCCGACACCGGGCACGTAGCCGTGCCACACGAAGCCGTCGACCTCGTTCAGCGGCACCCGGGTGTGCGTGCCGTCGTCGTCGACGAGGACCAGCTCGACGCGTTCGGCGACCTCGCTGAAGAGCGCGAAGTTGGTGCCCTCACCGTCGTAGTCCGCCCCCAGGGGGTAGGGGCGCCCGCCCCAGGCGGACGCCCCTTTCCGTGGCTGCCGGCGGGTCACCGGGCCTCCTCCAGGAGGTCGCCCGGGGTGCTGGCCGGTCCGGCCAGCTGCGCGACCCGCTCCTCGCGGGGGACATCGAGGCCCTCGCTCTCCCGCGGGGCGGGAGCGGTCGGCACCAGCGGGACGCGTTCCCCGGCGCGGGCGCGCTGCGAGAACCAGATGACCTTGCTGCCGGTCTCGGTGGCGCAGCAGCCCCAGCCGTCGCTCATCGCGGCGAGGTGCTCGAGGCAGCCTCGCAGTTCCTGGTCCGGGCGCAGGGCGCGGTCGTTGTCCCCGATGGCGGTGATCAGGTGCTGCCCGTTCCACCACATCTCGATCGACGTGTTCTTGTCCGTGGCGTGTTCGTCGATGGCCTTGAGCAGCATCTCGGCACCGCCGCAGACGGGCTGGACCAGGTTGTCCAGGTCCCAGAACTTCAGGTGAGCGGCCAGAATACGGCTGACCTGTCCCACCCGTTCCGGGCTGACTTCCACGTCGAGGTGGTAGTAGCAGGGCACTGCGGTCTTCATCGGTCGGCTCCTCACCGCGAAGCTCAGCTCCTTCTCGCTCCCGCGGTCCTGCGGGACGAGCCCCGAACACGGAACGTGAGCGCCTATCGCTTCTGAGTCACCCTCAGCCTGAGGGTGCTAGCCCGTTCGTGCAACACGAGCGCACGCCTGAGGCGGTAGTGGGCACAAGTGAGCGGGCCGGGATGACCTGGACGGCCCAAGTGAGCCGCCACTGGTTGAAGATCCAACAAGACGCTGTGTCGTCACACGTGCACCATGTGTGAAGAACTCGATCGCCGTTACGGGTCCGTGTCGCTGTGCGCACGGCCGCCGTCCGACCGTCGGGAGACCGTGTCCCTCGAGCCCCGAAAGGTGATCGGTGCCATGCTGCTACCCGCCAAAGCCGAAGTCGCCCGGCAGTTGCGGCGTTACCGGGCCTGGGAACGCGTGATGCTCGCGGCACCGAACGACCGCACGGTGCGGACCACGTTCGAGGACTCCGGCTACACGCTCTGCGTGCTGATGGGCAAGCGCTGCGCGCGGGAAGCGGCGGACGCGGCCGAGCGGTACCTGCGCACGAACCAGGTCGCCTACCTGGAGGAACAGCAGATCACGTGCCTGCAGGAGCAGCACGTCACCTGTGTGCAGGAACCGAACGAACGGCCCCGTCCGGCCACGGCGGTCAGACGAAGGACACCGGCGGCGGAGCGGAGATCCCCGGCCGCCGAGCGGAGATCCACGGCGGGAAGGTAGCTGCCTTCCCGCACATCTGTCCCCTGAACCGGGCCCGGCGGCCCGGCTTTCGAGCACGGTGGAGGTGAGGACCATGAGTAGGACCCGGGCCATCGGCCGCATCCCGGTACGGGACGTCCGCCCGGCCGTGGAGAACGGCAACCGGCCGGCGAAGGCGGTCGTGGGTGAGACGTTCGAGGTCACCGCCACCGTGTTCCGGGAGGGGCACGACGCGGTGGCCGCCAATGTCGTCCTGAAGGACCCCGAGGGCCGCCCCGGCCCGTGGACGCCGATGCGTGAGCTCGCCCCCGGCAGCGACCGCTGGGGCGCCGAGGTCACCGCGAACGCCGTCGGCCGCTGGTCGTACCGGGTGGAGGCCTGGAGCGATCCGGTGGCCACCTGGCGCCACGCGGCGGGCATAAAGATCCCGGCGGGCATCGACCCGGGCCTGGTCCTGGAAGAGGGCGCGGAGCTCCACGAGCGGGCGGCGGCCGGCGTACCGAAGGAAGCCGGCCGCACCGTGCTGCTCGCCGCGGCGAAGACGCTGCGCGACGACGCGCTGCCCACGGCGGCCCGCTTCGCGGCGGCGCTGACGCCGGAGGTGGACGCGGTCCTGGCCCGGCATCCGCTGCGGGACCTGGTCAGCACGTCCGAGCCGTTGCCGCTGCTGGTGGAGCGGGAGCGGGCGCTGTACGGCTCGTGGTACGAGTTCTTCCCGCGCTCGGAGGGCACGCGCGAGCAGCCGC
>NZ_JBIBEQ010000007.1:199965-562317 GCF_042955215.1 Streptomyces sp. NPDC012466 | reverse complement strand
GGGTTTGGGGGGGGGGGTGCCGTTTTGGCCCGGGCCGGGGGGGGGGGGGCCCCCCGGGGGGGGGGGGGGGGGGGGGGGTGGCGGGGGGGGGGGGGGGCGGGGGGGGGGGGGGGGGGGGGGCCCGGGGGGGGCCCCCCCCCCCCCCGCCACTCGCAAAGGGAGGCCGGATACGGCTCAGTAGACCGGCTTGGACGGCTCGATCTGGTTGACCCAGCCGATCACGCCACCGCCGACGTGGACCGCGTCCGAGAAGCCCGCGGACTTCAGGACCGCGAGGACTTCCGCACTGCGGACACCCGTCTTGCAGTGCAGGACGATCTTCTTGTCCTGCGGGAGGCTCTCCAGGGCGGTCCCCATGAGGAACTCGTTCTTCGGGATCAGCCGGGCACCCGGGATGGAGACGATCTCGTACTCGTTCGGCTCACGGACGTCGATGATGTCGATGCTCTCGCCGTCGTCGATCCACTCCTTGAGCTGCTTGGGAGTGATCGTGGAGTCGGCGGCCGCCGCCTGGGCCTCTTCGGAGACGACGCCGCAGAAGGCCTCGTAGTCGATGAGCTCGGTGACGGTCGGGTTCTCGCCGCAGACCGCGCAGTTGGGGTCCTTGCGGACCTTGACCTGGCGGTACTGCATCTCCAGGGCGTCGTAGATCATCAGTCGGCCGACCAGCGGCTCGCCGATGCCGGCGAGGAGCTTGATGGCCTCGTTGACCTGGATGGAGCCGATGGACGCGCACAGCACGCCCAGGACGCCGCCCTCGGCGCAGGAGGGGACCATGCCGGGGGGCGGGGGCTCCGGGTACAGGCAGCGGTAGCAGGGGCCGTGCTCGGACCAGAAGACGGACGCCTGCCCGTCGAAGCGGTAGATCGAGCCCCACACGTACGGCTTGTTCAGCAGCACGCAGGCGTCGTTGACCAGGTAGCGGGTCGCGAAGTTGTCCGTGCCGTCGACGATCAGGTCGTACTGGCTGAAGATGTCCATCACGTTGTCGGCCTCGAGCCGCTCCTCGTGAAGGATCACGTTCACGTACGGGTTGATGCCCTTGACGCTGTCGCGGGCGGACTCCGCCTTGGAGCGGCCGATGTCGGCCTGGCTGTGGATGATCTGGCGCTGCAGGTTCGACTCGTCGACCTCGTCGAACTCCACGATGCCGAGGGTGCCGACGCCCGCGGCGGCCAGGTACATCAGCGCCGGCGAGCCCAGGCCGCCGGCGCCCACACACAGCACCTTGGCGTTCTTCAGCCGCTTCTGCCCGTCCATCCCCACGTCGGGGATGATCAGGTGGCGGGAGTACCTGCGGACCTCGTCTACGGTGAGCTCGGAAGCCGGCTCGACCAGGGGTGGCAGCGACACGGGGACTCCGTTGGTCGGTCAATCACTACGGTTGTTCTCCCCGTAACAGTGCCATGCGCTTTTTCATTCCGAGACACCCGTTCCGATACGCGAGACAAATTCGTCCCAGTAGCCGGGCATCGCCTCCCAGGGGTCGGTGTGGCCGCCCTGGTCCGTGTGGTCGGTGATCCAGACCGTTCCGGCGCCCTGCCATCGGGCGATGCGCAGTGCCTCCGCCAGGTGGGGGCGGGGTACGCCGTGGACGAAGTGGCAAAAGCGCCCGGGCGAATGGTCCACGGTCCACTCGGCCACCTGCGACCAGCGGTAGTCGCTCCAGGGGCCGGAGAAGGTGACCAGCTGGTCGGCGAGCTCGACGTACCCGGGGTGCGGGTGGATGCCGTGGCCGAGAACGATGTGGGCAGTGTCACGGATCACGCGGAGCGTGGCGACCGTGCGGCGGATCTCGGGCAGCCCGGCGTGGTCCGCCGGGCAGCGCTCCAGGAGGAATCCGTCGACCTGGTACCAGTCGACGAACCGGTGGGCGTCCGAGATCAGTTCGCCGAAGTTCCGGGTGCCGTACCGGATGTCGAGATGGCCGAGGACGCGGACGCCCGCGTTGCGCAGTCGGCCCGCCGCCTCCAGACAGTGCGGGTCGGGGCGGGCTCCGGGGCCGTCGGCCACGTTGAGGACCACCCAGTGCAGCGGGGTGCCCGGGCGGGTCAGCTCGCCCCACTCGGTGGGCGCGAGAAGGGGGTGCGCGTAGCCGGGGACGCCGACCCCGGGTCGGAGCTCCGTGCCCGAGGTGCGCCGCCGGGTGCTGGTCAGATGCGGCATGCCGCCTCCATCCAGATGTCGGCGAGGGACTCCTCCAGACCGATGCGCGGACGCCAGCCGAGCCGGTCGCGCGCGGTGCGCACATCGGCCTGCTGCCAGCTGCCGCAGCCGTCCGGGTACGGGTACGCGACGGGCGGCGCGTGGTCCGGGTCGGGGCGCGGGTGGCCGATGGCCGAGCGCAGGGCACCGGGCGGGCCGTCGAGTTCGTGGAGGGCGCCGCCGTACCCGGCGACGCGGGCGAGGACCGCGGCGGCGTCGCGCAGGCGTACGGCGCGGCCGGAGCCGATGTTGATGACGCCTTGCGCGGCGGAGAGCGAGGCGGCGTGGACGGCACGGGCCACATCGCGGACGTCGACGAAGTCGCGCTGTGCGCCGAGGCCGCCGAGTTTCAGCTCGCCGTCGCCGGACTGCATGGCGCGGCGCATGGCCTCGGCGAGACGGCCCAGCGGGGAGCCGGCGGGGGTGCCGGGTCCGGCCGGTGAGAAGACGCGCAGGACGACGGCGTCCAGGCCGGAGCCGAGGACCAGTTCGGTGGCGGCGAGCTTGCTGACGCCGTACGGACCGCCGGGCCGGGGTACGGCGTCCTCGGCCGTGGAGGAGCCGGGCTGGCTGGGGCCGTATTCGGCGCTGCAGCCGATCTGCACCAGCCGGGCTCCGCAGCCGCTGCGGCGCAGGGCCTCGCAGACGGTGGCCACGGCGACGGTGTTGTGGCGGGTCAGTTCCCGGGCTCCGCCTCGGGTGGCGCCGGCGCAGTTGACGACGACGCCCGGGTGGACCGCGTCGAGGAAGCGGGTGAGGGCGCCGGGGCTGCCGGAGGCGAGGTCGAAGCGGACGTCGGCGTCGTCGCCGCGGCCGAGGGCGGTGAGCTGCACGGCGGGGTCGGCGAGCAGGCGGTCGGCGACGAAGCGGCCGATGTAGCCGTTGGCTCCGATCAACAGGACTCTCATCGCGCGGCTCCCCTTGTCGCCGGGGTTCCTGGGTGGGTGGTCATGCGGGTTCTCCTCGAGGCGGAAAGGAAGGGGTGGGACGGATGCTGCCTGCGCCGGTGGGGCCGGCGCCCGCGGCGGTCAGCGCGCGTGCTCCGGCGGTGCGTGGGCCGAGGCCCGGGTCAGCTTGCGGGTCGTGTGGACCAGGAGGGCCATGGCCGCCGCCCCGCAGGCGAGGGTGGGGACGCTGCCGGCGCCCCAGGTGGTGACGAGGGTTTCGGCGGGGGTGGCCAGGAAGCCCAGACCGGGGAGGCGTGAGGCGAAGACGGTGGCGAGGGCGGCCGCCTCGGCCGTGGCCGTCGCGGTGAGGACCACGGCGGGCGCATAGGTGAAGCCGTGCGTGGTGAGGAGGCGGGCCAGGAAGAGGAGGGCGCCCAGGGTGAGGGCCTCCGCAGGGGCAGCGGGCTCGTCGAGGAGTGCCGTGCAGAGGGTGAGCAGGGCCGCCAGGGCCCCCAGGAACAGGGCGATCGTGCCGAGCACGAGGGGGCGTACGGCGGCGGCGAAGTCCTCCAGGCCGCGGCTGGCGGCGAGTCTGCGGCGGGCCCGCGCGGTGAAGAGGTGCGCGGTCCAGGCAGCGGGCGCGCAGGCCAGGGCGAGGGCCAGGACCGGGGCGGCCGTGACGGGCCAGGGGCCGTCGGCCGTGCCGGTGGGCAGGGTGTCGGGGCCTCCGGCGAGGGCGCCGAGGAGCAGGCCGTTGCCCAGCAGGGAGTAGGCGACGAGCCACACGGTCCACGGGGCCGTTCGGCCGTTGGCGGCACCGGGACGTGGTCCGGGTCGGTCCGCGCCGGTCCTGCTCAGGGGACCTCGGCGCAGGGCCGCGCGGAGGGCCAGGGCCACGGCGAGGGCACCGGCCGTGGCCGCGAGCAGCCGCGCCTGCCCGTGGGTGAGGTGCACGGCGGTCACGGCGGCGGCGCACAGCGCCCCGGGCAGGAGGGTCAGGAGAGCCCAGTCGGCGCGTACCCGGGGTGCGGCGGGCGCCGCGGGCAGGGGTGCGTCACCGTCACGGGAGACCCGTGCGTACATCTCCTCCGCGAGGGAGAAGACGTCCCGGTGGCGGAAGCGGGCGGCGGTCCGGTCGGTGATGCCGTGCGCCTCCAGGCCGGCGGCGATCTCAAGAGGGTCCACCGCACGCGCGCAGAGCTCGCGGTGGCGGTGCATCAGCGCCTTCACCGGGTCGGCGGCCCCCCGGCGCGGGGTGGACGCCTTGCGGCCGGTGTCCGGTTCGTGCCGCACGGGTGCCTTGTGGCCGGTGCTCTGCCCTGGTTCGAGGGGCGGCGTACCGTCGGCGGCCTTCGCCCGCTCGGCAGCGGCCTCCGGACCGGGCGAGCCCGTGGTCGCCGGATCCGGTTCCTTCTCCGAGCGGGCGTCCGGCGCCCCGGGGCCGGTCGGGGTTCCCGGACGGCCCCGTGCGCCCACGTCGTTCATCGCGCTCCCTCCGGGGCCGGGGCGGGAGTGGTGGCGCGTACGGGGCTGCCCGCCGCCCAGCCGGGGCCGCCTCGGGTGAGGCGGGGCGACGCGGCGGTCCAGCGGACGGGAACGTGGGCCTCGGCGGGAACCGCGAACGGCAGCGGTTCTCCCGCTCCGTCGAGGAGAAAGCGGCGGACGGGTGCGCGGGAGACGATCTCCAGGTAAATGCCGTGAAATGCCTCGATGTTCTGCTCGACCGTGAACAGTTCGAGGGCACGGGCGCGCGCGGCGGCACCCAGCCGCGCACGGCGCTCGGGGTCGCGCAGCAGCGCCACGCACGCCTGGGCGAGCGCCCGCGGATTGCGCGGCGGTACGACGAGCCCGGTGCCGCCGATGACCTCCACGACCGCGCCGACGTCCGTGGACACCGTCGCGCGCCCGCAGAGCATGGCCTCGACGAGGCTGAGGGGGAAGCCCTCGACGACGCTGGAGAGGACGGTCACGGCGCCCGAGGCGTAGGCGTCGGGGGCGGCCGGCAGGTCGGGGCCGCCGACCTCCTCGAAGGAGACCGGGTTGTCCCCGGCGGCGTGCGGGCCTTCGGCCTCGTCGGGGAAGAGCTGGGCGGCCAGTGTCCTGCAGTGGCCGAGGTAGGCCGCACCCTCGGGGCCGGCGGGGGCGCCGACGATGCGCAGGCGCGTCCTCGGTTCCTGCTTGCGGATCTCCGCGAAGGCGTGCAGCAGCGAGACCAGGTCCCGGGCGGGCTCGACGCGGCCGACCCAGACGAGGGTGTCCGGATCCGCGCCGTCCGGGGACTCGCCGACCTCGGCGAAGGGCCGGGCGTCCATGCCGGGGTAGACCGTGCGGAGCTTCTCGCGATCGGCACCGCAGCGCTCCTGCCAGCGGCGGGCGTGCGTGTTGCCGGCGGTGACGACCTCGGCCTGCCCGTAGGCCTCGGCCGCGAGCCGGCTCTGGAAGGCCGCCAGCAGGGACCGTACGGCGGGTGGGGCGTCCGGGGCGGTGAGGTAGTGCGTCCGCAGGCGCACGCCGTACTCGGTCACCATCAGGGGCACGCCGGTGAAGTGCCGGGCCAGCAGGCCGGACAGGGCGGCCGTGCCGCCGGACGCGGCGTGGCAGAGGTCGACCGCGCCGAGCCCGTCGTCCTCGTACCAGTCGAGGGAGAGGGGGCGCAGGGCGCGTTCCAGATGCGCGGCGACGGCGAGCAGATCCGGTACGCGCGCCTCACGCGCCGCGCGATGAGCGCCCGGCGCACGACAGGCGCGTTCCAGGGTGCGTACGGCGGCCTCCGAACGGAGGGCTCCCACCAGCCCCCCTTCCTCGCGGGCGAGTTCCGCGAGGCCGTACAGAGCGTTGGCGAAACGGTCCGCCTCAGGGGTCGGCACACTCCCGGAGAGCCCCCCGGCGGAAGCGCTCCCGGGCGTCCCGCACAGCACGGCGGCCAGTTCCCCGAAGCACTCGGCGAACCGCCGGCGCGCACGGCGCCCGAGCACCACCTCGTCGTCCTCGGCCATCCACAGCGGCGCGGTGCGCACCCGGCGGACGTTCGGCGGCAGCGGGATCCAGCCCTCGTCCTCCTGGTGCTGGCTGCGGCTGAGCGCGTAGACGTCGAACTCGTGCTGGGCGAGTCCGTGCACCAGCCGGTCGCACCAGAGTCTGGCGTCACCGCTCACGTACGGATAGCCACCCTCCGTAAGCAGTCCGATGCGCACGAGTGCACCCCCGATCTCCCGTATGGGGAGCCGCCGTTGCCCGGCGGCTCGCAGCGGGACGAACGTATGCGGACAAGGCGGTGGTGCGACGGACGGTTGTCCGTCGCACCACCAAAAGGGGTGAACGGTCGTAACTTTCCCGTGCGGGTCGCGTTCTGTCGCGCTAGGAGATCAAGCGGACACGGATCGTCATGCTGCGGCCAGCTCCCGTCGCTGCGCCCGGCGTCGCGCGGCGGCCTCCGGATCGAGCGCCGGTACGGCGGTCAGCAGCTGCCTGGTGTACGGGTCGCGGGGCGACTCGTACACCTCCTCGACGGGCCCTTCCTCGACGATCCTGCCCCGCCGCATCACCACGACCCGGTCGCTGACCTGGCGGACGACGGCCAGGTCGTGTGCGACGAAGACCAGGGCGAGCCCGAGTTCGCGCTGCAACTCCCCGAGCAGGGCGACCACATGGGCCTGGGTGGTGACGTCGAGGGCCGAGACCGGCTCGTCGCAGACGATGACGCGCGGCTCGGCCGCGAGCGCCCGGGCGATGCCGACCCGCTGGCGCTGACCGCCGCTGAACTCATGGGGGTAGCGGTCGTAGTGCGCCGCTTCGAGACCCACGCGCTCCAGCAGTTCTCCCACGCGCTCCCGGATGCGCTTCTCCTGCCGCTCACCACGCGCGCGCAGCGGGTCGGCGACGGCCTCGCCCACGCTGCGGCGGGGGTTGAGGGAGGAGACGGGGTCCTGGAAGACCATCTGCACCGCCGGGTTCACCCCGGGGTGCGCGCGGCCCTCGAAGCTCAGCGATCCCGCCGTCGGCTCCAGCAGGCCGACGAGCATGCGCCCGAGGGTCGTCTTGCCGCTGCCGCTCTCGCCGACGATCCCGAGGCTCTCGCCGCGGCGCAGGGTCAGCGACACGTCGTCCACGGCCGTGACCGTCCGCTTCCCGCGGCCGAACTCGCGTCCGAGGCCGGTCGCCTCCAGGACGACCTCCTCGGGGGCCGACGAGGCCTTGCGCGGCGCGTCCAGCCGGGGGACGGCGGCCAGCAGATCCCGGGTGTACGGCTGGGCCGGTGCGCCCAGCACGCCGGCGACCGGGCCGTGTTCGACCGCCCGGCCGTGCCGCATCACCAGCACCTCGTCGACGCTCTCGGCGGCGACGCCCACGTCGTGCGTGACCAGCAGCAGGCCCATGCCGGTCTCCGCGCGCAGCGTGTGCAGCAGGTCGAGGACCTGGGCCTGGACCGTCACGTCGAGGGCGGTCGTCGGCTCGTCGGCGATCAGCAGGCGGGGTTCGCACGCGAGCGCCATGGCGATGAGGGCGCGCTGGCGCATGCCGCCGCTGAACTCGTGCGGCCGGGACCGCGACCGTCGGGCCGCGTCCGGGATGCCCACCCGGTCGAGGACCTCGACGGCACGCGCGCGTGCCGCCCGCCGGGACGCACGCGTGTGCACGCGGTACACCTCGGCGATCTGGTCGCCGATCGCGTAGTACGGGTCGAGGGAGGACAGCGGGTCCTGGAACACCATGGCGGCCTGTCCGCCGCGCAGTCGCCGCAGTTCCTCCTCGGGGGCGCGCTGCACATCGGTGCCGGCCACCTCGACCGTGCCCTCGACCCGCGCGCCCGTGCCGCGGTGCAGGCCGAGCAGGGCGGCCGCCACGGTCGACTTGCCCGAGCCGGACTCGCCGACCAGGGCCAGGGCGGCGCCCTCCTCCAGCCGGAAGGAGAGTCCGTCGACGGTACGCAGCGCGCCGAAGTCCACGCGGAGGCCGGTCACGTCGACCAGGCTCATGTCAGCACCACCCGTCGGTCGGCCACCGCGTACAGGACGTCCGCGACGGCGTTGGCGAGGACCACGAAGAATCCGATGACGAGGACCATGCCGACCACGACCGGCAGGTCGACGACGTTGACGGCATGGACGAGTTCCTGTCCGATGCCGGGCAGGCCGAACAGCGTCTCGGTGAGCACCGCGCCGCCGATCGCCGACCCGACGTTGTTGGCGTTCAGCGCGATGACCGGCGCGAACGCCCCGCGCAGCGCGTGCCGCCCGACGATCGACCGTTCGCCGACGCCGTACGCGCGGAAGGTGCGGATGTGGTCCTCGGCCAGCGTCTCCAGCATCGACGCCCGGGTCAGCCGGGCGAACGCGGCGGCCTCGATGAGGGCCAGGGACAGCCAGGGGAGCAACAGGTTCCACGCCCACTGTTCGGGGTCGTCGGTGAGCGCGACGTACTGCGGGAAGGGCAGCAGCTGCAGTTCCCCGCAGACGACGATCATCAGGACCAGGCCGATGACGAAGACCGGGGTGGCCGTGCCGGCGAGGGTGACGCCGGTCAGCACGCGCTCGGAGAACCGGCCGCGCCGCCATGCGGAGAGCACGCCGGTGCCGACACCGAGGACCAGCCAGAGCACCATCGCCCCGGCCACCAGGGACAGACTCACCGGGAGCTTCGCCCAGATCAGCTGCGTGACCTGCTGGTCGCTCTGGTACGACAGGCCGAGGCAGGGTGCGGAGCAGTGCTGCACGGACGTACCGGTCGAGTAGTCCTGGCCGGCGACCAGGCCCTGGAGGAAGTGCCCGTACCGCACGAACAGCGGGTCGTCCAGGTTGAGTTGCCGGGCCACCTGGTGCACCTGTTCCGGTGAGCAGCGCGGGCCGCAGGTGATCTGGGCGACGTTGCCGGGGGTGGCGTAGAAGACGATGTAGACGATCACCGAGATGGCGAGCAGGGTGACCGCGGCGCCGACGGCCCGGCGCAGGACGAATCCGGGGAATCCGCTCACGCGACGCCTCCGTCGGTGGTCTTCGACTCCCTCTTGCGTCCCGTGCCGACGCGCAGCCGGGAGGCCGCGCGCGGGTCGAGGGCGGTGCGGACGCCGTCGCCGAGGATCGTGAGGGCGAGCACCGTGACGAACAGCGCGCCCGCGGGCAGCAGCAGGTACTGCGGGGCGGCCTGGTACCAGACGTCGGCGGCGGTGAGCATCTGTCCCCAGGAGGGCGTCGGCGGCTTCACGCCCACGCCGAGGAAGGACAGGGCGGCCTCGACGGTGATGTTCGCCGGGACGAGCAGCGCCGCGTACGTGATGACGGGTGCGGCGATCCCGGGCAGCAGTTCGCGGCGGGCGATGCTCCAGGTGTCCCAGCCGCTGAGCCGGGCCGCGGAGACGTGGTCGAGTTCCTTGAGGGTGAGCGTCTGCGCCCGTACGATCCGGGCGATGTTGCCCCAGCCGATCAGGCCGATGACGAGCGCGACGAGCACGGGCCGCGGGAAGCTCGACGGCACGATCGCGAGCAGCGCCAGCGACATGATCATGAGCGGCATGGCGACGATGACGTCCGTGAACCGGCTCAACAGTTGATCAACCCATCGCTTCCCGAGCGCGGCCGCGACACCCAGGGTGATCCCGAGGGCGACCTGCACGACGGTCGCGGCCAGGGCGACGCCCAGGGACACGCGCGCGCCGTACACGAGCCGGGCGAACAGGTCCCGGCCGGTCTGCGGTTCGACCCCGAACCAGTGGTCGGCACTCGCTCCGCCGAGGGACCCGATGGGCACGCCTCCGCGAGCGGAGTCCACCAGGGAGGGGTGGTAGGTGGTCGGGTCCTGGCCCTCGACGGCGGTGAGCAGTGGCGCGGCGAGCGCGACCAGGACGAGCAGCGCGACGACTCCGGCCGCGACGAGGGCGGCGCGCCGCGTGCGCAGCCGTCGCCAGAACTGACGGGCCCCCGAGGCGGCCGGGACGGAGGTGCCCGTCACGGCCGCCTCGGCGGCGAGAAGTGCCTCACTCACGGCGTCACTTCACCGCGACCTGCGAGATGTCCAGCACACCGGTCCAGTCGCTGATCACGATGTTCTTGACGTCCTCGCCGTACAGGCGCTTGTAGACGGGGTGGAACAGCGGGACGGTCAGGGCCTTCTCGCCGATCTTCTTGTCCAGCGCACCCCACCTCGTGGCGGCCTGGTCAAGATCCGTCACCTTGTTGATCGCGTCGATCTCGGCATTGACCGACTTGTCGTTCAGCAGGCCCGTGTTGAAGTTCGCGCCGTCCTTGACGATCTGCCGGCCGTCGAAGATCGGGGCAAGGAACGGTCCTCCGGAGGGCCAGTCGGCACCCCAGTGGGCCAGGAAGAAGCCGGGTTCGGTCTTCACGTCGTGGATCTTGTCGGAGTAGTCGTTCTCCTCCAGGCCTTGGAGCTTGACGGTGATGCCGGCCTTCTTGAGGGCGTCCTGGATGGCGGTCGCGATCTCGGGGCTGGTCTCGAAGTCCTTGGCGTTGGAGTGCGTCAGCGTGACGGTGAGGCCGTTCGGGTGACCGGCCTCCTTCAGCAGCGCCTTGGCCTTGGCGGGGTCACCGGCCTTGCCCGCCGGGAACAGGTCGTACGGCGTGTAGCCGAAGGACTTCTGGTCCGGCAGGAAGGTGGTGGCGGGCTCGGCCAGTGCGGAACCGCCCGCGGCGTTGACCACGGACGACCGGTCGATGGCGTACGAGATCGCCTGCCGCACCTTGGCGTTGTCGAACGGCTTGATGGACGGGTTGAACGCGATGTAGTTGGTGTAGCCGAAGTGCCCGGTGCCGACACGCGCGGCGAGGTCCTTGTCGCCGGTGACCCTGGCCAGTTCGGCGGGGCCGAGGTTGGTGTCCGTGGTGACCGCGGCGGCGTCCGCCCCCTGCGACGCGGAGAGCCGCTGGTTGATCACGGACGAGTCGAGCCCGGACCGCACGTCGATCCTGTCCGGGTAGGCCTTGCGCTCGGCGTCGGTCGCGGCGGACCAGTGCGGGTTGCGCTCCAGGACCAGCCGTTCACCGTCGTTGTCGTTCCGGACGACCTTGTACGGCCCGGAGGAGACCGGGTGCTCCTCGTACTTCGTGCCCGTGTCCTTGTTCTTCGGGACGGGCGTGAACTGCGTCTGTGTGGCGAGATAGGGGAACTCGCCCTCGGGCTTGTTCAGATGGAAGACGATGGTCCGCTCGTCCGGCGTCTCGATCGCGTCGAGGCCCTTCTTGTCCTTGTACGGGCCCTGGTAGTCGGCGGCGCCGACCAGCCAGTCCCGCAGGTAGGGGGCGCCGCCCGACAGCTCGGGGGCGAAGGAGCGCTCGATGCCGTACTTGATGTCGGCCGAGGTGATCGGGGTGCCGTCCTCGTATGTCAGGCCCTTCTTCAGGGTGTACGTCCACACGGTCGCGTCCTTGTTGGGGCGCCCGGTGTCGGTGGCGAGGTCGGGGACGACCTTCGCGCCGGCGGCGCCGTTCTCGCGGTTGCGGGTGGTGAGGGTGCGGAACACCAGGGACGGGACGTTGCCGCCGCCGGAGGTGTACAGGCGGGCCGGGTCGAAGTCCTGCTGGGGGCCCGCGTTCAGGACGGTGAGGGTGCCGCCCTTGTGGGGCGTGGAGTCGCCGCCGGCGCCCTTGGCATCGTTGTCCTTCGGCCCGCAGGCGGCGGCACCCGCTGCCAGGACCAGGCTGACGGATGCCGCGGCCACGCGGCGCGCTCTGACGGACGTTTGACGCATCGGAATGACGACCTCTCGGAAGGCGTCTCGATCACGAGATCTCGGATCGCGAGACGAAATGACGAAGGGTGAGACGAAAGAAGACAGACGTCTGCCCGGCGCCGGGTCGTCGAAGAAGCCGCGACGAAGTCACGGAGAGGGTCAGCGACGCGCGCCTGGGGCGGGCGTCAGCAACAGTGGATGTCGGCCACGCACAGCGGGGTCACGCCGATGAGCGCCAGCTCGATGGCGGCGCGAACGGAGGCGTGACGGGGCGACATGCCCAGAAATATGAACGAACTTTCCGAGCATGTCAACGCGAGCCGCGCCACACCTCCTGTGCGGCCTGTCAACTCCCGGGGTAAACCCAGGGGTTGGGGCGGCAGCGGATGCCGTCGTGGTCGAGGAACTTGGTCTGCTGCTGCATGACCGGCGCGAGGTCGCCGTCCTTGTCGCAGGTGACGTGGCCGTAGCCGAGGCGGTGGCCGACCTCGTGATTGATCAGCATCTGCCGGTAGGCGTGGATTTTGCCGGCGCCGTAGGTCTCCGAGCCCTGTGCCCACCGGTAGGCGTTGATCATCACGCGTTCGGTCGCGGCCGAGTCGCAGGAGACGTTGTCCTGGGTGGTGTCCAGTCCGGACTTGGCACACCAGTCGGCGGTCGTGCCGGGGCTGGCGAGAGTGATCACGAAGTCGGGCTTGCCGGAGTAGATGCGCTCGAAGGTGCGCGCACCGTTGTGGGCCCAGCTGCGCCGGTCGTTGAGCGTCTTCTGTACGGCCTCGGCGAACAGCGCGCCGTCCAGCCCGAGCCCCTGCTCCACGTCCACGCGGTAGGTGAACTTCTGCCCGGCGCCCGGGGCCTTGGCGATGCCGGGAACGGCGTCGAACTTCCCCGAGCCCTTGAGCTCGGCGCCGAGCGGGTACGTCCGGCCCATCTTCTCGTCGTAGGTCAGCGGTGCGGCCTCGGGGGCCGGGCCCCGGCCGTCCGCGCGGGACGCGGTGTCCCGGACGTCGCGGGCCTGGTCGGTGGCCGACTGTGACTGCACCTTGGCGCCGGCGTGGTCGTCGGTGACCTGGCCGGCGACGATGACGGCCAGCACGGTCGTGACGGCCGCCGCCGCGATGCCGGTGAAGGCACGGCCCTTGCCGCCCCTGCCCGGCACGGGCGTGCCGGTGGGTCCCGCGTCGTCGTGACCGGACCCGGAGTCGGCCGGCGTGCCGACGTTCCAGTCCGTGACGGAGGCGCAGGCGTCCGCGGCATGCGCGGAGGCGGGCGTACGGGGCGCGAAGACGTCGTCCTCCTCTTCGACGAAGGCGTCGAGATAGTCCTGCCGCGGCCCGGTCACGGAGGCCCGGCGCTGCCGCGGTATGGGAACACCGGCACGGGCGGGTCCCCCGCCCGTCCCCTTCAACTCACCCCAGCCGCCTCCGGCTTCCCGCTGCTCGGGGTGCCCACCCCGGGCCTTCCCGAAGCCGTGCGCGGTCGCGCCCCCGGGCACCCGGGGCGTCCCACGCGCGGGAGTCCCGTCAGGCATCCGCTGAACCCCGCGTGCGGGCGTCCCGTCAGGCAACCGCTGCATTCCGTGCGCGGGCGTCCCGTCAGGCGATCGCGGCATTCCGCGCGCCGGAGTGCCGTCCGGCATGCGCGGAACCCCGTGCGCAGGCGTCCCGTCCGGAAACCGCGGAACACCTCGCGCGGGAGTGCCCTCGGAGAAGCGGGGTACTCCACGCCCCGGTGTACCGTCCGGCGACCGGGGAGCCCCCTGTGCGGGAGTTCCGTCGGGCGGCCGCGGCACGCCACGCGCAGGAGTGCCGTCCGGCAGCCGGGGAACACCACGCGCGGGCGTGCCGTCCGGCAGCCAGCCGTCCGGCAGGCGTGGCATGCCGTGCGGCGGTGTTCCGTCCGCGGGGGCGGGCCGGGGTCCCGGCAGTCTGCGTGCTCCCGGCGGCGGTGCCGTACGGCCGCCACGGCTCCTGTCCGGCGCCTGGCCCTGGCCTGGTCCCTGACCCTGCTCGGATCCGGCCCGGCCGTCCTGGCGGTCCCGTTCTGCGGTTGTGTCCGCGCTGTCGCCCTTGACGACCGGCCCGCGGCGGCTGTGGCGTCCCACGTCGCGCCTCAGCCCCCCATGCTCTCGTCGGTGCCTTCTCTGTCGACGGCGTCGCCCCCGGCATCCGCCCGGCCGGCCCGCCTTGCCCGCTGCGCGCCCAACTCTCCCGCATCCTCGAGCAGTTCGCGAAACGCCATGGCCACCGTCTCCGGGTACTCCATCATCGCCACATGCCCCGCGTCCGGCAACGTCATCAGCCGCGAGTCACGGAAGGCCCGGGCCGCCTTCTGGGCCATTCGGAAGCCGACGAGCTGGTCACGGCCGCCGTAGACGAGGAGAGTCGGCGCGAGAACCCGTTCGGCCTGGCGCCACAGCCCCTGCTGGCCGCCCAGCGTGTACGCGTTGACGATCCCGCGCGCCGAGCGCGCCATCGCGTCCCAGAAGTACGGCAGCCGCAGCCGCCGCTCCATCTCCTGCACGGCGTTGCTGAATCCTTCCGGCGTCACCCGCCCCGGATCCCCGTAACACAGCGCCATCACGCCGCGGACGCGCTGCTCCGCCGTCCACTGCCGGGTGAGCCGGGTGAAGAGCAGGGCGACACCGGGCACCGCCAGCAGCCCCGTGGGCACGGCGGCGCGCTGCACGCGGATTTCCGGCAGGGCGGGAGACACAAGCGTGAGCGTACGGACCAGATCGGGCCGAACCGCGGCGACACGGGTGGCGACCGCGCCCCCGAGCGAGTTCCCGAACAGGTGCACGGGACCGCGCCCGGAGGCGTCGAGGTAACGGATGACCGCGCGCGCGTGCCCCGTGACGGAGTAGTCGCCGTCGTCCGGTGGCGGGGAGTCTCCGAAACCCGGCAGGTCGAGGGCCTCGCTGTCGACGGAGTCGTCCAGCAGCGCCATCAGCGCCGACCAGTTCTGCGAGGAACCGCCGAGCCCGTGCACGTACAGAGCGGGAGGCAGCCCGTCACGCGCGGGAGGCCGCGACCGGACCGTCAGCGTGACCCCGGGGAGCTCGACCGACCGCAGGCGCTCGCCCTCCGCGACCCGGACGGTCCCCACCTTCGGCAGCACATTGGCGGGCGGCACGAACGGCAGCTCGGTCGAAGACATGCGGCAATGTTACGAGACGATCACACAGTGGCTCATGCGTTCGCCTGTGTTCGCCGTCACAGGATTCGGCCTGTTGAGGGGACGGAAGAGAAGGCACCCGAGCACTCGTGGGTAGCAGTCAACGGGATGAGCAGCGCGTCACGTCCCGGACGCGGATCGCATAGCGTCCGGAACGGGTGTCTCCTAGGCTCATACAGAGGGCACCCGCGTGTGGCCCCTGCATTCCCAGGGACGTTCGTAGGAAGGGAGCCCATCATGGCCGTAGACCCCACCGACCCGGAGACGTTCGAGGTCGAGGACGCGCAGGAGGCGCAGGAGTTCGACGTCGAGGCCCCCGAGGTCGACGCGGCGGAGCAGCAGGCGGACATCGCGCCGAACCGTGACGACCCGCTGACCGCCGTCGACCCGGGCCGCGCCAACGAGGCCGACCTGGTGGAACAGGCCAGGATCGTCTCGCTCGACGAGGACGACTACCGGTGACGTTCGCCGCCGACGGGCGACGAACAGCTCCACAGAACAGGAAAGAGGCAGCATTTTGCCCGCTCTGACCCTGTTTGAAACCTTCGCAACCGCTTTCATAACTGTCCGGTCCGTGAAATTCTGCGCTCTCACCGCGCGCACCACGGTTACCGAAAAGTACGATGGCGACGCGGCCAGATCCGCATGTGGACGACTTTGGGAGGCGGCGTGACAGCCATCGAGCAGACAGAGGCGGTTCGCCCGCGGGGCACACGCCTGCCGCGCCGTGCCCGACGCAACCAGCTTCTGGGTGCCGCCCAGGAGGTCTTCGTGGCCCAGGGCTACCACGCGGCCGCGATGGACGACATCGCGGAGCGTGCCGGCGTCAGCAAGCCGGTCCTCTACCAGCACTTCCCGGGCAAGCTCGATCTCTATCTCGCCCTGCTGGACCAGCACTGCGAGTCGCTCATCCAGTCCGTACGGAACGCGCTCGCGTCGACGACCGACAACAAGCAGCGCGTCCGGGCGACGATGGACGCCTACTTCGCCTACGTCGAGGACGACGGCGGCGCCTTCCGCCTGGTCTTCGAGTCGGACCTGACGAACGAGCCCGCCGTGCGCGAGCGCGTCGACAAGGTCACGAACGAGTGCGCCGAGGCGATCTGCGACGTCATCGCCGAGGACACCGGCCTGTCGCGTGCGGAGTCGATGCTGCTCGCCTCGGGCCTGGGCGGCCTCGCCCAGGTGGTGGCGCGGTCCTGGCTGCACAGCGACCGCAGCGTGCCGCGCGACCAGGCGGTGCAGCTGCTCACCTCGCTGGCATGGCGCGGTATCGCGGGCTTCCCGCTGCACGGCATGGACCAGCCGCACCACTGACGGGCGCTTTGTTCCCGCCCGATGTTCGCTCGTGGCGTTCTCGGGCGGAGCATGTACGTCCCCTCACCGGGCTAATGTGTGCTGCGTACGGCGCGGAAGGTCGCGCACATCACTGACCGTCGGAGGGACAAAGCCGTGGAGGTCAAGATCGGCGTGCAGCACGCGCCCCGCGAGATCGTTCTGGAGAGCGGTCAGACTGCCGAGGAGGTCGAGCGCGTGGTCGCCGAGGCACTGGCCGGGAAGTCGCAGCTGCTGAGCCTCGTGGACGAGCACGGCCGCAAGCTCCTCGTCCCGGCCGACCGTCTCGCGTACGTCGAGATCGGTGAGCCGGCCCCGCGCAAGGTGGGCTTCGGCGCGCTGTAAGCGCATGCGCGAAACGGGGCGGGACGGCTGTCGGCCGACCCGCCCCGTTTGCGTTGCCCTCTCTCGGACACCCCTTCCGCGTAGCCTCCGCTCGTCCTTGCGGCACACCGGTTCCTTCACGGATGGAGCACAAGTCGCCCCCAGGGGGATTGGATTCCGCAGGTCAGGGGTAAGACGGGCTACGACCGATTTGGGCAGGCCGGCCATGTGGGAGGGAACCCGACATGCTTCTGGAAGCGCTGAGCTCCGCGATCCTCGGCCTGGCTCTGGCGTGGGCGGCCGCACACCGCCTGCCGCACCGTCTTCCGGCCCGCTCCATGGTCCTGTCGACCGGTGTCGCCGGCGCCCTCTTCGGGGCGTTCGTCATGCACAGCGCGCTGGACGCCGGGCACGTGCTGCTCGTCCTGCTCGGCGCGGTGATCGTCTCGGTGGCCTCGCTGTCGCTGCTGCTGCGCCCCGCGGGAAGACTGCGCCGCCGATCGGCGACCGCCTGAGGGGTCGCCGACGGTGGCGGCGCCGATGACGACGCGGGCCGGCCGGACGGCCGGACGCTAGGCGGCCAGCCCCAGCGCGGCCATCCGCTTGGTGTGCGCCTCGGTGATCCGGGAGAACATCTTTCCGACCTCGGCGAGGTCGAAGCCGTCCGCGACGCCGCCCACCAGCATGGTCGACAGCGCGTCCCGGTCGGCGACCACCCGCTGGGACTGCGACAGGGCCTCGCCCATCAGCCGCCGCGCCCACAGCGCGAGCCGTCCGCCCACACGCGGGTCGGCGTCGATCGCGGCCCGCACCTTCTCCACGGCGAAGCCGCCGTGGCCCGTGTCGTCGAGGACGGCCAGCACCAGCTTGCGGGAGTCGGAATCCAGCCGGGCGGCGACCTCCCGGTAGAAGTCACTGGCGATGGAGTCGCCGACGTAGGCCTTGACGAGTCCCTCCAGCCAGTCGGAAGGGGCCGTCTGCTTGTGGAACCCGTCGTACGCGGCGACGAACGGCTCCATCGCCCGCGTCGGCTCCTCCCCGATCTCGGCGAGCCGGTCGCGCAGCCTCTCGAAGTGGTGGAACTCCGCCGACGCCATCTTCGCCAGCGCCGCCTTGTCCGCCAGCGTCGGCGCCAGCTTGGCGTCCTCCGCGAGCCGCTCGAACGCCGCGAGCTCCCCGTACGCGAGCGCGCCGAGCAGGTCCACGACCGCGGCGCGGTACTGAGGGTCGGCGGAGGCCGTCGCCCAGTCCCGGGCGGCGACGGAGGTGGGTGCGGCGGCGTCGGTGTCCTTGGCGTTCTCAGGCTTGTCAGAGCTCGTCATGAAGCGCACAATAGCCCGCCCGCCGGGAGGCGTAAGGCCCTGGTCAATCACTGTGACGACGACTACGTGACCGAATCGGCCATCACATGTGCGGGATTCCGGGGTATGGTGGTAATGCGCCTGCTGGTACGTTGACGTACCTCGACAGGCCGCACGTATGAGGATGCCCGGTCGGTGGCCCGATCGGCTCCGACCCGACAGCCCTCCCCGGCCGTCCGCCCCAGTGCGTACGAGACCCGGAGGGGGACACCCTCAGCGGCACGAGCGCTAGAGCGTCGGCGCGGTCCCGTGCTTTTCGGCCCGCCCGTAAGCAGCCGACGTCCCCGGCACGGTCTGACACGACCCCGCGCTCGCCTCGCGCCGCCCACACAGAAGAGGCAGCACCCTGACTACGTTCCGAGAGCTCGGAATCCTCCCCGAGACCGCCGAGGCCCTGGAGGCCGTCGGCATCCTCACCCCCTTCCCCATCCAGGAGATGACGCTCCCCGTCGCCCTCTCGGGCAAGGACGTCATCGGCCAGGCCAAGACCGGCACCGGCAAGACGCTGGGCTTCGGCCTCCCGCTCCTCGAGCGCGTCACCGTCCCCGCAGACGTGGAGGCCGGGCGCGCCAAGCCCGAGGACCTCACCGACGCCCCGCAGGCACTCATCGTCGTCCCCACGCGTGAGCTGTGCACGCAGGTCACCAACGACCTGCTGACCGCGGGCAAGGCGCGCAACGTGCGCGTCCTCGCCATCTACGGCGGCCGGGCCTACGAGCCCCAGGTCGAGGCCCTGAAGAAGGGCATCGACGTGGTCGTCGGCACCCCGGGCCGGCTGCTCGACCTCGCCGGGCAGAAGAAGCTGAACCTGAAGCACGTCAAGTGCCTGGTCCTCGACGAGGCCGACGAGATGCTCGACCTGGGCTTCCTGCCCGACGTCGAGAAGATCATCAACATGCTTCCGGTGCGGCGGCAGACGATGCTGTTCTCGGCCACCATGCCGGGCGCGGTCATCGGGCTGGCCCGCCGCTACATGTCGCAGCCCACGCACATCAGCGCCACCTCCCCGGACGACGCGGGCGCGACGGTCGCGAACACGAAGCAGTTCATCTACCGCGCGCACAACATGGACAAGCCCGAGATGGTCGCGCGCATCCTCCAGGCCGACGGCCGGGGGCTGGTCATGGTGTTCTGCCGCACCAAGCGCACCGCGGCCGACCTGGCCGACCAGCTCAAGCAGCGCGGCTTCGCCTCCGGCGCGGTCCACGGCGA
The DNA here is from genome assembly GCF_042955215.1 of Streptomyces sp. NPDC012466. Classification (NCBI taxonomy): domain Bacteria; kingdom Bacillati; phylum Actinomycetota; class Actinomycetes; order Kitasatosporales; family Streptomycetaceae; genus Streptomyces; species Streptomyces sp. NPDC012466. The sequence continues at coordinate 543,133 of NZ_JBIBEQ010000007.1, read as the reverse complement.
CCTCGGCCAGGGCGCTCGCGAGCAGGCCCTGCGGGCCTTCCGCAACGGCAAGGTCGACGTGCTCGTCTGCACCGACGTCGCCGCCCGCGGCATCGACGTCGAGGGCGTCACCCACGTCATCAACTACCAGTCGCCGGAAGAGGAGAAGACGTACCTGCACCGCATCGGCCGGACCGGCCGCGCGGGTGCGAAGGGTACGGCGATCACGCTCGTCGACTGGGACGACATCCCGCGCTGGCAGCTGATCAACAAGGCGCTGGACCTGGGCTTCAGCGACCCGCCGGAGACGTACTCCACCTCCCCGCACCTGTACACGGACCTCGGCATCCCCGAGGGCACCAAGGGCGTCCTGCCGCGCTCGGAGCGTACGCGCGCCGGGCTGGAAGCGGAGGAGCTCGAGGACCTGGGCGAGCCGGGCGGCCGTGGGCCGCGCGGGCGCGGCGGCCGTCCCGGCCGCGGCGACCGGGACGAGTCCCGCTCGGCCGACCGCGAGCGGTCGCCGCGTACGCCGCGTCGCCGCCGCCGTACCCGTGGCGGGGCCGTACTGGACGGGGCGCCCGAGTCCGCCGGCAGCACCGCGCCGGAGACCACGGCCACCGGCGGCGCCGCCGAGGCGGACGCCGTCACGGCTCCTCGCACCCCGCGTCGCCGTCGCCGCACCCGCGGCGGGGCCCAGTCCGAGCCGGCTCCGGTCGCGGCGGTCGAGGCCCCCGCGTCCGAGCAGGCGGTGAACGCCGTCGCGTCGGCCGAGGGCACGACCGCTGAGGCGCCGGAGGCGACCGCGAAGTCGCGTCGCCGCCGCACGCGCCGGTCGGAGACGCCGGCGGTCGAGACCGAGGCCGCGGTGACGCCGTCGGCCCCGGAGACGACGGCCGTCGCCGAAGCCACGGACTCCGCGGCGCCCGAGGCTGTCGCCGCCGCGCCGCGCCGCCGCACCCGCAAGGCCACGGCTGCGTCCGCGGCCGAGTCGGCGGTCGACACGGCCGAGGGGACCACCGAATCCGCGCCGGAGCCTTCGGAGACGAAGCCGCGCCGCACCCGCAAGACGGCCGCGAAGGCCGAGGCGAGCGTCGACACGGCCGAGGCGACCGAGGCCAAGCCGCGCCGCACCCGCAAGACCGCCGCGGCGACGGAGGACACCGCCGAGCCGGCCGAGGCGAAGCCCCGGCGTACGCGCAAGGCCACGGCGGCGGAGTCCGCCGTCGACACTGCGGAAGCCACCGAGGCCGCGCCGCGCCGCCGCACCCGCAAGGCCGCCGAGCCCGCGGCCACCACGGAGGCGCCGGAGGCCGTCGAGGCCAAGCCGCGCCGGACGCGGAAGACCGCCGCGGCGGCCGAGTCCGCCGTCGACACGGCCGAGGGCACGGAGGCCAAGCCGCGCCGCCGCACCCGCAAGACCGCCGAGGCCGCGCCTGCCGTCGCCGAGATCCCGGCCCAGTCGGCTCAGGAGCCGGAGACCACCGAGGCCAAGCCGCGCCGTACGCGCAAGGCGAGCACCGCCAAGGCGGAGGCGAGCGTCGACACGGTCGAGGCGACCGAGGCCAAGCCCCGGCGCGCGCGGAAGACGGCTGCCGCGGCTGGGGACGCGGAGGCCGCGGAGGCCAAGCCGCGCCGGACGCGGAAGACCGCCGCGGCGGCCGAGTCCGCCGTCGACACGGCCGAGGGCACGGAGGCCAAGCCGCGCCGCCGCACCCGCAAGACCGCCGAGGCCGCGCCTGCCGTCGCCGAGATCCCGGCCCAGTCGGCTCAGGAGCCGGAGACCGCCGAGGCCAAGCCGCGCCGTACGCGCAAGGCGACCGCGGCCGCCACGGTTTCGGAGGACACGGCGGAGGCGAAGCCCCGGGTCCGCCGCACCCGCAAGGCCACGGCCGCCGCGGAGCCCACGGAGGGCTGACACCCCCTCCCGGACGGCCCGGCCCCCTCGCACGGGGGCCGGGCCGTCGGCGTTCGCCGGGGGCCACGCGGCCGGTCCCCACCCGCTACCCTCACCCCGTGACGAGCCGCCCCGCCTTCCCCCCGCTCCCGGGCGCCCGCGCCTGCCGCCTGCGCACCTCACGCGGCGAGTTCGCCGTCGTCGACTCGTCACCGGCGGCGGGCGTGGAGGGCAAGGGAGCCGTCCTGATGCTGCCCGGGTTCACCGGCAGCAAAGAGGACTTCAGGCTGCTGCACGAGCCGCTCGCACAGCGGGGATACCGGGTCGTCGCCGTGGACGGGCGGGGGCAGCACGAGTCGGACGGTCCTCGGGACGACGAATCGGCCTACGCGCAGCCGGAACTGGCGCGGGACGTGCTCGCGCAGGCCGAGGCCCTCGGCACGCCCCTGCATCTCGTCGGGCACTCACTGGGCGGGCAGATCGCCCGTGCGGCCGTGCTGCTCGACCCCTCCCCCTTCCTCTCGTTCACCCTGGTCTCGTCCGGTCCGGCGGAGATCTCCGTCTCCCAGCAGCAGCGCGTGAAGCTGCTGCGGGACGCGCTCGCCGTGCTGTCGATGGAGGAGGTGTGGGAGGCCATCCGGGCCATGGGTCCGCCGGAGGAGGTCGGGGGGCCCGCTCGCGGCCTCGGTGACCAGGAGCAGTTGCGCCGCCGCTGGCTGGGCCACAGCCCGGCCCAACTGCTGGCCACCGGGCGCCAGTTGTGCACCGAGCCGGACCGCGTCGCCGAACTGGCCGCGGTCCCGCTGCCGTTCCACGTCCTGTCGGGCGCGCATGACGACACCTGGCCGGTGGCGGTCCTGGACGACATGGCGCTGCGGCTGGGCGCGCACCGCACGGTCGTCACGGGAGCGGAGCACTCCCCCAACGCCGACCGTCCCCTGCCGACGGCCCACGCCCTCGCGGACTTCTGGGACGGCATCGGAACGGCCTAGGGGTGTCCGGCTTCGGGCCGGTCCTCGCCGGCGTCCGGCGGGGCACCGGAGCGCCCTAGTACTGCGTCCGCAAATGCTCCCAGAAGCCGTCGCGCAGGGCGCGCCGCAGGTCCGCCTGGCCGCGCAGCGAGTACTGCAGGAGGCCCTCCGCCTCCACGAGCAGGTCCTGGTCGACCGAGCCGGGCAGGTAAGGGTGGCCGGGCAGCAACTCCACCAGGGTGTCCCGGCCGCGTGCCGCGAGCCACTTCGCGGCGATCTGGGCGCCCACGAACCGCACGTCCTCCCGGGTGGGCCGGCCCGCGGCCGACTCGTGGACCTGGGCCGTGCGGCGGGAGACGTACGGCTTGAAGAAGTCGAGGTCGAAGGTGCGCTGGCTGTCGACCTCCCACAGGAGCGGCTCCGCCTGGTTGCGGCCCTCCGGCGCCTCGATGCCCCAGAGGTGGACCCGGGCGCCGTACCCCTGGGCCGCCTCCACCGCGGACACCAGGTCCTCGTCGCCGCCGAGCAGGGCCGCGTCGCTGATGGCGCGGTGCCGGGCGAGGGACTCCAGGTCGGAGCGGATGAGCGAGTCGACGCCCTTCTGCTGGTTGTTGGCGTTGAGGTTGCCCAGCCGCACCTTGACGTCCGGCAGTTCCGCGATGGTCTGCTGCTCGCTCGTGTGGATGCGGCGCCGGGCGCCGTCGTACCAGTAGACCCGCAGCAGCCGGCTGTCCGCGAAGATCGTGCGGGTCTTGTCGATGAGCGCGTCGATCAGGCCTTCGGCGTCGAGGTCGAAGGCGCGGCGGTCCTCCGTGCCGGCGACGAGGCGTCCGGCGGCCGCGTACAGGTACCCGGCATCGACGAAGATCGCGTGGGTCGAGGGCGTCTTCGCCACCTCGGCGAGCATGCGCTGGAGCAGCTCGTTGGTGCGGTCGATGCGGGCGTGGAGGGCCGCGAGGTCGTCGTTCATCACGTCCATTGTCCCGGCGGTCACGCTGCGAACACAACCGGTCCCGATCGGTCCCGTAACCACATTCTTACGGCACAGTAATTAGCCGTTCGAAAAATTTCCTTAGCGTAGGGAATGTTTGACCCGTGCCTCTCTGTTGACCCATACGGAACACCGGGCACCGAGCCCGGTGGGCCGCACCACCGAGTAGTTCTCCTCAGGAGGATGACCAGACGAAGGGAGAAGCCCTTGCGCTTCGAAATCATGCGACTCGACGACGTCGACGGCACACCTGTGGACACGACCGTCGTGGACGCCGCCTCCGTCAACCGCATCGTTCAGCAGGCGGCCGCCATAGGGCAGCGCCTCTGGATCCGCCCGGCCGAGACCACGGCCTCATAACGCGCGCAGCTCTCCCACGCTTCGCAGCCCCCGCCCGGCATCGGCCGTGCGGGGGCTTCGCTGTTGCGGACCTCGGCGGCCGGGGGCGTACTGGCTGGGGGGCACAGGCGCGAACCAGAACAGGACGGTGGAGCATGTCGGTGACGGACCGGTCCCACAGGGAACTGCACGAGCAGGCCGCCGCCGAGGCCGCCCGGCGCTACGAGGACTCCGCCACCGAGCGCGAGCGGGTCGAGGCGGGGCTGGCGGCCGGCGTGCGGTTCCCGGACTCCCCGGACGCGCTCGCCGTCCGCGCCGACCGGATCCTCGGCCGGGGCGGTCTGTCGCCCTCGGCGGTGGTGGCGGACATCCACCGCGAGGCCATGGACCTGCCCGACGCCAACGAGCGGATCATCGACCTGTCCAACGAGCTCCAGGCCTGGAGCTTCCTGCCGCGCGGGGTCAGGGCCGGGGCCACGGTCGCCCGGATCACCCTGCGGCGCGACGGCCGCGAGCTGCCGCACGGCACCGGCTTCCTGGTCTCGCCGCGGCTGATGATGACCAACCACCACGTCCTGCCGGACGAGAGTTTCGCCCGCCGCTGCTTCGCGGAGTTCAACGCCCAGGTCACGGCCGACAACCTGCCCGACACCGTCGTCCGGGTGGAACTCGATCCCGACTCCTTCTTCGCGGCGGACCGCCGCCTCGACTTCGCCCTGGTGGCGGTGGTGCCCGCTCCGGACGGCCCACCGCCGGGGGAGATCTTCGGCTGGAACCGGCTGAGCGTGCAGATCGGCAAGCTGGTGCTCGGCGAGAAGGTGAACATCATCGGCCATCCGCAGGGGCGGCTGAAGGAGATCGCCCTGCGCGACAACGCGGTGCTGGTCCGGCTCGACGACTTCGTGCACTACACGACCGACACGGAACCGGGGAACTCCGGCTCCCCGGTCTTCAACGACCAGTGGGAGGTCGTGGCGCTGCACCACAGCGGTGTGCCGAAGAAGGACGACCAGGGCCGCGTGCTGCGCAAGGACGGCCGGCCCTGGCAGCAGGGCGACGGTGACGACGCCATCGAGTGGGTCGCCAACGAGGGCGTCCGGATCAGCGCGATCCTCAAGCACCTGGCCGGTCTGGACCTCGACCCGAAGCGGCGTGCCCTGCTGGCGGAGATGGGCCCGGACAGCGGCCTGGACCAGGCCATGACAGCTCCGCCGGCCCTCCCGTCGCCCGTGCCCGGGGCGGAGCCCGAGAGGAGGAGCGCGGGCGTCACGAGCCCGTCGGCGGCTCCCGCGGCCTCGCTGACGGTGCCCCTGACCGAGACCGGGGTCCAGCGGCCCAGGGTGGGGCTCCGGGCCCGCGCCACCGCCTTCGGAGGCCGTCAGCACCTGGTCTTCCTGCACGGCCGGGACCAGCACGAGCGGTACCCCGACGAGCTGCGCCGCACCTGGACGGCCGGCCTGAACCGCGGACTCACCCTCGCGTCGCTCCCGCCGCTCGACCCGGAGGACGTGTGGTTCCCGTTCTACGGCACGAGACTGCACGACCTCGTGAGCGGCAGGGAGAGCACGGTCGAGCCCCTCGGACTCGACCGGGTGAACGCCGCCGCCGCCGCCGAGGTGTTCGCCGCGGAGTCGCCGACGGGGTCCTACGAGCGGCTGCTCTACGAGGCGGCCGCCCGGGCCGGCATGCCGCAGAACGGGCCGGCCACCACCGAGGGCTTCGGCGCCGGCCTGGTGGGGGCGCTGCACCGGCCGCTGAGCTGGCTCGCCGCCAGGTCCGACGTGGACGAGTGGACCATCGCCACGTTCCTGCGGGACGTCGACCTGTACCTCGGTGACAGCGCCGTGCGCCAGGCCGTGCTGGACGGCGTCATGGAGACGATGCCGACCAGCGGCGAGCTGGTGCTGGTCACGCACAGTCTGGGCACGGTCGTGGGCATGGACCTCCTGTCCCGGCTCCCCGACGGTCTGGACCCCGTCCTGCTGGTCACCGCGGGCAGTCCGCTCGGCCTGGACGGCGTCAACGAGCGGCTCCTCACCCGGGGCCCGCACCAGCCGCCCAGGGTGCGTGACTGGGTCAACGTCTGGTGCCCCACCGACGCGGTGGCCATCGGCTGCCCCCTGGAGGACGAGCGGTGGGGGAAGGTCACCCAGCTGGCCGTCTCCAACGGCCGTGAGCGGGCGCACAAGATGGACGAGTACCTCGGTCACCCGAACGCGGCAGCGGAGATCCGCGGCGTCCTGACCCTCCAGGCCTGACGCGGCCCCTCAGCTCCCCTGGATCACCTGCGTGACACCGTTGATGATCTGCTGCACGGCGATGGCGGAGAGCATCATGCCCGCGAGCCGGGTCACCAGGACCACTCCGCCGTCCTTGATGATCCGGATGATCACCAGTGAGTAGCGCATCACCATCCACAGCACGACATGGATGGCGAGGATCGCCGCCCACACCGACACCTGCGTGGCGACGCTGTGGGCCTTCTGCACGGCGAGGATGACCGACACGATCGCCCCGGGCCCGGCCAGCAGCGGCATGCCCAGCGGCACGAGGGCGACGTTCACGTCCTTGGTCTGCTTCGGCTCGTCGGTCTTTCCGGTGAGCAGATCCAGCGCGATCAGCAGGAGCAGCAGACCACCCGCGATCATCAGGGCGGGCACGGACACGTGCAGGTAGTTCAGGATCTGGTGCCCGAGAAGCCCGAACACGGTGATCACACCGCCCGCGACACAGACGGCCTGGAAGGCCATCCGCTTCTGCACCTTGCCGGGCCGGCCGGCGGTGAGCGCGAGGAAGATCGGTGTGATCCCCGGGGGATCCATGATCACGAAGAGGGTCAGGAAGAGGGAGCCGAAGACGGCGACGTCGAACATGGTGAGCCTTGCGCAGGGGGCTGACCGCTGTGGCCCCGGCGTTCCGCACGGCGGAACGAGTGAGCACGGCGGGCAGCGCCGAGTGAGAAAAAGGGAAATGGACCTACGGGAGAAGAGGAACCTCAGACGGCTCCGCCGGCACCCGGCACGGGGAACGCCCCGAAGGCCCGTCGTGTGATCTCCCCGTAGACCTCGGGATCCGTCGTGTACTCCCCGAGCACGCACGTCTTGCGGCTGCCGTGGTAGTCCGACGACCCGGTGACGAGGAGCCCGAGCTCCTTCGCCAGCCCCCGCAGCCGCGCGCGGGTGTCCGCGTCGTGGTCCATGTGGTCGACCTCGACACCGTCCAGCCCGGCAGCGGCCATCTTCGCGATGGCGGCCTCCGGTACCGTGCGTCCCCGCTTGCTCGCCCCGGGGTGCGCGAACACCGCGACCCCGCCCGCGCCCTTGATCAGCCGGATCGCCTCGAAGGGGTCGGTCTCGTGCTTCTCCACGAAGACCCGGCCGCCGTCGGCCAGCCAGTCCTGCGTGAAGGCGTCGTTCACGGTCGGCACGACGCCCAGCTCGACGAGCGCGCTCGCCACGTGCGGACGCCCCACGGACCCGTCACCGGCGATCCGCGCCACCTGCTCCCACGTCACCGGCACGCCCAGCTCCTGGAGCTTGGCGATCATCCCCTGGGCGCGCGGCACCCGGTCGTCCCGGACCAGCTCCCGCTCGGCGAGCAGTGCCGGCTCCTCCGCGTCGAAGAGGTAGGCCAGCATGTGCATGCTGATCCCGTCGAGCCGGCAGGAGAGCTCGGCCCCGGTGACCAGCGTGACCCCCTCGGGCAGCGCGGCGATCGCCTCGGCGTGCCCGCGGGTGGTGTCGTGATCGGTCAGCGCGACGACGTCCAGCCCGGCCACGGCGGCCTTGCGCACCAGCTCGGCGGGGGTGTCCGTACCGTCGGAAGCGGTGGAGTGGGTGTGCAGATCGATGCGCACGACACGGACTCCAGACACGAACGACACGAACAGGGCCGCTCCAGGATAACCGGCTTCTCCACGCCCTATGTCACACCCGAACCCGGCAGGCACCCCCTACAGGCCTCAGGCCCCCAGCAGTCGCGGGGACAGGGCGCCGCAGGGAACCAGCTCGACCTCCGCCCCGGCGTCCCGCAGATCCGTCAGCACCAGCTCGTCGTACATCAGCAGCCCCGACTGCTCGGGCCACACCACGGCCCACAGCCACATCCCCAGCGCCTCACCGGCGAAGACGGCACGGTCGTCGGGCGCCCCGGCCACATGCCACAACGGCGTGGGACGCCCGGCGGCCAGCACCTTCGCCTGGGGCGGCTTCTCGACGTTCATGTACGGCCCCGGGTCGGGACCGTCCATGCCGGCGTACCGCGCCCCGAGCCCGACCCCGAGCTCCTCGGCCACCAGGATCAGCTCGCCCATCCCGCCGAGCGGCCCGGGCCCCGTGCAGGCGACGGCGGTCGCACGGCCGCCCGTGCGGTCGTCGCCCGCGCAGGCCACACCCGTGAACAGCCACCCCACCGGCAGCGGCCACGGCATCCACAACGGCACCTGAGTGCGGTGCACCACGACGTTGAGGGCGTCGACGCTGGGCGGTATCACGGGCTGCACCGGATGGACGGTGCCGTGTACATCGCACTGCCACGAGTCGGAGAAGAGGCCGGGAGCCCTGACCCGGCCACCGCACTTCGGGCAACTGGGTTCGCCCCTCATAGGGCCCCACGGTCCTACCCCCGCCGCGCCGCGTCAAGGACGATCACCCATCCGGACGGAACCCTTCACCGGCCACACTAGATGTAGCTTGCATTAATTAGCTTGGCTAACTTAGTGTGTGTATATACCAACTACCTTCGTCCCGGGAAAGGCGGCAAGCAATGGACCCCTTCGACGCCGGAGCGGGCGGCCTCCTGAAGCAGCCCAAGTCCGTGTGGGCGACCGCCGGAGCCTCGGTCGTCGCCTTCATGGGCATCGGGCTCGTCGACCCGATCCTGCCGTCCATCGCCCAGGGCCTGGACGCCACGGCCGGCCAGGTCTCCCTGCTCTTCACCTCGTACTTCCTCATCACCGCCGTCGCGATGCTGGTGACCGGCTTCATCTCCAGCCGGATCGGCGGCCGCAGGACCCTGCTGCTCGGCCTCGCGTTCGTCGTGGTGTTCGCCGGGCTCGCGGGCACCTCGGGTTCCGTCGGCGAACTGGTCGGGTTCCGGGCCGGATGGGGCCTCGGCAACGCGCTGTTCGTCTCGACGGCCCTCGCGGTCATCGTCGGCGCGGCGGCCGGCGGCAGTGCGGCGGCGATCCTGCTGTACGAGTCGGCCCTCGGCCTCGGCATGGCCTGCGGCCCGCTGCTGGGCGCCCTGCTCGGCGACGCCAGCTGGCGCTACCCGTTCTTCGGCACGGCGTTCCTGATGGCCATCGGCTTCCTGTGCATCACCGTGTTCCTGAAGGAGCAGCCGAAGCCGGCCCGCAAGACCTCGCTGCTGGACCCGATCAAGGCCCTCGGTCACGGCGGCCTCGCCTCCGCGGCGGTCTCGGCGTTCTTCTACAACTACACGTTCTTCACGGTGCTGGCCTTCACGCCCTTCGTGCTGAACATGAGCCCCTACCGGTCGGGGGCGGTGTTCTTCGCCTGGGGTGTGCTGCTCGCCGTCTTCTCGGTGATCGTGGCGCCCCGGCTCCAGGAGCGGTTCGGTTCACTGAAGGTGCTCGGCGGCTCCCTGGTGCTGCTCGCGGCCGACGTGCTGGCGCTCGGCTACGGCTCCCACCCGACCGCGGTCGTCTGCACGATCCTGTCCGGCGCCTTCATCGGCGTGAACAACACCGTCTACACCGAGCTGGCCCTCGGCGTCTCGGACGCGCCCCGGCCGGTGGCGAGCGCGGGCTACAACTTCGTGCGCTGGTTCGCGGCGGCGGCCGCTCCGTATTTCGCGCCGAAGATCGAGGAGTGGACCGACATCCACATCCCGTTCGTGGTGGCGGCGCTCACCGCGGTGGCGGGCGCGGCCGTGGTCGTCGTCCGGCGCAAGGCCCTCACCCAGGAAGCGGAGGAGCTGGAGCCGCAGCACGCGACCGAGGACGGCGTCACCGTCTTCGCCAACTGACGCTGCACAGATCGGCGTTGGTGAGCTTTCTCACTCCAGCGGGACGGACTTCCGGGACGGATCCCGGAGGTCCGTCCCCTGGTTCAGCCACCGTTCCTGTAGCGCCTGCGCGCCGTGTACGCGCTTCCAGGCGGCCTCGTTCGGGGTCATCGGCAGCAGCGGCAGGAACCGTACGGGGTCGAGGGGCTCGTCGAGCTCCAGGTCCTCCACCAGGCCGCCCGGCTCGGCGACCAGGACCGAGGTGAACGGGGCGCCCGGCCACAGCGGCTCACCGACGTCGAGGGACGCGCCGGGAGCCACGACCAGGCCCTCCACCTGTGGAGACGCCGCGAGCACGGCGAGCGGCCGGAGCACCTTGTCGGTGTCGGCACGACCGGACCGGACCGAGAGGACCAGCTCGGCACGCGGACCCTTGACGGGGTCGGCGACCACCGCCGTGGGGTCCGCCATGGGGTGCGCGGACATGCCGAGCGTGGCGTAGCGGACGATGCCGCCCTCCTGGAAGCGGAGCACCTCGACGCGGTCCGTGCCCAGGAAGGTGACCGCCGCGCGCGCGTCCGGCTCGCCCAGCGCGGTGCGCAACCGGGCCTCGACCAGAGGAAGAACATCTGCCATGCGGCGAGCATAGAACTCGTCAGTAGCGGGCAAAGCAGCACCTTGACAGTTGTGTCGGCTGCTACTCTTGCCCGGTGGTTCGGGGCAGCACGCAGAAGCGTCGCGATCAAGCCCCGACGCCGAAGGAACTCCCTTACGAGGGACCGGCCGGAGGAGGTGGGGCTGCAATGGATCGAAGTCGACCGTGCAGTAGCACCACGCTCTTCGCGCCGCCGATGTAGCTGCTTCTGTTTCTGGCTGCCACCTCTCGCACTCGCTTCACCGCGGAAGAGCGCTTCGTTTCGCTTTGCCTGATCTGCCTCAGTAGCTGAATCAGTAACGAAACCGGCCACCGCGACGGTGCGGTGCTCCCCGCTTTGTGGACGTGCCAAACATCCGTAGTCACTACGTCCTCATTCCGGGTGGTTCCACCCGTCGCCGGCGCCGTTCGTTGCCTGCCCGCGAAGGAGCCCGCCATGTCGATGATCCGCGACCTGCGCGCAGTCGTCCGTCCGTCCCGTGTCTCGCTGCGCAAGGACGGCGCGACCTACGACGCCACCCGCAGCCCCGCCGCGTCCTCCGCCGTCGTCGACTGCGCCGTCTACCGCGACGGCCGCCGCATCGAGACCGGGACCGCGCTGACCCCGCACGAGGCGGTGCGCCTGGTGCGCCGCGACGGGGGTTTCGTGTGGATCGGCCTGCACGAGCCGACGGAGGCCGAATTCTCCGGCATCGCCGGTGAGTTCGGGCTGCACCCGCTGGCCGTGGAGGACGCCGTCCAGGCCCACCAGCGGCCCAAGCTGGAGCGCTACGACGACTCCCTGTTCACGGTCTTCAAGACCATCCACTACGTCGAGCACGACCAGCTCGACGCCAACAGCGAGGTCGTCGAGTCCGGCGAGGTCATGTGCTTCACCGGACGGGACTTCTTCATCACCGTCCGGCACGGCGGGCAGGGCTCCCTGCGGGCCCTCAGGCACCGCCTCCAGGACGACCCCGAGCTGCTCGCCAAAGGCCCCTCGGCGGTGCTGCACGCCATCGCGGACCACGTCGTCGACGGGTACATCGCCGTCGCCGACGCGGTGCAGGACGACATCGACGAGGTCGAGACCGAGGTGTTCTCCCCGGGGCGCAAGGGCGCGCCGCGCGGTTCGGACGCCGGCCGGATCTACCAACTCAAGCGCGAGGTGCTGGAGTTCAAGCGGGCGGTGTCGCCGCTGCTGCGGCCCATGCAGCTGCTGAGCGAGCGGCCGATGCGGCTGATCGACCCCGACATCCAGAAGTACTTCCGGGACGTCGCCGACCATCTGGCCCGCGTCCAGGAGCAGGTCCTCGGCTTCGACGAGCTGCTCAACTCCATCCTCCAGGCCAACCTCGCGCAGGCGTCCGTCGCCCAGAACGAGGACATGCGGAAGATCACCTCGTGGGCCGCGATCATCGCCGTGCCGACGATGGTGTGCGGTGTGTACGGCATGAACTTCGACTACATGCCCGAGCTGCACTGGCGCTACGGCTACCCGGTGATCCTGGGCTTCACGGTGGTCGTCTGTCTCGGCATCCACCGCGCCCTGAAGCGGAACGGATGGCTGTGAGCGGCCTGGTTAGGCTGGGCCCCATGACAAGCGAGCTGCTCGACCAGGCCCTCGTCGAGGAGGCCACGAAGAAGTCCGGCCTCGTCTGGGTCCAGGGCCCCGACGGCCCGGCGCGCGCGCTGTGGCACGTGTGGCACGAGGGTGCCGCCTGCCTGGTCGGCGACGGGCCCGGCGAGCAGCCGCTGCCGGGGCTGGCGGACGGCGCCGAGGCGAAGGTGACGGTCCGCAGCAAGGACAAGGGCGGCCGGCTCGTCACCTGGACGGCCCGGATCACGCAGCTCGCACCGGGCTCCGAGGCGTGGGACGCGGCGGTCGCCGAGCTCAAGGGCAAACGGCTGAACGCGCCCGACGGCGAGGCCGTGCCGGAGCGCTGGGCCCGCGAGTGCCGGGTGCTGCGTCTGGAGCCGACCGGGCAGACGGCGCCGCTGCCCGACGGCTCCCTGTCCGAGCCGCCCCTGCCGTCCCCGGCGATCACCCGCCGGCCGATCCCGGCGGGGCTGCCCCGCCTGCTGCTGAAGCGGCGCAAACGGGCCTGACGGCCTACGACGCCGGCAGCTGCTTGCCGTAGTCCACCGTCTCGTTCTTCTCCGGCTCCCTGAGGGAGAAGTCCTCACCCCAGGCGGAGAAGGTGAGGGTGCCCGCCCCGCCGGCCCGCTCCAGGCGCAGCGGATACGGCTTGCCCTCCAGGGAGACCTCCAGGGTGCCGCCGGAGCCCTTGTCGCCGGTGACGCGGATGGTGCGGACGCCCGCCTCCTCGTCGTGGCCGTCCGTCGCGAGCGTCCCGTGCAGGGTGAGCAGACCGTCGAGGAGGAGAGCCTTGTCCGTGAAACCGCTGAACTTCTTGTACGAGGGGTCGCCCTGCGGCACCTTCACGAACTTGCCGTCGAGCTTGGAGGCCGCCGCCGCGTCCCCCTCGCCGTCCTCGCCCTGGCCGCTGCCGTGAGCCCAGAACCCGGCGTCCGCCTTGACGTAGAGCTGCTCGCCGATGCGCAGCAGCTTGAAGGTCGCGCCCTGGGTGGTGACCGAGCCGTCGCCGCCGTCGTCCTTCAGCCGCATGTCGAGCGCGTACGTCCGCTCGCCGCTGACGACGTTGCCGTGCACCCGGACCGCCCCGGCGGTCTCGGCGGCCGACCGGGTCTTGCTCTGGATCTTCGCGGCGGGGAGTCTGCCGACCCCGTTGGTGCCCTCGTTCGGATCCTCCGCGCAGCCGGTGAGCACCGTTCCCGTCACGAGCAGCGCGCACATCGCGCTGGCGAGTGCGGCACTGCGGCTGCGGCTCTGGCGAATCGGAGTCACAGGTGGGGCTGCCTCTCTGACGGGAGACCTGAACGGCGTACCGCAGGGTACCGGGGTCGTGCGGGCAGGTCGGAGCCAGTCCGTCCGGACCGCCCGCCGACGCGGCCCCGATCGGGACGGGCTAGCCTGAAGCCCACCCGAGCGGGCAATTCGGAAGACACAGGCACAAAGACAGCCGCACAGACAGCCACCACGAACCACCCCGCACGAAAAGGAGCCGCGGCCATGGCAGCGGGCGCCCCCCGGATCTTCGTATCGCACCTCCAAGGCGTCGCCGTCTTCGACCCAGCCGGTGACCAGGTGGGGCGGGTCCGTGATCTGGTCGTCATGCTGCGGGTGGGGCAGCGACCGCCGAGGCTGCTCGGCCTCGTCGTCGAACTCGCCACCCGCCGCCGCATCTTCCTGCCGATGACCCGGGTCACCGCCATCCAGTCCGGCCAGATCATCACCACCGGCGTGCTCAACGTCCGGCGCTTCGAGCAGCGGCCCACCGAGCGGCTGGTCTTCGGGGAGCTGCTGGACCGGCGCGTGACGCTCACCGAGCCCGGCGAGGAGGTCACCGTCCTCGACCTGTCGGTGCATCAGCTGCCGGCCCGCAGGGAGTGGGAGATCGACCGGGTCTTCGTCCGCAAGGGCAGGAAGGGCAGTGCCTTCCGGCGCGCCAAGGGCGAGGCGCTGACCGTCGAGTGGACGGCCGTCACCGGCTTCTCCCTGGAGGAGCAGGGGCAGGGTGCCGAGAACCTGCTGGCCACCTTCGAGCAGCTGCGCCCCGCCGACCTGGCCAACGTCCTGCACCACCTCTCCCCCAAGCGCCGGGCCGAGGTCGCCGCCGCCCTCGACGACGACCGGCTGGCCGATGTGCTGGAGGAGTTGCCGGAGGACGACCAGATCGAGATCCTCGGCAAGCTGAAGGAGGAGCGCGCCGCCGACGTCCTGGAGGCCATGGACCCGGACGACGCGGCCGACCTGCTGGGCGAGCTGCCGACGGACGACCAGGAGCGGCTGCTCAGCCTGATGCAGCCCGGCGACGCGGCCGACATGCGGCGCCTGATGTCGTACGAGGACCGCACGGCGGGCGGTCTGATGACCACCGAGCCGATCGTGCTGCGCCCGGACGCCACCGTCGCCGACGCCCTGGCCCGGGTCCGCAACCGCGACCTCTCCCCCGCTCTGGCCGCCCAGGTGTACGTCTGCCGGCCCCCGGACGACACACCGACCGGCAAGTACCTGGGCACGGTCCACTTCCAGCGCCTGCTGCGCGAGCCACCGCCCTCCCTGGTCAGCTCCATCCTGGACAACGACCTCCAGCCGCTCGACCCGGAGGCGGAGCTGCCCGCCATCGCCGGGTTCTTCGCCACGTACGACATGGTCGCGGCGCCCGTCGTCGACGAGTCCGGCGCGCTGCTGGGCGCGGTGACCGTGGACGACGTGCTCGACCACATGCTCCCGGAGGACTGGCGGGAGACGGAGTTCCACCTGGACGAGGAGGTGGCCACCGATGGTTCCTGAGCGCGAGAGCCTGCGCGAACGCACCCCGGCGGGCGCCACGGCCTCCTCCCGGCCGCGCACCACCCGTCTCGACCAGCCGCTCCCGCGCCGGCGCCGGTTCCTGCCCGAGTACGACCCGGAGGCCTTCGGGCGGCTGTCGGAGCGCATCGCGCGCTTCCTGGGCACCGGGCGGTTCATCGTCTGGATGACGGTCGCCATCATCCTGTGGGTGGTGTGGAACATCTTCGCGCCGAGCGGCCTGCGCTTCGACGAGTACCCGTTCATCTTCCTGACGCTGATGCTGTCGCTCCAGGCCTCCTACGCCGCCCCGCTGATCCTGCTCGCGCAGAACCGGCAGGACGACCGCGACCGGGTCAATCTGGAGCAGGACCGCAAGCAGAACGAGCGGTCCATCGCGGACACCGAGTACCTGACCCGCGAGATCGCCGCCCTGCGCATCGGTCTGGGCGAGGTCGCCACTCGCGACTGGATCCGCTCGGAGCTGCAGGACATGGTCAAGGAAATGGAGGAACGGCGCGACGGCCACCGTCACGACCCCGTCGTATTCCCGGCGGAACGGTCACGGGGACGTGACGCAGACGACCGCTGAGACGCTTTCCTACGCCCCGGTACGGCGCCGTACCATCGTCCTATGGCTACGGAAGACGCGGTGCGCGAGGCACTGGCGACGGTGAACGACCCCGAGATCCACAAGCCCATCACCGAACTCGGGATGGTCAAATCCGTGGAGATCGGTGCGGACGGGGCGGTCGCGGTCACCGTGTACCTCACGGTCTCGGGCTGCCCGATGCGGGACACGATCACGCAGCGCGTGACCGACGCGGTCTCCGCGGTCGAGGGGGTCACCCGCGTCGACGTCACGCTCGACGTGATGAGCGACGAACAGCGCCGCGAGCTGGCGTCCGCCCTGCGCGGCGGCCAGACCGAGCGCGAGGTCCCCTTCGCCAAGCCCGGCAGCCTGACCCGGGTCTACGCGGTCGCCTCCGGCAAGGGCGGCGTCGGCAAGTCCTCGGTGACGGTCAACCTGGCGGCGGCGATGGCGGCCGACGGCCTCAAGGTCGGTGTCGTCGACGCCGACATCTACGGTCACTCCGTGCCCCGCATGCTGGGCGCCGACGGCCGTCCCACCCAGGTCGAGAACATGATCATGCCGCCGTCGGCGAACGGCGTGAAGGTCATCTCGATCGGCATGTTCACCCCGGGCAACGCCCCCGTCGTGTGGCGCGGCCCGATGCTCCACCGCGCCCTCCAGCAGTTCCTGGCGGACGTGTACTGGGGCGACCTGGACGTGCTGCTCCTGGACCTGCCGCCCGGCACCGGTGACATCGCGATCTCCGTGGCCCAGCTGGTCCCGAACGCCGAGATCCTGGTCGTGACGACGCCTCAGCAGGCGGCGGCCGAGGTCGCCGAGCGCGCGGGTTCCATCGCCGTCCAGACCCACCAGAAGATCGTCGGCGTGGTCGAGAACATGTCCGGCCTGCCCTGCCCGCACTGCGACGAGATGGTCGACGTCTTCGGCACGGGCGGCGGCCAGACGGTCGCCGACGGCCTGACCCGCACGACCGGCACGAACGTCCCGGTCCTCGGCAGCATCCCCATCGACGTCCGCCTCCGCGAGGGCGGCGACGACGGCAGGCCGGTCGTCCTGTCGGACCCGGACTCCCCGGCGGGCTCGGCGCTCCGGGCGATCGCGGGCAAGCTGGGCGGCAGGCAGCGCGGCCTGTCGGGCCTGTCGCTCGGTATCACTCCGAGGAACAAGTTCTGAACCGACTAGGGGCGCGGGGCCGTGTCGATGTGCGGCTCCGCCGCGCGGGCGCGAGCAACCGTAGCCGCCCCTGAGTCCTGCCGCCTGCGGCGACGGGGCGCCGAAACACACGGCGCCCCTGATCTCACGCGTACGCGGCGATGTCCTTCACCACGGCGAAGCCGAGCCCATACGCGCTGATGCCCCTGCCGTAGGCCCCGACGTGCACCCCGGCCGAGGTGGAACCGGCGAGCACCCAGCCGAACTCGGACTCCCGGTAGTGGAACGCCGTGGGCACCCCGTCCACGGGAAGCGACAGCGTCGACCAGTCGGACCCGTCCAGGTCGTCCGCCAGCACCCACGCCGTCTCCGTCTGCTGCTCCAGCCAGTCGTCCCGCAGCGCGTGGTCCATCTGCCCGGGCCAGGTGAAGGACAGCAGCCCCACCCCGGCCAGCCACGCGGCGGAGGACACGGACGTGGCCTCCAGCAGCCCCGTCCCGTCCGCCGTGCGCCGTGAGGGATGGGCGGCCACGGTCACGACGACCGCGAACTTCTCCTTGGTCTCCTGATCGCCGCCGGCGGCATGCTCGTTGCGCAGCGTGGGCTCGTCACCGTGCCCGATGGACCCGTGTTCCACGGCCCCGTCGGCCGTCGTACCGACCTGCATCAGCCAGCGCGGTCCCGTGAAAGCCTCGTCGAGGCCGTACCACGGGAAGGGCGCACGCAGGTAGCCGTCGACCGTACGCCGGGCGGAGGGGAGCTCTTGTCCACCCTCCGCGGCCGGCGTCTGCGCGACTGCCCGACTCGTCGTCTCCATGTGCCCGGACGCCTCCTCGCTCTAGTCGGACCGGAACGGCCCGCCCCCCTTCGGGCGTACTCGTCACGGTCCGCACAACAACTCGGCAGCATAACCACACCGCTGCGAGCAGCAGGGAAACCGCCCGGCGCGTGGGCCGCACGGGCGCCCGCTTCAGGCCGTAGACAGCCCGACCGGAGTATGAAACGCGTCACGCACCCGGGGGCGTACGCCCCTGGGCGTGTCGCTCAGGTGGCGTCCGCGTCGAAGGGCGGCCGGTCGTCCGGGTCGGGCGTCTCCGGCTTCTTCGTCATGTCGATACGGCCACCGGACGAACCGGCGGCGTCGGTGGACGACGCGGAGGACGTGTCGGAGTCACGGCTGTGGACGGCGTCGGTGACCTCGGCCATCTCCTTCTTGAGGTCGAAGCCGTTGCGGATCTCCTTGAGCCCCAGGTCCTCGTTGTCCAGCTGCTTGCGGATGAAGGTCTTGGGGTTGAGGTCCTCGAACTCGAAGTCCTTGAACTCCGGGCCGAGTTCCTCCCGGATGTCGTTCTTGGCGCTCTCCGAGAACTCACGGATCTTCCGGATCGTGCGCGTCACGTCCTGGATGACCTTGGGGAGCTTGTCCGGACCGAAGACGAGCACGGCGAGGACGATGAGCGTCACCAGCTCGAGTGGTCCTATGTCATTGAACACCTGAAGCTCCTAGCGATGTCCTCGGTCCTCGGCCCTCGTGGTCGGTGCGGGTCTTGCCGTGGTCCGGGCCGGATCCACGGTACCCGGCGATCCTGTCCGACCGGTACTGTCCCGGGACCTCCGAGTGCGAACGGTGGGAGCGCTTTCCCGATTGTTTGCCTTGCCGGCCCCCCGTGGGGCCGGATGGGACGACTGCGCGGGTCGCGGACATCATGTATCAGCCACCGGACGATCCGAGGACGAGGGAGACGGTCCGCTCCTTGCCGGCGCGCACCACGGTCAGCTCCAGCCGGTCGCCGGGGCGGTGCGCCCGCGTCTTGACGATCAGTTCCTCGCCGGAGTGCACCGGCCGGCCGTCGACCTCCCGGATGACGTCACCCGCCTTGATCCCGGCCTTGGCGCCGGGGCCGCCCACGGTGACCGGCGGTCCGCCCTCGCTGCCCTCGGCGGCCACGCGGGCGCCGTCGCCCGTGTAGTCCATGTCCAGGGTGATGCCGATGACCGGGTGGGTCGCCTTCCCGGTGTTGATCAGCTCCTCGGCGACTCGTTTGCCCTGGTTGATGGGGATGGCGAAGCCGAGGCCTATCGAACCGGACCGGCCGCTGTCCTCGGTGGAGCCGCCCTCCGCCGAGCGGATGGCCGAGTTGATGCCGATGACCCGGGCCCGGGCGTCGAGCAGCGGCCCGCCGGAGTTGCCGGGGTTGATGGGTGCGTCGGTCTGCAGCGCGTCGACGTACGACACGTCGCTGCCGTCGCCCTTCTCGCCACCGGCCGTGATGGGCCGCTGCTTGGCGCTGATGATGCCGGAGGTGACCGTGCCGGCCAGGTCGAAGGGCGCGCCGATGGCCACGACCGGGTCTCCGACCTGCACGTTGTCCGAGTTGCCGAGAGGCAGCGGGGTGAGTCCGCTGACGCCCTTCACCCGCACCACGGCGAGGTCGTAGCCGCTGTCCCGGCCGACGACCTCGGCCTGCGCGGTCTCCCCGCCGTTGAACGTCACGGTGATCTCACCGCCTGATCCGGCGGGCTGCACGACGTGGTTGTTGGTGAGGATGCGCCCGCGGGTGTCGAGCACGAAGCCGGTGCCCGTGCCCTGCTCGCCGGCGCCGCTGACATGCAGGGTGACCACGCTGGGCAGGGCCCGCCCGGCGATCCCGGCCACACTGTCCACGTCCCGTGCGGAGGCCTCCTTCCCGGCCTGCGGCAACTCGACGGACCCGACGCCCCCGTTCCGCTCCAGATACGTCCCCATGGCACCACCGACACCCCCGGACACGAGCGCGAGCAGCACGGCAGCGAGCGCCAGGGACGTCCTGCCCCGCTTGCGCCGCTGGTCCGTGCTGAGCACGGCGGCACCGTTCTGCTGCAGGGGCCCGTGCCCCCCGGCGACCGTGGGAGCCGCCCAGGGGTCGTAACGCTGCCACGGGTCGGGAGCGGGGGTGGGGGTGGGCATCTCGGCGGGCACATCAGCGGCAGGCGCGGGGCTCCCGGGGGCCGGCATCCCGGCCGGTGTGTGAACGGCGGGCGCGGGGCTCCCGGGAGCTGCGAGCGGTGTGCCGTGCTGCGGCGGCACAACGGCGGCCGGGGTGCCCGGCACGGTCGGCCCGCCCGGTGTCGCCACGCCCTGCGCGGGGGTCGTCGCCGGGTGCTGGACGGGCGGGGCCGGCGCCCAGGGGCCGGGTTCGCCGTAGGGCGGGGTGCTGTAGGGGTCGGGATCGTGCAGCGGCCTGGGAGCGTCCCCGGCCGGCCCGGTGTGCGAGGCGGAGACGTCAGGGGCGTCCTGGCCCTGGTCGGCTCCCCGGGCAGCGGGCACCGAAGCGGCGTCCTCGGCAGATGCTTGGCCGGAGGCGGTCGTGACGGGGGCGCCGTCGGACGGCACCGCCTCGGGACGCCTCAACTCGTAGTCGCCGTCCTGCCCGTGCCGAGGAGCGGGACGTGCCAGCTCGAAGTCCCCGTCGCTGTCGGTCACGTCCGCCGGGGCGGTGGCCGGCCCGGCCACCCCGCTCGCGGCCCGGTCCTCCCCGAGGCCTCCGCCCGTACCCTCCGGCTCCCCGGGAAGGGACTGCGGCCGTGGACGGCTCCACCACTTCGCCTTCGTGGGCTTCCCCTCGTTCATGCTCTCCCCACAGCAGCGGCACGGCTCGTCGCGGTGGCCGCAGTTCGTCGAATCGGCGCCCGGCCACACCTCGGCCGCGGGCGACAACCCCCGGATTCAATCAGGTTCGCGGTCCGGTGCGCAGAGGCGGTCAGTGAGCCGTACGCGAGGAGGCGGGGGAAGAGGGGGACGAGGTCGTGTCCGGAAGGGGCACGGCGAACAGGGGAGCGGTGATCTCGGGGACCGAGGACCACGAGGTCAGGGCGGCCGGGGCGGCCGCCTCGAGCGGACGTATCAGCGGGGACATGGCGGCGGCACCGGCCACCACCGGGGCGGTCAGGGCGTGCATCGCGTGGTGCCGGGCGGCGGACGGTACGCCGGGCAGCAGCGGTGCGGACACCTCGGTCGGGGCGACCGGGGCGCGGCCGACCATGCTCTGGCCGTGCACCTGCCCGAGCAGCGGCGCCGTCCGGCGGCGCTGGGATTCGGGCGCGGTCGCGGCACCGGTGCCCTGGGTGCGCATCGGTGTCACGTTGCTGCCCGTGCCCTGGCCGCCGCGGGCCTCCGCGTCGACCGGGGTGCCGGTGGTGACCCCGCCCAGCGCGATCGCGGCGAGGGAGACGGCCCCGGCGGCGACGAACGCGAACCGCAGCCGCGAGGAGGACCGGTCGGTGTCGGGCCGGCCGACGTCGTGAATGCGGAAGCCCTTCCCCGCGGGCAGGCCGCGGTGGCCGGACGGCAGACCGCTGCTGTCGGAGGGGAGGCTCCGGCTGCCCGGGGAGGCGGGCAGGACGGGCAGGTGCGGGCGGGACGGGGCGTACCCGAACTCGAAGCGCTCGCCGCGCTTCACTCCGAAGGCCCCGGACGATCCGAACCGTCCCGACAGACCTCCGGGCAGCCCTCCTGCGCCCGGCGGTGTGACATCACCGTCCGGGCCGCCGCCCGCGGGTAGTCCCTGCAGGCGGGCCAGGAAACTCTCGGAGGGGGGCGGCGGGGCCGCCTCCGCGAAGACGTTCTTCAGCCGGCGCTGGGCGTCCACCTCCGCCTTGCACTTCGGGCAGGTGGCCACGTGCGCCAGTACGCGCTCGCGCGCGTCATGACCGAGTTCTCCGTCCACCAGGGCGGAGAGTCGGTCTCCCAGATGCTGCTCTGCGAGGTGACCCTCGGAAGCTTTCGGCCGTGATCCGCTCACGCGCTCGCGCCCCCTCCTCCCAGGGCGGGGACACGGGGCACGAAGGAGCGGCGCTCGGCGCGCGCCTGCGGTGAGCGGTGCGCGAGGGCCTTGCGCAGCTGGGACCGGCCGCGGTGGATCCGTGAGCGGACCGTGCCGAGCTTGACGCCCAGGGTCGCGGCGATCTCCTCGTACGACAGTCCTTCGATGTCACACAGGACGACCGCGGCGCGGAACTCGGGGGCGAGGGTGTCGAGGGCCTGCTGCACGTCGGCGTCGAAGTGCGCGTCGTTGAAGACCTGCTGCGGCGTGGGTTCCTTGCTGGGCAGCCGCTCGGCCGCGTCCTCGCCGAGCGCGTCGAAGCGGATGCGCTGCTTGCGGCGGACCATGTCCAGGAAGAGGTTCGTGGTGATGCGGTGCAGCCAGCCCTCGAAGGTGCCCGGCGTGTAGGTCGACAGGGAGCGGAAGACGCGGACGAAGACCTCCTGCGTGAGGTCCTCCGCGTCGTGCTGGTTGCCGGTCAGGCGGTAGGCGAGCCGGTAGACGCGGCCGCTGTGCGTGCTGACGATCTCCTCCCACGTGGGCGGAGTCCACGCCTGCCCGTCCGCGTCGGTGGTGAAGGTCGCGGTCTGGGCGAAGTCAGCGGCGTGACTGTGGTCAGCAGCGGTGTCGTTCACGGATGTCGGCCTGCCCGCCGATGCGAGGAAGCGCCGGAGCACTCCTCCGCGATCCACAGGCGCAGCCGCACCTCCCCTGTCAGCTCTGGTGGTGTCCAGTGGAGCCCCTACCATAGCCACCTCGCCCGTTAGGACCGGATAAGCGGTTTTACGAGAATTTGATCTGGGCTGATACGCCTCGTACTGCTGCGTCGGCACTTGCTCGACGTCCTGATCCACTGCCCGCCCCCCGTCCCGGCCCACGCCGTTTGCTCTCCCCTTTAAACGACCGGTCCCATCTGCGGGTTCCCGTGCCCAACGGATACAGTCACGCCCAGGCATTCACGGGGACAGGAGAGGGTCATTACCGGCAACCGGCAGACGAGCTGGGCGTTCGCCGACGCCTATGTCGCCGAGGACGAAGCGCTGCACTGGGCCCGGGACCGGGCCCGTGAGGCAGGGCTGCGCTCGGTGACGCCCGGCACGGGCGCCGCGCTGCGGTTGCTGGCCGCGTCCGTCGACGCGAAAGCCGTCGCGGAGATCGGGACCGGATGCGGTGTCTCCGGGATCCACCTCCTGCACGGGATGCGGCCCGACGGTGTCCTGACGACCGTGGACCCCGAGCCGGAGCACCAGCAGTTCGCCCGGCAGGCCTTCCGCGCCTCCGGCTTCGCCAGCAACCGGGCCCGCTTCATCCCGGGCCGTGCCCTGGACGTGCTGCCCCGCCTCGCGGACGCCGGTTACGACCTGGTGTTCTGCGACGGCGACCGTCTGGAGGTCATGGACTACCTCGCTGAATCGTTGCGTCTGCTGCGCACCGGCGGGCTCGTCGTCTTCGAGGGCGCCTTCGCGAACGGCCGGACGGTGGACTCCGGTCCGCAGCCGACGGAGGTGCTGCGCCTGCGGGAGCTGCTGCGCGCGGTGCGCGAGAGCCAGGAGCTGGTGCCGTCCCTGCTGCCGGTGGGCGACGGGCTGCTGTGCGCGGTGAAACGCTAGCCGGGCCGCACGTTAGGGCGGCGGGAGCCGGGGCAGGCGAGTGTGAGCGGCAGTAAAACAGTCGCCCCGGCACCACATGTGATGCCGGGGCGACTGAAAGGGTATGGTCGCTTGCGCGTCAGCCGACGACCTTCTTGAGAGCGTCGCCGAGCGCGTCGGCCTCGTCCGGGGTCAGCTCGACGACGAGCCGACCGCCGCCTTCGAGCGGAACGCGCATGACGATGCCCCGCCCCTCCTTGGTCACCTCGAGCGGGCCATCACCCGTTCGCGGCTTCATGGCCGCCATGCTCGTACCCCTTCCTGAAACCCAGCTCATCGTCAAAGCCGACGGCCCCGAAGAAGGGCACACGTGCGGTCCTTGTGGCAGGACACGCGACACCGGCATCGAACACATTGCTTCCAGGCCATTATCCCGCATCTCCGGACCCGATGACCAACATCAGTCGGCATCGCTTGGGCAACGCACGCGAGCAAAACCACTCAATTCGGCGATGAGGCTGCGATACTCCGCCCCCGCACACACATCCGCCGAACGAAACCGGGCGAGAATTCTTTGACGCAGGTCACACGTCCGGCCCGGTTCGGGGTCGGTGATCTCCGTCATGCTGTCCTGCAGACCCGGGACGTACCGGCCGGTACGTCACCGATCCGCGACCCGGAGGGGATACGCCATGACCGACACCGTGCTCTACGAGGTGAGCGACGGACTCGCGACGATCACGCTGAACCGCCCGGAGGCGATGAACGCGCTGAACGTGGAGACCAAGGTCGCCCTGCGGGAGGCGGTCCGGTCCGCGGCGGACGACGGCGCCGTGCGGGCGGTGCTGCTGACCGCCGCCGGTGACCGGGCGTTCTGCGTCGGGCAGGACCTCAAGGAGCACATCGGGCTGCTGGCCGCGGACCGGGAGACCGGCTCGGGGCAGACCATGAGCACGGTGCGGGAGCACTACAACCCGATCGTGCGGGCGCTGGCCGGGGCGGCGAAGCCGGTCGTCGCCGCCGTGAACGGGGTGGCGGCCGGGGCGGGCTTCGGCTTCGCGCTCGCCGCGGACTACCGGATCGTGGCGGACACGGCCGCGTTCAACACCTCGTTCGCCGGGGTCGCGCTGACCGCCGACTCGGGGATCTCCTGGACGCTGCCGAGGGTGGTCGGCCCGGGGCGAGCCGCTGACCTGCTGCTCTTCCCGCGCAGCATCAGTGCGCAGGAGGCGTACGAGCTGGGCGTCGCCAACCGGGTGGTGCCGGCCGGTGAGCTGCGGGCGGAGGCCGAGAAGGTGGCGCGGGCGCTGGCCGAGGGGCCGACGGTGGCGTACGCGGCGCTGAAGGAGTCGGTGGCCTACGGGCTGACGCACTCCCTGGAGGAGGCTCTGGAGAAGGAGGACGAGCTCCAGACCCGGGCCGGCTCCTCCGAGGATCACGCGATCGCGGTGCAGGCCTTCGTCAACAAGGAGAAGCCGAAGTATCTGGGCCGGTAGACCCGGGGGGTGGGCGCCCCTAAGGGGCGCTTCTCGCCACGCATGCCTCCAGGTGGTCGTCCACCAGACCGCACGCCTGCATCAGGGCGTACGCCGTCGTCGGGCCGACGAAACGCAGGCCCCGCTTCTTGAGGGCCTTGGACAGGGCCGTCGACTCGGGGGTGATGGGCGGGACGTCCGAGAGGGTCCGCGGGGCCGGTCGGGTGGCCGGGTCCGGGGCGTGGGACCAGATCAGGTCGTCCAGTTCGCCGGGCGACCACTCGGTCAGCGCACGCGCGTTGGCGAGGGTGGCGTCGATCTTGGCGCGGTTGCGGATGATGCCGGCGTCGGCCAGGAGGCGCTCGCGGTCCTCGTCGGTGAAGGCGGCCACCGAGGCGATCTTGAAGTCGGCGAAGGCGGCCCGGAAGCCGGGGCGGCGGCGCAGGATGGTGATCCAGGACAGGCCGGACTGGAAGGCCTCCAGGCTGAGCCGCTCGTAGAGCGCGTCGTCACCGTGGACCGGGCGGCCCCACTCCTCGTCGTGGTACGCCACGTACTCCGGGGCGGACAGGGCCCAGGGGCAGCGCAGCGCGCCGTCCGGACCGGCCAGGGCGGCGCCTTCGCTCACGGCCGGTCCTCCGGCCGGGGAGCGGGCTTGTCCATGGACACGTGGTTCTCCCCGGCCGTGCGCACCGGCCCGGGGGCGGGGGCCGAGCGGGCGCCGGCCAGGGCCGACTCCAGGTCGGCGATGCGGGCGTCGCGCTCGGCGAGCTCGGCGCCCAGGCGGCTCAGGGCGTCGTCCACGTCCGCCATGCGGTAGCCGCGGGCGGCGAGCGGGAAACGCAGGCCCTCCACGTCCGCGCGGTCGACCGGGCGGTCCGGGGGCAGCGGGTCGCGCAGCCGCTCCGGGGAGGCCTCGGGCAGCGGGCCGTTGTCGCCGCCGCCCACCACGGCGAGCGTCACCGCGCCGACCACGACGGCGAGCGCGACGACCAGGAACAGGAACATAACCATCGCGGGGCCCCCACGGTCGGATGGATCGGACTCTTCGGGAAGTCCTCCGAGTCGGATGTTGTCAGGCTCCGATCGTGCCATGCGAATCCGACGGTTAGGGTCGCAGGCGGCGGAAGACGGGATGCACCAGGAAAGGTCACAGGGGATGCTCAGGCTGGGCAAGCGGGAATTCGGGACGCACGAGACGGTGATCATGGCGATCGTGAACCGGACCCCGGACTCCTTCTACGACCGGGGCGCCACCTTCCGCGACGAGCCGGCCCTCGCGCGCGTGGAGCGGGCCGTGGCCGAGGGCGCCGCGATCATCGACATCGGCGGGGTCAAGGCCGGGCCGGGCGAGGAGGTCACGGCCGAGGAGGAGGCCCGGCGGACGGTCGGGTTCGTGGCGGAGGTGCGGCGGCGCTTCCCGGACGTGATCATCAGCGTGGACACCTGGCGGGCCGAGGTGGGCCGGGCCGTGTGCGAGGCCGGGGCCGATCTGCTGAACGACGCGTGGGGCGGTGTCGATCCGGGCCTGGCGGAGGTCGCCGCGCGGTACCGGGTGGGGCTGGTGTGCACGCACGCCGGCGGGGCGCAGCCGCGGACGCGGCCGCACCGGATCGAGTACGACGACGTCATGGCGGACATCCTGGACGTCACGGTCGGGCTGGCCGAGCGGGCGCTGGCGCTCGGGGTGCCGCGGGAGTCGATCATGATCGACCCCGGCCATGACTTCGGGAAGAACACACGGCACAGCCTGGAGGCGACGCGGAGGCTGGACGAGATGGTCGCCACGGGGTGGCCGGTGCTGGTGTCACTGTCCAACAAGGACTTCGTCGGGGAGACGCTGGACCGGCCGGTGAAGGAACGGGTCGTGGGGACGCTGGCGACCACGGCGGTGTCGGCGTGGCTGGGGGCGCAGGTGTACCGGGTGCACGAGGTCGCCGAGACCCGGCAGGTGCTGGAGATGGTCTCGGCGATCGCGGGGCATCGGAGTCCTGCCGTCGCCCGGCGCGGGCTGGCCTAGCCGGGGGTCCCCGGACCCCCGGCCTCTGCCTCGCGGAGCCCTGTCAGCGGCCGGCTTCCTTCGACACCAGGGCCACCGCCTCGTCCACGTCGTCCGTCACGTGGAACAGCAGCAGGTCCTTGTCCGCCGCCTTGCCCTGGGCGATCACCGTGCCGCGGAGCCAGTCGACCAGGCCGCCCCAGTAGTCGCTGCCGAAGAGGACGATCGGGAAGCGCGTGACCTTCTGGGTCTGGACGAGGGTGAGGGCCTCGAAGAGCTCGTCGAGGGTGCCGAGGCCGCCGGGCAGGACGACGAAGCCCTGGGCGTACTTGACGAACATCATCTTCCGCACGAAGAAGTAGCGGAAGTTCAGGCCGATGTCGACGTACGGGTTCAGACCCTGCTCGAACGGCAGCTCGATGCCGAGGCCGACCGAGATGCCCTTCGCCTCCAGGGCTCCCTTGTTGGCCGCCTCCATCGCGCCCGGGCCGCCGCCCGTGATGACGGCGAAGCCCGCGTCCACCAGGCCCCGGCCCAGCCGGACGCCCGCCTCGTATTCGGGTGAGTCCACCGGGGTCCGGGCCGAGCCGAACACGCTGATGGCGGGCGGGAGTTCGGCCAGCGCGCCGAAGCCCTCGATGAACTCCGACTGGATGCGCAGCACGCGCCACGGGTCGGTGTGGACCCAGTCGGAGGGGGCGCGCTCGTCCAACAGCCGCTGGTCCGTGGTGCTGGCCTGCACCTGGTCCCGCCTGCGGAGGACCGGGCCCAGGCGCTGTTCGTCCGGCGGCTGCTTCTTCCCCTCGGGGTTGCCGGTCGCCATGTGCGCTCCCTCCGTCGTGCCTGTCTTTCCACCTCAGCGTAGATCTACGCGGGTTACGAACGAGGGACGTGAGCATGTCCGCGATGAAGCGCCGTAAACACGAGGACGTCCCGGCGGGGTCAGGCGGTCAGCCAGTTCCTCAGGCGCTCCTCGCCCGCGAGGATCTTGGCGATCTCCACCCGCTCGTCCCGCTTGTGCGCCAAGTGGGGGTTGCCGGGGCCGTAGTTGACCGCCGGGACGCCGAGCGCCGAGAAGCGGGAGACGTCCGTCCAGCCGTACTTCGGCATGGGGGTGCCGCCGACCGCCTCGATGAAGGCCTTGGCCGCCGGATGGGACAGACCGGGCATCGCCGCGCCGCTGTGGTCGACGACCTCGAACTCCTCGACTCCGCAGCCCTCGAAGACCTCCCGGACGTGGGCGACGGCCTCCTCGGGCGTGCGGTCGGGCGCGTAGCGGAAATTGACGGTGACCACGCACTCGTCGGGGATGACGTTGCCGGCCACTCCCCCGCCGATACCGACCGCGTTCAGGCCCTCGCGGTACTCCAGGCCGTCGATGACCGGCCGACGGGGTTCGTAGGAGGCCAGGCGGGCGAGGATCGGGGCCGCGGCGTGGATCGCGTTGGAGCCCATCCAGCCGCGCGCCGAGTGGGCCCGCTCGCCCGTGGTCTTCAGCAGCACCCGCAGGGTGCCCTGGCAGCCGCCCTCGACCTGGCCGTCCGACGGTTCGAGCAGGACCGCGAAGTCGCCCTCCAGCCACTCGGGGTGCGTCTCGGAGACGTGCTTGAGGCCGTTCAGCTCCGCGGCGACCTCCTCGTTGTCGTAGAAGACGAAGGTCAGGTCGCGGTTGGGGGCCGGGACCGTGGCGGCGATGCGCAGCTGCACCGCGACGCCCGACTTCATGTCGCAGGTGCCGCAGCCCCACAGGACGCCGTCATCGTCGAGCCGGGAGGGGACGTTGTCCGCGATCGGGACGGTGTCGATGTGACCGGCCAGGATCACCCGCTCCGGGCGGCCCAGGTTCGTGCGGGCCACGACGTTGTTGCCGTACCGGTCGACCGTCAGGTGGGGCAGCGCGCGCAGCGCCGTCTCGATGGCGTCCGCGAGGGGCTTCTCGGTGCCGCTCTCGGAACGGAAGTCGACGAGCCGGGCGGTCAGCTCCGCGGCGTCCAGCGTGAGGTCAAGCGAGGTGTCGGCCATGCCGTCGACCCTAACGCGCCAGGCCGTCGCCTCACTGTCCACACCCGGCTCATATCACTCCGTACTCTCCAGTACCTTGTACCGCGTGCCAGAGCCGTCTTCTCCCAAGCGTCGTGGCCGCCTCTTCCGATGCGGGGCCGCCTTCATGGCCCTGCTCGCGGTCGCCGGTTACCTCGTCGTGCAGTACGTCACCGGGGGCTCCGGCGGACCGGGCTGCAAGGTCGTCTCCGGCAAGGGCGACGGCGCGTCGTACGAGTTCTCACCCGAGCAGGCGGTGAACGCGGCGACGATCACCGCCGTGGGGACCGCGCGCGGGCTGCCCGAGCGGGCCGTGACCATCGCGCTGGCCACCGCGCTGCAGGAGTCGGCCCTGCGCAACATCAGGCACGGCGACCGGGACTCCCTCGGCCTGTTCCAGCAGCGGCCCTCGCAGGGCTGGGGAACGCCGAAGGAGATCATGGACCCGACGTACTCGGCCGGCGAGTTCTACGACCACCTGGTCAAGGTGCCCGGCTACACCCGGCTGCCGCTCACCGTCGCCGCCCAGCGTGTGCAGCGCAGCGGCTTCCCGCAGGCCTACGCCAAGCACGAGCCGGACGCGGCGCTGCTCGCCGCGGCCCTCACCGGGCAGTCCGCGGCCACGCTGACCTGCGAAGGCCGCCCGGCCGCGACCCGGGCCACGGGCCCGGACGGCGTGCGGGCCGCGCTCGTGCGGGACTTCGGGCGGGATGTGCTGGAGCCGGCCGGCGCCGAGGTGGGCGGCTCGTCGGCGGCCACACCGGCGCCGGCCCCGAGTGGTACGGGCGGGACCGGCGGGCGGACGGTGACCCTGCCGGTGACCGCCGACCCGGGTTCGGCGACCGGGCGGAGCCCGGACCGGCGCGGCTGGCAGCTGGCGCACTGGGCCGTGGCCAACGCCTCCGAGCTGCACATCGAGCGCGTCACCTACGCGGGGCGCGAGTGGGTCGCCGGGAACACCGCCAGCCAGTGGCGGGACTCCCCGGCGAAGGGCACCGCGGGCGCGGAACGGGACGCGGACGCGGTCCGTATCCTCACGATGGGCTAGATCGCGCAGGGGTGCGGGGGCTCACCCGAGGGGGTTACCCGCACGACGCGGCGACGGCGGTGTGCGCGGATTTTCGCACCCTCCTCCGGGACACCGTGGAATCCCTTGGGAACACAGGGCTGGAAGGATTCGGCGGCGTTTCCCGCAGCAGCCTTTTTGACCGTTTTTATCCGCAGCCGATAATGCGACGCATTGCCAACTCTTTACGTTGCGGCGCCGCAACCTTCGCGGGCTTCGAGCGGTAGTCACTGCGTCCGAGCCGGGGTGATCCACAGCCAGTCGATCAACTGCCCCACCCGGTCGGGCACTTCACGAAGCTCACTGTTCTCTCCCGTCGAAGGAGCACCATGTCCCTCCCCCTGACCCGCCGGATCGCCCGTGCCGCGCTGATCGTCGCTGCGGGAGCGGCTGCCGGGGTCGGTGCGGCCGGCTCCGCCAGCGCGGCCCCCGAGCTGCCCGCCACCCCGAACCTCGGGGGCCTGACCGCCCTGGACGGGGCGAACGTCGGCAACACCGTCGACGGCGCGGCGCAGAACGTCACCGAGTCCGCGGGTGACACCGGCGGCAAGACCGTCAAGAAGGCCGTGCCGGCCGCGGGCAAGACCGGTGGCAAGGCGGTCAAGAAGACCACGCCCGTGGCGCAGAAGGCGGCCGGTGACGCGGCGGGCACCGCCGGGCAGCTCGTCGGCGACACGGCCGGTTCGGCCAAGGGCGGCCTGCCGACGGACTCCCTGACCAAGGGCGGCGTGCCGTCCGCGGACTCCCTGCCGGTGAAGAGCCTGCCGGTCGGCTGACGCGCCGGCGTGGTGACGCCGAAGGGGTCCGGGGAGCTTCCCCGGACCCCTTCGTCATGTGCTCGGCGGCGCTCACAGACGCCGTACGGCCGCCGCGACCCTTTCGTCCGTCGCCGTCAGCGCCACGCGGACGAACTCCGCGCCCGCCGGGCCGTAGAAGTCGCCCGGTGCGACGAGGATGCCGCGCTGGGCGAGGTGGGCGACCGTGTCCCAGCAGGATTCGCCCCTCGTGGCCCACAGGTACAGGCTGGCCTCGCTGTGCTCGATGCGGAAGCCGTGGGTGCGGAGGGCCTCGCGCAGGAGCTCGCGGCGGGAGGCGTAGCGCTCGCGCTGGACGCGCACGTGGTCGTCGTCGCCGAGGGCCGCGATGACGGCCGCCTGCGTCGGCGCCGACGTCATCATGCCGCCGTGCTTGCGGATCTCCAGGAGCGGCCCGAGGACCGCCGGGTCGCCGGCCAGGAAGGCCGCGCGGTAGCCGGCGAGGTTCGAGCGCTTGGAGAGGGAGTGGACGGAGACGATGCCGTCGTACGAGCCGCCGTTGACGTCCGGGTGCAGCACCGAGACCGGGTCGGCCTCCCAGCCCAGCTCCAGGTAGCACTCGTCGGAGAAGAGCAGGATGCCGTGCGAGCGGGCCCAGGCCACGATCCGGGTCAGCTCCTCCTGGGAGAGGACCTTGCCCGTGGGGTTCGACGGGGAGTTCAGCCAGAGGAGCTTCAGGCCCTCGGGGTCCAGCTCCGTCGGGTCGTCGTAGGCCTCGTACTCGGCGCGCGCCAGCCGGGCGCCGACCTCGTACGTCGGGTAGGCCAGCCGCGGGTAGGCCACCCGGTCGCCGGGGCCGAGGCCCAGCTGGGTCGGGAGCCAGGCGACGAGTTCCTTGGAGCCGACGATCGGCAGCACGTGGCGGTGGGTGACCGCACGAGCGCCGAGGCGGCGCTCGACCCAGCCGGTGATCGCGTCGCGCAGCTCGGGCGTGCCCCAGACCGTCGGATAGCCCGGCGAGTCCGCGGCCGCGACCAGCGCTTTCTGGATCAGCTCGGGGACCGGGTCGACCGGGGTGCCGACGGACAGGTCGACGATGCCGTCCGGGTGGGCGGCGGCCGTGGCCTTGTACGGGGTCAGCTTGTCCCAGGGAAACGTGGGGAGGCGGTCGGAGACTGCGGACACGGGTTCTGGCTCACTTTCTGGCACGTACGAGCCGGGCTACGGCAAACGCCTCGGCCCCGTACGGCGATCAGCGGGCTGATCGGGCCGTACGGGACCGAGGCGGCGCTGGTGCGTGCCGCTCTTACTGGTTCTGCGGCGGCAGCGCGGCGACGAAGGGGTGGTCGCGCTCGATCAGCCCCAGCTTGCTGGCGCCGCCGGGCGAACCGAGCTCGTCGAAGAACTCGACGTTCGCCTTGTAGTAGTCCTTCCACTCCTCGGGAGTGTCGTCCTCGTAGAAGATCGCCTCGACCGGGCAGACCGGCTCACAGGCACCACAGTCGACGCATTCGTCCGGGTGGATGTACAAGGACCGCTGGCCCTCGTAGATGCAGTCGACCGGGCACTCCTCGATGCACGCCTTGTCCTTGACGTCGACACAAGGCTGCGCGATGACGTAGGTCACGCTGTCGTTCCTCCTCGATAGGGCGCTGGCGGGCCTCCTCAGGCTCCGCCGCCTGGCGCGCGGGAGCGCGGCGTCGTCGATGCCCGCCCCTAGTATCTCCGTTCCTGGGCATGATCCGTACAGGAGGGGTGAACTGACCTGTGGAAATCTCTGCCGCCGGGCGACTCGAGGTCCGTATCACCACTGCTGACGTGGGCAAACGGGTCTCCGTGCGGAGCTTGATCGAAGGTCCAGCTCCGGTGGAGAAGTTCACCGACACGGTCGGTGTTCTCACATCATGGGACAACGGTGTGCTGCTGATCACACGCAAGAGTGGCGAGAGCGTCCGTATCGCGGAATCGGCGCTGGTCGCGGGCAAGGTCGTGCCCTCTGCACCGGCGCGTCGCCGCGGGCCCGCCGCCTCCTACGAGGAGCTGGCCCGGGTCACCGCGCGGGCCTGGCGGCCCGTGGAGAGCGAACGGCTCGGGGAGTGGGAGCTGCGGGCGGCGTCCGGGTTCACGCGGCGGGCCAACTCGGTGCTGCCGCTGGGCGCGCCGGGCCTGCCGCTCGACGAGGCCCTCGACGCCGTACGGCGGTGGTACGGGGAGCGCGGACTGCCCGCCTACGTCCAGACCGCGACCGGCGCCGAGGGCACGCAGGAGCTGCTCTGCGCCGAGCTGGAGGAGCGGGGCTGGGAGCGGGAGGTGACCGCCCAGGTGTGGGTCGGGCCGCTGGCGCCGATCGCCGACCGGGGTGACCCGGCGGGGGTCGTGCTGTCCCGGGAGGCCGACGAGGGGTGGCTGGCCCGGTACCAGCGCAAGGGCGTGAGCGAGGTGGCACTGCGTGTGCTGGGGAGTGGAGCCTCCGTGTGGTTCGCGAGCGTGCCCGGGCCGGCGGGGCCGGCCGCCATCGGGCGGTGTGTCGTCGACGGGCGATGGGCCGGGTTCGCCGCCGTCGAGGTCGATCCGGCGCTGCGGCGGCAGGGGCTCGGCACGGCCGTGATGGCCGCACTGGCCCGTCAGGCGCTCGACGAGGGCGCGTCGGCCGCATGGCTCCAGGTGGAGGCCGAGAACGCGGGAGCGCGGGCGCTGTACGCGGGGATGGGCTTCGCCGCGCATCACGCCTACCACCACTACCGGGCGCCGGACGCCGGCGGCACCGGCCGGTAACCGATCGTCGTGGAAGGGCACGAGCCAGCCATGCGTCCCCCGTTTCCCCCGTCCCCCGAGCGTTCCGCCGAGCTGCGGCGGCGGTTCGCCGAAGAGGCCCGTTCCGAGCGGCCCGATCTGTCGACGCTGTGCCTGCTGATCGGCGCGGAGGCGGACGGGGAGCTGGACGAGGCGGGCCTGGACGCCGCGCAGGTCGAGCTGGACCGGCTGGCCGGGCTGCTGCCGTACAAGCCCGGCGGGCCGCGGGCCTGGGCGGTCGCCCTGCGAGAGCTGCTCGGTGAGCGGACGGGCTTCCACGGCACCCCGGCCGACTACCAGCGTCTGGAGTCCTCGCTGCTGCACGAGGTGCTGGCGCGGCGCAGAGGGCTGCCCATCCTGCTGTCCGTGGTGTGGATGGAGGTGGCACGGCGGGCGGGAGCGCCGGTGTACGGGGTCGCCCTGCCGGGGCACTTCGTGGTCGGGTTCGGGCCGGAGGAGGGGCAGGTGCTCGCGGATCCGTTCGACGGGGGGCGGGTGTTGACCGGGGCCGACGCGGAGTTGCTGGTGGCCGGGGCGACGGGGGCGCGGCTGGACGCGGCGATGTTGCGGCCGGCGGATCCGCTGGATGTGGTGCTGCGGATCCTGAACAACGTGCGGGCGTGGGCCGCGGCCCGGCCCGAGCGGTCGGATGTGGCGTTGTGGGCGGTCGAGTTGTCGTTGCTGCTGCCGTCGCGTCCGGCTCGGTTGCGGTACGAGCGGGCCCAGTTGCTCGTCCAGCGGGGGGAGTTCCTCGGTGGGGCCGCGGAGTTGGAGGCCTATGCGGAGGTGGTCTCGGCGGTGGACGAGGGTGCTGCCGAGCGGGTGCGGGGGGAGGCCTTTGCGGCCCGGGCAATGCTCAACTGACGCCTACGCGACGGTCCCGCGGCCGGGCCGGTGCGGGTCGTCCGTGACTGGTCGCGCGGTTCCCCGCGCCCCAGGGAAGGGCCGGATTCACAACCAGCCCTTCTCCCGTGCCACCCGGACCGCCTCGGCCCGGTTCCTCACCGCCAGTTTCTGGATCGCGGTGGAGAGGTAGTTGCGGACCGTGCCCTGGGACAGGTGCAGGGACGCCGCCAGTTCGGCGTTGGTCGAGCCGTCCGCCGCCGCGCGCAGGACTTCTCGCTCCCGGTCGGTCAGCGGGTTGGCGCCTTCCGCCAGGGCCGCTGCCGCGAGCGTGGGGTCGATGACGCGCTCGCCGGTGAGGACCTTGCGGATCGCCTCGGCCAGCTGGGCGGCTGGGGCGTCCTTCACCAGGAAGGCGTGGGCGCCGGACTCCATGGCGCTGCGCAGGTAGCCGGGGCGGCCGAAGGTGGTGAGGACGACCAGCTTCACGGCCGGGAGTTCGGCGTGCAGGAGGGCCGCGGCCTCGATGCCCGTGGCGCCGGGCATCTCGATGTCCAGGAGGGCCACGTCCACGGCGTGTGCCCGGGCCGCCCGAAGGACCTCGTCGCCGCGGGCCACCTGGGCGACGACCTCGATGTCCTCCTCCAGGCCGAGCAGGGCGGCCAGGGCCTCGCGGACCATCGACTGGTCCTCGGCGAGCAGGACCTTGATCGTGCGGCTCATGCCGGGGATCCTACGTCCGCCGGTGCGGCCGTCGGCACGCGGGCGACCAGCCGGAAGCCGGGTTTGAGAGAGCGGGCCTCCAGGGTGCCGCCGGCCTTGGTGAGGCGCTCGGTGAGGCCCGCGAGGCCGTTTCCGTGGCCGCCGCCCTTGCCGCCCGAGCCGTTGTCCTCGACGGTGAGTTCCAGCACCGGGCCGTCGAGGGTCTGGCGGCGCAGCAACTCGACCGTGCAGCGGCGGGCGCCGCTGTGCCGTACGACGTTGGTGACCGCCTCGCGCAGCGCCCAGGCGAGGGCCGACTCGCTCTCCTCGGGCACACCGTCGAGGCCGGGTTCGGCGGGGAGTTCGGCGGTGACGCCGGCCGCGGTCAGGGCGACCCGGGCACCGGCGAGCTCGGCGCTCAGGCGGGGGCGCCGGTAGCCGGTGACGGCCTCGCGTACGTCGACGAGGGCCTGGCGGCTGACCTGCTCGATGTCGGCGACCTGCTGGGCCGCCTTGTCGGGATGGGCGGGCAGCATCCGCCCGGCCAGCTCGCTCTTGAGGGTGATCAGGGACAGCGAGTGGCCGAGCAGGTCGTGCAGGTCGCGGGCCAGGCGCAGGCGCTCCTCGTTGGCGGCGAGCTGGGCGACGGTGGCGCGGGCCTCTCGCAGCGCGATGGTCGTCCGCACGAGTTCGCGCACGCCCGTCATGGCGAAGCCGCCGAGCAGGGCCGGGATGAGCAGTCCGGCCAGGAAGGAGCGTCCGTCCGGCACGGCGCACGCCACGGCGGTCAGCAGCGCGCAGGCGCCCGGGATCGTCCAGCGGGCCATGCGCAGCGGCAGGGCCGCGCCGGACGCGATCGAGACGTACACGAAGAGCACCAGCCACTCGCGGCCCAGGGTGAGGGCGAGGAGCGTGGACTGGGCCGCCAGGACCCCGAGTGAGCCGAGCACCAGGCCGTTGCGCTCGCCGCGGCCGGTGCGGAAAACCAGCAGCATGTACCAGGTCACGAACGCGGCCAGGCCGAGCCAGCCGAGGATCCGCACGCCCGTGCTGTGGCCGCCGTGCAGGAGGTCGGAGACGGGTGCGCTGAGGTAGACCAGCCAGATGCCGGTCCACAGCGACTTCACGACCCGCTGCCTGCGGTTCACCGGGCGCTGCCCGATGCCGATCCCGACGTCGCTCACGCCTTCAGGGTGTCCTTCCGGTACAGCCAGGCCGCGCCGCCCGCGAACAGGACGAACGACACCGCGAGGACGGCGAGGTCCTGGACGTGGGGGGCGCGGCTCTGCTCGATGGCCTGCCCCAGGGCAGCGTACGCGTGCGTGGGCAGCCACTTCGCGATGTCCTGGAGCCAGTCCGGGAAGGTCGTCGTGGGCATCCACAGCCCGCCCAGCATGGACAGGCCGAAGTAGGTGATCATCGTGATCGGGCGGACCGCGTCACCGCTGGCCAGGTAGCCGAGAGCGACCCCGAGCGCCGCGAAGACGAGGCTGCCGGCCCAGATCGCGCCGGTGAGCGCGAGCCACTGCCAGGCGTCCAGGCGTACGTCCTTCACGGCCGCGGCGACGGCGAAGACGACGACGATGGACGGCAGGCTGACGACGGCGGCGCTCGCGGTCTTGGCGAGGACGTAGCCGCGGCCCGGCAGTGTGGTCAGGCGCAGTTGCCGCACCCAGCCGCCCTCGCGCTCCTTGGCGATGCGCTCGCTGTTGCCCATCAGGACGGCCGTGAGGGCCCCGAAGGACGCCATGGAGACCATCATGTAGGTCGGCAGCGTCAGGCCGCTGCCGGGGACCTCCGTGGTGCTGTCGGCGTTGCCCGCGATGATCAGGAACAGCACGGACGGGTAGATCACGGAGAAGAACAGGAACTTGCGGTTGCGCAGGGCGCGGGCGAGTTCCAGCTTGATGAGGCTGTTCACCGGGACTTCGCCTCCTCGGCGGTGGTGAGGGCGACGAAGGCCTGCTCCAGGCCGAGCCCGGCGACTTCGAGGTTGCGGGGGTGGACGCCGAGGCCGTACAGGGCGTGGACGGTGGCGTCGGCGTCGGCGGACTGGATGCGCACGGTCCGGCCGGAGATGTCGATCCCGGTCAGGAAGGGAAGGGCACGCAGGGCGGGTTCGTCGATGGCGCCCTCCAGGTCGAAGGAGACCCGGCGGGCGCCCGCCCTGGCCTTGATCTCGGCGGCCGTGCCGTCGGCGAGGAGCCGGCCGCGGTGCAGCACGAGGACCCGGTCGGCCACGGCGTCGGCCTCTTCGAGATAGTGGGTGGCGAAGAGGATGGTCCGGCCCTGGTCGGCCTGCTCGCGCAGGGTGGCCCAGAAGGCCTGGCGGGTGGTGACGTCCATGCCGGTGGTGGGCTCGTCCAGCACCATGAGGTCGCTGTCTCCGGCGGTGGCCAGGGCGAAGCGGACGCGCTGGGCCTGGCCGCCGGAGAGTTTGTGGACCTTGCGGCCGGCGATCTGCTCGATGCCCGCGCGGGACAGCACCTCGGAGGTCCGGTACGGCTTCGGGTGCAGGTCGCAGGCGAGCCGCACGAGTTCGGCGACCGTGACCTCGTCCATGAGCCCGCCGCTCTGCAGCATGGCGCCCACGCGCCCGGCGACGATGGCCTCCCGGGGGCTGGTGCCGAAGAGGCGGACGGTGCCGCTGTCGGGCCTCTTGAGGCCGAGGAGCAGGTCGAGGGTGGTGGACTTGCCGGCACCGTTGGGGCCGAGCAGGGCGACGGTCTCCCCCGGCCTGAGGTCGAGGGTCAGCCCGTCCACGGCCCGGACGGCTTCGTATGCCTTGCTCACCTGGTCGAACGCGACCACGGAGGCTGTCGTTGTCATACGGCACATCGTGGCTTCGGGGGTGCCGGCGGGGGCAGTGCCGGATGTCCGGAGTGCCGCATGACAGGTGTCATGTCCGCGGGGTGACGACGAGAGCCCCCGCCCTCACCGGGCAGGGGCTCTCGTACGGCGGGTGGGCCGCGGTCAGTTCGGGGTGGTGTCGATGACCACGGTGCGCTCCGCCGCCGTCTTGCCGCGCAGCGCCTTGCGCAGGGCGGTGACGACGTCCTGCGGGAGTACGTCACGCTTGCCGGTGGCGGTCTCGATCTGCACGCCGTCGAAGGTCGCGCCGTAGGCCTCCTTGAGCGCCTTCAGGTTGTAGGTGTCCACGAGCTTGCCGTCGACGGCCTTGAATCCGAGGATCTTCGGCAGCGACAGCGCGCCGAACGGAATGCTGTGCGCCGCGTCGGTCTGCACGATGGCCTTGGCCGACATGGCGGGCTGCGCGAAGTCCTTCAGGACCCGGTCGACCTCGGCGTTCGAGACCGTCGGCTGACGGGTGGTGGTCGGCAGGTTCACCGTGCCGGCCGTGCCGGTCTCCACCTGGGTGCGGTACGCCTCCTCCACCGTCGTCGTCGCCTTGGCGAGGTCGATGCCCTTGCCCACCTTGCCGTACACCGGGACGGCCTTGCCGTCCTTGAACTCGATCGTGCCGTCGGTCGACGCGCCGGAGCCGCCCGCCGCGTTCTCCAGGGAGGCGTGCAGCTTCTCCTCGTCGACGGGCATGACCGGGGTGACGACCCGGTGGTTGCCGAAGAGGGAGCCGATCACGGAGACCGGGTTGTAGTCGCTCTTCGCCGCCGCGTCGGCCGTGGCGTCCATGTCGAACTGCAGGCCCGCGTTG
This sequence comes from Streptomyces sp. NPDC012466, assembly GCF_042955215.1. Taxonomy (NCBI): domain Bacteria; kingdom Bacillati; phylum Actinomycetota; class Actinomycetes; order Kitasatosporales; family Streptomycetaceae; genus Streptomyces; species Streptomyces sp. NPDC012466. The sequence goes on along the minus strand of NZ_JBIBEQ010000007.1, from coordinate 504,499 downwards.
TCCGGGTCGAGGGCGACGGTCTTGCCGCCGACCGACAGCCTCAGCTCCTTGCCGACGCGGTTGTCGAAGGCCTCGTCGAGCTTGCGGACCGCGCCGTCGCGGGTGGTGCCGCCGATGTCGACGCCGAGCACGGTGGTGCCCTTGGGCACGTCGGTGCGGTTCATCAGCAGGCCGGCGCCGTAGACGCCACCGGCGAGGACGACCGCGCCGACGGCCAGCAGCACGAGCTTGCTGCGCCCCTTCTTCTTCGGCGCCTTCGAGGAGCTCGCAGGGGGCGGGGAGACCGGCTCGGGCAGCTTCGGGGCCGCGTGCGGCACCGGGCCGTCGCCGGGCGCGCCCGGGCCGAACGGCGAGGCCGCGCCGGGCGGCACGACGGGGATGCCGCTGGTGACGGTGTGCCCGGAGACGTTGTCGTGCCGGGGGCCGTAGCCCTGGCCGTCCGGCGGTTCGGGGGCCGGCTTCTGCGGGGTGAGGATGGCGGTGTCGTCGCTCATGCCACCACCGGCGCCGGGGCCCGGGGCGCCGGGGATGCCGCCCTGGGCACCCGGGCCCGCGGGGCCGCCAGGGGCTCCGGGTACGCCCGTACCGGCGGGCCCGCCGGGGCCGCCCGGGCCACCGGGGCCGCCGCCTATGGCTCCGGGGCCGGCGAGGGCACCGGGGCCTCCCGGCCGGCCGGGAGCGTTGAAGGCACCGGGGGCGCCGGGGGCACCGGAGCGGCCGGGGGGACCGGGCTCGTTGAAGGCCTCGGGGGCGCCGGGCCGACCCGGGTCGCCGAAGCTCCCGGGGCCGCCGGGGCCGCCCGGGGCATTGAAGCCGCCAGGACCGCCCGGCTCGTTGCCGAAGCCGCCGGGGGCACCAGGACCACCCGGCGCGTTGAAGGCACCGGGGTCACCCTGGCCGGGGGCGTTGAAGCCGCCCGGTCCGCCGGGCGGCGGCACCATCGGGCCGTCACCGGTGACCGGTCCGCCGGTCGGGCCGGCCGGGCCCTGGGACCCGGGTTCGCCGAAGCCGTTGGCAGCGCTCGGGCCGCCGTTCTGATCGTCGTAACCGCCCTGCCCGTTCTCGGAGAAGTACGGCAGGTCGTCGCGGCGCGGTTCGCCGCCGTTGCCCGGGGCGGGACGGGAGCCGTTGCCCGCGGAACGCGAGCCGTTGCCCAGCGGGCCCGCCGCCAGGGCCTCGGTGACGTCGAAGGAGCCGGTGCCGCCGCCGTGCCCGGGCGCGACAGGACCGCCGGTCGCGCCGCCCGGCAGCCCGGCACCGTTCGTGCCGCCGGACCGGGAGCCGCCCGGCGCGCCCATGGAGCCGACCACGCCTCCGGGCCGCCCGGTACCCGGACGCGCGCCGCCGGACGCACCGCCACCGGACGCACCGGCACCGGAGCCCGGCGCACCGGGGCCGCCCGTCGCCGGAGCCGAACCGCCCGGCAGCCCGGCGCCGTTGGTGGAGCCGCCGCCCGGACCGCCCTTGCCTCCGCCGGACTTGCGGGGCGCGAACCAGTCACTGGTCGGCTTGTCGTCGCCCGGCTGCGCGGACTCGGCGGGGGGCTCGGCCGGGTCCGGGGACGGGGCGGTGCCCGGCGCCGTCGACGTCTCACCGCGCGTGTCGGTGTCGGCCGAGCTCTCCGCCTCCGCGACGGGCTTGCGCACCACCACGGGCGGAATGGGCCGTGACCCGGGGATGTTGATCCGGATCCGGGTCGTCAGCGTGGTCTCGGTCTTGCGTTCCTCCGGCCGCGTGGCGGAACGGCCCGCGTCCGTACCGGCGTCGGAGACCGTCGGGGTCCCGTACGGCGGCGTGCCCGACGGGTAGGCGGCTCCGCCGCGCCCGTTGGGCCCGGAGGACGGAGTGTCAGTTTCACGACTCAAGGCAGGTTCTCCCGGTTGGCTCCGCCGCCCGACACAACCTCACGCGGGCAGCTCGGCGGCGCGCACCACCATACTGGCCACTTCTCAGCCGTATCCCAGGACCACTGGGGAAAGTCACACCGGACCCCCACGGGCGTGTCCCGGCGAAGTGGTACGTCACTTGCCAAGTCGGACGGGGTCACCGTCCGGTTGCCGCCCCGGGGCGAAGGTGGCGCAGATCACAGCCACGGCGATGCCCCCGAGCAGGAAGAGATAGGAGCCGCTCCCCGCGGCGAAGAGGAAGTCGCCCTCGGGGCGGCTGGCGGTGAGCAGGATGACGGCCAGCATCCAGCCGGCCGCGGCCGCGACACCCCCGGCCCGGCCCCGTACGACGCGTGCGGCGCCCAGGACGGCTCCGGCCTCACCGGCGAGGGCGAGCAGCAGTCCGCCCGGGAACCACCCTGGCTGCACCAGCGCCCCGGCCACGCCGACCACGGCACCGAGCACGAAGAAGCCGAGGCAGGCGCCGGCCCGCCCGGCGGTGGGCGGCCGCATCGGCTGGGCGAGGATCGGCGTCCGGTCGTTCATGAGGCCCCCTCGACACCGGCGAACAGGTCCGTCTCCCGCTCGCCCGGGCCCCGCTCGCCCCGCACGAGCTCGTAGTACTCGGTCGTGAGGATCGGCTGGGCGAGTTCGTTGGACAGCACGAAGTACGGCTCGGCCACGGTGATCTGGGTGGCGTGGGCGCGCATCGCGGCGGCCTTGGCGGCGGCGTGGGCGGTGCCGTCGACGACGGTGGTGATCCGCTCCTCGGCGACGACACCCGGGACGTCGTCGACGTCGGCCGCCTTGGTGAAGGGCGTGCCGGGCAGATCCTCACGGAGCCGGGCGAAGGACTCCTCCACAACCGGCCGGGGGACCCGGTTCCAGTAGACCTTGGGGATCGTCCAGCCCGACTCGGCGGCCAGCTCCGCGGCGCGCATCGCGACGCGGTGGGCCTGGATGTGGTCGGGGTGGCCGTAGCCGCCGTGGTCGTCGTAGGTGACGAGGACCTGGGGGCGCACCTCGTGGATCACCTGGACGAGGTGTGCGGCGGCCTCGTCGACGTCGGCCCGCCAGAAGCAGGCGGGGTCGTCGTTGTCGGGCAGGCCCATCATCCCGGAGTCGCTGTAGCGGCCGGCGCCGCCGAGCAGGCGGAAGTCCGTCACACCGAGCTCGGCCATGGCGGCGGTGAGCTCACGGCGGCGGTGCTGGCCCAGGGCGGCGCCCGTCAGATGCGCGAGCCCGGGCGGGATGACCTCGCCGCGCTCGCCGAGGGTGCAGGTGACCAGGGTGACGTGGGCACCCTCGGCCGCGTACCTGGCCATGGTCGCGCCGTTGTTGATCGACTCGTCGTCCGGGTGCGCGTGCACCAGCAGCAGACGACGGCCGGGCAGTTCCGTCATGGGACCACCCTACGAGGTCCCACGGCGGTCAGAACTTGATGCTGCCGATCATGCCCGCGATGTTCGTCGTCAGCTCGTTGATCGTGGGAGCGACGGTCGAGGAGGCGAGGTAGAAGCCGAGCAGCATGCAGACGATCGCATGCCCCGCCTTCAACCCCGACTTCTTGACGAGCAGGAAGACGATGATCGCCAGCAGCACCACCGCCGAAATCGAGAGTGCCACGGCGGCTCACCTCCAAAGATCCACGAGGGCGCGGGGGGTCGGACTATGGGGGCATCAAATCCGTACAGCAGCCAGCAGGTTCATACCCACTATGCGACATTGATCATAACTATCCGTCTGCGCGCATCGCTCGGCGCACGGCCGCACAAGGGGGCGCATGGCCAATATGGTCAGGGCATGACGACCGAGCCTCACTCCTTCCCCCGACGGCACGCCCGTACCCAGCGCTTCACGCTCGGCGCGCCGCGTTCGTTCACCGTGGCACCCGACGGTTCGCGTGTCGTGTTCCTGCGCTCCGGTTCCGGTACGGACCGGGCGAATTCACTCTGGGTCCTCGACACGGAGGAGGGCGGGGAGCGCGTCGCCGCCGACCCGCGCGCCCTGCTGGGCGGCGCCTCGGAGGACCTCTCGCCCGAGGAACGGGCCCGGCGCGAACGCAGCCGTGAGGGCGGGGCCGGCATCGTCGGGTACGCCACCGACACGGCCGTCGAATTGGCCTCTTTCGCCTTGTCAGGGCGGCTTTTCGTGGCCGAGCTGCGGGCCGGGACGGCGCGTGGGCTGCCCGCGCCCGGGCCGGTGATCGACCCGCGCCCGTCGCCCGACGGGCGGCACATCGCGTACGCCGCGCAGGGCGCGCTGCGCGTGATGGGCGCCGAGGGAGAGAGCGACCGGGCGCTCGCCGAGCCGGAGTCGGAGAATGTCTCGTACGGACTGGCCGAGTTCATCGCGGCCGAGGAGATGGGGCGTTCGCGGGGCTTCTGGTGGGCTCCGGAGTCGGACCGGCTGCTCGTGGCGCGCGTGGACGACACGCCGGTGCGGCGGTGGTGGATCGCCGATCCCGCGCATCCGGAACGGGAGCCGCAGCGGGTGCCGTATCCGGCGGCCGGCACGGGCAACGCGGAGGTGCGGCTGTTCGTGATCGGGCTGGACGGGCCGCGCACGGAGGTCGCCTGGGACCGGGCGCGGTACCCGTATCTGGCGCATGTCCACTGGTCAGCGGCGGGCGCGCCCCTGCTGCTCGTACAGGCGCGCGACCAGCGCAGTCAGCTGATCCTGGCCGTGGATCCGGACACCGGCGCGACACGGATGGTGCACGCCGATGAAGATCGAACATGGCTTGATCTTTTCCCCGGGGTGCCGTGCTGGAGCCCGTCCGGGCAGCTGGTGCGGATCGCGGACGAGGGGGGTGCGCGGGTGCTGGCGGTCGGGGACCGGCCGCTCACGGGGGCGCAGTTGCATGTCCGGGCCGTGCTGGACGTCTCCGAGCAGGACGTGCTGATCTCCGCGTCGGCGGGGGCGGAGGCCGCTGAGGCGGAGACGGGCCAGGTGCATGTGTACCGGGTGAACGAGCTGGGCGTGGAGCGGCTGTCGCAGGAGCCGGGCGTGCACGCGGCGGTGCGGGCCGGGCAGGTGACGGTTCTGGTCTCGGCGACGCTGAACCGGCCAGGTTCGCGGGTGCAGGTCCTGCGCGACGGAAAACCGACCACGACTGTCCCCTCGTACGCCGAAGATCCCGGTATGTCCCCCCGCGTGACGCTCACCGAGGGGGGCGCACGCCGTGTCCCGTGCGCCGTGCTTATGCCTCGGGACTACGACGGTGACACCCCCCTGCCGGTCCTCATGGATCCGTACGGCGGCCCGCACGGCCAGCGGGTGGTCGCGGCCCACAACGCGCACCTCACCTCGCAGTGGTTCGCGGACCAGGGTTTCGCGGTGATCGTCGCGGACGGCCGTGGCACCCCGGGCCGCTCCCCCGCCTGGGAGAAGGCGATCCACCAGGACTTCACGCTGTCGCTGGACGACCAGGTGGAAGCACTGGAGGACCTCGCGAAGCGCCACCCGCTGGACCTCTCCCGGGTCGCGATCCGCGGCTGGTCCTACGGCGGCTGGCTGGCGGGCCTGGCGGTCCTGCGCCGCCCGGACGTCTTCCACGCGGGCATCGCGGGCGCGCCGGTGACGGACTGGGGCCTGTACGACACCCACTACACCGAGCGCTACCTGGGCACGCCGCAGGAGCACCCCGAGGCCTACGCGAAGAGCTCCCTGGTCACCGCCGAGGGCCTGTCCTCCCCGGCCGAGCCGCGCCGGCCCCTGATGGTCGTGCACGGCCTCGCCGACGACAACGTCGTGGTCGCCCACGCCCTGCGCCTGTCCTCGGCCCTGCTGGCCGCCGGCCGCCCCCACGAGGTGCTGCCGCTGTCCGGCGTCACCCACATCACCCCGCAGGAACAGGTCGCCGAGAACCTGCTCCTCCTCCAGGTCGACTTCCTGAAGCGCTCCCTGGGCCTCACGACCCCCTGAGACGACGACGGGCCGGGACGCCTCACAGCGCCCCGGCCCGTCTACGGCACCCGCACGGCCGTACGCTGACCAGCCTGACGCGTCCGTATATCGGAACCGGGTCAGCGAAGTTGCCTGCGTGTTAACGCAGTTGGCGGGGGTTTTCAGGGATTGTGGGCGTCGGACGCCACGATCTCCACCTCGAAGCCGTCGGCCTCGAACGCCGGTTCCCGGCACCCCTCCAGAGGGGTGCCGGGAACCGGAACGGACGTCACAGGGACGTTCAGGCCGCGTGGACCACGTCCTTTTCCTCCGCGAAGTGGCACGCCGACTCGTGGGCCGCCGGGGTGTCCGTGCCCTGGAAGCGCTCCGGGATGGCCAGGAGGGGGACCTCCTGGGCGCACTTGTCCTGGGCCTTCCAGCAGCGGGTGCGGAAGCGGCAGCCCGAGGGCGGGTTGGCCGGGGACGGGACGTCGCCGGTGAGGATGATCCGCTCGCGGCCCTCACGAGCCTCCGGGTCGGGGACCGGGACCGCCGACAGCAGCGCCTGGGTGTAGGGGTGCGTCGGGTGGTCGTAGATCTCCGTGTCCGTGCCGATCTCGGCCATCTTGCCGAGGTACATCACACCCACACGGTCCGAGATGTGCCGGACGATCGACAGGTCGTGCGCGATGAAGAGATACGAGAGGTTGAACTCGTTCTGCAGCTTCTCCATCAGGTTGATGACCTGCGCCTGGACGGACACGTCCAGCGCGGAGACCGGCTCGTCGCAGATGATGATCTCGGGGTTCAGGGCCAGGCCGCGGGCGATGCCGATGCGCTGGCGCTGACCGCCGGAGAACTGGTGCGGGTAGCGGTTGATGTACTCGGGGTTGAGGCCGACGACGTCCAGCAGGTCCTGGACCTTGCGGCGGCGGTCGCCCCGCGGCGCCACCTCGGGGTGGATGTCGAAGGTCTCCCCGATGATGTCACCCACCGTCATACGGGGGTTGAGCGAGGTGTACGGGTCCTGGAACACCATCTGGATGTTCCGGCGGACCGCCTTCAGCGCACGCCCGGACAGCTTGGTGATGTCCTGGCCCTTGTAGAAGATCTCGCCCGCGGTCGCCTTCTCCAGCATCATCAGCAGCTTGGCGACCGTGGACTTGCCACAGCCGGACTCGCCCACGATGCCGAGCGTCTCGCCCTGGTAGAGGTCGAAGGAGACCCCGTCCACGGCCTTGACCGCGCCGATCTGACGCTTGAACAGGATCCCCTGGGTCAGCGGGAAGTGCTTGACCAGGTTGCGGACCTGCAGGATCGGCTCACCGCGCTCGACCGGCGCCTCGATCGCCGCGACGGCCTCCTCGTCGGTGGCCGCGTCGACCGTCTCGACCTCGGTGACGTTGGGGGTGGCGTCCATGGACTCGTCCGTCTTGTCCAGCTCAGCCATGGATCGTCTCCTTCCAGAAGTGGCACGCGCTGCCGCGGCCGGGCAGCTCCGCGCCGTCGCGCTCGGTGACCGAGTGCAGCGGCGGGACGTCCGTACGGCAGATGTCCTGCGCCTGCGGGCACCGCGGGTTGAAGGCGCAACCCGGCGGGATACGCGTCAGGTTGGGCGGCAGGCCCTTGATCGCGTACAGGTCCTGGCCCTTCTGGTCCAGGCGCGGGATCGACTCGAGCAGACCCTTGGTGTAGGGGTGCGCGGGCCGCTTGTAGAGCTCGTGCACGGGCGCGGTCTCCACGATCCGGCCGGCGTACATCACCGCGATCTTGTCCGCGACGTCGGCGACCACGCCGAGGTCGTGGGTGATCAGGATCAGGCCCATGTTGTACTCGCGCTGCAGCTCCGCGAGCAGGTCCATGACCTGGGCCTGGACGGTCACGTCGAGGGCCGTGGTCGGCTCGTCGGCGATGATCAGGTCCGGCTCCAGGGCGAGCGCCATCGCGATCATGATGCGCTGGCGCATACCGCCGGAGAACTGGTGCGGGTAGTCGCCGACGCGTTCCCTCGCGGCCGGGATCTTCACGCGGTCCATCAGCTCGATGGCCTTGGCCTTGGCGTCCTTCTTGCTCAGGCCCTGGTGGACGCGGAACATCTCGCCGAGCTGGTAGCCGACGGACAGCACGGGGTTCAGCGCGGACAGCGCGTCCTGGAAGATCATCGCGATCTTCCTGCCCCGGATCTTGCGCCGGGCGTCGCCCGACATGGTGAGCATGTCCTCGCCCCGGTACAGGATCTGTCCCGTGGGGATCCGCCCGGGCGGCATGTCGAGGATGCCCATGATCGCCTGCGCGGTCACGGACTTGCCGGAGCCGGACTCGCCGAGCACGGCGAGGGTCTCACCGGAGCTCACGGTGTAGTTGACGCCGTTGACGGCCTTGGCCACACCGTCACGGGTGTGGAACTCGACGTGCAGGTCGCGCACTTCGAGCAGGGGAACATCGCCCTCGGCCGCGCCTCGCGGCTCGGGCACGTTCCTGGTCTTGTCGATGGTGGTCACGTACGCCCTCCTCAGCGCAGCTTCGGGTCAAGGGCGTCGCGGACCGCGTCGCCGAGCATGATGAACGCGAAGACCGTGAGGCTGAGCATGCCCGCGGGGAACAGCAGCGTGTGCGGGTTGTCCCGGATCACCTTGCTGCCCTCGGAGATGTCGATGCCCCACGAGATCGTCGGGTCGCTGAGGCCGAGGCCGAGGAACGACAGCGTCGCCTCCGCCGAGATGTAACCGCCGAGGGCGATCGTGGCCACGACGATGGTCGGCGCGATGGCGTTCGGCATCACGTGGCGGAACAGGATCCGCGGGGTGCCGGCGCCGAGCGCCCGGGCCGCCGTCACGTAGTCCGCCTGCTTGGCCGTGATCACCGAGCTGCGCATGACGCGGGCGATCGAGGTCCAGCCCAGGAAGGCCAGGGCCAGGATGACCACGTACACCTTGCGCTCGGTGAAGGCGTTCAGGACGACCATCGTGCCGAGCAGGAACGGCAGGCCGAAGAAGATGTCGACGATCCGGGAGATCACCGAGTCGATCCAGCCGCCGAAGTAGCCCGCCAGCATCCCGAGCAGACCGCCGATCAGCGTGACGACCGCGGTGACGCAGACGCCGACGAGGATCGAGGCGCGGGTGCCGTGGATGACGCGGGCGTAGATGGAGCGGCCCTGCTGGTCGTAGCCGAACCAGTCGGGCTGGAAGAAGTGCCCCAGTTCCGGCTTGCCCAGGTAGTGGTGGACCAGGTCGCCGTCACGCGGGTCGACGCTGGTGAACCAGCCCGGGAACGCGGCGATGACGAGCAGCAGGACCAGCAGCACCGAGGAGATCCAGAACATGGGCCGGTGCCGCAGGTCGTACCAGGCGTCGCCCCACAGGGAGCGGGGTTTCTCCCTCTTCTGCGCGCTTTCCTTGCCGGGGGCGTCGACGGCCGGCGGAGCGATGGCGTCCACGGCCGCGGCGTCGGTGGTCTGGGCCTTGGTCACGTCAGGCATACCGGATCCTCGGGTCCAGGACCGCGTACAGCAGGTCGATGAGCAGGTTGATCAGGAGGATGACGAGGACGAGCACCGTCACCACACCCGTGACCGTCGAGCCCTCGCTCGTCTGGATCGCCCTGTAGAGGAGGTTGCCGACACCCTGGATGTTGAAGATGCCCTCGGTGATGACCGCGCCGCCGATGAAGCCGCCGACGTCGGTGCCGACGAAGGTGACGACAGGGATCAGCGAGTTGCGCAGCAGGTGGACACCGATGATGCGGCGCCGGGGCAGGCCCTTGGCGAGCGCGGTGCGTATGTAGTCGGCGCGCAGGTTCTCGGCGAAGGTCGTCCGGGTCAGCCGGGCCACGTAGGCCATGGACAACATGGCCAGGACGAAGGCCGGCAGGAACAACTGCGAGTAGTCCGTCGAGTCCTGGACGTTGGGCGGCAGCCAGCCGAGCTCGTCCGCGAAGATGAACCGGGCGATGAAGCCCAGCACGAACACGGGGATGGAGATCACCGTCAGGGTGAAGACCAGCACGCCGGTGTCGGCTGCCTTGCCGGCCCGCAGACCGGCCCACGCGCCCAGGCCGACACCGATGATGATCTCGATGGTGATGGCCAGCAGCGTCAGGCGCAGGGTCACCGGGAAGGCCTCGGCCATCAGATCGGCGACCGGACGTCCGGCGAGGTTGCTGCCGAAGTCTCCCTTGAGGAGATTCAGCATGTAGTGGAAGTACTGTTCGAGGACGGGCTTGTCGAAGCCGTACTCGCGCTTGATCTGCGCGATCTGTGCGGGATCGGGAGCCTTGTCCCCGTAGATGGCCCGGACCGGGTCGCCCGGCAGAATGTGGACCATCAGGAAGATCAACAGAGTTGTCCCGATGAAGATCGGGATCATCTGGAGCAGTCGCCTGGCGGCGTAGCGCCCCATCTTGCGCCTCCATGCCGTGAGGGGGTCGGCGAGGCCTGCGCACTCATCTACCGCAGGTGAGGGGGGTGAGGTGGAGGCCTGTGCCTACGGACCGGCGCCGCCGCTCCCCTTGTGCGGGAGGGGCGGCACCGGTCTGCGGTCGTCTGGTTACTTCTGCTTGACCTGGATGGTGTCGAAGATCGGGTCACCGTCCTGGCCGTACTCGATCTTGCCCAGGATGTTCTTGGACTGACCGCTGTTGACCTTGTAGAACCAGAGCGGAATCGCCGGCATGTCCTTCGCGAGGAGCTGCTCCGCGTTCTGGTACAGCTTCACGGTCTCGTCGATCGAGCTGGCCTTGTCCGCCTCGGAGCTCAGCTTGTCGAACTCCTTGTTGGAGTAGCCGCTGGTGTTGCCGGCCGCCGTGGAGCCGTACAGGTCGCGCATGAAGTTCGAGTTGACCGGGTAGTCGAGCACCCAGCCACCGCGGTACATGGACTTGACCTGGTCCTTGTCACGGGCGTCGAGGTCGGCCTGGAAGGTCGGCTTCGGGTCGCCGGTGCACTCCACGCCAGTGGACTTGCGGATCGAGTTGCAGACCGCGTCGACCCAGGGCTTGTGGTCCTGGTCGGCGTTGTACTGGATCTGGATCTTGTTGCCCGGAACGCCGCCACCCTCCTGGATGAGCTTCTTGGCCTTCGCCGGGTCGAACTGGACGATGTCGCCGAGCGCGCCCTTCTTGTAGCCGAGGACGCCGGGGGCGACGTAGGAGTCGGCCGGGGTGCGCGTGCCCTGGAGGACGGTCTTGGTGATCGTCTGGCGGTCGATCGCCATGGACAGACCCTGGATGACCTTGGGGTCGATGTCCTTGAACTGCTTGGTGTAGAACGCCGGGACGATCGACTGGACGGCCGAGTACGGCTCGTCGATGGCACGGTCGCCGAGGTCCGTCTTGTAGTTCGTCAGCGCGGTGGTCGGGACCTGCTCGATCCAGTCCACGTTGTCCGAGCGCAGGTCCGAGTACGCGGCGTCGGCGGTCGTGTAGTTCTTGAAGTCGATGCCGCCGTTCTTGGCGACGTTCGGGCCCTTGTAGTCCGCGAACTTGCGGACCTTGATGAGCTTGTTGTGCTCCCAGGACACGAACTTGTACGGGCCGTTGCCGACCGGCTTCTCGCCGAAGCCCTTCGGGTCCTTGAAGAAGGCCTCGGGCAGCGGCGCCCACACGTCGTAGCCCAGCTTGTACGCGAAGTACGAGACCGGCTGCGTCAGCTTGATGGTGAAGGTGTTGTCGTCGACGACCTTCAGACCCGACATCTTGTCGCTCTTCGGGTCACCCTTCTCCGGGTGCACGTCCTCGAAGCCGACGATGTCCGCGAACCAGCTGGAGTTGGTCTGGTTGTTCTTGATGTTGGCAGACCAGTTCCAGGAGTCCACGTAGGACTTCGCGGTGACCGGGGTGCCGTCGTGGAACTTCCAGCCCGGCTTGAGCTTGACGGTCCACTCGGACGAGTCCTTGTTCGGCGTGACCGACTCGGCGTTGACGTACTCGAGCTTGCCGGTGCCGGGCTCGTAGTCGACCAGGCCGGAGAAGATCGTGCGCAGCACGCGGCTGCCCTGGCTCTCCTTGGCGTTGGCCGGCTGCAGCGGGTTCTGAGGTTCGCTCAGCTGCGCAGTGACGATGCCGTTCGGGTCGGCCTTCCCCTTGTTCATGTCGTCGCTGGCACTGTCGTCGCCGCCGCCGCAGGCGGTGGCGGCCAGAGCGACGACTATCGCCCCCGCGACCCACTTGGCGCTCTTGGCACCGCGCATGGGTTCCTCCTATGAAGTCATTGGTTCACCGCAAAGGGGGCACAGGACAGACCACCGCCACAGCCCGTCGCCGGTGCCGGAAATCGTCAAATGCCCCCGCGCTCGTGAGTCGGCGCCGCCTGAAGCGGGTGACCTGTTCATCCGAGCTCTACGCGCCTAACTATCTGCCAAACACCAGGACCGAACCACACTCTCGAGGTCTCGGTTCGATCACAGCTCTCGCCTACATCTTCCAAAATCCGGACAAAGGGTTTGGTGAAAGATCCCTGCGAAACGGACTTGTTACACATCTATCGGTGTCGGCTGTCCGCATTCCGGACGCGAGAGTGAGATAAACCGCTTGCGGCGTACCGTGGGTCCCGTGCAGGGTGCCACCGGAGTCTGTCGCGCGCTCAAGAAGCTTGCGCGGCAAGGCCGTTGCGCGTTCCCCGAGCCGGGGAGACGTGGCGCTTCCGCAGCAGGGTAGTGGGAGTGGACCGCCCTCGACGGTTGTCGCGGGCAAGTCGAGGGTTTTCCCTCACCCTTTCCTTTGCGTTCCCTCCCCTTTGACCACGCGCCCTTTCGACCACGCGCCACGAACAGCACCGGGCACCCCGCCCATGCGGGGTGCCCGGTGTCGTCTCAGGGGCGTCAGCCGTGCTTGGCGCGGCTCGCGGCGCGGGCGCGCTCGCGGGCGTCCAGGTTCACCTTGCGGATGCGCACGGCCTCCGGGGTGACCTCCACGCACTCGTCGTCCCGGCAGAACTCCAGGGACTGCTCCAGCGACAGCTTGCGCGGCGGGACGATCGACTCGGTCACATCGGCCGTCGACGACCGCATGTTGGTGAGCTTCTTCTCCTTGGTGATGTTGACGTCCATGTCGTCGGCGCGGGAGTTCTCGCCGACGATCATGCCCTCGTACACCTCGGTGCCCGGCTCCACGAACAGCACGCCGCGCTCCTGGAGGTTGGTCATCGCGAACGCGGTGACCGCACCGGAGCGGTCGGCGACCAGGGAGCCGTTGTTACGGGTCTGGAGCGTGCCGAACCAGGGCTCGAAGCCCTCGTGGATGGAGTGGCCGATGCCCGTGCCGCGGGTCTGGGTCAGGAACTCGGTCCGGAAGCCGATGAGACCGCGCGAGGGCACGACGAACTCCATGCGGACCCAGCCGGAGCCGTGGTTGGACATGTTGTCCATGCGGCCCTTGCGGACGCCCATGAGCTGCGTGACGGCACCCATGTGCTCCTCGGGCACGTCGATCGTCATGCGCTCGACCGGCTCGTAGACCTTGCCGTCGACCTCCTTGGTGACGACCTGCGGCTTGCCGATGGTCAGCTCGAAGCCCTCACGGCGCATCGTCTCGACCAGGATGGCCAGCGCCAGCTCACCACGGCCCTGCACCTCCCAGGCGTCCGGCCGCTCGGTGTCCAGCACCCGGAGGCTGACGTTACCGATCAGCTCGCGGTCGAGGCGGTCCTTGACCTGGCGGGCGGTGACCTTGCGGTCCTTGACGGCCGCCTTGTTGTCGGCGCCCTTGCCGGTGGCGCCACGGCCGACCAGCGGGGAGGTGTTGGTGCCGATGACCATGGAGATCGCGGGCTCGTCGACCGTGATCAGCGGCAGCGCGACCGGGTTCTCCGGGTCGGCGAGGGTCTCGCCGATCATGATGTCCGGGATACCGGCCACGGCGCAGATGTCACCGGGGCCCGCCATCTCCGCCGGCTTGCGGGTGAGCGCCTCGGTCATCATCAGCTCGGAGATGCGGACGCTGCTGACGGACCCGTCACGCTTCATCCACGCGACCGTCTGGCCCTTGCGCAGCTCGCCCTGCTCGACGCGCAGCAGCGCGATACGGCCGAGGAAGTTGTCGGCGTCCAGGTTGGTGACGTGGGCCTGGAGCGGGGCGGCCTCGTCGTAGGTCGGGGCCGGGATGTGCTCCAGGATCGTGGAGAAGAACGGCTCCAGGCTGGTGGAGTCGGCCGGGACCGTGCCGTTCTCCGGCTTGGTCAGCGAGGCGATGCCGTCACGGCCGCAGGCGTAGACGATCGGGAACTCGATCTGCTCCTCGTCGGCGTCCAGGTCGAGGAAGAGGTCGTACGTCTCGTTGACGACCTCGTCGATCCGGGAGTCCGGGCGGTCCGTCTTGTTGATGCACAGGATGACGGGCAGCCGCTGCTGGAGCGCCTTGCGCAGCACGAAGCGGGTCTGCGGGAGCGGGCCCTCCGAAGCGTCCACGAGCAGGACGACGCCGTCGACCATCGACAGACCGCGCTCCACCTCGCCGCCGAAGTCGGCGTGGCCGGGGGTGTCGATGATGTTGATGGTGATGACGTCCCCCCCGTCCTTCGGGTGGTACTTCACCGCCGTGTTCTTGGCCAGGATCGTGATGCCCTTCTCACGCTCCAGGTCGTTCGAGTCCATCATGCGGTCGTCGACCGAGTCGAGCTGGTGCGCGGCGAAGGCGCCGGCCTGCTTCAGCATGCCGTCGACGATGGTGGTCTTGCCGTGGTCGACGTGGGCGACGATGGCGACGTTGCGGATGTCGTGGCGCGTGGCCATAAAAGGCGTACTCCCGGAGTGTGAGGAATGCCCTGCGCGTACATCGGTGGTGCGCGGGCCCTGCCGGGCTCAACATGCCACGGCCTCACCCCATGGTACGGGGCTGCGGCCGTGGAGGTTAGCCGGGATACGTCGGCGCAGGTCAGGGCCGGTTTGAGAGGTGCTGAACAGCCTTGTTCTCAAGCGCCGGACGGGCTCGTCGGTGCCGTCTCGTCGCAGGAGCGCCGGGCCACCTCCCGGGCCAGGGGCGAGTCGGGGCGCTCGTCGCAGCCGGTCAGGCCTGACATGTCGACCGTCCAGTTCCGGGCGTGGCCCGAGACCGTCCTGCCGTCGGGGCAGGTGTAGCGGAAGTGCGCCGCCACCTCCTTCACACCGGCGTACTGGATGAACTCGCCCGCCGCGTGGGGCACGACGCGGTCCGTGTCGAGCTCCGGAGCCGGGAGCCGGACGTCGGTGAACGACCAGGTGTCGCCGCCCGCCTCCGCCAGGGTGCGCGCCTCGGAGTCGATCTCGCCGATCTTCTTGCCGAGCGAGAAGAGGACCTCCGCGGGGGACGGGGCCGGTCCGTCGGCGCGTACCGAGGGGCGGGGGGTGTACACCCGCCGCATCGGGTTCTGGAGGGCGCCGCCGCCCTCGCCGAGCCGCTCGGGGTCGGAGACGCCGGTCAGCCGGTCCCGCTCGGTGAGGCGGGACCAGGTGAAGGTGCCGTTCGCGCAGGCCGTCGCCACGGGCCTGTCGGTCGTACGGCCCTTGTCGGCCTTGTCGTCGCCCGCACCCCCCGTGCAGGCCGTCAGTCCCGTCACCAGCACCCCGATGACCAGCCCGGCCGTGCGGGTCCGTCGTACCGTGCCGCGCATGACCGGCTCCTGTCCCCCGTGCACGGACGCCCGGCGTCCGCACCATGATCGCTGCTGGTCTCATGGTGCGGACGCCGGGCGGGGGACGGCAAGGCGTTTGAGCGTTCCCAGAGCTACGGGGCGGCCGAGCCCTTCACGGAGGGGCCGGACGCCGGCTTCGCGCCCTTCTTCAGGAAGCCCATGTCCTCGTAGACCGGTGTGCCGAAGCCGAAGGCCCCGGTGTTGACCAGGTTCTTGCGGGCCGCCAGGAGCTGCGGGCGCTGGAAGAGGGGGATCGAGCCGGCCGCGGCCCAGATGCGGGAGTCGGCCTTGCGGATCAGGGAGCGGGACTCGTCCTCGTCGAGGGTGGCCACGGCCTCGTCGAAGAGCTGGTCGACCTGGTCGGTGCCGACCCGCGTGTAGTTCTGCTCGACGTTCAGCGAGCCGTCGGCGGCCGGGACGGGCTTGGCGTAGACGGGCCGGGCGTCGGTGGCGGGGAACGCCGTGGCGGGCCAGGAGTACAGGGCGAGGTCGTACTGGCCGGAGGCGATGTGGTCCTTGAAGTAGGACTCGTCGGAGACCTTGGAGATCTCCGTGCCGATGCCCACGCGCTCCAGCATGCGGGAGATGCGGTCCGCGACCGTGCGCAGCGTCCGGGAGCCGGGCCCGGAGGGGAGGACGAAGCGGAGTGTGAGGGGCTTGCCGTTCTTGGCGAGCCGGGCGGCCTCCTGGTTCGCCGGGGCGGCGGTGCCCTGGGGGGCGTACGCGCCGGGCACGCCGCCCTGATGCGGCTTGTACTGCTTGCCGTCCTGGGCGAGGTGGCCGGCGGGGTCCGGTCCGCGGTGCGCCTTGTTGTCCTCGCCGACGACGTACGTGCCGTCGTCGTCCCGCTTCTCCCCGGAGTCGCCGTCGGCCTTCTCTCCCTCGGAGCCGGCCGCCTTCTCCTTCTTCTTCTGCTCCTTGACCGGGCCGCCGCGCACCCACCCGGCGTCCGCGAGCAGCGCCTGGGCCTCCTTGGTGTCCTGGCCGCCGAGGGCGCCGCTGTTGTCGGCGTAGGCGGCCTGGCCGGACAGGGCCAGGTGGCTGCCGACCGGGACGGCGGGCAGGCCGAGGGGTCCGAGGACGGCCTTGGCCAGCTCCTTGCGGTCCAGGGCGCGGGCGACGGCCCTGCGGACGCGTTCGTCGGTGAGCGGGCCCTCGGCGCCGTTCAGGGCGAGCTGGGTGTAGGCCGGCTCCAGGGACTTGCGCACCTCGAAGCCGCTGAGGGTCTGCTGCTGCCGGGCGTACGCGGAAGCCGCCCTGCGCAGCTTCTTGCGGGCGACGGTCTCCTCGCCGGCGGCGTCCTCGTCGGAGCCGTTGGCGACGGCCCAGGAGTGCAGGGAGTCCGCGGCGGACCGGTCGGCGCCGGGGCCCATCAGCGGGCTGGTGGAACTGTGCGGGCGGGCGGCGACGGTGATGCGGCGGGCCGCGGAGGGGTCGATCTCGGCCAGGTCGAGGGTGCCGGCGGCCAGCTCGGCGGCCCGCTTGTCGCGCGGGACGGTGCGCAGCTCGATTTCGGAGAGCTTGGCGGGCTCGCCCCACCAGCGCGGGTTGCGGGTGAGGGTGACGCGCTCGTCGTCGCGGTCGACCTCCTGCACCGTGAAGGGCCCGGCCGTGACCTTGAGCTTCTTGCGGGCCCCGTCGTTGAAGGAGTCCGGGGTGCCCATGACGTCCTTCGGGTACAGCGGCGAGAACAGCGAGCGCCAGTCCGCGTAGGGGCGGCTGAAGGTGACCCGGACCTCCAGGGCGCTGTCGCCGCGCTCGATCTTCTGGATGCGTTCGTAGCCGGCGTTGCGGGCGGTCCAGTAGGCGGTGTCCTTGCCGGACAGGGCACGCCACTGGGCGGCGAAGTCGTCGGCGCCGATCTCCCGGCCGTCGCTCCAGACGGCCTGCTGGTTGAGCTTGTACAGCACGACCTGCTTGGGCTCGGTGTCGACGACCTCGGCGGACTCCAGGTAGTCGGGGTTGCGCTCCGGGCGGCCGGAGGCGTTCATGCGGAACATCGACGGCAGGACGGCCTGGGCGACGCGGGTGGTGGTGGCGTCGGCGTCCGACTGGAACGTGTTCAGGGTGTCCGGCACGGAGTCGACGGCCCAGCGCAGGGTGCCGCCGTCGGCGATCCGGTCGCGGGGGGCGGGCTGGATGTCCTGCCCGGCGAGCGGCTTGCCGGACGGGTCGTCCGAGCCGCATCCGGCGAGCGCGGGCACCGCGAGCACGCCCGCGGTGAGGAAGGCGACCGAGCGCGTGACCGCACGCGGGCCGACACCGTGCTGGGACATCTGTGCTACCTCCGGGAAGCCGCGGGCGTTATGATCACTTTTGGCGGTATTTGGAGTTCATCTGATGTATGCCGCCACTGAAGAGGAAAGGGTTCGGCAACACAGGGCGACACGGCGGCCACGGGCGGGAAGCCACCCGTGCGGCGCAACGCACCGCAGGGTGCACCCACACGCCTCGGCCAATCGATGCACATCCCTTCACAGCACAAGGTGTGACGCGCAACACTCGCAGGCGCATGAACGTTGCCGCCTTGGGCCATGAAGGACCCGCGGAAGTGAGGGCAAGTCATGTCCGTTCACGACGAACTGACGTCAGTCCAGCGCAATCTCGACGAGGTGTTCCGCTCGCTGGGACGCCTGGAGAAGCAGCTCGGCACCGGCGGCCTGGAGATGCGCCGCGTCCGTGCCGACGCCAACCACCTGCGCGAGAGCGTCGCCCTGCTGCGCGACGCCGCCGCGTCACCGGCCGCGCCGAAGCGCCCCGAGCTGGTCACCATCTCCGACACGCCGTACGACTCCGCCCTGTGGAGCGACTCGGACGACGAGGGGCTCGGCGCCCGGGACCGGCGCGCTCCCTGACCCGGGGAGGAGTCGAGCGCGACCGGCACCTCCCCCGAACCCGACCGGAGTCGTCACGTGGCCACTGGTACGGAACCCCCCGCCACCGAACCCCATCACCCGAGCGGCGGCGTGCGGGGCGGTACGCGCGCCGCGATCGCCGCCCCGCACCTGCGCACCGACCGCTGGTGGCTGGCCCCGGCCGGCACGGCCGCGGGCCTGCTCGCGTTCATCGTCTACTCGACCTGGCGGGCCTTCGCCGACGCCGACTACTACGCGGCGCCCTACGTCTCGCCCTTCTACTCCCCCTGCCTGGCGGAGCGGTGCGAGCCGATGAGGTCCGGACCGAACTGGGAGATCTTCGGGAGCTGGTGGGGCGTCTCGCCCGCGATCATCATCCTGATCTTCCCGCTCGGCTTCCGCCTGACCTGCTACTACTACCGCAAGGCCTACTACCGGGGCTTCTGGGCGTCCCCGCCGGCCTGCGCGGTCGCCGAGCCGCACAAGAAGTACACCGGTGAGACCCGCTTCCCGCTGATCCTGCAGAACATCCACCGGTACTTCTTCTACGCCGCGATCGTGGTGGCCGGGATCCTGACCTACGACACCGTGCTGGCCTTCCGCGACGAGACCTACGCGTGGGGCCACATGGGCCTCGGCACGCTCGTGTTCCTGGTCAACATCGTGCTGATCTGGGCGTACACGATCTCCTGCCACTCCTGCCGGCACATCGTCGGCGGCAAGCTCAAGCACTTCTCGAAACACCCCGTGCGCTACCGGATGTGGCAGTGGGCGGGGAAGCTCAACGCCCGGCACATGCAGCTGGCCTGGGCGTCGCTGGTGAGCGTGGCGCTCGCCGACTTCTACGTCTACCTGGTCGCGTCCGGCGCCTTCGACGATCCGCGCTTCTTCTAGAGGGATGGGGCCTTATCGATGTCCGTGGTCGACCGGCAGGAATGGGACGTCGTCGTGGTGGGCGCGGGCGGTGCCGGGCTGCGCGCCGCCGTCGAGGCCCGCGAGCGGGGCGCCCGTACGGCCGTGATCTGCAAGTCGCTGTTCGGCAAGGCGCACACGGTGATGGCGGAGGGCGGCATCGCCGCCGCGATGGCCAACGTCAACAGCGGCGACACCTGGCAGGTGCACTTCCGCGACACCATGCGCGGCGGGAAGTTCCTCAACCAGTGGCGGATGGCCGAGCTGCACGCGCAGGAGGCGCCGCAGCGGGTGTGGGAGCTGGAGACCTGGGGAGCGCTGTTCGACCGCACCGAGGACGGCCGGATCTCCCAGCGCAACTTCGGCGGCCACGAGTACCCGCGCCTCGCGCACGTCGGAGACCGCACGGGTCTGGAACTGATCCGCACCCTCCAGCAGAAGATCGTCTCGCTCCAGCAGGAGGACTTCCGCGAGACCGGCGACTACGAGTCCCGGCTGAAGGTCTTCCAGGAGTGCACGGTCACGCGCGTCCTCAAGGAGGAGGGGCGCGTGTCCGGCGTCTTCGGCTACGAGCGCGAGTCGGGCCGCTTCTTCGTGCTGGAGGCACCCGCCGTGGTGATCGCCACCGGCGGCATCGGCAAGTCCTTCAAGGTGACGTCGAACTCGTGGGAGTACACCGGCGACGGCCACGCGCTGGCCCTCCTCGCGGGCGCTCCCCTGCTGAACATGGAGTTCGTGCAGTTCCACCCGACCGGCATGGTCTGGCCGCCGTCGGTGAAGGGCATCCTCGTCACCGAGTCGGTGCGCGGCGACGGCGGTGTGCTGCGCAACTCCGACGGCAAGCGGTTCATGTTCGACTACATCCCCGACGTCTTCAAGGACAAGTACGCCGAGACGGAGGAGGAGGGCGACCGCTGGTACGACGATCCGGACCACAACCGGCGCCCGCCCGAGCTGCTCCCCCGCGACGAGGTCGCGCGGGCGATCAACACCGAGGTGAAGGAGGGGCGCGGCTCCCCGCACGGGGGCGTGTTCCTCGACGTGTCGACCCGGATGCCCGCCGAGGTCATCAAGCGCCGGCTGCCGTCGATGTACCACCAGTTCAAGGAGCTGGCGGACGTCGACATCACGGCCGAGGCGATGGAGGTCGGGCCCACCTGCCACTACGTGATGGGCGGGGTCGCGGTCGAGTCCGACACGGCGGCGGCGCGCGGGGTGCCCGGGCTGTACGCGGCCGGTGAGGTCGCCGGCGGCATGCACGGCTCCAACCGGCTCGGCGGCAATTCCCTGTCCGACCTGCTGGTGTTCGGCCGCCGGGCGGGCTGGCACGCCGCCGAATACGCTGCGGGGCTGGCCGGGGCGCGGCCCGTCGTGGACGACGTCCAGATCGATGCCGCCGCGGCCGAGGCCCTGCGGCCCTTCTCGGCCGAGGCGGAGATCGAGGAACCGGCGGGCGGACCGCCGGAGAACCCCTACACCCTCCACCAGGAACTCCAGCAGACGATGAACGACCTGGTCGGCATCATCCGCCGCGAGCCCGAGATGGAGCAGGCCCTGCGGAAGCTGGCCGAGCTGCGGGTCCGGGCGCGCCGGGCCGGGGTCGAGGGGCACCGGCAGTTCAACCCGGGCTGGCACCTCGCCTTGGACCTCAGGAACATGCTGCTGGTCAGCGAGTGCGTGGCGCGGGCAGCGCTGGAGCGCACCGAGTCACGCGGCGGTCACACGCGTGAGGACCATCCGGGCATGGACCGCGAGTGGCGCCGGATCAACCTGCTGTGCGCGCTCACCGACCCGACGGGCGGCCTGGCGGCGACGGACCCGGTCCGCGGCCAGATCGCCCTCACCCGCGAGACCACCGAACCCGTCCGTGCCGACCTGCTCGCCCTGTTCGACAAGGAGGAGCTGGTCAAGTACCTCTCCGAAGAGGAGCTCTACGAATGAGCGGCTATACGGCCCACTTCAAGGTGTGGCGCGGAGACGTGGGCGGCGGCGGCCTGGAGGACTTCGAGGTCGAGGTCAACGAGGGTGAGGTGGTGCTCGACATCATCCACCGTCTCCAGGCCACCCAGGCGCCCGACCTCGCCGTGCGCTGGAACTGCAAGGCCGGCAAGTGCGGTTCCTGCTCGGCGGAGGTCAACGGCCGGCCACGGCTGATGTGCATGACGCGCATGTCGGTCTTCGAGCGTGAGGAGACGATCACGGTGACGCCGCTGCGGGCGTTCCCGGTCGTCCGCGACCTGGTCACCGATGTCGGCTTCAACTACGAGAAGGCGAGAGAGGTCCCGTCCTTCGTCCCGCCGGCCGGGCTCGCCCCGGGCGAGTACCGCATGATGCAGGAGGACGTGGACCGGCCGCAGGAGTTCCGCAAGTGCATCGAGTGCTTCCTGTGCCAGGACACCTGCCATGTGGTCCGTGACCACGAGGAGAACAAGCAGGCGTTCGCCGGGCCCCGTTTCCTGATGCGGGTCGCGGAGCTGGACATGCATCCGCTGGACGCGGCGGCGGAGTCGGGCCTGGACCGCAAGACCACCGCCCAGGACGAGCACGGCCTGGGCTACTGCAACATCACCAAGTGCTGCACGGAGGTCTGCCCCGAGGGCATCAAGATCACGGACAACGCCCTGATCCCCCTGAAGGAACGGGCGGTCGACCGCAAGTACGACCCGCTGGTGTGGCTGGGCTCGAAGATCCGCAGGCGCTCCTCGGCGGGCTGAGAGGACGGCCCGGGCCCGGTCACCGCACCCAGTCCTCCTTGTAGGAACGCCAGTCGGCCTCGGTGGCGGCGAAATCGATGTACAGCGCGACGCCGAAACGGGCCCGGTCCGCGTCCGTGCGGGACAGGCCCAGACGAACGCCCCGGACCGCCGCGGGCACGGTCTCGGCGTGGCCCCAGTGGTCGAAGTTGCTCTCCCAGTAGAAGGGCAGGCCCATCAGCAGGTCGGTGGAGGGCGGGGTGACCTCCAGGGCGAGGGAGGTCTGCTGGGCGACGTAGCCGCCGTAGGTGCTCTCCAGCGGCTGGGCGGTGTCGTACGACATCACGGCGATCTGGTCGACGCGGCGGGCGACCTGGCCGAAGAACTCCTGCGACCACCACTTGGGGTGTTCGGTGAAGAGGCCGAACACGGTGTGCAGGGCCGGGAGCGGGTCGATCTGGTGGGCGGCGACGGAGAGCTGCGCGTCACGGGGGCGCGTCTCGCGGCGCAGGGAGTCGAGGAGGGCGAGGTAGTCGCGGTCGCCGGACGGCATGGGCTCCAAGTCGAGGTGGATGCCCTCGTAGCCGGTGTCCAGGACCTGGCGGGCGGAGCGGACGACGGCGGCACGGGTGTCCGCATTGTCCAGACGCATGCCGTCGGGGCCCTCGGTGGCCAGGACGTCACCGAGGAAGGCCTGGACGCGGACGCCGGGCAGTTTCTCGTGCACGGCGTCGATGAACCAGCGGGCCCTCGGGTAGACCGACTCCGGAAGCGTGCCGTCGTGTTCCAGCGGGCCCGAGTGGACGTACAGGTCACGGATGCCGGTGCCTTGGAGGCGGCGGGCGAGGGCGGTGACGTCGGCGTCCTTCTTGCGGCCGTCGACCCAGGCGTGGCCCAGCCAGAGGGCGTCGCGGTCGCGGGTGTGGGTGCCGTCGGCCGGGTCGCCCATGTAGTTGATGCGCAGGGCCGTCAGTACGGACAGGAGCGGGAGCACCAGGAGCAGGGGGAGGGCGACGGCCGTGCGTCTGACCCAGCGCCGGCGTCTCGTGCCGCTGTCCCGGCCGGGCGAGGGATCCGCCTGTGGTGGTGAGGAGTTCTCGTCGTCGCCGGCTTCCGTGCGCTCCATGCCGTCTCCCCTCGGTGGTGCGGTCGATGTCGCCGGGGAGGACGATCAGCACGGACGTTCGGTTGCGATCAGCCGGGGCTTCCGGCCAGGTGCCGTACGTGCAGATGACCCTCCGCGGGCCAGGCCGGCGGCTGGGCCGGCAGGACGGCGGTGAGGTCGTATCGGCTTTTCTCCGCCACGCGGCAGGAGGCGGTGTTGGCGGCCTGGTGGCGGAGCACGAGGCGGGTCAGGCCGTCGCGGGCGAAGGTCGTGAAGGCCCAGTCGGACAGTGCGCGCAGGGCGCGCGGCGCGACGCCCCGGCCGCGTGCGCGCGCCACCGTCCAGTAGCCGACCTCGGCGGAAGGGCCGCCGGGGACGACGTCCTTGAGGACCACATGGCCGACCGGCAGCCCACCGGCACGGGAGGGGCCGGCCTCCGCGACGGCGAACGCGAAGCGGCGGCCCTGCTCCCATCCATGCCGCTGCTCCCGCAGCCAACGCGCCGCGCTCGACGCGTCGTCGACGGCGAACGACGTCCAGCGGCGCAAGTCCTCGTCCCCGCCCAGCGCGGCCAGCCCGGCCGCGTCCGCGGGATCCCAGGGGCGCAGGACCAGGGCAGGGGCCGTCGGTGTCGCCTCGGCCGGAAGCCGGGTCGTGGTGTCGGGCACGGGGCGATCGTACGGTGGCGGCCGGCCCGCTCTCAGAACAGGCTCAGCAGTGCCTCCGCCGGGTCCGTCAGCCTCGTGTCGCCTCCGGGGAGGGGCAGTTCGAACCACACCGTCTTGCCCCGGGGCGTACGGCGGGAGCCCCACGCCGCGCTGAGGAGGCCGACGAGCTGGAGGCCCCGGCCGCCCTCGTCGGTGTCGCGGGCGCGGCGGCGGCGGGGCTGGACCAGGCCGGAGTCCCAGACCTCGCAGACGAGGGTGCGGTCGAGCAGGAGGCGCAGCCGGATCTCGCCCTCGCCGTAGCGCAGGGCGTTGGTGACCAGCTCGCTGACCAGGAGCTCCGTGGTGTCGACCAGGGGCTCCATGCCCCAGGTGAGCAGCTGGGCCCGCGCGTACTCGCGGGCCCGGCCCACGCTGCGCGGCTCGCGCGGCAGGGTCCAGTCGCCCACGGAATCCGTGGGCAGCCCCTGTACACGTGCCATCAGCAGCGCGATGTCGTCCTCGCCGTGATGGGTGTCGAGGGTGTTGAGGACGTGGTCGCAGACGTCCTCCAGCGGCTGGGTCGGGTCGGAGAGCGCGCTGACGAACGCTTGCAAGCCCTCGTCCAGCGGGTGATCGCGGCTTTCGACCAGCCCATCCGTGTAGAGCGCGAGCAGGGCGCCTTCGGGGAGTTCGACCTCGACCTCCTCGAAGGGCTCGCCGCCGACACCGAGCGGCATGCCCGGCGGCACGTCGAGCATCAGCGCCGGCTCGCCCGGCTCGACCAGGACGGGCGGCAGATGGCCCGCGTTGGCGAAGGTGCAGCGCCGGGTGACGGAGTCGTAGACGGCGTAGACGCAGGTGGCGAGGTACACCTCCGAGAGGTCCGCCTCCCGGGGGCGGCGGGCCGCCCGGGTCGCCTGCTGCACGCCACCGGGGGCGCCGAGGCCGCGGGCGATCTCGTCCAGCTGGGAGAGCACCTCGGCCGGTTCCAGGTCGAGCTGGGCCAGGGTGCGGACCGCCGTGCGGAGTTCTCCCATGGCGACGGCGGCGCGCAGGCCGCGGCCCATGACGTCGCCGACGACCAGCGCGGTGCGGTGCCCGGGGAGTTCGATGACGTCGAACCAGTCCCCGCCGACCTCGCTGGGCCGGCCGGTGTTGACGTTGCCGGGCAGATAGCGGCAGGCGATGTCGAGGCCGGAGGCCTCCGGGTCGCCGGGCGGGAGCAGGGACCGTTGCAGTATCAACGCGCGTTCGTGCTCACGCCGGTAGAGGCGGGCGTTGTCGATGCAGACCGCGGCACGGGCGGCGAGTTCGACGGCCAGGTCCCGGTCCCGGTCGCCGAACGGCTCGCTGCCCTTCGTGCGGGCGAACTGCACGAGTCCTACGACGGTGTCGTGGGCGACCATCGGCACGGCGAGCGTGGACTGCACCAGCCCGCCGTCCTCGCCCGGGACGGTCTGGGGGCGGGCCGTGCGCAGGGCGTCCGCGCAGGGCGAGTTGAACGGGTAGTGGTGGACGGCACCGACCGCGACGGGCACGCCGGTGCCGGCGAAGGGCTCGTCGGACACGGCGCTGGCGAAGGCCACGCGGCGCAGTTCGCCGCTGCCGTCGGCGAGCCCGGGCGGGGTCTCGTCGCCGACCAGCAGGCCCTGGTAGAGGTCGACGGTGGCCAGGTCGCAGAAGCCGGGGACGACGACGTCGAGGAGCTGGCGGGCGGTGGTCTCCAGGTCGAGGGAGTTGCCGATGCGGGCGCCCGCGTCGTTCAGCAGGGCGAGATTGCGCCGGGCGGCGGCCGCCTCGCGGGCGGCGGCGCGCCGGGCGGTGATGTCGGTGCCGAGCCAGGCGATACCGATGGGGCGGCCCGAACCGCTGTGCACGCGGTAGAGGTTGACGGACCAGTGACGGCGCTCGTCGGAGCCCGGCACGAAACCGGTGACGTGCATGTCCGTGATGGAGTTGCCGCTCTCCAGCACGCGGCGCAGGGTCGCGGCGACCCGCTCGGCCTCACCGCGCTGGAGGTAGTCGTGGACACCCTTGCCGCGGTGGTCGTCGGGCGTGCCGCCGAAGATGGACGCGAACCGCTGGTTGGCGCGGCGGACCCGCAGGTCGGGGTCGATCAGCAGGAAACCGAACGGGGATTGACTGAAAATAGCCTGCGAGGCGGCGAGGTCGGTCTCGATGCTGCGCAGGGTGCGCACGTCGACGACGATGCAGACGGCCGCCTTGTCGCCCTCCTCGGTGCGCGTCGGCATGACGTACACCTCGGCGAGCCCTTCGTGGCCGCACTCCCCCTCGACGCCCTTCGGCATCCGGAAGGGCACCACGCCGGTCCACTCGCGGCCGTCGAGGATCTCGGCCATCTTGCGCATGCCGCGCTCGCGGTGGCGCGGGTCGATGAACGCCTCGATGGGGTCCATGCCGACGGCCTTGTCGGCGGAGATGCCGAAGAGGTGCTCGGCACGCAGGCTCCACTGCTCGACCAGCCCGTCGGGGCCGATGGAGAAGGACGCGACCTTGATGTAGTCGTAGATGGATCCGGGGGGACTGCTCTGCCACATGGCGTCCCCGGAGCGCACCCCGTCGGCAGCGAGCGCACCTCCCACCGCGGAGGCCAGGCCGTCGACGGCCCTCGCCCTCGCGCCCGCCGACGGGTCCTCGGACTCCGTGGCCTTCGCTGGTATCTCGCTCACGCGAACCGTCCCCTCCAGCTCACCGCGCCCGGCACCGGTCACCGGGGGCGGCTGCCCGCAGTATCCAGCACTACGGTGCCGCACAACACGGTGTTCACGATCACAGCACGGTCCCGATGGTTTTCGGTCCGGACCGTGACAACACTTCCAGTCTTCTAACCAGGGGACACGTCGTCGAATCCCGTCGGCCGGCAACCGCCACTGGCCTGAACCAATCGCTCTACAGCGGTAAGACGTACGTACACCGGATTTTCACTCCGGCAGCGCGAGTTCGAACCACACCGTCTTGCCCGTGACGCCCGGCCGGGTGCCCCAGCGGCGGGAGGAGGACGCCACCAGGTGCAGTCCGCGGCCACTCTCGTCCTCGGGGCGGGCGGCGCGCTCGCGGGGCGGGTCCGGCAGCGGGTCGGAGACCTCGACCAGGAGGACGGTGCCGAGGCCGGAGGGGCGGACCAGACGGACTCCGATGGGGCCGGTGGCGTGCCGCAGGGCGTTCGTGACCAGCTCGCTGACCAGCAGTGCCGCGAGATCCGCGAGGCTGTCGAGGCCCCAGGCGCGGAGTTGGCCGCGAACGGCCTGCCGGGCGGTGCGCACGGCGCCCGGCTCGGCGGGAAAGGTCCACCCGGCGCAGTCACCTTCGGTGTCGATCACGCCGATCACTTCCCAGGCAGGAGCCCCGCCCATGTCCGGTTTCATGGGGTTAATGGGCACATACCCGATATCCGGGGCGGAGTACCGCGCGGAGCGGCGCGCTGTGGCACGAACGGCGTAAGGAGCGCCCGTACAGCACGGTGTCGAGGCCGCGCGCCCCCGGCCGGCTTCAGGCGCCGGGCTCTTGCGGTCCGCCGGAGACAGAGGGGCCGGATGCGAGGTCTTCCGCGACTCCCAGGTGCGCGAGGGCCTGCCGTACGGCCGGGACGTCCTGGTCGAGCCAGTGCACGTCCCAGATCTCGTGGGGACCGAGCCAGCGCAGCTCGTCGTGGTCCTCCAGGGGCGCGGGAGCGGCGGAGCCGGGCCGCAGTCGGGCGGTCCACACCTGCAGGACGTACGGCGGTCTCAGGGGCCACTCCCCCGGGACGCGCCCGCCCGCCTCGGCGTCGACGCCGAGTTCCTCGCGCAGCTCCCGCACGAGCGCCGCGTCGGCCGCCTCCCCGGGCTCGACCTTGCCGCCGGGCAGCTCCCAGCGCCCGGCCAGCTCGGCGGGGGCGCTGCGCCGGGCGGCCAGCAGCCGGCCGTCCTCGACCAGTGCGGCAGCTACGACGATCCGCTCACTCATGCGGGGAGCCTACGGGAGCCTCGCCGGCCGCCAGGGCCCTCCACGGGACGGCGGCAGTCAGTCGTGCACCACGGCCGACCCGCTCTGACCGAGCCGCTCGACCCAGTACAGCTGCTTGTGGCCGCGACCGTCGAGGCTGTCCGCGATCTTCTGGGCCTCGGCCCGGGTCGCGTACCGGCCCACTCGGTAGCGGTTGCCGTTGTCGTCTTCTCGTATCACGAGCCAGGGCAGAGTGACCGTGCTGTCGTTCATCGCGCCCCTCCACTTCCCACCCGCGGCCTGTGCCGTGCCCCACCCGCCAAGGAAACCGCAATGCGCATATGCCCGACCCTACGCCTAACCTTTACGCAGCGAATACGGCTTTTCACAAAGAGGTACGCAACCAGCCAGAACGCAGGGGGCGCACGCCCATGAACGCGCCGTTCGCGCACCTCGGCGCAATCAGGCGGAGGCATACCGCATACACGCACCTCGACCTGCGTGAACGACAGCCGGCCACGGGAGGCGCACGACCCCGGCCCGCGTCGGGCCGCATGGAGATTCTGTGAGCGGGGCGCGCGGGGAGCGCACCGCGGGGCGGATGTGAGCGTTCGCTACTTGACCGGAAGGTGGTAGGCGACCCGGTACCGATCGGCCGGGATGACCACGTCGGCCGTCTCCACCGGGCGGCCGGAGGCGTAGAACGTGCGCTGGATGACCAGGACCACGTGCCCCGGGACGCCGCCCAGGACGAGCAGTTCCTCGGCGAGGCCGGGCCGGGCGCCGACCTCCTCCGTGACGTTGTCCACGATCACGTCGATGGCACGCATGCGCTCGACGACGCCCATGCCGCCGACCGGCCCCTCCTCCGGCAGCATCACGGGCGTACGCCCCGTCACGGCGAGGGGTTCCCAGGACGTGGAGAGCATCATCGCCTCACCGCCCTCGCGGTAGAGATATCTCGTGCACATGACCCGCTCGCCCGGCTCGATGCCCAGCCGCTCGGCGACCGCGACGCTCGCCTCGGACTGCTCGCTGCTGGACTCCCAGGTGCCGCGCCCCTCGCCGTCGGCCTGCTCCTGGCGGAACGCGGTGGCCCCGCCGGTCGGGCGGAAGCCGGAGCGGGAGATGCGCCGGGGCACCGGCCGCTCGCGCACATAGGTGCCCGAGCCGGAGCGGCCCTCCACCAGGCCTTCCGCCATGAGCACCTTGCGGGCCTCCAGCGCGACGGTGTCCGAGACCCCGTACTCCTGGCGGATTCTGGCCTGGGAGGGGAGACGGGTGTGGGGTGGCAGCTGACCGTCGACGATCTTCTGGCGGAGATCACCCGCGACGCGCAGGTACGCCGGCTGCTCACCGAATGTCACTGGCCGCTCCCATCAGGTTGTACAGACAGCAACAGCGTGGCAACCGTAGGTTGTGCGGTGCAAGCAAAGGCCAGAGAATCACTCGATGTGATGACATGGGGGCCCT
The DNA here is from genome assembly GCF_042955215.1 of Streptomyces sp. NPDC012466. NCBI lineage: Bacteria > Bacillati > Actinomycetota > Actinomycetes > Kitasatosporales > Streptomycetaceae > Streptomyces > Streptomyces sp. NPDC012466. Next base: position 475,491 of record NZ_JBIBEQ010000007.1, on the reverse strand, counting down.
GAAGGCTTTACGCAGGCACTTTCTCCCCGCTATAGCCGCCGTCACACCTGCGCGTCGGGGTCCGGCCGCTCGCCCTCCTCGGAGGCCGGCGGGGTCGCCGCCAGTCCGAGGGCCTTGCGCGCCGTGACGGTCGCCGGTCCGTCCACGGGCCGGTACGCCTTGTCGTAGTGCGCGTAGTAGGTGTCCACGTCGTCGGCGGCGCTCGCCCTCTTCCACTCCTCCCTGGCGTCCTCCAGGTCGTCGACCAGCTCGGCGACGGGCCTGCGGGCACCGGACGGCCAGGGGTGCGCGCGCAGGGCCCCGAGCTGCTCGCCGAGCACGTCGTGGACCTCGGTGGCCCAGGCCCGGTGCGCGGCGAGGTCCTCCTCGGGGGTCTTCCCGGGCTCCTCGTAGAGCGCCGCGTCGAGAGCGTTGGCCGTCGACAGGAAGACGACCTGGTCGGTGTCGAGGGTGGTGGGGTCGCCGCGCAGGGAGCCGGTCAGCTCGCTGCCGGTCCCGGTGCCGCCGAAGAGACAGGTGATCGCGCGGTCGCCGTAGCGCCAGCTGTCCCGGGACGGCATCAGGTAGTACACGTCGACGTCGGCCGGCATCGCCCAGGTGTCCATCGCGTACTGGTCCTGGAGGGCGTAGCACTTCTCGTCGGCGAGGTCGGTGATCCTGGTGTCGCCCGGGAAGGCGCCGCCGGGCAGCGTGACGACCGCGAACACCTCGCCGTCGTGTCCGCCCTCGCAGGGCACCCGGTCGACGTCGTAGGTGTCGCTCTCCAGCCCGCGGGGCGCGTCGAAGCAGTCGCCCTTCTGCAGCGACAGGCTCTCGTTGCCCCGCGCGCCGTCCTTGAACCCCTCCCAGGCCTTGGACACGGCCCCGCTGGACAGCACCACCGCCCACAGCACGATCCCGACGGCCGACAGGACCACGCCGGCGATCGCCATGCCCCGCCCGCTCTGCCCGGACCTCCGGATCTGCCGCAGCGCGATCAGCCCCAGCACGAGCCCGGCGGCGGGCAGGAAGCAGAGCACACCGAGCACGAGAGCGGCGACGGCGAGCGCGTTGACGGAAACCGGGCTGCCGTAGGGGCGGTGGACCTGCGGCCGGCCGGCGGGGGACGGGCCGTACGGGCCCTGGGGGTGCTCGCTCCCGGGGGGCGGGGGTATCGACACGGGTACGGTGCTCCTGGCTGAGGCGGCGGGAGAGAGCGGCCGTCCGTGATCGACGAACGGCTGAGGCGCATCGTAAGCGGCGGATCACGGGGGCGGAATGCGGGCGACCAGCGCGGTGAGTTGCCACCCGCGGAGGTCATCGGGGCCGGGGGGAGCGACGTCCCACCGCAAGACGGGCCTCGTCCTCGCCGGTGGCCGGGTCACCGAGCCGAAGCCCATTCCGGACGACGAGGACGCCTACGTGCTGGACATGTCGGGAGGTTGAGGTCCGACCGCCCGCCCGGGGCGGCCGTGCCTCAACCGTCGCGCCCGCCCGTCACCCGCCGGCACGCCTCCGCATAAGCCCGTACCAGGGTCCGCTCCCCCTCCTCCCGGCGCCAGGCCAGGGCGTAGCGGCTGGGGGTGACGCCGTGTACCGGGCGGGCCGTCACGCCGCCCAGGGTGAGCAGGGGGACGTTGCCCGCGGCCACGAGGCAGACGCCGAGACCGGCGGTGAGGGCCTCGTACGTCTCCTCCGTGCTCGCGATCTCGGCGCCGATGCGGGGCGGGCGGCCGCCGCGGGCGTCGAGGGCGAGCCAGAAGTCGCGCAGCGGGCCCGTGCTCTCGGGCAGCGCGAGGAAGGGCTCGTCGAGCAGGTCGGCGAAGTCGATCGCGGCCCGGGCGGCGAGGGCGTGCGTGTCCGGGAGGGCGACCAGGAGGGGTTCCTCGGCGACGACCGTCCAGTCGTAGCGTTCCTGGCCGGGCAGCGGCAGCCAGACGAACGCGATGTCCGCGGCACCGTCGGCCAGGCCCGCCGTCGGGTCGTCCCAGTTCACCTGCCGCAGCCGCAGGACCGCCTCGGGGTGTTCCGCCGTGAAGCGGGAGCGGATCGCGGGCAGCAGACCGCCGCGGACCGGGCTGGTGCTCATGCCGACGACGAGCGTGCTGCGCCGCGCCGACCGGACGGTGTCCACCGCGGCCGCGCCTTCCTCCCACGCGTCCAGCACCCCGCGCGCGTGCGGGAGCAGTGCCGCACCGGCGTCGGTGAGGGCCACGCCGTGCCGGTCGCGCCGGAACAGCTCGACGCCCGTCTGCCGTTCAAGGGCCCGGATCTGTTTGCTGAGTGCGGGCTGGGACACGTAGAGGCGCTCGGCGGCGCGGGTGAAGTGCAGGTCTTCGGCCACCGCGACGAAGTAGCGCAGGTCCCGCAGGTGAACGTCCATGGTCATGACCATCGGTTATCACCAAATGTCTTGGACGCACAACGGCCCGAGGGACAAGGGTGGTTGGTGTCAACGACACGAGACGGGGAGCTGTCATGAACAAGGTATGGCTGATCACGGGCGCGAGCAGCGGGTTCGGGCGGGCGATCGCCGAGGCCGCCCTCGCGGCGGGCGACGTGGTGGTGGGGGCGGCCCGGCGCCCGGAGGCCCTGGACGACCTGGTCGCCGCCCACCCGGACCGGGTGGAGGCGGTGCGCCTGGACGTCGCCGACACCGGCGCCGCCGAGGCCGCCGTGGCGGACGTCGTGGCGCGGCACGGGCGGATCGACGTCCTGGTCAACAACGCGGGCCGGACCCATGTCGGGGCGTTCGAGGAGACCACCGAGCAGGAGTTGCGGGCCCTGTTCGACGTGCACGTCTTCGGCCCGGCCGCGCTGACCCGGGCCGTGCTGCCGCACATGCGCGAGCGGCGCTCGGGCGCGATCGTGCAGATGAGCAGCATGGGCGGGCAGATGTCCTTCGCGGGCTTCTCGGCCTACAGCGCGACGAAGTTCGCCCTGGAGGGCATGTCCGAGGGACTCGCGGACGAGGTCGCGGAGTTCGGCGTCAAGGTGCTGATCGTGGAGCCGGGCGCCTTCCGCACCGGCCTGTTCGAGACCGGGCGGGCCGGGACCAGCGCGGACAGCGGGGTGTACGGGAAGGTGAGCGAGACCCGTGGTCTCATCGCCGGTGGCGACGGCACGCAGCCGGGCGATCCGGCCAAGGCGGCCGCTCTCATCCTGGCCGCGCTGGACGCCGACTCCACGCCCCTGCGCCTGCCCCTCGGCGACGACGGCGTCAGCGCGGTCCTCGGCCACCTCGACCAGGTCCGGGACGAGGTCCTCGCGTGGGAGAAGCGCAGCCGGGACACCGGGTTCGACCGGTAGGGCGCGGCGTCAGCCGGAGCCCCGGCGCAGGAGGGCGAGTTCCGCGTTCATCTCGGCGAGGAACCGGACGACCACCTCCAGCTCCTCGGGGCTGAACCGGCCCCTGGCCGCCTCGGTGCTCCGGGCCAGGGGCCGGAAGCAGTCCCGGGCCAGGCCTCTGGCCGCGTCGGCGTAGTGCAGGTGCACCACGCGGCGGTCCCCGGCGTCCCGGACCCGGCGGATGTGGCCGGCCCTCTCCAGCCGGTCGAGGCACGCCGTCACCGCGCCGGACGTGAGGTTGAGCTGCCCGCGCAGCCGGCCGGGCGTCATGGGCTCGTCGCCCGCGTCCGGGTCGGAGTCGGCGTCCAGGATCGCGATCAGGGCCTGCATGTCGGTGAGGTGCAGGCCCTGTTCCTGGGCGAACTCCTGGGCGATGCGGTTGAACTCGCTGTTCATCCGGCGCAACAGAACGGCGAAGGTCTGCAACCCGGTGGGGTCGTCCGCCGGAAGAGATGCCATGGATGCACCGGAGCCGTTCATCCCCCCAGCCTAGTATCTCTCAATCATTGAGATACTTTATGAGTGAGTCACTTCCTCTACGGCTTGGGATGCGCATGAGAACCGCACAGCGACGGGCCCGGTGGCTCGTACCGCTCGTCCTGCTCCTCGTCTGGCTGGGCGTGGGCGGAACACTCGGCCCCTACGCGGGCAAGCTCGGCGAAGTGGCCACCAACGACCAGGCCGCCTTCCTGCCCCGCAGCGCCGAGTCCACCCGCGTCCTCGACGCCCGGAAGGCGTTCGACCAGTCCGAGACCGTGCCGGCCATCGTGGTCTGGACGGCGGACGGGGAACGGTTCACCGAGGGCCGGCGAGCCGAGGCCACCCGGGCCGTCGGCGCGCTCGCCGGGAAGCCCGGCGTCGTCGGCCGCCCCTCGCCCGCCCTGCTCTCCGACGACCGTCAGGCGATACAGGCCGTCGTCCAGCTGAAGCCCGACCTCGGCGACGAACTGCCCACCGCCCTCGACGCGGTGCGCGAGGCGGCCCGGGCCGTGCCCGGCACCACGGCGCGGATCGCCGGACCGGCGGCGAGCCAGGCCGATCTGTCGGACGCGTTCGCGGGCATCGACGGGCTGCTGCTGGGCGTGGCCCTCGGCGCCGTGCTGCTGATCCTGCTGCTGGTCTACCGCAGTGTCCTGCTGCCGTTCCTGATCATCCTGGGCTCGGTGTTCGCCCTGGGCCTCGCCTGCGCCGTGGTCTACGCGCTGGCGGAGCGGGACGCGGTCCGGGTCGACGGACAGGTGCAGGGCATCCTGTCGATCCTGGTGATCGGCGCCGCCACCGACTACGCCCTGCTGCTGGCCGCGCGCTTCCGCGAGGAACTCGCCCTGCACAAAGACCGTTCCGGGGCCGCGACGGCCGCCGTACGCCGGTCGTTCGGTGCGATCACCGCCAGCGCGGCCACCGTGGCGCTCGGGCTGCTGGCCCTGCTCGCCAGTGACCTCACCAACAACCGTGCCCTCGGGCCGGTCGGCGCCATCGGCATCGGCTGCGCCGTGCTCGCCACACTCACCTTCCTGCCGGCCGCGCTGGCCCTGCTGGGCCGCAGCGCCTACTGGCCGTCCCGGCCCAGGCCCCCCGAGGAGCCCGGGGAGGGAACCGGCGTGTGGCGCCGGGTCGCCGGGGCGGTGAACGGCCGGCCGCGGCGGACGTGGGCGGTGACGGCACTCGTCCTGGCCGTCCTCGCGGCCTTCTCGCCCTCCCTGGCCTCCAAGGGCGTGCCGCTGGACGAGATCTTCGTGAACGACGCGCCCTCGGTGTCCGCGCAGGCGGCGCTCGGCGCGCACTTCCCCGGCGGGTCCGGCAACCCCGCCGTCATCATCGCCGACGCCGACCGGACCGCCGAGGTGACGGCCGCCGCGCGGAGCACCGAGGGCGTGGCCTCCGCCGGTGCGGTCGCCGCCTCCGGACGGCCCGGGGCGGGCAAGCCGCTCGTCGTCGACGGACGGGTGCGCATCGACGCCACCCTCAAGGCGACCGCGGACAGCGACGCGGCCAAGGAGACCGTCGAGCGGCTGCGCACGCGGGTGCACGCGATCCCCGGGGCCGACGCGCTGGTCGGCGGGTACGCCGCCCAGCAGTACGACACCCAGCGCACCGCCGCCCGGGACCGGACGGTCATCGTGCCGATCGTGCTCGCCGTCATCCTGCTGATCCTGATGCTGCTGCTGCGTTCCCTGCTCGTGCCGGTGCTGCTGGTCGCGACCGTGGGGCTCAACTTCCTGGCGACCCTGGGGGTGTCGGCGCTGGTCTTCCAGCACCTGCTCGGGTTCAGCGGCACGGACGCGTCGGTGCCGCTGTACGGCTTCGTGTTCCTGGTGGCGCTCGGCGTCGACTACAACATCTTCCTCATGTCGCGGGTCCGGGAGGAGGCGCTCGCGCACGGCAACCGGCAGGGGGTGCTGCGCGGGCTGACCACCACCGGCGGTGTGATCACCTCGGCCGGTGTGGTGCTCGCCGCGACGTTCGCGGCGCTGATGGTGATCCCCCTGGCGTTCCTCGTGCAGATCGCGTTCATCGTCGCCTTCGGGGTGCTGCTCGACACGCTCGTGGTGCGCTCGCTGCTGGTGCCCGCGCTGATGATCGACATCGGCCCGCGGGCGTGGTGGCCGAGCGCCCTGGCAACGGCCCCGCGGGGGCCGGACGGCGGTACCCCCTCCGGCTGAACCGTCGCCGGCGCCCGTGTCGTGCATCCGCCGCGGGCGCCGGACGGGAAGTGTTCGCGTCAGGGCCGCCCGTGAACCGACAGCACGGCGACGGCGTCGGCGGACGGAGGCACGACCATGACGACGGACGGGCGGCGGCTGCACTGCCTGGTCACCGGGGCGTCCGGCTACATCGGGGGGCGTCTGGTGCCCGAGCTGCTGCAGGAAGGCCACCGCGTCCGGTGCCTCGCCCGCTCCCCCGCCAAGCTCCGCGACCACCCCTGGGCGGCGCACGCCGAGACCGTCCGGGGCGACGTCACCGACCCGGAGTCGCTGGCGTCCGCGATGCGCGGCATCGACGTCGCCTACTACCTGGTGCACGCCCTCGGCTCCGGCTCCCGCTTCGAGGACACCGACCGCGCCGCCGCCCGGACCTTCGCCGAGCAGGCCCGGGCCGCCGGTGTGCGGCGGATCGTCTACCTGGGCGGGCTCACGCCACGCGGCGTCCCCGAGGACTCGCTCTCCCCGCATCTGCGGTCCCGGGCCGAGGTGGGGCAGATCTTCCTCGACTCCCCCGTGCCCGCGACGGTGCTGCGCGCCGCCGTCGTCATCGGCTCGGGCTCGGCGTCGTTCGAGATGCTGCGCTACCTCACCGAACGCCTGCCCGTCATGGTCACCCCCAGCTGGGTGCACACCCGCACCCAGCCCATCGGGGTACGGGACGTGCTGCGCTACCTCGTCGGGTCCGCGAGCATGCCGGACGACGTCGACCGGGCCTTCGACATCGGCGGGCCGGACGTCCTCACCTACCGCGACATGATGCGGCGCTACGCCGCCGTGGCCGGGCTGCGGCGGCGGTTCATCGTGCCGGTCCCGGTGCTCACGCCACGGCTGTCCAGCCACTGGGTCGGCCTCGTCACCCCGGTGCCCGCCTCCCTCGCCCGGCCGCTGACCGAGTCGCTGCGGCACGAGGTCGTGTGCCGCGAGCACGACATCGCCCGCTACGTGCCGGACACCCCGGGCCGGCCGCTGCCGTTCGACGAGGCGCTGGCCCTGGCACTGCGCCGGGTGCGGGAGGCGCAGGTCACCACGCGCTGGTCCTCGGCCTCGGTGCCCGGGGCGCCCAGCGACCCGCTGCCCACGGACCCCGACTGGGCGGGCGGCAGCCTCTACCAGGACGAACGGCAGCGGCCGGTCGACGCCTCCCGGGAGGCGCTGTGGAGGGTGGTCGAGGGCATCGGCGGCGACAACGGCTGGTACTCCTCCCCCCTGGCCTGGGCGGTGAGGGGCTGGCTGGACCGGTTCGCGGGCGGTGTGGGACTGCGCCGGGGACGGCGTGACACCGAGCGTCTGCGGGTCGGCGACTCACTGGACTTCTGGCGCGTGGAGGAGATCGAACCGGGTCATCTGCTGCGGCTGCGGGCCGAGATGCGGCTGCCCGGCCTCGCCTGGCTGGAGATGTACGCCGAGACCGACGAGGAGGGCCGCACCCGCTACCGGCAGCGGGCCCTGTTCCATCCGCGCGGTCTGCTGGGCCACGCCTACTGGTGGAGCGTCGCCCCGTTCCACTCCGTCGTGTTCGGCGGCATGGCCCGCAACATCGCACGGGCCGCGTCCGAGGGCACGAGCGGACGCAGGAGCGCCGCGCGCGTCCGGCGGGCCCGCCGGCACCGAAGTGTCCGGGAGCAGCGAACGCAATCCGCACCACCGCACCAGGAGTGACGCCATGACCGCCGCGGTCGTCCTGTTCACCTCGGACCTGCGTCTGCACGACCATCCGCCCCTGCACGCCGCGCTGAACTCGGCGGACGAGGTGGTGCCCCTGTTCGTCCGCGACCCCGCCGTGCACGCCGCCGGCTTCGACGTGCCCAATCGCGCCGCCTTCCTCGCCGACTGCCTGGCCGACCTCGACGCGGCGCTGCGCCGGCGCGGCGGACGGCTGGTGGTGCGCACCGGGCCGGTCGCCCGGGAGGTCCGCGCGGTCGCCGCCGCCTGCGGCGCCACGGAGGTCCACATGGCCGCGGGCGTCACCGGCTACGCCCACCGCCGTGAGGAGCGGCTGCGCAAGGAACTCGACGCCGGCGGTGTCGCCCTGCGGGTGCACGACACCGTGGTCACCGCCGTCGCGCCGGGGGCCGTGACACCGTTCGGCTCCGACCACTTCGCCGTGTTCACCCCCTACATGCGCCGCTGGTCCGAGGAACGGCTGCGCGACCCCCTGCCCGCGCCGCGCGCGGTGCGGGTCCCCGACGCCGTGCGCGGCGAGGAGCCACCGTCCCGGACGGGCATGACGGACCTGTCACCGCGGCTCCCGGACGGCGGGGAGACGGCCGGGCGCGAGAGGCTGGCGCGCTGGATCGACACCGGCCTGTCCCGGTACGAGGAACGGCACGACGACCTGGCCGGTGACGCGACCTCACGCCTGTCGCCGTACCTCCACTTCGGGGCGCTCTCGCCGGTGGAGGTCGTACGGCGGGCCCGGGAGAAGGGCGGCGCCGGCGCGGAGGCCTTCGTCCGTCAGCTGTGCTGGCGCGACTTCCACCACCAGGTCCTCGCGGCCCGGCCCGAGGCGGCCGTGCGGGACTACCGCACCCGGGGCGACCGGTGGCGCGGCGAGGACGAGGCCGCCGAGGACATCGCCGCGTGGCGGGAGGGCCGCACCGGCTACCCGGTGGTCGACGCGGGCATGCGCCAGCTGCGCCACGAGGGCTGGATGCACAACCGGGCCCGGCTGCTGGTGGCGAGCTTCCTGACCAAGACGCTGTACGTGGACTGGCGGATCGGTGCCCGGCACTTCCTCCGGTACCTGGTGGACGGCGACCTCGTCAACAACCAGCTGAACTGGCAGTGGGTCGCCGGCACCGGCACCGACACCCGTCCCCACCGCGTCCTCAACCCCGTGCTCCAGGGCAAGCGCCACGACCCGGACGGCACCTACGTACGCCGGTGGGTGCCCGAACTGGCGGACGTCGACGGCGCGGCGGTGCACGAGCCCTGGCGGCTCCCGGCGGACGAGCGGGCCCGGCTCCGCTATCCCGCGCCGCTCCTCGACCTCGGTGAGGGACTGGCCCGCTTCCGGCAGGCCCGGAGCCGCGGCTGACGGCACGACACGCGCGCATCCGAAACACCTCCCCCTGTGGAAGCACTGATGTGCGGATGACCGGAAGCGAGAAGGGGTTGTGCATGCTTGGACCGTGGCCGACGCCGGCCGGACCGGCGGAGACGAACCACGCCCCGCTCACCGCTCCCGGGGCCACGCGCGCCGTGGAGCACGTCCTGGAGCGGGTGCTGGACACGCGACTGCGGCAGGCCCGCGAGACCGACGCGGTGTTCGCCCACGACATGGCCGACCGCGTCGCCGCGTTCGTCCGGCGGGGCGGCAAGCGGCTGCGCACGGCGTTCGTGTGGTGCGGCTGGCGGGCAGCGGGCGGCTCGGGCGACCCCGGGGCGGTCCTGCGCACGGGGGCCGCCCTCGAACTGCTCCAGGCCTGCGCGCTCATCCACGACGACGTGATGGACGGTTCCCCGCTGCGCCGGGGCGCGCCGGCGATGCACGTGGACTTCGCCCGGGACCACCGGGCCGGCCGGGCGGCCGGGTCCGCCGACTCGTTCGGGACGTCGGCCGCCGTGCTCGCGGGCGACCTGGCGCTTGCGTGGGCGGACGACCTGCTGACGGAGACGGCGCTCGCCGCACCGCACGGCGCTCGGCTGTCCGACGAATGGCGGGCCATGCGCACCGAGATGGTCGCCGGTCAGTACCGCGATCTGCGCGCGCAGGCGAGCGGCTCGTCCGACGCCGAGGAGGCCCGGACCATCGCCGTGCTGAAGAGCGCCCGGTACACCGTCGCGCGGCCCCTGGCGCTGGGCGCGTCCCTGGCCGGCGCGGACACACCCGTCCTGGACGCGCTGCGGGCGGCGGGCCGCTGCGCGGGGCTGGCCTTCCAGCTGCGCGACGACCTCATCGGCGCCTTCGGCGACCCGGAGCTGACCGGCAAACCGGCCGACGACGATCTGCGCTCCCGCAAGCTCACTCCGCTCCTCGCCGCCGCCGTCCGGCTCGCCGACGCCCGCGGCGACCGGGACGCCGCCGCCGTGCTCGCCCCGGGTGCGGGCGCCCGCCCGGAGCACACCGTCGAGCGGATGCGGGCGGCGCTGGAACGGACGGGCGCCCGGGCCGAGATCGAGGCACGGATCGCGGAACTGGCGGCCGCCGGCCTGCGGCACTTCGAGGCGACCGGGGCCGCACCCGTCGTACGGCGGGAGTTCGCCGCCCTGGTCGAGCGGGCCTCGGGCATCACCCCGCAGACCGCCGAGGAGCTCGTATGAGGACGGTGACGGGGCCGACGGACCATGTCGTCGTGGTGGGCGCGGGCCTGTCCGGTCTGGCGTGCGCCCTGCATCTGCTGGGCGCCGGCCGCCGGGTCACGCTCGTCGAGCGGGACGCCGGCCCCGGCGGCCGGGCCGGGCGGGTACGACTCGGCGGCTACCTGGTGGACACCGGGCCGACCGTGCTGACGATGCCGCACCTGGCCGACGAGGCGTTCGCGGCCGTCGGCGAGAGCCTCGAACGGCACGTCGAGCTGGTGCCCCTGCACCCCGCCTACCGGGCGGGCTTCGCGGACGGGACCTCGCTCGACGTGCACACCGACGGCGACGCCATGGAGGCGGAGGTGCGGCGCTTCGCCGGACCGGCGGAGGCGGCGGGCTACCGCAGGCTGCGGGAGTGGCTGGAGCGGCTGTACCGGGCGCAGATGCGCCGTTTCATCGACACCAACTTCGACTCGCCCCTCCAGCTGGCCCACCCGGATCTGGCCCGGCTGGCGGCGCTCGGCGGCTTCGGGCGTCTCGACGGCCGGATCGGCCGCTTCCTCTCCGACGCCCGGCTGCGCCGCGTCTTCTCCTTCCAGGCCCTGTACGCCGGGGTGGCACCGGCCCGGGCGCTCGCGGCCTACGCGGTGATCGCCTACATGGACACGGTGGCCGGTGTCTGGTTCCCCAAGGGCGGCATGCACGCCCTGCCCCGGGCGATGGCGGACGTGGCGGCCGGTGCCGGTGCCGAGCTGCGCTGGTCGGCCGAGGTGAGCGCGCTGGAACGTTCGGGAGACCGGGTACGGGCCGTCCGGCTCGCCTCGGGTGAGCGCATCCCGTGCGACGCGGTGGTGCTGACCTGCGAACTGCCCGCCGCGCACCGGCTGCTGGGCCGTGCGCCGCGGCGCCCGGTGCCGCTGCGGCACTCGCCGTCCGCGGTGGTGCTGCACGCCGGGACCGACCGCACCTGGCCCCGTCTCGCCCACCACACGCTGTCCTTCGGCGCCGCGTGGGAGCGCACCTTCGACGAACTGACCCGCTCGGGGGCGCTGATGAGCGACCCGTCTCTGCTGATCACCCGTCCGACCACGCACGACGCCTCGCTGGCGCCGCTGGGCCGCCACCTCCACTACGTCCTGGCGCCCTGCCCCAACACCGCCGTCGGCCCCTCCGCCGCCGCCTGGCGGGACCTGGGCCCGCGCTACCGCGACAGCCTGCTCGCCGAGCTGGAACGCCGCGGCCTCGACGGCTTCGCGGACAGCGTCGAGGAGGAACTGCTGGTGACCCCGCTCGACTGGACGGCCCAGGGCCACGCGGCGGGCAGTCCCTTCTCCGTCTCCCACACCTTCGCCCAGACCGGCCCCTTCCGGCCGCGCAATCTCGTACGCGGACTGGACAACGTGGTCCTCGCGGGTTGCGGGACCACACCCGGTGTCGGTGTACCGACCGTGCTCATCAGCGGGAAGCTCGCCGCCGCCCGCGTCACCGGGGGCCGCACCCGGCCGGCCCGGGCGGTCCGGCCCGCGGACCGCCGCCCGTCCGCCCCGACCGGAGCAGGTGCCCATGACCCGTCGTGAACTGGACGCCGCCGGGATCACCGACCCCGGCCTGCGCGCCGCCTACGGCCGGTGCCGGCAGCTCAACGCCCGGCACGGCCGGACCTACTTCCTCGCCACGCGCCTGCTGCCGCTGGAACGCCGTGCGGCGGTGCACGCGCTGTACGGTTTCGCCCGCTGGGCCGACGACATCGTCGACGACCTGGACCGGCGTCTGACCCCCGACGAGCGGGACCTGCTGCTCAAGCGGCTGGAGGGCGACCTCGGGCACGCGCTGCGCACCGGCGGCGGAACCGAGCCGGTGGTCCGGGCCGTGGCGGACACCGCCGACCGTTACGGCATCGAGGTGGACCTGTTCGCCGACTTCCTCGCCTCGATGCGCGCCGACCTGACCGTCACGGACTACCCGACCTACGCCGATCTGCGGGCCTACATGCACGGCTCGGCCGCGGTGATCGGCCTGCAGATGCTGCCCGTGCTGGGCACGGTCGTCCCGCGCGAGGACGCGGCGCCGCACGCGGCGGCCCTCGGGGTGGCGTTCCAGCTCACCAACTTCCTGCGGGACGTGGGCGAGGACCTGGACCGCGGTCGCGTCTACCTGCCCGCCGACCTGCTCGCGGCGCACGGCGTGGACCGCTCGCTCCTGCTCTGGAGCCGGCGGACCGGCCGCCGCGACCCGCGCATCCGGGCGGCACTGGTCGCGGCCGAGGCCATGACGAGGGACGTGTACCGGACGGCCCGGCCGGGCATCGCGATGCTCGACCCGAGGGTGCGCCCCTGCATCGGCACCGCGTTCACGCTGTACGGCGGCATCCTCGACGCGATCGCGCGGCAGGACTACACCGTGCTGCATCACCGTGCGGTGGTGCCCCGCCGCCGGCGGGCGGCCACCGCCGCGGCGGGTGTCCTGAAGGTGGCCCGCGCGCGGTGGCGCGCGGCGCCCGCGGCGGATCGCGACGCACCGCAACGGAAGGGAGCGGGTCGTGGCTGACCGAGCGGACAAGGCACGCTGGACCTCACCGCTGCGGCGGCGCCGCGGCCCCGGCTGGGCGGAGCAGACGCCGACCTGGCGCGCGGCACGGCCGGCGCTGATCGCCGACGCCCTCAAACGGGCGTCCGCCCGGGCTTCCGGTAACTGGTTCGTGGTCGGCGCCTCCCGGGACGTGCGCCCCGGCCGCCCCTGCGGCAGGACCGTCGGCGGCGTCGAGGTGGTGCTGTGGCGCTCGCGGTCGGGTGATCTCCGGGCGGGGTCCGGTGTCTGCCCGCACCTCGGTGCTCCCCTGCGGGACAGCCGGGTGGTGTGCGGCACGCTGGTGTGCCACTGGCACGGGCTGGCGCTGGACGGCTCGCCGTTCGCCGGCTGGCAGCCGTACCCCGCCCACGACGACGGGGTGCTGGTGTGGGTCCGGCTGGACGCGGTCGGCGGGGAGGAGCCGTCGGAGCAGCCGGTGGTTCCGGCGCGTCCCGCGGCGACGGCCGGGGTGGACGCCGTGTTCACGGCGGCCGGGCGGTGCGAACCGCAGGACGTGGTGGCCAACCGCCTCGATCCGTGGCACGGGTCCTGGTTCCATCCGTACTCCTTCGTCGATCTGACGGTGACGCGGGAACCGCTGGGCGACACGGACGACGCCTTCGTGGTCGATGTGTCCTTCCGGGTGGCGGGCCGTCTGGTGGTGCCCGTCAGGGCCGAGTTCACCGCGCCGGAGCCGCGTACCGTCGTCATGCGCATCACCGAGGGCGAGGGCGCCACGTCCGTGGTGGAGACGCATGCCACGCCGCTGACCGCCGCGGACGCGGCGCAGCCGCGGACGGCCGTGATCGAGGCGGTCGTCGCCGCTTCGGACCGGCGCGGCTTCGCCCTGGCCCGGGCCGCCGCCCCCGTGCTGCGCCCCTTGATGCGGCGCACCGCCGGTCGCCTGTGGCGCGACGACCTCGCCTACGCCGAGAGGCGCTGGGCGCTGCGCAGCACCGGGCGGTTCCCCGGATGAGGTGAACCCGCCCAAGGGGTCTCGGGGGGTCGTCCCGGGCCCGCCCGGCCGCGGGAAGTCACCGGTGCGCCGGAGGTCTCGCGAGCGCGCCGAGTGCCCGCAGCACCGGGGAGCGGCCGGCCCGCGGCACGGTCCACAGCACCTGGCCGCGCACCCCCCACCCGGCGAGCAGCGCGTTGGACGCCAGGAAGCCGGTGGTGGCGGCACGTTCCATCAACGCCACGGGCAGGTCGCAGCGCAGTCCGTCACCGGCCAGCGTCAGCCACGGGTGAGGGGTTCGTACGGTGGGGCGCCGGTGGTGGGTGCCGACCGGGAAGAGCGGGCAGTCCGAGCGCCACTCGTGCCGGGCGTCGACGACCCGCGCCTGACCGATCTCCGGGTAGACCCGCCGCGCCTGCCCGAGCAGCGCGTCCTGCACGCTCTCCCGGTCCGCGCCGGGGCCGACGGCGTAGGCGTGCAGTTCCACGACCGAACCGCCGTTCTTCGCGGCCCAGCGGGCGGCCTCGCCCTCGTAGCGTTCCAGGACGCTGATGTTGTCGAGGCCGTCGTAGCCGCTGGTGCCGAGGAAGCCGGGGCGGTCGGCGCGGACCGGCCGGTCGAGCCAGAGCCGCGAGACGAGGAACGGCGGGGCGGTGCGCAGGGCGGCGATGCCCTCGCGCCAGGGGGCGGTGCCCAGGCGGGGCGAGGCGGCGACGACCTGGCGCAGTCCCCCGGTGTCCAGGGCGAGCACCACCGCGTCGTGCCGGTCGGTGCCGGTGCCGGTGCGCACCTCCGCTCCCCCGGCGCCGGCGGGTTCCACGCCGTGGACGGGTGTGCCGAGGCGGACGGTCGTGCCGAGGCGCTGGAGGTAGTCGCCGAGCGGCTCCCACAGGGCCTGGGGAAAGGGCTCGTCGGGCACGTCGAAGAGCAGTCCCTCCGAGGAGCCGAGGAAGTAGATGTGGAACATCAGCAGCAGTTCGGCGGCGGAGAGTTCGCGCGGGTCGGCGAAGAAGCTGCGCGAGAACACCTCGAAGGCCAGGTGGTGCGCGGCCTCGGGGAAGCGGACGCGTTCCAGGAACTCGGTCGCGCCGACCTGGTCGAAGCGGGCGTACACCTCGGGCACGCGTACGTCCAGGAGCGGCAGTGCCGCCCGGGCGTCCAGGGCGGTGAGGTCGCGCCAGCCGAAGGTGGGGCTGAGGGCGACGAAACCGAGGGCGCTGAGGGGCGGGGTGCGCGGGACGCGGGCGAAGCTGTCGGTGAGTCCGCCGCTGTGTCGCAGGGGGTAGTCGGGCAGCGGGGTGAGGCGGGCGAGGGCGGGGTCGGTGCGCCGCAGCAGGCCGCGCAGGTTGTAGTACTGGCGGAAGAAGGCGTGGAAGCCCCGGCTCATGGTCACCTCGGAGCCGTCCGCCAGCAGGGTGCGGTGGCCGGCGAGACGGCCGCCCAGGGACTCCTCCCGTTCGTAGAGGGTCACCCGGGCGCCGCGCTCGGCCAGGCCGGTGGCCGCGGCGAGTCCGGCGATGCCGCCGCCCACCACGGCGACGGACGGCGCGTCCGCGGGCCCGAGCCCGTCCCGGCCGGGCTCGGGCATCAACACCTCGGCTTTGCGGTCCCGGCCGCGGCGGACGGTGGGACGGGTGCTCATCGGGCGGCCTCCGCCGGCTCGGCGACGCCGTTGCGGGCGACGAACGTGTGGGTGATGCCGGTCTGCCATCCGGCGAGGGGCAGGGCGCGGGCACGCGTGAACCCGGCCCGCGTCAGCCGGCCGGTGAAGACGGGAGCGGTGTCGAAGTCGAGGACGCTGCGCCACAGGTGCCGGTACAGGGCACGGTCGCCGGTGAGCGTGCCCGCCGGGATGATCACCCCCTGGCAGACGGCCGTCCACAGGGCGCGGTGCGCGGGCGAGCCGCCGAGGCTGTACTCGTGGACGGCGAGGCGCCCGCCCGGCCGCAGCAGGGACCGCACGCCGGCGAGGACGCCGTCCGGGTCGGAGACGTTGCGGAACAGGTAGGCGGCGAAGACCGCGTCGAACGGGCCTTCGCCGGCCGTCGGCAGTTCCTCGGCGCTCAGGTGCAGGAAGCGCACCCCGTCGGGCCACGGCTTGGCCAGTGCCCGCCGCAGCATGCCGGCGGAGGCGTCCACCGCGGTGATCCGCGCCCGGGGCGCGGCCCGCAGCAGGGCCCGGGTGGAGGCGCCGGTGCCGCACCCGAGGTCGAGCAGGTGCAGACCGGCCCCGTCCCCGGGCAGCCGCAGCCGGCGGGCCGAGCGCAGCAGGTCGGTGCGGTAGCCGGGGTTGAGGCCGGTGAGACGGTCGTAGGTGCCGGACGCGTGGTCGAAGGCGTGGGCCAGGTCGCGGTCGTGCAGCAGGGTCATGGGGGGCTCTCCCGGGTTCCTGGGGCGGGGTGGGTGCGGCGGGGCAGGAAGGGGACTTCGAGTGCGGTGCGCAGCATCGGGCCCACGGGGGTGCGCAGTCCGATGCCCCACTCCTCACGGACCGAGGTGGCGCCGTCGAGGAAGCGCAGCAGGCGCTGCGGGGGCGTGCGGCGGAACAGGCCGGTGAAGAACGCGGGGCCGTCGATCCGCCCGGTGTCCAGGGCGCGCAGCAGCACCGCGTCCATGGCGAGCGCCCGCCGCCCGTGCGGCCGGGGCACGGTGGCGCGGCCGTCGCGCAGGGCGTCGGCGATGGCCCGGCTGTGCCGCTGTACGGCCGCGAAGGTGTAGCCGGTGGCGGGGCGGGTGGCGCCGCCCGCCGTCCCGATGCGGAAGACCGAGGCCCCCGTTCGCCGGGGGAAGCGGGCGTCGGTCATGGGGATGACGCCCTGCTCGGCGGAGTCCACGGTGAACTCGCCCAGGCGCAGCACCGCGCGGGCGTAGTGGCCGAGCGCCGCCTCGTACTGCGGGGTGGTCAGGGGGGTCCGGGAGAACTCGGTGTACTCGACGAGTGCCCGGTCCGGGGCCAGCGGGAGGACGTAGCCGAAGGCGAGCCCGTGTCGCGGCTGGGGCACCCGGAAGTCCATGAGGTCGGCGACCGCCGGGTCGAACCGGCCGGCGCGGGTGCGCACGAACCAGCCGCGGAAGTGCTGGAGCAGCTGCGTCCTGGCCGGGGGCAGGGCGGGCAGCGGCCGCGAGTCGAACACGTACCGGGAGCGCAGGGTCAGCGTCCGGCCGCCGGGTGTCGTGCAGCGGACCTCGGCGCCCCCGGGCACGTCCCGCACCGTGTCGGCCGTCGCGCGCAGCAGCCGCCCGCCGGGCGCGCCCTCCAGCCGCGCGTGCACCAGCCGTTCGAAGGCCGTGGAGCGCACCATGCGGTAGCGCGAGGGGGCCGGGTCGACGGTGAGCGGGCTGCCGTCGGGGCCGTGCACCCGCAGCAGGGGCCAGGTGGCGGTGACCGCCTCGTCGAGGTCGTCGCCGCCTTGGTCCCAGTAGCACCAGGTCCGCTCCGCCGGCCGCGCGGGACCGTCCGGCGGCTCCACCACGGTCACGGTCGCGACGCCGGTCCCGACCAGCCGGTTCGCCAGGCTGAGGCCGGCCGCGCCGCCCCCGACCACCACCACGTCCGACGTGCCGGCGGGCCCCCGGGTCACCGGGTCCACCACGCGCCGCTCATCCGCACACCACGCTCCCGGCCACCCGGTCGACTGTGTTCCGTCCGTTCACCGCTTCGGGCGGACGGCCGCGTTCGGATGCAGCGATGCCGGAGCTACCGCGACACGACCGATTCCAGAACGGCAACGGCCTGGGCGAGCCCTGTCGGACGCGGCAGGCCGGCGACGGTCCGGCCGGTCCAGCCCGGCCCGATCGTCAGGACGACCGGCTTGCGGCGGGCACCCCGCACGCCCCACTCCATCGCGGCCACGTGCTGGGCGAGCGGCCGGCTGGCGGTGGTCCGGGACTGCGCCCACAGCGCCACCGCCGCCGGCCCCGTTCTGCGTACGGCCGTGACGAGTGACTCCACGGGCAGGGCACCGCCGAACATCCGCACCGGCAGGCCGCGTTCGGCGAGCGCGGCGGCCAGCACCTCCAGGGGCAGCGTGTGGTTCTCCCCCGGCACGCAGGCGAGGACGGTGGTCGCGCCCGGGCCGTCGGCGGCCGCGGGCGGGGTGCCGCGCCGCAGGGCGCCCGAGACGTGCCAGGACAGGAAGTGCTCGACCTCGACGTACTTCTCGCCCGAGCTCTCCCACTTGCGGCCGACCGCCTGGAGGGTCGGCATGATGACCTCGGTCCAGGCGGCGACCAGCCCGTGCTCCGCGATCGCGGTCTCCAGCAGGTCGTCCAGCGCGGCGGCGTCGAGACGCAGAGCGGCACGGGCGATGCCCTTGCATTCCTGGCGCACATCACCGAGGCGCAGCCCGCTGCCCGCCCGGCTGCGGGCGGGGGCGGAGGACCGCGGTGGCGCGCCGGCGACCGGCCGGTCGGGGAAAGCAGGCCCCGGTGCCCCCTCGGCGGCCCGCCGGGCCAGGCCCGCCTCAACGGGCGCCGGCGCAGCCTGCCCGGCCTTGGCCGCCTCCGGTGCCGCCGGGGCGGCGCGCCCGCCCGCACCGGCCTCCTGCGTCGCTTCGCCGAGCACCGTGCGCGCCGCCTCGGCGGGCGGTATCCCGGTCGCCGTCAGGGCGCACATCCGCTCCAGCCGTGCCACGTCCCCGGGGGTCCACCGCCGGTGCCGCCCACCGGTGTGCGCCTTGGGCCCCAGGCCGTAGCGCCGGTCCCACGTCCGGACCGTGGTGGGCGCCACCCCCAGGCGTCTGGCCACCTCCCCCGTGGTCAGCCCGCCACCGAGCGGCGAGCCCTCACGTCCGCGGTCCTCGCTGTCTCGTTCGTGTACACCCATGCCTCCGACTGTACGACGCACAAACGACGCATGTTGAGATGCGTCGTTTGTGCACCGAACACTGGCTTCGAGCGCATGGTCGCGGCTCGGCACAGCGCGACCGGTGCGGTTCGGCAGACGGCCTTCCGTCCCCGCACGACGCACTGCAGGAGGAACCCGGCCATGATCACGAATACGCGACTCACCGCCCCCACCGCCCCCGCGGAGGAAACGCGGTACGAGGAGGAACTGGCCCGTGGCCTCGTCGCCGCCGACGAGGAGGCGTTCGCCGCGATCTACCGGCGTTGGGGCTCACTCGTCCACACCATGGCCACCCGACTGCTCGGTGACACCTACGAGGCGGAGGACGTGACCCAGCAGGTCTTCCTCGGCGCCTGGCACGGCCGGGCCGGCTTCCGCCCCGAACGGGGCCCGCTCGGCGCCTGGCTGGTCGGCATCACCCGCCGCAAGATCGTCGACGCGCTGGCGGCCAGGACGCGGCGCCTGACACTCATCGACTCGGCCGGCCGCGACGCGGACACCGGCGGCCCCGACGAGACGGCACCGGACCGCGTCCTGGACCGGGTCCTGCTCATCGACGCCCTGGCGCGGCTGCCGCGCCACCAGCGGGAGGTGCTGTGCATGGCCTTCTACGAGGACCTGACCCAGGCGCAGATCGCGGAGCGGACCGGCATGCCCCTGGGCACCGTCAAGAGTCACGCGCGGCGCGGCCTGCACCGGCTGCGGACGGTGATCGAGCAGGCCCCGGTCCCCGACACGGACTTCTGACGGATACCGGCGTCCGCATCCAGGGCGGCACCCGCGCCCGAAACAGGACCGAGACTCCGCATCGTACGGAGCCCCCTTCACAGGGATTCCGAAGGGATGATTCCCATGACCTCCCACACCCGACTCGCCATCGCCGCCTCGGCCGGAGCATGTGCCCTGGCCCTCGGCGTTTCCGCTCCCGCCCTGGCCGGCCAGCAGGACAAGGCCATGGTGTCCGTCTTCCACGGCATCCCCGGCATGACCGTGGACGTGTACGCCAACGGCGACGAACTGATCGGCGACTTCAAGCCCGGCACGGTGACCGACCCGCAGTCCCTCGACGCCGGAACCTACGACATCCAGATCTTCGAAGCGGGCAAGGGGCCCGGCGGAACTCCGGCTCTGGAGAAGGAGATCCAGGTACCCGAGGGCGCGAACGCCACGGTCGCCGCCCACCTCTCGGCCGACGGCACACCGCAGCTCACGGCCTTCACCAACGACGTCTCACAGGTCGAGGCCGGCAAGTCGCGTCTGACGGTCCGCCATGTCGCGGCGGCACCCGCCGTCGACGTCCGGGCGGGCGGACAGCCGGTCTTCAGCAACCTCACCAACCCGAAGGAGGACACCGCCGAGGTCGACGCGGGCACCCTCAACACCGACGTGGTGCTCGCCGGTACGGACACCGTGGCCATCGGCCCGGCCGACCTGAAGCTCTCGGAAGGCACCGGCACCGTCGTCTACGCCTGGGGCAGCGCCGAGGACAAGAACCTCGCCCTGGCGACGCAGACGTTCAGCGGCATGGCGTCGTCACCCCGCGGTGTCCCCGCGGGCGGCAGCGGTGCCGCCGTCACCCCGAACTCCTCCGACCTGGGGCCGGCCTGGGCCGCGGCGGCCGGAGCGGTCGCGGTGACGGGCCTGCTGGTGGCTCGCCGGGCCGCCGGCCGGCGTGGCTGAGGGCACGCGACGGCTGACGGGACCGATCGTGGCGGCTGCCGCTCTGGCAGCCGTCCTCGGTTTTCCGGACCGTCCGTCGCAACCGGCCGCGCCCGCGCCCGACTTCGCGGCCGCGCCGTCGGAGCGCGGGGGCGCGGTGGCCGCGGAGACGGCACCCGCGCCCGGCACGGCGCGGAATCCACCGCCCCGGCGCGTGCTCGTACCCCGCGCCGGCCTCGACGCCCGGGTCAGCCCGGTAGGCGTGACGGATCAGGGGGACATGGCCGTCCCCGACGACCCTTCCGTGGCCGGCTGGTACCGCCACGGCCCCGCGCCGGGCAGTGCCCGGGGCTCGGCCGTGCTGGTCGGACACGTCGACACCGACACCGGCGACCTCGGCGAGTTCCTGGCGCTGTACGACGTACGGCGCGGTGACCGCGTCGAGGTGCACCGTGCGGGGGACGAGCCGGTGCGCTACCGCGTCGTCGCACGCGTCACCGTGCCGAAGGACGAGCTGCCCCCCTCGACGTTCCGCCGCTCCGGCGCCCCCGTCCTCACGCTCATCACCTGCGCGCCCCCGTACGTCCCCGAGCGGGGCGGCTACCTGTCCAACCTCGTCGTCACGGCGGAACCCGTCGGGAGGACGCAGTGGCCCACGTAGACCCCGCGCACCTGGTGGAACTGGCGCTGCGCAACGCCATCCCGACCGACACGGACGCCGAGGCCCTGCGGCATGTCGGACAGTGCGACGCCTGCCGCGACGACCTCCGCATGCTGACCCGCCTGGTGACCGCCGCGCGCACCGCGGAGACGGTGGACCTGCCGACTCCGCCCCCGGAGCACGTCTGGCGCCACATCACCCGAGAGGTCGCCCGCGAGACCGGCGCACCCCCGCCGCCGGACTACCCGTGGCCCGGCCCGGAGCCCGACTCCTGAGAGCACACCGAGGCCCGGATCGTCGGCACTCGCAATCCCCGTGGGCGGTCGAATCCACTGCCGGCCGGGCCCTGGACGCCCTCGGCAGACAACTGGAGGCACCTCGGTGGCCGAGCGCCCCGATCAGAAGTCACCCCTGTTGACGACCTGAGTTAACGGCGATAAGTTATCGCCGCTAACCAGGATGGGAGTGAACTGTGGTCGCACTGGAAGCCGAAGACGTCTACGCGCTCGCGCCATACGCCAAGACGCTCGGCGTCGAGTTCGAGGAGATGACGGCCGCCGGCGTGCGGGCCAGACTGACGCACGACCTCTCCCTCTCCACGGTGGGCGGCGGCCTTCACGGAGGGGCGTTGATGGGGCTCGCCGATGTGTGCGCCGCCGTGTGCGCCGCCCTCAACGGTCCGGCCGGCGCCGCACCCGCCACCGTGGAGTCGAGCACGCACCTCCTCCGGCCCGCACGCACGAGCGTCGTGGCGACAGCTCGTCCCCTACGTCTGGGGCGCAACACTGTCATCGAGGTCGACATTCATGATGACAAGGGTGAACTGTGCGCCCGGATAACCCAAGTGGTCACCACCGTCAAACCGAAGGCACCGTGACGCCTCGTCACACATCGTCAAAACATCGCGGCGAGGCGGAAATTCCCGCCCTCCGCGCATCGCCGCCCTCTCGCTAAGGCTCCATCCGTGACAGGTTCCCGAGTTCGCGCCGCCAAGGGCCAGGGCGGTCTGCTCCGAAACCAGCTTCTCGACATCGCCGATCAGCTGCTGGAAGACGGAGGCGTCGACGCTCTTACCATCCGTGCGGTAGCCACACGTGCGGGAGTCAGCCCGCCGGCCGTCTACCTCCACTTCGCCTCGAAGAGGGAACTCGTCCATGAGACGTGTCTGCGCGTGTGGAGCTCACTGTTCATCGAGCTGGAAGCAGTGTCCCGGGAACAGCCGGATCCTGTGACGGCGCTCTATGAAACCTGCGTCGCCTATATCGCCTTTGGTCTTCGCCATCCTTCCCAGTACCGGCTGGTGATGGCCGGTGAGGCCACCGAAGCCAGCCGCCAGAACGAAGATGAATGCTTCCGCTATTTCCGGGACAAGGTCGCAGCCTGCGTTGCCGCCGGGGTGCCGGTTACGAGTAGGACCGAAACCGCCAGAGTGTTGTGTGCCAGCGTGCACGGTGCGGTTTCTCTTCTGATCCACCAAGAGCGTGACGTATGGCCTCCGGATAGCGACCGCTACATCAGACGGGCAGCGTCCTCAGCCGTCCACGGCGCTCTTCTCACCGCCTCCCGCGCGCGCAGACCCTCGATGGCCGACGTGGCGCAGTCGGGCTGAACCAGGGGTTCCGAAGCTGCGTCGCCGGGATCACCGGCCGGTGAGGGAGACGACGGAAGCCGCGGGCACCGTCACCGCCGAGCGGGACTGCGGGTCCACTTGGCCGGGGAGGCACCCCTGAGACGGCCGAAGCACGGACGGCATCCCCGGAAGCCTCACCGCCCGAACGGTCAGTAGCGGCGACGAGCCGCGAGGATGACGAGACTTCCGAGCGCCGCCGCCTACGGGTCGGCGACCACCCTCTCGTGTACACGATCGACGGCGGGGAGCTGAGGGTGTGGGCCGTGCACGTCGGACACCGCTCCACGGTCCACGACACGCAGCCGCTCCCGCCGGCCTGCGGAGCGGTTCTGCGGACCGTCGCGGACAGCACAACGGCCCGACCCGCGTTCTCGCAGGTCAGGCCGCCTGTGGTGATGCGATCAGACGTTGAAGCGGAACTCCACCACGTCCCCGTCCTGCATGACGTACTCCTTGCCCTCCATGCGCGCCTTCCCCTTCGCGCGGGCCTCCGCGACCGAGCCCGTCTCCACCAGGTCGTCGAAGGAGATGACCTCCGCCTTGATGAAGCCCTTCTGGAAGTCGGTGTGGATGACACCGGCGGCCTCGGGGGCCGTCGCGCCCTTCTTGATGGTCCAGGCGCGGGATTCCTTGGGGCCGGCCGTCAGGTACGTCTGGAGGCCCAGCGTGCGGAAGCCGACGTGGGCGAGGGTGGCGAGGCCCGGCTCCTCCTGGCCGACGGACTGGAGGAGTTCCAGCGCCTCCTCCTCGTCGAGCTCGGCGAGGTCCGCCTCCAGCTTGGCGTTGAGGAAGATCGCCTCGGCGGGGGCGACCAGGGCACGCTGCTCGTTCTTGAAGTCCTCGTCGGTCAGCTCGTCCTCGTCGACGTTGAAGACGTAGAGGAACGGCTTGGTGGTGAGCAGGTGCAGGTCGTGCAGGAGCTCCGCGCGCTCGCTGCCCTGGACGAGGCCGTGCGCGAAGAGCGTGTCGCCCTTCTCCAGGATCTCCTTGGCCTCCTCGACCGCCTTGACCTTCGGCGCGATGTCCTTCTTGATGCGCGACTCCTTCTGGAGGCGCGGCAGGACCTTCTCGATGGTCTGCAGGTCCGCGAGGATCAGCTCGGTGTTGATCGTCTCGATGTCGTCCTTGGGCGAGACCTTGCCGTCGACGTGCACGACGTTCTCGTCCTTGAAGGCGCGGATGACCTGGCAGATCGCGTCGGACTCGCGGATGTTCGCGAGGAACTTGTTGCCCAGGCCCTCACCCTCGGAGGCACCGCGCACGATGCCGGCGATGTCGACGAAGTCGACGGTCGCGGGCAGGACGCGCTGGGAGGAGAAGATCTCGGCCAGCTTGGTGAGGCGCGGATCCGGGACGCCGACCACGCCGACGTTCGGCTCGATGGTGGCGAACGGGTAGTTGGCCGCCAGCACGTCGTTCTTGGTCAGGGCGTTGAACAGGGTCGACTTGCCGACATTCGGCAGACCGACGATTCCGATCGTGAGCGACACGTTGCGACTTCCCGTGAGTGGAGGGCCAGAAGGCCAGGGGACCGGCCGATCCACCAGTCTACGGCGTGTCCGGATCCGCCCAGGCGACGTATCGAACGCTTGGCCAAGCCGCGGTCATCGGCGTGTCTGACGGGCTATTCGGCATATTGAACGACCTAAGTTGGTGCGGTGGAGCAATACAGGACGCGATCTCCCCAGTACGGACCGCGACGGGACCGGCCCAGGCCGCCCCGGCAACCCGTGCCGTCCCAGGCGGGACGGGGAGCGGGGGGCGAGCCCGTGCGCGCGGCCCGGCCGCCCGGGCCGCCCGGGCCGCCCGGGCCGCAGCGCCGCCCGGCACCGGTACGAAGCCCCGCGCGCCCCGCAGGCCCCGCACGCCCCGCGCCCGCACCGGCGTCCGTCGTCGCCCGGCTGCCCAGCCCCCGGCTGACCGGCCTGGGCAGCGGGCTGTTCTGCGCGGCGGTGATGTTCCTGCTCGGCGCGCTCTGCGCGGCGCTGTTCGGGGCGTCCCTGACGGCGTACGACGTGTTGTTCCTGCCGGTGTGCGTGCTGACCGCCCTCTGGGTGCGCCCGGGGGATCTGATGACCGCGCCCGTCGTCGTGCCGATCGCGTTCGCCGTGGGACTGCTGCCGGTGGCCGACGGCGAGAGTGGGACGGGCGGCAGGCTGATGGGCCTGGTGACAGGGCTCGCCACACAGGCCGGCTGGCTGTACGGAGGGACGCTCATCGCCGGTCTGATCGTGATCGTCCGGCGGATCCGGCTGGTGCACCGGCGGCGGACGGCAGGGGTCCGGCCACCGGTGTGACAGCTCTCGGTCCGACCGCCCGAGGGAGACCGACCGCCCTGTTGTCCGGGCGGTCGCAGCGGTGCCGACCGCCCTAGTGTCCGGCCGCCCGCATCGCCGCGCCCACGATCCCCGCGTTGTTCTGCAGCTGTGCCGGGACGATCTCGGCCTTGATGCCCTCGATGTAGGGCAGGAACTTGTGGGACTTGCGGCTGACGCCGCCGCCGATGATGAACAGTTCGGGCGAGAACAGCATCTCGACATGGGCGAGGTAGGTGCGCACGCGGTGCGTCGCCCAGTGCTCCCACGTCATGTCGTGGTCCTCGCGTGCCTTGCTGGAGGCCCGCTTCTCCGCGTCGTGCCCGTCGAGCTCGAGGTGGCCCAGCTCGGTGTTGGGGACGAGGACGCCGTCGACGAAGACCGCGCTGCCGATGCCGGTGCCGAAGGTCAGCAGGATCACCGTGCCCCGGCGGCCGCGGCCCGCGCCGAAGTTCATCTCGGCGACGCCCGCCGCGTCCGCGTCGTTGACCACCGTCACCGGCAGTCCGCCCAGTCGCTCGCCGAGCAGCGCACGCGCGTCGGTGTCGATCCAGCCGTCGTCGACGTTGGCCGCTGTGCGGATCGTGGCTCCGTCGGTGACCACGCCCGGGAACGTGACCCCGACCGGGCCCGTCCAGCCGAAGTGGTCGACGACCTGCTTGACGCCGTCGGCCACCGCGTCGGGCGTGGCCGGGTGAGGGGTGAGGACCTTGTGGCGCTCCTGCGCCAGGTCGCCCTTGTCCAGGTCCACCGGCGCACCCTTGATCCCGGATCCGCCGATGTCCACTCCGAAGATCTGCATGGCCTTACGTTACGACGAACGACTGACGGTCACAGGCCGGACGGCGGTGCTGCCCGGCCTGTACCCGATCACTCCCCGGAATGTTCACCGGACCCGGCGCTGCCGCCGCGCTGGGCGACCAGGGCCGCCGCCTCCTCGCGCAGGTCGCGGCGCAGCTCCTTCGGCAGGGAGAAGGTGATGGACTCCTCGGCCGCCTTGACGATCTCGACGTCCTCGAAGCCGCGCCGGGAGAGGAACTCCAGGACCTGCTCGACCAGGATCTCCGGGACGGAGGCGCCCGAGGTGACGCCGACCGTGGTGACGCCCTCCAGCCACGCCTCGTCGATCTCGTCGGCGAAGTCCACGAGGTACGCCTCGCGGGCGCCCGCGATCTTGGCGACCTCGACGAGCCGCTTGGAGTTGGAGGAGTTGCGCGAGCCGACGACGATGACCAGGTCCGACTCGGCGCCCATCTGCTTCACGGCCAGCTGGCGGTTCTGCGTGGCGTAGCAGATGTCGTCGCTGGGCGGGGAGATGAGCTGCGGGAACTTGTCCTTCAGGGCGTCGACGGTCTCCATGGTCTCGTCGACGGACAGCGTGGTCTGGGAGAGCCAGACGACCTTGGACGGGTCGCGGACCTCGACCTTCGCCACATCGCCGGGGCCGTCGACGAGCTGGATGTGGTCGGGGGCCTCGCCGGAGGTGCCGATGACCTCTTCGTGGCCCTCGTGGCCGATCAGGAGGATGTCGTAGTCCTCGTTCGCGAAGCGGACGGCTTCCTTGTGGACCTTGGTGACCAGCGGGCAGGTGGCGTCGATGGTGGCGAGCTTGCCGCGCTCGGCCTCCTGGTGCACGACGGGGGCGACCCCGTGCGCCGAGAACATCACGATGTTGCCCGGGGGGACCTCCTCCGTCCGCTCGACGAAGATCGCGCCCTTCTTCTCCAGGGTCTGCACGACGTACTTGTTGTGGACGATCTCGTGGCGGACGTACACCGGAGCGCCGTACTGCTCCAGGGCTTTCTCGACGGCGATCACGGCGCGGTCCACACCCGCGCAGTAGCCACGGGGGGCGGCGAGCAGGACACGGCGGCCAGGCGAAGCAGACATGCGTCCCATCGTAAGGCCGTGTCCGGCGGGTCGAAGATCGCCTGTCCGTGGAGTCCCCGGGAAGACTGACGCGGCGCGACGCGAGTGACGCGGAGCGGGAGCGCAGGGACGCAGTCCGAGACCGCGACGGCGGCCCCCGCGGCCACCGGGTGGGCCGTGTTGTCGGCGGTGGCCACTACGCTCGCGGGCATGGCTGTGAACACGACTCCGGAAGCCCCGTTGCCCGTCGGTGAGGTGTCGCGGCTCATCGGGGGCTGGATCGACCGGCTCGGGGCGGTGTGGGTCGAGGGGCAGATCACGCAGTTGTCGCGGCGGCCGGGCGCCGGTGTGGTGTTCCTGACGCTGCGGGACCCGTCGTACGACATCTCCGTGAGCGTCACCTGCTACCGGCAGGTCTTCGACGCCGTCGCGGACGTGGTGAGCGAGGGTGCCCGGGTCGTCGTCCTCGCGAAGCCCGAGTGGTACGCCCCCCGGGGGCAGCTGTCCTTGCGGGCCGCCGAGATACGGCCCGTCGGCGTCGGTGAACTGCTCGCACGTCTGGAGCAGCTGAAGAAGGCCCTCACGCGGGAGGGGCTGTTCGCGCCGGAGCGCAAGAAGCCGCTGCCGTTCCTGCCGCAGCTGGTGGGGCTGGTCTGCGGCCGGGCCTCGGCCGCCGAGCGGGACGTCCTGGAGAACGCCCGGCACCGCTGGCCCGCCGTGCGCTTCGAGGTGCGCAATGTCGCCGTGCAGGGCGTGCACGCCGTGCCGCAGGTCGTGCAGGCCGTGAAGGAGCTCGACGCGATCGACGACGTGGACGTGATCATCGTCGCCCGGGGCGGCGGCAGCGTGGAGGACCTGCTGCCGTTCTCCGACGAGCAGCTGATCCGCACGGTCGCCCAGTGCCGTACGCCCGTGGTGTCCGCCATCGGGCACGAGCCGGACAACCCGCTGCTGGATCACGTCGCCGACCTGCGCGCCTCCACCCCGACCGACGCCGCGAAGAAGGTCGTGCCGGACGTCGGCGAGGAGTACGAGCGGGTGCGGCTGCTGCGGGACCGGGCGCGGCGGTGTGTGGCGGCGCTGGTGGAGCGTGAGGAGCGCGGGCTGGCGCACGCGCTCGCGCGGCCGTCGATAGAGGATCCGCACCGGATGATCGACGAGCGCGCCGACCAGGTGGCGGACCTGCTCGACCGGGGCCGGCGCTGTCTGCGGCACCAGCTCGACCGGGCCGACTCGGAGCTGACGCACACGCACGCGCGCGTGGTGGCCCTGTCCCCCGCCGCGACCCTGAAGCGCGGGTACGCCGTGCTGCAGAGGGCGGACGGGCACGCCGTGCGCGACCCCGGCGAGGTGACGGCCGGCGAGGCCCTGCGGGCACGGGTCTCCGAGGGCGAGTTCTCCGTACGAGTGGACACATAGGGTGGGTGGATGACCAGCGAGGTTGATGAGACACCGGGCATGAGCGAGGCGCTCGGGTACGAGCAGGCGCGGGACGAGCTGATCGAGGTCGTCCGGCGCCTGGAGGCGGGCGGTACGACGCTGGAGGAGTCCCTGGCGCTCTGGGAGCGCGGCGAGGAGCTGGCCAGGGTGTGCCGGCGCTGGCTCGACGGGGCCCGGGCGCGGCTGGACGCGGCGCTGGCGGAGGAGGCCGCGGAGGGCGAGGAGGCGGAGTAACCGGGACCGTTCGGGTTCGGGTGACGTACGACACCCTCATATTAGTTGAACGTTGAACTTCATTCGCGTACGGTCGAAGCTGTCAGCCGATCTTCCGGACCAGCCGCGAGAAAGTGCATCGATGTCCCTCGTTCTTGACCCCGCCGCCCAGGACCTCCTGTTCCGTGAGGCCCGCACCGCCAACACCTTCACCGACGAGCCGGTGACCGACGAGCAGGTGCAGGCGATCTACGACCTGGTCAAGTACGGTCCGACCGCCTTCAACCAGACCCCGCTGCGCATCACCCTGGTCCGCTCGCCGGAGGCCCGCGAGCGCCTGGTCGCGCACATGGCCGAAGGCAACCGGGCCAAGACGGCGAGCGCCCCGCTGGTGGCGATCCTCTCCGCGGACAACGAGTTCCACGAGGAGCTGCCGCACCTGTTCCCGGCCTTCCCGCAGGCCAAGGACGCCTTCTTCGCCGAGCGCCCCGCGCGGGAGAGCGCCGCCGCGATGAACGCCGCCCTGCAGGCCGCGTACTTCATCGTCGGCGTCCGCGCCGCCGGTCTCGCCGCCGGCCCGATGACCGGTTTCGACTTCGAGGGTGTCCGCAAGGAGTTCCTGGACGACGATCACACCCCGCTGATGGTCGTCAACATCGGCCGCCCCGGCCCGGACGCCTGGTACCCGCGCTCCCCGCGCCTGGAGTTCGACCAGGTCGTCACGACCGTCTGAGCGACGAACACGACAAAGGCCCCCGGCGTCATCGCCGGGGGCCTTGCTCCTGCGCGCTCACTTCGTCTCCAGCGCCTGCGCCATCTTCGTCAGCTGCGCGAACGACGCGGTGCCCGTCACGACCGTGGTCGAGCCCTTGGTGCCCTCGAGGACCAGCGCGTCGTACCGGCCGCCCTCGTAGCGGGTCCACGTCCGGCCGTCGATCTTCTCGGCCTTCCCGGTCTCCCGCGCGCCCTGCGTCGCCTCGTCGAGGAAGACCGGGCGCCGCTGAGTGGACTGCTCGACCGCCACGTACTCCCCCTCGGGGTCGTGGAAGCCGAGGTGCCAGGCGTCGAACTTGTCCCCCTGGAAGCGGACGGAGGTGGCCTTCCACGCGTCGGGCAGGCCCTGGGGCGCGGCCACGGGGTACGAGGCGGCGCGCCGCGCCGTGAGCAGCTCGACCCGGTAGTCGACGGCCTTGACGTCGGGCGCGCTGTCGTCGTGCGGGATGAAGAGGTACACGAAGCCCGCCACCAGGACGATGACTCCCATGGAGAGGATCATGTCCCGCGCCGTCTTCTGCTTGCCGTTCTTGCCTGCCACGCCCCCATCGTCGCAGGTCCCTGCCGCGCTCATCCGTGGGGGCCCCTGCTCATTTTGCGGGCACGGCGATAGAGTCGGGCGAGCAACACCCTCATCCGGCCGTCGTCGTACAGAAAGGTGCGCTCCGATGACCGAGCATCATCACTTGCCGTCCGAACTCGATGTGCCCTCCGAGGCCCCCGACCGCAACCTCGCCCTGGAACTGGTCCGGGTCACCGAGGCCGCGGCGATGGCCGCGGGCCGCTGGGTCGGGCGGGGAGACAAGAACGGCGCCGACGGTGCCGCGGTGCGCGCCATGCGCACCCTCGTCTCCACCGTCTCGATGAACGGCGTCGTCGTCATCGGCGAGGGCGAGAAGGACGAAGCCCCGATGCTGTTCAACGGGGAGCGCGTGGGCGACGGCACCGGGCCCGAGTGCGACATCGCCGTCGACCCGATCGACGGCACCACGCTGACCGCGAAGGGCATGACGAACGCGATCGCGGTGCTGGCCGCCGCCGAGCGCGGGTCCATGTTCGACCCGTCCGCCGTGTTCTACATGGACAAACTGGTCACCGGACCGGAGGCGGCCGACTTCGTCGACATCAACGCGCCGGTGTCGGTGAACATCCGCCGGGTCGCCAAGGCGAAGCGGTCCGCGCCGGAGGACGTGACGGTGGTGATCCTCGACCGGCCGCGGCACGAGGGCATCATCAAGGAGATCCGGGAAACCGGGGCGCGCATCAGGCTGATCTCCGACGGCGACGTGGCCGGCTCGATCCTGGCACTGCGCGAGGGCACGGGCGTCGATCTGCTGCTCGGCATCGGCGGTACGCCGGAGGGCATCATCTCGGCCTGCGCGGTGAAGTGCCTGGGCGGCACGATCCAGGGCAAGCTGTGGCCCAAGGACGACGAGGAGCGGCAGCGGGCGATCGACGCGGGGCATGACCTCGACCGGGTGCTCACGACCGAGGACCTCGTCACCGGGGAGAACGTGTTCTTCGTGGCCACCGGGATCACCGACGGGGAGCTGCTGCGGGGGGTTCGCTACCGGGCGGAGACCGCCACGACCGACTCGATCGTGATGCGGTCGCGGTCGGGCACGGTGCGCCGGATCGACTCCGAGCACCGGCTGAGCAAGCTGCGCGCCTACAGCGCGATCGACTTCGACAAGGGGAAGTAGCCCCGAGGCGGAGCGGACCGGCACAGCGAAAGGGCGTCCCCGGTGCGGTGGGGACGCCCTTTTCGCTGTGCTTTTTCGTACGCCCTTGCGGTGTGCTCGGCCGTCAGCCTGCTGCCGCTATCCGGCTCTCCGGACGGACCGCCTTCTTCAGTTCCATGTCGCGCCGGCGGCGGCGGGCGAGGACCACCCGGCGCTCCGCGGCGGTGAGCCCGCCCCAGACGCCGTAGGGCTCGGGCTGGAGCAGGGCGTGCTCGCGGCATTCGACCATCACCGGGCAGCGGGCACAGACCCGCTTCGCCGCTTCTTCCCGGGAGAGCCTCGCGGCGGTGGGCTCCTTGGAGGGGGCGAAGAACAGGCCGGCCTCGTCACGCCGGCACACCGCCTCGGTGTGCCACGGGGCGTCTTGGTCCCTGTCTCGCGCTGGCACCCGCGGGGCCGGAACGGCAGCGACCTGCAGGGACGAATGCGGCGGTTGCAGCACGGTCTACTCCTGACGACGGCTTCGCGAGCGAGAGACGATGCAGCAAGGCCTACCCGCTGTGCGCGCGCCTATGCACTGAGTTCCGAACCGCCGGTTGGGGAGGCTTCGCGACTGTCAATGACCCAGGTGTTTGCGCAAACCCTTGTCGACCTTGCGCTGCACCCGGTCCAGGATGTCCGCGACGACCTTGCCGCGCCGGGGCCGCGCCTCGACGCTGCCCAGGACGGCCCAGCCGTCGACGTAGACGATGGGGGCCTCCGGTTCGCCCGAGTCGAGGGTGGCCACCTCGAAGCTGCCGAGGACGCCGCCGCCCATGCCGCGCAGCGACACGTTCTCCGGGACGCGGATCTCGACGGCGCCGAAGACCGCGAACGACTTGACGACCACCTGCTGGTGGTCGAAGAGGGCCTCGCTGAGGTCTATCTCGACACTGCCGAAGATCGCGTACGCGTGGATACGGCGGCCCGCGCGCCAGCGGCCCTTGCGGACGGCGCTGCTGAAGACCGCGACCACGTTGTCGTCGGGGTCGATCGGGATGGCTCCGGCCGTGGGGCGCCGGGGTGCCGGGGTGTGGATCGGGCCGGGGCCCAGGCGGTGGGCCGCGGGCAGGTCCCGGATGAAGACCTCCAGCTCGCCGACCGTCTTGGCGCGCAGCACCCCCTCGACGCGCTCGGCGTGCTCGTCCGCGGTGAGGCGGCCCTCGGCCAGGGCGTCGTGCAGGATGTCGGCGATGCGGTCGCGCTCGGCGTCGGAGGCGCGGAGCTCGGAGCCGGCGGGCGCGGCCTGCGGGTGAGGGTCCTGCTTCTGAAGGTCCACGGCAGCAGCGTACCGAAACACGATAGATCGCGACACCCCCGGGAGCGTGGCCGAGTGTGACGAACTGAGCCTTACCTCACAAGCTCGCCGTCGGCGGCAGGTTCTACGCTGGTGGGCGCTCGCCAACGGAGGCGGGCCGCCGTCCGTCGAGTGAGGAATGGGCTGAGATGCCTGAGTTCGCGTACACCGATCTGCTCCCCCAGGGAGAGGACACCACCCCCTACCGGCTGGTGACCTCCGAGGGTGTCTCCACGGTCGAGGGGCCGGACGGGCGGACCTTCCTCCAGGTGGAGCCGGAGGCGCTGCGCAAGCTCGCCGAGGAGGCCATCCACGACATTCAGCACTACCTGCGCCCGGCCCACCTCGCGCAGCTGCGCCGGATCATCGACGACCCCGAGGCGTCGGGCAACGACAAGTTCGTGGCGCTGGACCTGCTGAAGAACGCCAACATCGCGGCGGCCGGCGTGCTGCCCATGTGCCAGGACACGGGCACCGCGATCGTGATGGGCAAGCGCGGACAGAACGTGCTGACGCGGGGCCGCGACGAGGAGGCCCTCAGCCGCGGCATCTACGACGCGTACAAGAACCTGAATCTGCGCTACTCGCAGATGGCTCCGCTCACCATGTGGGAGGAGAAGAACACCGGCTCCAACCTCCCCGCGCAGATCGAGCTGTACGCGACCGACGGCGGCGCCTACAAGTTCCTCTTCATGGCGAAGGGCGGCGGCTCGGCCAACAAGTCGTTCCTCTATCAGGAGACGAAGGCCGTCCTGAACGAGTCCTCCATGATGAAGTTCCTGGAGGAGAAGATCCGTTCGCTGGGCACCGCGGCCTGCCCGCCCTACCACCTGGCGATCGTGGTCGGCGGCACGTCCGCCGAGTACGCGCTGAAGACCGCCAAGTACGCCTCCGCGCACTACCTGGACGAGATCCCGGCCGAGGGCTCCGAGCTCGGGCACGGCTTCCGGGACAAGGAGCTGGAGCAGAAGGTCTTCGAGCTGACGCAGAAGATCGGCATCGGGGCGCAGTTCGGCGGCAAGTACTTCTGCCACGACGTGCGCGTGGTGCGTCTGCCCCGGCACGGCGCCTCCTGCCCGGTCGCCATCGCCGTGTCCTGCTCCGCCGACCGCCAGGCCGTCGCGAAGATCACCGCCGAGGGCGTCTTCCTGGAGCAGCTGGAGACGGACCCGGCGCGCTTCCTGCCGGAGACGACGGACGAGCACCTCGACGAGAGCGATGTCGTCAGGATCGACCTGAACCAGCCGATGGACACGATCCTCGCCGAGCTCACCAAGTACCCGGTGAAGACCCGCCTGTCCCTGACCGGCCCGCTGGTCGTGGCCCGCGACATCGCGCACGCCAAGATCAAGGAGCGGCTGGACGCGGGCGAGGAGATGCCGCAGTACCTGAAGGACCACCCGGTGTACTACGCCGGTCCGGCCAAGACGCCCGAGGGCTACGCGTCGGGTTCCTTCGGCCCGACCACGGCCGGCCGGATGGACTCCTACGTGGAGCAGTTCCAGGCGGCGGGCGGCTCCAAGGTGATGCTGGCCAAGGGCAACCGCAGCAAGCAGGTCACGGCCGCCTGCGACGCCCACGGCGGCTTCTACCTCGGCTCCATCGGCGGCCCGGCCGCACGCCTCGCCCAGGACTGCATCAAGAAGGTCGAGGTCGTCGAGTACGAGGAGCTCGGCATGGAGGCCGTCTGGAAGATCGAGGTCGAGGACTTCCCGGCCTTCATCGTCGTCGACGACAAGGGCAACGACTTCTTCCAGGACCCGGCGCCGGCGCCGACGTTCACCTCCATTCCGGTACGCGGTCCCGGACTCGCCTGAGAAGGGCGGTGACGATTCGCCTCCACGGGGAACAGTGGTCGCGGCGCTGACGCTGTGACACGTGGAGGTGATCGTCGATGACCGACGAGCAGGACAGGACCGAGTACCGCACCGAGCACGACTCCATGGGCGAGGTGCGGGTGCCCGCCCACGCCAAGTGGCGTGCCCAGACCCAGCGCGCCGTGGAGAACTTCCCGGTCTCCGGGCAGCGCATCGAGCGCGCGCACATCGAGGCGCTGGCCCGGATCAAGGGTGCGGCGGCCAAGGTCAACGCCGAGCTGGGGGTCCTGGACCAGGACATCGCGGGGGCGATCCAGGAGGCGGCCGGGGAGGTCGCCGAGGGCGAGTGGGACGAGCACTTCCCGGTCGACGTGTTCCAGACCGGGTCCGGGACCTCGTCCAACATGAACACCAACGAGGTCATCGCCACGCTCGCCGGTGAGCGGCTCGGGCGGCCCGTGCACCCGAACGACCACGTCAACGCCTCCCAGTCGTCCAACGACGTCTTCCCCTCCTCGATCCACATCGCCGCCACCGCCGCCGTGACACGCGACCTCGTGCCGGCCCTGGACCACCTCGCCGCCTCCCTGGAGCGCAAGGCCGAGGAGTTCGCCGACGTCGTGAAGTCCGGGCGGACCCACCTGATGGACGCCACCCCCGTGACGCTGGGCCAGGAGTTCGGCGGGTACGCCGCCCAGGTGCGGTACGGCATCGAGCGTCTGGAGGCCTCCCTGCCCCGGCTCGCCGAACTGCCCCTCGGCGGTACGGCCGTCGGTACCGGCATCAACACCCCGCCCGGGTTCTCCGCCGCGGTGATCCAGGAGGTCGCCCGTACGACCGGGCTGCCCCTCACCGAGGCCCGGAACCACTTCGAGGCGCAGGGCGCCCGGGACGGCATCGTCGAGACCAGCGGACAGCTGCGGACCATCGCGGTCGGCCTGACGAAGATCGCCAACGATCTGCGGTGGATGTCCTCCGGGCCGCGCACCGGCCTCGCCGAGATCGCCCTGCCCGACCTCCAGCCCGGCTCCTCGATCATGCCGGGCAAGGTGAACCCGGTCATCCCGGAGGCCGTGCTGATGGTCGCCGCGCAGGTCGTGGGCAACGACGCCACCGTCGCCACCGCGGGCGCCGCCGGGAACTTCGAGCTCAACGTGATGCTGCCCGTCATCGCGAAGAACGTGCTGGAGTCGATCCGGCTGCTCGCCAACGCGACGCGACTGCTCGCCGACCGGACCGTGGACGGCATCACCGCCGACCGCGAGCGGGCGCGGGAGTACGCCGAGTCCTCCCCCTCCGTCGTCACGCCGCTCAACAAGTACATCGGCTACGAGGAGGCCGCGAAGGTCGCCAAGAAGGCGCTGGCCGAACGCAGGACGATCCGTCAGGTCGTCCTGGACGGCGGGTACGTGGAGCGCGGCGACCTGACCGCGGAGCAGCTCGACGAGGCGCTGGATGTCCTGCGGATGACGCATCCGTGACGAGGGGACGCAGGCGTGTGCCCGGCGCGTGAACCGTGACACGCGCCGCAGCGTCGTATGCCTACGGCACCTAATATCTGTTCATGGCAGAGGGTGAAGCGATGAGACGCGTGGAAACGGGTGGTGCGGCGGGCTTCTGGGCGCCCGGGAGCCGGATCCTGTGGCGGTACCGGGAGAACGGCGGCACGCATGTGCACATCGCGCGTCCCGTCACCGTCGTCCGGGACGACGCCGACCTGCTCGCCGTGTGGCTGGCCCCCGGCACCGAGTGCGTGAAGCCCGTGCTCGCCGACGGCACGCCCGTGCACCTGGAGCCGCTGGAGTCGCGCTACACCAAGCCGCGGACCGTGCAGCGCGACCGGTGGTTCGGCACGGGCGTGCTGAAGCTGGCCCGGCCCGGCGAGCCCTGGTCGGTGTGGCTGTTCTGGGAGCCCGGCTGGCAGTTCAAGAACTGGTACGTGAACCTGGAGGAGCCGCTGGCCCGTTGGGCGGGCGGTGTCGACTCCGTCGACCACTTCCTGGACATCTCCGTGCATCCCGACCGCAGTTGGCACTGGCGGGACGAGGACGAGTTCGCCCAGGCCCGCCGGGACGGGCTGATGGACGACCAGCAGGCCGAGAAGGTACGGGCCGCGGGGCGGGACGCGGTCCGGGTGATCCGCGCCTGGGGGCCGCCGTTCTCGGAAGGCTGGCAGCACTGGCGCCCGGATCCGTCGTGGGCGGTACCGTCACTGCCGGAGGACTGGGATCGTACGACCGCGCATGTGTCCTCATGAGACCCTTGATGCGCCCCCGGGCAAGAAACGTAGGATCGTCCTCCGCAAGGGCGCGCGGCGGCAACTACCTGAGCACGCGCTGGGCTTGACCGATCGTCACCGAGGGGCGGCAGGACGTGAGCGAGGGGTACGAGGGCAACACCGGCGGGGCCTGCGCCACAGGCCGCAGACGGCCTGCCGGTGGCACAGGAACAACCTCTGACCACGCGGGAATTCCGTTCCTGGGGCACGTATTCCGGGTATCGGAGTTTCGGCGGGACCAACTGCGCGCGCGGCGCGCAGCCCCGGACGGATGGATTCGACACGCGTGACGGAGCAGCCGACCTCGTTCGAACGCCCCCAGGGGGGCGTCGACCCCGCGGATCCCCGCGGGGCGTTCGCGCATACCCCGACACCGGCGCGAGCGCCGGGCGCGGGCACCTTACCGGTACAGGGCCGCCCCGGCGGCGACGTCACCGTTCCGGTCACGACGGCACACAGCACGCCGGGCACGTCGGAGCCGGGCACCTCCACGCCGTTCGGCAAGGGCAAGGACACCGTGAGCGACCCCGCATCCGAGCACTCCCAGCCGGGTGCCGAGCAGACCGCCGAGCGCGAGACCCCTCGGCCGCGCCCCGCCCCCGAGGGCATTCCGGTCCAGCCGGCCGACGAGCAGGACCGGCCGGGGGTGAACGCCGACGGGCAGGAACGCCGCAGCGGCCAGAGCCTGCCGCCCGGCCGGCCCACGCCCATGCGGCGGGACGGCGACCGGCTCCGGTTCGTGGGGGCCGCCACCCGGCGGATCGCCCGCGGCATCGACCTCGACGAGATCGTGATGGGGCTGTGCCGGGCCACCGTGCCGACCTTCTCCGACGCGATCCTGGTCTATCTGCGCGACCCGCTGCCCGTCGGCGACGAGCGGCCCACCGGTCCGCTGGTGCTGCGGCTGCGCCGCACCGACCGGATACCGGCGGAGCGCGACACGGAGAACGGCTTCCTGCCGGCCGCGCAGCCCGAGCCGAACGAACTGGACACGGTCGGCGCCGAGCTGTGCGAGGTGCGGCCCGGCAGCGCGCTCGCCGAGGTCCTGCGGGGTGTGCGCCCGGTGTTCACCGACGCCCCCGCGGCCCGCGCCGCACTGCCGGAACTGCTCGGCGACGGCGGCGAGTTCGCCGTTCCGGACGGACAGCGCGCGATCCTCGCCCCGCTGCGCGGCCGGCGCCGGGTGATCGGCGCCGCCCTGTTCCTGCGCCGTCCCGAGCGCATCGCGTTCGAGCCGGACGACCTGCTGGTGGCCGCCCAGCTCGCCACGCACAGCGCCCTCGGCATCGACAAGGCCGTGCTGTACGGCCGCGAGGCCTACATCGCGGACGAGTTGCAGCGGACCATGCTGCCCGAGACGCTGCCCCGCCCGACGGGGGTGCGGCTGGCCTCCCGCTACCTGCCGGCCGCGGAGACGGCCCGGGTCGGCGGCGACTGGTACGACGCGATCCCGCTGCCCGGCAGCCGGGTCGCGCTGGTCGTCGGTGACGTCATGGGCCACTCGATGACCTCGGCCGCCATCATGGGCCAGCTGCGCACCACGGCCCAGACCCTCGCCGGCCTGGACCTGCCGCCGCAGGAGGTCCTGCACCACCTCGACGAACAGGCCCAGCGTCTGGGCGTGGACCGCATGGCGACCTGCCTCTACGCGGTCTACGACCCGGTATCGCACCGCATCACCATCGCCAACGCCGGCCATCCGCCGCCCGTCCTGCTGCACCTGGGCGGCCGCGCGGAGGTCCTGCGCGTGCCCGCCGGTGCCCCGATCGGGGTCGGCGGCGTGGACTTCGAGGCCGTGGAACTGGACGCGCCCGCCGGTGCGACCCTGCTCCTCTACACCGACGGGCTGGTCGAGTCCCGGCTGCGCGACGTGTGGACCGGCATCGAGCAGCTGCGGGAGAAGCTCGCCGCGGTCGCGCAGCTCACCGGGCCGGACCATCCGCCGCCCCTGGAGGCGCTGTGCGACGAGGTGCTCGACATGCTCGGCCCCGGCGACCGGGACGACGACATCGCGCTGCTCGCCGCCCGCTTCGACGGGATCGCGCCCAGCGACGTGGCGTACTGGTTCCTGGAGCCGGAGGACGCGGCCCCCGGCCGGGCCCGCCGCCTGGCCCGCCGCGCGCTGCAGCGCTGGGGCATGGAGGAGCTCAGCGACTCCGTCGAGCTGCTGGTCAGCGAGGTCGTGACGAACGCCGTGCGCTACGCGTCCCGGCCGGTGACCCTGCGGCTGCTGCGCACGGACGTGCTGCGGTGCGAGGTCGGCGACGACGTGCCGCAGCTGCCGCGGCTGCGGCAGGCCCGGGCCACCGACGAGGGCGGGCGCGGGCTGTACCTGGTGAACCGGCTGGCCCGGCGCTGGGGCGCGACCCGGCTCAGTACCGGGAAGGTGGTCTGGTTCGAGCTCAACCACGGCTGACGGAGCCGTGGGAAGCGCAGCCGTACGAACAAGCCGAAGGGCGCCCGGTGTGCACCGGGCGCCCTTCGGCGTCTCCTACTCGTCGTCGTCGCCCGGCTTGATCGGGTCGAACGGGTCACCGCCGCCGTCGCCCGGCGGTGTCGTCTGCGGGGCCGTGGGCGGGGTGAAGGTGGGCGGTGTCGTCGACGGGCTCGGCGGCGGGGACGAGGACGGCTTCTCGGACGTGGGCGGCGGGGACGACGACGGCTCCTCGGTCGTCGGCTCCTGCGTGGGCTCCTTGGTCGGCGTCTGCGAGGGCGTCGGCGTCCAGGTCGGCTGGACGGCCGCGCCCTGCCGGGTCTCCAGGTCGAACTTGGTGACGTCGCCCATCACACCGAAGGTGTACGCCGCCCAGATCTGCGCCGGGAAATCACCGCCGTTGATCCGGGGCTCGCCGGCCGCCTTGTACATCGGGACCTGGGCATGGGTCTTGGCGTCCTCGCCGAACAGGCCCACCGAGGTGACCAGGCCGGGCGTGTAGCCGGTGAACCAGGCCGACTTGTTGTTGTCGGACGTGCCCGTCTTGCCCGCGACCTGCTGGCCGTCGCGCAGGGGGTTGTTGGCCACCGATGCCTGGGCGGTGCCGTCGTCGACCACGCCGGTCAGCACCGAGGTGACGGAGTCGGCGGCCTCGCGGCTGATGACCTGGCCGCCCACCGGGTCGGGCATGGTGACGTCCTGGTTCAGGTGCTCCGCCGACTTCACGAGGGCCGGGGTGACCTTCTTGCCGTGGTTGTCGAGCGTCGCGTAGACCCCGGCCATCTGCAGAGGGCTCGCGCCCATGCTGCCCAGGGTCTGGGCGGGCACGGCCTCCATGTTCTCGGTGTTCATGCCGAGCTCGCCGGCGACCTTCACCACTTCGGACATGCCGACGTCGACGCCCATCTGCGCGAAGACGGAGTTGACGGACTTGTTCATCGCCGTCTGGACGGAGATCGGTCCGTAGTTCCGGTCGTCCTCGTTCTCGGGGGCGAAGCCGACCTTGGTGCCGTCCTCCACGACCGGGCGCTTGCTCGTGCCGTCGTAGACCGTGCTCGCGGTGATCGGCTTGCCGTCCTGCGTCTTCGCCTGCTCCTCCAGGGCCGCGGCCAGGATGACCGGCTTGAAGGTGGAGGCCGGCTGGTAGTCGGCGCGGGTGGCGTTGTTCATGTAGTGCTTGAAGTAGTCCACGCCGCCGTACATCGCGACCACGGCGCCCGTCTTCGGGTTCACGGACGCGGCACCGGCCTGGACGTCCCCGTCGACCTTGCGCTTCTCGGGATCGAGCTTGCTGGTCAGCTGCTGCTTGACGGACTTCTCCAGCGCCGCCTGCTTCTTCTTGTCGATGTTCAGCGTGATGGTCCAGCCGCCGGCGTTGACCAGCGCCTCGGCTTCCTTGGTGCTGTCGGCGGTGCCGTCGGCGACGAGCTGCCTCTCCAGCGCCACGTTGGCCGAGTTGACCAGGTAGCCCTTCTGGCCCTCCATGCCGGGGGCGGGCTTGGGCTCCTTCGGCACGGGGAACGTCATGCCGGCCCGCTCGGAGCTGCTCAGCCAGCCCTCGTCGACCATGTTGTCCAGGACGTAGTTCCAGCGGGCCTTCACCAGCTTCTTACCGTCCTCCGAGGCGACGGCCCAGTCGTACTGGCTCGGGGCCTGGAGCAGCGCGGCGAGGTAGGCGCCCTGCGCGACGGTGAGTTTCTCGGCGTCCTTGCCGTAGTAGGCCTGGGCGGCGGCCTGGATGCCGTAGGCGTTGCGGCCGTAGTAGCTGGTGTTGATGTAGCCGGCGAGGATGTAGTCCTTGGACTTCTCCCGGTCCAGCTTCAGCGAGATGACCAGTTCCTTCAGCTTGCGGGAGACGGTCTGTTCCTGCGTCAGGTAGTAGTTCTTGACGTACTGCTGGGTGATCGTCGAACCGCCCTGGGCGCCGCGGCCGGACAGCGTGTTGAACACGCCTCGGGCGGTGCCCTTGAGGTCGACGCCGGCGTCCTTGTAGAAGGTCTTGTTCTCGGCGGCCACGAACGTGAGCCGCACGCCCTTGGGGACCCTGGACAGGTCGACGACCTCGCGGTTGACCTTGCCGTCGCGGGCCATGATCGAGCCGTCGCTGTACTTGTAGATGTTGCTCTGCCGTTTGGCGTCGGCGTTCCCCTCGGGGATGTCGATCACCATGTACAGCACGATGAAGGCCCCCATGCCCAGCAGGCACAGGCCGAAGAAGGTGCCGAGGATCTTCTTCCAGGTGAAGAGCCTGCGTATGCCGCTCTTCCCGGCCGCTTCCGACGAACGGCGGCGCTTGGGTGCCGCCCGGCGCCCACCGCGCTGTCGGGCGCGTCTCTCTTCCGCTCGTCCCATGGGTCCGATCCGCTCCGCTTCGTTCATGTGTGCTCACATGTCACACAGGTTCGCCGCTCAGGTCAGCTCAGAAAGCTAACACCGGGAGATAAGAGATAGGGCTGCCGATCCGGCCCTTTGCGGACGTGACAATCAGCACCCATCCCAACGGAACCGACGTACGAGACACGCCCAGGGTTGCCAGGACGCGATAAAGTGATATCACTTAGCTAGACAGAAGCTATGCAGGAGTGGCTTCGACCGAAGAACGGGGGACCACCCATGTCCACGCACGACACGCAGGTCACGGCCGACGTGCCCGAGATGCCGGCGCCACGGGTGCGGGAGTTCACCGCACACAGCATCGGCGGCGGGCTCGCCCTGCTGCTCGGCCTCCTCGGACTGCTGGCCGGCGCCGGGCTGATCGCGGTCGCCACCTCCGTGGACGCGACCGGCGCGCAGGCGGGGCTGATCATCGGCGGCATCCTGGTCGCGCTCGCGGCCTTCCTCGCCATGTGCGGGCTGAACATGGTGGCGCCGGGCGAGGCCCGGGTCGTCCAGCTCTTCGGCCGCTACCGGGGCACGATCCGGCAGGACGGCCTGCGCTGGGTGAACCCCTTCACCTCGCGCACCAAGATCTCGACGCGCGTGCGCAACCACGAGACGGCCGTCCTGAAGGTCAACGACGCCTACGGCAACCCGATCGAGCTCGCCGCGGTCGTGGTGTGGCGCGTCGAGGACACCGCCCAGGCCACCTTCGAGGTCGACGACTACATCGAGTTCGTCTCCACCCAGACCGAGGCGGCCGTGCGGCACATCGCCATCGAGTACCCCTACGACGCCCACGAGGAGGACGGCCTCTCGCTGCGCGGCAACGCCGAGGAGATCACCGAGAAGCTCGCCGTCGAACTGCACGCGCGCGTGGAGGCGGCCGGCGTGCAGATCATCGAGTCCCGCTTCACGCACCTCGCCTACGCCCCCGAGATCGCCTCGGCGATGCTCCAGCGGCAGCAGGCCGGAGCGGTGGTCGCGGCGCGGCGCCAGATCGTGGACGGCGCGGTGGGCATGGTGGAGGCCGCGATCGCCCGCATCACCGAGCGGGACATCGTGGAGCTGGACTCCGAGCGGAAGGCGGCGATGGTCTCCAACCTCATGGTCGTGCTGTGCGGTGACCGTGCCGCGCAGCCGGTCCTCAACACCGGGTCCCTCTACCAGTGACGGTCCCTCCCGAGGGTCCGGGCCCTCAGCGCCGGCCGCAGCAGCAGCGCAAGCAGGTGCTGCTGCGGCTGGACCCGGCGGTGTACGAGGCGCTCGCGCGGTGGGCCGGGGACGAGCTGCGGTCGGCCAACGCGCAGATCGAGTTCCTGCTGCGCAGGGCGCTGGCGGAGGCGGGCCGGCTGCCGCGGGAGACCGGGCCGCTGCCCCGGCGGGGACGGCCGCCCGGGTCTCCCGGTGGCTCGCCCCCCGGATCCCCACCGGCCTGAACGGACCGGCTTCCGGGGCTGTTGCGAAACCGTGACAACCCGGCCCGACCTGCACGGCGGTACCGCCAGCCCTGGCCTACACACTCGGCGTATACATCCGGCGTATACACGGTATGTAGAGTCATCACATGTCCATCGGTCACACTCTCCTGGGACTCCTGGAGTCCGGCCCGCGGCACGGTTACGACCTGAAGCGGGCCTTCGACGAGAAGTTCGGTCACGACCGGCCGCTCCACTACGGCCAGGTCTACTCGACGATGTCCCGCCTGCTGAAGAACGGGCTCGTCGAGGTCGACGGCATCGAGGCGGGTGGCGGGCCCGAGCGCAAGCGCTATGCGATCACCGAGGCCGGCATCACCGACGTCGCGCGCTGGCTCGCCACGCCGGAGAAGCCGGAGCCGTACCTCCAGTCGACCCTCTACACCAAGATCGTCCTCGCGCTGCTCACCCACCGCGACGCCGGCGACATCCTCGACACCCAGCGCTCGGAGCACCTGCGCAGCATGCGCATCCTCACCGACCGCAAGCGCAAGGGCGATCTGGCCGACCAGCTCATCTGCGATCACGCGCTGTTCCACCTGGAGGCGGACCTGCGCTGGCTGGAGCTGACCGCGGCGCGCCTGGACAAGCTCCGTGAGGCGGTGGCCCGGTGACGATTCCCGCTGGTTCGCTCCTCACCGCCCAGGACCTGCGCAAGACGTACGGACCGACGACCGCGCTCGACGGCGCCGGGTTCTCCATCCACCCGGGCGAGGTCGTCGCCGTGATGGGCCCGTCCGGCTCGGGCAAGTCCACGCTGCTGCACTGCCTCGCCGGGATCGTCATGCCCGACTCGGGCTCGATCACGTACAACGGGCGCGAGGTGACCGCGATGAGCGACGCCGAGCGCAGTGCGCTGCGGCGCTCCGAGTTCGGGTTCGTGTTCCAATTCGGGCAGCTCGTGCCGGAACTCACCTGCGTGGAGAACGTCGCGCTGCCGCTGCGGCTGAACGGGTCGTCCCGCAAGGAGGCCGAGCGGACCGCGCTGGCCTGGATGGAACGGCTCGAGGTCGACGACCTCCGCAAGAAGCGGCCCGGCGAGGTGTCCGGCGGCCAGGGGCAGCGGGTCGCCGTCGCCCGCTCGCTGGTGACGAACCCGCGGGTGTTGTTCGCGGACGAGCCGACCGGCGCGCTCGACTCGTTCAACGGCGAGCGCGTGATGGAGCTGCTCACCGACGCCGCCCGGTCGGCCAACGCCGCCGTGGTGCTCGTCACGCACGAGGCGCGGGTGGCCGCGTACTCCGACCGCGAGATCGTCGTACGGGACGGCAGGTCGCGGGACATGGAGCGCGTCGTATGAGCGTCAGGCAGTGGGCCCGGGACCTGGCCATGGGGGCCCGGTTCGCCTTCGCCGGCGGACGCGAGGGGTGGACCCGGGCGCTGCTGACGGCCGTCGGCGTCGGGCTGGGGGTGGCGCTGCTGCTGCTCACCACCGCCATCCCGAACGCCCTGGCGGAGCGGGACCGGCGGGAGGAGGCGCGCAGCGACCACACCTTCAGCCAGCAGAAGATACCGAAGGCCGACGACACCCTGATGGTCCTGGACTCGGACACCACGTTCCGGGACCAGGACGTGCGCGGCCGGATGCTGGAGGCGGAGGGCCCGCGGGCTCCGCTGCCCCCGGGGGTCGCGCGGTTCCCGGCCGCGGGCGAGATGGTCGTCTCCCCCGCGCTGAAGGAGCTGCTCGCCTCCGACGACGGCAAGCTGCTGCGGGAGCGGCTGAACTACCGGATCACGGGCACCATCGGCGAGCAGGGGCTGGTCGGCTCGCGGGAACTCGCCTACTTCGCGGGCGGCACGGGGCTCGCGAAGCTGCTGGAGGGCCCCGCCAGCGGGGCCCGGATCGACAGCTTCGGCAGCGACGATCCGGGGTCGTCCGACCCCTGGGACCCGGTGCTGCTCCTGCTGGTCCTGGTCGTCTTCGTGGTGCTGCTGATGCCGGTCGCCGTGTTCATCGCCGCGGCCGTGCGCTTCGGCGGCGAGCGGCGCGACCGCCGGCTGGCGGC
Source organism: Streptomyces sp. NPDC012466 (assembly GCF_042955215.1). Taxonomy (NCBI): domain Bacteria; kingdom Bacillati; phylum Actinomycetota; class Actinomycetes; order Kitasatosporales; family Streptomycetaceae; genus Streptomyces; species Streptomyces sp. NPDC012466. The sequence goes on along the minus strand of NZ_JBIBEQ010000007.1, from coordinate 430,877 downwards.
GCTGCGGCTGGTCGGTTCCGACAGCCGGATGACCCGGCGGATCGCCGCCGGCGAGGCGCTCGCCGGTTCGGTGCTGGGGCTCGTCCTCGGCGTCGGCTTCTTCCTGCTGGGGCGGCAACTGGCGGCGTCCGTCGAGGTGTTCCGCGTCAGCGTGTTCCCGAGCTATCTGAACCCCTCACCCGTGCTGGCCGTCCTGGTCGCGCTGGCGGTGCCGGCGGCCGCGGTCGTGGTGACGATCCTCGCCCTGCGCGGGGTGGTCATCGAGCCGCTCGGCGTGGTCCGCACGGCCAAGCCCGCGCGGCGCCGGCTGTGGTGGCGGCTGCTGCTGCCGCTCGGCGGGCTCGCGCTGCTCTTCCCGATGATCGGACAGGGCGACGACGGCGGGGAGTTCAACCAGTACCTCGTCGTCGGCGGCGTGATGCTCCTTCTGGTCGGCGTCACGGCCCTGCTGCCCTGGGTGGTGGAGACGGTCGTGGCCCGGCTCGGCTCGGGCGGCATCGCCTGGCAACTGGCAGTGCGCAGGCTTCAGTTGAGCAGCGGTGCGGCGGCCCGGATGGTCAACGGCATCGCGGTGGCGGTGGCCGGGGCGATCGCGCTGCAGATGCTGTTCGCGGGAGTGGAGGGCACCTACACCAGGGCGTCGCAGTACGACGTCAGCCGGGCCCAGATGAGCGTCGACGTACCGGACGGCGGCGACACCGCGTCCACCGTCGCCACGTACCGTGACACCGAGGGCGTGCGCAAGGTCACCGCCCTGTCCGACGTCCACCTCGGCGACCGTCGCGGCGAGGCGGAGGCCATCGTCCAGGTGACCGTGGCCGACTGCGCGTCGCTGCGCGAGGTGGCCACGCTCCCCTCCTGCCACGACGGCGACGTCTTCGCGGCCAACGGCTCGGAGTACGAGAACGAAACCACCCACCTGGCCAAGCCCGGCACGACCCTGTGGGCCGAGCCGGACGACTCCGACCGCCCCGGCGACCGCCCGGTGTCCTGGACCGTGCCGCAGAACATCCGGCAGGCCCAGTCCCGCGAGGACCCCACCGGGTACGAGCGCGGCGGCATCCTCCTCACCCCCGGCGCGCTGCCCGAGAAGCTCGGGGCGCTGACCTCCACGCGGCTCTTCCTGAGCGTGGACCCCTCGGTACCGGACGCCTACGATCACGTGCGCAACACGGCCGCCCGGCTCGACCCGACGGCCCAGCCGATGACCTGGCACAGCATCGAGAGCGACGACCGCTACGCCACCATCCGCACCGGCCTGTCCGTGGGCGCCGCCTGTGTGCTCGCGCTGATCGGAGCGAGCCTGCTGGTCTCGCAGCTGGAGCAGTTGCGCGAACGCCGCAAGCTGCTGTCGGCCCTGGTGGCCTTCGGCACCCGGCGCCGCACCCTCAGCCTGTCGGTGCTGTGGCAGACGGCGATCCCGATCGGGCTGGGTCTGGTGCTCGCCGCGACGGTGGGCACGGCCCTGGGCGCGGTCCTGCTGCGGATGACCAACACGTCGGTCCGGGTGGACTGGCCGAGTGTGCTGTCGATGACGGGCATCGGCGCCGGTGTCGTCCTCGTGGTGACGCTGCTCAGCCTGCCGCCCCTGCTGAAGCTGATGCGGCCGGACGGGCTGCGCACCGAGTAACGGGCCCCGCGGACCGTACGGGTCGTCAGGCGTCCTGCTCCAGCACCCGTACGGGCAGCGGGCGCAGCGCCTGCCGCAGGGCGGCCGCGAGCTCCTCGTACTCCGCGCCGCGCGCGGCCCCCACCCGCATCGCCAGGGCGATCCGCCGGGTGGGGGCCGGGTCGGCGAAGTACCCGGTGAGGAGCTGGTTGCTGCGGGAGGTCTCGACCTTCAGGGCGGTGCGCGGCAGCAGGGTGACTCCCAGTCCGCCCGCCACGAGCTGCACCAGTGTGGACAGCCCGGCGGCGGTCGTGGTGACCGGCACGTCGTCGCGGCCGGCCTCCCGGCAGATGTCGAGGGCCTGGTCGCGCAGGCAGTGCCCCTCGTCCAGCAGCAGCAGGTTCAGCTCGCGCAGCGCCTCACGCGCGATGCCCTCGCGTCCGCCGAGCCGGTGGTCGAGCGGGGTGACGAGGACGAAGTCCTCGTCGAACAGCGGCAGTTCGGCCACGCCCGGCACGCCCAGCGGTACGGCGAGCAGCAGCAGATCGAGCCGGCCGCCGGCGAGGCCGTCGAGGAGGCTGGCGGTCTGCTCCTCGTGCACCTGGAGGTCGAGGTGCGGGTACCGCTCGTGGACGAGCCGCAGGACCGTCGGCAGCAGATAGGGCGCGACCGTCGGGATCACCCCGAGCCGCAGCACCCCGGTGAAGGGCGCCCGGACCGCCTCGGCCTCCTCCATGAGGGCGCCCACCTCCCCCAGGACCGCCTTGGCCCGTACGGCGATCCGCTCACCCTCGGGTGAGAGCAGCACCTTGCGCGTCGTACGCTCGAGGAGCGTCACTCCGAGTGTCTCCTCCAGGGCCGACACGGCACCCGAGAGGGCGGGCTGGCTCATGCCGATCGCCGCGGCCGCGTCCCGGAAATGAAGGTGCTCGGCCACCGCCGCGAAGGCCCGGAGCTGGGCCAGGCTGGGCTGCCTGCGCTTATTACCGACCGTCACTGATAACTACCTCCGATCAACCCGACCGAGTGTAGCTATTTCCGTAATCAATCGAGCCTGTGCCAACATCAACACAGTCCAACCCATGGGAAACGCCCGCAATCCGGGTGTTTCTTCGCTGCAAGGAGTGTGTGTGCTCACCGTCGGTGACAAGTTCCCCGAGTTCGACCTGACCGCCTGCGTCTCGCTGGAGAAGGGCAAGGAGTTCCAGCAGATCAACCACAAGACCTACGAGGGTCAGTGGAAGGTCATCTTCGCGTGGCCCAAGGACTTCACCTTCGTGTGCCCGACCGAGATCGCCGCCTTCGGCAAGCTGAACGACGAGTTCGCCGACCGCGACGCCCAGGTCCTCGGCTTCTCCGGCGACTCCGAGTTCGTCCACCACGCCTGGCGCAAGGACCACGACGACCTGCGTGACCTGCCGTTCCCGATGATGGCCGACTCCAAGCACGAGCTGATGCGCGACCTCGGCATCGAGGGCGAGGACGGCTTCGCCAAGCGCGCCGTGTTCATCGTGGACCAGAACAACGAGATCCAGTTCTCGATGGTGACCGCGGGCTCGGTCGGCCGTAACCCGAAGGAGGTCCTCCGGGTCCTGGACGCGCTCCAGACGGACGAGCTGTGCCCCTGCAACTGGTCGAAGGGCGACGAGACCCTCGACCCGGTCGCGCTGCTCTCCGGGGAGTGATCTGACATGTCGCTGGATGCCCTGAAGTCCGCCATACCGGACTACGCCAAGGACCTGAAGCTCAACCTGGGCTCGGTCATCGGCAACTCCGACCTGCCGGCCCAGCAGCTGTGGGGCACGGTGCTGTCGACGGCGATCGCCTCGCGCTCCCCGATCGTGCTGCGCGAGCTGGAGCCGGAGGCGAAGGCGAACCTGTCGCCGGAGGCGTACACGGCGGCCAAGGCCGCCGCCGCGGTGATGGCGATGAACAACGTCTTCTACCGCACCCGTCACCTCCTCTCGGACCACGAGTACGGCACGCTGCGCGCGGGCCTGCGGATGAACGTCATCGGCAACCCGGGTGTCGACAAGGTCGACTTCGAGCTGTGGTCGTTCGCGGTCTCCGCCATCAACGGCTGCGGCATGTGCCTGGACTCCCACGAGCAGGTTCTGCGCAAGGCCGGCCTCGACCGCGAGGTCATCCAGGAGGCGTTCAAGATCGCCTCCGTGATCCAGGCGGTCGGCGTCACGCTGGACGCCGAGGCGGTCCTGGCCGAGTAATCCCCGGCCGCACGCCTCGTACCGCAGGGCCCCGCCCACCTGACCGGTGGACGGGGCCCTGCTGGTGTGTCGGTGCCGGCTACTCCGGCGGCGTCTTGGGGGCGGGCTCCGCACTCACCGCCGTGGCCCCGCGCGGCCGCACCGAATGCCGCAGCGCCGCCTTCTGCGAGTAGGAGCGCAGATATCCGGCGACCGTGTTGGTCACCGCCACCAGCGGCACGGCGACGACCGCACCGCCGATCCCGGCCACCATGCCGCCCGCCGCGACCGACAGCACGACCGCCAGCGGATGCACCCGCACGGCCCGTCCCAGGATGAACGGCTGCAGGATGTGCCCCTCGATCTGCTGCACCGCGAGCACCACCACCAGCGTCATGACGGCCGTGAACACCCCCTGGGTGACCAGCGCGACAACCACGGCGAGCGCACCGGAGACCACCGCACCGACCAGCGGGATGAACGCGAACAGGAAGATGAACACCGCCAGCGGCACCGCCATCGGCACATCGAGGAAGTAGATGCCGAGCCCGATGAAGATCGCGTCGATCAGCGCGACGACGACCGTGCCCCGCACATACGCCGTCAGCGTCCGCCACGCCGCCGGACCGGCCCCGGCCACCCCCGGCCGCGCCGCCGCCGGCACCAGCCTCAGCGTCCACTCCCAGATCCGCTTGCCGTCGTAGAGCAGGAACAGCGTCGAGAAGACCGCCAGCAGGATCCCGGCGAGCGCCTCGACGACGACCGTCACGCCTTCCAGGCCCGCCGAGGTGATCTGGTCCGTGTTCGCCCCGACCGCTTCGCGCAGGTTCTTGGCGATCTCGTTGATCTGTTTGTCCGTGACGTGGAAGGGGCTGTTCAGCAGCCAGTTCCGCAACTCGTCGATGCCGTCCTGGATCTGGCCCGAGAGGTCGTCGATGTTCTCCATGACCTGCCAGGTCACGAACCAGCCGATGAGGCCGATGACGACGAAGCCGAGGATGGCCGTCAGTGCCGTAGCCGGCCCGCGCGGCACGCCGTGACGCCGCAGACGCGCCACCGTCGGCTGCAGGATCGCCGTGATGAGCAGCGCGATCACGAACGAGAGCACCACGAGCTGGACGGCGCTGATGATCCGCATCAGCACCCAGACGGTGCCCGCGAGGACGAGGAGCCGCCAGCCGGCCTCGGCGGCGACCCGCACCCCCCACGGCACGGCCAGCGCCGGATCGGGCCGGGCGGCGACGTCGGGCGCGTAGTCCGGGGGCGGCGGCACGTACTCGTCGGAGAGGGCCGGGGATTCGGAGTCGTCCCGCTCCCGCTCGGCTTCGGCACGGCGTTCGTTGTAACGCTCGCTGATCTCGGTCAGCCCGGCACCGAGCCGGCCGAGCCACCCTGGCACTCGCGACATGATCCGTCCTTTTCCCCCGTCTCAGCGCACCACTCCCCCCGGGAGTCGATCCCGTCCGACCGTACAGGGCGAGAGCCCCGCACCGGACGACGGTGCGGGGCTCTCGTGAGGCAACGGGATCGGCCGTGGGGCCGGTCGGCTCAGTACCAGTGGTTGGCCTGCCAGAACGTCCAGGCCTCACAGGGGCTGCCGTAGCGGTCGTTCATGTAGCTCAGGCCCCACTTGATCTGGGTGGCCGGGTTGGTCTGCCAGTCCGCGCCGGCGGACGACATCTTGGAACCGGGCAGCGCCTGGAACATGCCGTAGGCCCCGGACGAGGGGTTGACCGCCTTGTAGTTCCAGTCGGACTCGTGGTCCACGATGTTGCTGAAGCACTGGAACTGACCCGACGGCACCATCTGCCGTGCCATCGCCTGGATCTGGGCGATGCTGTAGGAGCTCGCGACGGGGAAGTCGGAGATGTCCTTGGAGCGGCTGGCGGCGGCCTTGACCTCCGCGCGCTCCTTGGCTTCCGCCTCGGCGGCCTTGGCGGCCTTCTCGGCGGCTTCCTTCTTGGCGATGGCCGTCTCGGCGGCGGCCTTGCGGGCGGCCTCCTCGGCGTCCTTCTTGGCGCTCGCGTCCGCCTGGATGGCCTGCGCGTCGGCCTGCTGCGTCAGGGACGCGGTCTGCACCTGGGCCTGCTGGCCCGCGGGAATGTCCGCGAGCAGGGTGGCGCCGCTGGCCGTCGCTTCGGCGTCGTTGTTCTGCGCGGTGCTGCCCGAGGCAACTCCGACGACGCTTCCGACAGCGGTGACCGCCGTGGCCGAAGCCACTGCGAATCCCCGGACCGAGATCCGGCTCACACGGTTTTCCTTCCAGCATCGCCCGCTTCGGTGACCCTCGCGGACGCAATCGTGCCCCTGGCACTGGCCTCCCCAACTGCGGGGTCACGGGAGGCGCGGGCCCGGTGGGCAACTCCCGCGAGGGGAGCGCCGCGTGTTGCTCGGGCGGCATACGACATCGCTATGCAGTTGATGCTGTTGCTTTGGTGGTGCCGTACCGCTGGGGGTACAGGTGTGTCGTATGCGGGGCCTGACAGGACTGAGACTCTGCCGTAACCCGACGGGGCAAGGCAATTCTGAGTTGCGTGTGAAAGCTCACATCCCGTTTGGTGCGGGAGATTCACAGGAACGCCCACATGCGAAGGCGCCGCCCGGCTAGGCTCTTCGCCTTTTCCGGACGGCGCCAACTATCGCATAACCGGCCCTACTTACTGGGGACGGTCAGACCTGCCCGTCTTCGAGCATTTCGGTCACAAGAGCGGCGATCTGGGACCTCTCGGACCGTGTCAGGGTCACATGCGCGAAGAGCGGATGCCCCTTCAGCTTCTCGACGACGGCGACGACACCGTCGTACCGGCCGACCCTGAGGTTGTCCCGCTGGGCCACGTCATGGGTGAGAACCACCCGCGAATTGGCCCCGATCCGGGACAGAACGGTGAGAAGCACATTCCGTTCCAGCGACTGTGCCTCGTCCACGATCACGAACGCGTCGTGCAGCGAGCGGCCGCGGATGTGGGTGAGCGGCAGGACCTCCAGCATCCCGCGCGCGGTGACCTCCTCGATGACCTCGCGGGACGTGACCGCCGAGAGGGTGTCGAAGACCGCCTGGGCCCAGGGGCTCATCTTCTCGGCCTCGGAGCCCGGCAGATAGCCCAGCTCCTGCCCGCCGACCGCGTACAGCGGACGGAAGACCATCACCTTCTGGTGCTGACGGCGCTCCAGCACCGCCTCCAGACCCGCGCACAGCGCCAGCGCCGACTTGCCGGTGCCGGCCCGGCCGCCCATCGACACGATCCCGACGTCCGGGTCGAGCAGCAGGTCGAGCGCGATCCGCTGCTCGGCGCTGCGGCCCTTGATGCCGAACACCTCACGATCCCCGCGCACGACACGGATGCTGCCCTCCGGCGTGACCCGCCCGAGCGCCTTGCCGCGCTCCGACTGGATCATCAGGCCCGTGTGCACCGGCAGGTCGGCGGCCTCGGGGACGTAGACGTGGCCCTCCTCGAAGAGGATGTCCACCTGCTCGCCGGGCAGGGTCAGTTCGGACATGCCGGTCCAGCCGGAGGAGTCCGTGATGGCGAGCTCCGCGCGGTACTCCTCGGCGAGGAGTCCGACGGAGGACGCCTTGATCCTGAGCGGGAGGTCCTTGGACACGACGGTGACATCGAACCCCTCGGCCTGCAGATTGCGGGCGACCGCGAGGATGCGGGAGTCGTTGTCCCCCAGGCGGTAGCCGCTGGGCAGCACGCTGGGGTCCGAGTGGTTGAGCTCGACACGGACGGTCCCGCCCAGATCCCCGATCGGGATGGGGGCGTCGAGGCGACCGTGCCGGACCCGGAACTCGTCGAGCAGGCGCAGGGCCTGCCGGGCGAAGTAGCCGAGCTCGGGATGGTGCCGCTTGGCCTCCAGCTCCGTGACCACGACGATGGGCAGCACGACCTCGTGCTCGTCGAAGCGGTTCAGGGCGTTCGGGTCGGCCAGCAGGACGCTGGTGTCGAGAACATAGGTGCGCCGGTCTGGCTTGTGGCGCTTTGCACTGGTCACCACGGAAGGACGTACCCCCTCGGATGAGGTCGGGGAGCGACGGTATGGAGCTGGACCGGTCGTCGGCCGCCCTGCGCGGGCCGAAAACCGGCCCTCCGCCTCTTCGTCCGTGCTGTGACCGCACGGATCGGGCTGGTGCAAAGGGCCTCCCGGGCGGACGGCCCCGTGCCGTCCGCTGAGATCCGACACCCGTGGTTCGGGCGTCGACCTGACTGGGTTATGCCCTCGAACGAGCGTCGCCATGCCACGGCATATGACGGCGAGCCGGTGAACTCCGTGTTACGCGCGCCTTCGGCGGGGTACCGGGAGGTGTTGTGACGTGGGACGTCCCGCGTCCGCGGGGTCCGGGGACAGGTGCGTCAGCCGCCGAACCGCCGGTGGCGGGCCGCGTAGTCCCGCATGGCGCGCAGGAAGTCGACCTTGCGGAACGCCGGCCAGAACACGTCGCAGAAGTAGTACTCGGAGTGCGCGGTCTGCCAGAGCATGAATCCGGACAGCCGCTGCTCGCCGCTGGTGCGGATCACCAGGTCGGGGTCGGGCTGGTCGCTCGTGTAGAGGTGACGCCCGATCATGTCGATGTCGACGGCCTCGGCGAGCTCCTCCATCGAGGTGCCCTTGTCCTGGGCGTCGAGCAGCATCGACCGCACGGCGTCGGCGATCTCCTGGCGGCCGCCGTAGCCGATGGCCACGTTGACCACTATCCCGTCGACGCGCGCGGTGGCCTCCTCGGCCTCCTTGAGGACCGTCTGCATCCCGGAGGGCAGCAGGTCGGGCGTGCCGACGTGGTGCACGCGCCAGCGGCCGTCGGCGGCCAGGGTGCGGACGACGTCCTCGATGATGCCGAGCAGCGGGCCGAGTTCCTCCTGCGGCCGGTCGAAGTTGTCCGTGGACAGGAGCCAGAGGGTGACGACCTCGACGTCGGTCTCACTGCACCAGCCGAGGAACTCCTCGATCTTCTCGGCACCGGCCCGGTGGCCGTGGACGGTGCTGGAACCGGCGGCCTTCGCCCAGCGCCGGTTGCCGTCCATGATGACGCCGATGTGCTTGGGCACCTGAGCGTGGTCCAGGTGGCCTTCCACCCGGCGTGCGTACAGCCTGACCAGCAGGCCACGCAGCTTGTCGCGCAGGTTCACGTGATTGTCAGCCCCTCCGTACGGATCGGACAGGCCGCGGCGTGCGGCCCGGTCGTGGCCCGCGGGCGGTCCCTGCCCGTATGGCGGTCCCCGGAGGCGAAGCCTACCCCCGCTGCGGCCGTGGGCCGCCAACAGGGGCGGAACGAACGGTTCCGGCCGGTGGTTCGAGCCGCCCGGCGGGAAAGAAAAAACGGGCCGGTCCGTGGGGGGGAGACGGACCGGCCCGAGGGGGGGTTTCCACCATAACCCTTTGTAAGTGATGCTGCGTGCATCGGCGTGCCACAACTACTCTCCGGAGCCACCCGGCGACGCGGCGGTGCCCACGGAAGCCTTCGCTCCGGGCCGGCTTCTGGCCGAAACATGGCCCCTGTGCAGGGGAAACGGGATGCTCCGCGACAGGATCCGGCGGATTTGCCGCACCTTGTGGACCAGTCGGGTGACTTGTCCCGACATCCCCCCGACGGGTGAACCGGGCCGCGCACGGCCGCTTGACCCCGAGTCGCCGCCCGGACCGCCCCCTTGCCACCGCGTCGCCCTGGACAGCGCCACCGCACCGGCTCGACGGGGACCGGGCACCGCGCAGCCCCCTCCACTGCGCGGTACCTCCCGCGCAGCTTTGCTCACGCGAATTCCCTCGTCCGAATTTACGTGAGCGGCGGCCGAGAGGCGAGCCGCGAGCGATAACGATGTGAAAACTCTCGTCGGAAGATGAGCAAGTGCAGTGAGGGAGACGAGTGACGCGGTCGACGACTAGGACGGAATCTGTCCTCATTCCCGTCTACCGTCGCCTCATGACGACGACGCTGAGGATCAGGTGGGACGCGGTGAGCGCGCGCCGGGCGGAGCGGCAGTTCCTGGCTGGACCGGCCGCGCCCGGCACGCCGGTCGCCGAGGTGGTCGGGGCGATGCGGGGCGCCCACGCGCAGGTGCTCTCCGCGGCCGAGGTGTCGGTGGGGATGCGGACGGACGGCGTGACGCGGGCGGACGTACGGGCCGCGCTCTGGGAGGAACGGTCCCTCATCAAGACCTACGGCCCGCGCGGCACGGTCCATCTCCTCCCGGCCCGTGAACTGTCCCTCTTCTCCGCGGCGTTGAGCGCGGCCCCGAGCGGGCCGAGCCCGTTCCCGCCCGATGTGCGGCTCACCGGGGAACAGGCCGGCCAGGTCGTGACGGCGATCGGTGACGCGCTCGACGGCAGGTGCCTGACCCTCGACGAGCTGTCCGAGGAGGTCGTCGCCCGCACGGGCCCCTGGGCCGGTGACCGCGTGATGCCGGCCTTCCAGGACCTGTGGCCGCGCTGGCGCCAGGTGATGCACCGCGCCGGATGGGCGGGCACGCTGTGCTTCGGCCCGAACCGCGGCCGCAAGGCGACGTACACCCGCCCGCCGCGGGAGGACGCCGGGGCAGGGGCCGCGCGGCCCCTGCCGGGGGCCGGCCCCGGGGAGAGCGCGCGGGAGGCTCGGCCCGTGCCGGGCACCGACCGCGGGGAGAGCGCCGGGGGCGTGCCGGCCGATTTCGTCCATCGCTATCTGCACGCGTACGGCCCCGCCACCCCGCAGCACTTCGCCCGCTGGCTGGCGGCGCCACCCGGCTGGGCGACGGCCCTGTTCGGCGAACTGGCCGCCGCGGGCCGTATCGAGGAGGTCGACTTCGAAGGGACACCGGCGTGGGTGGCGGCGGGCGACACGGACTTCCCGGACGGTCCGCCGCGGGGAGTGCGCCTGCTGCCCTACTTCGACGCGTACGTCATCGCCGGACAGCCCCGCGAGCGGCTGTTCCCCGGGACGGCGTACCAGCGCGCCCTCGGCGGCGGCCAGGCGGGCAACTACCCGGTGCTGCTGGTCGACGGCGTGGTGGCGGGGGTGTGGCACCAGCGGCGCCGGGGCCGTCGTACGACCGTCACGGTCGAGCCGCTCGTCCGGCTGACGGCACGGCAGAAGCGGGAGCTGGGCGAGCAGGCGGAGCGGGTGGGTGAGGTGCTGGAGGCGGCGGCGGAGCTGGTGGTGGGAGAGGTGACGGTGGGCCCGCACGCGTGATCACGCGGCCGGCGTGCGTCCGCCCGGCTTGCGTGCGTCGACCAGGTGGCGGGTGCTGTGGGCGACGAAGGGGCCTTCGGCCTGGATGCGCTCGTGCAGCTCCCGGAGCCGCGGCTCGTACGCCTCGACGGTGAAGCCGGGGACCATCCAGACCACCTTGCGCAGGAAGTGCACGACCGCGCCGATGTCGTGGAACTTCACGCGCAGCCGCTCCGCCCGCAGACCGACGACGTCGAGCCCGGCGGCCTCGGCGTCGGCCCGCTCACGGTCGGGGTGGCGGGCGCTGCGGGCGTCGTCCGGCTGGGGCCCGAGGAAGTACTCGACGAGTTCGAAGACGCTCCCCGGGCCCACGTGCTGGGCGAAGTACGTCCCGCCGGGCTGGAGGACGCGGGCGATCTCGTGCCAGTGCGGGCGGACGGGATGGCGGCTGACGACCAGGTCGAAGGCACCGTCGGCGAAGGGCAGCGGGTCGTCCTCGGCAACGGCCACGACGGCGACGCCGCGCGGGCGGAGCAGGGCGGTGGCCTTGGCGACGTTGGGGGGCCAGCCTTCGGTGGCGATGGTGAGCCGGGGTGGCTCGGGGGCGTTCACGGTGGTGGCCTCGGCAGCGGCACAGGTGCCGGCGGGGGCCTCGCTGGTGTCGGTGACCCTCGCGAGGGCGAAGTCCAGCACCTCCCCTCCCCCGGTCTGCACGTCCAGCACCGCACTCGCCCGGCCCAGCCGCTCGGCCATCGACACGGCGTAGCCCCAGGAGGGGCGTGCTTCCGTCGCCCGCCCTTCGAACCAGGAGAAGTCCCAGCCTTCCGTCGGGACGGAGGCGCCCTCGGCGAGGAGTTCTTCGAAGGTGGCGAGGTGTGGGGGGTGTGGTTCCTGATGCACTGCCATGGGGAGATGGTGGCAGGGGGCCGTGCGGGGGCGCTCGTATTTTCACGCCGGTAGTGGAGTGCGGCTTCCCTCCCTGCTCGAAGGGCGGTCGCCGAGCCCGGGCGGGGGCCTCACCGGGTGCTCTGACAAGCGGACGACCACGACAGAAGGGGGCGAGGGTCCGGCTTCCGAGCCGCGGCCCCAGGAGGTCCTTCCCCGCCGGTACCCGAGGAAGCGTCGGTCCCCGTCCCACCAGGCGACGAGGTTGCCGGCGACGTCTCCGTCGACGGTCACGCTCCGCACGAGGACGGTGTCGTCCCCGAGGATGTCGGCCTTCCAGTTCCGCGGGAACGCCTCTCGCGGCCGGGGTGTGAACCCCGGCCGCCGCACGGCTTCCGGATCGTGCTGGTGCGCCGGGAAGAACTCCAGGTCGGCTTCGACCACGTCACGCAGACGTACGTCCACGTCGACGTCCCCCACCCGGAGTGCGGCAGCCACCACGAACAGCGGCCCTCAGGGAACCAGGGGACGCACCTCCTCGGCCGCGAACCGCACGAACCCCTCCGGGTCGGGCTCGTCCGCGGTCGGCTGGAGTACGACGCTGTCGGCGCCGGCCTCGACCAGCCGCTCGACGGCCTTGGCCACGGCGCCGGCGTCCCCGGCGACCCCGAGATCCGGAACGGAGTCGAGCCCCTCGGCGGCCAGCTCCGCGCGCAGCCGGGCGTCGGCGCCGGGCCCGGTGGCGGTGAGCAGATAGACGACGACGCGGTGCGGCCCGGCCGCGCGACCGGCCGCCGTCCGCCCCTCCTCCACGAGCCGGCGCGCCTCGCGCACACCGTCGGCGTTGGTGGAGGCGGTGAGAATGGTCCCGTCGGCGGCCTCGCCGGTGAGCCGCAGCGACCGCGGGCCGGTGGCCCCGGCCAGCACCCCGCCCTGGGCGCCCTGAGGCGGCCAGTCGAGAGCGACGTCGTCGAGCTTGACGTACCGCCCGTCGACGGAGAGCCGCTCCCCGTCCAACAGGGCGCGCAGCGCGAGGAGATGCTCCCGCAGCAGGGTGACGGGCGACTCGACCCGGGCACCGACCTGTCCCATCCAGTCCTGCACGCCGTGTCCCACGCCGACGATCGCCCGCCCCGGGAACATCCGGTGCAGCGAGGCGATCTCCATGGCCGTGATGGCGACGTTCCGCAGGGGCACGGGCAACAGCCCGACCCCGACCCGCACCCGCTCGGTCCACGCGAGGGCAGCGGCGGCGGTGGAGATGCCTCCCTCTCTGAAACAGTCCTCCCAGAGCCAGAGCTCCTCGAGCCCGGCGTCTTCGGCGACTTCACAGACCGAACGCAGACGCTCGGGGGCCAACTGGGGGCGGAAGACTGCACCTAGGGGGGTCATGGGGTCTTCCTACCCGGGCCGCGAAGCGTCGGACAAGGCGTTTCGCGCCCCGCACGTTCCATACGAGCCAACCACCACGCGGTCGACGCGCGGTCGACGCCGCTTCAGTCCTTCGGCATGTCCATCAACGGCGACTCGAAGCTCGTAAGCTCCACAATCTGCCTCAGGATCTCGCGGTACTGCTCGCGCCGCTCCACCTCCGGTGTGCTCAACATCAAGATCGCCATGCGCTTGCAGTCCGGGTGCGGGAGGTAGGCGGAGATCTGAAGCAGTGGTGTCGGCGGAAGGCCCGACTCGGCAGTCGGCGTGCGCACCGTCTCTCCCATGGACGCGGGACCGCTGGGCAGGTCCAGGTACTCGATGTGGGAGTGCTGCTCGGCTGTGGCCACGGCCCGCGCCGCGCTCACCGGCCGTGGGGACCAAGCGATGTCTCGCCAGGACACGGTGAAGAGGGAGTGGAGGATCTTTCCGCTGCCTCCCTCCACATCGTCGCGGTGCACACCCAGGGAGCAATGGACGGTGCCCACCTCGCGCAGTGCAGCCAGCAGTTGCTGGCCCGATGCCAAGTGAGCGATGAACTGCTGACGGGTGATGCCGTCAGGAATGGATTCCAGCATCGGAGCGAGTGCTTCCCGGAGCCGGCTCGCCTCTGCGGAAGCGGAGGGGGCTAGGAGAACGTCGAGCGGCAGCTCGGTGAACCCGCCGGGCACGGCGAACCAGATACCGGCACGGGGGTCACTGACGGAATCAGCGATGACGACGCGAGATGTCATGTCGGGCATTTCCGGAGAGGGTGGCCGGGTGAAGGATCAAGTGCGGTCCGAGCGGACGCCGACGCGGCGGCCACGCGCAATGTCCTCGGAGGTCGCTCCCCATTCCTCGACGGAAGGGCGACCTCCCTCCGATCCCGTCTGCTGGTTCAGGAAGCGGAACCGACGGGGGGCCGACGCGTCCGAGGTGGGCGCGGCGATCACGCCGATGAAGCGAGGATCTCCCGCGAGCCACACCACGCCGATCTGCGCCTTCAACTCTGGTGTCGCGCGAGGAGCCATCCGGCGGTGCCACCATCCCACTCCCCAGTGCCGGGGAAACACCATGGGCAGTCGCTCCTCTGGGCGGGATGGGTTCGGGAACTCGAACCACCCGAACTGCCTGCCGACGATGTCAGGCCGGTCGGCAAGCCCGTGCGGGGCATCGCCGAACTGACGCCATGGGTACTCCTGCAGGACTCGCTTCATACGAAGGCCGGCGGGCAGGAGGAAGAGCTGCAAGAACGCACGGTAGAAGCTGTACAGCAGGAACGGCACGAACAGAATCGTGTATCCGGGGGAGAGGAACACCACCAGAACCGCCAGCAGAGCGACCCACAAGGCAATCCATCCGAGGAGAGCGAGCGCGTTCGCGGCCAACTGTTTCGACCAGGCGCGCCGGGTCGGCGGATGATCCCAGGCAGTCGAATGATCCGTGGGGTTCATATGAGCTCTCTTGTCCTCCGGGTCAGAACACGTACTGGGCGAGATCGATCAGAGCCCCGCCATCGAGGATGCTCCGTGCACCGTCGATGCCGGTGCCGGTGTCCTTCGCTCCGTCATTGTCCAGTTCGTCCACCGCGCTGGAAACGAGACCGTATCCGGCGGTCGCGACGCCGAGTGAAGCAGATGTGATCTCGACGACCTCTCCGACACGGGCTGAGTCACGAGCCCCGCGCACCACCAGGTTCAGGGCCGGATTACCGAGGTTGGAGATGGCCTTTGCTTCGCCGACGGTCTTGCTGCCCAAGGTCGTCAGCACCTTTCCGAGGGTGACCGCTTCCTCGCCGGCGCGCAGGGCGGTCATCGTTCCACGCACACCCATGCCGACGGCGCTCACGCCGGGAACGGCTCCCAGGAGGTCCCCGCCGAGGCTGACGACATTCCCCCAGAAGTCGGAGTCGAATTCGCCCTTGGTGAAGCCGTCCTTGAGGGAGGAAAGGACTTTGGGGTCGGACAGTCGCATCGCGAGCGCCGAGGCGCTCAACGCGGCTGCCGCAAGCAAGAGGACCGCTGCCGCCAGGCCACCAGTGGCCACGAACAACGCGACCAAGCCGATGACGCCTGCGGTGAAGCTAAGAATGTCAGGAAGATTCTCGACGAACCAATCGCCGAATTTCTCGAGTGCTCCCGGCTCATGCGGTGCCAGCTTCTTCGTGGCATCGCGGATCTTGCCAGCGCGGTACCGGGCCTTGGTCTCGTGTTCCTCGGCCAGCCTCTTCGCCCTGCCGATGATTTTGTCGAGCTCGGCCTGGGCTTCTTCCACAGCGGTGTTCGCACTGCTCAACCGCTTCTCCGCCTGGTCGTGGCGGCCCCCCTTGCCGTCGAGGCCGGGATCGTTCTTCGCCTTGTCGGCGTGCCCCTTCGCCGCATCCACGGCGTCCTGCGCGTCTTTGGCTTCCCGTTCCAGCTTCTTGGCACGACGCTGGAAGTCGTCGAGTTCACCCTCCCAGCGGTCGAGTTGCCGTGCGGCCTTGCGAACGGAGTGCGCGGCGTTCTTCAGGTTGAGCGGGAGAGGTCCGTCCTCGAGTTCTTCACGGAAGGCGACGGCGGCATCGCCCTTCCAATAGCTGCCGTCCATGAGCTTGGTGACCAGCTCATGCGTCTCGTCCAGGACTTTTGCACAGTTCCCGAGTTTCTTACTCAGGTCGCGAACCGTGTCGATGTCACCCGGCGTCGGGTTGAACCCCAAGTGGGAATAGTCGGGATTAGGGATGGACGGAGAGGACTTGAGCCCCTGGGGCACGCCGCCATTGCGGGCGGCCGGCGAGTCGGCGTACGGAGACTGTTCGACACCAGGCGTGGCCGTCACTTCTTCCCCCCGGACTTTCCACTCCTGGCCTTCTTCAAGGCTTCTTCCAATGCCTTGTCGACTTCCTCGTAGCTGTCCTTGCTCTGCCCGACAATCTTGGCGAGATCCTCGGTCTGCTTACCGATTTCTTCCGTGCCGTACTTCCAATCCTCCTGGAAGTCCTCGCACGCAGAGTCCAGATCATCCGTGCCCAGACCGGTGACGGTGGCATCACTCAAGGCCTTGCGCAGACCCTTCAACGAATCGCTCGATTTCTTCAAAAGCTTCATGAAATGTGCGAGTTCGCCGCCGTCCACGGCCAGCCGGTCAGCCATGTACCGCTGCCCTCTCCTCATTCGATACGCGTGCGTGAGGCAGCGACTCTACCCATATCGCCTTTGAAGCAAGGCGGGCGACCGCCCCCCGGTGGAGAGCGATCGCCCGGCCCGGGCCTGAAGATCGTCAGCGGTTGACGGCCTGGACCTCTTGGACGACGACATCCTGCTCGGCCCCGAACGTGCCGTCAGGCAGGCGCTGTTCACCCTGGACACCGGTGCCAGTCCAGTGAATCTTCCAGGTGATCGTCGCCCTGAGCTTGTACGAAGAGTCACCGGATGAGCGCAGATATTTCACTCCACATGGTGGAGTCCTCTCGGCCTTACCCTTGGCATACGGTTCACCGATCGAGCCATCCGCATTGATCTGACACTCACCCGAAGCGGGATAGGTCACGGAGTCACCCGTGCCCGGATCGATCTTGAGGGAGACCGGTTCGGCCGTAGTCGTCGCCTGGATGTCCAGCAACGGGACGCTGGCCGTCACAGACACCGGCTTGAACTTGGCCGCGTCCAGCCAGGCCCAGGTCGGCAGGTTCACCTTCGTGGCCTGCTGAGGCGCGAGTTCGACCGTGGTCGACGGGACGCGGATCTCGGCGTAAGCGAGTTGGGCGAGTATTTCGGGGGTGATCGCTTCCGGGACGTCCGCGGGTGGCGGGTCGCCGTTGTCCACCCAGAAGATCGGCTTGGTGCAGTCGAGTGATCCCGGTGAGCCTACCTGGCTCTCAGGGACATAGGCGTCCCACCAATAGCCTTTGTCGGCCTTCTCCTTGTTGAAGTCCTTGTACGGGTGCCCGTTGACGTAGCGATCACGTTGCTGAGCGTCCCATTGGTACCCCGTGGACTCGGCCTCCCAGATGGGTTCCAGGGCTTTCTGGAGTTGCTCAGGCGTGTACTTGGGGGCGTAGTAGCAGGGGGGCGGGGTCCACGAACCGGTGGATGTGACGCCCCCGGCGGATTCACCCGAGCCGTTCTTCGAACGGTCGAAGACGATCACGCCACTGGCCGACGACGCGAGCGTGTCGCCCTTCACGGAGCCTGAGGGATTCGACGTGCTCGAATCGCTCTCAGTGGTGCCGTCCGGGGTGACCTTGGCCCAGGCATTCGGTGCGCCGGAAGTCACAAGGGCCACGGCCAAAGCGAGGCCTGCCAGCGCTCTCCGCTTCACTTCAGACACTGCTTCGCTCCTGCGGTCGAAACGATACGCGTGGTCCGCCAGACTCCGTCGCTGTTCTTTTCCAGCCGGGTGTTGTAGAGGATGAAGTCCTCGTCGGAGGGGGCGGTGACCTTGGGCTTGTTCGTCTTGAGGTCCTTTGCGTAGCCCTTGCTCTCATCGGCACAGAACAGGACCGTCGCCGTCTTGTTGCCGGCGAGCGTCACCGTCCGGTCGTAGTACCGGATGGTGCCCGTGATGCCGAGGTTGGCCTTCTTGAACTTCTCCACCCAGACAGCGGCCGCCTCCAGCGCCCTGCCAGTGTTGTAGAAGTTCATCGCGTCCGCCTTGGGGTCGGTTCCCGCGATCGCCGCGTTGACCGAGCGCATGCGCTCGGCGTTGTCGGCAAGCACTGCGTCCTTGACGGCGTCCCCCGTCTTACCGCCCTCGAAGTTCATGGTCAGGTCGGACGGCAACTTGATCTTTGGGCGACCGGCGGCCTGCGAGGCCGACTCGCTGGGCGATGCGGCCTTGGCTCCGCCGGCATCGACTCCGGCAATCTTGTCCTTGTCCTTGGAGCTGTCATCGCTCCCGCACGCGGACAGCGTCAGGGCCGCAGCGGCGGTCAGCGTGAGCGCTGCGAGGAGGGTGGGGCGGCGGTTCACGGTCGGCTCCCGGTCAGAGGCGAGGCTTCTCTTGAGCGAACCAAAGCTATACAGCGGGGTGCGGCCGCACCAGGGTGATGGTTGTCAACAGGCGGGGTGTATGGGGAGGAATCGACGATCCACCGACCTGTTCGGGCCGTAACGGTTGCATAACGCGCCAATGGGGTGGACAACATGGGCGCGGATCGCGGCGTTCCAGTCAGGAATAAGCAAATGCAGGCCGTCCGGCCTGGACTTGGCATGGGCCCCTGGGCCCATGTGACGGGCTGTCCGCTGCGGATACGTTCGAGACGGAGAGCCATGTGACAGGGCACGGTCGAAGGGGGCCCGGATGGGGCGGCGTTGGCGGGACGGAAGCGGAGAACTGATGGTGCACGCGGGTGATGACGAGCCGCCCGTGACAGTGCCCTTGGAGATCGCCTCCTCGTATCGGGCCCGGACGAAGGGGCTGTTGGGGCGGGACTCCGTCAAGGGGGCGATCCTGCTCTCCCCGGCCAACAGCGTGCACACCTTCCGTATGCGCATGCCGATCGATGTCGCCTATCTCGATCGGCACCTTCGCGTCATCGCCGTCCGCACCATGCGGCCGGGCCGGCTGGGGATGCCTCGGCTGCGCGCCCGGCATGTGGTGGAGGCGGAGGCCGGGGTGATGGGTGAGTGGGGGCTCCGGAAAGGGGCGCGGGTGGAGGTCGTCGTGTCGGTGTAGTCGTGTCGGTGTCGGGAGGTCAGGGTCTACCGCGGCCCGACCTCGCCAGCGCGCGACCCGCCGATCCCACATCTCCTCGGCCTGCGACTCCGTGCCCGGCTCACGCAACCCCGTGTCCCACCCGTGTCTCGTCTCCGCCGTCCGCTCAGTTGATGCCCGGGTACGCCTTGGCACGGGCCGGGTCGCTCATCCTGACCGGCTCGTCGTGCCGGGCCGGCTCGAACTCTGCGGGTGTCCTTGCGGGTCAGGACGTAGAGGACGACGGCGTGGCGAAAGTTGCGTGAAGCGGCGCGGTGGTTCGTCGGTGGTGTCGGCGAACGTCACCGGCGTTCAGCCATAGCGCACTCAACGGTCGCATTGGCTAGAGTCGCCCTTATGAGCACCGACTTGCATGGATGGCTGGAATGCAGGCCCAAGCCCGGACGCTATGGCACTGAACATGCGCCGTGGGAGCCCTTCTCGGAACTCAGGCACCTTTACTGGGCTCGTGATTACATGTCATGGTCAGCACTCTTTGACGTCCGGAGCGTGGAGCCTGTCAGAGCTCTGTTCCCTGACCGCGGAACCCCTGTAGATATTTCGGACACGGTACGAAGGGATGTGGACGAATTCGAGGGGCACAGTCATTCGTGGTTCTCGTGGAGTGAACTGTCAGCTGTCGACTGGAACGCCTCCTGCACCGACGGCCCGTCTCGGTACTGGGTCCGTCGCTGGTCCCGTGCTCCTGAAGGATCCCTCGTGCCCGAGGGATTGGCCGCACTCCCGGATGAGCTGTACGACTCGGCCGCTGCCAAGTTCGGGGAAGGCAACATCGCTCCGTCCCGGTGGCCCGCCGACGGGGAGCTCCTGCTGGGCGACGAGGTGTACCGCCCTGTCTCCCCTGCCTATCGCGACCTGGTGCCGGCCGACGGACCATGGCAACCGGTGTGGAATGTGATGGGCACGCTGTCCGAACTCCATGGTGAGGACAACGTCCGCCTCGTCGTCTGGTTCGGCGGCTGAACGGAGACCTGGGGGCATCAGTCGTGCGTCACGGGGTGACGGCTTCCGAGCCGTCACCCTCCTTCTCGTCTTCACCCCGGCCCTGCTGTCATTCCAGCCCCAGGTACTCCAACGCCCCCTTGGGGTCATCGTTCAACCGATTCCAGTCGATTTCCTCACCTCGACTGTACTTCGCCTCCAGCGCCCGCTGCATGTCACCCAGCTGCTTGGCCGTGAAGTTCGCATCACCGATACGAGCGTCAACTCCCTTCTCATTCATGAGCTGGGCCGGAGAGACCTTCTGCCCCTTGATGGGCCGGAAAACCTCGGTCCACTTATCAGGCTTGTCGATCTCAACTCGAGTCGTTCTGCCTGGATTCGCATTCTTCCACTCGGAGAGTGTTTTGATCTTCCCGACGAATTCCGGCTGACGCGTCGGATTCACCGTGTTCTTCACCTCGACCAGGTGCACCCTGCCGTCACGCCCCTTGTACAGAACATCGGCGTCCGGCACGTTCGACACATCCACGGCTTCTCCCGGCGCGACCTCGACCTGACGCCGGTTGTGTTCCGAGCCGACGGCGGTGTGCACGGTGCTGTCGGGTGCCGCGTCCTCCGAGGCGCGCCGCACACCGCGCACCTCAGCAAGCATCTCCTCGAGCCTGCTGGCAGTACGCGCGTTGGTCACTTCGGAGCCGAGCTTGCTCGCACCCGCCCGGTCGACGTTCTTGCGTCGAGCGAGATCAGTGAGCTCGCCGAGCGCGGCCGCCGCCTGGTCTTTGCCGATCTCTTTCTTGCCAGGGGTCTTCTTGGCGTTCTCGACGAAGTCGTCGATGTTGCGCTCGTCAATACTGAGCCTGCCCTGCTTGATGGCGGCCTTCGCAGCCTCCGCCTGCGCCTCCAGCGCCTGTTGCTGTGCCTCGTCGGCCTTCTTGCGGGCGTCCTGGGCCTGCTGTTTGGCCTCCTCGTCGCAGCCGTCCTCGGCGAGGACGACGTACCGGGAGTCGGACGGGCCGGCGGCGAGGACCGTGGTGCCTGCGCCGGAGGAGCCGGTGATGAGGCCAGGGGTGGTTCCGGGCGGGCCGTCGCCGTACGGGATCCGGCGGGTCGGCGCCGCGATGGTGCAGCCCGACTCGCGGGCCCGCTTCTCGGCCTCGTCCGCCGCCTCGTCGGCGTCCTTCGCCGCCTTCCGAGCGCCCTCGGCATCGCCCTTCTCGGCAGCCTTGCGGGCCTTCTCCGCCGCGTCCGCCGCCTTGTCGAGGGATTCGCCGACCTCGGCCAGCTTCTTGAACTTGGTGAACTTCGTGATGGTCTTCGGGCTGAAGATGCCGACGACGTTGACCACGGTGTTGCCGATGGAGGCGCCGTAGTTGCCCTTCTCCCAGTTCTCCTTGTCGACGAACGTGTCGATCGCCAGGTCGGACACGAAGTCCTCGGGCGAGTTGACCCAGCCCCACACGGAGGAGACGTAGTTCCCCTTGTCCCACTCCTCGCCCAGTTCGTCGGCCTTGTCACCCCACCAGTTCGTGGTGTAGCCGCTCAGACCGTTCCAGGTGTCCTTGATCGAGCCGACGGGGTCGCTGACCACGTCCATGGTGCTGGCCAGGAAACTCTTGGTCGGGGCCACGAAGAAGCCTCGGACATGGTCCATGAACGACCTGTCGTGGCGTTCCTGGTCATGTACCTCGTCCCAGAGCGACCTCTCTTCGAACGGCCCCGGAGCGAGTGGGACCGTGTCGTTCGTCCCCGCGCCGTCATAGGTGATGATCCGAGCCGACCAGGACGGACCGCCACCGCTGTTGTTACCGCCCGTACCACCACCGGCGTCCGTGCGTCCCTGGCCACCCGCATCACCCTCGGTGCCCGAGTCGCCCTCGGTGCCCGAGTCGCCTTCGGCACCCGCCTCGCCGTGCGCGCCCGCACCCCCGTCTGCCGCCACGCCGCCGTCCGCGTTCGCGCCGCCGTCCGCGCCGCCGTCCGCGTTCGCGTCACCGTCCGGGTCGGCGCCGTTGCCGCCGTCGGCACCGGCGTCCGCACCACCCAGCTGGCCGGCGTCGTTGTCCCCGGCCGCACCCGTCTCCGTACCGTCGCCCTGCGCAGCGGGGCAGGCCGCGCCCGTCACCGAGCAGACCGCCGACTGGATGCCGTCGGCGATACGCCCGCCGAGACCGCCCACCGACAGTGCGACGACGATCGCGGCGACCACCGCGATGAGCCCCGCGTACTCCACCGCGGTCTGGCCCTCGTCCCGCCGCCAGCGGATCATCCTCGCCAGGCTGAACGCCCGGCGCTCCTCCCTGTCCTCGGGAGCGCTCTCGAACCACTCACGCGACCGGGCCCGGCGCAACAGCACGATGACCGCCACCGGCATCGCCGCCTGCGTGATGCCCCGCAGATCGCCGTGCAACAGAGTGCCGACCGACAGCCACACGATCCACGCCTGTACGGCGATCAGCGCGCGGCTCGTCCACACCCCGCCCCGCCACAGGCGCCGGGCCAGGTAGACCCCGGCCACGCTGGGCAGCGAGTCGTACACCAGGATCCCGAAGATCTCCCCGGAGTAGTACGTCACCACCGACAGCACGGTGATCACGTACAGCACCGTCAGCGCGAACTGCACCCAGAGCAGTACCTGCGCCCAGCCCAGTTCCCTCGGCAACGGCGAACGCCTGCTCCAGGAAGGGCTGTTCTGTGCACCCCACATCCCGCTCGGGGGTATCGGGTCACCGGCAGGGGACATGCGCGACCTCAGCTCAGCTCGATGAACGGCCGTTCAACACAGGCACCGAGCCGAGGCTAAGGAACGTCGATCACTCACGCATGGGCCCGGGGTCCCAACGCCGGGCCCACTTTTCTCTGGCTCAACCCTCCGTGCGTGGGAAGGAGACCTCGACCCGTCGGTTCTTCTTGCGGCCGGTCTCCGTGGAGTTGTCCGCGATCGGGTACTGCTCGCCGTAGCCGCGCACCTCGTACGTGACGTTGGAGTCGGTCAGTTCCTGGTCGAGGACGTTCTGGACGGCGTCGGCTCGCTTCCGGGACAGGACATCGCCGTGGGCGGAGGAACCGAGGTTGTCCGTGAAACCGAAGACGCGGATCTTCGTCGCCTTCTGCGTCTTGATCTCCTCGGCGATCGCGGAGATACGGGCCTTCGCCGCGCCGCCGAGCTTCGCACTGTCCTTGCCGAAGAGGACCTCGGCCTGGAGGGCGAACTTGACGTCGGCGTTGGTGTCTTCGCGACGTTCGTCGCCGCTCTGGTCTTCGACGACCTGCTTGATGTCGAGAACCTTGGCTTCGGCGAGGGTCGCGCCTTCGGGCAGCTTGAGGTCGGGGTCGTTGGCGTCGACCTCGACGGGAGCGGACGCGGAGGCCTCGGTGCCGGGGGGCACACCGGGGGTCTCGTCGGCGTGGGCCGCGACGGCTCCGTAGAGGTTCGCGGCGACCATGAGGCCGGCGGCGGTGAGGACCAGGGCGAGGCGTGGAGTCGCCGGTCGGATACGCGTGCGGGTTTCCATGGCCGGCCTCACCCGGAGATCTTGATGGTGCCGCTGGAGAACGTCGGGACCTGCAGAGTCACATCAGTCGTACTCGTGGGCGGGGCAGGAAACTGCATGAATACCGGAAGGGTCTGCCCTGCATCCAATGTCCCGAAGCCCGTTGTCGTCAGTGGCCGTCCATCTGTGTCGCGCAGTACGTAGTAGCGCTTCTTCCCCTTTGGATCCACGAGGGTGGCGCCTCCAAGCGAAGGACCGTGCTTGATGACCTCGGTCTCGTCACCACTCATCTGCGAGGGGATAACTACCGACTTCGCCCCATCATTCTTCAAGGTTCCGTTCACGGTGACGAATCCGCCTCCGTCACGGGTGGCGGACGTGACCTGAAGAAGCAGACCCTCGGTGCCTTTAACTTCCGTCAAGGGCGTCTCCGACTCCCCCTCCTGAGCACTCGGTTGTGATCCACCTTTGGAGGTGGGCGCTGAAGAATTCGGCTTCTTGTCCTCACCGCCCCCACCGCCCCCACAGCCGGCCACGCCCAGGGCCAGTCCGGCCGCAACGGTCAGCACGACCATCCCCCTGCGGGCCTTCGCAGTGAACCGAATGCTCATCTCTCTGCTTCCTTCATCACTCGTCGTTCGCTTGTGAGTCGGCCAGGTGGACGTCGAAGAGGTCCTCGGGTTCCGGCAGAACATCGAGATCGTCCGGGTCCAGCTCCCAGACCACGCCGTCCTCGCATGTGAGCTTCGGCAGAACGTCGGGACCGGCGTCCCCGGTGGGCGGGTCGCAGCGGGGCTCGATCACGGCAGTGGCGGTCGCGTTGGACTTCCGGGCCGCCGTTCCGGGGACGACGGATTCACCGACGGGCTTATTGGTCTCGACCTCGACCGTGAAGCCCAGGGGACCTTCGGGCCCGCAACTGTTCACCCTGGCGTCGTTCTGCTCAGCAAGCTGATACGCACGCCAGCAGGACGGGCTGAGGCCGTCAGCGGTGCCCTCGAAGATCGCCTGCCACTTGGCCGGATCGAGTACGTCCTTCACCCACGCGCCGGCGAGTTGGTCCCGCCTGTCCTGCGCTGCCGCGAGAGCCGCCGCGTCCGCGGCCGTCTGGGCGCCGTTCCTGTTCGCCGCGGCCTGGCCGACCGCGAAGTACGCGAACGCGAGAAAGAGCAGGCCCCCCACCACCACGATGTAGATGGGGAAAGCCTGCCCTGCGTCGCCGTACCTACGGGGTCGCGTCAAGGAGCGACCTTGGCGATCTGCGCCTGGATCTTGTTCAGGATCGTCTGACCGATGTTCGTACCGGTGATCGCCAGCACGATCGCCACCACCACCGCGATGATGCCCAGGTACTCGACCGCCGTCTGTCCCTTGTCGCCGGCGCGGCGCTGCATCGCCTCGACCGTCGTGTTCTTCCAGCCGTTCACGCGGACCTTGGTCGCGACGGCGGTCTTCAGCATCAGGTCGCTCATGGTGTTCCCCTCCGGGTTCGGCTGTGTCGCTTTCGACACGAGGAACGTACGGCGATACGACCAGTCCGCCAGAGGGCCCCTGGGCCCAATTCAGGGCCCAATCGCTCGGGCCCAGACGGCTGTTCCCCCATGGTGTCACCGACGGTCACCCCCGTCCCCGGTATGTGTCCGGCGCCGTGCCGATCCACTTCGCGGCGGCTTCGGACCGGCTGGTGCTGTGGAGCTTGGCGAAGATGCGGTTGATGTGGTTCTTGACGGTCTTCTCGCTGATGAAGCACGTAGCGGCGATCTGCTGGTTGTTCATGCCGGACGCGATGAGGTCCATGATCTCCGCCTCCCTCGTGCTCAGTTGGAACCGCGACCTGTCGGGAACGGCCGGACGGCCACTCGTCCACCCAGACGAAGACTGTCCCACATGCGGTTGCACTTGCGAAAGGTTTTCTGGAGAAGAGTGTGGCGGAGTGTTGAAATGCACTGGTGACGAGGGTTGTTGAGTCTGTATATACGACTGGGCGGAAGGGGAAATTCCGTATGCAGTCGCACTCGATGCCTGCCCCAGACCCTCCGGGAGGGGTGGCGCGGGGGCCCGGCCCTGGCGGAGTTGGGCCAGCAGGGCGCCCGCCGCCGTGGGGGTGAAGTGGGCCCGGCCCTCCTTGATGTCCCGTACGGCCTCGACCAGCTGGTCGGCCGTGAACTCACCGTGGACGAGGTAGCCGCCCGCTCCCCGTCGCAGGGCCTCCTGGACGATCTCCGACTCCCTGCTGTAGGTGAGCATCACCACCGGGGCGATCTGCACCAGGTACGGCAGGGCCGAGATGCCGTCCACGCCGGGCATGCGGACGTCGAGGAGCACGACGTCCGGGCGGTGCTGGTGGGCGGCCTCGTAGGCCTGGCGGCCGTCGGCGGCCTCCGCGACGACCTCGATGTCCGCGCGGCCGGAGAGCAGGGCGGTGAGGCCGGCGCGGACGACGGGGTTGTCGTCCGCCACGACGACCCGGAGACGGCGGGTCGGCCGGGCCGGCTGCGGGAGGTCGGCGAACGGGTCGTGCGGTGGCGGCTGCGGGGCGCCGGTGGGGTGGGGTGTGTGGTCCGGCATCAGGGGCCTCCTCTCGGGTCGTGGGGTCATGCGGTGGGGGTGGTCAGAGCGGCCAGGGGGAGTTCCAGGCGGACCTCCGTGCCCTGGGGGTGGCCGCCGCGGCCTATGCGGATGCGGGCGCCCACGGAGGCCGCGCGTTCGACCATGCCGACGAGGCCGAAGTGGCCGGCGCGGCGCAGCTGTTCGAGGGTGGTGCCGGGCGGGAGGCCGCGTCCGTCGTCGTGGACGCTGATGCGGAGCAGGTCGCCGTGGACCCCCGCGCGGACGTCGACGCGGGTCGGGTGTGCGTGGCGGTGGGCGTTCTCCATGGCTTCCGAGGCAATGGTGAGGAGCTGGCGAGCCACGGCCGGCGGGACGGGGGGCACGGCGTGGGCGCCGGTGGGGCGGTAGACGGCGGGGAGGCCGGTGCGGGCGCTGAAGTCGCGGGTGCGGGCGGCGAGTTCCACCAGGACGTCCGTGCCCTGGTCGGGGTCCGACTCGCGACGCAGGTCGGCCAGGAGCTCGCGGGATTCGGCGGCGGCCCGCCGGGCCGAACGGGCGACCAGGGCCGCCTGTTGCCTGACCAGGGCCGGGTCCATGCGGTCGGCGCCGGCCGAGCCGGTCAGGCCGTCGGCGGCCAGGGCCACGCCGTGCAGGGTCTTGGCGACGGAGTCGTGCATCTCGCGTGCCAGGCGGGCGCGTTCGGCGCTGACCGCCTCCGTCACGGCGAGCCGGGCCTGGACGGTGGTGAGGGCCTGGGTGGCCGCGCCGAAGCGGAGCATGAGGTTGCGGAGGCTGGAGCCGACGGCTCCGGCGATGACGCAGAGGCCGGGCAGCAGGGCCGACTCGGTGATGCCGGGGGCCGGGTTCTCCTGTGCCGCGTGGATGAGGAGCAGCAGGAGCGCTTGGACGGAGGCGAAGATCGCGGCGCCCCGCCAGCCGTAGACCAGGCCTGCCAGGAGGGGGGTGCAGACGCTGACGTAGGCGAGGGTGCTGTCGGGGCCCGCGGCGATGAGGAGGAGGGACCCGAAGAGAGTGTCCGCGGCGAGGAGGGAGGGGTGGCGGAGGAGGAGCGGGCCGAAGCGCTCCCAGTCCCTGAAGAGGACGTAGGAGGTCATGAAGGTGACGACCACGGCCGCGCCGACGAGGCGGGTGGGCAGGCCGTCGTTCGCGTTGACCAGGGCGGTGGGGGTGGCCAGGGCGATCATGGCCAGGCGGAAGCCGAACACCTGCCTGCACATGGCCTGGAGGGCGTTGACCTGGATGTCGATCGCGGGGTGGGCGGGCATGCCGGCCATGCCGGGTGCCCTGACTTCGGTCGGGATCGGGTTCCCGGCCACATCGACCGTGCCGCCGTCGTCGTCGGGTGCGGCCGGCCCCTGCGGAGCCGCGGCGCCGGCCCACCGGCCGTCCGCAGGCCCTTGCGGCCCGGCGTCGGCCCGCGGTGCCCGGCCGTCCTTCGACCGTCCTGCCGGACCGCGTGTCCCGTCCCCGGCCGGTCCGCTGTCCCCTGCCGTCGGCAGTGGGCTCTGCGCTGGGGTTGCCGCATCCGCGTGAGGCGCCCCCGCCTTCCGGCGACCACCGCCCTTGATCCGCAGGGTCGGCTCTCCGCCGACAAGGGCCCCGGCCGCCTCCCACCCGGGCGGCAGCGCAGGCGTCACCGACGTCACCGGTACGTCCGGCGCGCCCGTGCGGACATGCGCCGGCAGCACCGTCCCCGCCGGAGGCGTCGTGATCTCCGGTGTCCGCTCGGCCCGGCGGCGGCGCCGCCCCAGCAGCCCCGTCCGCTCCCCTGTCATCGACATACCGTCGCCCCCTTCCCTACTTCCCCGTCACCGAGCCGAAGTCCGTGCCCGAGCCGAGGATCAGGCCCGCGCCGAGCAGGAGCATCGTGGCCGGGACCATGAAGGTCGTGATCATCATCGTGGCCTTGGGGACGGCCCGGGCGGCTTTGCGGCGGGCGTTCTGCGCGTCCGTACGGCGCATGTCCTTGGCGAGGGACACCAGCGTGTCGACGATCGGCGCGCCCAGTTCCTCACCCTGCTGGAGGGCCGTCACGAACATCGCCACCTGCTCGGATTCGTTGCGGCGGCGCAGTTCCGTGAAGGCCTGGCGGCGGCTCATGCCGAGGTCCATCTGGCGCAGGGTGATGCGCAGTTCGTCGGCCCAGGGGCCCTCGTACCGGGAGGCGACCCGGTCCAGTGCCTGGCGGAAGCCGAGGCCGGCGCTCACCACGACCGCCAGGACGTCCAGGAAGTCCGGCAGGGTCCGTTCGATGACGTCCTTGCGGATGCGGATCGCCGACCAGATGCCGACCTCCGTCCAGAACGCGCCGAAGGCCAGCAGGAGCAGGGCGACGAACAGCTGGCCGCGCATGAGGAAGACCAGGAAGCCCACGGCCCCGAGGAAGCCGTAGACCGCCCGTCGCGCGGCGTACCTGTCGATCGTCAGGCCCCCGGGGTTGCCGGCGAGGTCGATCTTGCGGCGGTACTTGGCCACCTGCTTGGGGCCCATCAGGCGCAGGACGCCGGGCGCGTAGCGCATGCCCATGCGGTCGATGAGGGAGTCGACCGCGCCGGTGCGGGTGGAGCCGACCTCCAGGGCCAGGGCGAGGTCGCCGGGCAGTTTGGCCTCCGCGCGGTACATGCGGATGCCGGCGAACACGCCCCACACGCTGAGGCCCATCAGCAGGGCGAGGAGCAGTCCCATGGTTGCCTCCGGGCTCTCAGACGTCGATGCGGGACAGGCGGCGGATGAGGACGAAGCCG
Organism: Streptomyces sp. NPDC012466; assembly: GCF_042955215.1. NCBI lineage: Bacteria > Bacillati > Actinomycetota > Actinomycetes > Kitasatosporales > Streptomycetaceae > Streptomyces > Streptomyces sp. NPDC012466. Next base: position 402,180 of record NZ_JBIBEQ010000007.1, on the reverse strand, counting down.
ACGGCGTAGAGCGAGAAGGCGATGATGACCGCCGCCTGACCGAAGGCGGAACCGGTCATGCGGTCCAGGGCGCCGTCCTTCACCCCGTTCATCAGGAACAGGGAGCCGACGCCCAGGACCGGGACGGCGTACGACGTCATGTTGACCTGGGAGAGCTGCGTGCGGACCTCGCGCCGGGTCTCCTTGCGTTCCTCCAGCGTCACCGTCAGGTTGCGCAGGGCGCTCACCACCTGTCCACCGGCCCGGTTCGACAGGACCAGCGTGGTGACGAGCACGACCAGTTCGCGGGACGGGAGGCGGTCGGCCAGTTCGCCCAGCGCGTCGTCCATCGAGGCGCCGACCGCCAGCTGGTTGGACACCTTGCCCAGTTCCTCGCCCGCGGGGGCTTCCATCTCCTCCGCTGCCATGCCGATCGCCGTGCGCAGGGCGAGGCCTGCCTGGGTGGCGTTGGCGAGGATCCGGGCCATCTCGGGAAGCTGGTTGATGAACTTCTCGATGCGCTTCTGCCGTTGCCAGTTGAGGAACTGGACGGCGACGCCGATGCCGAGCAGGCCCGCCAGCGGGCCGAAGAACGGGGCCAGGGCCGCCTGGCCGATCAGCCACAGGCCCGCCACCGTGGCGAGCATGTAGACGAAGAACTCACCCGGGGTGATGTCCAGGCCGGTCGCCGCCAGACGGAGCTCCAGCTTCTTGCCGAGCTTGGTGCGTCGCAGGCGGCGGTCGATGCCCCGGAAGTTGCGGCGTCGGCCGCCGACCGGGATCTGGCCGGTGGCGGACAGGCGGTCGACCAGGGCCTGCCGCTGTGCCTTGCCCGTGGCGTAGGAGTGCAGGCCGACGACCGCGAGGACGCAGGTCAGCAGGGTGATGCCGGTGGTGAGCGTGATGAGCTGTTGCAGTTCCATCGGTCGGTCCTACCTGGCTTCTCGGGTGGCTAGCTGGTCCGCGGACCCCGCGATGCCGAACGCCTGCGGGAGGGGCTGGCTCGCCATGTAGAGGCGGTCGGCGGTTCGGCGCGGCAGCGGGAAGTACTCGAAGGCGCCGTGGATACGGCCGTCGGAGGTCATGGGCTGTGCGGCGAAGCGGGCGGCCGTGACCAGGCGGTACGGGTCGCTGCCGTGGCTGTCCATCAACGCGATCTCGGTGATGCGGCGGGCGCCGTCGGCGAACCTCGTCAGCTGCACGATGACGTCCACCGCGCTGTTGATCTGGTCGTGCAGCGCCACGAAGGGGATCTCCACGTCCGACATGGACGCCAGGGTCTGGAGCCTCATCAGGGCGTCCTCGGCGCTGTTGGCGTGGACGGTTGCCAGCGAGCCGTCGTGGCCGGTCGACATCGCCTGGAGCATGTCGAGGGACTCGCCGCCGCGGACCTCACCGACGACGATCCGGTCGGGGCGCATGCGCAGGGAGTTGCGCACGAGGTCGCGGATGGTGATCTGCCCCTTGCCCTCGACGTTCGGGGGGCGTGACTCCAGGCGGATCACGTGCGGCTGCTGGAGCTGGAGTTCGGCGGAGTCCTCGATGGTGATGATGCGTTCGCCCTCGGGGATGAGGCCGGAGAGGGCGTTGAGCAGCGTCGTCTTGCCGGTGCCGGTCGCGCCCGAGACGATGATGTTGAACTTCGCCTGCACCAGGCCCGCCAGCAGGTACAGCATGTGCTCGTCGAGCGAGCCGAGGCCGATCAGTTCGTGGAGCGTGAAGGAGCGCGGGAAGCGGCGGATGGTGAGGGTGGCGCCGGTCAGGGACAGCGGCGGGATGATGACGTTGACGCGCTCGCCGGAGGGCAGGCGCGCGTCGACCATCGGGTTCGACTCGTCCACGCGGCGGTTGACCGTGGAGACGATCCGCTCGATCGTCTGCATGAGCTGGTCGTTGGAGGCGAAGCGCAACGGCAGTTGCTCGACCCGGCCGCCGCGCTCCACGAAGATCGCGTCCGGGCCGTTGACCATGATCTCGGTGATGGACGCGTCTTCGAGGAGGGGCTCCAGGATGCCGAGGCCGAGCGCCTCGTCGACCACCCGGCGGATCAGCTGCGAGCGCTCCACCGTCGACAGGACCGGGCCCTCGCGGCTGATGATGTGCCCGAGCACCCGCTCCAGGCGGGCCCTGCGCTCGGCGGCGGCCAGCGAACTCATCTCCGCGAGGTCGATCTCCTCCAGGAGCTTGGCCCGGTAGGAGGCGACCATGTGGCCGTCCTCGCCCCGGTTTCCGTTCTCCTCGGGGGTGTTGATACGTGCTCGCAGGCTCATGAGTGCGGTGCTCCTAGCTCGTTGCTCAGTGGTCGAGCGGCATCGTCGCGGTCTTGACGGCCGGGTCGAACTTCCAGCCCGGCACGAGGGACGGGATGTCCACCGTGGCGGTGATGGTGACCTCGTCCGCGCCGTAGGAGGGGGCGCAGCCAGTGACATTCAGCCAACTGCTCACCGCCGCCCGGCAGTCCGCCTCGTACGGCCCCTCCAGTGACGCACTGCGTGCCCCCGCCCTGGCCGCCGTGCCCGCCTGCTGGGCCGTGTAGGCGATCAGTCCGAGCTGCACGGCCGCCAGGGCGACGAGCAGCAGGATCGGCAGGAAACCGATGAACTCGATCGCGACCTGGCCGCGGTCGCGGACCTCTCGCATACGAGCCATGTCAGTCCGCCTCCTCGACCGCGCCGGCGTGGCCCTTGACGGCGTACGGGAAGGACAGCGTGCCCGGGAAGAGGATCGGCACTTCCAGCCTGACGTCGGCCGTCACATAGCCGGACCCTCCGCAGGTCACGGTGGCGCCGGATCGCCACGCCTCCGAAAGGTGCTTGCGGCCGGCCTCCTCGCACGCGCCCTGCCGGGCGCCCGGTTCCGCGGCGGTCGCCCGCCGTACGGCCTCGTCCGCGGCGTTGCCCGCGAGGATGAAGGTGTAGCCGACGAGGACGACCTGCCACAGCGCGATCAGCGTCACGATGATCGTCGGTGTCATCCCGAGGAACTCGATGGTCACCTGCCCCCGGTCCCGCTCCCGCTCCCTCAACGGCACGTTCATCCCTCCTTCCTCCGCCGAAAGCTCACCGACCCCCGGCCCCCCTTCTGGCCACCGTCCGCGGCCTTGACCAGGCCCAGTTCCCCGGCCAGCCCCCACAGGGCCTGCTTCACCGAGCTCTTGCTCTCCAGTTCGTGGATGCGGCCCGCGTCGACGACGCTCTGCAGTTCCTTGAAGTTGGCGGGCACCACGGTGGCCGCGACCGCCGTGCCGGTGATCTTCTGGATCAGGGGCGGCTGGATCTCCGTGGCGCGGCTGTGCCGGTTGACGACGACGGTCGTCTCCTCGGCCTTGCGGATCTGCAGCCGGTCCCACATCCGCACGGCCCGTTTGGCGCCCCGGACGGCGACCACGTCCGGGGTGGTGACCAGCAGGGCCCGGTCGGCCATCTCCACGGCCGCCGCCCCGGCGCCGCCGAGCTGGGCTCCGCAGTCGATGACGACGACCTCGTAGCGCGAGCGCAGGGCGCTGACGATCTGCCGGGCGGCGCGGTCGGTGACGTCCTCGCCGCGTTCCCCTTCGGCGGGGGCGAGCAGCAGGGCGAGGCCGGTGTCGTGGCGGAAGACGGCGTCGGCCAGGACGCGGGGGGAGATGTCGGTGATGGCGGCCAGGTCGACGACGGAGCGGCGGAACTGGACGTCCAGGTAGGAGGCGACGTCGCCGGTCTGGAGGTCCATGTCGACCAGGGCGGTGCTGCGGCCGGAGGCCTGGGCGGCCAGGGCCAGCTGGATCGCGGTCAGGGTGGTCCCGGCACCGCCCTTGGCGCCACTGACCGTGACGACGGTGCCGCCGACGCCGGTGAAGACGTCGCCGCCGGCGCCCAGGTGCCGTCGTACGCCGACGGACCACTGGGCGACCGCCTGGACGCGGCTGGCGAGTTCCTCGTAGCTGAGCGGCAGGGCGACCAGGCCGCGGGCGCCGTAGTCCATGGCGGCCTGGAAGAGGCCGGGGCTCGCGTCGGAGGTGACGAGGATGACGCCGACGGCCGGGAAGCGCAGGGCCACTTCGCGGATCAGCTCCAGCGCGGGGACGGGACCGATCCGCTCGTGCACGACCACGACCTCGGGCAGCTCGTCGACGGACTCGGCGGCCAGCCGGGCGAGGGTGTCGATGAGCTGGGTGGAGTCGACCACCGGCGCGACGGGTTCGGCGTCCGGGAGCTGGCTGAGCAGTGTCGTGACGGACCGGACCGCGTCCGTGTCACCGACTGCCGGGAGGATCCTCGTGGGCATGGCAGCCTCTCACTTGTCTTTCGCGAGTTCGTACGTCCGGTCCCGCTCGGGGACGGTGGTGTCGCTGCCGGGCGCGACGAGGGCGAGCCGGACCCGCTTGGCGAACGACTCGGCGTAGGTGATGCGCTGGGCGTCGAGGGCGGACAGCGCGAACGTGATCGGGACGGCGTCGGTGGGCTGCTGGGTGCGGTTGCCCTCGTCGGGCTTCAGCGCGGTGAGCCGGCCGACGTCGAGGACCTTGGCATTGGTGACGATGATCTTCGACTGGTCGGGGTCGCCCTCGCGCGCTCCCTCGAAGGTGGCGTAGACGTTGACCGAGGCCCCGGGCGTGATCTTGCCGGCCACGCCGGTGGCCGCGTCGATCATGATGGCGACCTCCTGCTGGCCGGGCTGGAGGGCCGGCTGGCGGACGATCATGTCGGACTGGAGCAGGGAGCCCGCGCGCAGCGTGGTCACGGCGATCTTGCCCTGGATCTCCCGCAGATCGGTGACCGCGTTCCCGGACAGCCACCGTTCGGGCATCTTGATCTTCTCGAACTGGCCCGTGCTGAGGGTGGTGTAGGGCGGCACGTCGGATTTGAGGCGGTAAGCGGTGACCTCGGGGCCGACTTTCGACTTCACGTCACTGATGACGGAGAGCACGCCGGCGAAGGCGCCGAGGGCGCAGACGACCGACAGGAGCAGGAGAATCACGCCGCGGCGCTGACGGGAGTTCATGAACCGTACAACCTCGTTGGGGATATCGGTCGAGCGGGATCGGAACAGTGCTGACGAGCGGTGCCGGGCCTCACCCGACGGTCGTCCGGTTCTCGAGCTGCCTGCTGGGCGGGCTGTCGTGGACGGGTGGCGTGGCCGAGCAGAACACGCAGCGGTCGCCGATGACGTCGATCCCGCACCAGTGGCACTGGCCTCGGCGTACGGAGGTGACCAGCTGGTAGAGGACGGACAGGTCGGGCAGGTAGCTGCAGAACTCGATGAGCTTGCCGGTGCCCCACCAGCCGGGTGACTCGGCCGGGAGCGGGGCCTCGCGCAGTCCCTGCACCTTCCAGGAGGGGGCGAGGGTGCCCGTGACCCAGTCGGACTGAAGCTGCCCCTTGGCGACCAGCATCCAGGTGCCGAACTCGGGGCCGGGGAGCTGGGCTTCGGGGGTGATCCTGACGAGGTGCGGCTCAGGATGGGCGAGGACGCCGAACTGACTGCCGGGCACCCAGGACTTGGCGTGGGACTTCAGGCCGACGGGGACGCGGTCGAGCCGGGTGACGGAGTTGAGGAGCGCGCCGGCGTGGATGTAGTGGACGAGCAGCCGGCCGGCCGAGGCGAGCACGCCGGGGCTGATGTCGCAGGAGGCGAGCTGCCGTAACTGGCGTGCCAGGACGGCCAGTCCGAGCGGCGGCAGTTCCGGCCGGAACAGGGCGATGCGGTCGCTCTCCATGAGGGAGCGCAGGGTGTGCAGCCGTCGCTGCACCGTGGTGGGCGCGGCCTGTGAGCAGACAACGATCACATGGCCGTGGTGCTCGACCAGGGCCTGCATCTCCGCGAGCGCCTGCTCCAAGGGGCGCCGGTCGATGTCCCGGAGCACGACGGCGGGCAGGGTCCGTTCGTCCTGTGGCGGCAGCGCCATGTCAGCGCTGGTCACGGCAATGGCAGTTGGCACGCGCAGCTCCCCGTTTTCCCCATGCCCGTCGGAACGCCGGGTGTCACTCCGGCGCACCGTGTCGACTTCACTGCGTGACTACCTCAGCACTGTATCCACGGCTCTGTGACCGGAGAGCAGCGTTTGTGTAGCTGGAGAGCAACTGTCGTTGCACAAGATGCGTCAAAACGGGGCAGGTTGAGCATCTTGGCGGTCGTCGTGACGGGCTCCGGCGGTCCCGGGCGATGGGCCCAGGGGGCCCAGTGTTGACGGTGGGCCTTCGTTTGGGCCCTGAGGCCCACGCCTGACGCAGTGTCGCGTACCTACGCTCGCGGTCCGCAAGGCACATGGATCGGGCGAGGAGGGGTGCCGTATGGCCGACGGGGGTGGCATACGGGCGTACGAGCGCAGCAGACCGGTCTTCGACGACCGGGGGGCGACCGGCACCGAGTACCTCGGGATGGTCGTCGTCAGCGCGGCGATCGTCCTGGCCGTCTCGGCGACCGGGGTGGGGCAGCTGATCTACGACAGGATCGCCACGCAGGTCTGCCGGGTCGCCGGTGGCGGCGACTGCGGGACGGGCGGGACCGGGCAGGGCAAGCCGCTCACCGACACCGACTTCGAGCCGGCGCTGTGCCAGGTCTCCTCCGTCACCGACAAGGCGGGCTCCAAGGCGAAGATCTTCTTCTGGGAGATCGGCAAGGAGTACGGCTTCCAGGAGCAGCATCTGAAGGCGAAGACGGACGTGAACGGCGACGGCAAGGTCGACGACAACGACCAGATGGTCTATCTGACCTTCACGGACGCCGCCTCGGTCGCCGCCAAGAAGGACTTCAAGCCGGGTATGAAGGTCGGCCGGTTCGGCGCCGACAAGGTGGAGCTCGGACTCGGCATCAAGGTCACCAACGGCGACACCTGGGTGTTCCAGAGCCCCGAGGAGGCCCAGCGGTTCCGGGACGACGTCGAGAAGCTCCAGATGTACGAGATGCGGCGCACCATGCCGGGCGGGGCGGAGGCGAGCGTCGGCGACAGCATCCTCTACCTCTTCGGCACGGGCCCCCTCAAGGACGAGGAGGACACCCAGAACCGGATCAAGGAGAACCTCGGCGACAACCGGAAGATCACCTACGGCAAGGTGGGCCTGGAGGCCTCGGCGTCGGCGGGCCTGAAGATCTCCGCGGGTGACGAGAAGAAGCTGAGCGCCGCGCTCGGCGGCACCTTCAAGTACTCCCCCGAGGTCACCTGGACCGACAACTCCTACAAGAACACCAAGTCGTACACGTACTCCTCGTCCATCGAGTACGGCTCCAAGGTGGGCTACGAGGCGGGTCCGCTCAGCGGCGAGTACGCGGCGAACACGACCCAGACGGGCACCATCACGGTCACCTACGACAAGAAGACCGGCGAGCTGGTCCGCGTCGACATGACTCGCACCGTCGAGAAGGGCGGCCAGAAGGACGGCGCCAAGGCGGGCGGCGACAACGGCAGGAAGGACGGCGACAAGCGGGGCGGGAACGCCGGGGTGAAGGGCACCGACTCGCAGACCGGCATCGAGATCGTCACCAACACCCTGACCTTCGACCCCGGCCCGGCCGGCGACCAGGACCGGGCGGTCGCCGAGCAGTGGCTGGACAGCAACAACGAGCAGGTCGCCACGCCCTTCCAGTACATGTTCGACGACCACGCGCCGACGGCCCGGCCGGGCGCCGACGACCCCTTCGGGCAGTTGATGTTCGACCAGGGCAAGTCGAGCCGGATGACGTACACGGGTGAGGTGAACGCGGCCGAGTACGGCTTCGAGTTGAATCTGGGGCTCAGTCTGGGCATGACGATCAGCACGGAGAAGAAGTCGGAGACGCTGACCGACGCCCGGTTCCTGGGCGCCCCCCGCGGGGACGGCCGCTCCTACCTTCCCTACAGCTACTGTGCGAACTGACGAGACGGGAGCCCCGACCGATGAAGACCCGCCGTGCCTGCCTGGCCGCCGCCCTGCTGACGACCGCCCTGGCCCTGACCGGTTGCGGGAGCTCCGACTCCGGCGCGGCCTCCGTGCCGGACGGCTGGGGGACGCTGAAGACGAAGGGCGTCGACGTGTCGTACCCGAAGGGGTACGAGGAGCAGAGCGCCGCCGAACGCGGCGAGCACAATGCGGCGGCGGCGGTGCGTACGGAGGGCGGGAAGAAGGTCTCCGTCCTCACCGTCCAGCTCGGTTTCACCGAGGCGGACTCGGCGGAGCAGGCCGCGATCGCCGCCGAGGCGGGCATCCAGATGGGCGCGAAGGTCGAGGGCCAGAAGGACGTGGAGCTGGCCGGTGCGGACGAGGCGAAGCGGATCGACTTCACCTTCGAGGCGACCGGCGAGGACGGCGGCCCGGCCAAGGGCACCCCGGTCGAGGGCGTGATCCTCACCGGGCTGGACTCGGCCGACACCACCTTCGCGATCCGGATCGACGCCGCGCGGGGCTCCCTGCCGGACGGCGACCTGGACCGGATCATCGACTCGGTCGAGGTGCACTAGCCGTGGAGGTGCCGGGCGCCAGCTACGTGGTACTCACGCTGCTCGTCGCGCTGTTCGGCGCACTGTCGTGGACGTACGGGCGCCGGCTGGTGACGGTGACGCGGGTGCTGCGGCGCGGCGTCAGGGCGGAGGGCGAGTGCGTCCGGGTGGAGACGGAGCCGTACCAGCGCTCCGACGCCCGGCGGCACTTCTTCGCCTTCCGCACGGCCGACGGTGCGCGGGTCGAGTTCGAGGACCTGGCGGGCCGGTCGACGACGGAGGGCACCGCGGTCACCGTCACCTACGACCCGCGCGACCCCGGGGGCACGGCGACGGTGGCGGGCCGGGGCAGCTGGTCCCCGGTGCTCCAGTCGCTGGCCCTGGTCGCGGGCTGCGGGATGGCCGCGGCCGGTTTCACGATCCTGCTCCACTTCGAGATCACCGGGGGTGATCGATGACTCTCGTCCGCTGCTGGGCCGTCGGCATCGTGGTGCTCGTCCTCACCGAGTACGTCCAGATGACGCTGGTTTACGACCCGCTGGTCGGCCCGGAGGGCGTCGGCTCGTTCGGGGCCGCCCTGGCGCTGGTGCACCTGCCGAATCTGGTGTGCGTCGTGCTGGCCACGTGGGCGGCGGCGCGGGTGCATCCGGAGCCGTGGCGCCAGATGCCGGTGCGGCATCTGGCGGCGGCGTGCGCGGTTCCGGCGGCGGCACAGGTGCTGCTGCTGGCGCTGCGGCCGGGGGTGCTGGACCCGGCGGGTGCCGCGTTGTGGATGTCCACGGGCGTGCTGCTGGCGGGGTGCGCGGTGGGACTGCTGCTCGACAGGTTGGTCTGGACCTCTTGACACCATCTCTGGTCTGGACCATTTTCTTGTCATGTCCAGACACAGACGATCCCTGCGGCTGTGGTCGGGTGCCGTCACGGCTGCCCTGGCCCTCACTGTCACGACCGTCGGCCAGGCGAACGCCGCCGACGTCAACAACGCCAGGAACGCCGGCTTCGAGTCGGGCCTGAGCGACTGGACCTGCTCGGCGGGCAGCGGCACGACGGTCTCCTCCCCGGTGCACTCCGGGTCGGCCGCGCTGCAGGCGACCCCCGCCGGCCAGGACAACGCCCGGTGCAGCCAGACCGTGCGGGTGAAGCCCAACTCGACGTACAACCTGGGCGCCTGGGTGCGGGGCGGCTACGCCTACCTGGGCGTCACGGGCACGGGCACGACGGACGTGTCCACCTGGACCCCGGACTCCGCCTCCTGGAAGCAGCTGTCGACGAGCTTCACCACGGGTGCCTCGACGACCTCGGTGACGGTGTACACGCACGGCTGGTACGGGCAGGCCGCGTACTACGCGGACGACGTGTCGGTGTTCGGCCCCGACGGGGGCGGCGGCACCGACCCGGGGCCCACGGTCCCGGCCGTGCCGGGCGGCCTGCGTGTCTCCGGCACGACGTCCTCGTCGGTGTCGCTCGCCTGGAACACCGTCTCCGGCGCCACGGGCTACACCGTCTACCGTGACGGCAGCAAGGTCACGGCGGTCTCCGGCACCTCGGCCACGGTGACCGGCCTCGCGGCCTCGACCTCGTACTCCTTCCAGGTCACGGCGACCAACGCGGCCGGTGAGTCGCCCAGGTCGGCCACGGTCACGGGCACCACGAACAACACGACCGGTCCCGGCCCCGCCCTCCCCAAGCACGCGGTGACCGGCTACTGGCAGAACTTCAACAACGGCGCGGCCGTGCAGCGGATCTCGGACGTGCCCGCCCACTACGACATCATCGCGGTGTCCTTCGCGGACGCCACGAGCACGCCGGGGGCGGTGTCGTTCACCCTGGACTCGGCCGGGCTGAACGGCTACACCGTCGACCAGTTCAAGGCCGACGTGAAGGCCAAGCAGGCGGCCGGCAAGAAGGTCATCATCTCGGTCGGCGGCGAGCGCGGCACGGTGAGCGTGAACGACACCGCCTCGGCGACGAACTTCGCCAACAGCGTCTGGTCCGTGATGCAGGAGTACGGCTTCGACGGCGTCGACATCGACCTGGAGAACGGCCTCAACGCGACCTACATGACGCAGGCGCTGCGCGCCCTGTCCGCGAAGGCGGGCCCGTCGCTGATCATCACGATGGCGCCGCAGACCATCGACATGCAGTCGACGTCGAACTCGTACTTCCAGACGGCGCTGAACATCAAGGACATCCTCACCGTCGTCAACATGCAGTACTACAACAGCGGTTCGATGCTCGGCTGTGACGGCAAGGTCTACAGCCAGGGCACGGTCGACTTCCTGACGGCCCTGGCCTGCATCCAGCTGGAGAACGGCCTGGCCCCGTCCCAGGTCGGGCTCGGCGTGCCCGCCTCCACCCGCGCGGCCGGCGGCGGCTACGTGTCGCCGACCGTGGTCAACAACGCCCTGGACTGCCTGACCAAGGCCACCAACTGCGGCGGCTTCAAGCCGCCGCGGACCTACCCGGCCCTGCGCGGCGCGATGACCTGGTCGACCAACTGGGACGCCACCTCCGGCAACGCGTGGTCCAACGTCGTGGGACCGCACGTGGACGCGCTGCCGTAGCCGGCGTCCCGTCGTCCTAGAAGAACTCCCCCCACGGCTGGTCCCAGATCTGCTTCACGCACAGGATCAGGAACAGCAGCCCCGCGACGGCGAGCATCACATTGCTCACCGGGCCGTTGCGCCACTCGCGGGGCGTGCGGGGGGAGTTCAGGAGCCAGATCAGCGTGCCGGCGAGGAAGGGCAGGAAAGCCGCGCCGAGCACGCCGTAGATGATGATCAGGCGGAAGGGCTGGCCCTCGAAGAGCAGGATCATCGGCGGGAAGGTCAGCCAGAGCAGATAGGCGCGGAACGGCCAGGAACGCTCGCGTTCGCCCGAGGCGACCTCCGCGCCCTTGGCCTGGCCCCTGCCCGACAGGCGGGCGACGAAGTCGGCGAACATCAGGCTCACCCCGTGCCAGACGCCGATCAGCGAGGTGAAGGACGTGGCGAAGAAGCCGATCAGGAAGAACTTCGCCGTCGCCGAGCCGTACTCGTCCTCCAGGATGTCACCCAGCTGGACCAGGCCCTTGTCGCCGCTCGCGATCGCGACGTTCGCCGAGTGCAGCAGCTCCGCGCCGACGAACAGCATGGCGATGACGAAGATGCCGGTCGTGGCGTAGGCGACGCGGTTGTCCAGCCGCATGACCTTCATCCAGCCGGTGTCGGTCCAGCCCTTGGCGTTGACCCAGTAGCCGTACGCCGCGAGCGTGATCGTGCCGCCCACACCGCCGATCAGACCCAGCGTGTTGAGGATCGAGTCCTTCTCGTCCGGCAGCACCGGCAGGAGCCCGGCGAAGGCGTCGGGGATGTTCGGACTGACGCGGACCGCCAGGTACACCGTCACCACGAACATGACGCCCACCAGGACCGTCATGACCTTCTCGAACACCGCGTACTTGTTGAACCAGACGAAGACCAGTCCGACCAGACCACAGGCGATGCCCCACCACTTGAGGTCCATCACGTCCGGGAACAACGCCTGCAGCGGCAGCGCGCTCGACGACATCGCCGCCGCGCCGTAGACGAACCCCCAGACCACGACGTAGACCGCGAAGAACCACGTGGTCCAGCGGCCGAGGCTCGCCCAGCCGTCGAACAGGGTGCGGCCGGTGGACAGGTGCCAGCGGCCCGCCGCCTCCGCCAGGGAGATCTTCACCAGGCAGCCGATGATCGCGGCCCACAGGAGGGTGTAGCCGAAGTTGCTGCCCGCGATGAGTGTGGCGACCAGGTCGCCGGCACCGACGCCGGTCGCCGCGACGACGATGCCCGGCCCGATGTACTTCCAGCTCGCCTTCCGGGGCTGTGGGGGATGTGTGGCCGCGCTTTCCGTGGTGTTTCCCGTGGTGTCCGCCATGAAGGTCAAGAAACCGCAATGAGGCCGGGCCGACAAGAGGGCCTGAGCGGAATCACCCTGAGGGTGCGAGACCTGCGCGAAACCACCACGCTGAACGTGCGGACCGGAGCCGGGCCCGGCGGCTGGACGCACCGCCGGGGCCCGGCCGGCGGAGCGTCACGGCTGTCGCCGACCGCAGCCGTCCGATCCGCACGTGCCGAGCTCGAACCACACGGTCTTGCCCGGCCCGTCCCGGTGGCAGCCCCACCGCTGGGCGAGCGCGTCCACCAGGAACATCCCACGGCCGCTCTCCCCCGTGCCCGCGTCCAGCACCCGCGGCACGCGGCGTTCGCCGTCGGCGACCTCGCAGCGCAGCACGCCGTGCGCGGCGAAGAGCGTGAGCCGGAAACGGCTCCCGGCGTGCACCAGTGCGTTGGCCGCCAGTTCACCGACGAGCAGTTCGGCCACGTCCGCCACCTCACCGCGCTCGGCGACCCCCCAGGCCTCCAGCTGCCTGCGGACCTCCGCGCGTGCCTCGCGGACGGCGGAGGGCAGCGGTGCGTACTCGACACTCAGATGGCCTGCTCCCAGGGGTGGTTGCGGGAACGGGCCGTAGTGGGCGTCGGGGTCCGGGAGGTACCGCCCGGAGAGTTGCAGCATGGGTCAAGGGTGATCCGCGGGGGCGGTCCGGCGCAGGGGGAGGACTACCCGATCCTCTACCTGTTCGCGCAGGTGGGGTCGTCATGCGTACTGGAGACGGACCGTCGCTCCGTCGGCGTCGTCGCGGATGTCCACGTAGGCGCAGACCTGACGCGCGTACCAGAGCCCCGGGCCCGGTTCCGGGCCCGCGGCGGAGGGCGGGACGAAGCCGGCGAGCGGGTCGTCGAGACGGCGGGCCGAGCGCAGTTCGCAGACGCAGGCGGGTGCCTCGCCCCACAGCAGGGCGTCACCCCCGAGGGGCGCGAGGGCCGCCGCGGTCTCCGCCACGGCGGCGGCGAACAGCTCGGCGTCGGCGGCGGGCAGTCCCCGGGCCGTCGCCCAGCACCGCACGGCCGCGGCGTGCGGCTCTCTCAGGGGCCGCGCACCGGCCGGGGGCAACGGCAGGGGCACGGCGTCGAGTTCGGCCGCGAGGCGCAGCGGGTCCTCGTACACCTCCGTGTCGGGGTGGGTGCGACGGGCCGCCGCGACGACGGCGGGCCCGGCGGTGCGGGTGTCGTAGGCGCACAGGGCGGTCGTGGCCATGGGCGCGAAGAGGAGGTTGGCGAAGGCCTCGTAGCGGATCCACTCGGTGGTCTCGCGGGCCGAGCGGCCGGCGCGGCCGCTCCAGACGGGCTCCATGACGAGGTGGATCCGGCCGCCGGGGCCGGCGTGCGCGGTGAGGTACGCGGCGGCCCGGGCGACGGCGTTGGCGGCGGAGCCGGTGTACCAGTCGGTGTGCGGGATGCAGGTGACGTCCTTCGCGTCGCGGCCGAGGGCGTCCCGCAGGACGTCCAGGTTGCGCGGGGCGGCGATGGCCACCGGCGGCGGTTCGCCGGAGGCGCCGAGTCCTTCGCCGAGGAAGGGCAGGGCGGCGGCGACGAAGCCGTCGTCGGAGTCGAAGACGGCCATGCGGTGGTCGAACGGGCGGAGTTGTCCGGTGGTCATGTGATCCCCTCGGGTCGGTGCGCGTGCGGGTCGTGGGGGGGGGTCAGCGCTGTGCCGTCATCCAGGCGGCGATCTGGCTGCGGTTGCTGAAGCCGAGCTTGCTGAGGATGCGTTCCACATGGCCTTCGGCGGTGCGGCGGGCGATCACCAGGCGGTCCGCGATCTGCTGGTTGGCGAGTCCCTCGGCGACGAGCCGGGCGACTTCGGTCTCGCGGCGGGTCAGACGCACCACGGTGTCGTCGTGCGGCGGCGGGACGGCGGGCTCCGAGGGGTGCGGGCGGCCGGGCTCCTGGAGCGCGTGGCCGGCCAGCTCCGCGAGACCGAGCGCCGCGCCTCGCCGGTGGGCCCGCTCGAACGCCTCGCGCCCCAGGGCCCGGGCGGCCCGCTCCTCGCTGTCCCGGCGTACGGAGGTGAGGACGTGGGCGCCCCAGCGGCCGGTGTCGATGTCGGCCCAGACGCGGTCGGCGCCGCCCAGCAGCAGGGCGGCGTGCCGGTGGGCGTCGCGTGCCGCCGCGACGGACGCCAGCAGGTCGAGGGTGAGGGCGATGCCGATGACGTCGTGCACGGCGAGTTTGAGCCGCAGGGCCTCGCGGGCGTGCCGTTCGGCCCGGGACCAGTCGCCGTGCACGGTGTGCGCGAGGGCGAGCATCCGCAGCACGTACGACCGCACCCATTGCTCGCCGTGCCGCTCGCACAGCGTCAGGGCCTGCTCGCAGACCTGCACGGCCCGCTCGGCCTCCCCCAGAAAGCCCAGCGCACAGGCGAGTTCGACCTGGTCGAGGCCGACGAGGCTGAGGTGCTGGCCGGGCACGGGGCCGCGGGCGACGGTGGTCTCGAAGTGCCTCAGCGCTCCGGGCAGGTCGCCGCCGAACAGCCGGATGACGCCGATGACGTACTCGGCGTGGGCGCCCTCGGCGGTGTCACCGAGGGCACGGGCGAGGGCGAGGGCCTCGGTGGCGTGGCGGTGGCCCCGGGGGAAGTCCCGGGTGGCGGCGGCCAGCAGCCCGGCGACCCAGAGGCCGCGGGCCCGTTCCCGGGTCGGTTCGGGGGCGGCGGTCAGAGCCCGGTCGAGCCAGTACAGGCCCTCGCGGGAGGCGCCGCAGGCGTGCCAGTAGAACCAGAGCGTGCCGGCGAGGCGCAGTGCGGCGAGGGCCTCGCCCGGGGTGGAGAGGCTGAAGTCGAGGGCGGCGCGCAGGTTGTCCCGGTCGGCGCGCAGCCGGGCGACGGTCTCCGGCTGCCCGGGCCCGAACCAGCCGCGCTCGCACTCCTCGGCCCGCCGCAGCATCCAGTCCCGCTGCCGCCGCCGGGCGGCCTCCTCCTCCCCGGCGTCCCGCCGCAACTGCTCCAGCCCGTACTGCCGCAGGGTGTCGAGCAGCCGGTAGCGCACCCCGCCGGGCCCGGGCTCACGGCTGAGCACGGACTTGTCCACGAGCCCGGCGACGGCTTCCAGAACGTCGTCGGCGCGCAGGCCGGGGGCCGGAGCCCGGGTGGACGCCGCGGGGGGCCGGACGTGTGGTCCCGGAGTGTCCGTGAGCCGGGCCTGTGGGCCCAGGGGGTCCGTGAGCCGGGCCTGTGGGCCCAGGGGGTCCGTGAGCCGGACCGGTGCCCCCGAGTCGTCCGGGAGCCGGGCCTGTGACCCCGGGGCGTCCGGGAGCCGGGCCTGTGACCCCGGGGCGTCCGTGAGCCGGGCCTGTGACCCCGGGGCGTCCGTGAGCCGGGCCTGTGATCCCGGGGCGTCCGGGAGCCGGGCAGGGAGCGCGGTCGGGCTGGCGGGCGGAAGCGCCGTCAGGGCCGGGGCCGGCAACGCGACGAGCCGCTCCCCGCCTTCCGGAGGCACGAAGGCGCCCTCCGGGGACCGGGAGACATACGTGGATCGGGAGCCCTCCGGGGACCGGCGGCCCTCCGGTGAACGGGAGCCCTCCGGCGAACGGGAGCCGTCCGGTGAACGGAAGCCGTCCGGCGATCGGGAGCCCTCCGGGGACCGACAGGCTTCCAGCACACAGGGACCCTCCAGGGACCGACAAGCCCCCGACGCACAGCGGCCCTCCAGGGACCGACAAGCCCCCGACGCACAGGGACCCTCCGGCGGCTGGGAACCCTCCGTGGGCCGAGGGGCCGGGCCCTCCGGGATGCCGTCCGCGCACACCGCCTCCGCCGTCTCCAGGTCGAAGCTGCCCGCCAGGACCGACAGCCGGGCCCACACCGTCTGCTCGGGGGTGGTGCACAGGTCGTGGCTCCAGGCGACCGCCGCCCGCAGGGTCTGGTGGCGGGGCAGGGCGGTGGGGCTGCCGGTGGTGAGGAAGCGGTAGCGGTCGCCGAGGCGGTCCAGGAGCTGGTCGACGTCGAGGACGCGCATGCGGACGGCGGCCAGTTCGATGGCGAGGGGCAGACCGTCCAGGCGGTGGCACAGCCGGGCGACGGAGGCGCGGTTGGCGGCGGTGAGGCGGAAGCCGGGGACGACGGCGGCGGCCCGGTCGGCGAAGAGGGTGAGGGCCGGGTAGCCCTCGGCGGCGGCCAGGTCGCCGTCCGGGTCGGGCACCGGCAGCGGCCGTACCTCCAGCAGGTGTTCCTCGGTGAGGCCGAGGCGGTGCCGGCTGGTGGCGAGGATCCGTACGCCCTCGGTGCCGTGCAGCAGGGCCGCCGCGAGCTGGGCGCACGCACCCGCCAGGTGTTCGCAGTTGTCGACGACGAGGAGCAGCCGCCGGTCCCTCACCTGCTCGACGAGGGCGTCCAGGGGCGGCTGGGCGGAGTGGTCGTGGAGCCCGAGCGCGTCGGCGGACGCGAGCGGGACGAGGGCCGGGTCGTGCAGTCCGGACAGGTGCACGAAGCGCACGCCGTCCGGGAAGGCCCGCCGCACCCGGGCCGCGATGCGCGCGGCGAGCCGGGTCTTGCCGACGCCGCCCGGCCCGGTCAGCGTCACCAGTCGTGCGCGGGCCAACAGTTCGCGGCCCTGGGTCAGTTCGCCACGCCGGTCGACGAAACTGGTCGTCTCGGCCGGCAGGTGGTGGTCCCGTCGTGGCGCTGATCCGCCCATGATCAGCCAGTCCTCTGAGGGGTGTCGTCCGGGGATCCGGACACTCCGGCTCCCCTTGCGCGAACCCTCACCCTCTCCCCCTGCGTACACGTATGCACGCCGCGGCCACCCCTGTGGGTGTACTTCCGCCGGGTCACCTCGACCGTGGCGCCGCACGCGTACACTGCGCGGCCACTTTCAGTCTTGACCTGCTCATGCCATTAGCAGAACGATGTGCGCCACCCGCACCAAGCACGTCGCACGGAACAACCCCACCTCCCACAAGGAGATTTCATGCGACTTCGCATACGAGGCTCCGGTGCCCGCACCGGCAGACGCACCGCCGCCCTCGCCGGCCTCCTCGCCCTCGCCCTCGCGGCGCCCTTGTCCGCGACGACGACCGACGCCACCGCCGACAGCGCCCGTCAAGCGGCCGCCACGGCCGACGACGTCCGCCAGTACGAGGTCCATCTGCACTCGACGGCCGAGGACCGCACGGCACTTCAGCGCACGGGCGTGACCGTGGACGAGGTCCACGGCCACGGTGTCGTGGTCTCCGGCCGCGCCGCCCAGATCAAGAAGCTGCGCGCGCTGGGCTACGAGGTCGCCCCGCTCGGCGCGGTGCCCGACCGCTCCGCGGGCGAGGACGGCGTCCGGCTCTTCGACTTCCCGTCGGGCGACTCGAAGTACCACAACTACGCGGAGATGACGAGCGAGATCAACGCGATCGTCTCGGCCAACCCGTCCATCGCGAGCCAGCGCGTGATCGGCACGTCGTACCAGGGCCGGAACATCGTCGCCATCAAGATCAGCGACAACGTCGGCTCCGACGAGTCCGAACCGGAGGTGCTGTTCACGCACCACCAGCACGCCCGCGAGCACCTGACCGTCGAGATGGCGCTCTACCTGCTGCGCGAGCTGACCTCCGACTACGGTTCCGACTCACGCGTCACCGGAATGGTGAACAACCGTGAGATCTGGATCATCCCGGACATCAACCCGGACGGCGGTGAGTACGACATCGCCACCGGCTCGTACCGCTCCTGGCGCAAGAACCGGCAGCCCAACTCCGGCTCGTCGTACGTCGGTACGGACCTGAACCGCAACTGGAACTACCGCTGGGGCTGCTGCGGCGGCTCCTCGGGCTCCACGTCGTCCGACACCTACCGGGGGTCGTCCGCCGAGTCCGCACCCGAGGTGAAGGTCGTGGCGGACTTCGTGCGCAGCCGGGTCGTCGGCGGCACGCAGCAGATCAAGGCGGGGGTCGACTTCCACACCTACAGCGAGCTGGTGCTGTGGCCGTTCGGCTACACGTACTCCGACACGGCGACCGGCATGACCGCGGACGACAACGCGGCGTTCAAGGCGGTCGGGCGGAAGATGGCCGCGAGCAACGGGTACACGGCGGAGCAGTCCAGCGACCTGTACATCACCGACGGGTCGATCGACGACTATCTCTGGGGCACGCACAAGATCTTCGCGTACACCTTCGAGATGTACCCCCGGTCCGGTGGGGGTGGGTTCTACCCGCCCGACGAGGTGATCGAGCGGGAGACCTCCCGTAACCGCGATGCGGTGCTGCAACTGCTGGAGAACGCGGACTGCATGTACCGGTCGATCGGCAAGGAGAGCCAGTACTGCGCCTAGCCGGCGTCTTCCTCGAAGTAGGCGTCCAGCACCGCGTCCAACTGCGCGTCCCACTCCTTGAAGTGGCTCCTGGCCGGCGCCTCGATCTCGATCGGGTACCAGCGCCGGTCAGGGGTGTGGACGGTGACGGTGTACCGCTTGCCGAAACGGGCCGTCTCCGTCTCCACCGCGCCGATCTCGTCCCAGCGGAACTCGCATTCCTGGTCGTCCAGGGACAGTCGTACGCCTCTGTGGTCGGCGACCAGCCTGGCGCGGCGGTCGGACGCCTCGAAGACGGGGCCGTCGGCCTCGGTGTCCTCCTCCGGCTCGGAGGGGGACGTCTCTGCCGTCTCCTCCGCCTCGGCGGCTTCCTCTTCGGCCTCCTCGACGTCCACGGCCTCGGGCTTCTTCTCCGGCTCGCCGTCCTCCGTCCGTGGGGACGCGGGTGACGTGAGCCCGGGGATGAAGGCCGGGTCGAATCCGGCGCCTTCCAGGGGCTGGCTGCTCGAACCTATGCGCTGCTCCACAGCGGAGCAGTATGGTCGACAAACCTGTGCGGCACACAGTCGACCCCGGCATCGTTATGAGACGCCTACACGAACAGACTCAAAACCGCCGCCACCGCGAACCCCGCCACCGACAGCACGCTCTCCAGAACGGTCCAGGTCTTGAGGGTGTCGCGCTCGCTGATGCCGAAGTACTTCGCGACCATCCAGAAGCCGCCGTCGTTGACGTGCGAGGCGAAGATGGAGCCGGCCGAGATGGCCATGATGACCAGGGCGACGAAGGCCTGGGAGTGGTCACCCTCGGAGAGCAGGGGGGCGACGATGCCGGCCGTCGTGACGATGGCGACCGTCGCCGAGCCCTGGGCGACGCGCAGCACGACGGAGATCAGGTAGGACAGGACGAGCACCGGCAGGCCCACGTCGTCGAACGTGTCCGAGAGCGCCTGGGCGACGCCGCTGGCCTTGAGGACGGCGCCGAAGACGCCGCCCGCGCCGACCACCAGCAGGATGTTGCCGACCGGCTTGAGGGACGCGGTCGACACCGTCTCCAGGGACTTGCGGGACCATCCTCGGCGGATGCCCAGCAGGTAGTACGCGAGGAACAGGGCGATCGTCAGCGCCACGAACGGGTTGCCGAAGAACTCGATCACCGAGCGGAGGGATGGGGGCACCCCCTGCTCGGAGCCCGTCGGAGAGCTCGGGGGAGGGTCCAGGGCGATCGAGGAGAACGTCGCGGCGAGGATGAGCACCAGCGGGGTGCCGATGATGCCGAGGACCGTGCCGAGGGAGACCGGCTGCTCGCTGGGGGCGGCCCCGGCGGCCCGCTGCTCGTCGACGACGGCCCGCTTGGCCTCCTGAGCCGCCTCGACCATGTCCTGCGGGACGGGCACGAAGATACGGCGGCCGATCCACGCTGCGTAGCCCCACGCGGCCACCACGGCGGGCAGACCGCAGACGATGCCCATCAGGATGACCCAGCCGAGGTCGACGTTCAGCAGACCGGCGGCGGCCACCGGGCCGGGGTGCGGGGGCAGGAAGGCGTGCGTGACGGACAGGCCCGCGAGCAGCGGCAGGCAGTAGAGCAGGATCGACTTGCCCGAGCGCTTGGCGGCGGCGTAGACGAGCGGGGCTAGGACGAAGATGCCGACGTCGAAGAAGACCGGGATACCGAAGATCAGGCCGGTCAGGCCCATGGCGAGCGGGGCTCGTCGTTCACCGAACAGGCCGAGCAGACGCCTCGCCAGCACCTCGGCGCCACCGCTGACTTCGAGGATCGCGCCGAGCATGGTGCCCAGGCCGATGATGATGGCGACATGGCCGAGGATGCCGCCCATGCCGGATTCGATGGTGGAGACGGCGTCCGACTTCTGGACGGTGCCGAAGAGTTCGGTGACCGACAGACCGGCGGCCAGGCCGACGGCTATGGAGACCGCGAGCAGGGCGACGAACGGCTGGAGTCTCGCCTTGATGATGAGGAACAGCAGCAGCACGATGCCGAGCGCGGCGGTGAGCAGGAGTCCGGCCGTGCCGTCGACGAGGAGGAGCAGTCCTCCGGTGTGCGGCGGGGTCTCGGCGGGGGCGGACGCAGCGAGCGGGTGGGACATTCGGGGGTCCTCTGCGTAAATGCATACAGCTTCTGGGTAGGGGGGAGCGCGGCGCGGCGCATCGAAGGCGCCGCGCCTCGACGAAGGCGGGGTGGGGTGGGTCAGCCGAGGACGGCCAGCGCGTCGATCTCGACGAGGAGTCCCGCGGGCAGGCCGACGTAGACCGTCGTGCGCGCGGCGGGCGGCTGGGTCAGCCCCTGCTCCTCGAAGTACGCGTTGTAGATCTCGTTCATCTCGGCGAAGTGGGCCACGTCCGTCAGGTAGACGCGGATCATCATCACGTCGTCCCAGGAGGCGCCGCCCTCCTCCAGGATCGCCTTGACGTTGGCGAGGGTCTGGAGGGTCTGCTCGCGCAGGGTGGGCCCGGCGGGCGTGGGCGCCTTGCCCTCCTCGGCGGGCAGGAAGCCGACCTGGCCGGCGACCTGGAGGATGTTGCCCTTCCTCACCCCGTGCGAGAACTTCGCCGGCGGGGTGGTGTGGGTCGTGGGGGTGAGCGCGATCTTGTCCGTCATACGGTGCCCTTCACTGGTGTCCTGCCGGAGTACTCGCCGCTGATGGCGTCCGCCGTGCGGCGCACCAGCGGCAGGAGGGTGAGGAGTTCGTCGGCGGTGACGACGACGTTCGGCGCGGAGACCGACATCGCGGCGACGACGCGGCCGTCGGCGCCGCGGACGGGCGCCGCGACGCAGTTGATGGACTCCTCGTGGCCGCCGAGGTCGGTGGCCCAGCCCTGTTCGCGCACCTTCTCCAGTTCACGCAGGAACGCGCCGGCGTTGGGTGTCGAACGGGACGTGTAGGTGGGGTAGTCGAGTTTCTCCGCGACCGCCCGCCGCTCGTGCTCGGGCAGGTCGGCCAGGAGCAGCTTGGCGACCGCGGCGACGGTGATGGCCACGGGCTTGCCGATGCGGGAGTACATCCGCACCGGGTAGCGGCTCTCGACCTTGTCGATGTAGAGGACCTCGTTCTCCTCGTACACGGCGAGGTGCACGGTGTGCCCGCAGTCCTCGTTGAGGCGGACCAGGTGGGGGTGGGCGATCTCGCGGACGTCGAGGTTCTCCATCGCCTCCTGGGCGAGGGCGAAGAGCCGGGCGCCCAGGCGGTAGCGCTGGTCGGACTGGCGGTAGACGAGTCCGTGCTCGTGCAGGGTGCGCAGCAGGCGCAGTGCCGTGGACTTGTGCACACCGAGGCGGTCGGCGACCTGCCCCAGGTCGGCGGGGCCCTCGGCGAGCAACGGCAGGATGCTGAGCGCGCGGTCGACGGTCTGGCTCATGGCGTACGTACCTCCTCGTCGGCCCGCTGTGTCCGCTCGGTCCAGCCCGGGCCGAGTCGCAGTCTCCCCCATGCCGCGTCGTCCAGGGCGACGAGCCGGTCGGCGTGCTCCCGCGCGGGCGGTGTGGCGAGGTCACCGGGCACGGTGAGGGCGGCGGCGGCCATCAGATGCCCGTGCCGCAGCCGGTCCCGGACGGGCAGTCCGCGCAGGGTGGCGGAGAGGAACCCGGCGGCGAAGGCGTCTCCCGCGCCGACGGCGGCGACGACGTCCACGCGGGGGGCGGGGGCGAGGGTGGCCGTGCCGTCCGCGTCCTCCGTGTCACTGAGGTCCTTGTCGAGGGCGACGGCGCCACCCGGGCCCATCTTGACGACCACGAGCTCGGGCTCGGGCAGCGCGTCCCGGACCGCGGACGCGCCGTGCAGTCCCCACGCGTCGAGGGCCTCGTCGGAGCCGACGAAGACGAGGTCCGCGCGGCGGGCGAGGTCCAGCAGGACCCGGGGCCCGTCGGGGTCGGGCCAGAGCCCCGGCCGGTGGTTGATGTCGAAGGAGACGAGCGGCCGCCGCGGGTCCGGCTCGGTCAGTTCCCACAGCAGGTCCAGGCAGCTCCCGGAGAGCGCGGCCGTGATCCCCGACAGGTGCAGCACCCGGGCGGCCCGGACGGCCGCCAGGTCCACGGTGTCGGTGGACATCGCCGAGGCGGCCGATCCGGCCCGGTAGTAGGCCACCTCGTGGGCGTCGGTGGCCCGGTCCCCCGCCGTGCGGAAGTAGATGCCGGTCGGACGCGCCGGATCGCGCCGTACGGACGCGACGTCGACGCCGTAGGACCCGATCTCCTCGACGAGGTGGTCGCCGAAGCCGTCGGCGCCGACCGCGCCGACCCACCGCACGGAGTGCCCCGCCGCCGCCAGCACGCACGCCACGTTGGACTCCGCCCCGCCGATGCACCGCTCGAACGACGGCACGTCGGCGAGGCGGCCCGGCCGGGAGGGCAGGAACGTGACCATGGACTCGCCGAGCGCGACGACGTCCACGACGTCGGGGCCGTTGCAGGGTCCGGTGGGGGTCACGATGCTCGTAGCTCCTCGGCGAGGTCGGTGGGTGGCGGTTTCATTGACCGGCGGTGGCCGAGATGTTAGACAGCGTTGAGCAACATACGCAATGAAGGTTGCAAGAGATGCAACACCGCTGATCAGGAGGCTCCATGACAGCCGACACCGCAGCCGAGTCCCTCGCCCGGCTCGCCGCAGAACGCGTCGACCACCGGTTCAAGGGCCTCCCGCCGGAGGCCGACGGACTGACCGTCGGCGAGCTGGCCGGCCAGCGCCGCAACCTCTTCACCGGCGGCTTCGCCACGCCCGTGCTCGCACTGTCCGCCGAGCGCCTGGAGCACAACCTGAGGCTCATGGAGACGTACGCGGCCCGGCACGGCCTGGCCTTCGCGCCGCACGGCAAGACCTCCATGGCGCCGCAGCTGTTCCAGCGGCAGATCGAGCACGGGGCGTGGGGCATCACCCTGGCCGTGCCGCACCAGGTGCGGGTGGCGCGCGCCTTCGGGACCCGGCGCGTGTTCCTCGCCAACGAGCTGGTCGACGCGGCGGCCCTGCGCTGGATCGCCGCCGAGCTCGACGCCGACCCGGACTTCCGGTTCGTCTGCTACGTCGACTCCGTGCGCGGCGTCGAGCTGATGGACGCAGCCCTCCGGGACGCCACGCGGCCCCTGGACGTCGTCGTCGAGCTCGCGGCCGGCGAGGGCGCCCGGACCGGGGTGCGTACGGAGGCGGAGTGCGCGGCGGTCGCGGACGCGGTGGCGGGCACGCGGACGCTGCGGCTGGTCGGTGTCGCGGGCTACGAGGGCGAGGTGCCGAAGGCCGACACCGGGCGGGTGACGGCGTGGCTGCGGCGGCTGGTCGCGCTCGCCGCCGAGTTCGACGAGGCGGGGCGGTTCACCGGACTGGACGAGATCGTGGTCAGCGCGGGCGGCAGCGCCTGGTTCGACGCGGTCGCCGACGTCTTCGCGGAGATCCCGGAACTGTCGCTCCCCGTGCTGAAGTTGCTCCGCTCCGGCGCCTACGTCTCGCACGACGACGGGCGCTACCGCAAGCTGACCCCGTTCAACCGGGTCCCCGAGGAGGGCGCGCTGGAGCCGGCGTTCCGCCTGTGGACCCAGGTGGTCTCGCGGCCGTCGGCCGAACAGGCCTTCGTCAACGCGGGCAAGCGGGACGCGGCCTACGACCTCGACCTGCCCTTCGCCCAGGTGATCCGCCGGGACGGCACCGAGCGCCCGGCCACCGGCGTGTCGGTGACGGCCCTGTCCGACCAGCACGCCTGGCTCGCCACCACCCCGGAGGCGGATCTGGAGGTCGGCGACTGGGTGGGCCTCGGCCTGTCCCACCCGTGCACCTCGTTCGACAAGTGGCAGCTGATCCCCGTCGCGGAGGCGGACGGCACGGTCGTCGACTACGTCCGCACGTTCTTCTAGGAGGCCAGGCGCGATGGAAGAACTCGTCATCCGGGACGCCGACGTCGTCGACGGCTCCGGCGCGGACGCGTACCGGGCCGATGTGGTGGTCGACGGCGGCCGGATCGTCTCCATCGTCAAGGAGGCCGCCGCGGCCGGCTGTCAGCGGCCGAAGGCGCGCCGGGAGCTGGACGCCGAGGGCCTGGTCCTCTCCCCCGGCTTCGTCGACATGCACGCCCACAGCGACCTGGCGCTGCTGCGCGACCCCGACCACAGCGCCAAGGCCGCGCAGGGCGTCACCCTGGAGGTCATCGGCCAGGACGGCCTGTCGTACGCGCCGGTCGACGACCGCACGCTCGGCGAGGTGCGGCGGGCGATCGCCGGGTGGAACGGCCCGGGCGACGACATCGACTTCGACTGGCGCACGGTCGGCGAGTACCTGGACCGGCTGGACCGGGGGATCGCCGTGAACGCGGCCTACCTCGTTCCGCAGGGCACGGTCCGGGCGCTCGCCGTCGGCTGGGAGGACCGCGCGGCCACACCCGCCGAGCTGGAGCGGATGCGCCGGCTGGTCGCCGAGGGCCTGGAGCAGGGCGCCGTCGGCATGTCGTCGGGGCTGACGTACACGCCCGGCATGTACGCGCGGAACGCCGAACTGACCGAACTGTGCCGGGTGGTGGCCTCCTACGGCGGCTACTACTGCCCGCACCACCGCTCCTACGGCGCCGGGGCCCTTCAGGCCTACGAGGAGATGGTCGCCCTGACCCGGGAGGCGGGCTGCTCCCTGCATCTCGCCCACGCCACCATGAACTTCGGCGTGAACGAGGGCCGGGCACCCGAGCTGCTGACCCTGCTGGACGAGGCGCTGGCGGCCGGGTCCGACATCAGCCTCGACACCTACCCGTACACCCCGGGCTGTACGACGCTGGCGGCCGTGCTGCCGAGCTGGGCGAGCGAGGGCGGCCCGGAGGAGACCCTCAGGCGGCTGGCGGACGAGGAGACCGCGGAACGCGTCCGCCACCACCTGGAGGTCACCGGGTCCGACGGCTGCCACGGCGTGCCGGTCGACTGGGACACCATCGAGATCTCCGGCGTGAACGATCCGGCCCTGGCCGATTTCGTCGGCCGGACGGTCCGGGAGTCGGCGGACCGGCGGCGCGAGGAGCCCTGGGTGACCGCGCGCGGGCTGCTGCTGGCGGACCGGCTGGCCCCGACGATCCTCCAGCACGTGGGCCACGAGGAGAACGTCCGGGCGATCATGCGCCACCGGGTGCACACGGGCGGTTCGGACGGCATCCTCCAGGGCGCCAAGCCGCACCCGCGCGCCTACGGCACCTTCCCGCACTACCTCGGGCACTACGTCAGGGAGTTGGGGGTGCTGTCGCTGGAGGAGTGCGTCGCGCACCTCACCTCGCGCCCGGCCGCGCGGCTGCGGCTGCCCGACCGGGGCCTGGTCCGCGAGGGTTACAGGGCCGACCTGGTCCTCTTCGACCCGGCGACGGTCGCGGCGGGCTCGACCTTCGCGCAGCCGCGCACGCTCCCGACGGGCATTCCGTACGTCCTGGTCGACGGCCGGTTCGTCATCGAGGACGGCCGGCGCACGGACGTGCTGGCGGGCCGGGCGGTCCGCAGGACTCCTCCCGCGTGACCGCCCGGCCGGCACCCTGCCTTACGGCTTGGGCAGGGTGCAGCCGCTCGCGCTCAGGTCGAGCTTGTTGTCGATCCCGAAGCAGGCCGGGATTCCGTAGGTCTCCTGGGCGTAGTTGATGCCCTTGCGGACGGTCACGGTGCCGTTCGCGTCGACCTCGCACGGGTTGTTCACCGTGCAGCGCTCACCGTCCTCGTTGCCGGTGTTGTTGATGGCGACGACCTTGTTGGTGGCCTGGTCGACGACGGGCGAGCCGGACGTGCCGCCGATGGTGTTGCAGGCGGAGGTGTAACGGACCGAGTCCTTCCAGGTCCAGTCGCCCTCCTTCAAGCGGTACGCGAACCCGTCGATGGAGCAGCTGTAGATCCGCTTCCAGTAGCCGGAGGGGATGCTGATGGCGGTGCCGGCCACCGGGTGGGTGTCGTTCAGCGTCAGCGCGTTGATGTTGTACGAGCTCTTGATCTGCGCGTACGTGGTGGTGAGCTGGTACAGCGCGACGTCCGTGTCGGTCATCGTGCCGTAGGCGAGCTTGGCGGCGCGCAGGGTGGCGACGCGCGAGCCGGAGGAGTTGAGCAGGCTGAAGGTGCGGCTGGAGGCCTTGTCGACGAGGACCTGGCCGGGGCCGGGGAAGCCGGATTCCAGGCAGTGGCCGTTGGTCATCACGAGCGCCGGGTCGTCGGCCTCGGAGTCCGGCATCCGGACGACCGAGCCGGAGCAGTTGCTGAGCGCCACGGTGCCGGCGAAGTTCACGGCCTTGGCCGACGGGTTGGTGAGCCCGGACAGCGTCTGCTCCACGGACGTGACCACGCCCGAGACGGCGGACGTGGCCGAGCCCGTGTCCGCGGCCTTGCCGACGCCCGTGGGGGCGGCGTCGGCGGCGGTCGCGGGAGCCGCGCCGGCCCCGGCTATCGCCAGGGCGCAGAACGCGGCGGCGAGAGGTTTTCTCATGGGGGGTCCCCTCTTGCGACGAGGCGGCCGGAAATCTTCCGGCCGCCTGCACTGTTGTCATGTGCATTGTGATCGTCACAAGGGGGCGGCACAAGAACCCGTTCCACAACCGGAATGCCGACGTCCGGCCCGACCCTACTCAACCGCCCTTACCGGAGGGTCACTTGGGTCCCTTCGTGCCGCCGCGGCCGCGCCCCGGATTGTCACCGGAGTTGCCGGGCGCCGTGGCCGTGGCGGTGGGGGCGGTGGCCGCCGGGGCACTGCTCGTCGACCCCGTGGCCTGGGGCGCGCCGTCCGTGCCGGACGCGGACGGGGTGCGGCCCACCGCGGAGGACGGCGGCACGGACGTCTCTCCGGACGACCCGTCAGAACCGTCAGAACCGTCCGGCCGGCCGGCGAGCGGAACGTCGGGGGTCGGCGCCGGGCCGGTACCCGCGGTCTCCGCCGCGGACGTCTCCCCCGCCGTCGGACCCGTGCGGCCGCCCTCGCCGCCCCGCGCGCCCCCGGAGGGCCCGCCCGACAGGGAGAACCCGGCGATCAGAGCGACCGCCGACACGGCCCCCACGGCACCGGCGGCGACCGCCACGCGGCGCGGGAGCCGCGGAGCGGGCTTGCGCCGGGCGCGGTGGCCCGCACCCGTCCGGCCACGCGCCGGCACCGCAGGCAGCTCACGGGTGTCACCGGCGCCGTCCGCACCGCCCGTGCCGTCGGGGTGCAGGCGGCCGGGGGTGCCGCCGGGGTACGCGCCCGGGGTGTCCGCGCCGTACCCCGGCCCCCCGGCGCCGCCGGCCGCCGCGTCGTACACGTCCTGCCATCCGTGCGCCGCAGCCGGATCGGCGTAGGCGTCGTAGACCGGAGGCGCGGCGGACTGCGGCAGGTACACGTTCGGGGCGCCCTGCGGCTCGCTGCCGGTCACTCCGTCGGCGTACTCGAATGACTTGGACATGGCGGCGCATTCTAGGGACCGAAGGTGCTGGTGGGACAGCGCGCGGCGATATCGCCCCAAACCCCCGCGTCTCACGTGGCGGAAAACACGACCCGGGACGCGTTACCGGGCCGTAAGCTCCCAGGCATGCAGGTGATCCAGTCGACCAAGCTCGCCAACGTCTGTTACGAGATCCGGGGCCCGGTGCTCGAGGAGGCGATGCGGCTGGAAGCGGCCGGTCACCGGATCCTCAAGCTCAACACCGGCAACCCGGCGGCGTTCGGCTTCGAGTGCCCGCCCGAGATCCTGGAGGACATCCTCCGCAACGTGTCGTCGGCGCACGGCTACGGCGACGCCAAGGGACTGCTGGCGGCCCGCCGGGCCGTGGTCATGCACAACCAGACCCTCGGCATAGAGACGGACGTCGAGCACGTCTTCATCGGCAACGGCGTGTCCGAGCTGATCGTGATGGCGATGCAGGGCCTGCTGGACGACGGTGACGAGGTCCTCGTGCCCGCGCCCGACTACCCGCTGTGGACCGCCGCCGTCTCCCTGTCCGGCGGCACCGCCGTGCACTACCGCTGCGACGAGCAGGCTGACTGGATGCCGGACCTCGCCGACATCGAGCGCAAGGTCACCGACCGGACCAAGGCGCTCGTGATCATCAACCCCAACAACCCGACGGGGGCCGTCTACGACGAGGCGATGATCAAGGGCCTGACCGACATCGCCCGCCGGCACAACCTGCTCGTCTGCTCCGACGAGATCTACGACAAGATCCTCTACGACGGCGCCACGCACACGCCGACCGCCTCCGTGGCCCCCGACCTGCTCACCCTCACCTTCAACGGCATGTCGAAGGCCTACCGGGTGGCCGGTTACCGGGTCGGCTGGATGTCGATCTCCGGGCCGCGCGCCCACGCCGATTCCTACATCGAGGGTCTGACGATCCTGGCGAACATGCGCCTGTGCGCGAACATGCCCGGGCAGCACGGAGTCGTCGCGGCGCTCAGCGGGCGGCAGACGATCAACGACCTGGTACTGCCGGGCGGCCGGCTGCGCGAGCAGCGGGACACGGCCTACGAGCTGCTGACCCAGATCCCCGGTGTGACCTGCGTGAAGCCCAAGGGCGCGCTGTACCTCTTCCCGCGCCTCGACCCGAAGGTCTTCAAGATCAAGGACGACCGCCGCATGGTCCTGGACCTGCTCCGGCGCGAGAAGATCATGGTCGTGCAGGGCACGGGCTTCAACTGGCCGGAGCCGGACCACTTCCGGGTGGTGACCCTGCCGACGGTCGGGGACCTGACCGACGCGGTGGGACGGATCGGGCACTTCCTGGACGGCTACAGCCAGCCCTGATCCGACGGAAGACGACCCTCGACCTGCCCGCTCACCCTACGTGCGCGGGCAGTCCGGTTTTGTGAACAACTCAACTTTAGACGAAATCTAAGCTAGGATGGTTTCCTGTAAAACCTCAGGAGGCCTTCCCATGTACGAACCGATCCGCGCCAAGTCGGTCCACAGCACGGTGGACGGCCCCAACCCGGACTTCCCCCACCGTTCCCGTGAGGAAGAGCTGGACATCCAGCTCGCGGGCCATCTCGCCGCCCTGCTCGCCGTCACGGACGAGCTGCGCGCGACCGGGGCCTCGGCCGACCTGGACACCGCGGCGGAGCGGCTCGCGGAGCAGGTGAGCAGGCTGCGCGGAGGACGCACCCCGGTGCGCGCGCCGATGAGCGGCCGGCCCGAGCGGGACACCACCGCCCTGCACCGGCGGGCGCACGCCCTGGCGGGTCGCGCGCTGGTCGTCGCCGCCTCCCGGGCCGACACGGCGGCCGCGATCCTGGCCGCCGAGCGGATGGACGCCCACACCGCGGCGCTGGAGCCGCGCACCCTGGCGTCCCGCTGAGCCCCGCGGGGCTCCCCCTGACGGCCCCGGTCCGCGCGCACCCGCAGCGACGCGCGGACCGGGCGCCACTAACCCCTCTGTGAGGACCGTCGGGTACCCGCACCCGGAGCTCGTCACGCCTGCCGCAGACCCGCAATCGCCCGATCGTCCCCCGATTGCCGGCCGCCGCGAGAACGCCCGAGCGCTCCGGTCGACGTAGGCAGTCGGCCGGAGCGCTCGGTCATCCATCGGCACGTTCGTGAGCCCGCGGGGCGGGCCGCGCCGAAGCGGGCGGGAGTGGGCCTGTCGCCGGCGGTTTCCGTCGGGGCGGACGGAGAGCGGCGACGGGCCCGGAACCCCGCACGCCGTTGTGCGGGCCCCGCCAGTCGGTTCCGCGGCCGGCCGTGACGATGTTGCTGGTCAGGGCACTGTCGGTTCCAGCCGGCCGCGGAGTACAGGGGGTGGGATCAGCCGAGGCGCTCCACCAGCGCGCGGTACTGGTCCCACAGTTCCTTCGGCGTGTGCTCGCCGAAGGTGTTGAGGTGCTCGGGGACCAGGGCGGCCTCCTCGCGCCAGACCTGCTTGTCGACCGTGAGCAGGAACTCCAGGTCGGACTCGGCCAGTTCCAGGCCGTCGGTGTCGAGGGCGTCCTTCGTCGGCAGGATGCCGATCGGGGTCTCGACGCCCTCGGCCGTGCCGTCCAGGCGCTCCACGATCCACTTCAGGACCCGGGAGTTCTCGCCGAAGCCGGGCCAGACGAACTTGCCCTCGTCGTCCTTGCGGAACCAGTTGACGTAGTAGATCTTCGGCAGCTTGGACTGGTCCTTGTCCTTGGCCACGTCGATCCAGTGGGCCATGTAGTCGCCCATGTTGTAACCGCAGAACGGCAGCATCGCGAACGGGTCGCGGCGCAGCTCGCCGACCTTGCCCTCGGCGGCGGCGGTCTTCTCGGAGGCCACGTTGGCGCCGAGGAAGACGCCGTGGTTCCAGTCGAAGGACTCCGTCACCAGCGGTACGGCGGTGGCGCGGCGGCCGCCGAAGAGGATCGCCGAGATCGGCACGCCCTTGGGGTCCTCCCACTCGGGCGCGATGATCGGGCACTGCGAGGCCGGGACGGTGAAACGGGCGTTGGGGTGGGCGGCCGGGACGCCGGACTCGGGCGTCCAGTCGTTGCCCTTCCAGTCCGTCAGGTGGGCCGGGGACTCCTCGGTCATGCCCTCCCACCACACGTCGTTGTCGTCGGTGAGGGCGACGTTGGTGAAGACGGAGTTGCCCCACAGGGTCTTCATTGCGTTGGCGTTGGTGTGCTCGCCGGTGCCGGGCGCGACGCCGAAGAAGCCGGCCTCGGGGTTGATGGCGTAGAGCCGGCCGTCCTCGCCGAAGCGCATCCAGGCGATGTCGTCGCCGATGGTCTCGACCGTCCAGCCGGGGACGGTCGGCTCCAGCATGGCGAGGTTGGTCTTGCCGCAGGCGCTCGGGAAGGCGGCGGCGACGTACTTGGCCTCGCCGCGCGGCGGGGTCAGCTTCAGCACGAGCATGTGCTCGGCGAGCCAGCCCTCGTCACGGGCCATGACGGAGGCGATGCGCAGGGCGTAGCACTTCTTGCCGAGCAGGGCGTTGCCGCCGTAGCCGGAGCCGTAGGACCAGATCTCGCGGTCCTCGGGGAAGTGCGAGATGTACTTGGTCTGGTTGCAGGGCCAGGGGACGTCCGCCTGGCCGGGCTCCAGCGGGGCGCCCAGGGTGTGGACGGCCTTGACGAAGAAGCCATCGGAGCCGAGCTCGTCCAGGACGGCCTGGCCCATGCGCGTCATGGTGCGCATGGAGACGGCGACGTACGCCGAGTCGGTGATCTCCACGCCGAGTGCGGACAGCGGCGAGCCGAGCGGGCCCATGCAGAAGGGCACGACGTACATGGTCCGGCCGCGCATCGAGCCGCGGAACAGACCGCCCTGCCCTCCGGAGCCCTGGAAGATCTCCCGCATCTCGGCGGGGGCCTTCCAGTGGTTGGTCGGGCCGGCGTCCGCCTCCTTCTCGGAGCAGATGAAGGTCCGGTCCTCCACGCGGGCGACGTCGGTGGGGTCGGAGGCCGCGTAGTAGGAGTGGGGGCGCTTGATCGGGTCGAGTTTGCGGAAGGTGCCCTTTTCCACGAGCTCTTCGCACAGTCGCTCGTACTCGGCCTCGGATCCGTCACACCAGACCACGTTGTCCGGCTGGGTCAGTTCAGCGATCTCGTTGACCCACGAGATCAGCCCCTGATGGGTGGTGGGGACGGTGGGAGCCGCGATGTCGCGCGCCACGATTGCTCCTAAATGAGGGATTTTTTGTGATGTGGAGGCCCCGTGGGGGCTGCGACCCGGATGCTTCACGGAGGATCTTGGGCGCTCATCCGGTGCCGACCGCACTCATTTGATCATCCGACGTTCGCGCCCATCTGTCCAGAGGAGTGCACAGGTGAGCAACGTGAGGCTCGCCACGGTTTTCCGCGCCGCTTTACGTGTACGTTGCGTTCACCTGACCGACCGTTTGCGTAACCGTCGCCGGGCCGGAGTGAGAGGATGGCCACTCTTCGCCGGTCAAGCCGAGGCGCTGATCCGTCACTTACGGTTCCGTAGCTACCATTCGGCCATGACTGCGTTCGTCCCCGACGCGCCCTCGGACTCGGCGGCCGACGGCCACGGTCCACAGGCGCTCTCCCTGCCTCACCCGGTGAAGCCGAAACTGCGTGGCTGGCTGCACCTCGGCATGTTTCCGGCCGTTCTGGTCGCGGGTCTGGTGCTGACCGCCCTCGCCGACTCCTCCAGAGGGCGCATCGCCTGCGGCGTCTTCGCTCTGACCGCATGCCTGCTGTTCGGCGTGAGCGCGCTGTACCACCGGGGCGACTGGAGCCCGCGCATGGACGGCGTCCTGCGCCGGCTGGACCACGCCAACATCTTCCTGATCATCGCGGGCACCTACACACCGCTGACCATGCTGCTCCTGCCGGACTCCAAGGGCCGGTGGCTGCTGTGGGGCATCTGGAGCGCGGCCGTGGCCGGCATCCTCTTCCGCGTCTTCTGGGTCGGCGCCCCGCGCTGGCTCTACACACCGTGTTACATCGCCATGGGCTGGGCGGCCGTCTTCTACCTGCCCGACTTCATGCGCACCGGCGGTGTCGCCGTCCTCGTCCTGGTCGTCGTCGGCGGCCTGCTCTACAGCGCGGGCGGCGTGGTCTACGGGATCAAGCGGCCGAACCCGTCGCCGCGCTGGTTCGGCTTCCACGAGGTGTTCCACTCCCTCACCCTGGCGGCCTTCATCGCGCACTACGTGGGGATCTCGCTGGTGGCGTACCAGCACGGGTAGCAGCTGCCGCACAGCACAGGGCCACGGCTTTCGCGCCGTGGCCCTTTCTCATGCCCCCGCACGTTGACAGTGGAACTCTTTTGAGAGTAACTCTCATTTCATGGCTACTGTCACTCAGCAGGACCGGAGGTCCGGGGACCCCCGCCGCTGGTGGGCGCTCGGCGCCCTCGTCGCGAGCATGCTGGTGCTCGGTTTCGATCTGACGATCCTCAACGTGGCGCTGCCGACGATGGCCTCGCAGCTGGACGCGACCACCGGCGAGCTGCAGTGGATCGTGGACTCCTACGTCGTCGTGTTCGCGGCGCTGATGCTGCCCGCCGGACTGCTCGGCGACCGGTTCGGGCGGCGCCGGATGCTGGTCACGGGCCTGGTGGTGTTCCTCGCCGGGTCGCTGGCCGGCACGGTGGTCGACACCCCGGAGCCGGTGATCGCGGCGCGCTCCCTGATGGGTCTCGGCGCCGCACTGGTGATTCCGCTCGGCCTGTCCGTGCTGCCGTCGATGTTCGGCGAGGAGGAGCGCGGCAAGGCCGTCGCCGCCGTCACCGCGTCCATGGCCGCGGGGATGCCGCTCGGGCCGCTGATCGGCGGGCTGCTGCTGGACCACTACTGGTGGGGCTCGATCTTCCTGATCAACATTCCCATGGCCGCGATCGGCATCGCCGCCTGTCTGCTCCTGCTGCCCGAGTCCCGCGACCCGTCCTCACCCCGGGTGGACGCCCTGTCGACCGCGTCCAGCGCGCTGGGGCTCGGTGCCCTGGTCTTCGGCATCATCGAGGCGCCCGAGCGCGGCTGGGGCAGCGGCCCGGTGCTCGGCTCGTTCACGGTGTCCGCCGTGCTGCTCGCCGCCCTCGTCGCACGGGAGCGCCGCGCGGTGCGGCCCATGCTGGACCTGAAACTGCTCGGCCACCGTGGGTTCCTGTTCAACAGCCTGGCCGCGACGCTCGGCACGTTCGTCTTCTCCGGGCTGCTGTTCACGCTGCCGACGTATCTGCAGGAGGTCGGCGGCAGCGACGCCTTCGGCACCGGGCTGCGGCTGCTGCCGATGATGGGCGGGCTGATGGTCTCCGCGCGGCTGAGCACCCCGCTGGTGCGGCGCACGGGACCACGCCCGGTGGTCACCACGGGCCTGGTGGTGCTGTGCTCGGCCGCGCTGCTCGGCTCCCGCACGGAGCCCGGCTCCGGCTACGGCTTCACCGCCCTGTGGCTGACGATCGCGGGCCTGGGCTTCGGTCTGGCGATGGTGCCCGCGATGGACGCGGCGCTCGGCGGCATCCCCGCCGAGGAGGCGGGCAGCGGCTCCGGACTGCTGATGACGCTCCGCCAGGTGGGCGGCGCCGTCGGCATCGCGCTGCTCGGCAGCCTCGTCGCGGGCGCCTACGACGACCGCCTCGACACCGCCGGTCTGCCCCGGGGGGCGGCGGACGCGGCACGCGACTCGCTCAGCGGCGCCCACGCCGTGGCCGGGCAACTGGGGCTCCCGGCGCTCGCCCGCTCCGCCGACGCCGCGTATGTGGACGGCATGTCCACGGTCCTCGTGGTCTGCGGCATCGCCGCCCTGGTGACGGCCGCGCTGACGGCACTGCTGCTGCCCGACTCGCGGCCCGCCGCTCCGGCGGGACAGGCCGGGAGACTCGGCGGACCCGAGGAGGCCGGGAAAGCCGGAGAGGCCGGGAGGCCCGGGGGGCCGTGGAAGCCCGGCGGCCCTGGGGAGGTTGGGAATGCCGGGAAGCCCGGCGGGCCCGGGAGGCCCGGGGAACCCGGGAGGCCCGGGGAACCCGGGAGGCCCGGCCGCCATGGGGAGACCGGGAGCCCCGGGGAACCCGGGAAGCCCGGCGAGCCGGGGGCCGAGGTGGCCTCGGGACCGGACGTGGCCCGGGTGGAGGCCGATGACCGACAATGAACCGCATGA
Source organism: Streptomyces sp. NPDC012466 (assembly GCF_042955215.1). Lineage (NCBI taxonomy): Bacteria > Bacillati > Actinomycetota > Actinomycetes > Kitasatosporales > Streptomycetaceae > Streptomyces > Streptomyces sp. NPDC012466. Next base: position 367,152 of record NZ_JBIBEQ010000007.1, on the reverse strand, counting down.
CCACGGCACGGACCCCTGTTCCCGAGGCCGCGCGGCATCTGGGCCTGCGGGAGCGCAAGAAGATCAAGACGCGGATCGCGATCCGGGACGCCACGTACGCCCTGGTCAAGGAGCAGGGGTACGAGGCCACCACGGTCGAGCAGATCGCGGAGCGCGCCGAGGTCTCGCCGAGCACCGTCTTCCGCTACTTCCCCACCAAGGAGGACATCGTCCTGACGGACGAGTACGACCCCTTGGTGGAGGACCTGCTGCGGGCACGGCCCCAGGACGAACCGGTCCTGGAATCGCTGCGCTGGTCGATCCGCCAGGGAATGACCATGGCCATCGCCGACGCCGCGGACTTCGAGCAGGACGACATGATCCTGCGCATCAAGCTGATGGTCGAGGTTCCCGCGCTGCGCGCGCGGATGATGGAGAGCATGTCCCTCACCGGCCGCCTGCTGTGCCGGGCGCTGGCGGAACGCAGCGGCCGCGACGAGGACGAGCTCGAAGTGCGGGTCTACGCGATGGGACTGATGGGCGCCCTGCTGGAGACGATGATCTACTGGGTCGAACGGGACTTCCGGGACGACCTGCCGGAACTGGTCGACCGCACCCTCGACACCCTCAAGGACCTGCCGAAACGGCCACCCTCTTCCGGTGCCCCCGTGGCATCCTGACCGGGTGAACGGTCCCGAGATCCAGGTCGAGTTCGCCCCCGAGCTGACGGTGTTCGTGCCCCGGGCCCGGGGGACGGGCACCGTGCGGGCAGGCACCGACGGCGTCTCCAGCCTCGGCCATGTCGTCGAGTCACTGGGCGTGCCGCTGACCGAGGTGGGCGCCCTGGTCGTGGACGGCCGTGAGGTGCCCTTCGCGCACGTCCCGTCGGCCGGCGAGGCGGTGACCGTACGGGCCGTCGCACGCCCCCAGCAGGTCCCGGGCGCACCCCTGCGCTTCCTCCTCGACGTGCACCTCGGCACGCTGGCCCGCCGGCTGCGCCTGCTCGGCGTGGACACGGCCTACGAGTCGACCGACATCGGCGACCCGGCCCTCGCGGCGCGCTCGGCGGCCGAGCAGCGGGTGATGCTGAGCCGCGACCGGGGTCTGCTGCGGCGCCGGGAGCTGTGGGCGGGGGCGTTCGTCTACAGCACCCGGCCCGAGGAGCAACTGCGCGACGTCCTGGACCGCTTCCGCCCCGTGCTGCTCCCCTGGACGCGCTGCACGGCCTGCAACGGGCTGCTCCGCAAGGCGACCAAGGACGAGGTCGCCGACCAGCTGAAGCACGGCACGCATGCCACGTACGACGTGTTCGCGCAGTGCACGGCGTGCGGCCGGGCGTACTGGAAGGGCGCGCACCACGAGCAGCTGGAGGCCATCGTGGAGCGCGCCCTGGCGGCGTCGCGCAGCAACGGCTAACGGCGTTTCACGTCGCCCTTGCCGCAGGCGGTCCCGTCCCGGTTCCGGTCCAGGCCCAGGGGGTCGTCCTTGCCGTTGACCTTCAGACGGCCGTAGTCGTTCGTCCTGAGCCACTCACAGCGTGCGGCCGTCGTCCTCTTCACGTCCGCCGGGAAGTCCGTCGGCACGCAGACGTTGATCGAGCCGTAGTGCCGGTCGCAGCCGGAGATCGTCGGGCTGACCTTCTGCGCGGTGCGCTTCTTGCCGGGCTTCACCACCTTGCCCTCGGGCGCGTCCGCGAAGTCGTGGACATGGGCCGAGGCGTCCGTCGCCTTGAGCGCCTGCGGGCCCTGGAGGTGCACCCATTTCGCCACCGACGGCACCCCGTCGGCATCGACCGCGAAGAGCATGTACCAGCCGGGCGGGGCCAGGTTGGGGTTGCTCGTCACGTTCAGGTCGACGTTGGCGCCGTCGACGGACAGCGGCAGGTCCACGAACCGCTGGTTCGGGTCCGAGGAGTGCGTGACGGCGGCCGGGCGGATCAGCTCGGCCTTGGCGATGGGCCGGTCGACGGTGATCCGCTGGGTGTCGCCGTAGTTCCACTCGGAGTCGATCACCGAGGTGATCGTGGGACGCGGCCCCTTGAACAGGTACGGCGGGCTGAACACCGACACGTCGTGGTTCCAGGAGCCGTTGCCCGGGTTGTCGCCGGTGGTCATGACCCGGCCGTCGGGGAGCAGGAACGCCGAGGAGTGGTATCCGCGCGCCTCGGGGTCCACGGCCACCGGGTCGAAGGTCTCCGACCGCGGGTCGAAGAGCGACGTCTCGTACACCGGGTTGGCGCGGTTGTGCAGGGCGCCGCCCGTCTCCAGCACCTTGCCGTCGGGCAGGAGCACCGCCGAGACGTACATCTTGCCCTGGTTCCCGGTCTGCGGGACCGGGCCGTTGCCGAGGTCGACCGTGCCCTGCGGGATGGGCGGCCCGGCCACGTAGGAGGGGCTCGGCTGCTTGAGGTCGATGATGTCGGTCAGGCGGTTCGCCTCCGGGTTGGAGTCGATGTTGCCGCCGCCGAGGGTGAGGACCTTCTGGTCCTGCGCCGGGGGCAGCAGCACGCTCGCCGACTGGTCGCGCTCGTCCTTGTCGCGCAGGCCGGGCACCTGGGTGGTGGTGTTGGCGCCGTAGTCGTAGATCGCCGAGCCCGTGCCGGGGATGTTGTTGCCGAAGACGTGGCTGCCCGAGTAGAAGAGGCGGCCGTCCTGCATCAGGATCATCGACGGGTACAGACCCCAGTACGACCAGGTCTGGTTGACCTTCCACAGCGGCTGCCACTGCTGCTCGGCCTCGGAGAACAGCTCGGCGGCGACCGAGCCGGTGGAGTCCTCGCGCAACCCGCCGAAGGAGATGACGTCACCGTTGCCGAGGATCGTCGCCGACGGGTACCAGTGGCCGTCGTTCATGTCGTTGGTCTTGGCGTAGGTCTCGGTCTCCGGGTCGAAGATGTACGAGTCCTTGTAGCCCTGGTAGCCGACGCGGCCGTCCGCCGTCGGGTAGCCCTTGTTGCCGCTCATCACGAGCACGCGCCCGTCCTGGAGCTGCACGTGGCCGGCGCAGAACATGTCCTTCGGTGTGGGAACGACCTTGTAGGAGCCGTTCGCCGGGTCGTAGACCGCCGAGGTGAAGGTGCCGGCCTCGAACATCGACTCGTCGTTGCCGGAGCCCGCGATCAGCAGCACCTTGCCGTTGTGGAGGACCACCGAGTGCATGGAGCGGACCGGGTTCCGCGTGGGCAGCACGTCCCACTTGCCGTTCGCGCACTGCTCGGCGGTGCCGGTGCACTGCGGGGGCAGGACCGGGTCGGGCACCTGGTCCATCGTGTAGTCGTCGGTGGTGGCGGAGCCCGTGCCGTAGACGGAGACGCCCCAGGAGATGCGGTCGGTGCCGGCCGGGACCTCGGGGGTGCGGACGGTGGCCTCGGTCCAGTTCCCGGCCGGGTTCAGGGTCTTGAGGTCGGTCCAGTACTGCCAGCCGGCCGTGGTGTCGTGCCGGAACAGGGTGATCGCCGCGTCCGGGGTCGTCGTCTTGTACCAGAGCCCGAGGTCGTACTGCTTGCCCGGCGTCACCACCGGCGCGCACGCGGCGGACTCGGTGATCAGCGCCTTGCGGTCGCCCTCGACGCGGCGGGTCAGCTCGACCTTCATGGCCTTGGAGCCGGTGTGCGCGTCGGCCGTGGTGGTGAACGTGAAGTCGTTGTCGCCCCAGCCGGACTTCTCCCAGCAGTACGGCATGTCGCCGGCGCCGGCGGTCTCGAAACCCGGGTTCTTGATCAGGTTGGCGGCGGACGCGGGCTGGGGCGCGGTCATCAGGAGCCCGGCCGTGAGCGCGCCCACGCCGGCGAGTGCGGTTCTTCTCCGGTATCTGTTCACACGGCTCTCCTCGCGGTGCGGCTCCCGCGCTCGGGCTTCTCACGGCCCCGGCGCGGCAGGTAGACCAGCGCTTCGGTCCCGGCGAAGCGCAGGACGAACGTCGTCACCAGCGCGAGCGCGGTGGCCGACAGCACGCCCAGGTGGAACTGGTGCACGAACAGGGCGATCAGCGGGATACGCAGCACCAGGTCGGCGTTGGCGAGCAGCGCGAACCGCCCGGCCCGGTCCCACCAGCGCCGGTGCCGGCGCCGCTCGCGGAACAGCAGGTGCTCGATGAGCAGGAAGTTCCAGGCGACGCCGAGCTGGTTGGCGAGGACCTCCGCCGGTACGTAGTGCATGCCGACGGCGGTCAGCGCCCACAGGCCGACCAGGTTCGGGACGAAGCCGGTGAGCCCGATCAGGCCGAAGCCGACCATGCGCGCGACCGGCGAGGCGGCACGCAGGCCGGCCAGATGGCGCAGGAACCGGAAGCCCTCCTGCGCGGTGGACTTGGACTCGCCTGCGAACCGGTCCTGGAAGACGAACGGCACCTCGGTGACCGTGCGCGGGCGGCTGCGGACGGCCAGTTCGAGCAGGATCTTGTAGCCGAGCGGCTGGAGGACCTCGGCGGTGACCGCGCTGCGGCGGATCGCGAAGAAGCCGCTCATCGGGTCGCTGATGCCGCTCAGCCGGCGCGGGAACAGCGCCTTGGTCAGCCAGGTCGCCCCGCGCGAGACGAACACGCGGTAGCTGCCCGCCAGTCCGGCGCGGCTGCCGCCCTTGATGTACCGGGAGGCGACGACCAGCCCGGCGTTCGCCCGTTCGCCGGTGGCGACCAGGTCGGGCACGAGGGACGGCGGGTGCTGGCAGTCGCCGTCCATGACGACGATCCAGTCGGACGTGGCCGCCTTCAGCCCCTCGACGACGGCGCCGCCGAGCCCGCCCACCGGCTCCTCGCGGTGCAGGACGGTCACGGGGAACGGGCAGTCCTGGGCCGCCTTCTCGATGACCTCGGGTGTGTCGTCGGTGGAGTCGTCCACGAAGACGACCTCGCAGGGCAGCCGGGCCGGGACGGCCTCGGTGATCTGGCGCAGCAGCTGCCGGACGTTCGCCGACTCGTTGAACGTCGGTACGACGATGGTGACGGCGCCCGGCTCGGGGATCTCGGCGGTCTCGACGACCTCACCGGGGACGGTGGACTCCTGGCTCATCGCGCGCCTCCGGCGGACGTCTGGATCTGGCGGATCTCGATGCGGTCCTCGCCGGTGCCGAAGGTGGCGACCGGGTCCGAGTGCTCCATGGCGGCCTTGACGTTGGGCAGGTCGGCCGCGTCACGCCGCACGGTCGGCGAGGCGACGACGTAGTCGAGGTCCTTCCAGCCGCGCGGCATCGTCTTCGTCACCGCCGGGTCGAGGTCGGCCTTGTAGAACCAGATGACGCCGAGGCCCGGCCGGTAGCCCTGGTGCACCAGGTCCAGCCAGAGCGCGTCGTCGACCAGCACGCGGGTGCGCTCCGGGTCCTCGACCTCGGTGGCCAGCCATGTGGAGGCGGCCTTGTAGGGGGCGTTGGCGTCGGTGGTGACGGCCGTGCGGGCGCCGTCGTACCAGCGCGGTACGACGTAGGCACCGGCGGCCAGGGCGAGGACGGCGGCGAGCGCGTACCGGCCCACGCCGACGTACCGATTCTCCGCCTCGGAGCGCCGGCGGCTGAGCACCGCGTGGGCGACCGAGGCGGTTCCTCCGGCCAGGACGAGCGCGAGGAACGGCAGGGTCTGGATGACGTACATCGCGGGCAGGTAGCCGTTGGGGCGCAGGGCCAGCGCGGCGAAGATCGCCACGGCCAGGGCGGGTCCGGCCAGGGCGCGGGCGGTGACCGACCAGCGCCAGGTGACGAGCAGGAGCAGGGCGCCCGCGAGGCCGCCGAGGGGCAGGATCTTGTCGTAGTACAGCCACGACTGGAGCACGCCCCAGGAGCCGGAGCCCTGGTCCAGGATGAAGCCCGAACCGGGCCTGGTCATCTGGTACTTGACGCCGTCCCACAGGGACACGTGCCCGCTGCCCGGCAGCAACTCGCCCTTGAGCAGGGCGAACAGGGGGTAGGCGAAGCCGATCAGGGCGCAGGCCGTGACAGCTCCGGTGAGGGCGAACTTGCGGGTGTCCCGGTGGCTGTGGCGCCACATGGTGAGGAACAGCGCGGGCAGGACGACGAGCATCGTCTCCTTGGTGAGCACGGCCGTGGCGGCCACGATGCCCGCACCGAAGTGGTGCCAGAGGTGGCGGCTCGGGGAGGCGGCCAGCGTGAAGGCCAGCAGCGTCCACATCACCGCGAGGTTGTCGAGGAAGATCTCCCGCTGGAGCACGACCGACAGCGGCGAGAGCCCGAAGAACACCATGCCGAGCGCCGCCGCCCAGCGGGGCAGCGCCAGGCGCCGGCCCAGGACGTAGACCAGGACGGCGCTGATGCCGCTGATCACGAGCATCGCCGCGCGCATGCTGCCCACCGTCATCGACTCGGGGCTGATCAGCGCGGGGATCCAGGTCAGCACGGCGATCTGGATCCAGCCGAGCGGCGGGTGGTCGTACCAGTAGGTGTAGTGGGCGAGGCCGTTGCCCTGCTGCACGGACCAGGCCTGGGCGAGGTAGGTCCCCTCGTCGTCGCTGAGGGCCGGGTAGTCGGCGATGTTCCAGCCCTGCACGACGAGGATCACCACGAGGAGCACCCCGCACAGGATCAGGTCGGCGCGGGAGGAGCGCAGCCGGCTCGGCGGCTCCACGCGGCGGTGCGTACCGGTGCGGGACGCAGGCCGGCGCTGCGCGGGGACCTTCGAAGGGGTCACCGCGGGAAGGGTGGAGGTCACGCGGGAACGTCCTCTCGGGTGACGGGAACGTCCTGCCGGGTCACGGCCGTCTCGCCGAGATGCGCGCCCACATGGGTCGTCAGCTCCCAGTCGTTGCGGCCGCGCTGCTCACGCCACACGGCCCGGACGGCCGCGCCGGCGAGCAGGACCTGGTAGAAGGGGCCGCCCACGATCAGTTTCAGGTAGTGCGCGAAGCGGACGCGCAGGCCGTACTGCTTGCCGAAGTCGTGCAGTCCGACGACCTCGAAGACGAAGGTGACCAGGGCGGTGACGGCCGGCAGGAAGGTGATGAAGGCGATGCCGACGGGCACGTCCAGGAACAGCGCGATCGCCACGTTCAGCGGGATGATCAGACCGGTGAAGGCCTGCATGAACGGCGTCATCAGGGTGTAGCGGGCGAGCAGCCGCTGCCCGAGGGTGGGCAGTTGCTTCCAGTCCTTCTTCCGGTACACCTGGAGGAACCCCTGGTTCCAGCGGGTGCGCTGCTTCAGCAGGGACATCAGCGAGCCCGGGGTCTCCTCCCGGGTCACCATGTCGGAGTCGTAGGCGACGACGACCTTCTTGCCGACGCTGGACAGGCGTACGCCCAGGTCGCAGTCCTCGGCGAGGCAGTTCGGGTCCCAGCCGCCGGCTTCCCGCAGGACGTCCGTGCGGACGAACACGGTGTTGCCGCCGAGCGGAATGAAACCTTTCTGCGCGTGCAGGTGGAGGCGCGAGCGGAACCAGAAGAAGTACTCCAGGCAGTTGCGCAGGCTGTACCAGCTGGAGTGGAAGTTGATCAGCTGCACCCCGCCCTGGACGACGTCCGCGCCGGTGGTGCGGAAGGCGTGGTCGACGTGCGCGAGGAGCTCGGGATGGACCTGGTCCTCCGCGTCGAAGACCCCGACGACGTCGCCGCGGCAGTGCGGCAGCGCCGTGTTCATGGCCTTCGGCTTGTTCTTCTTCTCGTGCGTGTCGACGACGACCCGGACCCGTGCGTCACGCGCGGCGGCCTGCTCGGCCACCGCGGTGGTCTCCGGGTCGTCGTGCCCGACGATCACGATGATCTCGAAGTCGGTGTGGCTCGACTCCAGCAGCCGCTGGATCGTGTGGTCCAGCACGGCCTGTTCGTGCCGCGCGGGCAGTAACAGCGAGAAGGAGACGTGCTCGTCCCCGTCCGGACTGCTGAACCGGGTGGAGGCGAGCACTTCCGGCGTACGCCAGGCGTGCATCTGCCACCACAGGGTGAACGCCGCCATCCAGAACAGAGCAAGTGAAACGGCGGCGATGAAGACAGACGTCAGCAAACAGATCCCCCCAGATCCCAGAACCCCCTGACGCGACGGCGGGCCGGTGCGGCCCCATTCGCCACGTCACTGTGCAGAGGTTAAGGGGGAACTGTGAAACCCGGGGGCTGTTCAGATAAAGACCATGTTTCCGTTGATACGTGACGTCAGCCACTCAAGGCCGTACGCAGCCGGTCAGGCTCGGTCGTCGGGGCATCACACGTGAAGTTACGGCAGACGTACGCGGCCGGTTCACCGCCGACCAGCGGACGGTCCGCGAGCAGCGGGAACTCATCGCTCTCCGGGGCGCCGACGGCGACCACCGCACCGGGTGCGGTGCCCAGAAGTGCCGTACGGTGCAAGGACCTTGTGGCCTCGTGGTCGAGGGACGGACCCACGATCGCGACCTCACGCGGCCCGTCCAGCACGGCTTCGGCCACGGCGAGCCCCCAGCCGATGAAGCGCGGCACCCGCGGCCCGAGCGCCTTGACGACCCCGAGCGCCCTGTGCGCGGCGGCGCGGTGCGGCTCGGACCCGGTGTGCGCGGCATAGCTCAACAGGGCGCCCGCGGCCGCGGTCCACCCCGACGGAGCGGCGTTGTCGGTCGGGTCCTGCGGACGGCGGATCAGCCGCTCGGCGTCGGCCGCGGTGTCGTACAGCGAGCCCGACTCGGCGTCCGTGAAACGCGCCAGGACGTGATCGAGGAGGAACCCGGCGAACTCCAGCCACACGCCCTCGCCCGTGACCGACGCGAGCGCGAGGAAACCCTCCGCCACATCCGCGTAGTCCTCCAGGACACCCGCGTTGGCGCCGGCATGACCGTCCTTGCTGGTACGGGTGAGCCGGGCCTGCTCGTCCAGATGCAGCCGGACCAGGAGGTCGGCGGCGGCGACGGCGGCCTCGACCAGATCGGGCCGGTCGAAGTAGGCACCCGTCTCGGCGAGCGCGGCGATCGTCAGCCCGTTCCAGGCGGCCACCACCTTGTCGTCCCGGCCGGGCGCGGGCCGCTCGGCCCGCTTCGCCAGCAGCCGCTCCGAGATCGAGGCGATCTTCTCCGCATCGAACACGCCCTCCCGCACAGGGAGTTGCAGAACGGACGCGCCCTCCTCGAACGTGCCCTCCTCGGTCACACCGAAGTGCCGGGCCGCCAGTTCGGCGTCCTCCTCGCCGAGAACCTCCCGCAACTGCTCGGGCGTCCACACGTAGTAGGCGCCCTCGACGTGCCGACCGGTGCCGTCATCGCTGTCGGCGTCCAGCGCCGAGGCGAACCCGCCCTCGCTCGTGCGCAGTTCACGCACCATGAAGTCGGCGGTCTCCAGGGCGACCCGGCGCGCGAGCTCCGAGCCGGTGGCGCGCCAGAGATGGGCGTACACGCGGCACAGCAGGGCGTTGTCGTACAGCATCTTCTCGAAGTGCGGCACGACCCAGTCACGGTCGACGGAGTAGCGGGCGAAGCCGCCCCCGAGCTGGTCGTACAGACCGCCCCGGGCCATGCGCTCACAGGTGTCCCGCGCCATCTGCAGGGCCCCCTCGGCACCGGTGCGCGCGTGGTGACGCAGCAGGAACTCCAGCACCATGGACGGCGGGAACTTCGGCGCCCCGCCGAAACCGCCGCGCTGCGGGTCGTACTCCCGGGTGAGCCCCAGCAGCGCCTGCGCGAGTTCCTCCTCGCCCGGGGTCCGCGCGTCCCCGTAGGAGATCTCCCGCCCCGCCAGATCCCGGACGATCTTCCCGGCGACCTCGGTCACCTCGTCCCGCCGCTCGTCCCACGCCTGGTGCACCCCCTGGAGCACCTGCCGGAACGAGGGCATGCCCTGGCGGGGGGCGGGCGGGAAGTACGTACCGAAGTAGAACGGCTCTGCGTCCGGGGTGAGAAAGACGGTCATGGGCCAGCCACCCTGCCCGGTCGCCGCCTGCACGGCCTCCATGTACACGGCGTCCACGTCGGGGCGCTCTTCGCGGTCGACCTTGACGCTCACGTAGTGCGCGTTGAGGTACTCGGCGGTCTCCTGGTCCTCGAAGGACTCGTGCGCCATGACGTGACACCAGTGACAGCTGCTATAGCCGATGCTGAGCAGTACGGGCACGTTCCGCTTGCGGGCCTCCTCGAAGGCCCCGGCCGACCAGGGCCACCAGTCGACGGGGTTGTCGGCGTGCTGAAGGAGGTAGGGGGACGTCTCGTGCGCCAGTCGGTTCGGCATGGTGTCCATCCTGCCGCAGTACCCGGCCCCGCACCTGTCAGGCGTCCCGCGGGGGCGCCTCCGCAGCCCCCGCCGGCACGGGCGCCGGGCGGGCGGCACGCCAACCCGCCCTGCTCTTCACACAATCGGGCCGGGTACGCCCCCTCGCCCCGATGCGCCGTCCACAGCACACTTGACCAAGGAAACGACCGAGGAACGACCGCGACGACGGAGAGAGCGCCGTTGCCGCCGGAGGGGGACGTGACATGCGGGACAGTCATCGGGCGGAGGCCGAGCGGCTGTTGGCGCGGGCCGTCGAGGAGGAGGTGCGCCGCTCGGGCGGGCGCAGCGACGGGAAGGTGCTGCTCGCGCGGGCGCGCGGGGCGCTCGACGTGATGGCGCGGAGCGCGTCCGAGGAGTACGAGGCCTACACGCGCGCTCTGGACGAGGCGGCGGCCGGTCAGCTCACCTTCGGGCAGCGCTACGCCCGGGAGGGTGCCGGGACGGCACTGCTGGTGGCGGGGGTGGCGGCGGTCGCGGCCGTGGTCGCCGACATGGCGCTGGGCACGGGGACCGGGACCGCTCTCGGGGCGGGTGTGACGGTGGGGGTCGTGGGGGCGGCGGCGACGGTGGTGAAGGTGGTCGGCTCGCATCTGCCGGCCGCGAGCCGTCGCGCCGGGGCCGCGAGTCAGCCGGGCGGGCCCGAGCAGTTGCGGCTGCAGTGGCTGACCGCGCTGGAGGTGCGGGGCATCCGTCCGTTCCTGGACCAGCAGCGGGTGCTCGCGGCCTCGACCGGGCCGAAGAAGACGGGGCCGCGGCTGCGGGGCGCGGACAAGAGCGCGGCGGCGCGCGGGCGCAACGTGCTGGAGCAGTCCTTCGGGCAGCTCCCGGAACCGGCGGAGCCGTTCGCCGGGCGGCGGCACGAGCTGGCGCAGATCCGGCAGTGGGTGCAGGCGGCCCGGGCGAGCACGGAGACGCAGCCGACGGTCGTCGTGCTGCACGGTACGCCCGGCAGCGGCCGCACGACGCTCGCGGTGCACGCGACGCACGATCTGAAGGACTACTTCCGCGGTGCCTGCGTCGTCGACCTGCGCGCGGACGGGCCGGGCGAGTCCCCGCTGTCCACCCGTGACGCCCTGCTGCATCTGCTGAACCGGCTCGGCGCGCCCCGTGAGCAGCTGCTGTTCCGTGAGCGCTCCTCCCCCGACCAGCAGGTCAAGCGGCTGAGCGAGCTGTATCACCAGCATCTGACGGGCCTGCCGGTGACGGTCGTCCTCGATGACGCCGCGGGCGCCGAGCAGATCCGTGCCCTGGTCCCGGAGCGGTCCGACAGTCTGGTGCTGGTGACCGCGCGGGGTCCGCTGGAGCTGGCGGGGCTGCCCGCGCGGGTGCATCAGCTGGCGGTGGCGCCGCTGGACGCCGCCGGTGCGGAGGACTTGCTGGGGTCGGTGGCGCAGGACCGTTCCGGGCCGTACGACGCGGAGTCCGCGGACCGGGTCCGGGAGCTGTGCGGCGGGTTGCCGCTGGCACTGCGCATCGCCGGCTCGTGCCTGGGCCCGCGCTCCCCGCGCGCGCTGGCCACGGACCTGGCCGCGTACGGCCCGGTGGAGCCGGTGGAGCGTGCCCTGTGGCTGCGCTACACGGACCAGTCGGAGACGGTACGGCGGCTGCTGCGCCGGCTGGCCCTGGCCGGGCGGGCCTCGCTGGGCGCCGCCGCTGCCGCCGCGCTGCTGGCGACCGACGAGGCGGAGGCGAAGCGCCATCTGCAGGCCCTGACCGGCGCCGGCCTGATCGACCACGTCCGGGGCGATCGCTACCGGCTGCACGACCTGGTGCGGTCCTTCGCCCAGGCCCGTCTTCTCGACGAGGAGGAGCCGGCCGAGCGCACGGCGGCGCAGGAGCGGCTGATCGTGAACTACGCCGAGCTGGCCGACTCGGTGCTGCGGATGGTCGACGGCAACATGTCGACCCGCACCAACCGCTTCAGTCCGTACGGTTTCACGTCCCTCGACGAGGCGCTGCGCTGGCTGGACGACGAGTCGAGCTTCATCACGGCGGCGCTGCGGCATGCGGAGGGCGTGGACCAGGCGGCGGTGCTGAACCTGCTGGGTGCCCTGTGCGACTACTGCCTGCTGCGGGGTGACCTCTACCGCCTGGGCGAGATCAGCGAGCTGGCCCAGGCGGTGGACGAGGGTCTGATGGTCCGCTCCGTGCAGTGGCGTACGGGTATCGCGGCGCGGCAGCTGGGCGAGCTGGACAAGGCCCGCACGACGCTCGCGTCGGTCGTGGACCTCTACCGGGAGGCCCATCACGACGCCGGTGCGGCCCGCGCCCTGTGCTCCCTCGGCATCACCCTGCACCACCAGGGCAACCTGACCGAGGCGTCGGAGAAGCTGCGTGAGGCGCTCGCGCTGCAGGCCTCGCCCGCGCTGGCCGTGGACCGGGCGTGGACGATGCACGCGCTCGCGGCGGTGGAGCGGGACCGGGCCCGGCTGGCGGAGGCGCTGGAGCTGCTGACCGAGTCGCTGGTCCTGCATCGCCGGGGCGAGTCCGTGCACGGCCAGGCGTGGGCGCATTTCCAGCTCGGTCAGCTGGGTCTGCGGATGGGGGACGTCCCGCGTGCCGAGTCGGAGCTGCGGGCGGCTCTCGAACTGTACGGCCGGACCCGTGACGCCCGCGGTGAGGCCTGGGCTCTGACGCAGCTGGCCCGGGCGCTGCTGGTCGCCGGGGACGCGTCGCCGGCGGTGGAGGAGCTGCGCGGGGCTGCCGCCCGGCACCGCGACAACGAGGACGCGCGCGGCGAGGCCTGGACGCTGTACTACCTGGGCCAGGCCCTGGAGGAGACGGGCGACCTCGACCAGGCGGTCCGTGAACTGGAACGCGCCCGCACGATGTTCTCGCGGATGCGCGATGTGTACGGCCTGGCCTGTGCCCGGCACCACTCGGCCCGTGTCACCCGCGATCAGCGAGCGGCCCAGACGGGTTCCCTGCGCAACTCCGGCTTCGCGCGGCAGCTGCTGGTCGACGCCCGGGCGGACTTCCAGCGCATCGGTGTCGCCCATGGCGAGGCGTGGACCTGCCTGGAGCTGGCGGTCGTGGACGCGGGCAACGCCCGCACGCAGCAGGCTCTCGGCCTGTGCGACGAGGCGGTGGAGCTGTTCGCTTCGTACGGCGACCGCCGGGGCGAGGACTGGGCCCGCTTCCTGCGCTGCACCCTGCTCCCCTACGCCGCCCCGGGCGGCATGGAGATCGGCACGGCGGTGGCCCAGGAGGAACTGGCGCAGTTGTCCCGCGCCGGTCACGGTCTGCGCGACCAGAAGCTGGACGACTACCTCGACGCGTACCAGCTGCTGCTGGAGCGCGGGGTGACCCTGGAGGCGGGCTGGCAGGCCTGGCGTCTCGGCATGGTGCCGAACCGGCATGCGCGCGAGGTGATGGGCGTGGCCGTGGAGTCGAAGGCGTAGGCCCACGGGCGCGGGGCCCCCGTCTGCGGCGCTCCTCGGAGGCGCGTGGGGCTCCCGTCAGCGGCGCTCCTCCGCGCGCTCGGGGCCCGTCCGCGGCGCTCATCGATACGGCCGGGCACCCGTCCGCGGCGCTCCTCGCAGGTACGTGCGCTCCGGTTCGCGGCGCTCCTCGCAGGCGCGTGCGGCTCCCGTCAGCGGCGCTCCTTCAGTGCGCTCGGGGCCCGTCCGCGGCGCTCATCGATACGGCCGGGCACCCGTCCGCGGCGCTCCTCGCAGGCGCGTGCGCTCCGGTTCGCGGCGCTCCTCGCAGGCGCGTGGGGCTCCCGTCAGCGGCGCTCCTCCGCGCGCTCGGGGCCCGTCCGCGGCGCTCACTCAGTGCGCTCGGGGCCCGTCCGCGGCGCTCCCCCGTGCGCGCGGGGCCCGTCCGCGGCGCTCATCGATACGGCCGGGTACCCGACGGCGGCGCTGCTGGCTGCGCGTGGCGCACCCGTCGGCGGCGCGTGGTGCCGGCCACCGACGGGTGGCGCCCCCCTCGGGGGGTCAGCCTTGCTTCTTGCCGCCCTGGCCGGAGGGCTCGGCCTCCGCGGTTTCCGTGTCCGCCCCCGACGGGTCCGCAGCAGAGGACTCCGGCTGCTCGGCCTTCGGGTCGGGGACCTGGGTGAAGTCGACCCGGTTCATGTGCCGGCTCATGGACTTCATCAGGGCCCACACCGCCAGGGCCATCGCCGCGAAGACGATGAAGCCGAGGACGCCGGGGGTGACCTTGTCCTCGTCGACCTCCTTGGCGAAGGAGACGAGGTGCGTCATTGCCAGGCTTGCGCTTGCGCTCATGTCAGGCATTGTCGCGGATGCCCGCAAAGAGGTCGTCCTCGGGGAGGGAGGTATCGACGAGGGCCTTCGCCAGCTCGTACTCCTCCGTCGGCCAGACCTCCTTCTGGATCTCCATCGGGACCTTGAACCAGCCGCCGTCCGGGTCGATCTGGGTGGCGTGGGCGATGAGCGCCTTGTCGCGGATCTCGTAGAACTCGGCGCACGGGACGTGGGTGGTGAGCGTGCGCTGCTTCATGCCGAACTCCTCCCAGCGCTTGAGCCAGTCCCCGTAGGGGGACTCCAGGCCGCGGTCGAGCATCGCCTGGTGCAGGGCCTCGGTGCGCGGGCGGTTGAAGCCCTGGTTGTAGTAGAGCTTCTGCGGCTGATAGGCGGGGCCGTACTCCGCCTCCGGGTACTTCTCGGTGTCCGCCGCCGACTCGAACGCCACCATCGAGATCTTGTGGGTCATGATGTGGTCGGGGTGCGGGTAGCCGCCGTTCTCGTCATAGGTGGTGATCACCTGGGGGCGGAAGGCGCGGATCTTGCGCACCAGCTCGCCGGCCGCGTGGTCCACGTCCTCCAGGGCGAAGCAGCCCTCCGGCAGCGGCGGCAGCGGGTCCCCCTCGGGCAGCCCGGAGTCGACGAAGCCGAGCCACTCCTGCTTGACGCCCAGGATCTCCCGGGCCTCGTCCATCTCCTTCTTGCGCACCTCGTGGATGTGCTCCTCGATGTACGCGTCGCCCTGGAGCTTGGGATTGAGGATGGAGCCGCGTTCCCCGCCCGTGCAGGTCACGACCAGCACGTCCACCCCCTCGGACACGTACTTCGCCATGGTCGCGGCGCCCTTGCTCGACTCGTCGTCGGGGTGGGCGTGAACGGCCATCAGTCGCAACTGGTCAGTCAAGACTCAATCCTCAGTAAGTCGGCGCCCTGTGTGCGTCGGCGCAATCAGCGGCTTCTATAGTGACCGAATCGGGGGGCGAATAATTCCGGGGCCCGGTCCTGGAGCCCCTTCCGGGACCTTCGTCCCGGCCCGGTCTGGAGGACGATCATGAGTACGGCGAGCACGCGACCGCCCGAGGGCCGATACGGCCGTTCCTCGGACGAGCGCGCCGACCGCACGCTGAAGGTCGTGGGGGCCGTGCTCGCGGTGGCGCTGCTGGGGCTCGTCGGCTGGTTCGGCTACCACTACGTCGCCCAGAACGAGATCAGCGCCGAGGTGATCAGCTTCGAGCCGGGCAAGGAGTCGGTGCAGGTGCATCTGGAGGTCCGCAAGGACGCCGGCACCGACGGCTACTGCACCGTGCGCTCGCAGGCCGAGAACGGGGCCGAGGTGGGCCGGGCCGACTTCCGCTTCGACGGGGACGACACCCGCATCGACAAGGTCGTCACGCTCCGTACGACCTCCCCGGGGACGACGGCCCAGTTGCTGGGCTGCCACGTCGGCTGACGACAACGGGCGTCACCTGGAATACGTACTGCCTGACCTGCATTGACGTGATTCTGGTCGCTTATGTCCTCCCCCTTGGGCCCCTGAATTGTTAGGCTCGTGGTTTCGCCCTTCCGTGAAGGAACATTCTTCTGGGTAGGGCGATGCTTTGTATTCCCAGTACCTACGAGGAGCACCTGTGACCCAGACCAGCGAGAACGTCACCTGGCTGACCCAGGAGGCGTACAACAAGCTCAAGGCTGAGCTTGAGTACCTTACTGGTCCCGCGCGGGCGGAGATCTCCGCGAAGATCGCCGCGGCGCGCGAGGAGGGCGACCTGCGTGAGAACGGCGGGTACCACGCGGCCAAGGAGGAGCAGGGCAAGCAGGAGCTCCGTGTGCGCCAGCTCACCCAGCTCCTGGAGAGCGCCAAGGTCGGTGAGGCGCCCGCGGCGGACGGCGCGGTGGCGCCCGGCATGGTCGTCACGATCGCGTTCGACGGCGACGAGGACGACACGCTGACGTTCCTGCTCGCCTCCCGCGAGTACGCGAGCTCCGACATCGAGACGTACTCGCCGCAGTCCCCGCTGGGCACCGGCGTGATCGGCCACAAGGTCGGCGAGGACGCCCAGTACGAGCTGCCGAACGGCAAGAAGGCTCTGGTCAAGATCCTCAAGGCCGAGCCTTACGAGGGCTGACCCGCAGCCTTCCGAGCCTTGATCCGCCCCCGGCGCCGCAGCGGCACCGGGGGCACTGTCATGCCGTCGCCGACCGGTACTTGCGCACCGCCAGTGTCCGGAACACCACCAGGATCAGGATCGAGTAGATCAGCGAGGCCCAGACGGGGTGCTGCATGGGCCAGGCGTCCGACGGCGACTGGCCCGGGTTGGCGAACAGCACACGGCAGGCCTGGACCGTGGCGCTGAAGGGGTTCCACTCGGCGACGTGGCGCAGCCACGGGGTCATGTGGCTGGTGTCCACGAAGGCGTTCGAGATGAAGGTCACCGGGAAGAGCCAGATCAGGCCGCTGGAGGTGGCCGCCTCGGGCGTCTTCACGGACATGCCGATCAGGGCGCCGATCCAGGTGAACGCGTAGCCGAGCAGGAGCAGCAGACCGAAGGCCGCGAGGACCTTGGCGGCGTTGGTGCTACCGTCCGACCCGACGCGCCAGCCGACCAGCAGGGCGACCACGGCGAGGACGACCAGGGTCAGGGCCGTCTGCACGGAGTCGGCGAGGGTGCGGCCGGTGAGTACGGCGCCGCGCGCCATGGGCAGGGAGCGGAAGCGGTCGATGAGGCCCTTGTGCATGTCGTCGGCGATGCCGGCGCCGGAGCTGGCGGTGGCGAACGTGACGGTCTGCGCGAAGATGCCCGCCATCAGGAAGTTCTTGTAGTCGGCGGCGCTGGTGCTGTCGCCGATCTGCATGGATCCGCCGAAGACGTAGGTGAACAGCACCACGAACATGATCGGCTGGATCAGCCCGTAGATGATCATTTCGGGGATCCGGGACATGCGGATCAGGTTGCGTTTGGCGACGACCAGCGAGTCCCGGATCGACTGGCTGACCGGGTTCGCGGCCGGCGCGACCCGCACGGTGTCGGTGACGGCGCTCACTGGGCGGCCTCCTTGTCGTTCTCCTGGTCCTTGACCTCGGCCACGTGTCCCGTCAGGGAGAGGAAGACGTCGTCGAGGGTCGGCCTGCGCAGGCCGATGTCGTCGATCTCGATGCCCCGCGTGTCCAGTTCGCGGATGACCTCGGCGAGGAGCTTGGCGCCGCCGGTCACGGGCGCGGTGAGCTTGCGCATGTGCTCCTCGACCTTGGTCTCGCCCTTGCCGAAGCCGGCGAGGACCTCGGCGGCGGCCTGGATGTGCTCGCGCTCGTGGACGACGACCTCGACGCGCTCGCCGCCGGTGCGGGCCTTGAGCTGGTCGGAGGTGCCCTGGGCGATGACCTTGCCGTGGTCGACCACCGCGATGTCGTGCGCCAGGTGGTCGGCCTCCTCCAGGTACTGCGTGGTGAGCAGCAGCGTGGTGCCGCCCGAGACCAGGTGCTTGATGACCTCCCACAGCTGCTGGCGGTTGCGGGGGTCGAGGCCGGTCGTCGGCTCGTCCATGAACATCACGGGAGGTGAGACGACCAGGGCCGCGGCGAGGTCGAGGCGGCGGCGCATGCCGCCCGAGTAGGTCTTGGTGGGGCGGTCGGCGGCGTCCGCGAGGTGGAACTGCTCCAGCAGTTCGGCCGCGCGCTCCTTCGCCGCTTTCGCCCGCATCTGGTAGAGCTGGCCGACCATCTGGAGGTTCTCCCGGCCGGTGAGATATTCGTCGACGGCCGCGAACTGGCCGGACAGGCCGATGGAGCGGCGGACCGCGTCGGGCTGCTTGAGCACGTCGATGCCCGCGACGACCGCGCGTCCGCTGTCGGGCCGCAGCAGGGTGGTCAGGCAGCGGACGGTGGTCGTCTTGCCCGCGCCGTTCGGCCCGAGCAGGCCGAGGACCGTGCCTTCGGGCACGTCGAGGTCGACGCCGTCCAAGGCCTTGACGTCACCGAAGGACTTGACCAGCCCTTCGGCGTAGATGGCGCCTGGCATATGAGTCTCCACGTCTTCGTAGATGACCGGACAGACGTCCGGCTAGGCTTTCCACCGACACACCATAACGCGATGTATCGCGTCTCACAATGCGTTTTTGCGCGTCGCTCTCCGTGAGACGAAAGGATCTTCAGCCGACTCGAGGACCGCTCAGCCGATGACCGTGTAGCCCGCCTCGCGCAGCGCCTGACCCACCTCGGCACAGTGCGCCGGGCCCTTCGTCTCCAGGTGCAGCTCGACCTCCGCCTCCGTGAGCCCGAGCCGTGGGTCGGTCCGCACGTGGCTCACATCGAGGACGTTAGCGTCGACCACCGACAACACGCCCAGAAGAGTGGCGAGAGCCCCGGGCCGGTCCGTCAGCCGCAGCCGGACCGCGAGATAGCGGCCCTGCGCGGCCATGCCGTGCCGCAGCACCCGCTCCATCAGCACCGGATCGACGTTCCCGCCGGACAACACCGCGACGACCGGGCCCTCGAAGGTGCCGGGATCGCTCAGCAGCGCCGCGACCGGGCTCGCCCCGGCCGGCTCCACGACCAGCTTGGCCCGCTCCAGGCACAGCAGCAGCGCGGCGGACAACTCGTCCTCGCTGACCGTGCGCACCTCGTCGACCAGCTCGCCGACGATCCCGAACGGCACGTCGCCGGGCCGCCCGACCTTGATGCCGTCGGCCATCGTCGCCGGGTTCTCGACCGTCAGCGGCCGCCCCGCCGCCAGCGAGGGCGGGTAGGCCGCCGCGCCCGCCGCCTGCACACCCACGATCCGCACGTCCGGCCGTACGGACTTCACCGCCACCGCGATCCCGGCCGCCAGCCCGCCGCCGCCGATCCCGACCAGGATCGTGCGCGCCTCGGGGCACTGCTCCAGGATCTCCAGGCCCACCGTGCCCTGGCCGGCGATGACGTCGGGATGGTCGAAGGGGTGGATGAACACCGCACCCGTCTCGGTCGCGTACTCCTGGGCGGCGGCCAGTGTCTCGTCGACCACCTGGCCGTGCAGCCGCACCTCGGCCCCGTAGTCCCGGGTGGCGCTGACCTTGGGCAGCGGGGCGCCGTTCGGCATGAACACCGTGGAGCGCACGCCGAGCAGGGAGGACGCCAGGGCGACGCCCTGCGCGTGGTTGCCGGCGCTCGCGGCCACGACACCGGCGGCGCGCTCCTCGGGCAGCAGGCCGGCGATCCGGACGTAGGCGCCGCGCAGCTTGAAGGAGCCCGTCCGCTGGAGGTTCTCGCACTTGAGATGCACCGGCGAACCGACCATCTGGGACAGGTGCCTGCTGCCCTCCATCGCCGTCACCCGTGCCACACCCGAGAGCATCTTCTGCGCGCCGCGCACGTCGTCGAGGGTGACGGGCCGAAAGGAGTCAGCCGTGCTGTAGCTCATGACTCCAGCATCGCAGTTCACAGGCGGGAACGACCGTTGTGACCAACCTCCGAGACCCGCTTTGCGCAGCGCCGGTACGGCCCGCCTTCCGGCCGCGTACCCTGTCCCCCAATCTGCCAGCCCTCCACGAAGTGAGCCCCCGGCCATGCCCACAACACCTGAAATGTCGATGGACATGACGACCGTCGGTGACACCGGTCTTCTCGACACGCTGCAGCACGAGGTGGCGCTGTTCGCCCGCCGTGCCGAACAGACCCGGCTCGGCGGCGTCGGGCAGGTGCGCAACTCCATGGACCGCGCCGCGTATCTGCTGCTCAACCGCCTCGACAAGGAAGGCCCGATGGGCGTCAAGGCGCTCGCCGCGAGCATGGGGATCGACTCGTCGACGGTCACCCGGCAGGTGGCTCCGCTCGTCGACACCGGTCTGGTCAAGCGCACCTCCCACCCCGAGGACGGGCGCGCGGTGGTGCTCCAGCTGTCCCCGCGCGGACAGGCCCGCCTGGAGGAAGTGCGCTCCTCCCGGAGGCAGTTGATGGCCGAGCTCACCCACGACTGGCAGCCGGAGGAGCGCGAGGCGTTCTGCGACCTCCTCACGCGCTTCAACACCGCGCTGTCCTCCCGGATGGCGGCGCAGGGGGTGCCGGGGCCGGAGGCGCAGCCGACGACCTGAGTGCCGCTCGGCGCGGACTCCGTACGGCTTCGGCACGACGGCCGGGACACCACGCGCGCGTGGCGCCGCCCGAGCCGTGCGCGGCTCTTGACCCCGGGGCCGTCCCTGGCCTGATATGAGACCGGGCCCCCGTTCGTACGCGGCCGGGGCCCGCATCCTCAGGGTCGCCGTCGGGCGGGAGGCGCGGTGCTGGAGCGGCATGCGTCCCGGGCCACCCGCCGCGCCCGGGAGTTCGAGGCGTTCGTCGCGGGCGCGGCCGGGCGGCTGCTGCACGCCGCCACGCTGCTCACCGCGGAGGCCCCGGACGACAACCCCCGCGCGCGGCGCCTGCTGACGCTGTCACTGGCTCACACGTACGCGCGCTGGGACCGGCTGCGCGGCGAGGACCCCTACGACCGCACCCGTTCGCACCTGGCCACCCGCTTCGCACGCGGCGCGTGGCACCACTTCGGCGGACTCGGCCGCTCCCGGCCGCATCCCGCGAGCCCCATGGCCCCGCTGACCCCCCAGGAGCGGCTGATCCTGGTGCTCAGGCTCTACGAGGGCGTCGCCGAGGAGCAGACGGCGGCCCTGCTCGGCCTGTCCCCGGAACGCGTACGCGCGATCTGCCACCGGGCGACCTCGACCCTGCTGCACCGGCAGCGGGACCCGGCGCCCGCGGTGACGGCCGCGAAGGCGGTGCCGTCATGAGAACGGCCGGCGACCGGAGGGCGCGATGAGGGAGAACGACCGCGACGCGGCCGTACGGCGGCTGCTGGAGCAGTCGCCGCGGCCCCTGCCGCCGGAGATCCACACGGAGGCGGTGCGCCGGGGGGCCCGCCTCCTGCGACGCAGGACATTCGCCCGCCGCATGATGTGGCTGCTGCTCTTCTCGGCTGCCGTGGCGTTCACCGTGTGGGCGCTGACGGCCCGCCCGTGGGTGGAGCCGCCGTCCGACACGACTCCACCCCTCACCGGCTGGTGATTCCGCCGAGGGCTTGTCAGCCCAGCGCCTGCTGGAGGTCCTCCAGCAGGTCGTCGGCGTTCTCGATGCCCACCGACAGACGCACCAGGTCGGCCGGGACCTCCAGCGCCGAACCGGCCACGGAGGCGTGCGTCATACGGCCGGGGTGCTCGATCAGCGACTCGACGCCGCCCAGGGACTCGCCCAGGGTGAAGATCTTGGCCCGGTTGCAGACCTCGACGGCCGCTTCCTCGCCGCCCTCGACGCGGAAGGAGACCATGCCGCCGAACGACTTCATCTGCTTGGCGGCGACCTCGTGCCCCGGGTGCTCCGGCAGGCCCGGGTACAGCACGCTGCTCACGCGCGCGTGCCGGGTGAGCATGTCGGCGACCTTGACCGCGTTCTCGCTGTGCCGGTCCATGCGCACGGAGAGGGTCTTGGTGCCGCGCAGCACCAGCCAGGAGTCGAACGGCCCGGCCACCGCGCCCATCGCGTTCTGGTGGAAGGCCAGCTCCTCGCCCAGGGCGGCGTCGGCGGTGATCAGGGCGCCGCCGACGACGTCGGAGTGACCGCCCATGTACTTCGTCAGCGAGTGCACGACGACGTCCGCGCCCAGCGACAGCGGCTGCTGGAGGTAGGGCGTGGCGAAGGTGTTGTCGACGACGAGGCGGGCGCCCGCGTCCCGGGCGACCTGGGCGACGGCGGCGATGTCGGTGATGCCGAGCAGCGGGTTGGAGGGGGTCTCCACCCAGACGACCTTGGTCTTCGGGGTGAGGGCGGCCCGCACGGCGGCCGGGTCGCTGGTGTCGGCGACCGACCACTCCACGCCCCAGCGGGCGACGACCTTGGCGAACAGGCGGAACGTGCCGCCGTACGCGTCGTTCGGGATGACCACGTGATCGCCCGGGGTGAGCAGCGTACGCAGCAGGCAGTCCTCGGCCGCCAGCCCGGACGCGAACGCGAGACCGCGGCGGCCGCCCTCCAGGGCGGCGAGGTTCTCCTCCAGCGCGGTCCTGGTGGGATTGGCGCTGCGGCTGTACTCGTAGCCGCCGCGCAGCCCGCCGACGCCGTCCTGCTTGTAGGTGGAGACCTGGTAGATCGGCGGGACGACCGCGCCCGTCAGGGGGTCGGCGGTGTTGCCCGCGTGGATCGCGAGCGTCTCGAAGTGCTGACTGATGTGCCTGTCGCTCATGAGCACCGAGGGTAGTGCGCCGACGCGAAGAGTGCGGGGGGACTGGTCGAGCCGGGGTTTTCCACAGGTTCCGGGAGCAGGTTGGCCAATTGTCGGCGCCGTCTGGTTCGCTTGTCGTATGGAGATTCTCTGGGTCCTGATCGCCCTGGTCATGCTGGGCTTCGTGCTGCTCCCCTTCCTGCGGCGCAGGCGCGGTGCGATAGGGCTGGTCTCGCCGGACCACCCGGACGCGGCGGACCCGGCGAACTACGGCTTCGTCCTGGAGGAGGAGCTCGACATCCGCATGCCCGGCCCCGACCAGGACCTGCTGGACGTCCTGGACGTGGTGCAGCGCACCCAGGACTACCGAGCGGCACAGCAGCTCCTGGCGGGTACCGAGACGGAGGGCGAGCGGCGCTGGCAACGCGTGCAGGCCTTCGCGGGTGCGGCCTCGCTGGAGCTCGCCCGGCGCCCCGGCGGGGTGAGCGAGGCTCCGGGCGGGCAGTGGCTGCGGGTGTGGCGGGCCGAGGCGCCCAAGGACGCGGGCGGTGCGGCGGTGCACGCCGAGTTCCTGGTGCAGCAGGCGTGGCGGACGGCGACCCCGGGGACGGACGAGTTCCGCATCATCATGGAGGAGGCGAGGACGGCGTGCGGCGAGGCGGCGCTGCTCGCCCCCGGCGACCCGATCCCGTACATCGTCGAGCTGTCGGTGGCCCGCGGCCTCGGCTACTCCCAGAAGGACTTCGAGCAGATCTGGCTGAAGATCCTGGACCGCGCCCCGGCCCACATGGGGGCGCACCTGGCCGCGCTGCACTACTGGTGCGAGAAGTGGCACGGCTCGCGCGCCGAGGCGTACGCGTTCGCCGAGGCCGCGGCGGCCCGGGCCCCCCGGGGCTCCCTCCTCTCGGCGATGCCCCTCTTCGGGGTGTTCGAGCACCTCCCCGAGGTGACCCTCGTCGCGAACTTCTGGCAGAGCGAGGTCGTCACGAAGGCGGTCCACGGCGCGCTGCACGCGGTGCACTCGGCCCGCCCGGACGACCCGATGCTCGCCCACGTGCGGCACATGCTGGTGTTCTTCCTGGTCCGCGGTGAGCGCTGGTCGGAGGCCATGAACCAGCTGATACACATCGACGGCCATGTGGGCGCCCTGCCGTGGACGCTGTCCGCCGACCCGGCGGCGGAGTTCGCGGTGTACCGGGCGCTGGCGGTGGCGGGCTACGAGGCGAACGGCGGCAGCCCGGCGAGCCTGCCGCACTGAGGTCCGTCCGTGCCGGGCCCCACCGGAATTCCGGTGGGGCCCGGCACGTTGACAGGGCCGTCGCCCCGATTGGAGACCGCATGTTCCTGCACAGCCGCACGCCCCGGTTGCCGACTCCCGAGCAGGCGCTGCCCGGCCGCCCGGAGCCGGCGTTCACGGTCCCCGACCGCCACACCGTCCTCGGCAACCCGCTGCTCGGCCCCTACCCCGAGGGCCTGCGGACCGCCGACTTCGGCCTGGGCTGCTTCTGGGGCGCCGAGCGCACGTTCTGGCAGCTCCCGGCCGGTGTCTGGACGACCCTCGTCGGCTACCAGGGCGGCCACACCGAGAACCCCACGTACGAGGAGGTCTGCTCGGGCCTGACCGGCCACACGGAGGTCGTGCGCGTGGTCTTCGACCCGGAGCAGATCTCGTACGAGCGCCTGCTGAAGACGTTCTGGGAGTCCCACGACCCCACACAGGGCTTCCGCCAGGGCAACGACCGGGGCACGCAGTACCGCTCGGCGATCTACACCCACACCCCCGAGCAGGAGGCCGCCGCCAAGGCTTCCCGCGAGGCGTACCAGAAGGTCCTCACGTCGTCCGGCTACGGTGGCATCACCACGGAGATCGTGACGGCACAGGGCCGCCCCTTCTACCCGGCGGAGGGCTACCACCAGCAGTACCTGGACAAGAACCCGGCGGGCTACTGCGGCATCGGTGGCACGGGAGTGTCCTGCCCGATCGGGGTGGCCAGGGCCGATGGCTGAGCCCTCGACGTCTGCCGCGGACCTCGGCGGAGGCTGGATCCTCGCGGAGAATCTGCGGCCGTTCTGCGAGTCGGTCGCCGAGTTCTCGGGCTACGACTTCGACGACTCGGACTGGCAGGCCGTCGAGAACGCCCTTCCCGGCACGGACGTGGAGAAGCCCGACGGCTGGTACGACTACCCGCTGTCGGGCCGGACGCCGCTGACCCTGCTGGTCGCGGACGATCCCGGCTCGTCCGTCGTCTTCGTGCGGCTCACGGGGGAACTCGATGACCGCACGCGGACGCGGATCGAAACGGTCCTGTACGTCTTCAGCATGTACGCCGTTCGCTGACAGGCGTTCTTCGGGGGCCGGGCTGCCCCGGGCATACTGTCAGCCCATAGGGTGCCTGCGTGACTGCGCCCCTGAGTACCGACAGATCCCGTGCCGCGCTGCGGATAACCGCCCGGGTCTCCGCCGAGTTGCTGCTGGTGTTCGCCATGTCGGCCGTGGCGTTGTGGCTGCTGGGCCGCATGTGGTCGGTGGTGTGGCCGCTCGTGGTCGGGCTGCTGCTGACCACCCTGACCTGGCCCGCGGCCCGGCTCCTGCGCCGGCGCGGATGGCCGCCCGCGCTGGCCGCGTCGGTCGTGACCGTGCTGTTCCTGCTGGTCGCCGCCGGTGTCGTGGCACTGATCGCCGTGCCGGTGGCCTCCCAGTCCGGGGAGCTGACCGACGGTGTCGTGGAGGGCATCCAGCGGCTGCGCGAGTGGGCCGCCGGGCCGCCGCTGAACATCGGGGACGCGCAGATCAACAAAGCCTTCGACAGCGCGGTCTCCCGCGCCCAGGAGGGCCTCGGCAGCATGGTGGGCGCCGTCGTCACCGGGGTGAGCACCGTGGTGAACGGCGTCGTCACCGCCGTCCTCGCGCTCTTCCTCATGTTCTTCTTCCTCAAGGACGGTCCCCGGTTCCTGCCGTGGCTGTCCCGTCAGCTGCCCGGCCGGCTGGCCACCGACGTGCCGACCGTGTGCGCCCGCGGCTGGGACACCCTGGGCGCCTTCGTGCGGTCCCAGGCGGCCGTCGGCCTGCTCGACGCCGTCCTGATCGGCCTGGGGCTGTGGATCCTGGGCGTGCCGCTGGTGCTTCCGCTGGCGGTGCTGACCTTCGTCTCGGCGTTCGTGCCGATCGTCGGCGCCCTGTTCGCCGGTTTCGTCGCGGTCCTCATCGCCCTGGTCTACAACGGCCTGACGGACGCGCTGATCGTGCTGGTGATCATCGTGGTGGTGCAGCAGCTGGAGGGCAACGTCTTCCAGCCCATGATCCAGAGCCGTGGTCTCGGCCTCCACGCGGCCGTCGTGCTGCTGGCGGTGACCCTGGGCGGCAGCCTGGCCGGCATCGTGGGCAGCCTGCTCGCCGTGCCCGTGGCCGCGCTGATCGCGGTGGTGTGGAACTACGCGCGCGAGCAGCTCGCCGATCCGGCGGGCGAACCGGCGGCCGGCGGACCGGGGCCCGACGGTCCGGACTCCGGAGGTGCCGCCGCGGCGCAGCGGCCTCCTGGAGACTCCTGACGCGCGAACGGCCCCGCCCCGGTGGCGGGGCCGTTCCTCGCTTGCGAGTGTGCAGGCGAGAGGAGAGCCACCCCATGATTCCTGTCGCCGCGTCACCCGTGCGTCTGGAGGCGTCCGTCGATCCCCGCCTGTCCCGGTGGATGTGGCTGGTGAAGTGGCTGCTCGCCCTCCCGCACTACATCGTGCTGGTGTTCCTGTGGATCGCGTTCGTCGTCGTGACCGTGATCGCCTTCTTCGCCATCCTGTTCACCGCCCGCTACCCGCGGGCCCTCTTCGACTTCAACGTCGGCGTGCTCCGCTGGAACTGGCGGGTCGGCTACTACGCGCACACCGCGCTCGGCACCGACCGGTACCCGCCCTTCACCCTCGCCGACGTGCCCGGCTACCCGGCGCGTTTCGACGTCGCCTATCCGGAGCGGCTGTCCCGGGGACTGGTCCTGGTGAAGTGGTGGCTGCTGGCGATCCCGCAGTACATCGTCGTCGCGCTGTTCACCGGGGGCGGATGGGGCAGCCGGGACGGCTGGCGGGGCGGGCTGATGCCCTTCCTCTCCCTGGTCGCCGTCGTCGTCCTGCTCTTCACCGCCCGTTACCCGCGGCACCTCTTCGACTTCCTGATCGGCCTGGCCCGCTGGGCGGCCCGGGTGACGGCCTACGCCGCGCTGCTGACGGATCAGTACCCGCCCTTCCGGCTCGACCAGGGCGGGCAGGAACCCCCGGCGGCGTCTCCGCCGGCACCACCACCGGCCACCCCGATGACCAAGGCCTGACCCCGCGAAGGGCGCAATCCGCAGCGGAAGCGTTTCCTCCCGCTCTACGCTCCCTCGCATGGTTCTCAGACGAGCGTTACAGCTGATCATGGTCGTCGCTCTGGCCCTCGCGGGGGCGGTCCAGGGCGGGGAGAGCACGGCACGGGCCGAGGAGAACGGGACGTCGACGGGGCGGCAACTGCTGTTCTACAACCATGCCTACGGAGTGCTCGACCGGGCGACCGCGGACGCCGTCGAGCACTCCTCCTATCTGCGCGACTTCGCCGACTTCCAGGTCCGCACCACCACCGGCTCCGGCGGGCAGACGTGGACCGGCCGCTATCTGATGGGACGCGAGACCTACTTCGAGTTGTTCGGGGTGGGTGATGTGCCCGGCAAGGACGGCACCCTCGGCTCCGCCGGCCTGGGCGTGTCCACCGAGCGCGCCGGTGACCTGCCCACGGTGATCGAGCGGCTGCGGAAGGCCGGGATCAGCGACCCGGTCGAGTTCCGGCAGACGCGCGACTTCGGCGACGGCGTCCCGGTGCCCTGGTTCGACGCGGTCTTCACCACCGACCAGTACGACCTCTTCGGCGCCTGGGGGATGGAGTACCGGCCGGAGTACTTCGCCGACCCGCGCGGCAACACCGAGCCCGCCTCCCACCCCGGTGACGTGGGCCGGGAGCGCTATCTGTCCGACGCCTACCGCGACCATCTGATGCGGGACGTGACCGGCGTCCGGCTCGCGGTGACCGCACGCGACCTCGCCGGTACGGTGCCGCTGCTGAAGGCCGGCGGGTTCGCCGTCCGGTCCCTGCCGGGCGGGGGCATCGTCGCGAAGGGCGGCGGCACCACGATCCGGTTCGACGCCGTGCCCTTGGACCAGGTGGGCCTCAAGCGGGTCGAGATGTCGCTGAACCGGCCGGTGCCGGACCGGCACGTGGAGCGGATCGGTCACTCGGCCCTTGTGGTCGGCCCGGGCTCCCGCGCGGTGTGGACCTTCGAGGACCAGGACCGGCCGAACGGGCCGAGCGGGTCCGACCGCGCCGGCGGGGCGGGGCAGGGCTCCTAGCGGACGCCCTCTGGCCCCAGCCTCTCCTCCAGGAACTCCTCCCACGTCCGCTTCCCCGCCTCCGCTCCCTCCAGCGTCAGGTTCGTCCCCGCCCGGTACGCCCGCCCGGCCTTGCCCGGGATGCGCACCGGCAGCATGGGGCGGCGCCTGCCGCGCAGGCGGAGGTAGGGGCGGGCCAGGGCGGCGAGGTCGTGGACGTGCGGCCCGGTCAGGTCCGGGACCGGGCCGGACGGGGCGCCGAGGGCCAGCTCCGCGAGGCGGGCGGCGACCTCGCGCGCGTCGACCGGCTGGAGCCGGAGGCCGCCGGGGACAGGGAACACCGGCAGTTTCGCCATCTTCTCGACCATGGTGAGCGTGAGGTCGTGGAACTGGGCCGCGCGCAGGGTCGTCCACGGAATGCCCGAGTCGGCGACGGCCCGCTCCGACTCCAGCTTCGTCCGCATCCAGGCCAGCGGGACCCGGTCGGCCCCGATGACCGAGATGTAGAGCAGATGCCGAACGCCGGCCCGGGACGCGGCGCGCACCAGGGCGCGGGTGGCCTCGTCGTCGCCCTTGGGGCCGCCCGCCAGGTGCAGCACGGTCTCCGCGCCGTCGACGGCCGCCTCCACGCCCTCGCCCGTCAGCAGGTCGCCGGTGACGTGCTCGACGCCGTCCGCGGCGGGGCGGGCGTGCCGGGTGAGGATCCGTACGTCGTGGCCGCAGGCGCGCAGCAACGGGACGACGTGGCCGCCCAGGGTGCCCGTGCCGCCGGTGACCAGGATCGGTGCTGTCATGTCTGCTCCCCAGCTCTTTGGTGTCGCTTTCGCCGGTATGACGCGCGGCGGCGCGACGATGTGACGAGCGGGGGTGCGGCAGGCTCAGCCGCCGCTGCCGTAGGGCCGCGTGATGATCTCCAGGCGGTGTCCGTCGGGGTCGTTGAAGTAGGCTCCGCGGCCGCCGTCGTTGTGGTTGATCTCGCCGGGCCGGCTGTGGAACGGGTCCGCCCAGTACGTCAGGCCGGCCTTCTGGACGCGGCCCAGGATCTCGTCGAACTCGTCCTCCGAGACGAGGAAGGCGTAGTGCTGCGGCGAGATGGTTTCGGAGCTGTCCATGAAGTCGAGAGTCACTCCGTTGGAGATCTCGACCGGGAGGAAGGGGCCGTAGGGCGGACTCACGTCGAGGCCCAGGAGATCGGCGAGGAAGCGGGCGGAAGCGCGCTTGTCGTGTGCGGCGACGATGGTGTGGTTCAGCTGCACGGTCATGGCGGGCCTCCCCTGACGTACCTGGCGAACCCCTCTGGTGCACTCCCCCACGTGTACCCCGCGTGCGCCCCGTCGTGCACCGGGAATGCCCTGAGGGCCCCGGCGCGCGGCCGGGGCCCTCAGGGCTGCTGCACGGGAGGCCGGGCGTCAGATCGTCGCCGTGTCGATCACGAACCGGTAGCGCACGTCGCTGGCCTGGACCCGCTCGTACGCCTCGTTGATCTGGTCACCGCTGATGAGCTCGATCTCGGCGCCGAGGCCGTGCTCGGCGCAGAAGTCCAGCATCTCCTGGGTCTCGGCGATGCCGCCGATCATGGAGCCGGCGAGGGTCTTGCCGCCGCCGATCACCGAGAAGAGGTTGAGGGAGACGGGCTCCTCGGGGGCGCCGACGTTCGCCAGCGTGCCCTCGGTCCTCAGCAGCGACAGGTAGGCGTTGAAGTTGAGCGGGGCGGACACCGTGGACACGATGAGGTCGAACGTGCCGGCCAGCTCCTCGAAGGTCTTCGGGTCGCTGGTGGCGTAGTAGTGGTCGGCGCCCAGCCGCAGGCCGTCCTCCTGCTTGCGCAGGGACTGCGACAGCACGGTCACCTCGGCGCCCAGCGCGTGGGCGATCTTCACGCCCATGTGGCCGAGGCCGCCCAGGCCGACGATCGCGACCTTCTTGCCGGGACCGGTGCCGAAGCGCTTGAGCGGGGAGTAGAGGGTGATGCCGGCGCACAGCAGCGGGGCCGCGACGTCGAGGGACAGGCCGTCGGGGATGCGGACGACGAAGTTCTCGTCGACGACGACGTTCTCCGAGTAGCCGCCGTAGGTGGGCTCGCCGTCCTTGCCGATGCCGTTGTACGTCGGGACGTTGCCCTGCACGCAGTACTGCTCCCGGCCGGCCTTGCAGTTCTCGCACTCGCGGCAGGAGTCGACCATGCAGCCCACGCCCACGCGGTCGCCGACGGCGAACTTCGTGACGCCCGGGCCGACCGCGGAGACGACACCGGCGATCTCGTGGCCGGGGACCATCGGGAAGATCGCCTCACCCCAGCCCTCCTGGGCCTGGTGGATGTCGGAGTGACAGATGCCGGCGAACTTGATGTCGATCAGGACGTCGAACTCGCCGACCTCGCGGCGCTCGATGGTGGTGCGCTCCAGCGGAGCCTTGGGAGCGGGAGCGGCGTACGCAGCAACAGTGGTCATGCCGGGGGTTCTCCTAGCGGGGGTCGTGCGCCCGGCTGCCTTCTGGATCTTCTGACCGGGCACGATCACCAGCCTGCCCGATCCGCGGGCACTCACCCAGACCACGCTTTTGCGTACGCACACGGTGCGTACCACTGGCGGGGTCAGGCTCGTGTGCGTACGACCGTGAATACTGGACGGCATGGACGAACAGCCCGAACTCGCACCGACGGCCGGTGGCGGCCTGGACCGGCGCGCGGAGCTCAGTGAGTTCCTGCGCACCCGGCGGGCCCGGCTGAAGCCCGAGGACGTGGGACTGCCCGACTTCGGGCGGCGACGGGTGCCCGGACTGCGCCGGGAGGAGCTGGCGCAGCTGGCCGGGGTGTCCGTGGCGTACTACACACGGCTGGAGCAGGGCAACGGCCGCAACGTCTCGGCGGAGGTGCTGGACGCGATCGCGCGCGCCCTGCGGCTGAGTGACGCCGAGCACGCGCACCTGATGCATCTGGCGAAGCCGAAGCAGCACAAGAAGAAGCCGGTGGCGCGCAGCCAGCAGGTGCGGCCGGCGCTGCGGCACCTGCTGGACTCGATCGACAGCGTCCCGGCGTACGTCGTCGGCCGCCGCTCGGACATCCTGGCCTGGAACCGGATGGCGGCGGCCCTCTTCGGCGACTGGGCGGAGCTGCCGGCCCAGGAGCGGAACTGGGCGCGGATGGTCTTCCTGCGGCCCGACTACCGCGAGCTGTTCGTCGAGTGGGACCAGAAGGCGGCCGACATCGTCGGCTACCTTCGTATGGACGCGGGCTGCCACCCGGACGACCCGCAGCTGTCCGCCCTGGTGGGCGAGCTGTCGGTGAAGAGCGAGGAGTTCCGCCGACTCTGGGCCGCGCACGACGTCAAGGAGAAGAGCTACGGCGTCAAGCGCATGCGCCACCCCCTGGTCGGCGACCTGACGCTGTCCTTCGAGACGTTCCGCCTGGTCGACGACGCCGAGCAGTCCCTGATCACGTACCACGCGGAACCGGGCACACCGTCGGCGGAGGCCCTGCGCCTGCTGGCGAGCTGGGGGGCGGACGCGACGCGCTCGGGGGCCAGGGCTTCGACGCCGTCGGAGTGAGCGCCGGCGTATCAGTCCGGTACGCCGAGGTCCTCCCGCATGAGCCTGCGCATCGCCGACAGCCTCGGCTCGGCCTCCTTCAGCTCGCGAAGGGCGCCCTGCGCGCTCTCCCCGTCGCGGGCCACACCGCGGTCGAGCCGCTTGACCGCCGCGTCGATGCCCGCGAGGACCTCATTGACGGACCGCGAGGCGTCGAGGATGCGCTCCGGCACGATCATCTGGGCCTCGGCGTACCGGTCCCGGTAGTCGCGCCGGGTCTCTTCGAGCTGGTCGCGCTCGGCATCGCCGTAGACCCCGTCGCGGAGGCGGTGCAGGGCGTCCTTCAGGAGCGTGTGGAACTGGCGTGAGGCTCTGTTCATCGCCGTGTACGCGTCTCTGCGCTCCTCGAAGCGCCGTCGCCGCTCGTCGGCCCGGGTCTCCTCGTCCCGCTGCCGGGCGGAGAGCCGCTGGCCGAGCACCGGCGCGAACAGCGTTCCGAGGACGCCCACCACGGCGGTGATCATGGCGGTCACTGCGGCGGTCATGCGAGGACCCTACCGACGCGGCGGGCCCGCCGGAAGCCGAAGCTCCCGACGGGCCCTCAACGCGCGTGCGCTACCGCTTACTTGCCGTAGTACGCGTTGTAGATCGAGATCGTCGACTTGTTGCCCTTCTTGTCGGCGATCTTGGCGTGGAAGGAGATGGCCTTCCCCTTCGCCGGGTTCTTGACGCTCACCTTGCCGTCCTTGACGGTGAGCTTCTTCCAGGTCTTGCCGTAGTCGTACGACGCGTACACCGACAGCGACTTCAGGTTGCTGCCCTTGGCCGCGCCCTCGACGGTGACCGGGACCTTGACGGTCTTGTCGGCCGGGACCTTGCTGTCCAGGCCCGTGGTCGCGAGGAAGCGGGCCGTGGAGACGGGCAGCTTCGTGATGTCGTTGGTCTTCTTCGAGCGGAACGTCCAGCTGGCGTCGACGCGGGTGGAGGCCGCGGCGACCTTGACGCTGCGCTTGACCGACGTCGTCAGCTTGTACTCGGCCTCACCGGCCGGGACCTTGAACTGCTTGTCACCGAACAGCGGGTCGTCGTTGCTGCCGACCTTGGTGCCGTTGCGGTACAGGGTCGTGTTGACCGACGAGAACTTCGAGTAGCCCACGTTGCCCTTGCCGTCGGCGAACAGCGGCAGGGAACCGTAGATCTGGTTGCCCTCACGGATGACACCGAAGTCGCTGGTCAGGCGCGGTCCGAAGACGGCCGTGTTCACGGTCTTCGAGTAGCTCTTGCCGGCGGCGAACGAGTGCGTGCCCAGCGTGTAGGCGGCCTCGTCGACCGGGAAGCCGTCCGCGTCCACACCGCCGTACTGGCTGAACTCCAGCTGCCACTTCACGCCGCTCTGGGCGGACAGGTGGAGCGTGCGGGTACCGGGCAGGGTCTGCTGAATGCCGATCGAGGAGGCACCGGAGCTCCACGGCATCCAGCCCACCGCGTTGATCGCGCCCTTCTTGCCGCTCGCCGCGGCGCCGAGGCCGGCCTTCACCGTGGCGAGCTCACTCGCCTTGTAGTGCTTGGTGAAACCGGTGGCGAGCTGCTTGACCGGGCCGCCGGCGACGACGTCGTACTCCTCCTTGTCGCCCTTGGACCAGTGGCCGTCCCACTGCTGGGTCACCGAACCGTCGGTGATCTGCGGGCCGATGTGGGCGGTGCGGAAGTTGTCGTACGAGTCCAGCCACCAGCCGTAGCCGTAGCTGCTGTCAGCGGTTTCCACCGTGTAGTCGGCGGAGGCGAACTCCGACTTGACGCCCGTGGCGGGAACGGTGATGTCCACCGGCTTGGCCTTGCGGGCGTCCAGCGTGATCGTCGTGTTCTTGCCGACGTTCAGCTTGGGCTGCGCGAGCCAGTCGGCGCCCTCGAACTTCTCCGGGTCGTCGCCCGCGTAGATGCTCGTGTTGAGGATGTAGGTGCCCTTGGGGACACGGGCGGTGACGGTGCCGTCCTCGTCGTACGGCATGGCCCCCTTGCCCTTGCCCAGGCCCGCGATCCCGGTCAGGTCGGCGCTGTAGTTCTTCGCCGCATTGCCGTCGCGGTCGAGGAACTTCAGGGTGACGTCGTACGACTCGACCTCGCGCTGCACAGCGGCCGCCGTGCGGACGGTCTGGCCGCCGCCCGTCGCCGTCACGTACGCCGAGTACGCGCCGTCGACCGTGCCGCCGAGCTTGGTGTCGACGGTGAACGGCACGGTGGCCTTGCCGCCGGCCGGGACCGTCACCGAGGTGGCGCCGAGCTTGAAGAAGCCGGCCGGGACGGCCTGGCCCTTGGGGTTGGTGGCCGTCGACGTCAGCTTCAGCGTGACGTCCTTCGTACCGAGGTTGCGGTACGTCAGTTCCTTGGTGACCGGCTTGTCGTCGGTGTGCGGCCACTGCTGCACACCGAAGCTCACCGAGACCGGCTCGGCGATCACGGACTGCTTGATGGCCTTGTCGACCTGGATGCGGCCCGAACCCTGCTGGAAGGGGGTGTACTTGCCGCCCTTGGTGGAGCCGGTGAGGGCGCCCTTCAGCTCGGCGTACTTCCAGGCCGGGTGCTGCTGCTTGAGGATCGCCGCCGCGCCCGCGACATGCGGGGTCGCCATCGACGTGCCGGAGATCGTCATGTAGCCGGCCGGCTTCTCGCCGACCTCCTGGGCTATCTGGTTGCCCGGGGCGGAGGCCGCGGTGATGTCCACGCCGGGCGCGGTCACGTCGGGCTTGAGGGCGCCGTCCATGCCGGGGCCGCGGCTGGAGAAGTCGGCCAGCTTGTCCTTGTCGTCGACCGCGCCGACGGTCAGGGCCGCGGCGGCGCTGCCCGGGGAGCCGACGGTCTGCTCGCCGAAGTCGCCCTCGTTGCCCGCCGCGATGGCGAACAGGACGCCCTTCTCCTCGGACAGCTTGTTCACCGCCGCTTCCAGCGGGTCGATCGCGGGCGTGTCGCCGCCGCCCAGGCTCAGGTTGACGACGTCGGCGCCCTCGGCTACGGCCCACTCCATGCCGGCGAGGATCTCGGAGTCGCTGCCGAATCCGCCGTCGTCGAGGACCTTGCCGTTGAGGATCTTCGCGCCGGGCGCGACGCCCTTGTACTTGCCGCCGGACTTCTTGCCGGTGCCGGCCGCGATGGAGGCGACGTGCGTGCCGTGGCCGACCTTGTCGGAGGCGTCGGGCGAGGTGGTGAAGTTCTTGGCGCCGATCACCTGACCCTTGAGGTCGTCGTGGGTGGCGTCGACACCGGTGTCCAGGACGGCGATCTTGACGCCCTTGCCGTCGTAACCGGCCGACCACGCCGTGGGCGCGCCGATCTGCGGGACGGACTTGTCGAGGCTGGCCTTGCGGACGCCGTCGAGCCAGACGTGCGCGATACCGGAGGCGGTCTTCTCGCCGTTGGTGAGCGCGTCCCAGAGCTCGGGCGTGTCCTTCTGCGGCGTCTGCACCGCGTCCGCGTTCACGGACTTCAGCGCGTGGCTCAGGGTGCCCGCGTCGCGGACGTCGGCCTTGGTGGCCGCTGCGCTGCCGCGGTAGCCGACGATGACCTTCAGGCCCTTCTTCTGGGCCTTGCGGGTGGTGGACTTGTTCAGCTCGGTGACGTCGAAGAGCCGCTGGTCCAGCTTGCCGGTGGCGACCAGGCGGGCCGCGTCGGCCGGGATGACGAGGGTGTGGCCGTCGAGCTTGCGGATCTGGACGGGGACGTGCTCCCGGCCCTTGGCGTGCTCCAGGCCGATGACACGGCCCTTGGCGTCCAGGACGACCCGGTCGCCGGTGATCAGTGTGACGCGGTGCTTGGCGGTAAGGGACGCCGGCTTGGCGGCCGCTGCCGCCTGCTCGCCGTCGGCCGACGCCGGGCTGGTCATGCCCGCCGCCAGGGCCACGGCCGCCGCGGTGGCGACTGTGGCGGCGTACGCCCTTTTCACTTGTCTGCGCAAGTTTCCCCCTTGCAGAAGAACCGGGTGAATTCCCCGTTCACCCGGCCGGGGGTGGTCTCGTACGCATGCCCGTACACCCCCCGGAATACGCAGTATGCCGAGGGGTGATCAGGTGCTCAATAGATGAGAGGAGGGTAAGAATTCCGTCGGCCGACTGTTACACGGCCGTCGGAACTCCGTTACAGGACGGGGTGGTTACGCACGCGTGTTCTCCTTGACGCTGATCCGGCCCTTGCGGATCGTCGCCAGGCGCGGAGCCTTCTGCGCGATCGCCGAGTCGTGGGTGACCATCACGAAGGTCAGGCCGAGTTCCTTCCACATGCGCTCGAGTACATCCATGATCTCGTCGCGTGTCGACTCGTCGAGATTTCCGGTGGGTTCGTCGGCGAGGAGCACTTTCGGTTGTTTCACGAGGGCTCGGGCGATGGCGACACGTTGCTGCTGACCGCCGGGCAGATGCGCCAGACGCTCGCCGAGACCGACCGACTTCAGTGCCTCGGCGGCCTGTTCGCGTCGCTGTTTCGGCTTCACGCCGAGGGGGACGAGGGCGGTCTCCACGTTTTCCTGCGCGGAGAGCGTCGGGATGAGGTTGAAGGACTGGAAGACGAAACCGATGCTTTCGCTCCGCACGCGGGTGAGTCTCGCCTCCGGCAGTGCGGCGAGGTCGGTGCCGTCCAGGACGACCTGGCCGGAGGTGGGGCGGTCGAGACCGCCGAGCATCTGCAGCAGGGTGGACTTGCCGCCGCCGGTGGGGCCCTGGATGACCAGCCTGTCCCCGTCGGGGATGGTCAGGTCGATGCCGTCGAGTGCGGGGACGGTGTCTTTGGACCGGGTGTAGTGCTTGGTGACGGCTCTCAGTTCGTACA
Organism: Streptomyces sp. NPDC012466; assembly: GCF_042955215.1. Lineage (NCBI taxonomy): Bacteria > Bacillati > Actinomycetota > Actinomycetes > Kitasatosporales > Streptomycetaceae > Streptomyces > Streptomyces sp. NPDC012466. Next base: position 330,934 of record NZ_JBIBEQ010000007.1, on the reverse strand, counting down.
TGGTGGGAGCTCCTGAATCGTCTGTGAGTGCGGGCGGGTGGGGGCTTGTCGCGCGGTTCCCCGCGCCCTTGAGGTGCGTTGTGCCGTCGGCCTGAGGGGAGCGCCTACTCCACCCGCCGCAGTGCGTCCGCCGGGCGCAGCCGGGAGGCCCGCCACCCACCGAACGCGCCCGCGATCAGGCCGCCCGCAACGGCGAGCCCCACCGCGAGCGCGATCGTCGTCAGGGCGACCGGGGCGGTGAGGGCGACATCGAGGGTCGTGGCCGCCGCCTCACGGCCCGGGCCGCCCCGGAAGCCCCCGAAGCCCGCACCTCCGGTCCCGCCACCACCCAACTGGGCCTGGAGCGTGGGGCTCACGGCGGTCACCGCATACGCCCCCGCCAGCCCCAGCGCGATCCCCAGCGCCCCGCCCACCAGGCCGTTGACCACCGCCTCTCCGACCACCTGCCGGGTCACCCGGCCCACGTCCAGCCCAGCGCCTTGAGCGTGCCGAACTCACGCACCCGGCGGGAGACCGCCGAGGACGTCAGCAGGCCCGCCACCAGGAAGGCGGCCACGAGCACCACGGTCGACAGCCACGTGCCGACCCTCGCGGCCAGCGACGAGGCCGTGGACAGGGAGCCGGAGACGGTGTCGGCGAGGTCGGCGGAGGTGGTGACCGTCGTGCCCGAGACGTTCTTCCAAGCGCGATGCCCAGCGCGAGTCCGGAGGCGACGACGAGGGCCGCCTTTCTGCGGCGGCGCAACTCGCGCCTCAGATAGGTGAAGAACATGGCCGCAAGTTAGGGACGGTCTGTGATGAGGGCTTGAGCCGCGCATAAGAGCCGGATGAGAAGAGGCGAAAGGCCGCCGCCCACCCCCGGCGGGGGTGGGCGGCGGCCTTTCGTCAGTGGAGGCGGCGAGTGGTCAGGCCGCCGAACCGGCCTTCCAGTCGGCCCAGCTCATGTTCCAGCCGTTGAGGCCGTTGTCCGGCGCGACCGTCTTGTCGCCGGTGTTCTCGACGACCACGACGTCACCGATGATCGAGTTGTTGTAGAACCACGCGCCCGGCGTGTTCGGGTCATTGGCGCCCTTGGCGTCCTGCAGGCCCACACAGCCGTGGCTCGTGTTGACGCTGCCGAAGATGGACTTCGCGCCCCAGTAGTTGCCGTGGATGAACGTGCCGGAGCTGGAGAGGCGGATGGCGTGCGGCACGTCCTTGATGTCGTACTCGCCCTTGCCGTCGTCGTCCGTGAAGCCCACGGTCGCGCCGTTCATGCGCGTCTCCTTGAACTTCTCGGACATCACCATGATGCCCTCGTAGGTCTTGTTCTCGGGCGAGCCGGCGGAGATCGGGATCGTGCGGACGACCTTGCCGTCCTGCGTGATCTTCATCTGCTTGGTCTTCGCGTCGACGTAGGAGACCTGGTTGCGGCCGATCTTGAAGGTGACCGTCTTCTGCTGGACACCGAAGACGCCCTTGGCTCCCTCGACACCGTCGAGCGCGAGCTTCAGCGTGACGGTGGAGCCTTCCTTCCAGTAGTCCTCGGGCCGGCAGTCCATGCGGTTGGCGTTGAACCAGTGGCAGGCGACCTCCTGGCCGCCGGTCGTGCTGACCTTGATGCCCTTCTGGACGGCCGCCTTGTTGGTGATCGCCTTGTCGAAGTTGATCGAGACCGGCATGCCGACGCCCACCGTGGTGCCGTCGTCCGGCGTGAAGTTGCCGATGAAGCTGTTGGCCGGGGAGACCGTGGTGAACGAGGCGTTCTCGTGGGCGACGCGACCGTCGGAGTCCTTCGCCTCGGCCGCCAGCTTGTAGGTGGTGGACCGCTCCAGCTGCGTGGTGGGCTTCCAGCTGGTCTTGTCGGCGGATATCTGGCCGCTGACCTCGGTGCCCTCCGACGTCGTCATCTTCACGTCCGTGAGCGTGCCCTTGCTCACGGTGACGGCGGCGGAGTTGTTGATGGAGGCGTTGTCGGAACCGTCCTCGGGCGTGATCTTGATCTGGGCCTCGGAGGTCTTCTTCGCCGCCGCCTCGTCGACCTTCGACTGGGAGCTGTCCCCTCCGTCGCTCCCGGCGCTGTCGTCGCCTCCGGAGCAGGCCGAGAGCATCAGCACTCCGCCGAGCAGTGCGGACGCGACCGTCAGGCCCTTGCGCCGCTTACTGACCGTCATCACACGCTTCTCCATCGTTGCCGATTTCCCCAAAACCCCGAGTGTCCCCGTCACACCTGAGTGCCCCCGCCACATCTGAGTGCCCCCGTCGGGACCCGTGAGTCCTCGTCCGGAACGTTCAACGCTACGACCGGTTCGCCCGGTTCCCCAGGTCGCGCAGGTGTGGGGATCACCACGTCCGTGACGGACGGTGCCCGTCGATACGGGTGCGGTCGGTGCGCCGTTTGAGACGCGAAGACCCCGGGCGGCGGTTGCCGCCCGGGGTCACGAGTTTCCCGAACAGCTCAGCCGTCGTTGTCGTGGCCATCATCCTCGTCGAGGTCCCACTCCGGCGAATCGGGGTCGTAGTCGATCCGCTCGCTGCTCCAGGAGGCCTGCTGGAGCTCCACCCCGGGTACCTGGCTGACCAGGTCGAACGGGTCCACGAGGTAGGCCAGGGCCTCCGCGGTGTCTTCCGTCACAGCGCCCTCGGCGTGGGCCCGTTCCGCCGCCGGCATCTCTGCCTCGTCGGCGATCCGGCGCAGCGCGGCCTTGGTGACCGCGTCCGCGTCGTCGACCTCGAGAACGACTTCCACCCGAACCCGTACAAAACGTGATGTCTCTGGAGTGCTCATGGCGCGAGCGTACGTCCAGGTCCTCCCGTGACTTTCCCGTGACCCGCGACTTTCACTAACATCGCCCCACACGGCCAATTCGCCAGCGCCACAAGGGGATCGATATTCCGTGTCATCCGCTCGCCGTCCGTTGCTGACCGCCACCGCCGCGGCGTCCTTGCTGGGCGCCCTGTGGTTCGTCCCGTCCGCGAACGCGACGTCGGACTCGCCGGTGAGAGACGCGGTCTCGACGAGCCCGTCGCCGCAGGTCACGGAGCAGGCTCGGATCGCGGCCACGACCGCGGACGCCTCCGTCACCGGCACCCGTCTCGCCGACACCGGCAGCTTCGACAGCACGCCGTACGTGATCGGCGGGACCTTCTGCCTGACGCTGGGCGCCGGGTTCGTCGTGTACTCGGTCCGCCGGGAACGGCTCGGCTTCTGACGGCCGTTGACGCGGGGCCCCGCCGGCGGCAGGGCCCCTGCCGCCCTACTGGAGCGGCCCGGTGACCTTCTCCACCGCGGCCAGCAGCCGCCCGTCCCGCACGAACGCGTCCGCCGCGGCGAGGTCGGGGGCGAGGAACCGGTCCGGTCCGGTGCCCTGAACCCCCGCCTCCCGCACGGCGTCGATGACCGCCCGCGTCGCGGGTGCCGGGGTCAGCCCCTCGCGCAACTCGACGGCGCGCGTGGCGGCGTAGAGCTCGATGGCGATGACACGGGTGAGGTTGTCGACGGCCGTGCGCAGCTTGCGCGCCGCCGACCAGCCCATCGAGACGTGGTCCTCCTGCATGGCGGAGGACGGGATCGAGTCGGCCGACGCGGGTACGGCGAGCCGCTTCAGTTCGCTCACCAGCGCGGCCTGTGTGTACTGAGCGATCATCAGGCCCGAGTCCACACCGGGGTCGTCGGCGAGGAACGGCGGCAGGCCGTGGCTGCGGTTCTTGTCGAGCAGCCGGTCGGTGCGCCGCTCGGCGATCGAGCCGAGGTCGGCGACGGCGATGGCGAGGAAGTCCAGCACGTAGCCGACGGGCGCCCCGTGGAAGTTGCCGTTGGACTCCACCCGGCCGTCGGGCAGGACGACGGGGTTGTCCACGGCGGCCGCCAGCTCGCGGTCGGCGACCAGCCGGGCGTGGGCCATGGTGTCCCGCCCGGCGCCGGCGACCTGCGGGGCGCAGCGCACCGAGTAGGCGTCCTGGACGCGCGGGGCGTCGTCCTGGTGGTGCCCGGTCAGGCCCGACCCCTTCAGCACGGCCAGCATGTTGGCGGCGCTGGCGGCCTGCCCCGGGTGCGGGCGGATGGCGTGCAACTCGGGGGCGAGGACCTTGTCGGTGCCGAGCAGGGCCTCCAGCGACAGGGCGGCGGTGACGTCGGCGGACCGGTAGAGCGTGTCCAGGTCGGCCAGGGCCATCACCAGCATGCCGAGCATGCCGTCGGTGCCGTTGAGGAGGGCGAGGCCCTCCTTCTCGCGCAGTTCGACCGGCTGGATGCCGTGCGCGGCGAGGAGTTCGGCGGCCGGGCGCACGACACCGTCGGGGCCCTCGGCGTCGCCCTCGCCCATGAGCGCCAGCGCGCAGTGGGACAGCGGCGCGAGGTCGCCGGAGCAGCCGAGGGAGCCGTACTCGTGCACGACCGGGGTGATCCGGGCGTTGAGGAGGTCGGCCATGGTCTGCGCGACCTCGGGCCGTACGCCGGTGTGCCCGGAGCAGACGGTCTTGAGCCGCAGGAACATCAGGGCGCGGACGACTTCGCGCTCCACGGCCGGACCCATCCCGGCGGCGTGCGAGCGGACGATGTTGCGCTGGAGCTGGGCGCGCAGCTCCGGGCTGATGTGCCGGGTCGCCAGGGCACCGAAGCCGGTGCTCACGCCGTACACGGGGTCCGGCTTGGCCGCCAGCGCGTCCACGATCTCGCGGGCCGCGGCGAGGGCGGCCACGGCCTCCTCGGAGAGCTCGACGCGGGCGCCGCCGCGCGCCACGGCGAGCACGTCGGACGCGGTCACTCCCGACGTCCCCACCACCACAGTGTGCATATCCATATTCAGGAGCGTACGCAGTGAATTCGATGATGTCACCACTGGGGACGGCGTTCACCCCTTACCGAATGGGTCACACCGTCCGGCCCCGGGGTCAGGGTGCGTGCCGGCCCCGGAACCTCCGGCGCTCACCGCCCGCCTCCTGGGACGGCTGGTCCGCGAGCCGCACGACGGGATCGTCCGGCCCGGCCCGCCCGGCCACGACCGGCCGGCTCGCCCGCTCGGCCTTGGCCCGGTACTGGGCGGCGTCGGCGAGACGGAACAGCCGCCGGGCGGAGCGCACGGGCCCGATCGGGTCCTCGGTGGACGCGACCCCGCAGGCCACACCGTCCCCGAGCTCCAACTCGGCGGCTCGGCGACACAGTTCGCCGGCCGCCTTCACGACCTGGTCGGCGGGCGGCCCGACCGCGAGCAGACAGAACTCGTCCCCGCCTAGCCGCGCCGCCAGCGCCCCCGGCAGCATGGCCCCGCACAGCGACAGCACCGAGCCGAACCGCTCCAGGAGCCGGTCACCGGCGGCGTGCCCGTGGGTGTCGTTGACCCGCTTGAGCCCGTTCAGGTCGCAGACGACGAGACTGACGACGGCCCCGTCACCGCGATGCCGCTCGATCGCCTGCTCCAGGCGCACGTCCACGGCACGCCGGTTGGCGAGTCCGGTGAGGGAGTCGGTGAAGGCGAGCCGCCGGACCTCCTCCAGCCGCTCGGTCTGGGCGATACCGGCGGCCACGACGGAGGCCAGGACGGTGGCGAAGTCGGCGTCACCCCGGCCGAAGACGGCTTCGCCGGCCGGCCGGGCGACGTACAGCTCGCCCCAGGCCCGCCCGTGCAGCACGATGGGCGCGACCACACAGCAGCCGCGGCCCCGGCGCCGCAGGGCGGCCACCCGCTGATGGCAGTACCCGGGCTGCCCGGCCGCGGGTCCCTCGGCGGTCTCCACCCACGCGTCGGGCTCGCCGCCACCGGCCCACTGCTCGTGCAGGAACTCGGTGATCTCCGCGAACTGGTGCACCGGATAGGCCTCGTCCTCGGGGAACTCCTCTTCCCCCTCGGCCAGCTCGCCGACGTTCACGAGGACCCTCAGCCGCCCGAGCTCCCGCTCCCACACCGACAGCGCGGCGAAGCTCCCGCCCAGCGCCCGGCACGCCCCGGTGGCCGCCGCACGCCACGCCTCACGCGACCCGTGCGCGGCCGCCATCCCCTGAGCCAATGCGACGACGGCCGCCAGCCGTCTGTCCTCACCCATCACTCCAGGCTAGGGAGTTTCCAGCCAGACTGACCTGTTTACGACGCGAACGGGGACGACCTGTTCGGCCCGGACCGCCGCTCCGGCCCTCTACTCTCCCGGCCACTGCGGCTTGCGCCGCTCGTTGAAGGCCGCGACACCCTCCGCCCGGTCCCCCGAGAACGCCGTGGCCCGCCACGCCGCGTCCTCGACCTCGAGCCCGGCCCGCAGATCCAGCCCCTGCCCGAGCCGCAACGCCCGCTTCGCCGCCCGGAGCCCCACCGGCGAGTTCCCGGCGATCCGGGCCGCCAGCGCCAGCGCCTCCTCGCGGTCCCGTCCCTCCTGGACCACCTGGTCGACCAGCCCCAACTCCCCCGCCTCAACGGCCTCCACCCGCCGCGCGGAGAAGATCAGCTCGGCCGCCCGGGCCGCCCCGACCCGTCGTGGCAGCAACTGCGTCCCCCCGCCCCCGGGGATCACCCCGACCGAGACCTCCGGCAGCCCCACCACGGCCGTCCGGTCCGCCACGATCACGTCACACGCCAGGGCCAGCTCGAATCCGCCGCCGAGGGCGAACCCGTGCACCGCCGCCACCGTCGGCACCGGCAGCTCCAGCACCCCGGTGTACGCCCCCCGCGTCACCGGCCGCTGCCGCAGCAGATCCGCGTCGCTGAACGAGTTCCGCTCCTTCAGGTCGGCTCCCACACAGAAGGCCCGCTCGTGCGTCGAGGTGAGCACGACCACCCGCACGTCCCGGTCCTCCCCCAGGGCCGTGCACGCCCCGGCGATGGACCGCGCCATCTGGGTCGACACCGCGTTCATGGCCTTGGGCCGGTCGAGGACGAGCTCCGCGACATGCCCCTGCTCGTGCCGCCGCACCAGCACGAACTCCCCGAACCGTTCCTCACTCATGACACCCTCCGGTTAACGCGGGTTAACAAGGTCGACGCTCCGATCATCGCAGCCGCACCCCACCCGCGAAAGGCCGGACGCGTCCGGTTCCCCCTCCACCCCCGCCCACCCGTTCGAGTGACATCACCCCAACTCCGGCCCAACCGCCCATGGGAGCGCATAGCGTGCGTCCGCCATGGCGCGCAGGGGGCGCAGGTGCTTCGGGGAGGGACCGTTTCGGGGAGGACCGTGATGACGACGAACACACAGGCGAGGCCGCGAGGGGACATCGGGAGCACCACGGCACCCCACCGGCGTGAGCCGCCCGCGCCCCTCGAGCCGGTCCCGGCCGAGACCGGCCCCTTCGCTCCCCGCGTCCGGGGGCGGCACCGCAAGCCCCGTCCCCGCAAGGTCCTGCTCGCCGCCGGCGGCCTCGTCCTCGCCACGGGCGCACTGAGCCTCCTGCGCCTGGCCTCCGGTCCGGACGCCGACGCCGGTCCCGTCGGGGCAGGGCCCCGTCCGGAACCGGTCTCCACCGTCACCGATGACGCCGCCCACACCGCCGCGACCTTCCCGGCCGCGCCCGAGGCGAGCCCCTCGCCGCCCACGACCCCGGGCGACCTGACCCCGTCCGCGGGCACCGACGGGCCACAGCCGCCTCCGTCCACCGCGACCGGCGCCCCCGCGACCGGCGTGGCCACCGGCTCCGCACCCACGACCATCCCCGACACGCCGAACACTCCGGGTCCGGCCCCGGCGCCGACGGCGTCGCAGGGCGACGTCCCGGGCCCGCCACCGGCCCCGTCCGCACGGCCGAGCCGGACCGCACCCACCCCGGCCCCCCGGCCCGAGGCGCCTGCGAAGCCGCAGGACCCGGGCCTGTGCGTGCCGGTCATCGGCCTCTGCGTGGACTCGCCCCTCGGGGACCGGTGACGCCCCACGGACAACCGGCTACAGCGCGCCGTCCCGCCGGGTGAGCAGCCACGGCTCCACCACGCCCAGCCCACGCACGGGCCGCTGCCACATCGGCTGGAGCCCGAACCGGTACACGGGGGGCTCCTCGCCCTCCTTCTCCGCCGCCGCGGCCTCCTCGGCCGCCTCCGCCTCCGAGGTCGGGGCGTCCTGCGTACGGATCAGCTCCTCGGCGAAGGCGGTGTCGACGAGGACGGCGTCCTTCGGAGCTATCGAGGTGAGCCGGGAGGCCAGATTCACGGTCGTACCGAACACATCACCCATACGGGTGGTCACCGTGCCGAACGCCATGCCGACACGCAGTTCCGGCATCGTCTCGTCGTGCGCCATGGTCTCGATCAGCCGCAGGGCGATCTCGGCGGCCGTGCCCGCGTCGTCGGCGGCGTACAGCACCTCGTCACCGAGGGTCTTGATCAGCCGCCCGCCGTTCGCGGCCACCAAGTCGGCGGCCGTGGTCTCGAAGGCCTCGACCAGCTCGCCGAGCTCCTCCTCCTCCATGCGGCGGGTCAGCCGCGTGAACCCGACCAGGTCGGCGAAGCCGACGGCCAGGCGCCGGTCGACCATCTCGTCGTCGTCGGCCGCCTGCACGACCCGCCCGGCCGACGCGGCGAGCTGCCGGCGCCAGACGTAGACCAGGAACTCCTCCAGCTCGGGCAGGAGCAGCTCGACGATCGGGTACGTCACCTCGGTGCGGGTCATGCCCGGCTCGGGCGGCTCGGTCAGCCCCTCCAGGAAGGAGTCGATCTGCCATTCGGCGAGCCGCGCGGTGGTCTGCCCCGTGGACCGGGCCACCTGCACGGCCATCGCCTCGCTCAGCAGACCCGCCTCGACGAGACCGGCCAGACGCCGCAGCGCGAGGACGTCCGCCTCGGTGAGGGCCCTGGCCTGGCCGATGTCGGCGAAGCCCATGGCCCGCCAGAAGCGGGAGGCCAGTTCCATGGAGACGCCGGCGCTGCGGGCCGCCTGGAACGGGGTGTAGCGGCGCTCGGCGCCCAGGATGAGCCCTTCGAGGCGCAGGGCGAGCGGATCCTCGCCGGAGTCGGCGCCCTGCGCGTCCTCGCCGGAACCCGAGTCGTCGACGGTCACGCGTGTTGCCCTTCCGATCTGTCACGGTCATGTATCGACCGGCCTCAACTCTACGGCAGGTGTGCGCCAGCTCACTCCGTTGGTTCAGCCGACGGGTGGGGTGCCCCGCGTTTTCATGCCACTCGGCATCGGTGCCGCGGCCCTACTGGGGGCTGCCGCCCCCAGACCTCCGCTTCGGCCTGGACGGCCTCGTCCTCCATCGCCGGACGGGCTGGAAGCTGGCCCGTGTCCGGCCTCAGCGTTGGCTGCGGGCATGCGTGCCGCCGGGCTGCGGGCCCACCCGGCCTCAGCTCACGCCGGTCTCAGGTGCACGATGTCCCCGGCGCCGACCGGCTCCTGCACGCCCTCCGCGGTGGCGAGCACCAACCGCCCGTCCCCGTCCACCGCCACCGCTTCCCCCACGACCGCCCGGTCCCCCGGCAGCTCCGCCCGGACCACCCGGCCGAGCGTCGCACAGCCGGCCGCATATGCCTCGTGCAACCCGCAAGCTCCCGCGTCGCCCCCCGCCGCGCGCCACTTGCCGTACCAGTCCTCCAGCGAGCGCAGCACGCCCCGCAGCAGCGGGTCCCGGTCCGTGCTCACCGCCCCGGCCAGCGCCAGCGAACCCGCCGTCGGCACGGGCAGCTCGTCGTCCCTGAGGGAGACGTTGATGCCGACCCCGATGACCACCCCGTCGTCGCCGGCCCGCTCGGCCAGGATCCCTCCGGCCTTGCGTTCGGCTCCCCCCACCGTGACCAGCAGATCGTTCGGCCACTTCAGGGCCGTGTCCACGCCCGCCGCCCGGGACAGCCCCGTCGCCACCGCGACCCCGGTCAGCAACGGCAGCCACCCCCAGTGCGCCATCGGCACCTCGCTCGGCGTGAGCAGGACGGAGAAGAAGAGGCCGGAGCGGGGCGGTGCCGTCCACTGCCGGTCGAGGCGGCCGCGGCCCGCCGTCTGCGCCTCGGCGACCAGCACCGCGCCCTCGGCCGCCTCGCCCTTCGCCGCCCGGGCCACCAGATCGGAGTTGGTGGAGCCGGTGCGCTGCACCACGTCCACCTCCGACCACAGCCCTCCCTGCCGTACCAGACCCCGGCGCAGGGCGGTGATGTTGAGGGGCGGACGGTCCAGGTCCGACCACCGGCTTCCGTTCGGCTCTGATGCATCTCGCGGCGTCATGCAAGCCACCCTAGGTGTGGTAAACGCCGCACTGCCGATGCGGAGGCACCCCACTACTCTACGGATGAGTAACCGTCCCCCCTTTTGAGCAGGCAGGGAGCCGCATCCCGATGTCCGAGCCGGAAGAGCAGCAGCAGCCCGACATTCACACGACCGCGGGCAAGCTCGCGGATCTGAAGCGACGCATCGAGGAAGCGACACACGCCGGCTCCGCTCGTGCCGTCGAAAAGCAGCACGCCAAGGGCAAACTGACGGCCCGTGAGCGGATCGAGCTCCTGCTCGACGAGGGCTCCTTCGTCGAGCTCGACGAGTTCGCCCGGCACCGCTCCACCAACTTCGGCCTCGACAAGAACCGCCCGTACGGCGACGGGGTCGTCACCGGGTACGGCACCGTCGACGGCCGCCCGGTCGCCGTGTTCTCCCAGGACTTCACCGTCTTCGGCGGTGCCCTCGGCGAGGTGTACGGCCAGAAGATCGTCAAGGTCATGGACTTCGCCCTGAAGACCGGCTGCCCGGTCATCGGGATCAACGACTCCGGTGGCGCCCGCATCCAGGAGGGCGTGGCCTCGCTGGGCGCCTACGGCGAGATCTTCCGCCGCAACACCCACGCCTCCGGCGTGATCCCGCAGATCAGCCTCGTCGTCGGACCGTGCGCGGGCGGCGCGGTCTACTCCCCGGCCATCACCGACTTCACGGTCATGGTCGACCAGACCTCGCACATGTTCATCACCGGCCCCGACGTCATCAAGACCGTCACCGGCGAGGACGTGGGCTTCGAGGAGCTGGGCGGCGCCAGGACCCACAACGCGACCTCGGGAGTCGCCCACCACATGGCGGGCGACGAGAAGGACGCCATCGAGTACATCAAGCAGCTGCTGTCGTACCTGCCGTCCAACAACCTCTCCGAGGCCCCGGTCTTCGCGGAGGAGGCGGACCTGGAGGTCGGCGACGAGGACCGCGAGCTGGACGTGATCGTCCCGGACAGCGCGAACCAGCCGTACGACATGCACACGGTGATCGAGCACGTCCTGGACGACGCCGAGTTCTTCGAGACGCAGCCGCTGTACGCGCCGAACATCGTCACCGGGTTCGGCCGGGTCGAGGGCCACCCGGTGGGCATCGTCGCCAACCAGCCGATGCAGTTCGCCGGCTGCCTGGACATCAAGGCCAGCGAGAAGGCCGCCCGCTTCGTGCGGACCTGCGACGCCTTCAACGTCCCGGTGATCACCTTCGTCGACGTCCCCGGCTTCCTGCCCGGCGTCGACCAGGAGCACGACGGCATCATCCGCCGCGGTGCCAAGCTGATCTACGCCTACGCCGAGGCGACCGTCCCGCTCATCACGGTCATCACGCGCAAGGCCTTCGGCGGCGCCTACGACGTCATGGGCTCCAAGCACCTGGGCGCCGACCTCAACCTCGCCTGGCCCACCGCCCAGATCGCCGTCATGGGCGCCCAGGGCGCGGTCAACATCCTGCACCGCCGCACCATCGCCGAGGCCGAGGCGGCCGGGGAGGACCTGGAGGCGGTCCGGGCGCGGCTCATCCAGGAGTACGAGGACGCCCTCCTCAACCCCTACGTCGCGGCCGAGCGCGGTTACATCGACGCCGTGATCCTGCCGTCCGAGACCCGCCGTCACGTCGTACGGGGACTGCGTCAACTGCGTACGAAGCGGGAATCCCTGCCTCCGAAGAAGCACGGCAACATCCCCCTCTAGCCGCATCGAGCCCAGGAGGCCCACATGACGATCAAGGTCGTACGGGGCAACCCGACCCCGGAGGAGCTGGCCGCCGCCCTGGCGGTGGTCAGGGCCCGCGCCGCGGCGGCTGCGGCAACGCCGCCCGGCGCGCCGGCCACCCGCGACTCCTGGTCCGACCCGTCCCGCATCGCGGCCCACCGCCTGCCCCAGCCGGGGCCGGCGGCGTGGGGCCGCACCTATTGGCCAGGGTGAGACCAGCCCTGCGGAACAACGCGGGGCGCCGATTTGAGTACCCCTACTCAGGCGCCCCGCCGGGCCAGGCCGCACGCTGGGGTCATGCTGTGGTCCGACCCCGAGAACGAGCCGCCCGAAGAACTGCGTGATACGCAGGACATGCTGCGGCGGCTGAGCGTTCTCCTGGCCCTTGCCATGGTCCTGGCGATGATCGTGATCGGCGTGAGGTGAGACGCCCGGGGTGACGCCGATACGCTGAACGCATGACAGATCAGCCGCGTCGCCGACTCGTCCTCGCCTCCCAGTCCCCCGCCCGGCTCGGACTGCTCCGCCAGGCCGGCCTCGCCCCCGAGGTGATCGTGAGCGGCGTCGACGAGGACGCCGTCACCGCCCCCACCCCCGCCGAGCTCGCGCTGGCCCTGGCCGAGGCGAAGGCCTCCGTCGTGGCGGCCCGGCCGGAGACCAAGGGCGCGCTCGTGATCGGCTGCGACTCGGTGCTCGACCTGGACGGCCAGGCTCTCGGCAAGCCAGCGGACGCCGAGGAGGCCACCGCCCGCTGGAAGGCGATGCGCGGCCGGGCCGGCACCCTCCAGACGGGCCACTGCGTCTACGACACGCTCACCGGCCGCTACGTGTCCGCCACCGCCTCCACGGTCGTCCACTTCGGCGAACCCACCGACGAGGAGATCGCCGCCTACGTGGCCTCCGGCGAACCCCTCTACGTCGCCGGGGCGTTCACCCTGGACGGCCGCTCGGCCCCGTTCATCGACGGCATCGACGGCGACCACGGCAACGTCATCGGCATCAGCCTGCCCCTGGTCCGGCGGCTGCTGGCGGAACTGGGCGTCGGCATCACGGAGTTGTGGGCGCCGGCGGAGAAGTGACCGGGGACCCGTCGCCGCTCTTCGCGCCCCCGGGCGCGGCGTCGGCGGGCTCGGCCGGGCGGTCGTACGTCATCAGCAGCAGGACGATCAGGGCGAGCACCAGCTCCATGAACAGGAACGCGGGCCAGCCGACGGGGCCCCAGGTGAACGCGCCCAGCAGCCCGTGCACGACGGCCGCGCTGATCAGCAGCACCCGCCCGAAGCCCGCCGGGGGCCGGTCCCGCAGCGCCACCAGCAGCGCGACCAGGCCGCACAGCGCGAAGTAGAGGCCGAAGGCGATCCCGCCGATCTTCGACGACACCGACATCATGTGCGGGTCCAGGCCGGCCAGCGACATGTCCTGCCGGTCCACGACCATCCCCAGGAACCAGTTGAGCGCCGCGACGCCGAACGCCTCCGCGAACAGCACCACCGCCACGACCCACGCCACCGGCCTGCGTATCACCGGGCCCACCCTCTTCCCTCTGAAGACATCGCGAACGCTACTAACCGGTAAACCGGGGGACAAGGGTCCGGCAGGGGGCAAAGAATCATTGGGCCATTCGTAGGGACTCGACAAAGAAACCGAGTGGCCCGCAGCACGTGATGACAGAGACCTTGACCACAGGAGGGGGCTAGGGTTTCCCGCAGGAGTACTGCGTACCGCGGTGCGACAAGGGATTACGCGGGTCGAGCGAGCCACGCATCACGCTCCGTGTGGGCAAGCTCACCACTGGGGACGGGTCGTAGTGCCGTGTCGGCAGTCCCTAAACTCGGCTTGTTTCAAGGAGGGAGCCTCAATCGTGCGCAAGGTGCTCATCGCCAACCGTGGCGAAATCGCTGTCCGCGTGGCCCGGGCCTGCCGGGATGCCGGTATCGCGAGCGTGGCCGTCTACGCCGACCCGGACCGGGACGCTCTGCATGTCCGCGCGGCGGATGAGGCGTTCGCCCTGGGCGGTGACACCCCGGGCACCAGCTACCTCGACATCGAGAAGGTGCTCAACGCCGCCCGCGAGTCGGGCGCGGACGCGATCCACCCCGGCTACGGCTTCCTCTCGGAGAACGCCGAGTTCGCGCAGGCGGTCCTGGACGCGGGCCTGATCTGGATCGGCCCGCCGCCGCAGGCGATCCGCGACCTCGGCGACAAGGTCGCCGCCCGGCACATCGCGCAGCGCGCCGGTGCCCCGCTGGTGGCCGGCACGCCCGACCCGGTGTCCGGCGCCGACGAGGTCGTCGCGTTCGCCGAGGAGCACGGCCTGCCGATCGCGATCAAGGCCGCCTTCGGTGGTGGCGGTCGTGGCCTGAAGGTCGCCCGCACCCTCGAAGAGGTGCCGGAGCTGTACGACTCGGCGGTCCGCGAGGCCGTCGCCGCCTTCGGCCGGGGCGAGTGCTTCGTCGAGCGGTACCTGGACAAGCCGCGGCACGTGGAGACCCAGTGCCTGGCCGACCAGCACGGCAACGTGGTGGTCGTCTCCACCCGTGACTGCTCCCTCCAGCGCCGGCACCAGAAGCTGGTGGAGGAGGCCCCGGCCCCCTTCCTGTCCGACGCGCAGGTGGAGCAGCTGTACTCGGCCTCCAAGGCGATCCTGAAGGAGGCCGGCTACGTCGGCGCCGGCACGGTCGAGTTCCTCGTCGGCCTCGACGGCACGATCTCCTTCCTGGAGGTCAACACCCGTCTCCAGGTGGAGCACCCGGTCACCGAGGAGGTCGCCGGTATCGACCTCGTGCGGGAGATGTTCCGCATCGCCGACGGCGAGGAGCTCGGCTACGGCGACCCGGAGCTGCGCGGCCACTCCTTCGAGTTCCGCATCAACGGCGAGGACCCGGGCCGCAACTTCCTCCCGGCTCCCGGCACGGTCACGACGTTCGCCCCGCCATCCGGCCCGGGTGTCCGTCTGGACGCGGGTGTGGAGTCCGGCTCGGTCATCGGCCCGGCGTGGGACTCCCTGCTGGCGAAGCTGATCGTCACCGGCCGCACCCGCAAGGAGGCCCTCCAGCGGGCCGCCCGCGCGCTGGAGGAGTTCCAGGTCGAGGGCATGGCGACGGCGATCCCGTTCCACCGCGCGGTGGTGAAGGACCCGGCGTTCGCGCCCGAGCTCACGGACTCGTCCGACCCGTTCACGGTGCACACCCGCTGGATCGAGACGGAGTTCGTCAACGAGATCAAGCCGTTCACCGCACCGGCCGATGCGGAGGCGGACGAGGAGCCGGGCCGCGAGACGGTCGTCGTCGAGGTCGGCGGCAAGCGCCTGGAGGTCTCCCTGCCGTCGTCGCTGGGCATGTCCCTGGCCCGTACGGGTCTCGCGGCGGGCGCCAAGCCGAAGCGCCGCGCGGCCAAGAAGTCGGGCCCCGTGGCGTCCGGTGACACCCTGACCTCCCCGATGCAGGGCACCATCGTCAAGGTCGCCGTGGAGGAGGGCCAGGAGGTCAAGGAGGGCGACCTGATCGTCGTCCTGGAGGCCATGAAGATGGAGCAGCCCCTGAACGCGCACAGGTCGGGCACCATCAAGGGCCTGAGCGCGGAGATCGGCGCGTCGGTGACGTCGGGCGCGGCCATCTGCGAGATCAAGGACTGAGGTCGGAGTCCGGACGGACAACGCCGACGGCGCGGCCCCGGATCGGGGCCGCGCCGTCGGCGTCACGACGCGCCCGCACCCGGCGTACCGCGGGATGGGGACGTGTCGGGGGTGTCCTGGGGCCATGGGGTGCCCCGCTGCTCGAACAGAGCCGAGAGCTTGGGCGAGGGCGGGCGCAGCGGCGTCTCGTCGCGCCGGGGTGCGCACCCACCCGCCCGAGTACCGAAGCCGAGCGCCCGGCGGCCGGCCTCAACGCCGCCGCAGATCCGCCACCCGCGCCCGCTCCGTCCCAGGGCTCTGCTCACCCAGCATCGAGGCGGACCGCAACTGGCCCCCGGCCCCCGGCACCTGCCGTCGAGGCCCGGGCAACGGCACGTCCCGGCGCTGCTGGCGCGCCGGCAGGGATTCACCCCCCGGGCCCCCCGCCCCCGCTCCGGCCGAGCCCCCTTGCCCCCCGGCGACAGCGATCTGCACGCCCTGGTCGGCGAGCGCCTGGAGTTCCGTGGCGGCACGGTCGTCATGCGCGGGCGGCTCGTCCGTGACGAGGCGTGTGATGAGATCCGTGGGCACGGTCTGGAACATGGTGTCGGTGCCGAGCTTGGTGTGATCGGCGAGCACGACCACCTCCGCCGCGGCCTGCACCAGCGCCCGGTCGACAGACGCCGACAGCATGTTGGACGTGGACAGCCCGCGTTCGGCGGTCAGCCCGCTTCCGGACAGGAACGCCCGCGACACCCGCAGCCCGTGCAGGGACTGCTCCGCACCACTCCCGACCAGGGCGTAGTTCGAACCGCGGAGCGTACCGCCGGTCATCACGACCTCGACCCGGTTGGCATGGGCCAACGCCTGGGCGACGAGGAGGGAGTTGGTGACGACGGTGAGCCCGGGCACCCGGGCGAGCCGGCGGGCCAGCTCCTGGGTCGTCGTACCCGCCCCGACCACGATCGCCTCCCCCTCTTCCACGAGATTCGCGGCGAGGTCGGCGATGGCGGTCTTCTCGGCGGTCGCGAGATGGGACTTCTGCGGAAAGCCGGACTCTCGCGTGAAACCGCCCGGCAGTACCGCACCGCCGTGCCGGCGGTCGAGGAGTCCTTCTGCCTCCAGCGCGCGCACGTCCCGCCGTACGGTCACTTCGGAGGTCTGGACGACGCGGGCGAGCTCACGGAGCGACACGGCCCCGTTCGCTCGCACCATTTCGAGGATCAATTGGCGACGTTCTGCAGCGAACACGAAACTGACAGTAACGCCAGCGACCGTCTGCTTTCAGCAGTTTGCGCTGAATAGCAGAAGATGTTCGCACCGAGCAGCGGGAAGTGGTATAGAGCCTTAGTCCCGCCGCCTATGCCGTACGCATGGTCGAACACTCCCCGTGACCAGGGAGGAGTCGGTTTCGGCCTCAGCCCTCGCCGTTCTCCTTGCGGGAGTGCAACTGCCGCGCCACCTCGGCGATCGAGCCCGACAGGGAGGGGTAGACGGTGAAGGCCTTCGCGATCTGTTCGACGGTCAGATTGTTGTCGACCGCGATCGAGATGGGGTGGATCAGCTCCGAGGCGCGCGGCGCCACGACGACACCGCCCACCACGATGCCCGTGCCCGGCCGGCAGAAGATCTTGACGAAGCCGTCGCGGATGCCCTGCATCTTCGCGCGCGGGTTGCGCAGCAGCGGCAGCTTCACGGACCGGGCGTCGATCTTCCCGCCGTCGACATCGGCCTGGGTGTAGCCGACGGTGGCGATCTCCGGGTCGGTGAAGACGTTCGACGAGACCGTCTTGAGGTTCAGCGGGGCCACGGCGTCGCCCAGGAAGTGGTACATGGCGATGCGGCCCTGCATGGCGGCCACGGAGGCGAGGGCGAACACGCCGGTCACGTCACCGGCCGCGTACACGCCCGGAGCGGTCGTGCGCGAGACCTTGTCGGTCCAGATGTGGCCGGACTCGCGCAGCCGGACGCCGGCGTCCTCCAGCCCCATGCCCGCGGTGTTGGGCACGGCACCGACGGCCATGAGGCAGTGCGAGCCGGTGATGACCCGCCCGTCGGCGAGGGTCACCTCGACCCGGTCCCCGACCCGCTTGGCGGACTGCGCCCGGGAACGCCCCATGACGTTCATGCCGCGCCGCCGGAAGACGTCCTCCAGCACGGCGGCGGCGTCCGGGTCCTCACCCGGCAGCACGCGGTCGCGCGACGACACCAGCGTCACCCTCGACCCCAGCGCCTGGTAGGCACCGGCGAACTCGGCACCGGTGACACCGGAACCGACCACGATCAGCTCCTCGGGGAGCTCGTCGAGGTCGTACACCTGGGTCCAGTTCAGGATCCGCTCACCGTCGGGCAGGGCGTCGGGCAGCTCACGGGGGTGTCCGCCGGTGGCGATGAGCACGGCGTCGGCCGTCAGCGTCTCCTCGCTCCCGTCGGCGGTGCGCACCACGACCTTGCGCGACCCGTCGAGCGCCTGCATGCCCTCCAGCCGCCCGCGCCCGCGCATGACACGCGCCCCGGCACGGGTCACGGAGGCGGTGATGTCGTGCGACTGGGCGAGCGCCAGCCGCTTCACACGCCGGTTGACCTTGCCCAGGTCCACGCCCACCACCCGGGCGGCCTGCTCGATGTGCGGGGTGTCGTCGGCGACGATGATCCCCAGCTCCTCGTAGGAGGAGTCGAAGGTGGTCATCACCTCGGCCGTGGCGATCAGGGTCTTCGACGGCACGCAGTCGGTGAGCACCGACGCCCCGCCCAGACCGTCGCAGTCGACGACGGTCACCTCCGCGCCAAGTTGGGCGGCCACCAGGGCCGCTTCGTATCCGCCGGGTCCGCCACCGATGATCACGATCCGAGTCACGTACTCCATTGTCCCGCACCGCTCACGGTGCCACCGCCCCGGGGCCCCGCCGAGGCGCCTGTTGTTACGACAGTGACGCCGGGGCCGCCTGCCGTACCCTTCCCCCATGTCGCTCTACGCCGCGTACGCCGGCAACCTCGACGCGCGGCTGATGTCCCGCCGCGCCCCGCACTCGCCGCTGCGCGCCACCGGCTGGCTGAACGGATGGCGACTGACCTTCGGCGGCGAGCACATGGGCTGGGAGGGCGCGCTGCCCACGATCGTGGAGGACCCGCTCTCCCAGGTCTTCGTCTCCCTCTACGACATCGCCCCGATGGACGAGGAGTCCCTCGACCGCTGGGAGGGCGTGAGCCTCGACATCTACCGTCGTACGCGCGTACGGGTCCACACCCTGGACGGTGAGGAATCGGCCTGGGCCTTCGCCCTGAACGCGTACGAGGGCGGCCTGCCCTCCGCCCGCTACCTGGGCGAGATCGCCGACGCCGCCGAGTCGGCCGGCGCTCCGCACGACTACGTGATGGAGCTCCGCAAGCGCCCCTGCTGACGGGCGCCCGCCCGGGCCGCTTCGTCGGAAACGACAAGACAACGATCGCCACCCCGTGAGCTCTGCCATCTACGCGCGTAGGCTTTCACCGGCTACCCTCTTCGGCGTGAACGCATCTCTTCTTCCGGACGACATCCAGGGCGACCCCCACGCCGCCGCCGACGCCGCCGCGGCCCGCCTGCGCGAACTGACGGGCGCCGAGACCCACGACGTCGCCCTCGTGATGGGCTCCGGCTGGGCCCCGGCCGTGGACGCCCTGGGCGCCCCCGAGGCCGAGTTCCAGGTCACCGAGCTCCCCGGTTTCCCGCCGCCGGCGGTGGAGGGCCACGGCGGCAAGATCCGCTCGTACCGGATCGGCGACAAGCGCGCCCTGGTCTTCCTGGGCCGTACGCACTACTACGAGGGCCGCGGGGTGGCAGCGGTCGCCCACGGCGTCCGTACCGCCGTCTCGGCCGGCTGCAAGACGGTCGTCCTCACCAACGGCTGCGGCGGCCTGCGCGAGGGCATGCGCCCCGGCCAGCCGGTCCTCATCAGCGACCACATCAACCTCACGGCCACCTCCCCCATCATCGGCGCGAACTTCGTCGACCTGACCGACCTGTACTCCCCGCGTCTGCGGGCCCTGTGCAAGGAGGTCGACGCCACGCTGGAGGAGGGCGTCTACGCCCAGTTCCCCGGCCCGCACTACGAGACCCCGGCCGAGATCCGCATGGCCCGCGTCATCGGTGCGGACCTGGTGGGCATGTCGACGGTCCTGGAGGCGATCGCCGCGCGTGAGGCGGGCGCCGAGATCCTGGGCATCTCCCTGGTCACGAACCTCGCCGCGGGCATGACGGGCGAGCCCCTGAACCACGAGGAAGTCCTCCAGGCCGGGCGTGACTCCGCGGCGAGGATGGGCTCGCTGCTCGCGCAGGTCCTGGGACGCCTGTAGGCGACCCGGCGTCGCTGCTGGGGCCCGGGTGGGACCGCGGCCGGCGTAGCGGGGTGCGGTCCCAAGCTCTCGGCGTCGCTCGAGCCGGGGATGCCCCCACCGCCCCCAGCGGCACGACTGCCCGCAGCCGAGCGGGGCCACCGCGCCGCCGCACCCGCGTACGCACGGAAGGGGACGTGTCGGAGGGTGTCCGCCCGCAGCGGTTGGCGCGTCGGCGAACGGTCAGTCGGTACGCGACCCCATCGCGCCGTTCCGAGGACGGACACCCCCCGGCGCGGCTCGGCCCACCGCACCCCGGCAGGCGCTACGCGCACTCCCGCGGCCCCGCACAGGCCGCCGCAGGCACCCGGCACCACCCACAATCGAGAGGCTGACACCGACCGTGCACGACGAACTCATCGCTCAGGCCCAGGCGTGGCTCACCGAGGATCCCGACCCGGAGACCCGCTCCGAGCTCGCCCGCCTCATCGACGCCGGAGACCACACGGAACTCGGCGCACGCTTCGGCGGCACCCTCCAGTTCGGCACCGCCGGCCTCCGCGGTGAACTCGGCGCCGGCCCCATGCGCATGAACCGCTCGGTCGTCATCCGCGCCGCCGCAGGCCTCGCCGCGTACCTCAAGAAGCAGGGGCACGACGACGGCCTCGTCGTCATCGGCTACGACGCCCGCCACAAGTCGCACGACTTCGCCCAGGACACCGCCGCCGTCATGACCGGCGCCGGCCTGCGCGCGGCGATCCTCCCCCGCCCGCTCCCCACCCCCGTCCTCGCCTTCGCGATAAGGCACCTCGGCGCGGTCGCCGGTGTGGAGGTCACCGCCAGCCACAACCCGCCCCGCGACAACGGCTACAAGGTCTACCTCGGCGACGGCTCGCAGATCGTCCCCCCGGCGGACATCGACATCGCGGCGGAGATCGCCGCGGTCCCGTCCCTCACCACCGTCCGGCGCCCCACCGAAGGCTGGGACATCCTCGACGACAGCGTCCTCGACGCCTACCTCGCCCGCACGGACGCCGTCCTGTCCGAGGACTCCCCCCGCACCGCCCGCACGGTGTACACGGCGATGCACGGCGTCGGCAAGGACGTCCTCCTGGCCGCCTTCGCCCGCGCCGGGTTCCCGGAACCGGTCCTCGTCACCGAGCAGGCCGAGCCCGACCCGGAGTTCCCGACCGTCGCGTTCCCCAACCCGGAGGAGCCCGGCGCGATGGACCTGGCCTTCGCGACGGCACGCGCCGGCGAGACCGCCCCGGACCTGATCATCGCCAACGACCCGGACGCGGACCGCTGTGCCGTCGCCGTTCAGGACGGCACCGACTGGCGCATGCTGCGCGGCGACGAGGTCGGCGCCCTGCTCGCCGCCCATCTGGTCCGTCGCGGAGCGACCGGCACGTTCGCGGAGTCGATCGTCTCGTCGTCCCTCCTCGGCCGGATCGCCGAGAAGGCGGGCCTCCCCCACGTCGAGACCCTCACCGGCTTCAAGTGGATCGCCCGCGCCGAGGGCCTGCGCTTCGGCTACGAGGAGGCCCTCGGCTACTGCGTGGACCCCGACGGCGTGCGCGACAAGGACGGCATCACGGCCGCGCTGCTGATCACGGAACTGGCCTCGCAGCTCAAGGAGGAGGGCCGCACGCTCCTCGACCTGCTGGACGACCTGGCGGTGGAGCACGGCCTGCACGCGACGGACCAGCTCTCGGCCCGCGTGGAGGATCTCTCCCTCATCGCCGCCGCGATGCGCCGCCTGCGCGAACAGCCCCCGACGGAACTGGCCGGCCTGCCGGTCACCCGTACCGACGACCTCACCCGGGGCACGGCCGAACTCCCGCCCACGGACGGTCTGCGCTACACCCTCGACGGCGCCCGGGTGATCGTCCGCCCAAGCGGCACGGAGCCGAAGCTGAAGTGCTACCTGGAGGTCGTGATCCCGGTCGGGTCCCACGAGGATCTCCCCGCGGCCCGCGCGAAGGCGACGGCGCTGCTGGAGTCGATCAAGCGCGACCTGTCGGCGGCAGCGGGCATCTGAGGCCGAGGCCCCGCACCACCGCCCCCGCCGACGACTCAGGAACTCTTCCGGGCGGCTTCCCGCCGCTGCCGCTTGCCGAGAGGCGCCTGGGAGAGGTCCTCGGCGGCGGACCTGAGGTTCTTGTAGCCGTACCCGCGCTGCTCCAGCCACGCACGCGCCGACTCCTCGGCCCGCTCGGCGGCCTCCAGGATGTCCTCCTCGGCCTCCCCGTAGTCCAGGAACCGGAAGGTGAAGGCGGGCCGCACGGCCACGTCGTACGTGAGGGTCCCCTCGGGGGTGAAGGCGGCGCGCAGCACGTCGTGCTCCGCCGCCCGCTCCAGCAGCTCGGTTCGCTGCTGGGCGCTCAGCCCGTCGAAGACGCCCCGGACGGTGACACGAAAGGTACGGCTGCTCATCCCCCGAACCTAGGCGCGCGGCCCCTCGATCAGCCACCGGATTTCCGGCACGCCCCGAGAGGCCGAAGCCCGCAGGCACAGACCGGGAGGCCGGAATCCCGCGGCACGGAACCGAAGGCCGGGGCCCCGCAGCACCTAACCGAAGACCGGGGCCCCGCAGCACGGAACCGAAGACCGGGGCCCTGCGGCACGGAACCGAAGACCGGGGCCCGAGGCACAGAACCGCAGGCCGGGGCCCGAGGCACAGAACCGCAGGCCGGGGCCCGAGGCACAGAACCGCAGGCCGGGGCCCGAGGCACAGAACCGCAATCCGGGGCCTCACCGCACAGACAAAAGGCCGGGACCCCACCACCCCGTCGAGAAGCCGGACCTCACGACACGGAACGGGAGGCCCGCACCACGACGCAGGCGGAGAGACCGGAGCCCCGCACCCCCGGACCGGGAGGCCGGAACCCCCGGCCCCGGGCGTCGCGCCGCGGCCCCGTCAGCCCACCGCCACCAGGATCAGCACCAGCACAGCCCCCGCGACCGCCGGCGCCAGCACCTCGTAGGCCCACCGCACGGTCACCTCACCCCGCGCCGACTCCGCCTCGTGCCGCGCCTCGCGCAGCGCCCGCAGCTCGTCCATGATCCGGTCGGTCTCCGCCCGGACGGGCCCGTCCGACATCGGCTCCCGGCTCAGGCCCTGTCCCAGCCCCGCGGTCATTCCGAGCGCGCTGCCGCGGCTCTCGTCCCGCCCCATCTCCCGCCGCGCCTGCGCCGTCGCCCGCATCTCGCGCCGCGCGGCCTTCTTGCGCGCACGCAGCGAGACCGGCACGGCCCACAGCTGGTACTTCGCACCGGAGTCGGTGAGGACCTCGTTCGAGTACGAAGAGCGCAGCGAGGCGACCTGTCCCCAGGGCAGGACGACGACGCGGAAGGGGTTGCGGATCCGCAGCCGGTCGTCGCCCGCGTACACGGCGGGCCGCAGGGTGAAGGCGACGACCAGCGGCACGACGAGAAGCAGCACGGCGAGCGCCAGCCACGGGGTGCGCCCCTCCCCGGAGAGCACCGCGTCGATACCGAGCCACCCGGCGATGGCGAGCAGCAGCACACCACCGGCGATGGCCGGGACCGACCGGTAGACCCGGTCCTGGGACTCGGGCTCCGGAGGCTGCGGCGCGGGCGACTGGGACTCGGGGCTCGTCATGTCTCGATTCTGCCGGACCGGTCCCGCGGGTCCGTCATCCGCCCGGGACAAACCGGAGGGCTGTACAGCCGCTACGCGCGTAGATATGCTCGTCTGGTGACCATGCCCAGTTCTGCACTCACCGCAGCTCACCCCCTCAAGGACGTCGCCGCGTCCGACAGCGCGCTGCGCCGCTTCCTCCACGGGCTCCCCGGCGTCGACGCGGTCGGGCTCGAAGGCCGTGCGGCCTCCCTCGGCACGCGTTCGATCAAGACGACCGCGAAGGCGTTCGCCATCGACCTCGCCATCTCGATGGTCGACCTGACGACGCTGGAAGGCGCGGACACCCCGGGCAAGGTCCGGGCGCTCGGCGCGAAGGCGGTCAAGCCCGACCCGACGGACCGTACGACGCCCGCCACCGCGGCGGTGTGCGTCTACCCCGACATGGTGGCCGTGGCCAAGGAGGCCGTCGCCGGCTCCGGCGTGAAGGTCGCCTCGGTGGCCACGGCGTTCCCGGCCGGCCGCGCCGCCCTCGACGTCAAGCTGGCCGACGTGCGCGACGCCGTCGCCGCCGGCGCGGACGAGATCGACATGGTCATCGACCGCGGGGCGTTCCTCTCGGGTCGATACTTGAAGGTGTACGAGGAGATCACCGCCGTGAAGGAGGCCTGCGGGACCTCCGCGCGCCTGAAGGTCATCTTCGAGACGGGCGAGCTCTCGACGTACGACAACATCCGCCGCGCGAGCTGGCTCGGGATGCTGGCGGGCGCGGACTTCATCAAGACGTCCACCGGCAAGGTCGCCGTCAACGCGACACCGGCGAACACCCTGCTCATGCTGGAGGCGGTGCGTGACTTCCGTGCGCAGACCGGCATCCAGGTCGGCGTGAAGCCGGCCGGCGGCATCCGGACCTCCAAGGACGCCATCAAGTTCCTCGTGCTGGTCAACGAGACCGCGGGCGAGGACTGGCTGGACAACCACTGGTTCCGCTTCGGCGCCTCCTCGCTGCTGAACGACCTGCTGATGCAGCGCCAGAAGCTGGCCACCGGCCGCTACTCCGGTCCCGACTACGTGACGGTGGACTGATCACCATGGCACCCGTATTCGAATACGCCCCGGCCCCCGAGTCGCGCGCGATCGCCGACATCGCGCCCTCGTACGGCCTGTTCATCGACGGCGAGTTCGTCGAAGCGGCGGACGGCAAGGTCTTCAAGACCGTCTCCCCGTCCACCGAGGAGGTCCTCTCCGAGATCGCCCAGGCCGGTTCCGAGGACGTCGACCGTGCGGTGAAGGCCGCGCGCAGGGCCTTCGAGAAGTGGTCGGCGCTGCCCGGCTCGGAGCGCGCCAAGTACCTGTTCCGCATCGCGCGCATCATCCAGGAGCGCAGCCGTGAGCTGGCCGTCCTGGAGACCCTGGACAACGGCAAGCCGATCAAGGAGACGCGCGACGCCGACCTGCCCCTGGTCGCCGCGCACTTCTTCTACTACGCGGGCTGGGCCGACAAGCTCGACCACGCCGGCTTCGGCGCGAACCCCAGGCCGCTCGGCGTCGCGGGCCAGGTCATCCCCTGGAACTTCCCCCTCCTCATGCTGGCGTGGAAGATCGCCCCGGCCCTGGCGACCGGCAACACGGTCGTGCTGAAGCCGGCCGAGACGACCCCCCTCTCGGCGCTGTTCTTCGCGGACATCTGCCGCCAGGCGGGCCTGCCCAAGGGCGTCGTCAACATCCTCCCCGGCTACGGCGACGCGGGTGCCGCGCTGATCGCGCACCCGGACGTGAACAAGGTCGCCTTCACCGGCTCCACGGCCGTCGGCAAGGAGATCGCCCGCACGGTCGCCGGGACGCGCAAGAAGGTCACGCTCGAACTGGGCGGCAAGGGCGCCAACATCGTCTTCGACGACGCCCCGATCGACCAGGCCGTCGAGGGCATCGTCAACGGCATCTTCTTCAACCAGGGCCAGGTCTGCTGCGCCGGCAGCCGCCTGCTGGTGCAGGAGTCGATCCAGGAGGAGCTCCTGGAGTCCCTGAAGCGCCGCCTGTCCACGCTGCGCCTCGGCGACCCGCTGGACAAGAACACCGACATCGGCGCGATCAACTCCGAGGAGCAGCTGACGCGCATCACCTCGCTCGTCGAGCTGGGTGAGGCGGAGGGCGCCGAGCGCTGGTCACCGGCGTGCGAACTGCCGGAGAGCGGCTACTGGTTCGCCCCGACGCTGTTCACGAACGTCACCCAGGCGCACCGCATCGCCCGGGACGAGATCTTCGGCCCGGTGCTGTCGGTGCTGACCTTCCGCACTCCGGACGAGGCGGTCGCCAAGGCCAACAACACGCCGTACGGCCTGTCCGCCGGCATCTGGACGGAGAAGGGCTCGCGCATCCTGGCGGTCGCCAACAAGCTCCGCGCGGGTGTCGTCTGGTCCAACACGTTCAACAAGTTCGACCCGACGTCGCCGTTCGGCGGCTACAAGGAGTCGGGCTTCGGCCGCGAGGGCGGCCGCCACGGCCTGGAGGCGTACCTCGATGTCTGACACGCGACTGAGTGTCCTCAAGACCTACAAGCTGTACGTCGGCGGGAAGTTCCCGCGTTCCGAGAGCGGCCGGGTGTACGAGGTGACGGACTCGAAGGGCAAGTGGCTGGCGAACGCGCCCCTGTCCTCCCGCAAGGACGCCCGTGACGCGGTCGTCGCGGCGCGCAAGGCGTTCGGCGGCTGGTCCGGGGCGACGGCCTACAACCGCGGCCAGGTCCTCTACCGCGTCGCCGAGATGCTGGAGGGCCGCCGCGACCAGTTCACCCGTGAGGTGGCCGACGCGGAGGGGCTGTCGAAGTCCAAGGCGGCGGCGGTCGTGGACGCCACGATCGACCGCTGGGTCTGGTACGCGGGCTGGACCGACAAGATCGCCCAGGTGGTCGGCGGCGGCAACCCGGTCGCGGGCCCGTTCTTCAACCTGTCCTCCCCGGAGCCGACGGGCGTGGTCGCGGTCCTCGCGCCGCAGGAGTCGTCCTTCCTGGGCCTGGTGTCGGTGCTGGCCCCGGTGATCGCGACGGGCAACACGGCGGTCGTGGTGGCGAGCGAGAAGGCCCCGCTGCCCGCCCTCTCCCTGGCCGAGGTGCTGGCCACCTCGGACGTCCCCGGCGGCGTGGTCAACGTCCTGTCGGGCCGCACGGCGGAGATCGCCACCCCGCTCGCCGCCCACCAGGACGTCAACGCGATCGACCTCGCGGGCGCCGACGAGGTCCTGGCGAAGGAGCTGGAGATCGCGGCGGCCGACAACCTCAAGCGCGTTCTCCGTCCACAGCCTGTGGATTACGCGGAGACCCCCGGCATCGACCGTCTGACGGCGTTCCTGGAGACCAAAACGGTCTGGCACCCCACGGGGTCACTGGGCGCGTCGGGTTCCTCGTACTAGCCCGCCCCCCTCGATACGGAAGCCCCGGTCCTCCTCCGTCCAGGAGGCCCGGGGCTTCTTTGCGTTTCGCTCCGCCTCAGATCCCGAGCCGCTGCCCGATGCCGTCGAGCACGCAGTCGAGGCCGAACGCGAACTCCCAGGCCCGGTCGTCCTTGCGCGTGGCGCCGAGGGCGTACCGCTCGAAGACCGGGTAGCGGCCCGTGCTCATCAGGTAGCGCATCTGCGGGGCGAGCGCCTCGCGGGTCTCGTCGCCGCTGGTCCAGCCGTGGCGTTCCTGGTAGTCGCGCAGGGCGATCTCGGTCTGGGCCGAGCCGTGCACGAAGGAGGTGACGGCCCGGAAGGCGGCCATGACCGAGTCGGCGTCCAGGCCGCAGACGGCGAGCGCGGCCAGCTGCCGTTCCGCCACGGCCATCCGGGACGGTGTGAGCATGATGACCGGGGTGGGCATGACCGCCATCCACGGGTGGGCGAGCATCAGCTCCCGGGTCTGCAGGGCGTAGGAGCGCAGCACCTCCCGCCAGTCCGTCGTGCCCTCCGGGACGGTCAGGTCCCGGGAGACCCGGTCGATCATGAGCGCCCAGAGGTCGTCCTTGCCGTCGACGTGCCGGTAGGCGGCCATGGGGGCGACGCCCAGCTTGGTGGCGAGACGGCGCATGGTGACGGCGGCGCCGCCCTCCTCGTCGGCGATCTCGACCGCTGCGGCGGCGATCCGCTCCAGGGTCAGTGAGGCGCGCGGGAGAGGAGCGGGCCGCTCCATGCGCTCCCAGAGAGAGGGCCCCTCGGTCCCACTCTCCTTGCCCTCCTTCTTCGCCACCGTCATGGCCCGCTCCTCCCGGTCGACGTCGCGTACAGCGTATCTCCGGTAGACGCCGTACACATCGATGTGTACGTTGTACGCATCTAGATACGCCGTACACATCCAGGGGGACCCATGCCCTGCATCACCGCACCGCTCCGTGTCGCCGTCCTCGTCGGCTCGACCCGGGAGGGGCGCTTCGCACCCGTGGTGACGAGGTGGCTGACCGGCCATCTCGACCAGCGCGACGACCTGGAGGCCGATGTCGTCGACCTCGCCGAGACACCGCTGCCGACGGTGTTCCCGGCGTTCGGCCGGCAGCCGCCGCCCAGCACCCAGGAGCAACTGGCCCTCGTCTCACCCCGTCTCGCGGCGGCCGACGCCTTCGTCCTCGTCACGCCCGAGTACAACCACAGCTTCCCCGCGTCCCTGAAGAACGCGATCGACTGGCACGGCGAGGAGTGGCACGGCAAGCCGGTCGGCTTCATCTCGTACGGCGGCCTGTCCGGCGGACTGCGCGCGGTGGAACAGCTGCGGGTCGTCATGGCCGAGGTGAACGCCACGACCATCCGCAACACCGTCAGCTTCCACGACGCGTGGAGCCGCTTCGACGAGGGCGGCGCCTGCAAGGACCCCGCCGCCGACACGGCCGCGAAGGCCCTGCTCGACCAGCTCGCCTGGTGGGGGCACGCCCTGCGGGACGCCAAGTCCGTCCGCCGCTACGTCGCCTGACCACCGACCTCGGAAACAGGGGGAATCATGGACGCGCGCATCGCGGGGCCGGCCACGGAAGAGGCCGCCCGGCCCGCCGCCCCGCCCTCCCGGCTCGTCATCCTCGGACTGCTGCTCGGCATCGTGCTCGCCACACTCGACGGAACCGTCGTCGGCACCGCGCTGCCCACCATCGTCGGCGACCTCGGCGGCCTCGACCACCTCTCCTGGGTGCTCACCGCCTACCTGCTGACCACGGCCGTCTCCACCCCGGTCTGGGGCAAACTCGGCGACCTGTACGGCCACAAGGGCAGCTACCTCACCTCCATCTCCGTGTTCCTGGCCGGATCGGTGCTGTGCGGACTCGCCCAGGACATGGGGCAGTTGATCGCCTTCCGGGCCCTCCAGGGGATCGGCGCGGGCGGCCTGTTCGTCGGG
Source organism: Streptomyces sp. NPDC012466 (assembly GCF_042955215.1). Taxonomy (NCBI): domain Bacteria; kingdom Bacillati; phylum Actinomycetota; class Actinomycetes; order Kitasatosporales; family Streptomycetaceae; genus Streptomyces; species Streptomyces sp. NPDC012466. The sequence goes on along the minus strand of NZ_JBIBEQ010000007.1, from coordinate 302,211 downwards.
GCGCTCTCGCTCATCGGCACCCTGCTCACCCCGGCCGAGGCCGGACGCGCCCAGTCGCTGATCGGGGTACTGCTGCCCGCGGCGATGATCGGCGGCCCCCTGGCCGGCGGCTTCCTCACGGACCACCTGGACTGGCGCTGGGTCTTCTACGTCAACGTCCCGGTCGGCGTCGTCGCGCTCGCCCTCGTCGGATGGGGGGTCCGGCTGCGCGCGGCACGCGTGAAGGCGCCGATCGACCTGGCCGGGGCCGGGCTGCTCACCGGCGCGATCCTCGCCCTGACACTGCTGGCGAGCTGGGCCGGGACGACGTACGCCTGGGCGTCACCACAGATCATCGGGCTCGCCCTGGTGTGCGGGGTGGCACTGGCCGCCTTCGTGCGGGTCGAGCGGCGCGCAGCGGAACCGGTGATCCCGCCCCGGCTGTTCCGGGACCGGAACTTCACGGTGGCGCAGGTCCTCAGCTTCGTCACGGGCGCGGCCATGCTGGCGGCGGCGAGCTATCTGCCGCAGTACCTGCAGTTCGTGCGGGACATGTCGTCCACCGGGAGCGGCCTGCTGCTGCTCCCGCTGATGCTGGGCATGATGGGCGCCCAGCTCTTCATCGGCCGGCGGATCGCCGACGGTGGACGCTACCGCGGCTACCCCATCGCGGGCGGCGCACTGGCCGCGGCGGGGGCCCTGTCCCTGCTGACACTGGGCACGGCCACGACGGTGCCCGTCACCTCCGGCCTGACCCTGGTGCTGGGCGTGGGCATCGGCTGTCTGATGCAGCCGGCGATGCTCATCACGATGAACAGCGCCGAGCCCCGCGACATGGGCGCGGCCAGCGGCACCCAGACGCTGCTGCGCACCATCGGCGGCTCCCTCGGCGTCGCCGTCCTCGGATCCGTCTACACCAGCCGTCTCACGGCGGGCGTGACGGACCGGCTCGGTGCCGAGGGCGGGCGGCTGACCGAAGGGGAGCTGACACCCGCGCTGTTGCGGGACCTCCCGGAGCCGGTCCGGCACGCGTTCCGGACGGGCGTGGTGGACGGCCTGCACGGGGTCGCGCTCGGCACGGCCGTGCTGTGCGCCGTGGCGTTCGCGGTGTCGTGGCTGGTCCGGGAGGTCCCGCTGCGGGGCCGCTGAGCTACTGCGAGAGCAGCCCGGCCGCCTGCCCCACCACCGGGATGCTCCCGATCGACTGCGCCTGCGCCACCGGCCCGGTCAGCGCCTGGGAGGTCATCGGCTTGAAGTCGGCGAGGTCGGTGCCGATGCCGTTGTCGAGCGGGTCGACTCCGGTGCCGGCGAGCGGATTGGGCTTGAGACCGGCCACCGGGCCGGTGACGTAGCCGAGGGTGCCGGTCGCGGCCTGGAGACCGGACTCGGGGTCGATCGTGCCGAGGGAGGTGGGCCGGGTGTTGACCACGCCCAGGATCGACTCGGTGTCCGCCGCGGCCGTCGCCGTGCCCGCTCCCAGCGCCACACCCGCGGTCGCGAGAACGGCCAGGGCACGCCGGGCGGCCGGCTTCTTGGAAGAGTCGTGTCGGGCCATGAGTGCCACCTTCTGATGCACTGGGTGATCGGATCGGGACCGAGGGTAGTTGAGGTGTGATGCGCGCATCAAAGCCGACCCGCAGGGCGTACGGCCCCCGGTGGATGCCTCACACTGGTGTCCCGTGAGTTCTCCACTGCCCATACCGACGCGAGTCGTGCTGCTCTGCGGCCCTTCCGGCTCCGGCAAGTCCCTCCTCGCGGCCCGCTCCGGCCTTCCGGTGCTGCGGCTCGACGACTTCTACAAGGAGGGCGACGACCCGACGCTGCCCCTGGTGGCGGAGAGCTCCGACATCGACTGGGACCACCCGGACTCGTGGGACGCGGACACCGCCGTCGCCGCGATCCTGCGGCTGTGCCGCACGGGCCGTACGGAAATCCCCCTCTACGACATCTCGCTCAGCGCCCGCACCGGCGAGGAGACCGTCGACATCGGACGGACCCCGCTGTTCATCGCGGAGGGCATCTTCGCCGCGGAGATCGTCACGCGCTGCCGCGAACTCGGCGTCCTCGCCGACGCGCTGTGCCTGAGCCGCGGCCCGGTGAAGACCTTCCGCCGCCGCTTCCTGCGGGATCTGAGGGAGGGCCGCAAGTCGGTGCCGTTCCTGCTGCGCCGCGGCTGGCGCCTGATGCGGCAGGAACGCACGATCGTCGCCCGCCAGACGGCACTGGGCGCGTACGCCTGCGACCGGGACGAGGCGCTGGGCCGGCTGGCGGCAGCGGCGGCCGGCCGGTGCGCGAGCCTCGACACGGTGGCCTAGGCCGGGCACAGGAAAAAGCGGGACTGGACGGACCCCCCGGCCCTCCAGTCCCGCTTCCGTGCTCCCCCGTTTCCTCCCCCGAGTCCCCCACTCTCCTGTGGAGACGCCCCCCAGCGCCTCTACAGTTCCCCCGTGGGCCCCCTTGTTTCCCCCGTGGGCCCCCTTTGTGGTGCTCCCCCCCGTACCTTCAGGCGACGAGCTCGCCGAAGGCGTCCTCCTCGTCACGGCCGAAGCTGAGGACCTCGTCCTCGCGCAGCCGGCGGAGCGACCGCCAGATGCTGGACTTCACCGTGCCGACACTGATGTCGAGGATGTCCGCGATCTCCGGGTCCGTGCGGCCCTCGTAGTAGCGCAGGACCAGCATGGTGCGCTGGAGTTCGGGCAGCCGGGCCAGCGCCTGCCACAGGACCGCGCGCAGCTCGGTGCCGCGCATCGCGTCCGTGTCGCCGGGCGTCTCCGGCAGTTCCTCGGTCGGGTATTCGTTGAGCTTGCGGCGCCGCCAGGCGCTGATGTGCAGGTTGGTCATGGTGCGGCGGAGATATCCGCCGACCGCCGCCTTGTCACTGATCCGGTCCCACGCCCGGTACGTCGAGAACAGCGCGCTCTGCAGCAGGTCCTCGGCCTCGAAGCGGTCACCGGTGAGGTGGTAGGCGGTTGCGTACAGGGAGGCGCGGCGCTCCTGGACGTAGGCGGTGAACTCCGCCTCCGTCAGCGAACGGCGCTCCCCCGAGCCCTCCCCGTACGCTGCTCCCCCGATGGTGCCCGTGGCGGCTGCCGCCGCGGACCCCTTGTTGATCTCCCCCGTGGGTGCGTCAACCACCGTCATGAACGCGGTGTGCTGACGCCCGGTGCCGCGAGCGCACCCCCGCCCGCTCACGGCACCGGACTTCTCGGAACCCCGGTGTACGTCGTGCAGACGCGTGACAACTGCGCTGGTGCTGATGCCGTGCAGCGTGTTCATCTCGCGCCCCCCGTCGTGGACTTCCGGTGTGCGGCCCGCCTGTTCGGGCGGGCTTCCTTGCCTGTGCCGAAAAGCTTGCCGCCGCACTTTCATGGCCGTGTCCGCCGACTGTCACAGGCCTGTCACAGGGGCCGGCGACAGCTCGGCCACAGCTCCTTCACACGCGTCGGCGGTACCGGCCACAACGACTGGGCCCCACCGGTCGAACCCCGACCCCTCCATGGGCCAGAATGAGCGCGTGCCTTCCCTGTTGCTGATCGAGGACGACGACGCCATCCGGACGGCCCTGGAGCTCTCACTGACGCGCCAGGGTCACCGCGTGGCGACCGCTGCCAGCGGTGAGGACGGTCTGAAGCTCTTGCGCGAGCAGCGGCCGGATCTGATCGTGCTGGACGTGATGCTGCCCGGCATCGACGGGTTCGAGGTGTGCCGGCGCATCCGGCGCACGGACCAGTTGCCGATCATCCTGCTGACCGCGCGCAGCGATGACATCGACGTGGTGGTCGGGCTGGAGTCCGGCGCCGACGACTATGTCGTCAAACCGGTGCAGGGGCGCGTGCTCGACGCCCGGATCCGGGCCGTGCTGCGGCGCGGCGAGCGGGAGTCGAACGACGCGGCGAGCTTCGGCAGCCTCGTCATCGACCGCTCGGCGATGACCGTGACGAAGAACGGCGAGGACCTCCAGCTCACGCCGACCGAGCTGCGGCTGCTGCTGGAGCTGAGCCGGCGGCCGGGCCAGGCGCTGTCCCGGCAGCAACTGCTGCGGCTGGTGTGGGAGCACGACTACCTGGGCGACTCGCGGCTCGTGGACGCGTGCGTCCAGCGGCTGCGCGCCAAGGTCGAGGACGTGCCCTCGTCCCCGACGCTGATCCGTACCGTGCGGGGTGTCGGCTACCGGCTGGACGCCCCTCAGTGACCCAGGCGCACCAAGGGGGGGCCCACGGCTGGACCGGGGCGCGCAAGGGAGTTCTGTCGGGGCTGCGCTTCACCAGCCTGCGGCTGCGACTGGTCGTGGTCTTCGGCCTGGTGGCCCTGACGGCCGCCGTGTCCGCGTCGGGGATCGCGTACTGGCTCAACCGCGAGGCCGTGCTCACCCGCACCCAGGACGCCGTGCTGCGCGACTTCGAGCAGGAGATGCAGAACCGGGCGGGCGCGCTGCCCGAGCGGCCGACGCAGGACGAGCTGCAGCACACCGCGGGCCAGATGGCGGGCAGCGACCAGCGCTTCAGCGTGCTGCTGGTCGGCCGTGACACCGAAGGCCGCACCGTCTACGGCAGCTCCGGCGGGCTCAGCGGCTTCTCGCTGGGCGACGTGCCGGCCTCGCTGCGCACGGCGGTGAACCGGACGCAGAAGGTCGACGGGGCCAACAAGCACCCGTACCACCTGTACTGGCAGCGCATCGTCGACCACGACACCCCGTACCTGGTGGCGGGCACGCGCGTCATCGGCGGTGGTCCGACCGGTTACATGCTCAAGTCGCTGGAGCCGGAGGCCAAGGACCTCAACTCGCTGGCCTGGTCGCTGGGCATCGCCACGGGGCTCGCGCTGATCGGCTCGGCGCTGCTCGCGCAGGCCGCGGCGACGACGGTGCTGAAGCCGGTGCAGCGGCTCGGGGCGGCCGCGCGGCGGCTCGGCGAGGGCAAGCTGGACACCCGGCTGAGGGTGTCCGGGACCGACGAACTCGCCGATCTGTCCCGGACGTTCAACAACGCGGCCGAGGCGCTGGAGAAACGGGTCGCCGACATGGCCGCCCGCGACGAGGCGTCCCGGCGGTTCGTGGCGGACATGAGCCATGAGCTGCGGACGCCGCTCACCGCGATCACCGCCGTGACGGAGGTGCTCGAGGAGGAGCTGGAGGCGGAGACCGGCAGCATGGACCCGATGATCGAGCCCGCCGTGCGGCTGGTGGTCAGCGAGACGCGGCGGCTGAACGACCTGGTCGAGAACCTGATGGAGGTCACCCGCTTCGACGCGGGCACCGCCCGGCTCGTCCTGGACGACGTCGACCTCGCCGACCAGATCACCGCCTGCATCGACGCCCGCGCCTGGCTGGACGCGGTGGAGCTGGACGCCGAGCGCGGCCTGCACGCCCGCCTGGACCCGCGGCGCCTGGACGTCATCCTGGCCAACCTCATCGGCAACGCGCTCAAACACGGCGGATCCCCGGTGCGGGTGGTCGTGCGGGAGGCGGACGACTCCATCGTCATCGAGGTGCGGGATCACGGGCCCGGCATCCCGGAGGACGTCCTGCCGCACGTCTTCGACCGCTTCTACAAGGCCAGCGCCTCCCGGCCGCGTTCCGAGGGCAGCGGCCTGGGCCTGTCCATCGCGCTGGAGAACGCCCACATCCACGGCGGTGAGATCACCGCGGCCAACTCGCCCGACTCGGGGGCGGTGTTCACGCTGCGGCTCCCGCGCGGCACGTCCCCGGCGGAGGAGCAGCCGGCCGAGGACGAGCTGGAGCCCGGGAGCGACACCGACCGGCCCCAGGGCGCGGACTCGAAGGGGGACGCCTGATGACCGCGCGTTTCGCGGCCGTGCCTCGGCTGCTCGCCGTTCCGGTGCTCGCCGTGCTGTTGGCCGGCTGCGGGATCCGGGCCACGGAGGTGCCCACCACCTTCGGGCCCGCGCCGTCGCGGGTGCAGTGCTCGCTCTCCGAGACGGACGTGTCGACGCAGGCCGCCCGGGGACTGCCGGTGCAGGTGTTCCTGCTGTGCGGGTCCTCGCTGGTGGCCGTCGACCGGACCGTGCGGGTCCCGGACGGCGCGGCCGACTCCGAGCGGCGCATGCTCGTCGCGCAGGGCCTGCTGGACCAGCTCGCCAGGCAGCCGTCGACCGCCGAGAAGGAGGCCGGTTACAGCACGGACGTCCGCGGCGGCATCTCCGTGGGCGGGCCGCGCCTCGGCGACCCGGAGGACACGCTGCGGCTGAGCACGGCACCGGCCGGACTCACCTCGTACGCACTCGCGCAGATCGTCTGCACCTTCTCCGACTCGGCGGCGGCCCAGGGGGACGGCTCGGTGGTCCTGGGCGGACCCGGCGGCGAGGCTCCGCGCCGCTACGAGTGCACCGACGAGGTGCGGGCCCGGCCGGGCAGCACGGAACCGCCGTCGAAGGGCGTGGCCGGGGAGTGACCCGCCCGGGCTGTGGCGCATGCCTCACCGGCCTTCCGGGGCCCCTTGCGGAACCGATCCGGCCGAAGGCCGCGTCTTGGGGGGCGTGCAGCGTCAAGGCTCCATCGGCGGCAGCGCCGCGTCCCGCATCCGTGTGACAGGAGGTGTCCTCCTCGTCGCCCACCTCGCGTTCGTCGCCTGGTTCACGCTGCGGCCGCTGGACGTGCCCTGGGTGATGCCCGCCAACTTGCGTCCGTTCGCCGGTATCCGGGCCGATCTCGCCCTGGGCTGGCCCGAGGCGGCCCGCCGGATCGGTGAGGGGCTGGCCCTGCTCGCCCCGCTGGGCGTGCTGCTGCCCGTGGTGAGCGGCAGGCTGGTCGTCTCGCCACTGGCGTCCCTGCTGCGCACCGTCGCGGCCGGCGCCCTGCTGTCGTGGGGCATCGAACTGCTGCAGACGGGCGTGCCCGGTCAGGTCGTCGACGTCGACTCGCTGTTCCTGAACACCGCGGGCGTGGCCCTCGCGCATCTGGCGCTGGTCCCGGCGGGCCGCTCCTGGCTGCGCCGCCGCACCACCACCACCCGCCTGCTCCGTGCGCCCCTCCCTCCGGAGGAGCCGGCTCAGGGTCGGACCCCGACGATTCCCAGGGTCGGGATCGCCCCGTGGAGCGACGCTTTGCCCCCTTCGTCTCCGTAGCGTGGAGTGCAGATGGGGTACTCGCACGAGAGGCCTCACACACCCTCACGAAGGAGTCGCACATGTCCCGCCTCGCCCGCCCCACCCACGGCCGCATGATCGGCGGCGTGTGCGCCGCGCTGGCACGGCGCTTCGGCACCTCCGCGACCACGATGCGGGTGATCTTCCTGGTCTCGTGCCTGCTGCCCGGCCCGCAGTTCCTGCTCTACATCGCGCTGTGGATCCTGCTGCCCTCCGAGGACAAGACGCACGGCAAGGCCCAGACCGCCTGGTGACGCCCGTACGCGAGAACGCCGATGGGGCGCACCCCGTGCGGGTGCGCCCCATCGGCGTGTGTCCGCCGCGGCGGGAGGGTCAGCCGACCGGCACGCCGTTGACCGGCAGGCCGTGCGTGGGCAGGCCCTGCACCGGGAGACCGCCCAGCAGCTTGGCGGCGGGGCCCGTCGGGCCGTTGGCGAGCACCTGCTCGGCGACCGGCTGGGCGGCGGCCAGACCGGCACCGGCCGCCGTCTGCCCCTGGCCCAGCGCCTCGCCCGAGCCCGGCAGCGCCTGGGAGAGCTGCTCCGCCGGCAGTGCCGCGGTGACGGTCTCCAGCGTCTGGGCGGTGTCCGGGAGAGCCGGGGCGGCGTTGGCGGCGCCCGCACCGGCGGCGGCGAAGGCGGCACCGAGAGCGGCGACACCGAGGGTCTTGGCAGCAGACTGCTTCATGAAAGGCGTCCTCGTAACGGGATGACGGGGTGTGAGCGGTTCAGCGACCGTAATCAGGCGGCCCCGCCCGCCGCAAACATCGAAATGCGGACGGATGGTGAACGCCGCCCGCATCCGCTGTGCGCCGAATACCCCCGAATCAGTCCTCCGAGGCGGCAGAACCGCTGGTGGAAGCGGTCTGACGGAACAGCCATTCGGATTTCAGCTCGGCATATCCGGGCTTGATCACGTCATTGATCATGGCCAGTCGTTCATCGAAAGGAATGAACGCTGATTTCATCGCATTGACGGAGAACCACTGCATGTCGTCGAGCGTGTAACCGAACGCCTCGACAAGGTGCTCGAATTCCCGGCTCATGCTGGTGTGCGACATCAGACGGTTGTCCGTGTTGACCGTGGCCCGGAAGTGCAGCCGGCGCAGCAGCCCGATGGGGTGCTCGGCGTACGAGGAGGCGGCCCCCGTCTGGAGGTTGGAGCTCGGGCACAGCTCCAGCGGGATGCGCTTGTCCCGGACGTAGGAGGCGAGCCGCCCGAGCTCGACGCGGCCGTCCTCGTGCACCTGGATGTCGTCGATGATCCGCACGCCGTGCCCGAGCCGGTCGGCGCCGCACCACTGGAGGGCCTGCCAGATGGACGGCAGACCGAAGGCCTCGCCGGCGTGGATGGTGAAGTGGTTGTTCTCGCGCTTGAGGTACTCGAAGGCGTCGAGGTGCCGGGTGGGCGGGTAGCCGGCCTCGGCGCCCGCGATATCGAAGCCGACGACGCCCAGGTCGCGGTAGCGGTTGGCGAGTTCGGCGATCTCCAGGGCGCGGGCCGCGTGCCGCATGGCGGTGAGCAGCGCGCCGACGCGGATGCGCAGGCCGTTCTCCCGGGCGCGCCGCTCCCCTTCCCGGAAGCCCTCGTTGACGGCCTCGACGACCTCTTCGAGGCTGAGGCCGCCCTCCAGGTGCTGCTCGGGGGCGTAGCGCACCTCGGCGTAGACGACGCCGTCCCCGGCCAGGTCCTCGGCGCACTCGGCGGCGACCCGGACCAGGGCGTCACGGGTCTGCATGACGGCGACGGTGTGGGAGAAGGTCTCCAAGTACCGTTCCAGGGAGCCGGAGTCGGCGGCCTCGCGGAACCAGACGCCGAGCTTCTCCGGGTCGGCGTCTGGCAGCTGCGAGTAGCCGCCGGCGCGGGCGAGTTCGACGATCGTGCCGGGGCGCAGACCGCCGTCGAGGTGGTCGTGCAGCAGAACCTTGGGCGCCCGGCGGATCTGGTCCGGTGTCGGGGTGTTCGCGATGGTCTGGCTCGTCATTTCCGCACTCTAACTCCTACGCGCGTAGATGGCGCGTTCCCCGCCGCTGTACGTTTTCGTCGATACGTAACGGTGACCGCAAGGACGGGTCGAGTACACCCGCGCTTCTGACACTGTTCTGTCATGGCACACCAAGCGACGCCGGTTCGCAGGGCCCGGCTGGGCAGGGCACTCGGTCCGGAGCCGACAGCGGTGAGCGGCGTGGTGCTGCTGCTCCCGGGCGGCGACGAGGTCTCCGGCCGCAGGCCGTCTCCCGTGCTGGCGACCGCCTCCATGCGCGGCGTCGGGCGCCGCCTCGCCCGCGCCGGCCGGGACGAGGGTCTCGCCGCGCACGTGGTGCACTACCACTGCCGCGGCTGGAACGGCAGCGAGGCCGGCCTCGCGCAGGACGCGACCTGGGCGGCCGACGAGATCGTACGGCGGTACGGAGACGTCCCGGTCTGCCTCGTCGGCCTCGGGATGGGCGGCCGGGCGGGGCTGCGGGCGGCCGGGCACGAGGCCGTCAACTCCGTGCTGGCGCTTGCCCCGTGGCTGCCGGAGGAGGATGTCGCGGCGCCACCCGAACCGGTGAAGCAGCTGGTCGGGCGCCAGGTGCTGATCGTGCACGGCACGAACGACGGGCGGACGGATCCGGAGCTGTCGTTCCGGCTGGCGGCGCGGGCGAAGAAGGCGAACCGGGACGTGTGCCGGTTCGAAGTGCACGCGGACGGCCACGGGTTGAGCCAGTACCGGGACGAAGTGCTGGCGCTGGCCGAGGACTTCGTGATGGGGGCACTGTTCGGGCGGGCCGTGTCGCGACCGGTGCGGGACGCGTTCGCGGCACCGCCGCCGTTGGGGCTGCGGATGCCGCTCGCTGCGGGGTTCAGTCCTTCTCGGCGGTAGCGCCACTGGAGTGCCTGTCCTCGGCCTGTGCGGGTTGCATGGGGCTTGTCGCGCCCACGCGGCGGAGCCGCAGATCGACACAGCCCCGCGCCCCTCAGGTGGGCAGCAAACCGCCCCTTCTGGAGAGCAGGAACCTTTTGAAGGCTGCCACCGGGGGCGTGTCCGGGTGGCCCTCCAGCCAGGCCACGCCGATTTCCCGAACGGCTCTCGGGGCCGTGACCGTCAGTTCCACCACTCCTGGACGGGGGACGGCCGGCGGGGGCAGGAGGGCCACGCCCAGGCCCGCCGCCACCAGGCCCCGCAGGGTTTCCGCCTCCTCGCCCTCGAAGGCGATGCGGGGCTTGAAGCCGGCCTCCTTGCAGAGGTCGTCGGTGATGCGGCGCAGGCCGTAGCCGGGCTCCAGGGTGACGAAGGTTTCGTCGGCCGCCTCGGCGAGGCGGATGCGACGGCGGCCGGCGAGGGAGTGGTCGGCGGGGACGACCAGGCGCAGCTTCTGCTCGTCCAGGCGGCGGGCCACCAGGTCGGGCGCGTCCGGCACCGGGGACGTCAGGCACAGGTCGAGCTCACCGGCGCGCAGGCGCTCCAGCATGGCCTCGCCGTAGTTCTGGACGAGACTGAAGCGGACGCGCGGATGGTCGGCGCGGAAGGCGTGCAGAAGGCCCGGCACGGTCTCGGCGCCCATGGTGTGCAGGAAGCCGAAGGCGACCTTGCCGGTGGTCGGGTCGGCGTCCGCGCGCACCTCCTCGACGGCGCGCTCGACCTCGGCCAGGGCGCGTTCGACGGAGGTGAGGAAGGTGCGGCCGGCCGGGGTGAGGGAGACCGTGCGGCCGTGCCGGGCGAACAGGTCGACGCCCAGGTCCTGCTCCAGGCGGGCCATGGACCGCGAGAGCGTCGACTGCGGGACGTTCATCTCCTGGGCGGCGCGGGTGACGTGCTCGGTGCGGGCGACACCCGCGAAGTACGCCAGGCGCGGCGCCAGCACTCTCGACATCTCCGCCCTGTCTTCTGTGTCACTGCTTGGTGACAGGCGACCCTGTGAGCTCGGTTGATGCACCATGGGAACGATTATGACCGTTCCATGCATTGGACGGATGAGTGCGGCGTCCGTACGTTCGAGGCATGTCTCCCGCCAGTACCGGGGCGTCCACCGTCGTGGGCGCCGATGCCTCTGTCCCTGCCTCCGACTCACGCGTCTCCCCGGGTGGCCCCGGCTACCGCCGGATGAGCTTCGCCCTCTTCCTCGCGGGTGTCGCGACCTTCGCGCTGCTGTACTCCACCCAGGCCCTCCTCCCGCTGATCTCCGGCGAGTTCGGGGTGGCGGCGAGCGACGCGAGCTGGACCGTGGCGGCGGCGACCGGCGGGCTGGCGCTGTTCGTACTGCCGATGAGCGCCCTGTCGGAGCGCTTCGGACGCCGTGCGGTCATGACGGGCTCGCTGGCCGTGGCCGTGACGCTCGGGCTGCTGGTACCGCTGGCTCCCTCCCTCGGTGTGCTGATCGCGCTCCGGGCGCTGCAGGGCGCCGCGCTGGCCGGGCTGCCGGCGTCGGCGACCGCGTACCTCGCCGAGGAGGTCAGCCCCAAGGCGCTGGTCACCGCGATCGGCCTGTTCGTCGCGGGCAACAGCGTCGGCGGGATGAGCGGCCGGGTCATCACCGGCTGGGTCGCGCAGGAGTGGGGCTGGCGGATCGCCGTCGGTGTCATCGGCGTGATCGCGGTGGCGTGTGCGGTGGCCTTCCGGCTGCTGCTCCCCGCCCCGAAGCACTTCAAGGCCGGTTCGCTGCGGCCGCGCGTCCTGGCCCGGACGGTCCGCGACCACCTGTCCAACCCGCTGCTGTGCCGGCTGTACGCGATCGGCGCGCTGTTCATGACGGTGTTCGGCGGTGTCTACACGGTCATCGGCTACCGGCTGACCGAGGCCCCGTTCTCGTTGCCGCAGGGCATCATCGGTTCGATCTTCCTGGTGTACCTGGTCGGTACGGTGTCGGCGTCCACGGCGGGGCGGCTGGTCGGCCGGCTGGGCCGCCGGGGCGCGCTGTACGCGGGCGGCGGTACGACGGCGGCGGGTCTGCTGCTGTCCCTGGCCGGCTCCCTCCCGCTGGTCCTGCTGGGCCTGGTCCTGATCACGGCGGGCTTCTTCGCGGGTCACGCGGTCGCCTCCTCGGCGGTCAGCAAGACGGCCACGCACGGCCGCGCCCAGGCCTCGGCGCTGTACCAGTCGGCGTACTACATCGGCTCCAGCGCGGGCAGCACGGTCGGCGCGATCGCCTTCCACGCGGGCGGCTGGGCCGGGACGGTCGGAGTCGGGCTGCTGGCGGTCCTGGGCGTCGTGACGATCACCGTCTTCGGTACCCGGGCGGCCCGGCTGCAACGCCGGCGACTGGCCACGGCTGCCTGAACATCGGCGACATCCCCCCTGCTCGGGGCCGGTTGTCAGTGGGTGCGGATACCGTCCGCGTCTGCTGATCACCGGACCGAGCAGGGGGATTTTTCATGGAGTTCCGGGTCGACCGTACGGAGTTCGCCGACGCCGTGGGGCGGGCGGCCCGCGCGCTGCCCGGGCGGACGCCGGTGCCGGTGCTGGGCGGGCTGCTGCTGGAGGCGGACACGGGAGGGCTGGCCGTGACGGGGTTCGACTTCGAGGCAGCGGTCCGGGTGGAGGCCGACGCGGAGGTCGCGGCGCCCGGGCGGGTGCTCGTCCCGGGGCGGCGGCTGCTGGATGTCTGCCGGGTGCTGCCGGACGGGCCGGTGCGCTGTGTCCTGGAGGCCTCGCGGTTCACCGTGGAGGCGGACGGCACGCGCTTCGGGCTGTCGACACTGCCGCTCGCCGAGTACCCGTCCCTGCCCGCCCCGCCCGCGCCCTACGGCACCGTGGACGCCGCCGCCTTCGCGACCGCCGTCGCCCAGGTCGCGGTCGCCGCCGGGCGCGACGATTCCCTGCCCCTGCTGACGGGCGTCCAACTGCGCCTCGACGGCGGGGAGATGACCCTGGCGGCCTCGGACCGCTACCGGTACGCGGTGCGGCGGCTGGAGTGGAAGCCGGAGGCCGCCGGCGATGACGGAGTCGTGGAGACCCTGCTGCCCGCACGGCGGCTGCTGGACGTGGCCCGTTCGCTGGCGCGTTGCGGGGACGTGCGGATCGGCTGGGAGCCGGGCGGGGGCGGCGGGCTGGTCGGATTCGAGGGCGGCCGGACGCGGACCGCGCTGCGCCTGCTGGACGGGCGGCTGCCTGGCTTCAGATCGCTGTTCGACATGGCGGGGGCCGCGGTCGCCGAGGTGGAACGCGAGACGCTCGCGGAGGCGGTGCGGCGGGTCGCGGTGGTGGCGGAGGCGAACAGTCCGGTGCGCCTCGACTTCACGGCCGAGGGCTCCGTGCTGCTGCGCGCCGGCTACGGGGACGATGTGGCGGCCCAGCGGCTCCCGGCCGAGCTGAGCGGCGCCGACGAGGTGCCGGTGGCGTTCAACCCCGCCTACCTGCTGGACGCGCTGACCTCCTTCGAGAGCCCGCGGGTACGGCTGGAGCTGCTCGGGGCCGGGCAGCGGGCGCTGCTGCACGCCGTGCCGGGCGACGGGGAGGCGGGTGCGGCAGCACCGGCCGGGGAGCACCGGCACCTGCTCATGTCGGTCAAGGAGCTCGTGTGAAGGCCCGCCGGCTTGTCGCAGCCGGTCTGGATCACCGGCTGCGACCTGCGCCTTTGTGCGCTCGGGGGGCCGTTGTCAGTGGGCTGCGGTAGCTTCCGAAGTGCTGGGGCGCAAGGGCGCGTGAACAGAACGTCCACAGGGGTGGGTGGAGATGGCGAACGGCACGGCGACATCGACGGACCTGGACACCAGGCTGGAGGCACACCGCACCGAGCTGACGGGGTACTGCTACCGGATGCTCGGCTCCTCCTTCGAGGCCGAGGACGCGGTGCAGGACACCATGGTCCGCGCCTGGCGCAGCTACGACAAGTTCGAGGGCCGCTCCAGCCTGCGCTCCTGGCTCTACCGGATCGCGACCAACGTGTGCCTGGACATGCTGACCGCGGGCAACAAGCGCGCCCGGCCCATGGACCTCACGGAGTCCACCCCGCTCGCCCAGGCGGCCCTCTCCCCCCGACCGGACAACACCTGGCTGGAGCCCATGCCGGACGCCCGTGTGCTGCCCACGACCGACGACCCGGCGGAGGCGGCGGTCGCCAAGGAGTCCGTGCGGCTCGCCTTCATGGCCGCCCTCCAGCAGCTCCCGGCCAAGCAGCGGGCCGTGCTGATCCTGCGCGAGGTCCTCGCCTGGAAGGCCAGTGAGGTCGCCGAGCTGCTGGACACCTCGGTGGCGTCGGTGAACAGCGCCCTCCAGCGGGCCCGCGCCACCCTGGCCGAGCGGCAGGAGCCGGGCGCCGCAGCGGCCGTCTCCGACCCGCTGGACGAGGACCAGCAGAAGCTTCTGGACCGCTACGTGACGGCCTTCGAGGGCTACGACATGACGGCACTGACGGCCCTGCTGCACGAGGACGCGGTCATGACGATGCCGCCGTTCGACCTGTGGCTGACCGGCACGCGGGACATCACCGGCTTCATGACCACCCTCGGCGCGCCCTGTGCGGGTTCCCGGCTGGTGCCCGTGCAGGTCAACGGCCTGCCGGGGTTCGCCCAGTACAAGCCGGACCCGGAGAAGGGCGGCTTCACGCCGTGGGCGGTCCAGGTGCTGGAGATCTCAGACGGCAGGATCACCGGGTTCCACTGCTTCCTCGACACCGAGCGCTGGTTCCCGCTCTTCGACCTCCCCCTCCACCTCGAAGCGGAGACCGACCAGGTCGAGCAGGGCGCGTAGGGCGGGGTCGGGGTCGCGCAGCCGGATCCGGCCCCCGGCCCGGCGGGCGGCCAGCTGGAGCCTCGCCAGCAGGTCGACGGCCGCGAGCCCCGGCGGCCCCAGGCCCGCGACATCGCACACCACGACCCGGGCACCGCTGCCGTGCAGCAGTGCCCGCACATCGTCGCTGAGCCCTCTCACCTCGTCCCGGGTGGCGGGGCCGGGGAGTACGAGTACGGGCGGTGTCATGGCGTCCACGATCGGTAGACCGGGCGGGCGGCCGTAACTCATCGGGCCTGTCCGTCCCGTCGGTGCCGTGCGGATCACTCGGCGCCGGAAGGATCACATTGACCCGGGCGACGCCTTCCCCGGAGGGTTGGCTGTATGCCCCAACCATCTGCGCCTCCCGCGCTGCCCGATGCCCGTTTCGCCGGTGAGGAGGCGCCGTGCAGGGGGTGCTGAGCGGGTTCGCGGTCATCGCCGTCGTCATCGGCGTCGGCTATCTGATCGGGCGCCGGGGGTATCTGGGCGACGGCGGCCGGGAGGTCCTGACCAAGCTCGCCTTCCATGTGGCGTCCCCGGCGCTGCTCTTCACGACTCTCGCGCGGGCGGACCTGTCGGTGATCTTCTCCGACCGGCTGCTGGTCACGGCGTTGAGCACGGCAGCGGCGGCGGGTGTCTTCGTGGCGGTGGGTGCGGCGCGCGGCTGGGGCGTGGGCCGGACGACGATCGGCGCGCTGTGCTCCAGCTACGTCAACTCCGGGAACCTGGGCATTCCGATCGCCGTGTACGTGCTGGGCGACGCGTCCCTGGTCGCGCCGGTGCTGCTGTTCCAACTGGTCGGTGTCACACCGGTGGCGCTGACGGTCCTGGACCTGGCCAGCGGCGGGGAGAAGCGGCCCCTGTGGCAGCGGCTGCTCACACCGCTGCGCAATCCGATAGCCCTGGGCTCCCTGGCCGGTGTGGCGGTCTCGGCGTCGGGCCTCACGGTGCCGGGCCCGCTGATGGACCCCCTGACCCTGATCGGCAACATGTCGGTGCCCGCCGTGCTCCTGGCCTTCGGCATCTCCCTGCGGGGCAGCACCCTTCCCCTGCGGGGCGCCGAGCGGGCCCCTGTGCTCCTCGCCGTGACCCTCAAGTCCGTCGTCCAGCCCCTGGCCGCCTGGGCCCTCGCGGCGGGCGTCTTCGGCATCCACGGGGCGTCCCTGCTCGACGTGGTGGTGACATCGGCACTCCCGGCGGCCCAGAACCTGTTCACGTACGCGAGCAGCTACCGGGTGGGCGAGGTGCTGGCGAGGGAGGCGATCCTGCTGTCGACGGTGCTGGCGGTGCCGGTTCTGGTGGTGGTGGCGGCGGTGCTGGGGTGACGGTCAGTCGACCGGGAACTCACCAGTGTCGATCGTCACGTCGAACGGGTCCGGCAGCTTGATGGGATCGCCGAACTTCACGGCGCTCAGGACGCGGTAGACCTCGCCCTTCGGCTCCCCGTACAGCGTCGTCGTCGGGCCCCCGGGGAGCCCAGCGGTCGACGAGGAGGTAGAGCGGAATCCCGGCAGTGGCGTAGGCGGCGGGCTTGCTGACGCGGTCGTGGCGGGCGTTGGATTTGGAGGTCACCTCGACCACCAGTTCGGCCAGGGCCGCCGGGATGTGTGACTCCGCCTCCGCGCATTCCAGCACGGGAGCCACCAGCAGGTCCGGGATGAGCATGCCCAGTCGGGACGGCACGGCGATCGCCTGTGTCTGGAAGATCTCCCAGTCCTCGGGAATCGCGGAGTAGAGGCGACGCTGAATACGGGCCGCGATCACGTTGTGGCGGGACGCGGGAGCAGGTGACACGGTGATGATCCCCTCGATGATCTCCACCTTGCTGCCCTCGGGCCATTCCATCTCCTCCCAGAACCGGACGAGGTCGTCCCAGTGCTGGTCGGGGTCCTGGCTCACGGTGAGTGCGCCCATGGCGGTTCTCCAATCAGTGCGTCACCGATGCCAGCATGCCGAACGGGACCGGCGGGGGTCCACCGGTCCCGTTCACCCGAAAGGGAAACCGCCTGGTCAGGCGATACGTTCCAGCACCACCGGCGACGGCGTGAAGTCCGTGCCGGGGGCCGCCACGTCGTAGGAACCCTCGACCGCCTGGAGGGCGTACTCGAAGCGCTCGGGGGTGTCCGTGTGCAGGGTCAGCAGCGGCTGGCCCTCGGTCACGGTGTCGCCCGGCTTGGCGTGCATCTCGACGCCGGCGCCCGCCTGCACCGGGTCCTCCTTGCGGGCCCGGCCCGCGCCGAGGCGCCAGGCCGCGACGCCGATGTCGTAGGCGTCGAGGCGGGTCAGGACGCCCGAGGCCGGGGCCTTGATCACGTGCTGTTCGCGGGCCACCGGCAGCGCCGCGTCCGGGTCGCCGCCCTGGGCCGCGATCATGCGGCGCCAGACGTCCATCGCCGAGCCGTCGGCCAGGGCCTTCGCCGGGTCGGCGTCCTTCACGCCGGCCGCGTCCAGCATCTCGCGGGCCAGGGCGATCGTCAGCTCGACCACGTCCGCGGGGCCGCCGCCCGCCAGGACCTCCACCGACTCGCGGACCTCCAGGGCGTTTCCGGCCGTCAGGCCGAGGGGCGTGGCCATGTCCGTGAGGAGCGCGACCGTCTTCACGCCGTGGTCGGTGCCCAGGCCCACCATCGTGGAGGCCAGCTCGCGGGCGTCCTCGATCGTCTTCATGAAGGCGCCGGTGCCGACCTTCACGTCCAGGACCAGCGAGCCCGTGCCCTCCGCGATCTTCTTGGACATGATCGAGGAGGCGATCAGCGGGATCGCCTCGACGGTGCCGGTGACGTCCCGCAGGGCGTAGAGCTTCTTGTCGGCGGGGGCCAGGCCGTCGCCCGCCGCGCAGATCACCGCGCCGGTGGTGTCGAGGACGTGCAGCATCTCCTCGTTGGACAGCAGCGCACGCCAGCCGGGGATCGACTCCAGCTTGTCGAGGGTGCCGCCGGTGTGGCCGAGGCCGCGGCCCGACAACTGAGGGACGGCCGCGCCGCAGGCGGCGACCAGGGGGGCCAGCGGGAGGGTGATCTTGTCGCCGACGCCGCCCGTGGAGTGCTTGTCGGCGGTCGGGCGGGACAGGGACGAGAAGTCCATGCGCTCGCCGGAGGCGATCATCGCGGCCGTCCAGCGGGCGATCTCGCGGCGGTTCATGCCGTTCAGCAGGATGGCCATGGCGAGAGCGGACATCTGCTCGTCGGCGACCTCCCCGCGGGTGTACGCGTCGATGACCCAGTCGATCTGCTCGTCGCTGAGTTCGCCGCGGTCCCGCTTGGTGCGGATGACGGAGATGACGTCCATGGCCATGGCTTGGCTTCCTTCCGAGGGTTCCAGAAGCCGTACGGCCCCTCTGAGCCGGTCGCGTGAGCAACTCAGAGGGGCCGCACGGAGATTACTTGCTGAGGTGGTCCGGGCCGAAGGCCTGGGGCAGCATCTGAGACAGCGGCAGGATCCCCGCCGGGGTCTCCAGCAGCAGGTCCGGGCCGCCGAACTCGTGGAGCAGCTGGCGGCAGCGGCCGCACGGGACGAGCGTGTCGCCGTCACGGTCGACGCAGGTGAAGTGCGTCAGCCGGCCGCCGCCGGTGTTGTGCAGCTCGGACACCAGGCCGCACTCGGCGCACAGGCCGAGTCCGTACGAGGCGTTCTCGACGTTGCAGCCGGAGATGATCCGCCCGTCGTCGACCAGGGCCGCCACGCCGACCGGGAAACCGGAGTACGGGGCGTACGCCCGGGACATGGCGTCCCGGGCCACCGCGCGCAGCTTCTCCCAGTCGACCGCCGGGCCGGTGCCGGTCACTTGCCCTGCCCCTTGCGGTAGGGCAGTCCGTCCGCCTTCGGCATCCGCAGCCGCTGGGCGGACATCGCGAGGACCACCAGGGTGATGACGTACGGCGTCGCGGAGACGACCTGGTTCGGGACCTCGTCGGTGGTCGCGTACCAGGCGAACACCAGGGCCGCGACGACCGCGGTGATCACCGAGGGGACGTACTTCTTGCGGACGGCCAGCCAGATGGCGCCGATGATCAGCAGGAGCGCGCCGAGCAGCAGCAGGGCGTGGACGTTGGCGGAGCCGCCGCGCAGGTTGAGGCTGTCGGTGTAGCCGAACAGGCCCGCGCCGAGGGCGAGGCCGCCCGGCATCCAGTTGCCGAAGATCATCGCCGCGAGGCCGATGAAGCCGCGGCCGCTGACCTGGCCCTCCAGGTAGAAGGGGTTGGCCACGATGGACAGGAAGACTCCGCCGAGGCCGGCCAGACCGCCGGAGATGACGACAGCGATGTACTTGTACTTGTAGACGTTGACACCGAGGGACTCGGCGGCCACCGGGTTCTCTCCGCAGGAGCGCAGGCGCAGGCCGAACGCGGTGCGCCACAGGATCCACCAGGTGGCGGGGATCAGCGCGATGGCGATCAGGGTCAGCCAGGACACGTTGGTGACCAGGCCGCCGAGCAGACCGGCGATGTCGGAGACGAAGAACCAACCCTGATTGTTCAGGTCCCGCAGCGCGTCGGACAGCCCCGGCACGGTGAAGTGGCCGAGGGATTCCACCGCCGGCGACTGCTTGGCGGAGCCGCCCGTGTGGCCCTCGAAGGCGAGGGGCGCGAGGTAGCGGGTGGCGCCGAGGGCGAGGATGTTGATGGCCACACCGGAGACGATGTGGTTGACGTTGAACGTGACGGTCACGAAGGCGTGCAGCAGACCGCCGATCGCGCCGCCGAGGATGCCGACCAGGACACCCGTCCACGGGCCCCACTGGAAGCCGGCCCAGGCGCCGAACCAGGTGCCGAGGATCATCATGCCTTCGAGGCCGATGTTCACCACGCCCGCGCGTTCGGCCCACAGACCGCCGAGACCGGCGAGGCCGATCGGCACGGCGAGCTGGAGCGCGGTGGACATCTGGCTGACGTTGGTGATGCCGTCGGCGCCGGTGATGAGGCGGACGATCGAGGTGAGCGCCAGGCCTCCGGCGATGACGAGCAGCAGGACGGGCCACGACAGGCGGCGGCCGGTCGGCGCCGCGGGCTGCAGCGTGGGCTGGTTGACGTCGGTCGCGGTGGTCATCGGCCAGCCACCTCCTTCGTGTTCTGAGCGCCGAGGACGTGTCCGGCGGCGAGTTCGGCGCCGACGCGACGCTGCTGGCGGCGCAGACCCCATTCGCGGACGGCCTCGTAGGAGACGACGACCGAGAGCACGATCAGGCCCTGCATGATGACCGCGATCTCCTTGTCGTAGCCGTGGAAGTCCAGCTCGGGCGAGGCCTTGTCGAGCCAGGCCCACAGCAGGGCGGCGAAGGCGATGCCGACGGGGCTGTTGCGGCCGAGCAGGGCGATGCCGATGCCGAGGAAACCGATGCCGGTGGGGAAGTTCAGGTCGTAGGTGTGGCTGTCGCCGAGCAGAATCGGCAGGCCCGCCAGGCCCGCGATGGCGCCGGAGATCAGCATGGCGCTGAGCACCATGCGCTTGGGGTCGACACCGCTGGCCGCGGCGGCGGTCTGCGAGGCGCCGGAGGCACGCAGGTCGAAGCCGAAGCGGGTGCGGTTGAGGACGATCCAGTAGCCGATGCCGAGCAGGACGGCGAGCAGCACCAGGCCGTAGATCTCACCGGCGTCGCCCATCGGGATGCCGGGGATCCAGCCGGACTCGTACATCTCGCCGGTGGTGTTGTTGTTGCCGGCCTTCACACCGAAGACGTTCGGCAGCCACAGGTAGGCGATCACGGAGGTGGCGATCGCGTTGAGCATGATCGTGGCGACGACCTCACTGACACCGCGGGTGACCTTGAGGACACCGGCGATGCCGGCCCAGAAGGCGCCGGTGAGGACGGCGGTCAGCAGCAGCAGCGGGACTTGGAGGGCGGCCGGCAGGTTCACGTGGGCGCCGACGACGGCGGCCATCATGGCGCCGAGCTGGTACTGGCCGTCGACACCGATGTTGAACAGATTCATCCGGAAGCCGATGGCCACCGCCAGGGCCGCGATGTAGTACATCGAGGCCTGGTTGATGACCAGCACCTGGATGTCCGAGAAGCCGATCTGCTCGAACATCAGGGCGAACGGCTCGAAGGGGCTCTTGCCCGAGGCGAGCAGCACGATCGCGCTCAGGACGAAGGCCACGGCCAGCGCGATGACCGGTCCGGCCACCGCGAGGAGCACGCGCTCCTTGTCGAACTTCTTCATCAGCGGGCCTCGTCTTCCGGAGACTCGGGGGCGTCGGCCTTCGAGGTCTCGGGGGTGTCGTCGTGCTCGAGGTGCCCGGTGACGGCACCGGTCATGGCCGAGCCGAGCTCCTCGGGGGTGATGGTGGCCGGGTCGGCGTCCGCGACCAGCTTGCCGTTGTAGATCACGCGCAGCGTGTCGGACAGGCCGATCAGCTCGTCCAGGTCGGCGGAGATCAGCAGCACGGCCAGGCCCTCGCGGCGGGCGTCGCGGATGTGGTCCCAGATGGCGGCCTGGGCGCCGACGTCCACGCCCCGGGTGGGGTGCGCGGCGATGAGGAAGCGCGGCTTGTGGCTCATCTCGCGGCCGACGATCAGCTTCTGCTGGTTGCCGCCGGACAGGGAGGCGGCGGTGACGTCGATGCCGGGGGTGCGGACGTCGTACTCCGTCACGATCCGGCGGGTGTCCTCCTGGGCCGCCTTCGGGTCCAGCCAGACGCCCTTGGCGAGGGGCTTCTCGGTGACGTGGCCGAGGATGCGGTTCTCCCAGAGGGGTGCTTCCAGGAGGAGACCGTGGCGGTGCCGGTCCTCGGGGATGTAGCCGATGCCCTGCTCGCGGCGCCTGCGCGTGGGCCAGGCGGTGATCTCCTCGTCGGCGAGCCGGATGGTGCCGCTGTCGGCGGACCGGAGGCCGATGAGGGCGTCGACGAGCTCGGTCTGGCCGTTGCCCTCGACACCGGCGATGCCGAGGACCTCGCCCGCGTGGATGGTGAAGCTGATGTCGTCCAGGAGGGCCTTGCCGCCGGGGGCCACGAGGCGCAGCTTGTCGACGCTGATGACCGGGCGGTCGGTGACCGTGGACTCGGCCGTCTCGGGCGTGGGCAGCTCGCTGCCGACCATCATCTCGGCGAGCTGACGGGGTGTCGTCTCGGCGGGCACGGCCGTGCCGACGGTGGTGCCGCGGCGGATGACGGTGATCTCGTCGGCGACGGAGAGCACCTCGCCGAGCTTGTGCGAGATGAAGATGACCGACAGGCCCTCGGACTTCAGTTCGCGCAGGTTGGCGAAGAGGGCGTCGACCTCCTGCGGGACGAGCACGGCGGTCGGCTCGTCGAGGATGAGGGTGGTGGCGCCGCGGTAGAGGACCTTGAGGATCTCCACGCGCTGGCGTGCGGCGACGCCGAGCTCCTCGACCAGGAGGTCGGGCTCGACGTCGAGGCCGTAGCGCTCGGAGAGCTCCTTGATCTTGCGGCGGGCCTTGGCGCCGATGCCGTAGAGCTTCTCGCTGCCGAGGACCACGTTCTCCAGGACCGTGAGGTTGTCGGCGAGCATGAAGTGCTGGTGGACCATGCCGATGCCGCGGACGATGGCGTCGGCCGGGGACGAGAAGCTGACCTGCTGCCCGTCGACGGCGATGGTGCCCTCGTCCGGCTTCTGCATGCCGTAGAGGATCTTCATCAGCGTGGACTTGCCGGCGCCGTTCTCGCCGACGAGGGCGTGCACGGTGCCCTTGCGGACGCTGAGGTGGATGTCGTGGTTGGCCACGACTCCGGGGAAACGCTTGGTGATCCCGGCGAGTTCGACGGCGGTCACCGATTCGTTGACCGCCGCTCCGGCCGGAGGGCTGCTGGACGCGTTGATGGCGCACTCTCCTGGGGACGGGGGCCGTCTACGCGCGTAGCGCCCCTACGGCATACAAAGGGGCCGACGCCCCGCGCCGACGGGGCACGAGGAGCAGCTCCCCGTGCCCCGTCGAGCGGACGTAACCCCGGGGGTTACCGCCTGCTTCGAGGCAGTCGCTCGTCAGCTGCTCTTGACCTTGATCTCGCCGCTGATGATCTTCTCCTTGGCCGTCTTGATGGCTGCCTGGAGCTCGGCGTCGTCCGCGAACTTCGGGTTGGAGTTCGACAGGCTCACCTCGCCGGTCTTCAGATCGCCACGAACGATACCGGTCTCGGGCTTGCCGTCCTCGACCGACTTCGCCAGGTTGTACACCGCCTTGGCGACGTCCTTCATCGCCGAGGTCAGGATGGAGTCCTTGTACTTGGCAAGGGCTTCCTGCTGGTACTGGTCCGAGTCGACACCGATGGCCCACACCTTGTTGGCGGCGGCGGCCTCGATGACACCCTGACCGGACAGGCCGGCGGCCGCGTAGACGACGTCGGCCTTCTTCTCGATCTGGCCCTCGGCGGCCGTCTTGCCCTTGTCGGGGCTGGCGAAACCGCCCTCCTCGGCCGTCTGGGTGAGGTACTGGGAGAGCACCTTGACCTTCGGGTCGGTGTCCTTGACGCCCTGTGCGAAGCCCGCTTGGAACTTGTGGATCAGCGGGATGTCCACACCGCCGACGAAACCGACGACCTTCGACTTGGAGGTCTTGGCGGCGGCGACACCGGCCAGGTAGGAGGCCTGCTCCTCGCTGAAGACCAGGTCGGCCACGTTCTTGGTGTTGATCGTGGCGTCGTCGACGATGCCGAAGGTGGTGTCGGGGAACTTCTCCGCGGCACCCTTCACGGCAGCGGCGTACGCGTAGCCGACGCCGATGACCGGGTTGTAGCCCTGCTTGGCCAGGGAGGCCAGGCGCTGCTCCTTGTCGGCGTTCGTCTCACCCTCGGTGGGCTCCACGTCGGCCGTCTGGTACCCGAACTCCTTCTTCGCCTGCTCCAGGCCCGCGAAGGCGGCGTCGTTGAAGGACTGGTCGCCCTTGCCGCCGACGTCGTACGCGATGGCGAGCCCCTTGTCGCCCTTCGAGTCGGACGACCCGGAGGTCGAGGTGCTGCCGCAGGCGGAGAGGGCGAGGGCCAGGGAGGCGGTCGCTGCGCCTGCGACCGTGATCCGGGAAATCCGGCGCATGTCTGGGTGCTCCTGTCGTACAACGAGGTCGCACAGCGCCGGGACGGTTCAGCTTCAGCGCTGGCTTCGCCGCAGATTAACGCGCGTAGACCTGCCTGAAAACCCCTTCTGTCCACCTTGTTATGCGCCCGTGGCCAAGCCATCACCGGGTCTTGGTCCGGGTGTTGCCGACCGCAAACGGGGCGTGGCTCTGGGTGATCCGCTTCCGGAACGCGCGAAGCGGGCGGGCACCCCATGGGTGCCCGCCCGCTTCGGCTGCTCAGACCGGTCGGCTCACTCGGTGTTGACCTTGATCTTGCCGTCGATGATCTCCTGCTTGGCCTTGTTCACCGCGTCCTGGAGTCCCGCGACCTTCGCGTACTCCGGGTTGGAGTCGGAGAGCCCGACACCGTTGACCTTCAGGTCGAAGGTCTGGGTGCCCGCCAGCGGCTTGTCGTCGTGGACCGACTTGGACAGCGCGTAGACCGCGCCGCCGACGTCCTTGAGCGCGGAGGTGAGGATGTAGTTCTTGTACGGGGCCAGGGCGGCCTGCTTGTACTGGTCGGAGTCGACGCCGATCGCCCAGACCTTCGCCTTGGCGGCGGCCTCGATGACACCCTGACCGGACAGACCGGCGGCCGCGTAGAGCACGTCGGCCTTCTTCTCGATCTGGCCCTCGGCGGCGGCCTTGCCCTTGTCGGGGCTGGAGAAGCCACCCTCCTCGGCCGTCTGCGTCAGGTACTGCGACAGGACCTTCACCTTGGAGTTGGTGTCCTGCACGCCCTGCTTGTAGCCGGCTTCGAACTTGTGGATCAGCGGGACGTCCACACCGCCCACGAAGCCGACGGTGTTCGTCTTGGTGGCCTTGGCGGCGGCAACACCGGCCAGGTACGAGGCCTGCTCCTCGGCGAAGACGAGGGAGGCGACGTTCTTGCCCTCGACGACCGAGTCCACGATGCCGAAGGTGGTCTTCGGGTACTTGGCGGCCACGGCCTTCATCGCGGGACCGTAGGCGAACCCGACGCCGATGACCGGGTTGTAGCCCTGCTTGGCCAGCGACGCCAGACGCTGCTCCTTGTCGGCGTTCGTCTCGCCCTCGGTGGGCTCGATGTCGGCCGTCTTGTAGCCGAACTCGTCCTTGGCCTTCGTCAGGCCCGCGTAGGCGGCGTCGTTGAAGGACTGGTCGCCCTTGCCGCCGACGTCGTACGCGATGGCGACGCCGCGGTCTTCGCTGTCGCTGTCGCCGCTGTCACTGCTGGTGCCGCCGCAGGCCGTGGCGACGAGCCCGAGCGACGCGACCCCCACCGCGACGCGGGTCAGTTTGGAAATCCGACGCATCTGAAGTTCCCCATTCTCCAAAGCCCCGCAGTGGGTGCTCGGTTCGGCGCACATTAACGCGCGTAGACACTCCTGGGAACGGTTCGCCGCGGGGCCGTTATCCATTCGTGCCGATGGCCGGTTACGCCCTTGTGAACCACGGGATCGAACGGGGTCGAAAGGTGTACTCGGGAACACGGCGTGTGCCTACCTCGTGACGCGCACCAGGCTGCCGTGAGGCTGCGCCGCTCGCAACCGGAGGCTTGGGCGGGGTGGGTGGTCGGGGGGCCGGGGGTGACGCCCCCCCCGGGTCGCCCGCCCGGGGGTGCGGGGTCGTCGTCCTCGTGCGGCGCCGTCGTGGCTGGTCGCGCAGTTCCCCGCGCCCCTGAAGGCCCGTGCGGCGCCGTCGGGGTTCGTCGCGCAGTTCCCCGCGCCCCCAGAACGACCCCCGTGCGGCGCCGTCGGGGCTGGTCGCGCAGTTCCCCGCGCCCCTGGGGCGCCCCCTGTGCGGCGCCGTCGGGGGCTGGTTCTGCGGTTTTCTGCGTCGCTGGCGAGAGGGCTAGCGGAGGCCGTTGACCAGGGCTGCGGCCGTGAAGAGTTCCACGCCGACCGTGATGGCCGACTCGTCGACGTCGAAGTCGCCCTGGTGGAGGTCGCGCACATGACGCTCGCCGGGGGTACGGACGCCCAGGCGGGCCATGGCGCCGGGGACGTGCTCCAGGTACCAGGAGAAGTCCTCGCCGCCGAGGCTCTGCTCGGTGCCCTCGACGGACTCGACGCCGCGCCGGGCGACCATGGCGTCGCGCAGCAGTTCGGTGACGCCGGGCTCGTTGACGACGGGCGGGACGCCGCGCACGTAGTTGATCTCCGACTTGGCGCGGTGGAGGTTGGCGATCTCGTCGATGGCGGCGACGACGACGTCGGGGGCCTGCCGCCACGCGTCGATGTCGAGGCAGCGCACGGTGCCGGAGAGCTCGGCGTGCTGGGGGATCACGTTCGGCGCGTGGCCCGACTCGACGCGGCCCCAGGTGATGGCGAGCCCGCTGCGGCTGTCGAAGCGCCGGGCGACCAGCGCCGGCACGTCGGTGACGACGCGGGCGGCGGCGGTGACCAGGTCGGTCGTGAGGTGCGGGCGTGCGGTGTGGCCGCCCGGGCCGTCGAGGCCGATCTCCAGCCGGTCGCACGCCGAGGTGATGGGCCCCTCCCGGAGACCGATCTTCCCCGCGTCCACCCGGGGGTCGCAGTGCACGGCGATGATCGCGCCGACGCCTTCCAGCGCCCCGCCCTTGATGGCGTCGGCGGCACCACCGGGCAGCACTTCCTCGGCGGGCTGGAAGATCAGCCGGATGGGGCGGGGCAGCGCGCCCTGGCGGTGCAGCTCGGCGAGGACCAGGCCGGCACCGAGGACGACGGTGGTGTGCACGTCGTGACCACAGGCGTGGGCCCGGTCGGGCACGGTCGAGCGGTACGGGCACTCCGTCTTGGTGTCCGGGATGGGCAGGCCGTCGATGTCGGCCCGCAGCGCGAGCATGCTGGGACCGCCGTCCCACTGCTCCCCTTCCACGCCGATGTCACAGACGAGTCCGGTCCCTACGGGGAGGACGCGTGGCTTGAGGCCGGCCTGCTCGAGCCGCTCCTTGATCGCGGCGGTCGTGCGGAACTCCTGGTTGCCGAGCTCCGGGTGCATGTGCATGTCGCGTCGGAACGCGATGAGCTCGGCCCGCAGAGCGTCGGGCAGGGCACCGGGAAGTACGGCTCCTCCGGGAAGGTCGACCTCGGACTCCAGTGACATCAGTGGCTTCACCCTTTGAAGGGTAGGGCGCCGAGGCGGTCGACTGACCCTGGATCAACAAAACTTCAACCTGATAGGGGAAGAAAATATGACCGCCGGGCGCATAGCTATCGGGCGAGATGGGTAAACTGGCCTGCCTTTTGGGCCGGACCGGGCCACCCATCTCCCGGAGTGTGACTTCGATCACGCCGGCGTCACGACTCCGGTATCCCTCCATCTTCTCCACGGATACCACGCCCTGCGCGGTGAACACGGGTTAGTTCATCTGCCGGACGCGCACCCCCACTAGTGTGCGCCCGTGCGCGCCCCCGAGTTCTTACAGTCCACGCAGTCCTCGTACGACGCCATCGCCGAGGCCTATACCGCCGAGCACCCGGACAGCCTGGCCGGGAGACCGCTGGAGCAGGCGCTGCTCGCGGCCTTCGTCGACCTGGCCCGGGCCACCGGTGGTGCCACGCGGCCCCCGGTCGCGGACATCGGCAGCGGCCCCGGGTACGTGACGGCGCGGCTGCACGAGGCCGGGCTGCCGGTCTTCGGGGTCGACGCCTCGCCCCGCATGGTGGCCCTGGCCCGCAAGGCCCACCCGGAGCTGCGGTTCCACGTCGGTTCGATGACGGCCCTGGACCTGCCGGACGAGACGCTCGGCGGCATCGTCGCGCTCTACTCGATCATCCACGTGCCGGATGATCACCTGCCGTCGGTCTTCGCCGGGTTCCACCGCGTCCTGCGGCCGGGCGCGCCCGTCCTGCTCGGCTTCCAGTCCGGAGAGCAGGACGGACACCAGCGCCTGACCGAGCGCTTCGGCCAGGAGATCTCGCTCGACTACTACTGGCGCACTACGGACACCGTCGCCGGGCACCTCACGCGGGCGGGTCTGCACCTGTACGCGCGCGTCCTGCGCGAGCCCGAGCCCGGGGAGAAGATGCCCCGCGCGTTCCTGCTGGCGCGCAGGCCGGTGGAGGCCGGGGAACCTGCCGCGGGCTAGGCAGCCGGTTCTGTTCGACTGGCCGGGCAGAACGCCGTGCGTGCGGAGTCCCCCGGACGGGCCTCCGCGACCACTGGGCTCCCGCCCGGGGAAGCCGTACGCGCGCCTGCACGGGTCGGCGGGCCGGTGCGGCAGCGGAGGGTGCTGTCCGTGCCGGGCCCGCCGGGCGCCCGGGGGCCCGGCGACGCGTCCGGCGCGACCAGCCGGGCACCTCTCACGCCCGCACAGCCGGTGCGGTCCGCCGGTCCCCGGGGCGGCGGAGCTCGGTGCCCGCGTCGAGTGGAACGACAGCCGGCCTGGCCTCTGGCCCCTGGCGATGCGACCGGCTCGCGGCCACCGCACACTCGCCGCGTCGGCTACGCCGCGCAGCGGGAGAGCGGGCGAGACCTGACGCCGGGGGGAGTGCCCCTCTGCCCGACCGGCCGGGTCGGCCCGGCTTCGCCAGGAGCGCGCCCGGTCATCGTCCCCGTCTCCGCACGCTCGGCAGGGGCGCCTACGGAGCCGGAGCCGGCGCCGCCGCATCCACTGGGCCCGTCGCCCCGCGGCCGGTACGCCCGGCCTGCGCCCGGCGCCCGCACCCGCAGGCCCCTGTGGCCCGGCCGCCGGACGCGCCTCAGCCGGCCGCCACCGCCCCGGTGGCCCCGGGCGGGGCCGTGCAGCTCGCCGTGCCCGCCGACTCCGTGGGGTCGGGCGGATTCGGCGGGTCCGGCCGCGGCGGCGCCGTCGAATCGGCCGGATGCGGCGGGTGCAGCGGGTCCGGCCGCGGCGGCGCCGTCGGATCGGGCGCGGACGTCGGAGGCAGCCGGTGGACGTCGCGGGCCGTGCCGGTGACCCCGGACAGGAAGCCCTGGGCCCGCGGGGAGGCGTTCTCGGTCAGCCAGGCCGGGTCGATGTCGCAGACCGCGACGCGGACCTCCGTGCCGGACAGGGCGAGGGGGAGGGTGTGGACGACCGTGGAGGGGAAGCTGAGGATCGTCCGGCCGATGGGACCGCGGCGGGCGATCAGTTCGAGGGGGAGCTCGGGGCGGACGATCTCCAGGCCCGTCTCGACCGCGAGGCGGTGGAGCTTGTCCGTGCTCTCGCGGCGGTGGGCGAAATAGCGGGTGGCGCCGTGGGCCTCGGCCAGGGCGCGGACGGCCTCCAGGTAGCGGCCGTCGTCCACGACACCGGTCTCCACCAGGGACGTGCCGACCATGTCGGCGCCCTTGGTGATACGGGGCGGGCCGAAGCGGGACCGGGTCCAGGCGAAGGTGTTGGCGCTGACCGTGACGCCCGCCGGGGCCTCCTCCATCGGCATGGAGGAGAAGATCGCGATGCGGCGGCGGTCGCCGGGGGTCAGCCGGCGCCGCGCCGAGGACGACACCGGCGCGAAGAGCACGTCCCGCGGGCCCGGGCGGCCGCCCTTGCGGTGCCAGCGCACCAGTCGCTCGCCCCGGGCCAGTTGCCCGACGAACTCCATCGTCGCCGTGCCGTCGTCGACGACGACCAGGTCACGGGCGCGGGTGATCGTCAGCAGCAGCTGGACGTAGCGGGAGAAGGGGTCCCCCAGCACGACCCGGTGCGCCCTGCGGAGCAGGCCGCTCAGGCCGCCGATGGTCTGGAAGGGCGCCAGCGGTCCGCCGCGCGCTTCCTCCCAGCGGACCTGGTGCCCCTCGTCGCGGGCCAGGTCGGACATCCGCCGCAACTGGCCGCGCGTCATCGGGTCGACGGGCGACAGCACCACGAGGGTGAGCCCCACGCCGGGGGCGTGCGCATGCGCCCACTCCAGCACGTTCAGCAGCTGTACCGGGCTCTCGACGAAGGCGAGAGTGTGGGGGCCGGCGTTCCCGGCGCGGGGGCTCATCGACGTACGACCGTCCCGTCGTAAGGGGGGTGGTGTGGGTGGTGCGTTCAGACGCCGACCGGCTCGCCCGCGGCCGTGGCGATCTCCGCCTCGGCGACCACACCGCTGACGCGGCGCAGCTTCTTCATCGGGCCCAGCTCGGACTCGTAGACCTTCTTGACGCCGTCGCCGAGGGAGGCCTCGATGGTGCGGATGTCGCGGACGAGGCGCGTGAGGCCCTGCGGCTCCACGGACGCGGCCTGGTCGGAGCCCCACATGGCGCGGTCGAGGGTGATGTGACGCTCGACGAAGGTGGCGCCCAGGGCGACCGCGGCGAGGGTGGTCTGCAGGCCGGTCTCGTGGCCGGAGTAGCCGATCGGGACGTTCGGGAACTCCTTCTCCAGCGTGTTGATCACACGGAGGTTGAGCTCCTCGGCCTTCGCCGGGTAGGTCGACGTGGCGTGGCACATCAGGATGTTGTCGGAGCCGAGGACCTCGACCGCGTGGCGGATCTGCTTCAGCGTCGACATGCCGGTGGAGAGGATCACCGCGCGGCCGGTGGAGCGCAGGGCGCGCAGCAGCTCGTCGTCCGTGAGGGAGGCGGAGGCGACCTTGTGGGCCGGCACGTCGAACTTCTCCAGGAAGGCGACGGCCTCGGTGTCCCACGGGGAGGCGAACCAGTCGATGTTCTTCGACTTGCAGTAGTCGTCGATCGCGCGGTACTCGTCCTCGCCGAACTCCACGCGGTGGCGGTAGTCGATGTAGGTCATCCGGCCCCAGGGGGTGTCGCGCTCGATGTCCCACTGGTCGCGCGGGGTGCAGATCTCCGGGGTGCGCTTCTGGAACTTGACGGCGTCGCAGCCGGCCTCGGCGGCGGCGTCGATCAGCTTGAAGGCGTTCTCGAGCTCGCCGTTGTGGTTGATGCCGATCTCACCGCAGACGTAGACCGGACGGCCCGGGCCGACCTCGCGCGAACCGAACCGGCGGATACGGGAGTTGGTGCTCATGGCAGAGATGTCCTTACTTGGTGAGGGAATCGAGAGAGGGGCCGAGGATCCAGCTGGCGATCTCTCGGATCGCGCCGTCGCCACCGGGGACGGTGGTGACCGCGCGTGCGGCGCCGCGCACGACGTCGTGGGCGCTCGCGACCGCCACGGGCCAGCCCACGAGGGCGAAGCACGGGAGGTCATTGACGTCGTTGCCGACGTAGAGCACGCGCTCCGGCGCGATGCCCTGCTCCTCGCACCACTGCTTCAGCGCGAGGTCCTTGCGGTCGATCCCGTGCAGCACCGGGAGCTTGAGCTTCCGGGCCCGGGCGGCGACCACAGGGTTCTGTTCCGTGGACAGGATCAGCATCTTCAGGCGACCGCTCGCACGGAGGGCCGCGATGCCGAGTCCGTCCCCGCGGTGCACGGAGACGAACTCCCGTCCGTCGGAGTCGATCAGCACCCGGTCGTCGGTCTGGGTGCCGTCGAAGTCGAGGACGACCGCGTCGATGTCGTCGGCGGTCGGGAGGGCGCCGGGGCGGTTCGCGTCGAAGATCGGGGCGAGGGCCCGGGCGCGGGCGAGGTCGTGCGGGTCGTCGATCTCCAGCACGCGCGCGGGGTCCGTGCGGACCAGCTCGATGCGGCCGAAGAAGCGGTGCTGGTGCTTGCGGAAGCCGGTCGCCTCCATGGCGTAGGCGGCGCCGGTCTCCAGCAGGTCCTGGGGACGGTCCTGGCGGCGGGGCCGGAAGGACTTGTCGTGGTTGACGCCGTAGCCGCCGCCGACGGCCGTGCCGGCCTCGGCGGACTCGGCGTCCCGCCAGATGAACCCGTGGAAGGGCGCCACGGTCACCGCGGTGTCGGCGCCGTTCTCGGCGATCGCGCCCGCCACCCCGTCGATGTCCTCGCGGACGATGAAGGGGCTGGTGCACTGCACGAGCAGGACCACGTCCACCGGCGCGCCGTGCAGGGCCTCGTGGGCGTCCATGGCGTGCAGGACGGCGGCCTCGGAGGTGGCGGTGTCGCCGGCGATGGCGGCGGGACGCAGGACGACCTCGGCACCGGCCTGGCGGGCGGCGGCCGCGATGGCCTGGTCGTCGGTGGAGACCACGACGTCCGTCACGAGCCGCGCGGCCCGGCACTCGCGCACCGCCCGCGCCACCAGCGGGACGCCGCCGACGGGGAGGAGGTTCTTGGCGGGCACGCCCTTGGAGCCGCCGCGCGCGGGGATCACCGCGAGCACGCGGCGCACCGAGGCGCCTTTGCCCGCTTCCGGGTGGGACATGGGGTCTACTCCTTGGGCAGGGGTCTCGGGGGGGCTCACAGTTCGCCCATCCGCCGGATGACGGGCGCCACGCGCTGCACGCCGTGCCGGTAGGCGCCGCGCGCCGCCCGGCGCACGATCTGCCGGACCGGTCCGGGCTCCTTGTCGGCGGCGGCCGCCCCGGGCAGCGGGGTGCCGTCCGGGCCGAGGTGGTGGCGGGCGAGGATCCCGGGCAGATAGCCGGGCGCGGTGGCGGGGGTGTAGTACGGGGTCAGCGGGGGCATGCCGCCGGGCCGGTCGAGCAGCTCGGTGATGCGTTCGCGTGCCGTGTCGAAGGCGGAGTCGTAGGAGCCTCCCCCGGACTCCGTCCGGGAGGTGCCCCCCGCGACGACGCCCTGCCGGGAGACCCACTCCTCGTCGGGCGCGGGCCGGTGCCCGGCGTCGAGCTGGTCCCAGGAGGCGAGGCAGCCGGAGCCCACGAAGTGGTGGTTGCCGAGGGACTCGCGGATGCCGAGGTCGGTCAGCACGACGGTCGGGATGCGGCGGTGCAGCGACTCCAGGGCGGCCGTGGAGCTGACCGTCACCAGCAGGTCGGTGCGGTCCAGGACCTCGCCCATGTTCCCGTACACCAGACGGAAGTTGGCGGGCGGATCGAGGCGCTGCACCAGCTTCTGGTACGGCAGCTCCTCGATGTGGGTGGTGTGTTCGCCCGGCTTGGAGCGCAGCTTCAGCAGCACCTCGCGCTCGGGGTGCCTGCGGGCGTGCCGCACCAGCCGGTCCAGCAGGTACGTGCGGTCCTTGCGGCTGTCCGGGACGGAGGGCTGGGCGGCGAAGACGACCGTGTACGGGTCGTGCTCGCCGGTGTAGGGGGCACCGCCGAGGAACGGCAGGGCCACCTCGGTCACCGCGGAGGCGTCGGCGCCGACTCCTTCGTAGACGGCGCGGAAACGCTCCGCGTCCTGGCGGGAGTTGGCGAGGACCAGGTCCGCGCCGTGCCGCAGCAGCAGGCCGTCGGCGAGCTTCTCGTAGACGACGCCGACGTAGCCGGTGACGACGACAGGCCGCTCGGTGCGGTTCTCCCACACGCGCGCCAGGCCGTGGAGCATCGCCTGCACACCGCCGCCGACCAGGGAGAGGACCAGGACGTCGTAGGACCCTTCGGCCATGGCGCGCAGGAACTCGACGGCGGTGACCTCCCGCAGCGAGTCGGCGCGTACGCCCACTTCCTCCAGCTGGCGCGGGGTGGGCGTGGCCCGGCCGCGCAGGAGGAATCCGTCGAGGAGGGGGCCGGCTTGCGCGCTTTCGCGCGGTGCGGCTTCCATGGACGGTCGCGGGGCGATGCGGTCGGCGGTCAGCGCACCCCATTTCCATCGGGTGTCGCTGTCCGCGAGGACCGCGATTCGCGGGCGCTTCGGTGTACTTACTGGCACGCCGAAGACGCTAGGAAGCGAATCCTAGGTATGGCGGAACCACGACTCAACGAAAAGTTAACAACAGCCCACCGAGAGCCGAACTGGCCTGCTGGAAGGCGGAAAGTACACGGGGTGCACCGTTCTGACACATGGAGTTCACCCGGTGTACCTTCATCGGAAAGTTCCGCTGCCGGGCCGCCTCCTAACGTTTTGCGGGTGCCTAAGCTTTCCGTGATCGTGCCGTTCTACAACGTGCAGCAATATGCCCCGGACACCCTCAGAAGCCTGCGGTTGAACGCCGACCGCGATTTCGAGTTCATCCTGGTCGACGACCATTCGAAGGACGGAACTCCGGCCATTCTCGAACGAGCGGCAGAGGAGCTTTCGGATGTCGCCCGGGTGCGGTACATCCGCCACGAGCGGAACGGCGGGCTCGCCACCGCGCGCAACACCGGCCTGGACGCCGCGCAGGGCGAGTACCTGACGTTCCTGGACGGTGACGACTGGCTGGCCCCCGGCTACCTCACCGAACTGGTGGCCGCGATGGACGACCTGGGGTGCGACTTCGTGCGCACCGACCATGTGCAGGCCACCGCGCGCGCCCGTTCCGTGCACCGGGTCCCGGTCGGCCGCCGCTGGGAGGCGTTCGACCCGCGGGAGGCGATCCTCCCCGCCCACCGCTCCACCTCCGTCGACTACGCCTACGCCTGGGCCGGCGCCTACCACCGGCGCCTCGTCGACCAGGGCGTGCTCCACTTCACCGACGGGCTGCGCACGGCCGAGGACCGGCCGTGGATCTGGAAACTGCACCGTGAGGCGGAGTCGTTCGCCGTGGTGAGCCTGCTGGGCGTGTTCTACCGGCGCGGGGTCGCCTCGTCCCTGACGCAGATCGGCGATGTCCGCCAGCTCGACTTCATCCGCGCCTTCGACCAGGTGATCGAGGAGACGGCCGCGGACCGCGACGCCGACCGGCTGCTGCCCAAGGCGGTGCGGACCTACTGCGCGATCATCGCCCACCACCTCTCCAACGAGGACCGGTTCGAACCGGCCGTGGCCAGACAGCTGCGGTCGATGAGCGCGGCGGCCATCAGGCGCATGCCGCAGGACGCACTCGCCGACGCACTGGAGGCCATGGACATGGACCGCTCGTCCAAGCTGCGGCGGCTGCGGCGCCGGGTGACCACGACGGGAGCGGCCGCCTGATGCCCGGGACCACTCAGATCTTCTGCGCCTCGACGCTGTACGGCGTCGCCACCCTGGCCGCCGCGATCGACTCCGGCTTCTTCGAGGAGCCGGACCGCCGGGTGCTGCTGGTGTTCAACAACACCGCCACTCCGGAGACGGCTCCGGCCCTCGACGAGATGCCGGGCTTCGCGCCGCTGCGCGAGCACTTCGACGAGGTGCTGTCCTGGAACGAGGCCATCCGCCCCTTCCACCCCGGGGCCTGGGCGCCGCGCGCCGACGACATCCCCCTCTTCGAGCGTTATCTGCGGCTGTTGTGGGGCCTCGGCGACGACCGGGTGAGCCTGGTGCTGGAGTCCATCCAGGTGGCGCCCGCCCTGACGGTGGCGCAGTTGTTCACCGACGCGCCCATCGACGTCTACGCCGACGGGCTGATGAGCTACGGCCCCACCCGCAACAAGCTCGACCCGCTGGTGGGCACGCGCGTGCGGCGGCTGCTGCATCTCGATCTGGTGCCGGGGCTCACGCCGATGCTGCTGACCGAGTTCGGCGTGCCGGCGCACCTGGTGCCGACGCCCGCCTTCCTGAAGGTGCTCGACGAGGTCACCGAGACCGTGCCCGAACTGCCCGCCCTGCCCGACGATTCGGCGCTGCTGCTCGGGCAGTACCTGTCCGCGCTGAACATCCTCTCCCCCGAGGAGGAGGAGGACCTGCACGTGCGGATGATGCGGGGCGCCGTAGCCCGCGGCCACCGCACGGTCGTCTTCAAACCGCACCCGACCGCACCGGCCCGTTACAGCCGCGCCCTGGAGGCCGAGGCCGAGCAGCTCGGTGTGGAGCTCACGGTGCTGGACACGCCGGTGCTCGCCGAGGTGCTGTTCGACCGGGCCCGGCCCGCACTGGTCGTCGGCTGCTTCTCGACCGCGTTGTTCACGGCGTCCGTCTTCTACGACCTGCCGGTCGCCCGCATCGGCACCGAACTGCTGCTGGAGCGGCTGACGCCGTACCAGAACAGCAACCGGGTGCCGACCACCCTGGCGGACGCGCTGCTGCCCGACCTGGAGAGCGGCAAGGAGGGTGACCTCCTGCCGGCCGAGCGGCTGTCCGCGCTCCTCACGGCCCTCGGGTTCACCATGCAGCCGCAGATCTACCCGGATCTGCGCCCGCAGGCCGAGCAGTTCCTCGCCCGGCATCTCGGCCCGCGCACCCGGCGCTACTTCAAGAAGCGCCGTCTCACCGCGCTCGGGCTGCCCGGCGGCATTCCGCAGCGGCTGGCGTTCCTGCCGCGCAACTCCACGGCACGCCGGGTGGTCCGGCGGGCCCGGGCGCTGCGCAAGGCGGTACGCCGCTGAGCCGGTCCGCCCGGCGGCCCGCCCTCCCCCGGCGACATCCAGATGAACCCATGGAGACCGGCGGGCGAAGCCTGTCGCCATCGAACGTGATTGCGTCAACTCTCGTCCTAGGGTGACAGGCGCCCGCCCACAGGCGGCTCAGGCAAAGGACATACGAGCCACACAGAGGTTTTCAGCGTGACCGAGACGGTCGTCAGCACCCGTAAGCCCCGGCCCGGCGTCGCCGTGCTGGTCGAACCGCCGGGCGCCACGACCGTCCCACGGCGCGGAAAGGACTCCGGCGGGCGGCTGCGCGCCCTCGACGGACTGCGGCTGGTGGCCGCGCTGATGGTGGCGCTGTACCACTACGGCGGGCGCGGCGGTGAGGTCGCCCAGGCCTGGGGCACCTCGCCCAGGGACCAGTTCCCGACCCTGCACTCCCTGTTCGCCTACGGCTGCCTCGGCGTCCAGGCCTTCTTCGTGATCAGCGGGTTCGTGATCTGCATGAGCGGCTGGGGCCGGCCCCTGAAGTCGTTCTTCGCCTCCCGCGCCTCCCGGCTGCTGCCCGCCTACTGGGTGGCGGTGCTCGTCGTCACGGCGGTGTTCGCGCTGCCGGTGGTGGCCTACGAGGCGGTCTCGCCCAGCGACGCCCTAGTCAACCTGACCATGCTGCAGATGCCGCTCGGCGTGGACCGGGTGCTCGGCGTGTGCTGGACCCTGTGGGCCGAGGTCCGCTTCTACGCCCTGTTCGCGCTGTGCGTGGTGCTGCCCGGGGCGAACCGCCGCCGGGTGATCATGTTCTGCGCGGGCTGGACGCTGGCGGCGGTGATCGCCGAGAACGCGGACATGCCGCTGCTCGACATCGTCCTGATGCCCGAGTACGCGCCCTTCTTCATCGGCGGCGTCGGCCTCTACCTCGTGCACCGCGACCGGCGGGACGTCTACGGGTGGGGCATCGTGGCCGTCAGCTGGCTGATCGGCCAGCACTACGCGGTGCAGGGACTCTGGCACGCCCCCGACCCGGAGGCCTTCTCCTACCGCTCCGCGTTCGGGATCATCGCCGTGGTGACGTTCGGCTTCGTGGCGGTCGCCGCGATCGCGCTGGGCCTGCTCGACCGGGTGAACTGGCGGTGGCTGACGGTCGCGGGGGCGCTGACGTACCCCTTCTACCTGGTCCACGAGCACCTCGGCTGGGTGGTGATCCACGCCCTGCACCGCGGTCTGGGACTGGCGTCCGGGGTGACCTTCGCGCTGACGGTGGCGTCAATGCTGCTGCTGGCGTGGTTGCTGAACAAATATGTGGAGAAGCCGCTGACGCCCCGGCTGCGGGCGGCGCTGGCGAAGGCCCGCTGATCCGTTCACCGGACGTTCAACCGGTCGTCGGTTCGGGCAACGCTCAGAGAGAAGGCTCGTCTCATGACCAACGCACAAGCGACCGACACGCACCCCGGCGAACTCGCCGACGTCCCCGGCTGGTTCCCGGCACTGGACCAGATGCTGTTCACCTGGTTCCTGGACCGGCAGAAGACGGCCGGGATAAAGGGTGACCTGCTGGAACTCGGCGTCTACATGGGCAAGAGCGCGATCCTCCTCGGCCACCACCTCCAGGACGGTGAACGGTTCACCGTCTGCGACCTCTTCGAGGGCGACGCCCCGGACGGGGCCAACCAGGCGGAGGCCGCCAAGTCGTACGCCTCGCTGACCCAGCAGGCGTTCGAGCGGAACTACCTCTCCTTCCACGACACCCTGCCGACGGTGATCACCGGCCCCAGCTCCCTGGTGTCCGGGAAGGTGGCCCCCGGCACCTGCCGCTTCGTCCACATCGACGCCTCGCACCTGTACGAGCACGTCTACGGCGACATCGGCGCGGCCCACGACCTCCTGCTGCCCGAGGGCGTCGTCGTCCTCGACGACTTCCGTTCCGAGCACACCCCGGGTGTCTCGGTCGCCGCCTGGGAGGCGGTCCTCAACCGCGGTCTGCGCCCGATCTGCCTCAGTACGCAGAAGATGTACGCCACCTGGGGCGATCCCGAGCCGCTCCAGGAGGAACTGCTGGAGATGCTGCGCCAGCGCACGGACGTCGGGCTGAGCGTGCAGGAGGCGGCCGGGCACCGGCTGGTCCGGGCCCGTTCCCGGAGCATGAAGCCACCGTCCTTCCCGCGCTCACGGCACTACGTGGAGCCCGTGCCCGTGCAGGCCCGTCCCGAGGTCAGCGAGTCGCGTGCGGCGCGCCCGGCCCGTCCCGCCCCGTCCCGGGCCCGCCGGCTCGCCAAGGACCTGCTGCCGCCCCTGGTGACCCGGGCCGTGCGGCGGGCTCGCGCGAAGAAGCGGGCCTGATCCGCCGGACGGCGTCATGAGACCCCGTAGCGCGCCCCGATCCCCTCGATCACGAGGGCGAGTCCCTCCTCGAAGTGCCGGTCGTAGTCCTCGAAGATCTCCGCGCCCGCCTGGGCCGACAAGGGAAAGTCGGCCATCAGGCGGGCGCGTTCGTCCATGTCGTAGCCCTCGCGGCGCTCGCCGGGCAGCGGCTGGACGCCCTGCTCCTCGGTGACGAAGCCCAGCGTGTACAGGTACGCCGTGGTGAGCGCGCGGGCCGCCTGGGCGAGGGTGAAGCCGGCGGCCGTGAGCAGACGCAGGTTGTCCTCCATCGGCGCGGCGTGCTCGATGCCGGTGAAGCGTGAGCCGCTGAACACCTTCGCGCCGTCCCGGTAGCCGAGCAGGGCCGCGCGCAGACCCCGGTTGGCCTTCAGCAACCGGTCCCGCCAGGTGTCGGCCGCCTCGAGAGCGGTACCGGCGACCATCCGGCGGTACATCTCCGTCGCCATCTCGTCGAGCAGCGCCTGCTTGTCCTTGAAGTGCCAGTAGAGGGCGGGCGCCTTCACGTCCAGTTCGCGGGCGATGGCGCGCAGGGTCAGGCCGTCCAGGCCGGTCTCGTTCAGCAGCCGCAGCGCGGTGTCCGCGACCCGGCGGCGGTCCAGGGGCTCGCGTCGTTCCGTACTCACGCTTGACAACTTAACACCGTTAAGGCCACGCTCGTGGACGAAGTTACTTAACAGCGTTAAGGAGAGGTGGCCGATGGAAACGGATGTGCTGGTGGTGGGCGCGGGCCCGACGGGTCTGGCGCTCGGCATCGACCTCGCCCGGCGGGGCGTGGCCGCGCTGGTCGTCGAGCGGGCGGAGGCGTTGTTCCCCGGCTCGCGCGGGAAAGGGCTCCAGCCGCGCACGATGGAGGTCTTCGACGACCTGGGCGTGCTCGACGCGATCCGGACGGCGGGCGGGCTCTACCCGGTGGGGATGCTCTGGCAGGACGGCAGGCGGACCGGCGAGTACCGGATGTTCGACGCGGTCGAGCCGAGCGAGGACGCGCCGTACACCGAGCCGTGGATGGTGCCGCAGTGGCGTACGCAGCAGATCCTGCGGGCGCGTCTGGAGGAACTGGGCGGAAAGGTGGCCTTCGGCCGGGAGGTCGTCGGCCTGGACCAGGACGAGGGCGGGGTGCGCGCGCGGTTCGCCTCGGGCGAGGTGGTCACCGCCCGGTACGCCGTCGCGGCGGACGGCGGCCGCTCGACCGTGCGCAGGCTCCTCGGCATCGGTATGACGGGCGAGGCCGTCGACCCGTACCCGACGCTGGTGGCGGACGTCCGGATCAGCGGCCTGGACCGGGACAACTGGCACATCTTCCCGCCCGGCGGTGCGGGCGACGACTACCTCGCGATCTGCCCGCTGCCCGGCACGGAGGACTTCCAGCTGGTGGCGCGGTTCCCGGAGGCGACGGCACCGGACCTCTCCCTTGAGGGCGTGCGCAAGGTCGTCGCGGCCCGCTCACACCTCGCGCCGGAGTCCGTGACGGAGCTGCGCTGGGCCTCGGACTTCCGCCCCCGTGCGGCCCTCGCGGACCGCTTCCGTTCCGGGCGGGTCTTCCTCGCCGGCGACGCGGCCCATGTGCACTCCCCCGCGGGCGGCCAGGGCCTCAACACCAGCGTCCAGGACGCCTACAACCTGGGCTGGAAGCTGGGCGCGGTGCTGCGCGACGGCGCGGACGCGGCCCTGCTCGGCTCCTACGACGAGGAGCGGCGGCCCGTCGCCGCCGACATGCTCGGGCTGTCCACCCGGGTGCACCGCGGCGAGACAAGGCGCGGCGAGGCGACCCGCCAGCTCGGCCTCGGCTACCGGGACTCGCCGCTCACCCGCGAGACCCGGACCCACCCGGGCCCGCTCCGGGCGGGCGACCGCGCTCCCGACGCGAGGGTGGCCGGGATCCGTCTCTTCGACGCCTTCCGCGGCCCGCACTGGACCCTGCTGGCCCTGGGGGACGTCGAGGCCCCGGAGCCCGACGGGCGAACGCGCCTCGTCCGGGGCCCGGCACCCGGGACGTACGGGCCCGGCCTGTACCTCGTCCGCCCCGACGGCTACGTCGGCTGGGCGGGGGACACGCCGGCCGGACTCCCGGACTACCTGGCCCGCTTCGGCCGGCGCTAGCGCGCCCGCCCTACGAACTCGCCAAGGACAGCTTCACCGCGAAGCCCAGGAACAGCGCGCCCGCCGCCGAGGTCGCCCCCGCCGACAGGCGCCTGCGGCGGCGGAAGGCGGCGGCCAGCCGGGTGCCGCCGAAGATCAGCGCGCTCAGGTAGAGCACGCTGGCGAGCTGGGCCAGGGTGCCGAGGACGACGAACGACAAGGCGGGGTAGGCGTACTGCGGATCCACGAACTGCACGAAGAAGGCGACGAAGAACAGGATCGCCTTGGGGTTGAACAGGCTGACGACGAAGGCACGGCGGAAGGGCCGCTCCTCGGCGGGCGCGGGAGCCTCACCGTCGGCGGTCCGCTCGGCACGCGTCCGCCACATGCCCCACGCGGCCCGCAGCATGCCGATGGCCAGCCACGTCAGATATCCGGCCCCCGCGTACTTCACCACGGCGAACAGCACGGCGTTCGCCTGCAGCAGCGAGGCCACCCCGGCCGCGGACAGCGTCATCAGCACCGCGTCACCGCACCAGACGCCGGCGGAGGCGGTGTACCCGGCGCGCACGCCGCGCCGGGCGGCCACGGACAGCACGTACAGCGAGTTGGGGCCGGGCAGCAGAATGATCAGGACGAGGCCCGCCAAATAAGTGGGCAGATCGACGACACCGAGCATGCGAAGGAGTGTCGCACGCGGGTCCGACAGCCGGGTAGGGCGTGCGGGACGCTCCCCGCCGGTCAGAAGGCGTCCGACGGGACGTGCGTCCCCCACACCTCGCGCAGTGCGTTGCAGACCTCGCCGACGGTGGCCCGGGCGCGCAGGGCCTCCTTCATCGGGTAGAGGACGTTGTCGTCGCCTTCGGCGGCCTTCTTCATCGCGGCCAGTGCGGTGTCGACGGCCGGCTGGTCGCGTTCCGCGCGCAGTGTGGCCAGGCGTTGGGCCTGGCG
Source organism: Streptomyces sp. NPDC012466 (assembly GCF_042955215.1). Classification (NCBI taxonomy): domain Bacteria; kingdom Bacillati; phylum Actinomycetota; class Actinomycetes; order Kitasatosporales; family Streptomycetaceae; genus Streptomyces; species Streptomyces sp. NPDC012466. The sequence continues at coordinate 260,970 of NZ_JBIBEQ010000007.1, read as the reverse complement.
GGCTTCGATGGCGGGGTCCACGCGCAGGGGTTCGTAGGGTTCCTCCTCGTCGAGGCGGAAGCGGTTGACGCCGACCACGACCCGTTCGCCGGAGTCGGTCTGCTGGGCGATGCGGTAGGCGTTGCGTTCGATCTCGTTCTTCTGGAAGCCCCGCTCGATGGCCTCGACGGCGCCGCCCAGTTCCTCGACCTTGCTCATCAGCTCCACGGCGGCGGCCTCGACGTCGTCGGTCATCTTCTCGACGGCGTAGGACCCGGCGAACGGGTCGACGGTGGCGGTGACGTCGGTTTCGTGGGCGAGGACCTGCTGGGTGCGCAACGCCAGGCGCGCGGACTTGTCGGTGGGCAGGGCGATGGCCTCGTCGAAGGAGTTGGTGTGCAGCGACTGCGTACCGCCCAGCACCGCCGCCAGGCCCTGCACCGCCACCCGGACCAGGTTCACCTCCGGCTGCTGGGCCGTCAGCTGCACCCCGGCCGTCTGCGTGTGGAAACGCAGCATCAGCGATTTCGGGTTCGTCGCGCCGAACTCCTCGCGCATCACCCGTGCCCAGATACGGCGCGCGGCACGGAACTTGGCGACCTCCTCCAGGATCGTGGTGCGGGCCACGAAGAAGAACGACAACCGCGGCGCGAAGTCGTCGACGTCCATACCGGCCGCGACCGCCGTGCGCACGTACTCGATGCCGTCGGCGAGGGTGAAAGCGATCTCCTGCGCGGGCGAAGCCCCCGCCTCGGCCATGTGGTAGCCGGAGATCGAGATGGTGTTCCACCTCGGGATCTCGGCCCGGCAGTACTCGAAGATGTCCGCGGTCAACCGCAGCGACGGCTTGGGCGGGAAGATGTACGTCCCCCGCGCGATGTACTCCTTCAGCACATCGTTCTGGATCGTCCCGGTCAGCCGATCCGCACTGACGCCCTGCTCCTCGCCGACCAGCTGGTACATCAGCAGCAGCAGCGCCGCCGGGGCGTTGATCGTCATCGACGTCGACACCTGGTCCAGCGGAATCCCGCCGAACAGCACCCGCATGTCCTCGACCGAGTCGACCGCCACCCCCACCTTGCCGACCTCACCGTGCGCGATCACCGCATCGGAGTCATGACCCATCTGCGTCGGCAGGTCGAACGCCACCGACAGACCCGTCGTCCCGTGCGCGATCAGCTGCCGGTAACGGGCATTGGACTCCGCCGCCGTACCGAACCCCGCATACTGGCGCATCGTCCACGCACGGCCCGTGTACATCGACGGATACACACCCCGCGTGTACGGGTACGCCCCCGGCTCCCCCAGCCTCTCCACCGGATCCCAGCCCTCGAGGACCCCCGGCCCGTAGACCGGCTCGATGGGCAGTCCGGACTCCGACTCACGCGCCATGGTGGATTGCCTCCCGCAGAGCAGTGACCTCGCTCACCACCATGCCCCCTGGTTCGCGGCGGGTCACGCCCGGGGAAGCATCTCAGGTGACGTCCGGGCATACCGGTGAGACGAGCGGGGGGCCGTGTGCGTACTACGGGCATGGGGAGAGCGTTCGCAGCGGGACTCGCCGTGGTGGCCGCGCTGACCGGCTGCACGGTGCAGGCCCCCGACGGTGAGGGGAAGGGCCGCTCGCCGGTGCACATCGAGCTGCCCGGCAGCACCCCGTCGCAGGGCCGTACGCCCGCCGGTGGCGGCGCCACGCCGCGTTCCGTGCCGCCGTCGGGCGACGACAAGCCCCGTGCCGCTCCCGCCCCGCCCCGCGTGCTGTGGTCCCGCGGTGACACCGGCCGGGACGTCCGGGAGCTCCAGGCCAGGCTGCGGCAGGTCGCCTGGCTGTTCGAGGGGCCGACCGGAACGTACGACGAGCCGACGGAGCGGGCGGTCAGCGGCTTCCAGGGCAAGCGGGGGCTGCCGCGCACCGGGAAGGCGGACGCCGTCACCTGGCAGCGGCTGCTGCGCATGACGCGGGAGCCGGGCCGCTGGGATCTGTATCTGATGGGCGGCCAGCCGGCCGATCCGCCGGACGCGCGCTGCCGAACGGGCCGGGTGCTGTGCATCGACAAGACCAGCCGGACGCTGCGCTGGATGGTCGACGGGCGGACGGTGTCGACGATGGCGGTCCGCTTCGGCTCGCAGTACACGCCGACCCGGGAGGGCGTCTTCTCCGTCTACTGGAAGTCCCGCGACCACGTCTCGACGCTCTACGACTCGCCCATGCCCTACGCGATGTTCTTCAGCGGCGGCCAGGCCGTGCACTTCTCGGCGGACTTCGCCGCCCGGGGTTACGCGGGCGCCTCGCACGGCTGCGTCAACGTACGGGACGAGGCGGCGATCGCCGAGCTGTTCGCGCAGGTCCGCAACGGCGACAGAGTCGTCGTGTCCTGGTGACGGCGGGAGAGAGGGTAGGGGCGCGGGCGGGACCGGGGGAACGTGTCCCGCCCGCGCTCAGGTGCACGAGCCGTAGGTACGGGGGGAACCCCGGCTCTGTGCGACGGCCGATGACCAGTCGGCTCACTCATTACTGCGCCGGGGCCGCCGAAAACGTCACACCCTCGGCGAGGAGTTTTTCGCAGCGTGCGAAACCGCAGGTCACAGCGGTGTCGGGAGCTCCGTCACCGGCCGCGGTCCGCGTCGGCCTTGTCGCCCTTCTTCCCGCCCTGCTCGCCTGCCTGCTGGCCGGCCTTCCGGTCGGCCTCGTCCTGCTCGCGGTCCTGGCCGCGGTCGTGGTGGCCGCTCCGGCCCGCGCCCTTGCCGGTGCCGTTGCCGTTGCCGTGGTGCCGGCCCTGGTCCGTGCGCTCGTCGTTCCTCCGCTGCCCCGAGCGGGAGTCGGCCGAGGATAGGACACCCTCGCAGTACTTCCACACCCGCGCACCGCCCGCCGCGTCCCGCAGGGCGCGCCTGCGGTCGGCGTCCAGCCGCTTGCCGTCGCGGAGGTCGCGGCAGGCGGAGGCGATCGCGCCGTGGTCGTCGCCGGGGCGGTCCGCCCCGCCGCCGGAGTCGGGCTTCCGGTCCGCTTCGCCGTCCGGCTCCTCGCGCCCCTGGGCGTCCGCCCCGCCCGTCGAGCTCCCGTCCGGGACGTCCCCGGGGGTGGTTCCGCGCTGCGCGTCGTCGTTCGGCGAGGGCGACACCAGCGGGCGTTCGGGAGGAGTGACGTCGGCCGAGACGGAGGCGCCGGGGTCGGGTTCGTCGCCGCCGAACGGTGTCCCCAGGACTCCGGTTCCGGCCGCGACGGCGACCCCGCCGACCATGCCCACGGCCAGCACGGCGGCCAGGGCGAGACGCGCGGGACGGGCCCGGCGAGGCCGCCGGGCGGTGCCGGTGCCGCCGTCGCCGGGGCTCCCGATCCGGACCAAGCCGGCGTCGGTGACCCCGGGCGCGTCCTGACCGCCGGTGGCCGCACGGGCCGCGACCGCGTCGGCGCGTTCCGCGCGGGCCTTGCGGAAAGCGGCCACCGCCGCGGCCTCACCGGGGAGTTCATCGCTGGTCAGCGGGGGTGTGGCGGACAGTGCGCCAAGGGTTCTGGCGAGGTGTTCGGCCTGGTCGCCGCCGTCGCCGTCAACAGCTTCGAGTGGCTCTCCGCTCAGCAAACGCTCCGCTGTTTCGCGGTCCAGCCACCTGTACTGCTCGTCGGCCATCACACATCCTTCTGCGTCCGCGTAACGCTACGCGTCACACCTGCGGACGTCACGGCACCGCCGCGCGGTTCTCTCTGGGGCGGCAGGGCGTCGAGCACCCCGGCCGATTCCGGATCGGCCTGCGGATCGTCGCCGAGCAGTTCGGCGAGCCGCTTCAGACCCCGGTGCGCCGCCGTGCGGACCGCGCCCGGGCGCTTGCCGAGCGTCTCGGCGGCGGTCTTCGCGTCGAGCCCCACCACCACGCGCAGCACGACCGCCTCGGCCTGGTCCTGGGGCAGTCGGGAGATCAGGGAGAACGTGCCGTCGGTGGCGAGCGCCTCGATGGCCTCGCCGGCGGTGTCGGACTCGGCGGCCCGGCCGGTCAGTTCGGTCTCGTCTCCGCCGATCGCGGGCCGGCGCCCGCGCATGCGTATGTGGTCCAGCGCGCGGTTGCGGGCGATCCGGGCGGCCCAGCCGCGGAACCGGTCCGCGTCGCCGGTGAACCGCTCCAGATCGCGGGCTATCTGAAGCCACGCCTCGGACGTCACGTCCTCGGCGTCGGGGTCGCCGACCAGCGTGCGTACGTACCCGAGCAGCCGCGGATGCACGGTGCGGTACACAGTCCGGAACGCGTTCTCGTCTCCGTCCTGTGCCGCGCGCACCGCGGCGGTCAGCTCCGCGTCGTCCCCCAGCACCGCGCGCCCTTCTGCGCCTAAACCGGCGCCGCTTTCGCGGACCGGGTTCTCGCCGTCGTGGTTGCTCAATTGGTGGTTGCGGTTACAAGGCCGCAGGTGGTTGCGGTGGTCTTGCCGCCTTCGCCGTTGGCGCGAATGGCACGTTACGACCTGAAACCACTCCCCGTCCATGTCCGCCCGGGATGCAACTAAGCCGTGACGCGGCGGGGTGTGACAGAAAACGCACACCGGGCGCTGTAGGGAGTACGGGCCGCCGCGCGGCCCGTGCCGCGCGACGGCCGGGGCCTCTCCTGTGGGGGGTGGCGGCTCCGGCCGTTGCCATGGCGGGTACCGCCGGCTCGCGGCACCGCCGAGCGGTGACATCCGGCGCTCGCAGAAATCCCTTACTGGTGACGGCCCTTGGGCTCGGAGCGCTTGGAGTCGCTCCGGTTCTTGCCCGCGCCGTTGCCCGACTCGCCGCTCCCGGCATGGCCGGGCTGGTTCGCCCCGCCGTTGTCCGCCGTGGAAGAGCCGCCGCCCCGGTCGGGATCGCCGTTCCCGGAGCCACCGCTCCCGCTCTTGGGCTCGGTCAGTTGTTCGGCGCAGTACGCCGTGACGTTCCTCTCACCACCCGCGGCGGTCACCAGACGCTGCCAGGCCGTCGCTTCCATGGCCTCGCCGTGCCTCCCGGCCCGCTCGTAGGCGCGGCAGTGGGCCTCGGTGTCCTGCGCGGGGGACGGCCGGCCGGGGTGGGCCGGGGCCGAGCCGGTGCCGGAGCCGGGGCTGTGGCTGCCACGGGGAGGTTTCCCGGCCGGGTCGTGCGGGGCGCTGCTCGGGGCGGGCTTGCGGTCGGGGGCGTCCGTGGTGCCCTCCTGCGGCGACCCCGCCGCGCCGATCGCCGCCACGGCGACACCGCCCAGCGTGAGACTGGCGAGCAGCACGGAGAGCGTGGTCTTCAGGGACCGGCCCCGGTGCCGCCGCTCCCCGGACCGCCAGTCGTCCCGGCGGTGGCCGCGGGTGCGCAGGGCCCCGGCGTCCCGGGCGGCCCGGAAGGCGGCCACGGCCCGCTGCTCGGCCTCGGCGTCGACACCGTCCCTGATGAGGGAGGCGATGAGCAGCGCCTCGACGTCGGAGTCCAGGAGGGTGTGACGGCAACCACGGCCGGACAGCCCGCCGCCGCTCTGCCGTTCACCCATGTCCGTATCCGTCCCTGCTCGATCCGATCGATCCGTCCGCCCCGGTGGCGCCGCCCGGGCCCCCAGGTCCCACCAGTACGTCCCGCCGGTCCGCCCTGTTCAGGGCGCGGGGTCCGCGCGACCCGCCCGGACCGTGAGCGAAACCGCCGGTTCCGCTCATGTCGACTCACCCAGCGTCCGGGGGGCCTCATCCGTCACACTCTCCACGCCCAGCTGCCCGGCGAGGCGTTTCAGTCCCCGGTAGGCGGCCGTGCGTACCGCGCCCGGCCGCTTGCCCAGGACCCGCGCGGCGGCCGGGCCGTCGAGGCCGACCACGACACGCAGCAGCACGGCCTCGGCCTGGTCGCGCGGCAGCCCCCGGACCAGCTCCAGGGCGCGCTCGGTGGACATGGCCTCCAGCGCCTGGTCGTGCGTGCTCTGCGGCCCGGGCAGTTCCAGGACGTCCTGCTCCAGCGCGGACGACCGGGGCCGTACCCGCTGACGGCGCAGGTGGTCCAGCGCCCGGTGCCGGGCGATGGTCGCCGTCCAGCCCCGGAAGCCGGCCCCGTCGCCCCGGAACCGGCCGAGGTCCCGGGCGATCTCCAGCCAGGCGTCGGACGCCACGTCCTCCGCGTCGTCCCCGACCAGGCCGCGCAGATAGCCGAGCAGCCCGGGCTGCACGAACCGGTAGGCGACCGCGAAGGCCGCCTCGTCACCCTGCTGGGCCCGCGCGACGGCCGCGCCCAGTTCCCCGTCGTACGCCTGCCCGCGCCGGGGTTCCGCTCCCTGACCCAAGTACCGTCCTCGTCCGTGCCGAGTGCGCGCCCTCCCACGGTGATCAGCGCCGGTCCGCGCGGAAGTGTCACAGCGCGCCGGATGCCGGGGGCCCGCGACCGTTCGGGTCAACCCGGCCCGCCGTCCTCGGGAGCCCGGCCCCGCGGAGGTTTCGGCCGAGTTCGGCACCGGGGAGCTCTGCTCGCGATGCAACCGCCCACGAAAGGCGAGCGCCGTATGACACCCCGCCTCCTGCGCACCGCCGTCGCCACCGTCCTGACCCTCGGTGCCCTCGGCCTGAACCAGCCCGCCCGGGCCTCCTCCTCGGACGGTGTGCACACCGTCCGCGTGCCGGACGGCGACCCGCACGAGCGGTCCCTCGCCCCGCGCACCACCGAACCGTTCAGCCTGGTCGGGGTCACCTGGGACGATCCGGACGCGACGCTGGACGGCACCGCACAGGTGCGCACCCGCTCGCGCGAGAGCGGCGCCTGGAGCACGTGGCGTCCCCTGGAGACCGACGTCCGTACGCCCGAGGCCGGCCCCGACCGTGACCGGGCCGGCGTGCGCGGCAGCACCCAGCCGCTGTGGACCGGACCCTCGGACGGCGTCCAGGTGCGGGTCTCGGGTTCGCGCCTGCCGGCGGGGCTGCGCGTCGAACTGGTCGACCCCGAGGCCGGGTCGGGCGCCGTGCACACCGCGGTCGTCGAGCCGGAGGAGGCCGGGCCGGCCGCCGGTCCGCTCTCCGCCGAGCGGCCCGTCGTGACCGCGCGCTCCTCCTGGGGCGCCGACGAGTCCCTGGTGAAGGACCCGCCCACCTACACCGGTGACACCCAGGCGATGTTCGTCCACCACACGGCGGGCACCAACGACTACACGTGCTCCGAGTCGGCGTCGATCGTGCGCGGCGTCTTCCTCTACCACGTGAAGAGCAACGGCTGGAACGACATCGGCTACCACTTCCTCGTCGACAAGTGCGGCACCGTCTTCGAGGGCCGTGCGGGCGGCATCGACAAGCCCGTCCTCGGCGCACACACCTACGGGTTCAACACCGCCACCAGCAGCGTCTCGGTGCTCGGCGACTACTCCACGGCCGCCACCGATGCCGTCGTGCGCGAGTCGGTCGCGAAGGTCGCGGCCTGGAAGCTCGGCCTCTACGGCATCGACCCGACCGGGACGGTCGTGCTGACCTCCGGTGCCGACAACGGCAAGTACAAGCTGGGTCAGAAGGTCACGTTCTCCCGCATCTCCGGCCACCGCGACGGCTACCCGACCGCGTGCCCCGGGCAGCACCTCTACGACGACCTGCCCGAGATCCGTACCCTGGCCGCGAACGCCGCCAAGCCCGCCGTGACCTCGCCGGAGCCACCGGGACTCTGGGACGAGGTCGTGGACGAGGGCGAGGACGTGGACGTGCTCGCGCGCTGACGCTATCGCCGGGGCGCGGCTCTCCCCGCGTCCCGGCACAGCAACCGCAGCGATCCATGGCCCGCGTAGCAGCGGCGGGCCTCCTCGATGGGGTCCCACAGGCGCCCGTCGGGGGTGCGGATCCAGTGGTCGCCGCCGGTCGCCCACCACTCGGCGCCGGTCTGACGCGCCATCACCTCACCGGCATAGGCGCCGAAGCCGCGCAGTACCTCCTGGACGGCGGCGTCGGGCGCTCCTTCCCGCCGTATCCCCTCGATCATCCGGTCGATGCTCCACAGGCTCTGCGCCGAGTAGTCGAGGCGCAGCCGTGCTCCCTCGCGCATCGTCGCCACCGTGTCCGCCGCCCACCGCAGCGGCTTGGCAGCCGCCGATGGCCTGGTCTCCGCTTGAGTCGTCACATCCCGGAAAGCGCTGCGGCGAAGCGTTTCGTCACCCGGATTCGGCGGCTCCCCCGAAGCGGCGCAGGACCGCCCCAGCTCGCTCAAGGGACAGTCACAGGACTCTTCCAGGAAGCGGGTTTAGGCCGGTCGGGACCCATCGGCCCGTCGCACCTTCAGCCCTGCCGGCGGCTCCGGCGGGACACCACCGCGCGCAGCACCCGACGCCCCTCGACCGACACCTCCAGCGCCCGGCGCAGACCGGCCGGGCCGTGTCCGGCCAGGACCTCCAGGACGGTGATCTGGCGGCGCAGTTCGGCGGCGACGAGGGGCGACATGCCCTCCGTCCGGCCCTCGCGGCGGGAGTCGACGGACGAGGCCTCGTCCTCGGCGGTGTCCAGGAGCCGGTGGATCTGGAGCGAGGCGACGGAGCAGGCGTCGGCCCACACCCGCACTCCGGCGGCGGACCGCTCGGCGGGAGCGGCCTCGAGCATCCGGTGGGCGAGCACGGCGGCCTCGTCGCCGGGGCCGGCCGCGTCCAGCTTGGCGCGCACCTGCTCCAGCCGCTCGCCCCACTCACCGGCGTCCGCGCCGTCGCCGAGGCTCGCCCACACCGGCCGCAGGATCTCGTCGTCGCCGCCCAGCAGGGGCACGCACCGATCCAAACAAGCCAGCCCGCTCGCGGCCAGCCCGCGTTCGTCGGCCTGTGCGATCAACTCCACCAGGCTCATCCACGTCTCCCTCCGCGGGCCGTCTCGGGGGCCCGATCAGGCCGCTACCGGCCTTCACCCCTCACGGAACCCGCACTTCCCCTTACTGCGCGCAACGGCCCCGGAGTGTCACAGGGGCACCACGCCCAGCCTGTCGAGGAAGCGGAACAACAGGTTTTCGGCCAGGAGATCGGGGTCTGACGTGAGTACGTCCAGCAGCGACTCGGCGTTCACTTCGCACCCGGCCTCGGCGGCCCAGCGCACGGCACGCTCGGCGGCGTCGCCGGGTTCCAGGAAGTAGTCCTCCAGCGTGAGGCCCTCGCGGCCCGCCCCCAGATACCCGGCCATGGCGGAGCGCGCGAGGCAGGTCGTCCACGCCCCGCTCTCGGGAGCCGCGGCCTCCAGCACCACGCACTCGCTGTTCATGACGTACCCGAAGAGCGCGGGCGCCCCGGTCTCCCGGGCGAGGGCGTTCATGTTCCCGATGTCGCCGTCGCCGCTCGGGTACTCCCACACCTGCCAGCCGCCCGGCGCGGAGGAGTGCCGCACGAGGCCCTCCGCGGCCCCCGCCAGCGCGTCCAGCTCCGGCAGCGGCCGCTCCCCCCGGCCCACGACGAAGTATCCCCAGTAGCCCATGTTCCGGTTCCCCCCGGCATATTCGATTCCCGCTGCGGTCAGAACACCACCACAGTCGTACGGGAGTTCGCAGCCGTATGGGGCAATTCGTGCCGGGTCAGCCGAGCCTGTCCGCCAGCGTCCGGAACTCCGCCCAGGACAGTTCGGGCTTGTCCGGGTCCCACAGCTTCTGGACGGTCGCCCGCAGCGGCATCCGGATCCCGGCCGCCACCTGCTCCTGCGTCTGGGAGTTCGCGAGGTCGCACCACACCGCGAACGACCCGCCGAGGATCTGGCCGTCGTAACGCGCCGGGACGGCCGCGGTGCCGCGCAGCACCCGCGGCGTCCACTGCTCGTAGATGCGCTGCCCCGTCGGATAGACGAAGGTCTGCGGCTCACCGAGCACGTAGTACAGGAACTCGTCGTTGTAGTTGATCACCTTGCGGCCCGCCTGGAGGTACTCCAGGGGCGCCCGGGCGCCGATCTCCTTGCCGGTCCAGTAGGCGACCTGGATGTCCTTGGCGGCCTGGACGGAGGTGCCGCGGAAGAAGCCGTCGTTCCACGCCCGCGGGACGCGCTGATGCCTGCGGACGGTGTCGGCCCGGTCGTTCAGCCAGCCGGTGGTGAGGTCGGCGACCGTCGCGCCGGAGCCGTACTTCTCCCGGGCCGCGGCGGCCAGCTGCGGGAACGAGGCCTCCGGGTTCGACCGGGTCAGTGCCTGGTACTCGTCGCCGCCGAGGTGCCAGGGCCCGCCGGGGAAGAGGTCCGCGTACTCGTTCAGCAGGTCGTCGACGATGTCGGCGCTCTCGGCCTTGGAGATGTCGATGGCGCCCTGCACCGCCGACCCCTGCGCGCTGCGCAGCTGCAGGTCGGGGTGGGCGTCGATGACCGCGCCGAGGTGTCCGGGCGAGTCGATCTCGGGCACGATCGTGATGTGCCGGCTCCGCGCGAGGTCGATGATCTTCCGCACCTGCGCCTTGGTCAGATGCTGCTGCGACACGATCTCGGGGTGCGAGCTGGACTCGATCCGGAACCCCTGGTCGTCGGAGAAGTGCAGTCCCAGCTGGTTGAACTTCAGGTCTCCCAGTTCCCGGATCCGGTCCTCGATCCAGCCGGCCGTGAAGTACTTGCGCGCGATGTCCAGCATGAACCCGCGCTGCGCCTTGGCCGGTTCGTCCTTCACGACGCCCTCGGGCGCCGTACCGCCGTCGTGCGTCTCCTGCTTGAGCGTGCGGGTGCCGTAGAAGACCCCGGTGTCGGACGGCCCCTTGATCTCCACCCGCCCGTCGCGCACGGTCATCACGTACGACTCGGGGTTCGCGCCCTTGCCGTCGTTGAGCGCCAGCCGCAGGTCCCCGGCTCGCCGGTCGTCCTTCTCGCCCGCGTACGCCATCCCCAGCTCGCCGGCGACCAGCCGCCCCTCGTCGGCCAGCGCCGGGTCGTCCACGACCACGCGGTTGCCCTTCTCGGGACGCCAGCCCGGGCCGCGCGCCGGCTCGTGCTCGCGCACGGCGGGGATGGTGCGGGGCGCCTCGGACAGGGGGTAGGAGCGGGTCGGGCTGGGGGTCGGGCTCGCCTCCGGCGCTCTGTCCGGGGGCGCCGCCGCGGTGGCCCCCTGCGAGGCCCCTGCCTCCTGGCCCGTGGACCCGCCGTCACCGCCCGAGGCCGCCCAGAGCCCAAGACTCACCCCGGCCGCGACCACGACCAGGGCTACCGCCATGGCCACGACCAGCACCTGTCGCTTGCTCTCCTGCTTCGCCGAAGCCCGGCGCCTGTGCTGACTCACACGGCCAACCTAAGACCCGGGGCCCCATGGCGCGCGTCCACCACGCGTTCCGAAACTCTCTCTCCCGGGTGAAATTCAGGCATCCTTCGGACACGTCATGGTCGTACTCGATAGCGTGACGTCACATCTCTCACAACTTGCCCTGCCGACACACGTGACGCCCACGAGGACCCACGCTGCCTGCGCACCGTCTCCCAGATCTCCCCGGTCGGCTCGCCATACCGGTGGAGCACTTCAACGCAGCCTCCGAGGAGGACCTGGAGCAGGCCCTCCTCTCCTGCCTGCGCAGCCTCCGCTGGGCCCGGCGTGTCGCGGAGCACCGCCCCTACCCGGACCTGGACTCCCTGCTGGCCGCCGCGGACGAGGCGGCCTACGACCTGACCTGGCCCGACCTCGCGGAGGCCCTGGCGGCGGAGCCGCTGCCCACCCTTCCGCCGGACGCCTACTCCGCGGCCCATACAGCCCTCAGCGCGGCCCACGCCGCCTACGAGGCCCGCTTCGGGCACGTGTTCGTCATCTGCCTGGACGGCCTGTCCCCGTCCGAGACCCTGGACCGTCTCCTCGCAGCCATCCGGTCACGATTGACCAACGATCCGGAGGAAGAGCGGGTGGTGACGGTGGAGGAGCTCCGGCGCCTCGCCAGGGGGCGGCTGCTGAACGCCCTCAAAGGCGCGGGGAACTGCGCGATCAACCACTGACGGCCCGCACCCCGCTGTCCCGGAGACACCTCCCGCCCCTGTGGCCGCACTAGCCCACCCGTACCTCTTTGCGTGCCAGTTTGATCACACCAGGGGACCCCCGCTCAGCCCGGCGGCAGCGCATCGCTACGATGCTGGGGGCCGGTGGACCGTACCCGGCCGGGCCCGACCGACACACCAAGCCGGCGCGGCCCCAATCCCCGCTCCCGGAGGAAACTTCCGTGCCGGCTGGAACGCTGTACCGCGGCCGGGAAGGAATGTGGTCCTGGGTGGCTCACCGAGTCACCGGCGTCCTCATCTTCTTCTTCCTGTTCGTTCACGTGCTGGACACCGCCCTCGTCCGTGTGTCCCCGGAGGCCTACGACACCGTCGTGGCCACGTACAAGACGCCGATCGTCGCGCTGCTGGAGTACGGCCTCGTCGCCGCCATCCTCTTCCACGCGCTCAACGGTCTGCGCGTCATCGCTGTCGACTTCTGGATCAAGGGCGCCCGCTACCAGAAGCAGATGCTCTGGACCGTCGTCGCCCTGTGGGTCGTGCTGATGCTCGGGGCCATCTACCCCGTCCTCGGCCACGCCGCTCGTGAACTCTTCGGGAGCTGACGCCAATGTCCACGTCTGAGAAGACCGCCGCCGGCGTCGGCCCCGTCGAGGGCGGCGCCGTCTACACCGTCGACAACCCGGCGCCCTTCATCGAGGCCCCGCGCCAGCGCACCCGCAAGAGCCCGAAGAGCACCCGTGGCAACTTCGAGCTGGCGGCCTGGCTGTTCATGCGCCTGTCGGGCGTCGTGCTGGTCGTGCTCGTCCTCGGCCACCTGCTGATCCAGCTCGTGCTGGACGGCGGCGTATCCAAGATCGGCTTCGCCTTCGTGGCGGGCCGCTGGGCGTCCCCGTTCTGGCAGGTCTGGGACCTGCTGATGCTGTGGCTCGCCATGCTGCACGGCGCCAACGGCCTGCGCACGGTCATCAACGACTACGCGGAGCGCGCGAACACCCGGCTGTGGCTCAAGGGCCTGCTCTACACCGCCACGGTGTTCACCATCCTGCTGGGCACGCTGGTGATCTTCACCTTCGACCCGAACATCCGCTAGGCACGGGGCTGCGAGAATCATGAAGATCCACAAGTACGACACCGTCATCGTCGGCGCCGGTGGCGCGGGCATGCGCGCGGCCATCGAGTCCACGAAGCGCAGCCGCACCGCCGTCCTGACCAAGCTCTACCCCACCCGCTCCCACACGGGCGCCGCGCAGGGCGGCATGGCCGCCGCGCTCGCCAACGTGGAGGAGGACAACTGGGAGTGGCACACCTTCGACACGGTCAAGGGCGGTGACTACCTGGTCGACCAGGACGCCGCCGAGATCCTGGCGAAGGAGGCCATCGACTCCGTCCTCGACCTGGAGAAGATGGGCCTGCCGTTCAACCGCACCCCGAACGGCACGATCGACCAGCGCCGCTTCGGCGGTCACAGCCGCAACCACGGCGAGGCCCCGGTCCGCCGCTCCTGCTACGCGGCCGACCGCACCGGCCACATGATCCTCCAGACGCTGTACCAGAACTGCGTCAAGGAGGGCGTGGAGTTCTACAACGAGTTCTACGTCCTGGACCAGCTGATCACCGAGGTCGACGGCGTCAAGAAGTCGGCCGGTGTCGTGGCGTACGAGCTGGCCACCGGTGAGATCCATGTCTTCCACGCGAAGTCCGTGATCTACGCCTCCGGCGGCTGCGGCAAGTTCTTCAAGGTGACGTCCAACGCGCACACGCTGACCGGTGACGGCCAGGCGGCGGTCTACCGCCGCGGTCTGCCGCTGGAGGACATGGAGTTCTTCCAGTTCCACCCGACCGGCATCTGGCGCATGGGCATCCTGCTGACGGAGGGCGCCCGCGGTGAGGGCGGCATCCTCCGCAACAAGGACGGCGAGCGCTTCATGGAGAAGTACGCGCCGGTCATGAAGGACCTGGCGTCGCGTGACGTCGTGTCCCGCTCCATCTACACGGAGATCCGTGAGGGCCGCGGCTGCGGTCCCGAGGGCGACCACGTCTACCTCGACCTCACCCACCTCCCGCCGGAGCAGCTGGACGCCAAGCTCCCGGACATCACGGAGTTCGCCCGCACCTACCTCGGCATCGAGCCCTACACGGACCCGATCCCGATCCAGCCCACCGCGCACTACGCCATGGGCGGCATCCCGACGAACGTCGAGGGTGAGGTCCTGGCGGACAACACCACCGTCGTCCCGGGCCTGTACGCGGCCGGCGAGGTCGCCTGCGTGTCCGTGCACGGCGCCAACCGCCTCGGCACCAACTCGCTGCTGGACATCAACGTCTTCGGCAAGCGCGCGGGCATCGCCGCCGCGGAGTACGCGCAGAAGGCGGAGTTCGTCGAGCTGCCGGAGAACCCGGCGGAGCTCGTGATCTCGCAGGTGGAGCGGCTGCGCGACTCCACCGGCACCGAGCGGGTGGCGGAGCTGCGGCGCGAGCTGCAGGAGACCATGGACGCCAACGTCATGGTGTTCCGCACCGAGCAGACGATCAAGACGGCGGTCGAGAAGATCGCGGAGCTGCGCGAGCGCTACCGGAACGTGTCGATCCAGGACAAGGGCAAGCGGTTCAACACGGACCTGCTGGAGGCCATCGAGCTGGGCAACCTGCTCGACCTCGCCGAGGTCATGGCCGTCTCCGCGCTCGCCCGCAAGGAGTCCCGCGGCGGTCACTACCGCGAGGACTACCCGAACCGCGACGACGTCAACTTCATGCGGCACACCATGGCGTACCGCGAGGTCGGCGCCGACGGTTCCGAAACCGTCCGTCTCGACTACAAGCCGGTCGTCCAGACCCGCTACCAGCCGATGGAGCGTAAGTACTGATGGCTACCCCTGTTCTGGACAAGGAAGACGCGGCCGGCAAGCCCGAGCCCGGTTTCGCCGACTCCCCCTACATCACGGTCACCTTCCGCATCCGCCGCTTCAACCCGGAGGTCGCGGCGGAGGCGGTGTGGGAAGACTTCCAGGTGGAGATCGACCCCAAGGAGCGTGTCCTCGACGCACTCCACAAGATCAAGTGGGACCTGGACGGCACGCTGACGTTCCGCCGTTCCTGCGCGCACGGCATCTGCGGCTCGGACGCCATGCGGATCAACGGCAAGAACCGCCTTGCCTGCAAGACGCTGATCAAGGACATCAACCCCGAGAAGCCGATCACGGTCGAGGCCATCAAGGGCCTCACGGTCCTGAAGGACCTCGTGGTCGACATGGAGCCGTTCTTCCAGGCGTACCGCGACGTCATGCCCTTCCTCATCACGAAGGACACGAACGAGCCGACGCGTGAGCGTCTCCAGACCGCCGAGGACCGCGAGCGCTTCGACGATACGACGAAGTGCATCCTCTGCGCGGCCTGCACCACGTCGTGCCCGGTCTTCTGGAACGACGGCCAGTACTTCGGCCCGGCCGCCATCGTCAACGCGCACCGCTTCATCTTCGACTCGCGTGACGAGGCCGGCGAGCAGCGCCTGGAGATCCTCAACGACCGCGACGGCGTCTGGCGCTGCCGCACGACCTTCAACTGCACGGACGCCTGCCCGCGCGGTATCGAGGTCACGAAGGCGATCGCGGAAGTGAAGCGTGCACTGATCACGCGCCGCTACTGAGGTCGGCCGCTTGCGCTTGAGGGCCCTGTTTCCGCTGGAAACAGGGCCCTCCGGCATATGCCACACCATCGGGTGAACGCGGCGGAACGGGCCGCACGGACGTCGTCCTGCCTACGATGATGCTCTCGACACCAGCCCCCCAGGAGGCACCTGATGTCCGCAGCTTCCGTCGAGCAGCCCTTCCACGAAGAAGAGCCGGTCACCCTGACGACCATCGCCGACGAGATCATGGAGCGCCATCCGGGCTACCGCGTCGAGATCATCGGAGGCCATCTCCTCGTGACCCCGTCCCCGGATGCACCTCATGCCCGTGCCCTGACCAAACTCATGCGCCCGTTCATCGCAGCAGGGCTGGACGACGGCGAGACCGAGGTTCTCCAGAACGTCGGGCTCTGGCTCCCCACCGGTGGCGAGGACTACGCCATTCCCGACCTCGTGGTGGTGGACGCCGACATCGACGACCACCTCGTCGAGAACAACGCGTACGACCCCGCCTGCTTCCGTCTCGTTCTCGAGGTCACCTCCGGCAACTGGAAGGACGACCTGAAGACCAAGGTCGCCGCCTACGCCGAGGCCAAGGTCCCGGTCTACGTCGTCGTGGACCGCAAGCACCAGCGCCTCCATGTCCTGACCGACCCGGCCGGAAGCACCTACGAGAACCACCGCCCGCACGCCTCCGGCGAGCTCGTTACTCTCCCGGACTCCATCGGCGCGAAGGTGACCCTCGACGTGGCGGAGATTCTCAAGGCCGGCCAGGCGAGAACGAGCGACTGAGTCGCGGGGCCTCGGAACCGGCCAGATTCAGGCCGGTTCCGGCCACCCATCGTAGGGCTCCTGTGACTGATGTGGCCGGGTGTGGCCAGACTGACGCCCATGACGCCCCTGAGGAAAGCCGTCGTCGCGCTCGTGGCCACGGCCGCCACGCTGCTGCCGGTATCCCCCACAGCCTCGGCAAGCCCCTCCCCCGTCCTCGCACGCGAGACCTTCGACCGCCTTCCCCTCGGCCCGGTCACCGAAGGCCGCGGGTGGACCACTGACACGTCCGACGGCACGCTGACGATCGCCCGTTCGTCGTCCGGCCACGGCCGCGAACTCCGCATCCGCACCCAGGGCAACGGCCGCGCCTTCCTGGTCTTCCCCGACCTCAAGCCGCCCGGCAACAGCTTCTGGGCCCGGCTGCGGCTGCGCGTGGACGCCTTCCCGACCGCTCCCGACTGGGCGCACTGGACCCTCGCGGAGGCGTCCGGTTCCGACTCCCCCACCCTGGTCCGCCCGCTCGGCGGGCAGTACGCACCCACGGACAAGGGCAACTTCTACGGCGTCGGCTCTGATCTCGGCCCCACCGGCGACTGGACGTCCTGGAAGACCTCGGCGCCCGCGCGGGCGGGTGTCTGGCAGTGCGTCGAGTTCCATCTGGACGCCACCGACAACCGCGTCACCGTCTACTTCGACGGCGTGCCCCAGCCCGATCTGACCGTCTCCACCGACCAACACGGCGGCACGTCGGACCCGTTCGTCTTCCCGTCCTTCGACCGGCTCAAGCTGGGCTGGCAGCTGTACCAGGCCGACCCGAGCCCGTCGTCGTACGAGGTGCGGATGGACGACATCGCGCTGAGTACGCGGCGGGTGGGGGGCTGTCAGGGCTGAGCACGGAACCGGCGTGATCGACCCCAACCAGCAGGGTCTGCCGCATGCATTTCCTGCAGACCCTGCTTCGTTCATCGTTCTGCGATTGCCGCGGTCTGCATCAGACGATCACGACGCACCCCTGTCCGAAACGGCGGCAGGAGCGCACGCACTCGCTTATCCCGTTACCAGCTCACGCATTCGCGCGATTAGATCACGAGATCCGAGGTCTCCCGACAGACGAACAAGCCGCTCGTGATACTCCTCGCTGATCGACAACTCGTCTTCGTAAATCCATGAGCACATCGTGTCGAAAGCCAGGGCGTACTCTCCGGCGGCGAGAAGGTCGCGCACATCGACTGCAACTGAAGGCGCAGTGATGGGAGACTCCTCTAGCAGTTCTTCGATCTTGGCGACGTACTCTACGGCTTCCACTGCGCCTCCATCAGGGTCGATACGGGAAGCCGGTCACAACTCGGTCCGTTGCAGGTTCATAAATGACCCTGATGTCCACGCCGTCCACTGCTCCTGTCGATCTCAGCTCGCTGGCCACAGCGGCGAACTCTTCGGGCGGTGAGGACAACGAATACGGCGGCTCCGGCTGGTCGAGCAGCGCCATGCCTCATCTGATGGGCACGCCGAGCGCCAACGGCGACACGATTCCTGACATCTGGGCCGTCCTGGCCGATGGATCGGTTCGATTCCATGCGGGCAGCAAGACCGCGCCGAGCGGCTCGGGTACGGAGGTCATCGCCCGGGCCGACTACTGGAAGACCCGTACAGACATCGGGTGACGCCGCCATGAGCCGGGGTCGGCTTCGGAAGAGTCGACCCCGGCTTCGTTCACAGCTGGCTCAGGATCGTAGGGTCCGTGATCTTCGTGTCGGCCGCCAGCATCATCGCCTTGCTGAGGATGACGGCCAGCATGCGGTCGCCCTCGAAGGGGAGGTAGCCCGTCCCCCGAGCCGTCGGGTCGGACTTCGGGACGATGCAGAGGTACTGGTCGTTCGGGGTCATGAGGATGTTGCCTGAGCCGAGGTGGATCTTGTAGGTGTGGCGGTCGCCGCGGACGTGGAGGAAGCGGCCCTCCAGGGTGCAGCGGTCGGCTATCGCCAGGCGCGGGACGAGGCGTTCGAGCAGGAGCCTGCGGGTCTCGGCGCTCGCGTTCAGTTCGCCGAAGCCGTACGACGTCCAGTACTCCCGGAAGCGGCCGCCCGGGCCGCCGTCCTGCCAGGTCGGGTCGTTGCCGATGCTGGCGACGCCGACGAACAGGTCGACGTCGCGCAGGACTTCGGAGAGGACCAGGGGCGGGATGTCCTCCAGGGGGAGCGGCTCGACGGGTTCCTGGCCGTCGCGGAGCCACATGGCGTACTCGCCGCCGCAGCAGTGGGCGGAGTTCTCCGGGGCGTCGATCGGGTAGAAGCGGACCTGGTCGGTGCGCAGGCGCAGATAGCTGCCGGACTCGGTGGTGTCGATGCCGTACTCCTCGCCGTCGCCCTCGATCCAGTACTCGGCGCGCAGGCCCCACTGGGGCAGCTCGCGGGTGGCGGGCGGTGCCGAGTCGTCGACGCACAGGCGCAGCTTGTTGCGCCAGCCGCGCAGCGCCGCCAGGGAGTTGAACTGGTGCTGGCGCAGGACGTGCGCCGCGAAGCGGTTGGAGTAGGTGCGTGTGGCCCGCTCGGCGTCCGTGAGCAGGTAGATCTCGCGATGGGCCTGTTTGAACGGCTGGGTGATGCCGTGCCGCTCCAGCCAGTCGCGCCAGGCGACGATCTCGGCTGGTTCGCGGCCGACCGGATGCCAGAGTTCGACCCTCGTGCCCTCCGTGAGGGGGTCGTCGGCGAGGGTGCGCAGTTCCCCGTCCGCGTAGCCGGCCGGCCTGCCGTCGATCGTCCACAGCAGGCGGCGGGCCAGTGTGCCGACCAGGGGGTGGTCGAGGTAGCGCTCGCGCCAGACGGCGTACGGCCAGGCGCGGCGGGCCAGGAACTGGCGGTCCAGGCGCTCGCTCTGCGCCGAGAGCATCTTGTCGATGTCCTTGACCGCGGTCTTCAGGTCCTTCAGTGCGTCGGGGTGGTCGCGCTTGACCGCTGCCGGGACGCTCTTGACCGGCTTGCCGGCCGCGTTGCGCCAGCTCAGCACGGCCCGGGTGCCGTGGATCTCCAGCAGGGCCGTCGCCTCGCCGAGGCGGTGCGTGGCCCGGCCGACCTCCGTCAGGCCGTACGCCGGGACCGCCAGTTCCTCGATCTCCTCGCGGCTGAGGCCGAGCGCGGTGGCCCGGGCCTCCAGGGCCGTGTCGAGGAGCTTGGCCGTGTTCTTGTACGTCACCCGCGTGCCCAGCCGGGCCAGTTCGGCCAGGGCCGCTTCGGAGTCGATGCGGGCCAGCGCGACGACACCCGCGTTGGCGACCTTGGGGTTGCGGGGGCCGATGCCCGCGACCTTCTTCAGGGAGGTCTCGACCAGGAGGCCCAGGGCCCGCGCGACCTCGGGCCGGGGCGGCAGCAGGGAGAGCAGCCAGGCCAGGCCGCGCAGGGCCGTCGCGTTGTACGGGTCGTAGGCGTTGTTGACGTCCGTCTCCCACTCGCGACGCTCCAGCGGCAGCGTGCGGGGGCGGCCGACGAGCGCGAGCCAGGTCAGGACCGTCTCGCGGACGGCGTCCGCGCCGAGGGTGTCCAGCAGGGCCAGCGCGCCCTTGTCCCACTTCGCGTTCGGCTTGGAGGCGGTGGCCGTCATGGCGTACCGCAGGAGGGCCTGCCAGTCGGGGGTCGTGGCGTCGCTCAGGGCCTGATCGGCCCATGCCTCGCCGACGCTGAGGACGGGGTCGGTGAGCTGCCGGGCCAGCCCGACGAGGTCGCTCGCGCGGTAGGCGTCCAGGGCCGCGCGGCGGACGACGGCCACGACGGGCGCGGGCAGGGGGCGGCCGGCGGCCAGTTCGGCGCGGATCAGGACCTCGAAGCGCAACGCGTAGAAGAAGGACTGTCGCCGGCCGAGGTCGTCCAGGGCCTTGCGGCGCTCGGCGGCCAGCGGATCGTCGGCGAGGCCCTCGGAGATCATGCC
Organism: Streptomyces sp. NPDC012466; assembly: GCF_042955215.1. NCBI lineage: Bacteria > Bacillati > Actinomycetota > Actinomycetes > Kitasatosporales > Streptomycetaceae > Streptomyces > Streptomyces sp. NPDC012466. The sequence goes on along the minus strand of NZ_JBIBEQ010000007.1, from coordinate 240,826 downwards.
GCACAGGACGAGATGGCGGCAGCGGGCCTCCGTGTCGTCACCGGCCCGGTGGAAGCGGTCGGCCAGGGCGTGCAGCAGCTCGCGGCGGCGGTCGGCGGGCAGCTCGCGGAGCCGGTCGAGCACCTGCTCCCACTCTCCGCCCCAGATGCCGCGGCGGGAGTCCAGGACGCTCAGGACCTCGTCGGCGACCTGCTCCATGTCGCCGCCGGCGATGGGGTCGCGCAGCCGGTCGAGGTGCGACCGGGGGGTACCGGAGGCGCTCATCAGCCACCCACCAGGGGGACGAGTTTCAGGAACGTGACCTCGGTGCCGAGCGTCAGCTCGATCTCCTCGTCCGGGTCGGTGACCTGACGGTCTCCCACCAGCACCAGGAAGCCGTTGCCCGCGAAGGCCCGCTCGGCCAGGGCCGTCTGCGCCTCGGGGTCGATGCGGCGGGGCGTGCGCACCGCGTACCCGTTCAGCACGCGCTCGGTGTCCTGCGGCTGTACCAGGCCCTGGAAGACCTCCGGCCTGCGGGCGTTGTACTCCGCGACCTCCTGGAACACCCGGCGCCGGATCAGTTCCCGTACGGTCAGCCGCTCTTCGGCGATCTCCAGCCCCCAGGCCGTGCGCCGCTCCCCCGTCGTCGTCTCGTCGACGAACGTCACGATTCCCATGCCGAGGACAGTACGGGGCACCACTGACAATCACCCCGGACCTTGTGTTGAACATGTTCAAAAGTAGGTCTAGAGTCATCCCCGACAGCGTTTTGAACGTGTTCAAGAAGGGTGGGGCAATGGACCGCACGGTCATCGCCTATGTCATCTACCTGCTGGTCAGCATCGGTCTGACCGTCTGGGTGGCCCGCACGCTCAGCCGGAACGGCAGGGTCTTCCTCGCCGACGTGCTGCACGGCAACGAGAAGCTCGCCGATGCCGTCAACCACCTCCTGGTGGTCGGCTTCTACCTGGTCAACCTCGGGTTCGTCGCGCTGTACCTGAGCGGTGACGGGACCATCACCGACGCCCGCGGCATCTTCGAGGCCCTGTCGACGAAGCTCGGCGTGGTGCTGCTGGTGCTCGGTGTGATGCACCTGGCCAACGTCTACGTGCTGAACCGGATCCGGCGCCGGGGGGCCATGGAGCGGGAGCAGGTGCCGCCGGTGCCGCCGCAGGGCTGGGTCGCCCCGTCGGCGCGGGCCTGAGCGGAGGCCCAGGTGAACGCCACCGGCACCGACGCGACCGGCATGGACACACCCGCACCGCTCCGCCGGCTCACCGTCCTGTACGACGCCGAGTGCTCCCTGTGCGCGTTCCTGCGCGACTGGCTCCTGCGGCAGCCCAAGCTGGTGCCGCTGGAGCTGGTCCCGGCCGCCTCCGAGGAGGCCCGGCGGCGCTTTCCCGGCCTCGACCACGGCGCCACCCTCGACGAGATCACCGTCGTCGGTGACGCCGGGCAGATCTACCAGGGACCCGCCGCCTGGGTGGTGACCCTGTGGGCGCTGCGCGAACACCGGCCGCTGGCCCACCGGCTGAGCACCCCGTCCGGCGCTCTGCTCGCCAGGGGCGCGGTGCTCGCCGCCGCCAAGTGGCGCGGGGCGCAGTGGCACCGGGGGCAGCGCGGCGGGGCGCAGTGGGGCGGCCGGGTGTACCGGCGGGCGGACGGATGGTCGTACGCCCCGGACAGCGGCTGGAGCTACACCGCGCCGGGCTGCGCCGACGGCAGATGCGCCCCTCGGTGACCGCACCGGTACTGACGTTAGGCTCTCTTCCCGTGCCCGCGAAGAACGACGGCCCCGACGACGGCGCCACCCCGACCAAGTCCGAGCAGACCCGCGCCCTGATCCTGGAGACGGCCATGCGGCTGTTCCAGGAGCGTGGCTACGACAAGACCACGATGCGGGCCATCGCCAAGGAGGCCGGGGTCTCCGTCGGCAACGCCTACTACTACTTCGCGGGCAAGGAGCACCTGATCCAGGGCTTCTACGACCGGATCGCCGCCGAGCACCAGGTGGCGGTCCGGGAGATCCTGGACCGGGAGACCGACCTGGAGGCCCGGCTCGCGGGGGTGCTGCGGGCCTGGCTGGACATCGCCGCGCCCTACCACGAGTTCGCGGTGCAGTTCTTCAAGAACGCCGCCGACCCCGACAGCCCGCTCAGCCCCTTCTCCCCGGAGTCGGAGCACGCGCGCGAGGAGGCCATCAGCGTCCACCGGGACGTGCTGGCCGGGGCGACGAAGACCAAGGTGCCCGAGGAACTGCGCGACATCCTGCCCGAGTTGATGTGGCTGTCCCAGATGGGACTGTGCCTGTACTGGATCTTCGACCGGACCGAGGGCCGCGAGCGCAGCTACCGGCTCGCCGAACGCGGTGCCCGGCTCACCGCGCGGGGCGTGGCCCTGGCCCGCTTCCGGGTGCTGCGGCCGCTCGTGCGCGAGGTGCACGAGCTGTTCACGGACTTCCTGCCGGGGATGACGCACGCCATCCCGGATCCGGCGGCCCGGCGGCGTTCCGAGCCCTGAGAGGCGAGCGGAGCGGGTCGTCCAGGGTTCAGAGGTTCAGAGGGTGGTGAGACTCCACAGGCGGAACACACCCGTGCCGTCCGACAGGTACTGGCCGCCGCCGACGTCCTCGGTGGTGACGACGTACTCCTTGGCCTGCCACAGCGGCAGCACCGGCACGTCCTCGGCGACGGTCTGCTGCACCGAACGGAAGTCCTGGTCGGCCTCGGTCCGCTCGGCGAAGCGCCGGCTGTCCTTGATGAGCCGGTCGACGGTCTTGCTGCTGTAGCCGGTGTTCATGGCGCTGCCGGTGCCGACGAGCGCGGCGCCGAAGGTGTCCGGGTCGGGGAAGTCGGCGACCCAGCCGACGGCGTACGCGTCGAGTTTGCCGGTCGCCCACTGCTTCTGGAAGGCGGTCCACTCGTAGCCCTTGAGGGTGACCTGGAACAGGCCGCTCGCCTCCAGCTCCTTCTTGATCTCGGCCGCCTCCTGCTCACCGGCGCCGCGGCCCTTGGCGTAGCCGTAGGTGAAGTGCACGGGCAGGCTGACGCCGGCCTGGGTGAGCAGCTGCCGGGCCTTCTTCGGGTCGGGCTTCGGGTAGTCGTCGAAGAACGAGGTGGTGTGCCCGGTGAGGCCGGCGGGGATCAGGGAGTACAGCGGGTCGACGGTGCCGTCGTAGACGGTGGCGGCCAGTTGTTCGCGGTCGATCAGCCAGGCCATGGCCTGGCGGACCTTCGCCTCGTGCAGCGGGTTGCCCGCGCGGGTGTTGAAGTACAGGTTCCGGGTCTCGGAGCCGTCCGCCTCGTAGACGCGCTGGCCGGGGTCGCTGGGGTTGAGGCCGGCCAGGACGCCGGGCGGCAGCTGGTCGGTCGCGACCTCGACCTGCTTGTCCTTCCAGGCGGTGTCCAGGGCCTCGGGGGTGGCGTAGTAGCGCAGGTCGACGGGCCGTCCGGGGCCGCCGGTGACGGCCCCCCGGTAGTGCTGGCTGGGCGTGAGGACCGCGTCGCGGTCCTTGGTGTACGAGGTGAGGGTGTACGGGCCGGTGCCGTCGACGCCGGTGTCGGTACGCAGCTTCCCGGCCGGGTACGCGGTGTGGTCGACGATCGAGCCGGCGCCGGTGGCCACCTTGAAGGGGAACGTCGCGTCCGGGGAGGTCAGGTGGAAGGTGACGGTCATGCCGTCGGCGTCCACGGAACCGAGCGTGCCCAGCAGGGAGGCCGGGCCGACCGGGGCCTTGATCTTCAGGATCCGGTCGAAGGAGTACTTCACGTCCTCGGCGTCCATCGCGCGGCCGCTGGGGAAGGTGAGACCCTCGCGCAGCTCGCAGCGGTAGGTGGTGAGGTCGCCGTGCGCGAAGGCGCAGCTCTTGGCCGCGTCCGGCACGGGGGCGGTGCCGCCCGGCGCGAAGGTCAGCAGCGACTGGAAGACGTTGCTGAACAGCGCCCAGGAGCCCGCGTCGTAGGCACCGGCCGGGTCGAGCGAGGTGACGCCGTCCGTCGTGCCGACCGTGATGGTCTTCCCGTCGCCCTTCGACGGCAGGAGCTGCCAGGCGCCCACGCCCGCGGCGGCCAGGACCAGCAGCCCCGCGAGTATCCGTATGCGAACCGATCGCATCGGCTGTGCCCTCCCCAGGCCCTTTGAGGCCCGTTGGGGCCCTTGTGCGTATGCCACACCCTTCGTGGCGGGCTCACCCAATCACAGGGTTTTGACCAGGGGGAAGGGAGATCCGATGAGTTGGGGAAGTTCTTACCGATGCGCGTTTCGGTCCGGTTTCACAGCTCTCTCACAGCGTGTGCGCGCTCAGGCCTGCTTCGACGCGAGCTCGATCACGGTGATGTCCGACGGCGCTCCCACCCGGGTGGGCGGGCCCCAGGCGCCGGCGCCGCGCGAGACGTAGAGCTGGGTGTCGCCGTAGCGCTCCAGGCCCGCGAGGGTGGGGTTCGCGCCGGAGGCGATGAGGTTGCCGGGCCAGAGCTGGCCGCCGTGGGTGTGGCCGGAGAGCTGGAGGTCGACGCCGTGCTCGACGGCGTCGTGGATCTGGACGGGCTGGTGGGCGAGCAGCACGCACGCGCGTGCGGTGTCCCGGTCACCGAGCGCCTTCGCGAAGTCGGGGCCCTGGCCCTCGTCCTCGCCCGCGACGTCGTTGACTCCGGCGAGGTCGAAGTACGGCATCTCCCGGCGGGCGTTCTCCAGGGGGTCGATGCCCAGGCGGCGGACCTCCTCGACCCACTGCTCGGCGCCGGAGAAGTACTCGTGGTTGCCGGTGACGAAGTAGGACCCGTGACGGGCCCTCAGCTGGGCGAGCGGGGCCGCCGCGGGTCCCAGGTCCTTCACACTGCCGTCGACCAGGTCGCCGACGACCGCGATCAGGTCGGGCTGGGTCGCGTTGATCGTGTCGACGACCTTCTGCGCGAAGCCGCGTCCCAGGACCGGGCCGAGGTGCACGTCACTGACCACGGCGATCCGGTACCCGTGCGCGGCGCGCGGCAGCTTGGCGAGGGGCACGGTGACCCGCTTGACCCGCGGCCCGCGCAGCACGCCGTACGTCCCGTACCCCACGGTCCCGACGGCGGCGGCCGCGGCGGCCCCGGCGACGACCCGCGAGACGAAGAGCCGACGGGAGGGCGAGGGAGGGGTGGCAGGCGGCTGGGGGGAGGCCTCGGGGGCGTCCGGCGCGGGGTCGGCCTGCGGGTGAAGGGCGGTCGCGCCACGGGCGCGGCCGGGCTGCGAGGCGGTCGCGGGCGCCGTCCCGGAGGCAGCCTCTCCACCGGAGCCGCCCGCCTGCGAGGCGGTCGCGGGTGCGGTGGGCGCGTCGCTGCCGTTCTCCTGCGGCGCGGCCGTCGGAGTCCCGGCGCCGCTGCCGTTGCCCTGGGGGCCGTCCGCCCCCGGGGAGGCGCTCGCGGTGGGGGTGCGGTCCGCGGGTGAGTCGGGTGCCGTGGTCGGCGCCGTGGCTCCGGCCGAGGCGTGCGGGCCGGGCTCGGAGGCAGCGGACTGCTCGGCGGCCGCCGGGCGCCGGTCCTGGTTCGTTCGTCTCGCGCGGTGGTCGAGGAAGCGGCGCAGGAGCGGGCGGACGATCTCTCCCGCCAGCACCGCCAGCAGCAGGTATATCGACAGCGCAAGCCACAGGAAGCCCGGCCAGGCCAGGACCTGCTGGAGCCGGAACGGGGCGCCCGAGCGTTCGGCGACCAGGGCCGTGATCGCCAGGACCCAGCCGCCGGCGATCAGGACCGCGCCCGCGCGGCGCACGAGGCCCGGGCCGCTGGTCGTGTCGCGGAACAGGCGGCGCCACACGTACCAGTTGGCCGTCACGACGACGGCCAGGACCAGCACGGCGACGACTACGAAAACGATGACCACGGTGTCGTGTCTCCCGATCGCCGTTATGACGTCCGGCGCAGTGCGCGCAGACCACGCAACCCGATGGCCCCGATGACCGTCCCCAATACGAAGGAAACGACGGCGAGCAGCAGGTGCACCCAGAAGTAGGCCGTGGGACGACCGTCGTCGAAGGCGAGCCCGCTGCCGTCCTTGACCAGGTTCTTGACGAAAGTGATCCAGATGACCCAGCTCCACACCCCGAAGGCGAGCAGGAACCAGGAGACGGGGCGGCTGAGCTTCATGCACCCAGTATCGCCAGGCCGTGTCCGGTTCCGTTCCCGGGGTGGGGCCGCAGGCGGGACTTCCTCCGGTATGGCATGTACGTTTCCGACCGTGCCCGCTCCGCAGAAGACCACCAGGCGATCCCTGCTGGTCACCACCGCCGCCCTGTCGTCCCTCGCCCTGGCCGCGCCCGCCGCCGTCGCCGCCCCGAGCCCCTCGGGCAGCCCTTCGGGCAGTCCCTCGGCGAGCCCGTCGGCCACTCCCCCGGCGTCGATGTCGAGCGTGGGCGGCGCCCGGCTCGGCAGGCCGGGGACGCAGGTGAATCTGGCGAGCGGCGTCCCGGTGCTGCCGAAGGACGTCAGCGCCCGTTCCTGGATCGTCGCCGACGCCGAGTCGGGCGACGTGCTGGCCGCGCACAACGCGCACTGGCGCCTCGCCCCGGCGAGCACCCTGAAGATGCTGTTCGCGGACACGCTGCTGCCGAAGTTCCCGAGGGACACCAAACACAAGGTCGTCCCCTCCGACCTGGCCGGCATCGGCTCGGGCTCCAGCATGGTCGGGATAAAGGAGGAGGAGACGTACACGGTTCACGACCTGTGGCTGGGCGTCTTCCTGCGCTCCGGCAACGACGCCGTGCACGTGCTGTCCGCCATGAACAACGGTGTCGAGAACACCGTCAAGGAGATGAACGAGCACGCCGAGGAGCTCCAGGCCCTCGACACGAACGTCGTCAGCCCGGACGGTTACGACGCCGAGGGGCAGGTCTCCTCGGCGTACGACCTGACGCTGATCGCCCGCTCCGGGATGCAGAAGAAGGACTTCCGCGAGTACGCCTCGACGGTCAGCGCCAAGTTCCCGGGGAAGACGAAGAAGGGCAAGAAGGGCAAGAAGGTCCGCGAGTCCTTCGAGATCCAGAACACCAACCGGCTGCTGGCCGGCGACTTGGACGTGCCTGTCTACGAGGGCATCGCGGGCGTCAAGAACGGCAACACCACCAACGCGGGCGCCACCTTCACCGGTGTCGCCGAGCGCGGCGGCAAGGTGCTGCTGGTGACGGTGATGAACCCGGAGAAGCCCGAGCACAACGAGGTCTACAAGGAGACCGCCCGGCTGTTCGACTGGGGCTTCAAGGCGGCCGGGAAGGTGCAGCCGGTGGGTGAGCTGGTGCCGCCCAGGAGCGCCGCGCAGGCCAGTGCGCAGCCCGGCGCGAACCCCTCCGGCGAGGCCGGCGGCTCCGGGGACGGCGGCGGCACGGCAGGGACCGGTGCGAAGCCGGTGGCCAGCGCCCCGGCCGCGGACGGCTCCAGCGGCATGGGGACGGCGCTCGGCATCGTGGGCGGGGTGCTGGTGCTGCTCGCGGGCGGCGCCTTCCTGGTCAACCGCCGCTGGCCGCTGCCGGATCTGGTGCGCCGCCGGACTCGCCCGTGAGACCCGGGACTTCGTCCTCCTTGCTCTGCGTGGCCGTCCAGGCGGCACAGAACAGCACCAGCTTCGAGGTGAAGTTGATCCACAGCAGCAGCGCGACGGGCACCCCGAACGCGCCGTACATGCTCTTCGCGGCCACGCCCTGGAGATAGCCGCTGAGCAGCAGTTTCAGCAGTTCGAAGCCGATCGCGCCGGTCAGCGCCGCCACGATGAGGCGGTGGCGCGTCGGCTCGACGCCGGGCAGCAGCGTCAGGACGTAGAGCAGCAGCAGGAAGTTCGCCAGCACGGCGACCAGGAACGCGACGACGTGCAGCAGGACCCCGCCCCAGCCGCCTTCGTCGACACCGAGTTGCCGGGTGACCCAGCCGATCAGCGCGGAGGCGACGGCGGAGGCGGCGATGGTGACGAGGAGGGCGCCGCCGAGGCCGAGCAGGACACCCGCGTCCTTGCCGTAGCGCAGGACGGGGTTCTCCTCCTCGTCGGACAAGTCCCACACCGCCCGCAGGCACTCGCGCATCGAGCCGGCCCAGCTGACGCCGGTGAAGAACAGCAGGGCGCCCGCGATGAGTCCGATCGTGCCGGCGTTGTCCACCAGACCGGCGATGTCCAACTGGTCGGAGATGCCGGGGACCTGCTCGGCGAGCTTGTCCCGCAGCTTGTCCTCCTGCTCCGTGCTGAGCGTGGCGGCGGCGATGGTGGCGGACACCGTCAGCAGCGGGAACAGCGCGACGAAACTCGTGAAGGTCATCGCGGCGGCCAGCCGCGTCCACTTCACGCGGTCCAGCCGCTCGTACGACCGCCACGCGTGGGTGATCATCAGCCGCTCCGCCCACGGCCCGACCACCGGGAGTCTTTTCAGCCAGTCCATGATCCGACTCTGCCCTCCGCCCGGAACACCCATGTACGGGTACCCCAGAACCGCAGGACTGTGGCCAGCGCCATCCCGACGACTCCGCCGGAGACGGTGTCTGCGCGCTGCGAGGTGAGACCGAGGCCGTAGTGGCTGACGGCCAGGCAGAGCAGTTGTACGCACGCTCCGGCGAGGTTCACCGCGAAGAACACGGCGTACGGGCGCAGGCCCCGGCGTCGTGTGGCCCGGTAGGTGCCGAGGGCGTTGCCGGCGTAGGCGACCGTGCAGGCGGCCAGGAAGGACACGGACTTGGCGGTGAGCGGGTCGAGTCCGGCGGGGCCCCGCAGGTACGTGAAGAGGGCGAGGTCGACGGCGTAGGCGAGGAGACCGGCGGTGGCGAAGCCGATCAGTTCCCGGCGGCACGGGAGCACGGGGCTTCGCCCCGCGCGCGTGGTCACCAATTGGCCACTGCCAGGCCGTACATCGCCATCCACACCACACCGATGAGGGCGAGGGCGCGGTCGCGCAGGACGACGTCCTCGGGTTCGCCGGCCGTGCCGCGGTCGGCGAACACGGCGTAGCGGAGGATCGCGAGGATGAAGGCGACCATGGACAGCTGCCGCCAGGGCAGCACGCTGGTGTGCGGGACGCCGCCCTCCTCCATGGCCCACAGGCAGTAGCCGAGGACGGCGACACCGGCCGCGAGCTGCCAGACGAAGCGGAGGTAGCCGGTGGTGTACTCGGTGAGCAACGCCCGTGTGGCGCCCGCCTTTCCGGCCATCTGGACGGCTTCCGAGTAGCGCTTGGCCGACACCATGAACAGCGCGCCGAAGCCGGTGGTGATGAGGAACCAGCGCGACAGCGGGATGCCGAGGGCGAGTCCGCCGATCATGGCCCGCATCAGGAACCCGGTGGTGACGACGGCGAGATCGACGACGAGGACGTGCTTCAGGCTGATGCAGTAGGCCAGTTGCATGCCGAGGTACGCGGTCAGCAGCGCGGCGACGGCAGGACCGCACAGCCAGGCAGCGGCGGCGGGCGCGAGGACGCCGAGGGTGCCTCCGACGGCGTAGGCCACGGGCACCGGGACCTGCCCGGCGGCGACCGGGCGGTGCCGTTTGGTGGGGTGGGCGCGGTCGGCGTCGGCGTCGCGGGCGTCGTTGACGAGGTAGACGGCGGCGGCGCAGGCCGTGAAGAGGACGAAGACCAGGGCGAGTCGGATCAGGGCGTGGCGGGAGAAGAGCTCGCCGGCGGCGGCCGGGGCGGCGACCACGAGAACGTTCTTGATCCATTGTCTGGGGCGCGCGGTCCTGAGGAGACCGGCCGGGAGACCGCCCTTGCGGGGTGGTGCCGGCCGCTCCTGAGGGGTGCGCTGCCGCAGGACGGCCGTCTCAGCCATGGTGGGCGCCTCCTCGCATCCAGCGGGCGCCGAGCCGGGCCGTGAGGGCGCCCAGCGCCGCGCCCGCGGCGACGTCGGAGGGGTAGTGGACACCGGCCACGAGGCGCGAGACGCACACGGCGGCGGCGAGCGGCGGGATCGCGTGTGCCCCCAGGGCGCCGAAGGCGACGGCGGCGGCCGCCGCCGAGGTGGCGTGCGAGCTGGGGAAAGAGTGCCGGCCGGCGGTGCGCACCAGGGGCTCGACGTGCGCGGGGCGCGGCCTGCGCACGACCCGTTTCACCCCCATGCTGACGAGGTGCGCCCCGGCGGTGAGGGCGGTGCCGCGCAGCCAGACGCCGCGTCTGCCGCCGTCGACGGCGGCTCCGGCGAGCCCCGCCACCAGCCACAGTGCCGCGTGCTCCCCCGCCCAGGACAGGGCACGCGCGGCACCGGCGACGCGCGGGTCGGTACCGCACGCCCTGAGCGCCGAAACGATCCGGTGGTCCATGTCGTGCAGGTCGTCGAGGTCGTCCATGTGGACTCACTGTTCACGCCCAGCAGGCCTGAACTCCGGCAATATTGAGCGACATCCCATTAATCACCCATTTCGGGGAGGGATGCCATGTTCGCTAACTAATCGCTCACAGTGGGGCGATACGGTCGCGAACATGTCTGCCGACACCGATTACGACCCGGACGTCATGGGCCTGGACCACACCACCGTCACGGGCTGGGGCCGCACCGCCCCCACCGCCGCCCGGTTGATCCGCCCACGGACGTACGAGGAGGCCGCGGCGGCCGTCCGGGACTGCGGGGCCCGCGGCGGCATCCCCCGGGGCCTGGGGCGGGCGTACGGGGACGCGGCGCAGAACGCGGGCGGCTCCGTGCTCGACATGACGGCCCTGGACCGTGTGCACGCGATCGACGCCGACGGCGGGACCGTGCTGTGCGACGCGGGCGTCTCCCTGCACCGGCTGATGGAGGTGCTGCTGCCGCTCGGCTGGTTCGTGCCGGTCACCCCGGGCACCCGTTACGTCACCGTCGGCGGGGCGATCGGCGCCGACATCCACGGCAAGAACCACCATGTCTCCGGCTCCTTCGCCCGCCATGTGCTCGCCCTCGAACTCCTCACCGCCGACGGTGAGATCCGCACGGTCGTCCCCGGCACGCCGCTCTTCGACGCCACCGCGGGCGGCATGGGCCTGACCGGCGTGATCCTCACCGCCACCATCCGGCTCCAGCCCGTCGAGACGTCGCTGATGTCGGTCGACACCGAGCGGGCGACGGACCTGGACGACCTGATGGCCCGGCTGGCGGCGACCGACCACCGCTACCGCTACTCGGTCGCCTGGATCGACCTGCTGGCCCGAGGCGCCGCCACCGGCCGCGCGGTCCTCACCCGCGGCGACCACGCGCCGCTGGACGCGCTCCCCGCCCGTCTGCGCCGGGACCCGCTCGCCTTCCGCACCCCCCGCCTGCCGGCGACGCCCGCGATCCTCCCCGAGGGCCTGCTCAGCCGGACGACCGTGGGCCTGTTCAATGAATTCTGGTACCGCAAGGCCCCCCGCGCGCGGACCGGCCGACTCCAGCGGATCTCGGCCTTCTTCCACCCCCTGGACGGCGTGCCGCACTGGAACCGCGTCTACGGCCGCGGCGGCTTCGTGCAGTACCAGTTCGTCGTCGGCTACGGCCGGGAGGACGCCCTGCGCCGCATCGTGCGCCGCATCTCCGAACGCCGCTGCCCGTCCTTCCTGGCCGTCCTCAAGCGCTTCGGGGAGTCCGACCCGGGCTGGCTGTCCTTCCCCGTGCCGGGCTGGACGCTGGCGCTGGACATCCCGGCGGGGCTGCCCGGCCTCGGCGCGTTCCTCGACGAACTCGACGAGGAGGTCGCCGCCGCCGGCGGGCGCGTCTACCTCGCCAAGGACGCCCGGCTGCGACCGGAGCTGCTCGCGACCATGTATCCGCGTCTCGACGACTTCCGCGAGCTGCGCGCCGCGCTGGATCCGCGCGGGGTGTTCGTGTCCGACCTGGCCCGCCGCCTCAGTCTGTGAGCAACCTCAAGGAGCTGCTGTCATGAAGGACGCCTTCGGCCTCCCCCAGTCCCTGCTCGTCCTCGGCGGTACGTCCGAGATCGCGCTGGCCACCGCCCGCCGGCTGATCGCCCGCCGCACCCGCACGGTCTGGCTGGCGGGCCGCCCCTCCCCCGCCCTGGAGGAGGCCGCCGGGCAGCTGCGCGGGCTCGGGGCCGATGTGCACACCGTCGCCTTCGACGCGCTCGACCCGGCCTCCCACGAGGCGGTGCTCGGCAAGGTCTTCGCCGAGGGCGACGTGGACATGGTGCTGCTCGCCTTCGGGCTGCTCGGCGACCAGGCCCGCGACGAGCGCGAGCCGGAGGCGGCGGTGCGGGTCGCGCAGACCAATTACACCGGCGCGGTCTCGGCGGGGCTGGTGTGCGCCCGCTCGCTCCAGTCGCAGGGGCACGGCTCGCTGGTCGTGATGTCCTCCGTCGCGGGCGAGCGGGCCCGCCGCGCCAACTTCATCTACGGCTCCAGCAAGGCCGGCCTCGACGCCTTCGCGCAGGGCCTGGGCGACGCGCTGCACGGCACGGGCGTGCACGTCATGGTGGTGCGCCCCGGCTTCGTCCGGACGCGGATGACCGCCGGTCTGCCCGAGGCGCCGCTCGCGACCACGCCCGAGGCGGTCGCGACGGCCGTGGAGCTGGGCCTGCGCCGCCGCACGGAGACGGTGTGGGTGCCGGGGGCGCTGCGGGTGGTGATGGCGGCGCTGCGGCACCTGCCGCGCGGGGTGTTCCGGCGGCTGCCAGTCTGAGGCGCGGGCGGGTCAGCGGGTGGGGACCGAGCCGCGCTCCACCCGCCCGGCCTGCGGGGGGACCACTGAGCCGCCGAAGGGGAAATCGCGCAGCTTGCGCCAGACGCCGTCGGCGCCCTGCTCGTAGAGGGCGAAGCCGGTGCAGGGCCACTCGGCCTCGTAGCCGGCGAGCTCCTCGAAGGCACGGTCCATGGCCGCCTCGTCGATGCCGTGCGCCACGGTGACGTGCGGGTGGTACGGGAACTGCAGTTCGCGCGCGGCCGGCCCGGCGGGGTCGCGGACCTGCTGCTGGAGCCGGGTGCAGGCCTCCGCGCCCGAGACGACCCGGACGTACACCACCGGTGACAGGGGCCGGAAGGTGCCGGTGCCGCACAGCCGCATGGGGAACGGGCGGCCGGCCGCGGCGACCTCGGCCAGATGCTCCTCGACGGCCGGCAGGGCGGTCGCGTCGACCTCCGTCGGCGGCAGCAGGGTGACGTGCGTGGGGATGCCGTGAGCCGCGGCGTCGCCGAAGCCCGCGCGCAGCTGCTGGAGCTCGCTGCCGTGAGGCTCCGGGACCGCGATCGAGACACCGATCGTTACGGTCCCCACGTCGTCTCCTGTCGTGTCAGTGTGGCCGCTGATACGACCACCCGGTTATCGACTGTACGGCCACGGCCGGGTTACGGGCAGGCGCAACCGGAGTGATGTACAGCGCTGTTCGGTGGTACGGCTGTGCGCGGGAGCGGTTTCAGTGCTTGGCGGGCAGGAAGCCGACCTTGTCGTACGCCTGCGCGAGGGTCTCGGCGGCGACCGCGCGGGCCTTCTCGGCGCCCTTGGCGAGGATCGAGTCGAGCGTCTCGGGGTCGTCCAGGTACTGCTGGGTGCGCTCCCGGAACGGCGTCACGAACTCGACCATGACCTCGGCGAGGTCCGTCTTGAGCGCGCCGTACATCTTGCCGGTGTACTTCTCCTCCAGCTCGGCGATGCTCTCGCCGGTGAGGGTCGAGTAGATCGTGAGGAGGTTGCTGACGCCCGGCTTGCTCTCGGCGTCGTAGCGGATCACCGTGTCCGTGTCCGTGACGGCGCTCTTGACCTTCTTGGCGGTGGCCTTCGGCTCGTCCAGGAGGTTGATGAGGCCCTTCGGCGTGGACGCCGACTTGCTCATCTTGATCGACGGGTCCTGAAGGTCGTAGATCTTCGCCGTCTCCTTGAGGATGTACGGCTTCGGGACGGTGAAGGTCGGGCCGAACCGGCCGTTGAAACGCTCCGCGAGGTCACGGGTGAGCTCGATGTGCTGGCGCTGGTCCTCGCCGACCGGGACCTCGTGGGCCTGGTAGAGCAGGATGTCCGCGACCTGGAGGATCGGGTAGGTGAACAGGCCGACCGAGGCGCGCTCGGCGCCCTGCTTGGCGGACTTGTCCTTGAACTGGGTCATCCGGCCGGCCTCGCCGAAGCCGGTGAGGCAGTTCATGATCCAGGCGAGCTGGGCGTGCTCGGGGACGTGGCTCTGCACGAAGAGCGTGCAGCGGTCCGGGTCGAGACCCGCAGCGAGGAGCTGGGCCGCGGCCAGCCGCGTGTTCGCGCGCAGGTCCTTCGGGTCCTGCGGGATGGTGATCGCGTGCAGGTCGACGACCATGTAGAACGCGTCGTGGGTCTCCTGGAGGGCCACCCACTGGCGGACGGCGCCGAGGTAGTTGCCGAGGTGGAACGAGCCGGCGGTGGGCTGGATCCCGGAGAGCACGCGAGGTCGGTCAGAGGCCATGCTCACCATTCTCTCAGGTCTCGCGGCCCGATCCGGAACGGGTCGGGAACAGGGGGGACCCCGTTCGGCCCCGGCGGTGTAACAAGGGTGTGAGGACACGGGAGGGGGCTGTCCCCGGCCGTGCCCCGGGCGGTGCGGACGAGGAGGGGGACCGATGCGGGCACGAGGCGGGGCGGGGAGAGGGCCGGGCCGGGGCGGGGTGGTGCGGCGGGTGCTGGGGGTGGCGGTGGCGGCCGTTCTCGCCGGGTGTGCGACGGCGACGGCCGCCGCGGCCCTTCCGGCGCGGGGGCGGGACGTCCCGGACGTGGCGATGGTCGTCGCCGGGGGCACGGGGCGGACGACGGCGGTGCGCTCGGGCGATCCGGCCTTCGCCCGCCTGTGGCAGCTGCTGCAGCCCACGCACACGGGGACGGAGCGGGTGCCGGAGGACTGGGCGGAGGGGGATTTCCCGCAGGTGCGGCTCACGGTGGTGTGGGGGCTGTCGGGGGTCGGCGGCTGGCCCAGCACGAACCGGCCGCCGGGCGGGGACGTGGCCGTCGAACGGCAGGACCAGCTGGTCGTGGCCGAGGACGGCGTTCCCTGGGTGCGGTCGGATCCGACGCCCGCCGTGGAGGACGACGACATCCGCTGGCACCGGGCCCCGCGGTGGGTCTTCGAGCGGCTGGACACGGCGCGGCTGCTCGGTGACCCGGAGGGCGGGACCCTCGGGAGCACGGCCGGGGCGGACCTGACCGGCCCGGTGCGCGGTGATGTCCGGTGGGCCGTGGCGGGAGGGGCCCTGGGGCTCGTGGCCGGTGCCGGCGGCACGCTGCTGATACGCCGCGCGGCGGCTCGGCGGGAAGCCGGACCGCCGCGGGAGGAGCCGCGTCGGGTGCTGATCGATCTGGACGAGTGACGGGCCGAGGGCGTCAGCCCAGGTCGATCTCCGGGTACAGCGGGAAACCGGCCACGAGGTCGGTGGCGCGGTGGGAGATCTCGTCGGCGATCTTGGCGTCGAGGACGTGGGCCGCCTTGGAGGGGGCGCCCGACTTGGTCGTGCCCGGCTCCGTGGTGGTGAGGACGCGGTCGATGAGGCCGGCGACCTCGTCCATCTCGGCGGTGCCCAGGCCGCGCGTGGTCAGGGCGGGGGTGCCGATGCGGATGCCGGAGGTGTACCAGGCGCCGTTCGGGTCGGCGGGGATGGCGTTGCGGTTGGTGACGATGCCCGACTCGAGCAGGGCGGCCTCGGCCTGGCGGCCGGTGAGGCCGTAGGAGGAGGCGACGTCGATGAGGTTCAGGTGGTTGTCCGTGCCGCCGGTCACGAGGGTCGCGCCGCGGCGCATGAGGCCTTCGGCGAGGGCGCGGGAGTTGTCCACGATGCGCTGCGCGTAGTCCCGGAAGGACTCCTGGCGGGCCTCCGCGAGGGCCACGGCCTTGGCGGCCATGACGTGCGGCAGCGGGCCGCCGAGGACCATCGGGCAGCCGCGGTCGACCTGGTCCTTGAGGGAGTCGTCGCACAGGACCATGCCGCCGCGGGGGCCGCGCAGCGACTTGTGGGTGGTCGTCGTCACGATCTGGGCGTGCGGCACCGGGTCGAAGTCGCCGGTCAGGACCTTGCCCGCGACCAGGCCGGCGAAGTGCGCCATGTCGACCATGAGCGTCGCGCCGACCTCGTCGGCGATCTCGCGCATGATCCGGAAGTTCACCAGGCGGGGGTAGGCGGAGTAGCCGGCGACGATGATCAGCGGCTTGAACTCGCGGGCGGAGGTGCGCAGGGCCTCGTAGTCGATGAGGCCCGTGGCGGGGTCCGTGCCGTAGGAGCGCTGGTCGAACATCTTGCCGGAGATGTTCGGGCGGAAGCCGTGGGTGAGGTGGCCGCCGGCGTCCAGGGACATGCCGAGCATGCGCTGGTTGCCGAAGGCCTGGCGCAGCTCGGCCCAGTCGGCGTCGGTCAGGTCGTTGACCTGGCGGACGCCGGTCTTCTCCAGGAAGGGCACCTCGACGCGGGCGCCGAGGACGGCCCAGAAGGCGACCAGGTTGGCGTCGATGCCGGAGTGCGGCTGGACGTAGGCGTGGCGGGCGCCGAAGAGTTCCCGGGCGTGCTCGGCGGCGAGGCCCTCGACGGTGTCGACGTTGCGGCAGCCGGCGTAGAAGCGGCGGCCGATGGTGCCCTCGGCGTACTTGTCGCTGAACCAGTTGCCCATCGCCAGCAGCGTGGCCGGGGAGGCGTAGTTCTCGGAGGCGATCAGCTTGAGCATCTCGCGCTGGTCGGCGACCTCCTGGCCGATGGCGTCGGCCACGCGGGGCTCGACGGCGCGGATCACGTCGAGGGCGGCGCGGTAGGCGGTGGAAGCGGGGGAGAGGGGCGCGGCTGACATGTGTGGACCTCCGGACGTTGCGTTCAGCGTTCACGGTACGGCCCAGGCGCACGGCTCTCGTCTTTCGGGCCGCTCCCCGATGGTTCGTCCATCCCAGCGCGCCAGTCACGGCCCTCGGTCAGCCTACCGGGTGAGGGGCGACTCCCCTCAAGCGCTTCTAGAGGATCACGTGGGGAAGGAACCTCGCGTACTCGTCCGTGATCAGGCCCGACGACTCGCGGATGCCCAGGCCGGCCGACTCGTTCTCCACCACCCACGCGCCCAGGACCACCCGGTTGCCGTCGAAGTCGGGCAGGGGGGCCAGCTGCTGGTAGCAGCACGGTTCGTCGCGGAGGGCGGGGGCGGATCCGGGCTCGTGGATCGTGACACCCGCTCCCTCCCGGCCGAGGAGGGGCTTGGCCGCCCAGCCCGTGGTGGTGAGGTCCCGGGGGCCGTCCAGGTAGGCCGGGAGGAGGTTGGGGTGGCCGGGGTAGAGCTCCCAGAGAACGGCCAGCAGGGCCTTGTTGCTGAGGAGCATCTTCCAGGCCGGTTCTATCCACAGCGTGGAGCCCGTGCCGCCGCCGTTGTCGAGGGTGTCCAGGACGTGGCCGGCGAAGCGGTCGGTGGTGAGCCATTCCCAGGGGTAGAGCTTGAAGACGCTGCGGATGAAGCGCAGGCGCTGGTCGACGAAGCGGCCGGAGAGACGGTCCCAGCCGATCTCCTCCATGGAGATCCAGTCGGTGGCGAGGCCCGCCTGCTCGGCGGTCTCCTTCAGGTAGGCCACCGTCATCATGTCCTCGCCGAGTTCGTCGGCGGAGGAGTACGCGAAGTGGAGGGGGCTGCCGGGCGGGAGCAGGGCGGCCTGGTTCTTCCACGCGTCGATGAGGCGTTCGTGGAGGGAGTTCCACTGGTCGGCGCCGGGGAAACGGTCCTCCATCCAGAACCACTGGGGCGACGCGGCCTCCACCAGTGAGGTGGGGGTGTCGGCGTTGTACTCCAGGAGCTTGGCCGGACCGGTGCCGTCGTAGCGGAGGTCGAAACGGCCGTAGACGGAGGGGAGTTCGGCGCGGCGATGCCAGGCCTCGGCGACCGCGTCGGCCACGCGGGGGTCGGTGATGCCCAGGTCGGCGAAGCGGTCCGCGGTGACGATGTGGTCGGCCGCCGCCAGGCACATGCGGTGGAGGTCCTCGACGACCTCTTCGAGGGCCTCGATCTCCTCCAGGGAGAAGACGTAGTACGCGCTCTCGTCCCAGTAGGGGCGCAGGGAGTCGTCGGGGTAGCGGGTCAGGGGGTAGATCAGACCCTGTTCCTCGACGGTCTGCTGCCAGCCGGGGCGGGGCTCGGTGGTCCGGCGTTCCATCTGTCGCGCCCGCCCGGTCAGCCGCCGCCGCTGCCGGAGCCGGAGCAGCCGAAGCCGCCCCGGTCGACGGCCTCGCTGCGGCTGAAGGTGCCGTCCTCGGCGTAGCCGCCGCTGACGTCGGCGTCGTAGTACCAGTCGGCGTCGGTGGCCCTGGTCTTGCCGCTCTTCTTGCGGCCCTTGCCGGAGGAGGAGGCGCCGGACGAGCAGTTCTTGTCGGCGACGATCTTGTAGCCGTTGATGTAGTCGTAGCTGTCCCGGTCCACACAGCGGCGGTCGGGATCGGAGCCGCACGCGGACAGGGCCGCCGCGAGGACGCCCATGCCGCCCAGCACCACCGTGCTCGAACGCAGCTTTCGCCGTGTTTCAGCCATATGCGTGTCTCCCCCGGTCTCCCCGTTGTGCACTGACAGACGGTCAGCCTAGAGATCGGTGTGAACGGGCGCGCATGACCCCCCGCCCACGACCGTTCCCCTACTGTCGATTTGTGATGTTTGGAATGCTGTGCGCCCTTGGTGCGGCGGTCTGTTTCGGTACGGCGACGGTGTTGCAGGCGATCGCCGCGCGCTCGGCGGCCGCGACCGGCCCGGGCGGGGACGTCGCACTGCTGTGGCGGGCGCTGCGGCAGTGGCGGTACCTGGCCGGTCTCGCGCTCGACGGGATCGGTTTCGTGCTCCAGATCCTCGCGCTGCGGTCGGTGCCGATCTACGCCGTCGGGGCGGCACTGGCCGCGAGCCTCGCGGTGACGGCCGTGGTCGCGGCACGGCTGCTCGAGGTGCGGCTGAGCCGCGTCGAGTGGGTGGCGGTGGCGGTGGTGTGCGCCGGGCTCGCGCTGCTGGGGCTGGCGTCCGGCGCGGAGGGCGACGAGGCCGGACCGGCCTGGCTGCAGTGGGCGATGCTCGGCGCGGCGGCCGGGGTGCTGCTGCTCGGGGCGGCGGGCGGGCGGCTGCCCGAGCGGGGGCGGGCCCTGGCGCTCGGCCTGGGGGCGGGGCTCGGGTTCGGCGTGGTGGAGGTGTCGGTGCGGCTCATCGACGGGCTGTCCCCCGGTGAGCTGTTCCCCGATCCGGCGACGTACGCGCTGCTGCTCGGCGGCGGGGCGGCGTTCCTGTTGCTGACCTCGGCCCTGCAACGCGGGTCGGTGACCACGGCGACGGCCGGGCTGGTGCTCGGGGAGACCGTGGCGCCCGCGCTGATCGGTGTGGTGTGGCTCGGGGACCGTACGCGGCCGGGGCTGGGGTGGCTGGCGATCCTCGGTTTCGCGGTGGCGGTGGCGGGGGCGCTGGCGTTGTCGCGGTTCGGGGAGGCGCCGGTGGAGGCGGAGGAGAGCGTCGTCGCACGGCGGTGACGCGGTGAGCGGAAGGGCTGTGCCCTCGGCGAAGAGTCCTCACCTTCCGGAGAGCCCTCCTGCTGCCTGGTGGGCCACCGGAGCCTTGTCCGGGCGGGGGAACGCGCGCGATCACCCGGGCAGTACCGCGCACAGCGCGTCCAGCGCGCCGGACCACGCGTGGTCCGGGGGTGTCCCGTATCCGACGACCAGGGCGTCGAGCGGCTCGACCCGCGCGGCGGGGTTGCCGTAGCGGGCGAGTCCGTGGAGCGCGAGGCCCCGCCAGTGGGCCGCCTGGATCACCGACTGCTCGGTGCCGGGCGGCAGCCGCAGCAGGACGTGCAGACCGGCCGCGATGCCGGTGACGCGGGCCTCCGGTGCCCGGGCCGTCACGGCGGCGACCAGGGCGTCCCGGCGGCGCCGGTAGCGCAGGCGGGTCGCGCGCACGTGCCGGTCGTAGGCGCCGGAGGTGAGGAACTCGGCCAGGGTCAGCTGGTCCAGCGCCCCGCAGGAGTCGACACCGCCCTTCGCCGCCGTGACCTCCTCGGCGAGGCCCGGCGGCAGCACCATCCAGGCCAGCCGCAGCCCGGGCGCGAGGGACTTGCTCGCGGTGCCCAGGTAGACCACCCGGTCGGGGTCCAGGCCCTGGAGCGCGCCGACGGGCTGCCGGTCGTAGCGGAACTCGCCGTCGTAGTCGTCCTCCAGCACCAGCCCGCCGGTGCGCCGCGCCCAGTCCACGACGGCCGCGCGGCGGTCGCGGTGCAGGGGCACGCCCATGGGGAACTGGTGGGCGGGGGTGACCAGCAGCGCGTCGGCCCCGGACAGGCCGCCCGGGTCGGTGCCCCGCCGGTCGAAGGGCAGCGGGGCGGTGTCCAGGCCGCAGCCGGCCAGGATGCTCCAGTGCACGTCGAGTCCGTACGACTCGACCGCGACCATCCGTGCTCCGCGCGCCCGCAGCACCGTGCCGAGCAGTTTCAGGCCGTGCGCGAACCCGGCGCACACCACGATCCGGTCGGGTGCGGCGCGCACGCCCCGGGCGCGCGAGAGGTACGCGGCGAGCGCGGCCCGCAGCTCGGGGCGGCCACGGGGGTCGCCGTAGTCGAGGGCGTGGTACGGGGCGGCGGCGAGGGCGCGGCGGGCGGCCTTGAGCCACTCCGCGCGCGGGAAGGAGGCGAGGTCGGGGCTGCCGGGGCGCAGATCGTAGGCCGGGCGGCTGTGCGCGCGGGGGTTGGGTGCCGTGCCGGACGGCGGGACGACCGCGCGCGCGGCGACCCGGGTGCCCGAGCCCTGCCGGGCGGTGAGCCAGCCCTCGGCGACCAGGTCGGCGTAGGCGTCGGCGACCGTGTTGCGGGCGATGCCCAGGTCGGCGGCGAGCGCGCGGGAGGAGGGCAGCCGGGTGCCGGGGGCCAGCCGGCCGGAGCGCACCGCCTCGCGCAGGGCGTCCGTCAGCCCCCGGCGCAGGCCCGGCCCGGTCGGCTCCACATGCAGGTCGATGCCCAGAGTGGCCCAAGGTTCCGCCATGGAAATGGACCATACTCCTGGGCGACTTCCTTCTTAGGGTCGAGGCCATGACGACGCACACCGAAGACACCAAGACCGTGGAGTACGCCCCCGAGCAGCCCGCGCGGCTGGAGTGGACCAAGCACGCGCCCGAGGTCTACAAGGCGATGGTCCGGCTGGACACCGCCGCCCGGAAGGGCCTCGACCACAAGCTGTACGAGCTGGTGAAGATCCGCGCCTCCCAGATCAACCACTGCGCGTTCTGCATCGACATGCACACCAAGGACGCCCTCGCCTCGGGCGAGACCGTCGAGCGGATCGTGCAGCTCAGCGCCTGGGAGGAGTCGCGGCACTTCTACACCGCGAAGGAGATCGCGGCACTGGAGCTGACGGAGGCGGTGACGGTCCTGACGGACGGGTTCGTGCCGGACGAGGTCTACGACAACGCGGCCAAGCACTTCGAGGAGGCGGAGCTGGCGCAGCTCATCGCGGCGATCACGGTCATCAACGCCTGGAACCGGTTCGGGGTGACCTGCCGTATGACGCCCGGGCACTACCAGCCGGGCCAGTACAAGTGACGCCCCGCACCCGGCTGCTGGACCCGGCGGTCGCCCGCGCCATGGCGGCTCTCAGCGCCACCGCGAAGAAGGGCCTGGGCGACCCGGCCCTCGCCGAACTCGTCGTCATCCGCGCCTCGCAGCTCAACCACTGCGCGTTCTGCCTCGACATGCATCTCGCGCTCGCCCGCGAGTACGGGGTGAGCGAGCGGCAGCTCGACCTGCTGGCGGCGTGGGAGGAGGCCGAGGAGGTCTTCGACGAGCGGGAGCGGGCCGCGCTGGCGCTGACGGAGGCGATCACGGTCCTGACGGAAGGCTTCGTGCCGGCCGAGGTCTACGAGCAGGCGGCCAAGCAGTTCGACGAGACGCGGCTGGCCCATCTGATCGGTCTGGTCGTCGCCATCAACAACTGGAACCGGGTGATGGTCGCTCGCCGGATTCCGCCAGGGGGATACACGCCGTGAGCAAGGTCGAGACGTTCCGCGCCCTGCACCACCACCGGGCGCCGGGTGATCCGCTGGTGCTGCCCGGACCCTGGGACGCGGCCAGTGCGCGGGTGTTCGCCGAGGCCGGGTTCCCCGCGCTCGCCACGCCCAGCGCCGGGGTCGCCGCCTCCCTCGGCCACGAGGACGGGCAGGTCCCGGCCGACGAGATGTTCGCGGCGGTCGCCCGGATCGCCCGGGCCGTCGACGTGCCCGTCTCGGCGGACGTGGAGGGCGGATACGGGCTCGCGCCGAAGGAACTGGTGGAGCGGCTGCTGGAGGTGGGGGTGGTCGGCTGCAACCTGGAGGATTCCGCGGACGGGGTGCTCAAGGACCCCCGCGCGCACGCCGGCTGGCTGGCCGAGGTGCGCGAGGCGGCCGGTGACCGGCTGTTCGTCAACGCGCGCATCGACACCTTCGTCCGCGGGGTCGGCGATCCCGGACAGGCCATCGAGCGGGCCGCGTTGTACGTGGCCGCGGGCGCCGACTGCGTGTACCCGATCGGCGCCCCGCCGGAGGTGCTGCCGCTGCTGCGGGCCGGGATCCAGGGGCCGATCAACGTGGGGGCCCCGACGGAGGGTGGCCCCTCGCCCGCCGAACTCGGCGCGAGAGGGGCCACCCGGATCACCTTCGGGCCGGGGCTCCAGCGACGGGCCACGCGGGCCCTGCGGGAGATCGCCGACCGACTGGGCCGGTGAACGTCAGGACAGCCACTTCTTCCACGTGGACTTGTGGCTGTCCACCCACTTCTTCGCCGCGTCCTCCGGCGTCATCTTCTTGTCGGCGATCATCAGGGAGACCTCGTTCTGGTCCTCGGTCGTCCACCTGAACTTCTTCAGGAAGGCCGCCGCCTTGCCGCCGTTCTTCGCGAAGTCCGCGTTGAGGTACTTCTGCAGCGGGGTGTGCGGGTAGGCGCAGGCGACCTTGTCCGGGTCGGCGTCGCAGCCCTCCTTGTACGGCGGCAGCTTCACCTCGGTCATCGGGACCTTCTTGAAGAGCCACTGCGGCGAGTACCAGTAGGTGAGGAAGGGCTTCTTCTCCTTGGCGAACTGCCGCATCTGCGTGATCTGCGCCGCCTCGGACCCGGCGAACACCACCTGGTAGTCCAGCTTCAGGTTCTTCACCAGCGCCTTGTCGTTGGTGACGTAGGACGGCGAACCGTCCATCAGCTGGCCCTTGCTGCCGCTCTCCGGGGTGCGGAAGAGGTCGGCGTACTTGTTGAGGTTCTTCCAGTTCGTGATGTCGGGGTGCTGCTTGGCGAGGTACGTCGGGACGAACCAGCCGATGTGGCCGGTGACGCCGAGTTCGCCGCCGCGCGCGATCGTCTTCTTGTCCTTGACGTAGCGCTGCTCCTGCTCGGGATGGCCCCAGTCCTCCAGGAGCGCGTCGACGCGGCCCTGGCTGAGGGCGTCCCAGGCGGGCACCTCGTCGACCTGGACGGTGTCGACGCGGTAGCCCAGCTCGTGCTCCAGGATGTACTGGGCGACGGCCACGTTGGACTGGGCGCCCACCCACGACTGCACGGACAGGGTCACCGTCTTCGCGCCCTGCGCGTTGGCGAAGGGCGAGGCCTGCTTGGTCATGTCGGCGGCACCGCAGCCGGTGAGCAACGCCAGGGAGCTCACCGCGGCGACCGCGGCAGTGGTACGGACGCGCATGTCAGGCTCCCTTCTTCGCGCGGCGTTCGGTGGGCTGGGTCACCCGGTCGAGCATCAGGCCGAGGCAGACGATCGCCGCGCCGGCCACCAGACCGGTCGCCAGGTCGCCCTGGGCGAGGCCGAAGACGACGTCGTAGCCGAGGGCGCCACCGCCGACCAGGCCGCCGATGACGACGACGGCGAGGACCAGGACGAGGCCCTGGTTGACGGCGAGCAGCAGCGCCGGGCGGGCCAGCGGCAGCTGTACCTGCCTCAGCTGCTGCCAGCTGGTCGCGCCGAGCGAGCCGGAGGCCTCCAGCGCGGCCGGGTCGACCTGGCGCAGGCCCTGGGTGGTGATGCGGACGACGGCCGGCAGCGCGTAGACGATCGCGGCGGCGACGGCCGGGGCGCGGCCGACGCCGAACAGGGCGACGACCGGGATCAGGTACACGAACTGCGGCATCGTCTGGAACACGTCCAGGACCGGGCGCAGGGCTCGCTCCAGGCGGTCGCTGCGGGCCGCGGCGATACCGACGGCGAACCCGACGACGAGGGTGACGGCGACGGCCGCGAGGACCTGGGAGAGGGTGTCGAGGGAGGGCTTCCAGACGCCGAGGACGCCGATCGCGGCCATGGCGAGGACGGCGGTGAGCGCGGTGCGCCAGGTGCCGATCACCCAGGCCAGGGCGGCGACGATCAGCAGGACCCCCCACCACGGCAGCGCCTGCAGGCTGTCCCGCATCGGGTCGAGGACCCAGGTCGTGAAGTGGCCGGCCCAGTCGGCGGTGCCGCCGATGACGGGGACGCCCGAGTACAGGTGCGCGGTCATCCAGTCGACGGCACGGTTGACGGGCTCGGCGATGCCGACGACCCAGGTGTCGGGCCAGTCGAGGCGGCCGGCGAGCCGCCCGGCGACCGCCACGGCGACGACGCCGGCGAGGGCGTAGAGCCAGCCACGGCCGCTGTGGGGCTCGGGTTCGGCCCCGAGCCGCTCCCCCGCCGCGCCGGTGACGCGGTCCAGGACGACGGCCAGCAGCACGATCGGGATACCGGCGGCGAGCGCGGCACCGACGTCGACCGAGGCCAGGGCCTGGTAGACGCGGTCACCGAGACCGCCCGCGCCGATGACGGCCGCGATGACGGCCATGGACAGCGCCATCATGATCGTCTGGTTGAGGCCGAGGAGGAGTTCCTTGCGGGCCAGCGGGATGCGGGCCGTCAGCAGGCGCTGGCGTGCGGTGGAGCCGAGCGACTCGACGGCCTCCAGCACCTCCTTGTCGGCACCGCGCAGACCGAGCGAGGTCAGGCGGGCCATGGGGGGTGCGGCGTAGATGACGGTGGCCAGCACCGCCGCCGGGACGCCGATGCCGAAGATCAGCACGACCGGCAGCAGGTAGGCGAAGGCCGGCAGCACCTGCATGGTGTCCAGGACCGGGCGCAGCATGCGGTCCATCCGGTCGGACAGCCCGGCGGCGAGCCCGAGCAGCGCGCCCACCGCGACCGACGCGAGGACCGCGACGACCATGAGGGCGAGTGTCTGCATGGTCGGCACCCACATGCCGAGCAGCCCGCAGGCGAGGAACGCGGCGGCCGTGCCGAGGGCCAGCTTCACGCCCGCCACACGCCAGGCGACCAGGGCGCCCAGGGCCGTGACGCCCGCCCAGCCGACGGCCAGGAGGGTGAGGTAGACGGCCCGTACGGCGATGACGACGACGTTGCTGACGTGGCCGAGGAAGTACAGGAACAGCGGGTGGCTGTCGCGGTTGTCGATGATCCAGTCGCTGGCCTTGGCGAG
The DNA here is from genome assembly GCF_042955215.1 of Streptomyces sp. NPDC012466. Classification (NCBI taxonomy): domain Bacteria; kingdom Bacillati; phylum Actinomycetota; class Actinomycetes; order Kitasatosporales; family Streptomycetaceae; genus Streptomyces; species Streptomyces sp. NPDC012466. The sequence goes on along the minus strand of NZ_JBIBEQ010000007.1, from coordinate 215,534 downwards.
CGGCTCGGAGAAGTCGACGGTCAGCGCGTTCGGCCAGGTGCCGCTCGCCCAGCGGGCGTTGGCCAGCGGCACGAGGATCGCGGCGGCGAGGCCGAGCAGCAGCAGCTTGCGGACGGCGTGGTGCTTGAGGAAGGCGGGCAGGCCGATACGCGTCGGGGACGCGGTGATGGTCGCCATCACACCGCCTCCTTGGGCTGCTCCGTCCCCGGTGGAGCAGGCTGCTCCGTACCGGCGACGACGCCGAGGAGCGTGTCGGAGTCGACCACGCCCACGCACCGGCCCTTGTCGACGACCCGGGCCGGAGCGCCGGCGCGGGCGACCGCCTCGATCGCCTCGGACACCGTCGCGTCGGGCCGCACCGCCGGTCCGCTGCCGTCCTGGTCCGTCGAGGGCCGGCGCATGGCCGAGCGGACGGTGAGGACCTGCTCGCGCGGGACGTCCCGGACGAACTCGCGGACGTAGTCGTCGGCGGGCGAGCCCACGATCTCCTCGGGCGTGCCGAGCTGCACGACCCGGCCGTCCCGCATCAGGGCGATGCGGTCGCCCAGCTTGAGGGCCTCCTGGAGGTCGTGGGTGATGAAGACCATCGTGCGGCCCTCCTCGCGGTGCAGCCGGATGACCTCCTCCTGCATGTCGCGCCGGATCAGCGGGTCGAGCGCGCTGAACGGCTCGTCGAACAGCAGGACTTCGGGGTCGACGGCGAGCGCGCGGGCCAGGCCGACGCGCTGGCGCTGGCCGCCGGAGAGCTGGCCGGGGCGGCGGTGCTCCATGCCTTCCAGTCCGACCTTGGCGACCACCTCGGCGGCCCGTTCGCGCCGCTCGGCCTTGCCCATGCCCTGGATCTCCAGGCCGTAGGCGACGTTGTCGAGGACCGTGCGGTGCGGCAGCAGGCCGAAGTGCTGGAACACCATGGCGGCACGGTGGCGGCGCAGTTCGCGCAGCCGGGAGCGGTCCATGGCGCGGACGTCCTCGCCGTCGATGGCGATGGTGCCGGCGGTCGGCTCGATCAGCCGGGTCAGGCAGCGCACCAGCGTGGACTTGCCGGAGCCGGACAGGCCCATGACGACGAAGACCTCGCCCTTGCGCACGTCGAAGCTGACGTCGCGGACGGCGGCCGTGCAGCCGGTGCGGGAGCGCAGCTCGGCGGGGTCGAGGGCGGTGAGCTCGGGGTCGGCGGGAACGCGCTCGGCCTTGGGGCCGAACACCTTCCACAGGCCCTCCACCGAGAAGACGGGGGTGGTGTCCATGGTCTGCTCCGTGGGGGGTTCGAGGGTCGCGGTCATCGGGAACCACCACCGATCAGCTCGGCGGCCTTCTCCCCGACCATGAGCACGCCGATCATCGGGTTGACGGTGGTCATGGTGGGGAACACGGAGGCGTCGGCGATGCGGATGCCCTCCAGGCCGCGGATGCGCAGCTCGGGGTCGACGACGGCGCTCGGGTCGCCGGCGTCGCCCATCTTGCAGGTGCCGGCGGGGTGGTAGACGGTGTGCGCGACCTTGCGCGCGTACTCGCTGAGCTCCTCGTCACCGGTGACGTGCGGGCCGGGGGCCACCTCGCGCTTGAGCCAGCCGGCCAGGGGCTCGGTCTTGGCTATCTCACGGGCGATCTTGATGCCGTCGACGAGGGTCTTGCCGTCGTAGTCGTCCTCGTCGGTGAAGTAGCGGAAGTCCAGCGCGGGCTTGACCTCGGGGTCGGCGCTGGTCAGGTACAGCCGGCCGCGGCTCTTCGGCTTGGGGATGTTCGGTGTCATGGAGACGCCGAACTCCGGCCGCTCGTAGCCCAGTCGCTCCGGGTTGTCCGTGAAGGGGATCTGGTAGAAGTGGAACATCAGGTCGGGGTGCGGCTGTTCGGGGTCGCGGCGCACGAACAGGCCCGCGTCGGAGTCCATCGCGGAGTTCTCCGGGATGGGGCCGTTGGTCTCCCACACGATGACCGACTCGGGGTGGTCGAGCAGGTTCTCGCCGACACCGGGCAGGTCGTGCGTGACGGGGATGCCGAGCTTCTCCAGGTCGGCCTTGGGGCCGATGCCGGAGTGCATCAGCAGCCGGGGTGAGTCGACGGCGCCGGCGCACAGCAGGACCTCGCCCCGCGCCTTGACGAGGATCTCCTCCCCGTCCTTGGTGCGCACGTGCACGCCCTCGGCGCGATTGCCGTCCAGCTGAAGCTTGTACGCCCAGGTCTCCAGCAGGATCGTCAGGTTGGGCCGCTCGTCCATCACCGGGTGGAGGTAGGCCACCGACGCCGAGGACCGCTTGTTGTTCTCGGGGTGGTAGGCGAGGTCGAAGAAGCCGACGCCCTCGGTGAACGGCTTCTTGTTGAAGCCCTCGACGCGCGGCACACCCAGCGCCTCCTGGGCGGCGTCGACGAAGTCCCGGGCGATGGCGTTCCGGTCCTTCTCGTCGACCGGGACGATGTTGTTGAGGAGCCGGGCGAAGTACGCCTCCATCTGCACCGCGCCCCAGCCCTTGGCGCCGGCGGCCTCCCACTCGTCCCAGTCGGCGGGCAGCGGCTTGAAGGCGATCAGGGTGTTGTGCGAGGAGCAGCCGCCCAGGACACGGGCCCGGCTGTGCCGGATATGCGAGTTTCCGCGTGGCTGTTCGGTGGTGGGGTAGTCGTAGTCGAGCTCGCCGCCGAGCAGGCCCATCCAGCGGCGCAGGGTCAGTACGTCGTCACGGCCGACGTCACTGGGGCCGCCCTCGATGACGGCGACGGTGACGTCCGGGTTCTCGGTCAGGCGAGAGGCGATCACGGAACCTGCGGTTCCGCCACCTATCACGACATAGTCGTACTCATGACTGGTGTGGGACATGACGTGCTTGCTCCAGTGGGGATGAAGTGAACGGGCTCGGGGGACGGGGACATCAGCCCGGGATGTGGGGGTGAACCCGGGATGGAGAGTCGGCGGCCCGGCGAAGGGCGGGGGTCAGCCCGCGAACCAGCGCACCGGCTTCGGAGCGAGGTTCTGGTAGACGTGCTTGGTCTCCCGGTATTCGGCGAGTCCGGCCGGGCCGAGTTCGCGGCCCACTCCGCTCTTGCCGAAACCGCCCCACTCCGCCTGCGGCAGGTAGGGGTGGAAGTCGTTGATCCAGATGGTGCCGTGGCGCAGCCGCCCGGCCACGCGGCGGGCGCGGCCCGCGTCGGAGGTCCAGACGCCGCCCGCCAGTCCGTACTCGGTGTCGTTGGCGAGGGCGACGGCCTCGTCCTCGGTCCGGAAGGTCTCGACGGTGACGACCGGCCCGAAGACCTCCTCCCGTACGACGCGCATCTCGCGGTGGCAGTGGTCGAGGACGGTCGGCTCGTAGAAGTAGCCGTTCTCCGGACGCTGCTCGGACGGCTCGGGGCGCTTGCCGCCGGAGCGCAGCACGGCGCCCTCCTTGAGGGCGGACTCGACGTACATCTCGACCTTGGCGCGCTGCTGCTCCGAGACGAGCGGGCCGCACTCGACGCCGTCCTCGGTGCCGCGGCCCAGGCGGATCTTCTCGGCGCGCCGGGCGAGTTCGGTGACGAAGCGGTCCCGGACGGACTCCTCGATGATGAGGCGGGCACCGGCCGAGCAGACCTGGCCGCTGTGGATGAAGGCGGCGTTGAGGGCCTGGTCGACGGCGGTGTCGAAGCCCTCCTCGGTGGCGCACGCGTCGGCGAAGACGACGTTGGGGTTCTTGCCGCCGAGTTCGAGGGCGACCTTTTTGACGGTCGGGGCGGCGGCCTCGGCGACCTTGATGCCGCTGACCGTGCCGCCGGTGAAGGAGACCAGGTCGACGTCGGGGTGCTCGGACAGGCGTGCGCCGACGGAGTGACCCGGGCCGGTGACGATGTTGGCGACACCTTCGGGGAGTCCGGCCTCGACGAGCAGTTCGATGACCGCGATCGTCGTCATCGGCGTGATCTCGCTCGGCTTGATGACGAAGGTGTTGCCGGCGGCGAGGGCGGGGGCGATCTTCCAGCTGGCCTGGAGCAGCGGGTAGTTCCAGGGCGTGATCATCCCGCAGACGCCGACGGGCTCGTGCACGACGACGCTGTGGATGTCGGGCGAGCCGGCGTCCACGACCCGGCCGGGCGCCTCGCCGGCGACCAGGTCGGCGAAGTAGCGGAAGGCGTCGGCGACACAGTCGATGTCGACGCGGCCCTCCTCGACGGTCTTGCCCGCGTCCTGGGCCTCCAGCCGGCCGAGCTTCTCGCGGTCCCGCACGAGGAGATCGGCGACGCGCCTCAGCAGCGCGGCCCGCTCGGTGGCCGGCGTGTGCGGCCACGGCCCCTCGTCGAAGGCGCGCCGGGCGGCGGCGATCGCCAGATCGGTGTCCTTCTCGTCACCCTCCGCGACCACGGCGAAGGGCAGGGCATCCGCGGGGTCGAGGATCTCGCGCGTGGCGCCGGAGAGGGCCGCGCGCCATTTTCCTCCCGCGTGGATGGTTTCACGTGCCTGAAGTTCGGTACTTTCCGCCATGATCGCTGTTCGCCTTCCGTTCCTGATCAGCGCCCCTGTGTCACATCCGTGTCACTAAGAGACCGAGTTCGCCTGCCCGACTCCCCCGGATGCATGCGCGCCGATGGCCGAAAGTGCGCTGTGTCACGGGAGATGCGGTCAAATCCCCCCATACCGCACTGTTGGTGAGTGCGGTCCGCGACCGCCCCCCAGCCGCGTGGGCACACTGCGGGTCACTGCGCCCGCGGCCGGGCACGGAGGACGTCCCCGACCGCCCCGCGCAACCAGGCGTGCGCCGGATCCACGTCGTGACGCGGGTGCCACGCCAGCCCGACCTCGACCGGCGGCAGCGGGAGGGGGACCTCGAAGGTGACCAGCCCCAGAGCCCGGGCCATGGGGACGCTCCAGGAGCTGATCAGGCCGGCCAGGTCGGTGGAGCGGATGACGAAGAGGGACGCGGGGAAGGAGCCCACCGAGCCCACCACCCGGCGGCTCAGCCCGAGCGCGGCGAGGGCCTCGTCGACCGGGCCGTGCAGCCTGCCGCGGCGGGAGACGGTCAGGTGATCGGCCCGCAGGGCGAACCGCTCGGGCGTCAATTCGCCCTCCAGCAGCGGGTGCCCGGCCCGTACGACCCCCAGCATCCGGTCCTCGTGCAGCGGTTCCACCCGCACCTCGGGCGCGACGGTGTCGATCACCCCGACCTCCAGGTCGGCAGTGCCCTCGCGAAGGAACGGGGCGTCCACATGGCTCTCGGTGAGGAAGCGGAGCCGGAGCCCGGGGGCGTCACGGGCGATCCGGGTGAACAGGTCGGGGCCGCACGCGGCGGCCACGGCGTCGTGACAGAGGACGGTGAACGTACGCGTCACCGTCCTCAGGTCGGTGTCACCGACCGGCGCGAACAACGCCCGGGCCCGCTCCACCACCGCGCTCACCTCGGCCCGCACCGCGAGCGCACGGGGCGTCGGCACCATCCGCCGCCCGGCCCGCACCAGCACCGGATCACCCAGCGCCTTGCGGATCCGCCCCAGCGTGCGGCTCATCGCCGGCTCGGACAGATGCAGCCGCCGCGCCGCACCGCCGACGCTCTGCTCCTCCAGCAGCACGTCCAGCGCGACCAGCAGATTCAGATCCAGCCCGCCTGATTGCGTCACACGCATCCATCCCTTGCAAAGGTTGCACTGGAGTGCAGGTACGCGTCGAGCCTACGGTCGGCAGAGCAACCCCATCCACCGAGCTCCCGGGAGGAGCCGTGCCCTCGCACGCCCTGAAACGGCCGACCCTGCTCGCCCTGTGCGCCTGCGTCCTGGTCGCCCAGAGCATGGTCGCCGCGATCAACCTGCTGATCCCCCAGCTGAGCGCGTCGTCCCTGCACCCCTCGTCCAGTGAGATCCTGTGGACGGTCGACGCCTACGTCATCGTCTTCGCCGGACTCCTCATCCCGGCCGGCGCCCTCGGCGACCGCTACGGACGCAAGGGCGCCCTGCTCACCGGCCTCGCCCTGTTCGCCGTCGGCGCCGCCCTCAGCGCCCTCGCCCGGGACCCGGCGCTGCTCATCGCCGGCCGCGGTGTCTCAGGAGCCGGAGCCGCGCTGATCACACCGGCGACGATGTCGATCCTGATGCACCTCGCCGGACCCGGTGGGCGCGCCCGGGCCATGGCCTCCTGGACGCTGGCGATCGGCCTGGGCGGGCTGGCCGGCAACCTGGGCGGCGGGCTGGCCGGCCAGTTCCTGTCCTGGCGCGCCCTGTTCGCCGTCATGGTCCCGCTGGCCGCGCTGCTCGCCCTCGCGGTGGTCGTCACCACCCCGCGCACGGACCGCTCCCCGCACAGCCACCTCGCCCCGGTCGGCACCCTGCTGCTCACCGCCGGGCTCGTCGCCGTCCTCTTCGGCATCATCGAAGGGCCGCAGTACGGCTGGACCGCGCCGCGCATCCTGCTCGCCTTCGCCGCGGGCGTGCTGCTCATCGCCCTGTTCACGGCCCGGTCCCTGCGCTCGCGCACCCCGCTGTTCGACCCGCGCGTCTTCGCCGCCCCCCGGCTGCGCGCCGCCTGCCTCGGCATGGCGACCGGCTTCTTCGGTCTGTTCGGTCTCTTCTACGTCAACTCGCAGTACCTGCAAGGCGTCAAGGGCTACGGCCCCGCCCGGGCCGGTGTCGCCATCGTCCCGCTCATCGTCGGCATGGCCCTCGTGCCGAGGCTGGCGGCGCGCTGGGCGGATCGCCCCCGCCCGGTCATCGGCGGCGGGCTGGCCCTCATAGGCCTCGGCCTGCTCGGGGTGTCCACGGCCGGCGCGGGCACGCCCTACCCGCTGTACGCCTGCTGGCTGCTGGTCATCTCGGCCGGTACCGGGCTGTGCATGCCCGCCCTCACCCTGGGCGTCGTCACCTCCCTGCCGCCCCACCAGGCGGGCCTGGGCTCCGGCCTCGGCACCTCCGCCCGGGAGATCGGCGCGGCCCTCGGCGTCGCGGTCACCGGCACGGTCCTGGCCTCCCACGGTGACCTCCACTCGGGCATGGCACCGGCCCTGCGCACGGTCGGCCTGGTCGTCCTGGCCGCCACGGCGGCGGTTCTCGCCGGATACGGCGGGTCCCCGCAGACCTCGGGAAAGCCCGCAGGCCCCGCACCGGAAACCACCGGTGCGAGGCCTGCGCGCGAACGCGGAGAGACTCCGGTCAGATGAGGCCGAGGCCGCGGACCGCCTCGCGCTCCTCCTCGAGCTCCTTGACGGAGGCGTCGATCCGGGCGCGGGAGAACTCGTTGATCTCCAGGCCCTGGACGATCTCGTACTTGCCGTCCTTGGTGGTGACCGGGAAGGAGGAGATCAGACCCTCCGGGACGCCGTAGGAGCCGTCCGACGGGATGCCCATGGAGACCCAGTCGCCGTCGGCGGTGCCGTTGACCCAGCTGTAGACGTGGTCGATCGCGGCGTTGGCGGCGGACGCGGCCGACGAGGCGCCACGGGCCTCGATGATGGCGGCGCCGCGCTTGGCGACGGTCGGGATGAAGTCCTCGGCCAGCCACTTCTCGTCGTTGACGACCTCGGCGGCGTTCTTGCCGGCGACCGTGGCGTGGAAGATGTCGGGGTACTGGGTGGCGGAGTGGTTGCCCCAGATGGTCAGGCGCTTGATGTCGGCGACCGTCGAACCCGTCTTCTTCGCGAGCTGGGTCAGCGCGCGGTTGTGGTCCAGGCGGGTCATGGCCGTGAACCGCTCGGCGGGGACGTCCGGCGCCGCGGCCTGGGCGATCAGGGCGTTGGTGTTGGCCGGGTTGCCGACGACCAGGACCTTGATGTCGTCCGCGGCGTGGTCGTTGATGGCCTTGCCCTGCGGCTTGAAGATGCCGCCGTTGGCCTCCAGCAGGTCGCCGCGCTCCATGCCCTTGGTGCGGGGGCGGGCGCCGACGAGCAGGCCGACGTTGGCGCCGTCGAAGGCGACGTTCGGGTCGTCGGTGATCTCGATGCCCTGGAGGAGCGGGAACGCGCAGTCGTCCAGCTCCATGGCCGTGCCCTCGGCCGCCTTCAGGGCGGGCGTGATCTCCAGCAGGCGCAGCTTCACCGGCACGTCCGCGCCGAGCAGCTGACCGGAGGCGATGCGGAAGAGCAGGGCGTAACCGATCTGGCCGGCCGCGCCGGTGACGGTGACGTTCACGGGAGTGCGGGTCATGGCGTTCTCCGTATGACAGCTGGCGGTGGGGCGGGGTCCCTGCCCCGGACGTTTGATCGATCTCTTGGCGTCAAGAGATCCATCCAGCGGTCAGGCTATCGCGCATCCGGGATCCCGGACGTCCGGGTCGGTGTGGCCCGGCCCACAACCCCGCTCCCTGCCCATGCGAGAGGCGGCCGCCCGTCCGGGAGAGGAGGACGTAGGCGGCCGCCTGGGGGATACCGACCATGCCGGACTCCCGTGGGGGTACGGTTCGCGTGCCCCCGATTCCGGTGGGCATTCCTCCCTTTCCGAAAATCCTCGCCGGGCCCGGGCGGGCCGCTCCACGCGCCTACTCGGTGCAGCCCTTCTGCCCGGCCGCCAGCGTCGCGCAGGCCTTGGCGTCGGCGGCGCTCTTCACAGCCACCATCGGGGTGTACGCGATCGTGTCCCCGGCCGCGGTGATGCTGCCGGACTGCTTGGCCTTGCCCGCGCTGATCTGCACCTCGTCGCCCTGTGCCGCCTGGGTGATGCGCCCCCAGGCCGTCTTGCAGGTCTTGCTGTAGCGGACCTCGACCGTGGCCACGCCGACGGTCGCCGTCTGCGCGGTGGTCACCAGATCACCGCTGCATCCCATGGCCTCCGCGTCCTTGCCGGTGCAGCCGTCGCCGCTGCACTTCACGCCGGGCGGCAGCTTCGGGTCGGCGCTGACGGTCGGCGAGGGCGACGTGTCACTGCCCTTGTTCTCGTCGCCGCCACCGCCGCCGGTGAGGTAGAACGCGCCGGCGATCACCACGAGCACGCCCACGACACCCGCGAGGAAAGTCGCGGTCCGCTTCTTGCCCGCGGAGGCGGAGGCGGCGCGACGGGTCCCGCCGGAACCACCGGAAGCACCGCCGGCACCGGCGGCTTGGCCGGTCCGGGCCGGGACGGCGTCCTGCGGTTCGCCGTACGAGCCCGCCCCCGCGCCGGTCCGGCCGGGGCCGCCGGGCGAGCCGACGGGGGTAGCGGGCCCCGAGCCGGGCCGGGAGCCCCTGCCGGTGCCGGGACCGGCGGAGCGCCCGCCCGTCGGCGACGGGCCCTGGTACCCGGCCATCCCCCACGAGTTGACCTCGGGCTCGGCGCCGCGGCTCTCCTCCCGCACACCCGCGCCGGTGGAGTCCTGGACCTCGGGGGCCGTCGGCTGCGGCGGCACGGACGGCGCCACACCGGCCGGTCCCGCGATGCCCGGCGTGACGGTGGTGCCACCGCGGCGGGCGGGCTTGCCGCTGCCCGCGGAGGCCGCTCTGCCCTCGCCCGAGGAGGACGTCCTGCCACCGGCCGAGGGGTCGGTGAAGTCCTGCCCGCCGAACTCGCCGAGCGCGGCGCGCGCCTGGGAGATCCGTATGGCCTCCATCGTCATGTCGTGCCGCATCTCCGAGCGGCTCCAGGCACGCTCGGCGAGCTCCCACATGGTGGTCAGGTGCACCGGATTGGTGCCGGTGACCTCGGCAAGGGCCACGATCGCGCCCTTCGGCGCGAGCAGCCGGCCGTTCAGGTAACGCTCCCACGACGTCTTGCTGTAGCCCGTGCGGTCCGCCACCGACGCGATGCTCAGGCCGCTGCGGTCCACGAGCCTGCGCAGCTGACTGGTGAACTCCCTGATCTGTGGATCGAGCTCATCCGGCAAGGCCTTCCAACGAGGCATTGCTCCCCCTCTTCCCCCCGGTACGTGCTGATATTTCTCGCGCTGTTCGCCCCGCGCGTGGCGGCCTCGGCCGAGTCCCCGTTCTGGATACCCACAGGGATGCGCCCACTCAGGATCTCAGTTCCCTGACGGGGGGCGCACAGGAGCATGGTGACCGCGCGCGATACACCCTGGACCGTCCCGATTGTCCACGCCAACCCCGCGCTTGCACCACTTCATGCCGAATCGGATGCAGGACGTAGCGGAACCGTCACTTCCGTGCCACAGCGCACTGACAGCCGTTGAACAGGCCGTTCGCCGTGTTGGAGGGTGGGGCGTGACGGCGGCCCGTCCTTCCTCGGGGGAGGGGACGGGCCGCCGTCTCGTCACTCGTTGGTGACCGTGAAGTGCAGGGTGTCCTTCAGGAACGGGATCTGCAGCAGCGGATGCGGCTGCGCCATCAACGCCAGCAGGACGATCACGGTGCCCAGCAGGCCGCAGGTGACGATGTCCGTGAAGCGGGAGCGGACGGCGAGCATGCCGACGTCCGGCAGCAGCCAGCGCATCGCGCCGCCGCCCAGCAGGGCGGCGCCGATCAACAGCGTCCCGAACCGGAACTGGCCGAACGCGGTCACCAGCAGCCCGAGCCCGGCCAGACCCAGCACGGCGAGCACGGGCCACTGCCGCGCCGGCGCGGGCGCGTCCCCGGACGCGGCCCGGCCGCCGCCCTCGGGCCGCGCGGTGTCCTTGGTGAACAGCGGGAAGCGCCGGGTGACCCGCCGCGGCCGCCCCTGGGCGTCGGGCGCGCTGATGGGGTCGCGGACGGTGAGGCCCTCCGGCGAGTCATGCCCGCTCGGGGTCTCCTGCCCGCTCGGCGTCTCCCGCTCGCTCGGGGCGCCGTGCTCAGCCGACACTGCGCTCCGCCGCCTCGACCACGTTCACGAGCAGCTGGGCACGGGTCATCGGGCCGACTCCGCCGGGGTTCGGGGAGATCCAGCCGGCGACCTCGGCCACGTCGGGGTGGACGTCGCCCACGATCTTGCCCTCGGCGCTCCGGGAGACGCCGACGTCGAGGACGGCCGCGCCGGGCTTCACGTCCTCGGCGCGGATCAGATGGGCGGAACCGGCGGCGGCCACGATGATGTCGGCGCGCTTGAGGTGCGCCGACAGATCCCGCGTGCCGGTGTGGCACTGGGTCACGGTCGCGTTCTCGCTGCGGCGGGTGAGCAGCAGCGGCATCGGCCGGCCGATGGTCACACCGCGTCCGACGACCACAACCTCGGCGCCCTTGATCTCCACGCCGTAGCGGCGCAGCAGCGTCAGCACGCCGTTCGGGGTGCAGGGCAGCGGGGCGGGCTCGTTGAGGACGAGGCGCCCGAGGTTCATCGGGTGCAGCCCGTCCGCGTCCTTGTCCGGGTCCATCAGCTCGAGGATGCGGTTCTCGTCGATGCCCCTGGGCAGCGGCAGTTGCACGATGTACCCGGTGCAGGCCGGGTCCTCGTTCAGCTCGCGGACGACCGCCTCGATCTCCTCCTGGGTCGCCGTGGCGGGCAGTTCGCGCTGGATGGAGGCGATACCCACCTGCGCGCAGTCGCGGTGCTTGCCGGCGACGTACTTCTGGCTGCCGGGGTCTTCCCCGACCAGGATCGTGCCGAGGCCGGGCGTGACGCCCTTCTCCTTCAGCGCCGCCACGCGGGCGGTCAGATCGGACTTGATCGCGGCTGCGGTGGCCTTGCCATCGAGAATCTGGGCGGTCATGACCCCATCCTCGCGGATGACCCCGCCGTGGTTCCAATCCGACCGCAATCCGGGCACCGCGGGGCCCGTCCTCCCGTATCCGCCCATGATCAGCGATGTTGCACTTGCACAACACATCGGGAATGCGGCTGGACAAGCCGGTCAGTGGTGAAGAACGATGACCCGACAAGTGCCGCGGGCAGTTCAACGGGGGGACGGTCGCAATACTGAAGATTTTCCTCCGTGCGGATGTCACGCGTCGTCCCCGCACTCGGACCAACGGAGGAAAGTCCCCCATGAGCTACGGCGACCCCAACAACCCCTACGGCGCTCCCCAGGGACAGCAGCCGCAGCAGCCGGGCTACGGTTACCCGCAGGACCAGGGGCAGGCTCCCGGTTACGGCTACCCGCAGGCCCCTCCGGTCTCCCCCTACGGCGGCCCCGCCGCGCCGACCACGATGCCCGGCTCGGTGAGCGCGGCCCGCGTGATGATGTGGGTCATCGTCGGTCTGCAGGTCGTCGGCGTGGCCATCTTCGCCTTCTCCGCCATCGCGCTCAACGCCGCGAAGGACGACGAGTCCCTCAAGGACAACACCGCCTTCCAGGACCTCGTCGGTGACTCGACCGGCCTGATCTGGGGCTACGTGGTGTTCGGCCTGGCCTGGCTGGTGTTCGCGGCCGTCCTGGCGACGAAGTTCAAGAACGGCGGCAACGGCGCCCGGGTCACCCTCCTGGTCTTCGCCATCATCACGGCGGTCCTCGGCATCTACCCGTTCGTCATCGTGGGCCTGGTGCACACGATCCTCGCCATCCTGGTGGCCGTCTTCGTCGGCAACGCGGCCGGCAAGGCCTGGTTCAACCGCCCCCGCTACTGAACGGTCCCGGCCGACCGGACCGGTTCACGCCATTCACATCCAAGGGCCGTGTCTCACCCGTACGAGGGGGGGGCACGGCCCTGGTGCGTCGCCCTGGTCTGACGGTGGTAGCTGTTCAGGCACGGGGAGAGCACCTTGTACAGCATCATCGTGGTACCTCCGCCGACCACGGAGGACGAGCGAAACCGCACCCGGATCCCACTCGCGCCCGGCGAACGCCCCACCTTCGGCCGGAGCGCGTCCGACAACGTTGCCCACCGCTGCGCCCCGGTACCGGCCGTCCCGCCCGGTGAGGTGACCCGGTGACCCGGTGACCGAGCCCTACGCCGTGCCCGTACCGAAGGGCTACCGGGTCGGCGTCCGGGAGGTGCGCGAGCCCATCGCGACGGGCGCCTTCGGCAGCGTGTACGCGGCCCGGCGCATCGGTGACGGCACCGAACTGCCGCCCGCGGCCGCGCTGAAGTTCCTGCCCACCGGGACGGCCACGCCCCGCCGGCTGACCCACCTGCGCGAACTGACCTGATCCAAGGGGTACAGCGCGAAGGGCTGCGTGAGCGACCTGGGTTCCAAGGAGGACCAGGCCGGCTCGGTCCACGGCTGACGGCACAAGTGCCCGAGCGCACAAGTGATCTGCGGCCTGCCGGATGTCCGGCGGGCCGTTCCCCTGGACGGTAGCCTTCGGCCAAACTGCCGTGCGATTGCTCGTTGCGAGACCGCAGCACATCGGGGGAGCCATGTCAGACCAACGGCCTGTGCCGCCGCACTCTCCGGCGTCCGGGGACGCCGCGTTGGAGCAGGCCGGCGCGAGTCCATTACGTGCCAGGGACCCGGGACGGATCGGCCCCTACTTACCGCTCGGGCTGCTCGGCAGCGGCGGCATGGGCCGCGTCTACCTCGCCCGCCCCGCCGACGACACCCCCGGTCTCGCCGCCGTCAAGGTGATCCGCCCCGAGTACGCCGAAGACCCCCGGTTCCGGCGGCGTTTCGAGCGGGAGGCCTCCGTGCACGCCCGGCTGCGTACGCCGCACGCGCCACCCCTGCTCGGCAGCGGGTTCGAGGACGAGTTGCTGTGGATGGCGACCCGGTACCTGCCCGGCCTCAACCTCGCCGACGCCGTCCGCGACTGCGGCGCGCTCGAGCCGGCCGGAGTGTGGCGGCTGGTGGCGGAGCTGGGGCGGGCGCTGTCGGCGCTGGACGCCGCCGGGGTCGTACACCGGGATCTCAAGCCGTCCAACGTGATCCTGTCGCCGCAGGGCGCGCACGTCATCGACTTCGGCATCGCGCAGGCCGTCGACAGCAGCTCGATCACCATCAGCGGCAACCGGGTCGGCACGCCGGCCTACATGGCGCCCGAGTACCTGCGTGAGGGCCGCTGCGACACCGCCTCCGACGTCTTCTCTCTCGCGTGCACGATCGTCTACGCCGCCACCGGGCACGCCCCTTTCGGGGACGGGACGGGCGTGGACGTCATGCACCGGGTCGCCTTCGAAGAGCCCAAGCAGGACGTCATGGCCGAACTGACGGCCGCGGATCCCGCGTTGGCCGCGCTGCTGTCCGCCTGCCTCGCCAAGGACCCGGGCGGGCGGCCCACCCCGCAGCAGTTGATCGGCGCGGCCGCGGCGGCCGGTCACGGCCCCACCTCTTCCTGGCAGGAACCGCTGGCCACCCGGCTGTTCGCCCGGCAGCGGGGCTGTCGGCTGCTGGAACGTTCCTCCGCCGAGGAGGCCGGCCACGTCCGTGCGCCCACACCGCCGGCAGGGCACGGCGGCCCGGCGACGCCGCCCGTTCAGGACACCCCCTCCGCCGCGGCCCCCACCGGCGAGCACGCCGACCGCCGTAAGCGACAGGCGTCCTATCTCGCCATCGCTTGCGTCATCGCCGTGTCCGTCGTGGCCGCGGGCGCCTTCTTCCTCACCCGCCCGGACCTCGACGACACCGCGTCGGCCTCGCCGCCAGCCCCCACCGACGTCACCCACCTCGACGGACCGGCCTCGGTCCGGCCCGGCTCCGCCGCCTCGCCCTCCACCACAGAGGAGAGCAAGCCCGGCGCGGAGGAGGTGAAGGAGCAGGCGCGGGAAGACGCCGGCGGCGACGCGTCCGGGTCAGCGGGGCGTGCCGGCGCAGCAGGAGCGACCCCCGACGGCGGCGGCACCGCGGCCTCCGACGGCGGCGACACCGACAGCGGCGGCAGCGCCCCGGCCCCCACCCCCACCCAGACCGCGACGAAACCCGACACCCCGCCCTGGATCGCCCGGTGCACCCACTACTCCGGCACCGAACTCACCCGGCGCGGCGACCGCGGCCCGCGCGTCGTGCAGGTGCAGTGCATGCTGACCGAACGCGGCTACGGCCTGGGCGGCACGGGCGTGGACGGCCAGTTCGGCAAGGGCACCGACACGGCGGTGCGGAAGTTCCAGCGTGCCGCGGGACTGAGCCCCGACGGCAAGGTCGGACCCGAAACGTGGGCGGCACTGCGCAGTGCGAAGTGACGGATGTGCCGGAGGCCCCGGGCCACGACCCGGCAACGGCACAACCCGAACACTGCCCGCCCCTGGCCGTGATCCACCGGCCCGGAAAGGCGAGCACGCCCGCACCCCCGGCCACGGCACCCGTCCGGTGCCCCCCGATCATCCGAATTCCCTCGACCCAAGGCAGGTTCACACATGAGACTCACCCGCGGTGCCCTGATCGTCGCCGCCGGCGCCCTGACGCCGGCCCTCCTGCTCACCGCCCCGGCCTTCGCCGTCGGCACGCCGTCCCCGTCCACCGCGGTGACGGCGACGTCGCAGACGGACGGCACGCCGGTGGACGAGATGGACGAGCACGACCTCCGGATCGCGATCCTGCGCATCCTGGCCGACGAGGACAGCGGCCGCGGAGTCACCCGTGAGGCCAACGCGGCGCTCGACGGGACCGTGGAGGACATGCGGGAGTTCCTGAAGACCGGCTACCGTCTCGCCCAGGCCGAGGACGACCGCGTCGCCATCGCCCGCATCCTCGCCGACCCGGACTCCGGACGGGCCGTCAAGCGGGAAGCCGGCAAGGCACTCGACGTGAACACCCCGGAGGCCCTGCGCGCCTTCCTGGAGACCGGCCACCGCCTCGCCCAGGCCGAGGACGACCGCGTCACCATCGCCCGCATCCTCGCCGACCCGGACTCCGGACGGGCCGTCAAGCGGGAAGCCGGCAAGGCACTCGACGTGAACACCCCGGAGGCCCTGCGC
>NZ_JBIBEQ010000007.1:0-199866 GCF_042955215.1 Streptomyces sp. NPDC012466 | reverse complement strand
CGCGTTCCTGGAGACCGGCCACCGCCTGGCCCAGGCCGAGGACGACCGCGTCACCATCGCCCGCATCCTCGCCGACCCGACCATCAGCGCGGCGCTCCGGGCCGCCGCCGAGGATGCCATGGACGGCACTCCGGAGGAGCTGCGGTACTTCCTGGAGGTCGGGCGGTACGAGATCGACGGCTGAGCCGTACGGAGCGGGCCGGCTGTGCCGCCGGCCCGCTCCACCGGCACTCTCAGTGGAAGAAGTGCCGCGTCCCCGTGAAGTACATCGTGACGCCGGCCTTCTGCGCGGCCTCCACGACCAGTTCGTCGCGGACCGATCCGCCGGGCTGGACCACGGCCTTCACTCCGGCCTCGGTGAGGATCTCCAGGCCGTCCGGGAAGGGGAAGAACGCGTCGGACGCGGCGTACGCGCCCGCGGCGCGCTCGGCGCCCGCCCGCTCGACGGCGAGCTTCGCGGAGTCGACGCGGTTGACCTGCCCCATGCCGACGCCCACCGAGGCGCCGTCCTTGGCGAGCAGGATCGCGTTGGACTTCACCGCGCGGCAGGCCTTCCAGGCGAAGGCCAGCTCGGCCAGCTCGTCGGCGCTCAGCGCCTCGCCGGTCGCCAGCGTCCAGTCGGCCGGGTCGTCGCCGTCGGCCTGGAGGCGGTCGGTGACCTGGAGCAGCGCGCCGCCGTCGATGGGCTTGACCTCGACCGGGGCCGAGGGGCCGTCGGGGCAGCGCAGCACGCGGATGTTCTTCTTCTTGGTGAGGGCCTCCAGGGCCCCGTCCTCGTAGCCGGGCGCGACGATGACCTCGGTGAAGATCTCCGCGACCTGCTCGGCCATCTCCTTGCTGACCGGGCGGTTGACCGCGATCACACCGCCGAACGCCGACAGCGGGTCGCAGGCGTGCGCCTTGCGGTGCGCCTCGGCGACGTCCGCGCCGATCGCGATGCCGCACGGGTTGGCGTGCTTGATGATCGCGACGCACGGCTCGGCGTGGTCGTACGCGGCACGGCGGGCGGCGTCCGTGTCCGTGTAGTTGTTGTACGACATCTCCTTGCCGTGCAGCTGCTCCGCCCGGGCGAGACCGCCGCCCTCCGGGGAGGCGTAGAGCGCGGCCGGCTGGTGCGGGTTCTCGCCGTAGCGCAGGGTGTGCTCGCGCTCCCAGGTGGCGCCGAGGAAGTCGGGGAACCGCGACTCGTCGACGGGGGCGTAGGAGGAGGCGAACCAGGAGGCGACCGCGACGTCGTAGGCGGCCGTGTGCTGGAAGGCCTCGGCGGCGAGCCGCTTGCGGGTGGCGAGGTCGAAGCCGCCGTTCTGGACGGCCTTGAGCACATCGGCGTACCGCGCGGGGCTGGTGACGACCGCGACCGACGGGTGGTTCTTGGCGGCGGCCCGGACCATCGAAGGGCCGCCGATGTCGATCTGCTCGACGCACTCGTCGGGCGAGGCGCCGGAGGCGACGGTCTCGCGGAACGGGTAGAGGTTGACGACGACGAGGTCGAACGGCTCGACACCCAGCTCGGCGAGCTGCCGCCGGTGGTCCTCCAGGCGCAGGTCGGCGAGGATGCCGGCGTGGACCCGGGGGTGCAGGGTCTTGACCCGGCCGTCCAGGCACTCGGGGAAGCCGGTGAGCTCCTCGACCTTGGTGACGGGGACGCCGGCAGCGGCGATCTTCGCGGCGGTGGAGCCGGTGGAGACGAGCTCGACCCCGGCCTCGTGGAGCCCGCGCGCGAGGTCCTCCAGCCCGGTCTTGTCGTAGACGCTGACGAGCGCCCGGCGAAGGGGCCGCTTGTTGCTCTCGGCGGTCACTGGATAACTACCTTTCGTCCCTCAATGCGATGGCCGTTGCGGGCGAGGCGCCCCACGACCTCGACGAGCAGCCTTCGCTCGACTTCCTTGATGCGCTCGTGCAGAGCGCCTTCGTCGTCCTCGTCCCGGATCTCCACCACGCCCTGCGCGATGATCGGCCCGGTGTCGACGCCGTCGTCGACGAAGTGGACGGTGCAGCCGGTGACCTTGGCGCCGTACGCGAGCGCGTCCCGTACGCCGTGGGCCCCCGGGAAACTGGGCAGCAGCGCGGGGTGCGTGTTGACGAACCGCCCGCCGAACCGCGCGAGGAACTCCTTGCCGACGATCTTCATGAACCCGGCGGAGACGACGAGATCGGGCTCATGGGCGGCGACGGCCTCGGCGAGGGCGGCGTCCCACTCCTCGCGGCTGCCGTGGTCCTTGACCTTGCACACGAAGGTCGGCAGTCCCGCGCGCTCGGCACGCGCCAGCCCTTCGATCCCCTCGCGGTCCGCGCCGACGGCCACGATCTCGGCCCCGTACTCCTGCGCGCCGACGGCGGCGATCTCGTCGAGCAGCGCCTGAAGGTTGGTGCCGGATCCGGAGACCAGCACGACGAGGCGCTTGGCGCGCGGGGCCACGGGCTTGGCGGCCACGGTGGAGGCCTTTCTCGGGGAAATGTCTGTCCAAGGTGGCCGGCGCTCAACGTTTTGTACATTCATACGAATGCTTCGCGTCCCCGGATACGGGGAAGCCTACGAACCGGCCGACCGTCAGCAACGATACCGGCACACCGGACGGCCCCCACGGGACGGGGGCACGGCCGGAAGGTAGCGTCTGGGCGGAGCCGGTTCGGGAACGACGTCCGGACGTGGTGCGTTCAGGAGGTGACGGACCCGGGTCCGACGCCGTTCCGTTCCGTCCACTCATTCCTCCTCACCAACGGGAAGACGCTCACTTGATGCCGGACCGCAGCCTGCGACTCCTCACGTTCCCCCAGCTGTCGCCGCAGGGAGGGGAGCGCGGCGCCGTGCTGCTGCGGGAGCGCTCCAGCACACCGCCCGACGCGCCTTCGGGCGGCGACGGCGGGGACGGGCGGGGGCGCGGGTCCCAGGAGGACAACCCCTTCGCCCCGCCCCCCGAGGGCACCCCGGACCGGCCCTGGCAGCCGCGACGCCCGTCGGGTGACGGCTCCCAGGATTCCGGAGACGGTGGCGGGCGCGACCGCTCGTCCTGGGGCAGTCAGTGGAGCGACCGGCAGCCCGGCCGTTCCCCCGGCGGCTTCGGTGAGCGTCCCCGCGGCGGGCCCGAGGGCCAGGGCGGCCCCCAGGGCGGCGGCCCGAACATGCGCTGGGACCCAACGGACCCCGCGCAGCGCCGGGCGCGCTATGCCCTGCTGTCGGGCATGTGGGCCTTCTTCTTCGCCCTCTTCAGCTGGCCGTACGTGGCCCTGCTGCTCGGCGCGCTCGCCCTCTACTGGGCCATCAGCTCCCTGCGGGCCAAGCCCCACCGGCCCGACCCGGACTCCCCGGCCCCCGAGCAGCAGGGCGGCCGTCCTCAGACGACGGCGGCGGTGAGCGGCCTGGTCACGGCGTCCCTGGCGATCGCCCTGGTCGCCGCGTCCTTCACGGCGCAGCTGGTCTACCGCGACTACTACACGTGCACCAACGACGCCCTGACCAACGAGGCGAAGCAGTCCTGCTCCACGCTTCTGCCGGAGAAACTCCGGGGGTTCCTGGAGACGGACGACTGACGCCCTAGCGGTTCTCCGGCGGGGAGGGCCGGTCGGGCGGGGCCGGAGCGTCGTGCGGCTCGGGGGCCGGGCCGGGCGGCAGGAAGTCGTACTCGAAGGGCTCGTAGGGGGCGTACGGGGCGTAGGTCGTGTCCGGTTCGGGGTCGGAGGGGTGTGGCGCCGGGGTGGCGTCCGCCGGTGCCGTGTCGCGCCCGGGGCGTCCCGGGTCACCGACGCCCCAGGCGCCTCCCGGATCTCCTGGATCCCAGAAGTAGGCGGCGCCGTCGTCGCCCCTGGCGCGCGCGGCACCCGGACCGGCGTCGGCGGCTTTGGAACTCCGGGAACGTCCGCCGTCGTCGTAGCACCCGGCACCCCCGGCGGCGTCGACCGCTCCGGCACCCCGGAAACGTCCGCCACCCTCGAAGCCCCCGGCCCGCCCGGTACCCCCGGCGGCGTCGGCCGCTCCGGTGCCCCGAGAATCCCCGGCTCCCCGAGACGCCACGGCCGCCCGACTGGCGTCGGTGGCTCCGGCGCCCCCGGCCACTCCCGCGATCCCGGCGACCCCGGAGACCCCGGCGACCCCGGTGCGCGTGAACCAACCGCGGCCGAGCCGTACACCCTTCCGCAGCCGCCCGGCCCCATGGGCGCCCTGAGCCGTGTCCTCCCGCTGCCTGCCGATCGTCGGCTCCGCCGCCCGCGGCGACCGGCACCGCCAGGCCCGTACGCCGATCGCCGTCGGGATCGCCGGCAGCCCCAGCCAGGCCAGCGTCGCGGCGCCCACCTGCCACCAGACCGGGCCGAAACGGGACAGCACTCCGGAGCCGAGGGGGCCGCCCGACAGCGCGGCCAGCCCCCCGAGCACCACGGCGCCCAGCAGAGAAGCCAGCGCCGCGGCACGGGCCGTGCGGCCGGTCGACCAGACCTCGGGCCGCGCACTGCCCGGCCTCGTCGCGGCACCCTCCGCGGACGCCGCCCGCTTGGCCACCGTCCAGCCCACGACCACCCCGGCGACCATCGGCACCACCCCGGCCGCCCAGTGCAGCGGCGTCCCCTCCCCCGCCTCCGGCACCGCCGCCAGCAACGGAAACGGCGGCAGGAACGGGGCCGGAGCCGAGGACAGCGGACCGACCGCGTGGCCGGCACCGAGGGTGAAACCCGGGCCGAGGGCGTAGGCGGCACCCCACACCGCCGCGTTGGGGACGAGGGCCGCGCACAGCAGCAGCACGGCGAACCGCCCCGACCACCCCTCGGTCAGCCGGAGCAACGACGCCTGGGCCGTCGCGCCATGCCCCACCAGCGACACCGTCACCAGCAGCGCACCGCCGCCGAGGAGCACCGCCACCCCGGCCGCCGCCGCCCGGGCGGCGACACCCGGGCGCCCGTCCGGGCCGAGCACCAGCGGGCGCACTCCCACCGGCAGCGCACCCAGCAGCCGCCGCAGCGGCCTGTGCGGACGGCCGTACGCCGACCACACGCCCGCCCCCGCCGCCACGACGGCGACCAGCAGGACGCACACCCCCGTCCCCACCCAGGACGGGCGCAGCGCCCCGCCGGCGGCGTACAGGGCGGCGGGCACGGCGACGGCGACGTACCCGAGGACCACGCCCGCCCACGCCGTGCGAGGGGCGACCGGGGGCGGGGCCGCGACCGGCCCGGCGTCCGCCCCCGAGTCGTCGTCCTCGTCTCCTCCCCCACCGTCCGTGGCGTCTCGTGCCGCCCGGTGCAGCAGCCACACCGGCAACGCCAGCAGCAGCAGGGGCGGGATGCCCATGGGAGCGGGGACACCGGAGAGCGTGTCGGTGCGGACCAGCTCGGCACCGTGCGCCAGCAGCCACAGAGCCGCCGCCACGTGCATGGCCCCGCCGGGCCCGCTGTCGGGATACGGCGAGCTGATCCACAGCAGCATCACGAGCACGGCGAACGACGCGAGTCCCAGGCCCGCCGCGAGCGCACCACCCGTGAAACCGCCGGCCAGTCCGGGCGAACGGTCGCGCATCCGGGTGAGCAGGGGCGACGGCGAACGTCGGCGAGCGGTCATCTCGATCACGACCGCCATGCTCCCAACGACACGCGCTTTCCCGTCGTAACAGGCGAACCCTCGCTGTGTCGCTCAATATACGTTTATGTTCTTTTCTGGACGGAGGGGCGCCCTGTGACACAGAGCCCTGCCATCCCCCTCCCCCCGCCCAAGGAACGCCGACGCCTGCGCGAGGCCGCCTCGCTGACGCGGGCTCAGCTGGCATCCCGGGTGGGCGTCACCAGCGAGACGGTGCGCGGGTGGGAGACCGGCCGCTCCACGCCGCGCGGCCGCAAAGGGGAGAAGTACGCGAAGCTGCTCAACTCACTGGGCGAGGAGGCGGAGATGACCTCCCCTCAGGAGAACGCCGCCGATGCCGGTGAGCCGGTGACTTTGCCCGGGGAGGCGGCTTCCCGGCGAGCCGCCCGGGCCCGGCGCAAGCCCGCTCCCACCGACCGGAAACGGCCCGCCGCGAAGGACCGGAGCCGAGGACCCGTCACCGTCCCCGACCGGAGCAACACCCCTGTCCCCCACGGACACCGCGTCATCCTCACGGACCGCCCGCGTACGACGTCACCGCGCCGGCCGGACGACGCCATCGCCGCCCTGACCCCCGACCAGGCCTTCGACGCCCTGTACGCCTTCTGCGCCCCCGCCCTCGTCCGGCAGACCTACCTGCTGACCGGCCGCCGCGAACTGGCCCGGGAGTCGGTGGAACGGGCCTTCCAGATCGCCTGGCAGAGGTGGCCCGAGGTGGCCCGCGACCGCGACCCGGCGGGCTGGGTGCGTGCGATGGCGTACGAGTGCGCGCTCTCCCCGTGGCACCGGTTCCGGTCGCGTCACCGGTACCCCGAGCCACCCCCGCCCGACGCCCTCGACCGTGCGCTGATGGACACCCTGCTGAAGCTCCCGCCGTCCTACCGCCGCACGCTCGTGCTCTACGACGGGGTCGGGCTCGGCCTGCCGGAGACGGCGGCGGAGACGGAGGCGAGCACCCGCGCTGCCGTGAACCGGCTGGCGCACGCGCGCGAGGCGGTCGCCGAGCGGCTGCCGGAGCTGGCGGACCCGGAAACTCTGCACTGGCGGCTGGTCGAGCTGGCCTCCACCGAGCGGCTGCGTGCCTCCACACCCCTGACCGTCCGCAGGGGCGGCGAGCGCCGGGCCCGCTTCTGGACCCGGGCCGCCATCGCCTTCACGGTCGCCCTGATCGGCACCACGGCCCTCACCGTCCGCACGGCCCCCACCCACTACGAGCCGCCGGTACCGGCGGGAGAGACGGTCCAGGGCGTGCCGCCACCGGTCGCTCCCGGACCGCTGTCGGAGTCGGAGCGGGAACTGCGCGCGAAGCTGCGCGAGGAGGAGCAGAAGGGCCCCGACCGATTGCAGCCGCAGCCGCGGTGACGGGCGGGACGGAACCGGCCGACGCGGCGGTCGCGCAAACGGGCCATTGCGGCGCGCGAGCGAGCCGTCGGGCGCGGCGGAACCGGCCGGCGGGGCGGGCACGGCGCTCGACCGCGGACAGGCCGATGGGCCCGCCCCCGTTCGGGGAGCGGGCCCATCGGTGTGCGCTACGGCGTCGTTCAGCCGGTGAGGCTGTACTCAGCTGCCGAGAATGGCGCGCGCCAGCTTGGCCGTCTCGGTCGGCGTCTTGCCGACCTTGACGCCGGCGGCCTCGAGGGCCTCCTTCTTCGCGGCGGCCGTGCCGGAGGAGCCGGAGACGATGGCGCCGGCGTGGCCCATGGTCTTGCCCTCGGGCGCGGTGAAGCCCGCGACGTAGCCGACGACCGGCTTCTTCACGTTCTCCTTGATGAAGGCCGCGGCCCGCTCCTCGGCGTCGCCGCCGATCTCACCGATCATGACGATCAGGTCGGTGTCGGGGTCGGCCTCGAACGCGGCGAGGGCGTCGATGTGGGTCGTCCCGATCACCGGGTCGCCACCGATGCCGACGGCGGAGGAGAAGCCGATGTCGCGCAGCTCGTACATCATCTGGTACGTCAGCGTGCCGGACTTCGAGACCAGGCCGATGCGGCCCGGCTTGGTGATGTCGCCCGGGATGATGCCGGCGTTGGACTGGCCCGGCGTGATGAGACCGGGGCAGTTCGGGCCGATGATCCGGGTCTTGTTGCCCTTGGACACGGCGTACGCGTAGAACGCGGCCGAGTCGTGGACCGCGATGCCCTCGGTGATGACGACCGCGAGCGGGATCTCGGCGTCGATGGCCTCGACGACCGCGGCCTTGGCGAACGCCGGCGGGACGAAGAGCACGGACACGTTCGCGCCCGTCTTCTCGATCGCCTCGGCGACCGTGCCGAAGACCGGGATGTCGTTGCCGTCGATGTCGACGGACGTGCCGGCCTTGCGGGGGTTCACGCCACCGACGATGTTCGTGCCGTCGGCCAGCATGAGCTTGGTGTGCTTCATGCCCGTGGCACCGGTCATGCCCTGGACGATGACCTTGCTGTCCTTGTTGAGGAAGATAGCCATGGCTGTTTAGTCCCTCGTCCCTTACTTCGCAGCCGCGAGCTCGGCGGCCTTGTCGGCCGCTCCGTCCATGGTGTCCACACGCTGCACCAGCGGGTGGTTGGCGTCGGAGAGGATCTTGCGCCCGAGCTCCGCGTTGTTGCCGTCCAGACGGACGACGAGGGGCTTGGTGACGTCCTCACCCTTGTCCTTGAGCAGCTGCAGCGCCTGGACGATGCCGTTGGCGACCTCGTCACAGGCGGTGATGCCACCGAAGACGTTGACGAAGACGGACTTGACGTCCGGGTCGCCGAGGATGATCTCCAGGCCGTTCGCCATGACGGCGGCGGAGGCGCCACCGCCGATGTCGAGGAAGTTGGCCGGCTTGACGCCGCCGTGCGCCTCACCGGCGTACGCGACGACGTCCAGGGTGCTCATGACGAGACCCGCGCCGTTGCCGATGATGCCGACCTCGCCGTCGAGCTTGACGTAGTTGAGGTTCTTCGCCTTGGCGGCGGCCTCGAGCGGGTTGGCCGCGTCCTTGTCCTGGAGGGCCTCGTGCTCCGGCTGACGGAACTCGGCGTTCTCGTCCAGGGAGACCTTGCCGTCCAGGGCGATGACGTCACCGGAGGCGACCTTGGCCAGCGGGTTGACCTCGACCAGGAGGGCGTCCTCCTTGATGAAGGTGTCCCACAGCTTGACCAGGACGTTCACGACCTTGTCGGCGACCTCGGCCGGGAACTTGGCGGCCGCGACGATCTCGCGGGCCTTCTCCTCGGTGACACCCTCGTTGGCGTCGATCGGCGTCTTGGCGACGGCGTCGGGGCGGGTGGCCGCCACCTCCTCGATCTCCATGCCGCCCTCGACGGACGCGATGGAGAGGAAGGTGCGGTTGGCACGGTCCAGGAGGAAGGAGACGTAGTACTCCTCCACGATCTCCGGGGCCGTCTCGGCGATCATCACCTTGTGGACCGTGTGGCCCTTGATGTCCATGCCGAGGATGTTGGTCGCGTGCTCGACCGCCTCGTCGGGGGTGGCGGCGAGCTTGACGCCACCGGCCTTGCCGCGGCCGCCGACCTTCACCTGGGCCTTGACGACGGACTTGCCACCGAGGCGCTCGGTGGCTGCGCGGGCCGCCTCAGGCGTGTCGATGACTTCACCGGCCAGCACCGGTACATCGTGCTTGGCGAAGAGGTCCCTCGCCTGGTACTCGAACAGGTCCACGCGCTTCCGTCCCTATCAGTGATCTCGCGGTTCGTTGTCTGCGTGGGCGTGCCGCGAGGGCAACGTGACGTCCGCTGTCTGTCACAAGGGAGGCGCACACGGTGTCCGAGCGCGCGGCATGTCCGTCTCGCAGGTTATCGCTGCTTGCGGGGGGCCTCTAAATCGAGGGTCACACCTGAGCGGTGATACCTGTCACATGATGCCGCGCTCTCTGGCACGGCGTGCCGGGGGTGAGGGGCCTCACCGGGCTGGGGTTGACCCGGTGAGGCCCGCCGGACACCTCCGGAGGAGTACCGAGGCCCTGTTCAGGGCCCGGCTCTCCGGGGTGCGGGCCGGTCGGTCCCCACCCCGATGGGGATCACCCGGCCCTTCCACGAGGTCTCGGTCCCGGACAACCGACGGCTTTCGGCCGTACGGGCGTGAGGCCTCGTGAAGCACTTGGGGGAAGGGCCGCCATGGGCGTCCCGGACGGGTCTGCTGCAAGCCGCCCGGGTGATCCGTTCGTACTAGCCGGGGAAGAGGGGGATGTCCCGTTGGCCGCCCCTGGTGCCGGCCAGGGGGGTGCGGGCCGCGGCACCGGGCACGAGCCTGAGCGGTGCCCGGCGGCCCGGGGGGAGGGCGTGGGCGTCGCCGTGACGCGACGAGCCGCTGTCGGCCATGACCCGATTCCCGAGCACCCCGGGACGGCCGTCTGCCGGGTGACCGGCCGGGGTAAGCCCGGCG
This sequence comes from Streptomyces sp. NPDC012466, assembly GCF_042955215.1. Lineage (NCBI taxonomy): Bacteria > Bacillati > Actinomycetota > Actinomycetes > Kitasatosporales > Streptomycetaceae > Streptomyces > Streptomyces sp. NPDC012466. The sequence goes on along the minus strand of NZ_JBIBEQ010000007.1, from coordinate 189,932 downwards.
TGCGGGGAGGGAGGGGCCGGGCGGAGGTGATGTGAGCGGTTCGGACGGCCGGGGTGGTCCACCGGTCTGACGTGGTGGGCACGGGTGGCGTGCGGCCCGCTGCCCCGGGCGGTGGCGCCCGGGGCCGTGGTCCGCTTCGGAAGAACGACCCCTCGCGCCGCCGTCCCTTCCGGTTGCGGGCCAGCCGTGACCGGGGCGGGGAGAGGGGGGCCCGATGGCTCCGGCTGACCGGGGAGCAGGGGGAGGCCGGGCAGGTGGCCCGGTGGTGCCGACTGGCTGCCGGGTAGCGGGGGGAGCCCGGGCACTCCGGGCAGCGCTACGTGCTCGCCGGGTGGGACGGGGAGGGCCGGCAGCGCGACTGATCCGGGCGGTCCGGGCAGGTCCGGCAGTCCGGGCGGGTCCGGCAGTCCGGGCGGGTCCGGCAGCGGGGGCGAGGCGGGCAGCGCGGGCGAGACCGACAGCGCAGGCACGGTGGGGAGCACGGAATCGCCGGGCAGCCCCGGCTTGCCCGGCAACCGTGGCAGGTCCGGCAGCACGGGCGAGACCGACAGCGCAGGCACGGTGGGGAGCACGGAATCGCCGGGCAGCCCCGGCTTGCCCGGCAACCGTGGCAGGTCCGGCAGCGCGGGCGAGACCGGGGGTTCAGGCAGGTCGGGCGGAACCGGGAGGTCGGGCAGGGCCGGGCGTACTGCCGGCTCGGGCAGCGCCGAGAGGTCGGACCGCACCCGGAGGTCGGACAGTGCCCGGCGACCCGACAGCGCCGGGATCGACGGCTGCTTGGGGGACCTGTTGCGCTCCAGGTGCCTCGGTCGCTCGGCCTTCGCCGTCACCGCCGTCACACCGGCACGGACCTCCGGTGACGCCGCCCCGCCGTTCTCCGCATACGCCCGTTCCCCCCATAGGAGCCCGATGACCAGCAACCCGCCCACCAGCAGCGCCACGTGGAGCGCGCGTCGCCCGGCCACTGTGCGCGGCATGCGCAACACGGCATCGGGCAGGGCTGCTGACCAGATCAAGTGGGGGCTTCCTCCCGTGCGACGGAAGCGGTACCGCCCAGCCGGCATCACGCACGGCCGAGCAGGCGCCGATCCTCGCACGGGAGTGCGGAGGTTGCGCAAGCCCTTACCCACCGACGGGCCGTCATGTCCGCTTCGCTGCTGCACGCCGGACGACCATGCATCGACCAAGTCGCCATCCGACCCTCACGCGCAGCCCTCCACGCACAGCCCTTCAGGCGGAAGCCCTCACGCGGAACCCTTTCAAGCCGAGTTCTTCACGCCGCGTCCGGTATCGGCAACGGCCGCTTCTCGATCGCCGCGGCCATCACCTCGGGAAACAGATCGGGCGTGCACGCGAAGGCCGGTGCCCCCAGCGCCGCGAGCGCCGCCGCGTGTTCCCGGTCGTACGCGGGTGCCCCCTCGTCCGAGAGCGCCAGCAGCGTCACGAACTGCACGCCCGAGGCCTTCATCGCGGAGACCCGTTTGAGCATCTCGTTGCGGATGCCGCCTTCGTAGAGGTCGCTGATCAGCACGACCACCGTCTCCGCGGGCCGGGTGATCTGCGACTGGCAGTACGCGAGCGCCCGGTTGATGTCCGTGCCACCGCCGAGCTGCGTGCCGAACAGCACGTCGACCGGGTCGTCCAGTTGGTCCGTGAGGTCGACGACCGCCGTGTCGAAGACGACGAGTCGCGTGGAGATCGTCCGCATCGAGGCGAGCACCGCCCCGAACACCGATGCGTACACAACGGATGCCGCCATGGATCCCGACTGGTCGATACAGAGGATGACCTCCTTCTTGGTGGACTGGGTCGCCCGCCCGTAGCCGATGAGCCGTTCCGGCACGATCGTTCGGTACTCGGGCAGGTAGTGCTTGAGGTTGGCCGCGATCGTGCGGTTCCAGTCGATGTCGTGGTGGCGGGGCCGGCTGATGCGGGCGCTGCGGTCCAGCGCACCGGTGAGGGTGGCCCGGGTGCGGGTGGCGAGCCGCTTCTCCAGGTCCTCGACGACCTTGCGCACGACGGCCCGGGCCGTGTCCTTCGTCGTCTCCGGCATCGCCTTGTTGAGTGACAGGAGCGTGCCGACGAGGTGCACGTCGGCCTCCACCGCCTCCAGCATCTCCGGCTCCAGCAGCAGCGTGGCGAGTCCGAGCCGGTCGATGGCGTCGCGCTGCATGACCTGCACGACGGAGGACGGGAAGTAGGTGCGGATGTCCCCGAGCCAGCGCGCCACGGACGGCGCCGACGCCCCGAGCCCCGCCGAACGGTCCCGGCCGCCCTGTGACGCGCCGTCCTTCCTGCCGTAGAGCGCGGTGAGCGCGCCGTCCATCGCCGCGTCCTGCCCCGACAGCGCACAGCCGGTGCCGTCCGCCGCGTCGCCTCCGAGCACGAGCCGCCACCGCCGCAGCCGCTCCTGAGCCGGGTCCGTCGTCCGGGACGTCATCCCCGTCCTCCCTGGCGAGCCCGTTCCCACAGCGGGATCACCGGCACGGCCGTCGCCGGCCGCCCTTCCGCCCGGAGCCCGCCCGTCGCGGTGTCCCTCTCTTCCGGTGTCGTCGCCCGCTCCCTCAGTGCCTGGGTCGTCATCCCCTCACCCCCGTCAGGTCGTTGCCGGTGTTCTCGTCCACTTCGTCCAGCCCGAGCAGCAGCCGCACGACCGGCAGCACGGCGTCCGCGCGCGCCGGGTCGAGCTCGGCCGCGAAGCCGGGTGTCCCAGCGCCGGTGACGGTCGCGCCGCCCCCGGCTCCCGGTCCGCGTCGGACCAGTTCACCGATGGTCCGGCGCACGCCTGGCTCGTACGCCGAGAACGTCCGCCGCAGCAGGGGCAGTACGTCCGTGAAGGCCTCGGCCGGCACGCCGGTCAGCCACGCGTCGACCAGCCCGAGCAGCCGTTCGTCGTGCACCAGGAGCATCCCGCCCCCCGAGCCCCCTCCGACGAACCCCTCGATCCACGCGGCGGCGTCGGCGGGCGGTGTGCCCGGTGACAGGACGAGTCCCATCAGCAGTGCCGCCTCGTCCTGTGCCAGCTCCCCGTCGTCGAGCAGGAGCCGCACGGCCCGCCCCCGGATCACGCCGGGCACGGTGTCCCGCCCGGACAGCACCCGCAGCACCGCCTGCCAACGGCCTCTCAGACGGCCGTTTCCCTCCGCGGGCGCGTCGCCCAGGAGCCCGACGGCTCCGTGCACCGCGTCCACATGACCTCGCATCTCCTCGGCGGCGTCCGCGTCGAGCGCGGCGCAGGCGGGGGGCAGCCCGACGAAGACCCGCTCGGCGAGTCCCGCCGCGACCTCCGCCAGGGCCCCGGTGTCCGTGCCGCGCACGTCGCCGTAGCGCAGCGAGCGGACCAGGGCCGGGAGTGCCTGGGCGAGATGGCCGACGTCCGTGTCGAGGGCCGCCCGGTCGGCGAGGACCCGCATCACGGTGGGCAGCGCGTCGGGCAGTTCGGCCAGCAGGCAGCGCTCGGCGAGCCCCGTGACGTCGGCGAGGCCCTCCGCGGTGACGGCGTCCCCCTCCGCCTTGGCCGTCGCGGCGGACAGGACGGTCGTCCCCCACACTCCGGCCTCGGCGACCCGCACGGCCAGCTCGGGCTCCCAGCGCAGCCGCCACGTCTCCCGGAAGGTGCCCGTGCTGCCCCGGGAGGCGGCCGGTTCACCCCACGCGATGCCGAGCAGCCGCAGCCGGTGCAGCAGCCTGCTGCGGGCGGCGTCGTTTTCCTTCCGCAGGTCGAGCTCGACCTCCCGCTCCAGCGCCTCCGGTTTCAGCCGCAGCCGGCGTTGCAAACGGGTGAGGTCCCGCTGCAACGGCACGGCCGGCGCCGACGGCGGCACCTCCCCCAGCACGTCCCCCACGACGAGGCGGTCCCGCACCAGTGCCAGCGGCACGTCCGAGCCCTCGCACATCACCGCCCGCACCGCGTCGGTCGTCTCGCTCAGGCCGGGCAGCGGACGGCCGCGCATCGCCGCCAGGGTCTCGGCCAGCCGCACCGCCTCGATGACGTGCGCGGAGGAGACCATCCGGTCCTCGGCGCGCAGCAGCCCCGCCACCTTGGTCAGCCACCGCTCGACCGGCCGGTCCGGGGCGCTGAACAGGTGCCCGTACCAGCCCGGCGAGTCGATGCCGGCCCCGTACCCGCTGTCCCGGGACAGCCGGCGGTGGGTCCACGGCACCCAGGTCATGTCCGTCTTGACCTTGGGCAGCCCCTTCAGCAGCGCCTTGTCGGCGGCGACGGTGGTCTTCTGCCGCAGGGCGGGAACGTGCCAGGCCCCGCAGACGACCGCCACGGCGTCCTCGAACTCCCGCTGGGCGGCGCGCACCTGGAGCCGCATGTACGCCTCCCGCACGAGGTCCCGGTCGTGTCCCCCGCTGCCGTAGGTCTCCCGCAGCGCGGTCATGGCCTCCTCGAGCGCGGTGAACGGCGCGAGCGCGTCGCCCGCTCCCGCGCCCCGGTGTTCCACGACGTCCTCCCACCACCGCTCCGGGTCGTCGTAACCGGCGGTTTCGGCGAGCACTGCGAGCGGATCGATCCGCAGGGCGGCCGGGCCAGGGGCGGTGTCCCCGTCCGCCGCCTTCTCGGCCTCCGGGGGGCGTTCGCCCTCTGCCGCCGCCTCGTCCTCCCGCCCACCCCAGGCCAGCGTGTGGGTGGCGGGCAGGTCGATGAAGCGGGCCGGCACGTCGTGTTCCAGGGCCCAGCGGAGGGCGACCCACTCCGGGGAGAACTCGGCCAGCGGCCAGAACGCCGAGCGGCCGGGCTCGTCCACGGCATGGGCGAGCAGGGCGACCGGCGGACGCATCTCCTCGTCGGCGGCGAGCGGGACCAGCGCGTCGGCCTCGGGCGGCCCCTCGATCAGCACGACCCGCGGCCGGACCTCCTCCAGCGCCGCCCGCACCGCCCGCGCGGATCCGGGCCCGTGATGCCGCACCCCGAGCAGCACCGGCCCCGCCCCGGCCGCCTGGCCGACGGCCCTTTCCACACCGGTCACTTCATCCCCCTCCCGTCCCACACGCCCGATCCCGCCGGCAACCGCCGCCCCACCCCCCGGGGCTCCCGCCCCGCGTCGCTCACACGCTCACCTCGCGGCAGGCCCGGTAGAAGTCCTTCCAGCCGTCGCGCTCGCGGACGACCGTCTCCAGGTACTCCTGCCAGATGACCCGGTCCGCCGCCGGGTCGCGGACCACCGCGCCGAGGATGCCCGCGGCGACATCGCCCGGCCGCAGCACGCCGTCGCCGAAGTGGGCCGCCAAAGCCAGTCCGTTGGTGACGACGGAGATCGCCTCGGCCGTGGACAGCGTGCCGCTGGGCGACTTCAGCTTCGTGCGGCCGTCGGCCGTAACCCCGTCGCGCAGCTCGCGGAAGACCGTGACGACCCGCCGGATCTCGTCGAGCCCCTCGGGCGCGGCCGGCAGGTCGAGGGAGCGGCCGATCTGGTCGACGCGCCGCGAGACGATGTCGACCTCGGCCTCGGGGCTCTCCGGCAGCGGCAGCACCACGGTGTTGAAGCGGCGGCGCAGGGCGCTGGACAGGTCGTTGACCCCGCGGTCGCGGTCGTTGGCCGTGGCGATCAGGTTGAAGCCGCGGACGGCCTGCACCTCCTGGCCCAGTTCCGGTATCGGCAGCGTCTTCTCCGACAGGATCGTGATGAGCGTGTCCTGCACGTCGGCCGGGATCCGGGTCAGTTCCTCCACGCGGGCCGTCATGCCCTCCGCCATGGCCCGCATGACGGGGCTGGGCACGAGGGCGTCGCGGCTCGGGCCGTGGGCGAGCAGCTGCGCGTAGTTCCAGCCGTAGCGGATGGCCTCCTCCGGGGTGCCGGCGGTGCCCTGCACCAGCAGCGTGGAGTCACCGCTGACCGCCGCCGCCAGATGCTCGGACACCCAGGTCTTCGCCGTGCCCGGCACGCCGAGCAGGAGCAGGGCGCGGTCGGTGGCGAGCGTGGTGACGGCGACCTCGACGATGCGGCGCGGTCCCACGTACTTGGGGCTGATCACCGTGCCGTCCGGCAGTGTGCCTCCGAGCAGGTAGGTCGCGACGGCCCAGGGCGACAGCTTCCAGCGGGCCGGGCGCGGACGGTCGTCCTGGGCGGCCAGCACGGCGAGTTCATGGGCGAAGGCATCCTCGGCGTGCGGTCGCAACGCCTGGGCCGCGTTCGTCTCCCCCGCTTCGACGGACGTCGGCTCAACGGCCACAGTCATGGCAAAGTCCCCCTCCAGCTCGGCCGGTTCGGATCTGGCACCAACGTTGCACCACCCCACTGACAATGCGTTCCGACCTGCGAAAACATCCTGCGGAGGCGATCGCGGACCCGATTGTCAGTGGTGGGATCTACCTTCGATGGCATGACTCAGCAGGGGGTGCGCTGGACGGCGGACCAGGTGCTGGCACTGGCACCTGACGCCGCATCACGCAAAGCGGGAAGCAAACTCGGCGCGGCGGGGCCGTGGTCCGAGGCCGGGAGTTCCGACGAGGGGGCGGTGTGGGGGCTGTGCAAGGGCAGCGGAAGCAAGCCGTATCAGACGGTCGTGGACATCGCGGACGCCGCCGGGCCCGCGTACAAGTGCAGTTGCCCGAGCCGCAAGTTCCCGTGCAAGCACGCCCTCGGGCTGCTGCTGCTCTGGGCCGGCGACGACGCCGCGGTGCCGCCAGGGCAGGCGCCGGAGTGGGCCGGGCAGTGGATGGCGGGGCGGCGCAAGCGCGCGGAGGAGAAGAAGGCCGGGGACGGCTCCGGTGCGCCGTCCGGGTCCGCTGATCCGGAGGCGGCGCGGCGCCGGGCGGAGCGCCGGGCCGAGCGGGTCACGGCGGGCGCGGTGGAGCTGGAGCAGCGTCTGACGGACCTGCTGCGTAGTGGCCTGGCGACGGCGGAGCAGGCGGGGTACGGCCTCTGGGAGGAGACGGCGGCCCGCATGGTCGATGCCCAGGCCCAGGGTCTGGCAGGCAGGGTGCGGGAGTTGGGGGCGATCCCGGCGACGGGTCCTGGCTGGCCGGTGCGGCTGCTGGAGGAGTGTGCGCTGCTGCATCTCCTCGGCCAGGGCTGGCTGCGCCGCGAGCGGCTCCCGGACGGCCTCGCCGCCACGGTCCGCTCCCGGATCGGACTCCCGGCCTCCGCGGACGGCCCGCCGTTGCGGGACCGCTGGCTGGTCCTCGCGCAGTACGACACGACGGACTCGCGCCTGACGACCCGCCGGATCTGGCTGCACGGCGCCGAGTCGCGCCGGACCGTGCTGCTCCTCTCCTATGGCGCCGCCGGACGCGCCCCGGAGCTGGCACTGCCGGTGGGGCTGGCCCTGGAGGCGGAGGTGTCCGCGTACCCGGGCGCCGGGCGACCGCGGGTGGCCCTGGGCGAGCAGTTCGCCCCGCCCGCGCCCGCGGCGATACGTCCGCCGGGGATGACGACGTCCCAGGCGGTGGCCCGTTACGGCGACGCCCTGCGCGAGGACCCGTGGCTGGAGTCCGTTCCGGTGACGCTGGACCGGGTCGTCCCGGCTCCGGACGGCGGCTCCTGGCAGCTGGCGGACGCCGACGAGGACGCGGCGTTGCCGCTCACTCCCGCCGCGCGTTCGCGGCCGGGCCTGTGGCGGCTGGTCGCCCTGTCGGGCGGTGCCCCGGTCAGGGTGTTCGGCGAATGCGGCCACCAGGGCTTCACCCCGCTGACGGCCTGGCCCGAGGGCCCGGGCGAGGCGGTCGCCCTCTGCTGAGCCGGCGGCACCGCCCCCGGCACCAGCACCAGCACCAGCACCAGCACTGACCCAGGCACGGACACCGGCCCCGGTCCCGCCCATGGCCACCCGGCCACCCGGCCCGGCGCACGCATCCCACAGATCCACGAATCTTTCAGGCATCGCGGGACAACCGATAAGGGCGAGCCTTCAACCACCGGGGCGCCCCGCGGAAAGGAAGCTCATGACCAGGACCTCCGCTCCTGTGGACGCGCCCGGCGCGGACGCCTGGGAGGGGCTCGTCACCACCGCGCTGCTGGGCACGGACCGGCGCACCCCGCCGGGCAGCGCTCCCGGCCCGGACGCACCCGCGGCCCTGCTGGACGCGGCGGCCGTGCAGACCGTGCGGCGACGGGCCGGTCTGCGCCCGGGGCGAGCGGCCGAGCGACCGCAGCCGGCTCCCGAGGACGCGCGTCCGGCCCTGCCGCCTGCGGCCGCCCGCAGACTCGCGATGCTGCTGGCCGACCGGCCCGGTCCGTCCGGCGGGGGCCGGCGCGGCGCCGCACCCGACCTGGTGGAGCTGCTGCCCCAATGGCTCGCGGCGGCGAACGCCCGTGGTTTTGCACCGCCCCCGCAGGTGCTTCCGGCGCTGCTGGACGCGGCCCGGGGGCGTACCGATCTGCGCCCGGCGGCACTGGAGTTCGCGGGGCCGCGGGCCCTGTGGCTGGCGCGGCTCAACCCGGACTGGCGGTTCGCCCTGCGCGCGACCCCGGGCGGCGGAGCGGCCCTGCCGCAGCCCGAGGACGACGACAGGATCCAGCGGCTGTGGCAGGAGGGCCTGTTCGCCGAACGGGTCGCCCTGCTGTCCGCGCTGCGCTCACGTGAACCGGCCGCCGCACGCGACCTGCTGACGGCCACCTGGGCGACGGAACGGGCCGAGGACCGGCTGATGTTCCTCGACTCCCTGCGCGCGGGCCTGGGTCCGGACGACGAGCCGTTCCTGGAGCAGGCCCTGGACGACCGCAGCCGCAACGTCCGGGCGACGGCGGCGGAGCTGCTGTCGTCCCTGCCCGGTTCGGCGCTCGCCGCGCGCATGGCGGTCCGGGCGGAAGCCTGCGTCGCCATCGACCACATGCGGACCGCGCGGCCCTCGGGGACCGGCAGCGAGAACGACGGACCGGGGGGAGACGGACCGGGGGGAACCGCGCAGAACACCCCGACGATCGTCGTCGAGGCGCCGCACGAGTGCGATCCGGGCATGGAGCGCGACGGCGTCGTGGCGAAGGCCCCGGCGGGTCGGGGAGAACGGTCCTGGTGGCTCGGTCAGTTGGTGGAGGCGGCGCCGCTCGGCACCTGGTCACGGCGGCTGGGCGGGCGTACTCCCCGGGAGATCGTGGCGCTGCCGGTGGCGGACGACTGGCAGGGCGAGCTGCACGCGGCATGGTGCCGGGCGGCGGTGCGCCAGGAGGACGCCGAGTGGGCCCGCGCGCTGCTCGGTGAGCCGTCGGCGCCGGAGGCGGGTGGCCCGGGGGCGGTGTCCCTGGCCGAACGCGCCAGGCTGCTCGGCACGCTGGGCGCGGCGGAACGGGCCGAGTGGGTGGCCGGCTTCATCGCCACGCACGGCCTGTCCGAGGCCTTCCAGCTGCTGGGGGTGTGCGCGGTGCCCTGGGCCGCGCCGCTCGGTGGGGCCGTGGTGGACGCGCTCAACATCGCTCGGGACGCGGGGAGTTATCCATGGAGTTTCAGCGGGGTCATGGGCCTGGCCGAGCGCTGCCTCGAGCCGTCCGAGGCCGTCCGGCTCGACGCCCTGCTGGCCGTGCCGGACGAACCGGAGAACGCGTCTCCCGGAGCGGGCGGCTACTGGGCGGAGGCCTTCCAGCGCCTCGTCACGACCCTGCGTCTGCGTGCGGCGATGGCCGAGGAGCTGGGAGCGGCCTGACCCCTGCCCGCCCGCCCGACGACGGCGGCCCACCAGCAGCCGGCGAGTGCCGGGCGTGCCGACGACCGGAACGAACAGGACGACAGGAACGAACGGGACGGCCGGAACAGCCGGAACGACCGGGACAACCGCCGGAAGCGGCCGCCCCGCTGAAAGATCTCACCCGAGTCGGGGAGGTACCGGCTCGGGCCCCGGCCCCGGCCCCGGCTGGATACGGCGACCCCGGCCGGCCCGCCGGAGGCCTACGCTTCGGCGGGCTGACGCGCGTTCGTCCGCACCCAGTCCACGATCGACGCCGTCGTCGCGCCCGGAGTGAAGATCTCCGCGACGCCCTTCTCCTTCAGCAGGGGAATGTCCGCCTCGGGGATGATCCCGCCGCCGAAGACCAGGATGTCCTCCGCGTCCCGCTCCTTGAGCAGGTCGATCACCGCCGCGAAGAGCGTGTTGTGCGCCCCGGAGAGGATGGACAGCCCGATCGCGTCGGCATCCTCCTGGAGCGCCGTGTCGACGATCTGCTCGGGAGTCTGGTGGAGCCCGGTGTAGATGACCTCCATACCGGCGTCGCGCAGGGCCCGCGCGATCACCTTGGCCCCGCGATCGTGGCCGTCGAGCCCCGGCTTGGCCACCACCACGCGGATCGGACCGGCTGCCACACCCATCACTGCCTCCATGAAGCGACTACATCCATCCGTACCGACAAGTACCGCACACATCGGGCAAGCCGTACACGCCGCACCGCACGGACACCCCACCCCGAACCGTCCGGGCAAGTGAACGAACGTTATCTCCAGCATCCCGCAACCGGCAGTTTCGCGGTGCATAGCGAGGGGGAAATCACATGGTGGGACAAGCGCAAGGGGAGCCGCATCGGGGTTGCCGTACCGCCGCGCCGTCCACCACACACAGCGGCGGTCAGGTGCTTCGGCGAAGGCACGCAGGGCAAGCACCGCACGTACAGCACGCAGGGCGGACACGGCACACCAGCGGGGAATCTCGTCACCCCACCGATCGGGGACCTCCGTCGCACCTCCGGCGTCACACACGCCACACGCCGCGCTCCAACCCCGCAGCTCACGCGGCTCACGCCGCTCTTGCGGTCATCACCGGCCGTCTTCGCAGCTGCTTCCCACGAGGGCACACGGGGGGCGGAGCCGTCCTCCAGGGTGCCGACAGGAGGTCGGCCATGAAGGTCACCAGGGCTGCTCTGCCCTTTCTGCCGCTCTGCGAGCGCCTGCTGCCGAGCAGGATGGCGGGACTCCCCCTGGCCCTGCTGAAGGCCACCGCCCTGGAGCTCGCGATCCTGGCCGGGCATCTCCTCCTCTACCCGTCGGGCATCACCCAGGAACGACGAGCCCCCGTTCCGGCACCGCCCACGGACGGCGCCGCCCAACTGCCCACGCGGGCCAAGCCCCCGGTCGTCCTGTTGCACGGCTTCATCGACAACCGCTCGGTCTTCGTCCTGCTGCGCCGCAGTCTCGCCCAGCACGGCCGGCAGCGGATCGAGTCCCTCAACTACTCGCCGCTGACCTGCGACATACGTGCCGCGGCCGAGCTGTTCGGCCGGCACATCGAGGAGATCTGCGAGCGCACCGGGTCCCCGCAGGTCGATGTCGTCGGCCACAGCCTCGGCGGTCTGATTGCGCGTTACTACGTGCAGCGCCTCGGCGGCGACACACGTGTGCGGACCCTTGTCACGCTCGGCACGCCGCACGCCGGAACCCGAGTGATGCCCGTGGCGAACGCGCACCCCATCGTGCGCCAGATGCGCCCCGGCTCACCGGTGCTCGAGGAGCTCGCTCTGCCCGCCCCTGACTGCCGTACGCACTTCGTCAGCTTCTGGAGCGACCTGGACCATGTGATGGACCCGGTGGAGACGGCCTGCATCGACCATCCCGACCTGACGGCGCAGAACGTGCGCGTGACCGGCATCGGCCATCTCGCCCTGCCCGTGCACCCCGCCGTCGCCAACGGCATACGGCAGGTTCTCGACACGGCCCACCCGGGCGAACCGGCCGCCGAACACACCGGCGGCCTGACGGTCGCCTGAGACTCGTCATACAGCGGGCACACATCGCCGAAGCACCGATCAACATCGAACAAACTTCGAACACAGAACCAAACCCGTGCCCGCAGTCCGCCAAAACACGGCCGAATGCCCGTTTCCTGCGCGCGTGAAACCTGCCGAAGATTGTCGTGCCCGCGTACCGCCGGGTACAGTCGCCGCACTGCTCTGGCAGCCCCTGTTGTCGAGGCGAAAGAGAAGTTGGTGAACGACCGTCACCCGTCGGGGACCATGACCCCGGCTCCGGCTTCCGACGCCGCCTCGGCGCACTACGCGTCGTACGGCACCGAGGAAGCCCAGTACGGCGACTTCACCACGTACGGCGACCAGGCCGCCACCGGATTCGTCTCCACCGGTACCCACGGCGCCGGTTTCGATGCCTCCGGACCCGCCACCACGAGCTTCGCCACGGACCCCCTCTTCGGCGACATGCCGGGCGGCGGCCAGGACACGGGCACCTACGACACCGGTCAATGGCCCACCGGCACGCACGAGAACGTGCACTACGACGCGTACGCTGCCCAGCACCACGCCGCCTACGACACCGGCGTCTACGACACGACGTCCTGGACGGGCGAGCAGCAGCCGATGTCGGCCATCCCGTCACCGGCCCCGTCCCCCGACGCCACCGGGCAGTGGGAAGCCGGCGCCTGGCTCCAGCCCGACCAGTCCGGCAACCCCGCCGACCACACCCAACAGTGGGACTGGGGCACGCAGACCTTCGACACGGGCGCCTACGACGCCACGCAGTGGAACTCCGACGGCACCGCCGCACCTTCCCCCGAGGCGTACGAGCACGCTGCTGAAACCTTCGACCAGCACGAGACCGCGACGTTCGAGCAGGTCGCCTACGACGAAACCGCCGAGGCCGGCTACCGCGACCCCGCCGGGGACGGCGACGAACCGGCCGCCACCGGCGAACTGCCCGTCGTCGCCCCGCTCCTGGACGGCCAGGAGGACGTCGACGCCGCTCCGTCCCCGCGGGCGGCCTCGCGCGCCGGGTCGCGTTCCCGCCGCCGTACGCCCCCCAGGCGTTCGGCGCTGATGACCATCGCGGTGCCCTCGGCGTGCGTGATGGGTGTCGCCGGGATCGCCGCCGCCTCCGTCGGCAGCTTCGCCGACGACAGCGCAGCCGAGGCCCAGACGACCGCGGCGGACGCACAGCCCGTCAAGCCGGCCGCCGCCAACAACAAGTTGGACACCCAGCTGCAGAGCCTCGCCGCCGGCGCCGACGACTTCGCCGACCGGGCCAGTCGTACGCAGGAGCGCATCGACCTCAAGGCCCAGCAGGCGGCCGAGAAGAAGCGGGCGGCGGAGGAGGCGGCCCGCAAGGAGCGGCTGCGCCCCAAGTTCGCCCTGCCGGTCGCGCGGCACGGACTCAGCGCCTACTACGGCCAGTCCGGCATCAACTGGATGTCCCTGCACACCGGCATCGACTTCCCCGTCTCGTACGGCACGACCGTGATGGCCGCCACCGACGGCACCGTGCGCACGCAGTGGAACAGCGCGTACGGCAACATGCTCATCCTCACCGCGAAGGACGGCACGGAGACGTGGTACTGCCACCTCTCCACCTACACGGTCCCCTCGGGTACGACCGTGAAGGCCGGCGATCCGATCGCGCGCTCCGGCAACTCCGGCAACTCCACCGGCCCGCACCTGCACTTCGAGGTGCGCCCGGGCGGCGGCTCGGCGATCGACCCGCTCCCGTGGCTGCGCAGCCACGGCATCGACCCGACGTAACGTCCCGGCAGCCCCCGCCCGCCGGGCGAGCAGGGGCCCCACCGGCTCATCTCACCGGGCTACAGCTTCTCCACCGGCGCGTACCGCAGCAGCAGCCGCTTCGGCTTGGTGTCTCCGAAGTCGATCGTCGCCTCGGCGTTGCCGCCCGTGCCCTTGACCGCGACGACGGTCCCGAGCCCGAACTGGTCGTGTGTGACCCGGTCCCCGACCGCGAGCGACACCACCGGCTTCTCCGAGGTGCGTCGCGTGGCGAAACCGGAGGCGCCCGAGGCCGACGAGCGGGAGCGGGACGAGGACAGCGAGGCCGCCACCGCCGAGACCGGCCCGGAGGACGCCGGTCCGGTCGCACCCGTCCGCTTCCACTCCACGTACGGGGCGGGGATCTCCTCCAGGAACCGGGAGGGCGGGTTGTACGAGGGCTGGCCCCAGGCGCTGCGCAGCGTGGACCGTGTCAGATACAGCCGCTCGCGCGCACGGGTGATGCCGACGTAGGCCAGGCGCCGCTCCTCCTCCAGCTCCTTGGCCTGTCCGAGGGCGCGCATGTGCGGGAAGACGCCGTCCTCCATGCCGGTCAGGAAGACGACCGGGAACTCAAGGCCCTTGGCGGTGTGCAGGGTCATCAGGGTGATGACGCCGTCGCCGTCCTCCTCGTCGGGGATCTGGTCGGAGTCGGCGACCAGCGCGACCTGTTCGAGGAAGTCGGACAGGGTGCTCTGCTCCTCCTCGCCGCGCTCCTGCTCGAACTCCATGGCGACGGCGGCGAGTTCCTGGAGGTTCTCGATCCGGGTCTCGTCCTGCGGGTCGGTGGAGGCCTGGAGCTCGGCGAGGTATCCGGTGCGCTCCAGGACGGCCTCCAGCACCGTGGCCGGTCCGGCGCCGGACTCGACGATGGTGCGGAGGTCCTCCATCAGCGTGTTGAACCGCTTGACGGCGTTGGTGGAGCGCGCGGCCATGCCGTACGCCTCGTCGACGCGCTTGAGCGCCTGCGGGAAGCTGATCTTCTCCCGCTGGGAGAGGGCGTCGATCATCGCCTCGGCGCGGTCGCCGATGCCCCGCTTGGGGACGTTGAGGATCCGGCGCAGCGGCACCGAGTCCTCGGGGTTGGCCAGCACGCGCAAGTAGGCCAGGACGTCCCGGACCTCCTTGCGCTCGTAGAAGCGGACGCCGCCGACGACCTTGTAGGGCAGGCCGACGCGGATGAAGACCTCTTCGAAGACACGGGACTGGGCGTTGGTGCGGTAGAAGACGGCGACGTCGCCGGCCTTGGCCTCGCCGGCGTCCGTGAGGCGGTCTATCTCGTCGGCGACGAACTGGGCCTCGTCGTGCTCGGTGTCCGCGACGTAACCGGTGATCGTGGCGCCCGCGCCCGCGTTGGTCCACAGGTTCTTGGGGCGGCGGGACTCGTTGCGCTCGATGACCGCGTTGGCCGCGCTGAGGATGGTCTGCGTGGAGCGGTAGTTCTGCTCCAGGAGGATCGTCGTCGCGTCCGGGTAGTCCTCCTCGAACTGGAGGATGTTGCGGATCGTGGCGCCGCGGAAGGCGTAGATCGACTGGTCTGCGTCACCCACCACGCACAGCTCGGCCGGCGGCACGTCGTCCGGGCCGGGGGGCACGTCGACGGGGTGTTCCGAGGTGCCGACGAGTTCCCGGACGAGGGCGTACTGGGCGTGGTTGGTGTCCTGGTACTCGTCCACGAGCACGTGGCGGAAGCGTCGGCGGTAGTGCTCGGCGACGTCCGGGAAGGCGCGCAGCAGGTTGACCGTCGTCATGATCAGGTCGTCGAAGTCGAGGGCGTTCGCCTCGCGCAGCCGTGACTGGTACATGGTGTAGGCCTGGGCGAGGGTCTTCTCGAAGCCGTCGGTGGCCTGGGCGGCGAAGTCCTCCTCGTCGATCAGCTCGTTCTTCAGGTTGCTGATCTTGGCGCTGAAGGACTTCGGCGGGAAACGCTTGGGGTCGAGGTCCAGGTCGCGGCAGACCAGGGCCATCAGGCGCTTGGAGTCGGCGGCGTCGTAGATCGAGAAGGAGGACGTGAAGCCGAGCCTCTTGCTCTCGCGCCTGAGGATGCGCACGCACGCGCTGTGGAACGTCATGACCCACATGGCGTTCGCGCGCGGGCCGACGAGCTGCTCGACGCGCTCCTTCATCTCACCGGCGGCCTTGTTGGTGAAGGTGATCGCGAGGATCTGGCCGGGGTGCACGTCGCGCTCGGCGAGGAGGTGGGCGATGCGGTGCGTGAGCACGCGGGTCTTGCCGGAGCCGGCGCCGGCCACGATGAGCAGCGGGGAGCCGGAGTGGACGACGGCGGCGCGCTGGTTGTCGTTCAGCCCCTCCAGGAGGGTGGCGGTGTCCACCACCGGGCGGGGGGCGCCGTCCCGGTAGTAGGCGTCCCGGTCCGGGGGCACGTCGAACTTCCCGCCGAACAGATCGTCCGGAATCGACTCCGGTACGTGATCGTCCTCGGGTGGCGGCGGGGGCTCGTCCGCGGGGCCCCGCTGGGCCTGGAGGTTCGCCAGGAAGTTGTCGTCAAAGAGGCTGCTCATCGCTCTCCGAGTCTAGGGCGCCCCACTGACAGCCCGCCGCCGCCCTGGAAACATCGCCGCGCGCCCGGGCTCCCGCCGGCCACCCGGCGGCGCATTATCGCCCTGCATGACGGCGTGATCACAGGCTGCTACGACCCACCCAATTACGGATGATTCACGACCAAACTCCCTCGATCGGTCACCGTGTGCAACGTTCATGAGGAAGGTCACGAAAATGTATCGGGCATATCACCCATCAACCTTCACAGGGGCCACACGAATTGGCTACGGTGCGACCAGGCCGCATGACCCCCACCGGCGAACGTCGCCGGGCCGCGCGGCCTCCGCCGAGTCCGATGTGCCGCTACGGCAGCCGGAGCCGGGGACCCAACCGTGAACCTGGGGTGAATCGGCCCGACTCCCTGCGCGGAGAAGGCCGTAGGGCAACCCTTCCGAACCATCCGCCCGAACCCGACAGCTAACCCGGTAGGCGGAACGTGGAAGGAGTCGCCTCCCTTGGCGTCGCACCGCAAGTCGCGTCCTACGGGTACGCGCGTGGCAGGCATACGGACCCCCGCCCTCGCAACGGCGGCCCTCACCTCCGTGGCCCTGCTGTCCCAGTCGGCCAACGCCACCCCCGAGGCCGACGGCAAGCCCAGCCTGGAGGAAGTCGAGAAGAAGGTCGACGACCTGTACCGCCAGGCCGAGTCGGCGACCGACAAGTACAACGCGGCCAAGGAGAAGACCGCGAAGCAGCGCAAGCGCGTCGACACCCTCCTGGACGACGTGGCCCAGCGCACACAGAAGCTCAACGAGGCGCGCGATCAGCTCGGTTCCTACGCCTCCGCCCAGTACCGCACCGGTGTCGCCGCCCCGGACACGGCGACGTTCCTGCTCGCGGACACCCCGCAGGACTACTTCGACCAGGCCCAGCTGATGGACCGGATGACGGGCCGTCAGAAGGTCGCGGTCGACGACTACGTCACGCAGCAGTCCGAGACGATGAAGAAGCGTCAGGAGGCCACCGAGAGCCTGGAGACGCTCACCGAGTCGCAGGGCGATCTGAAGACGGCCAAGGCCACCGTCCAGCGCAAGCTCGCGGACGCGCGCGAGCTGATGTCGAGGCTGACCGCCGAGGAGAAGGCGCGGCTCGCGGCGATCGAGAGGGAGAAGCGGGAGGAGGCCGCCCGCAAGGCCGATGAGCTGGCCCGGCAGCAGGCCGCGCGGCAGAAGGCACAGGAAGAGGCTGCCCGGCAGCAGGAGAGCGGCTCGTCGGGGTCGTCGGGCACCGGTTCGTCCACCTCGACGGTCCCGGCCGACTCCTCGTACGCCACCAAGGCCGACAAGGCGCTCGCCTTCGCGCGCGCCCAGATCGGCAAGCCGTACGTGTGGGGCGCCGTCGGCCCCGGTTCCTACGACTGCTCCGGCCTCACCCAGGCCGCCTGGAAGGCCGCGGGCGTCGACCTGCCGCGCACCACCTACGACCAGGTCGACGCCGGCACCACGGTGCCGCTCTCCCAGGCCCAGCCCGGCGACCTGGTCTTCTTCTACGACGACGTCACCCACGTCGGGATCTACATCGGCAACGGCATGATGATCCACGCCCCGAAGCCCGGCACGTACGTGCGTGAGGAGTCGATCTACTACGACGGCGAGTCGGCCGTCCACAGCGTGGTGCGGCCGGCCTGAGAGGTCTCCTCGCGATTTTGAGGGGCACGCGCGCGTGCCCCTCTCGTCGCGCGTCCGACGCTCTCTAGCATCGGCACCATGTCCGGTCCCTCCCCGTTTGCCACCTGGTGGGCGACGTATGCGCTGGCGACCGGTGTCGTGTCGGCCGGTCTCGACTCGGCCGGGTACGAGGTCCTCTCCCGGATCACCCTGGCCCTGGCCTGTACGGCCTGGCTGGTGGCGGTTACGGGCCTCGCCCAGCGGGCCCACGGCGCGTGGCGGGCGGAGATGGCGGCGGCGCTCACCACCGTGGCGACGACCGCCGTGCTCGGCACCGGCTTCTCCGCGGCCGGCGTGCAGCCGCTCGCCGAGGCGCTGCTGGCACTCGCCATGCTGCTCTGGGCGGCGCTGCTCGGCGTGGAGGCGACAGGGCGGCGCGGGACGGTCTTCCTGCGCTGCGTGGCCACCCAGGGCCTCGCCGTGCTCGGCGCCACGCTCGCCGCCGCGGACGCGGTGGCCTGGCTCGCCCACGCGGCCCTGGTCCTGTTCTGGCTGGGGCTCGCTCTCTACTGTCTTGCCCTGTTCCGCTTCCAGCCCCGGCAGGTGGAGGAGGGGCGCGGCGACCACTGGCTCGCGGCCGGCGCCCTCGCCCTCTCCTCACTGGCCGGGGCGAAGCTCCTCGGCGCCGACAGCGCACGCCTGTATCTGTGGAACGAGGAGAACACCGACACCCTGCGCACGACGACCGTCACACTGCTCGTGCTCGCCCTGATCGCGTGCGTCGCCCTGTTCCTCGCCGAGCTCTTCTGGCCCCGGCGCCACTACGACGTGCGGCGCTGGTCGACGGTGTTCGCGGCGGTCGTGACGGCGGCGGCCACCCTGGCCGTCGCCGCCGCCCTGGACGTGACCTGGCTCGGCGTCGCCGGAGAGGCGCTGCTGTGGGTCGCGGTGGCCGCCTGGCTCGGGTGCACCGCCTGGGCGCTCGCCTCGGCCCGCGCCCGGCGCTCCCGGGTCAGGTCCAGAGCACGGCGATGAAGATGTTCGCCGTGGTCAGCAGACCGACCAGGCCGAAGAGGCCCTTGTCCACCTTCTCGTCGTCCCGCTTCACGTAGACCAGGCCGAGGATCACGATCAGCAGGGCCAGCTTCACGCCGATCTTGACGTTGTTCACGGACTGGTCGTCGGCCTGGTTGAGGCCCACCAGGATCACACCGGTGACCAGCATCGTCAGCGCGCCGTGCAGCATCGCGGGGGTGTAGCGTGCCGTGCCCTCGCCCATCGCCTTCATCTGGGTCAGGAAGCCGCCCAGGAGCGAGGCGATGCCGATGATGTGGAGGCCGACGAAGAGGTGGATGAGTACGTCCATGGGGCCGGAGCCTAATCAGGGGCTCGGAGGCCGCCCGACACCGGGCCACTGATGCATATATGCGCCCTATAGCACCCGATCAGGGTCACTCGCCCGCGATTCGACGCATCGGTCATCACGCTGAGTGAAGCAGACGGGGTCGGGGCGGGACCACGGTCGCATACGGTCACCGTCGGTCCTCTCGAAACACTTCCGCACACCTGCCACCGGCCCGCCGCGACGACGCTTAGCGTCCTCCACCAGGTGCCCGGCTCCCCACCGCCGCCCGGGCCAGGGGCGGCAGTCGGACACCACCGCCGAGAAGTCCGGCGGCGGTCCGCTCCCCCTGTGCGGGCCGTCGCCGGACGCGCAGGCCGCCCGTCCGCTCCCCCCGGCGGCCGCACGCACCCACCGGCGGTCGAGGAAAGGACGTGGCCTCCAGGTGGCAGCGCACCGCAAGCCCCGACAGCGCGCAATGGGTGGCGGCAAGGCCCGAACGGCCGCCACGATCGCCCTCGCGGGCGCGGCGACGGCGACGGGCTTCGACGGGACCGGACACGCCGACCCACAGCTCACCCCCGGTCAGGTCAAGGCCGAGGTGGACAAGCTGTACCGGCAGGCGGAGGTCGCCACCGAGAAGTACAACGGCGCGAAGGAGAAGGCCGAAGCGGCCGGGCAGCGGCTGAAGGACCTCCAGGACCAGGCGGCGCGCAAGGAGGAACGGCTCAACTCGTCACGTGAAGCCCTCGGGTCGGTCGCCGCCGCGCAGTACCGCGCCGGCGGTCTCGACCCCGCGATGCAGCTCGCCCTGTCCGACGACCCCGACCGGTACCTGGAGAACGCCGAGTTCGTCGAGCGGGCCGGCAACCGGCAGCACGCCGCCGTCGCCGGCGTGCGCAAGCAGCTCCGGGAGATCGAGCAGCTGCGCGGGGCCGCCCACATCGAGCTGACCTCCTTGAGGTCGCGGCAGACGGAGCTGAAGCGGCACAAGAAGACGATCACGGGCAAGCTGGGCTCCGCCCGGCAGCTGCTGTCCCGGCTCACCCCGCAGGAACGTTCCCGGCTCGGTGTTTCGCCGGAGCGGGCCTCACGCTCGACGGGCGCGCGGGACACCCTGGCGGCCCCCGGCTCCACCCCGCCCCAGGCGCCCGGCTCCCGCGCGTCCGCCGCCGTCTCCTACGCCTACCAGAAGCTCGGCAGCCCCTACGTGTGGGGCGCCACCGGCCCGAACGCCTTCGACTGCTCGGGCCTGGTCCAGGCCGCGTACCGCGCCGCGGGCGTCTCCCTGCCCCGCACGACGTACTCCCAGATCGCCGCCGGCCGCCGCGTCTCCCGCTCCGAACTCCTCCCGGGCGACCTGGTCTTCTTCTACGCCGGCATCAGCCACGTGGGCATCTACGTGGGCAACGGGCGGATGATCCACGCGCCGAACCCCTCGGCGCCGGTACGCCTCGCCCCGCTCGACGAGATGCCGTACGCGGGGGCGACGCGGGTGGTGTGAGGGCCGGCGTCAGACCAGCCGGCGGGCCGTCGCCCACCGGGTCAGCTCATGCCGGTTGGACAGCTGGAGCTTGCGCAGCACCGCCGAGACGTGCGACTCGACCGTCTTCACGGAGATGTACAGCTGCTTGGCGATCTCCTTGTACGCGTATCCCCGGGCGATGAGCCGCAGCACCTCGCGCTCGCGCTGGGTGAGGCGGTCCAGGTCCTCGTCGACCGGCGGGGCGTCCGTGGAGGCGAAGGCGTCCAGGACGAACCCGGCGAGGCGCGGGGAGAAGACGGCGTCGCCCTCCTGGACGCGGAAGATCGAGTCGACGAGGTCGGTGCCGGTGATCGTCTTGGTGACGTATCCCCGGGCCCCGCCGCGGATCACGCCGATCACGTCCTCCGCCGCGTCCGACACGGACAGCGCGAGGAAACGGACCGGCTGCTCGGTGTCGCCCATCAACGGGGCGCAGCGCCGCAGCACTTCGACGCCGCCCCCGCCGGGCAGGTGCACGTCGAGGAGGACCACCTCGGGCCGGGTCGCGGTGATGACCGTGACGGCCTGGTCGACGTCCGCTGCCTCGCCGACGACCTCGACACCGGTCTGCTCGGTCTGCCCGATCTCGGCCTGGACCCCCGTGCGGAACATGCGGTGGTCGTCCACCAGGACCACGCGCACGTGACGCCCGGGGCCGCCGCCCGCCTCCGCCGATCCCGCCGTGCCGTTCGTCTCGGTCGGGTCGCTCATGACGTCTTCTCCGCCCTCTCCATCTCCAGCTCGACCTCCGTGCCGCCGTCCGGCACCGCGCGCAGCCGCGCCGTACCGCCGTGGCGCTCCATGCGGCCGATGATCGATTCTCTGACACCCATCCGGTCGGCGGGTATCGAGTCGAGGTCGAAGCCGGGGCCGCGATCCCGGACGGACACGAACACCGTCCTCCCCTCGACCTCGGCGAAGACCTGTACGGCGCCGCCCTCGCCACCGTACTTGGCGGCGTTCACCATTGCTTCCCTCGCGGCCTGCATCTGTGCGCCGGTTCTCTCGTCGAGCGGGCAGTCGCCCACGACCACGACCTCGATGGGCACACCGTGCTTGTCCTCCACCTCGGCCGCGTTGCGCCGCACGGCGTCGGCGAGGGTGGTGGGTTCGTCGGCCTCGTCCTTGCCGGTGCCCTCGGGCTTGTAGAGCCAGGTGCGCAGGTCGCGCTCCTGGGCACGCGCCAGCCGGCGCACCTCGTTCGCGTTCTCCGCGTTGCGCTGGATCAGGGTGAGCGTGTGCAGCACCGAGTCGTGCACATGGGCGGCGACCTCCGCGCGCTCCTGGGCACGGATGCGCATCAGGCGCTCCTCGGAGAGGTCCTGCGTCATGCGGACGAGATACGGGCCCGCGAGAAGCGTGATCCCGACGAGGACCGCGAGGGCCGCCTGCAGGACGGAGCCGAGGTGGGCGGCGGAGCCCTGGAGGACGAAGATGCCGGAGACGCCGGCCGTGACCAGCAACACGCCGCCTACCGAGCGCAGCAGCGTCACCGTGCGCCGACGGCGGCCGACCTCGGCCCAGCGGGCCCGGCGGGCGTTGTCCGCCTGCCGCCAGACCAGGGCGACGCCCGCGCCGACGAGCACCATCGGCCACAGATACGCCCTGGCTCCGCCGCTGAGGTTCACGTTGCCCACGAAGACCATGGCGACCACGACCATGAGGAGCAGGGCCACGATCTGGCCCTTGTCGGGCCTGCGCGCGACCAGTCTGCGGCGGCCGTCGGGCGAGGTCTCCGCGGCCACGGGCGACGGCGGCTTCTGCGCCTCGACACCGCCGACGCCGAGCGGCACGAAGAACCAGAACGCGGCGTACAGGAGAGCGCCGAGGCCGTCGGCCATGAAAAGGCCGACGAAGACGAGCCGGACCCAGATCACGGGCAGCCCGAGGTGCCCGGCGAGCCCTCGCGCCACACCCCCCAGCCAGCGTCCGTCGCTGCTGCGGTAGAGCTTGCGCGGCGGCCGCGGTTCGGCGAGTGGCGCTGCTGCGGCTTCCGACATGCCATTGATGGTCACATGCGCGGAAGGCCGGAGCATCAGGGTCGACCCCTAGGGCTCCCTGATCTGCCCGGGGCCGCCCCCGGGACGCTTCCCGAGCCGCCTCTCAGGGCCGATATCAGGGTCCGGCCAGGGTCGTTACGGCTCCCGCCCGGGCGCCGCGCCCGTCACCATGGACCCATGACCGATCACGAGCACGCCGCGACGGGTCCGGGGCCCGGCTCCGGCCCGCGTCCCGCTGCGGGCGCCGGGCCGCAGGATGCCGCGCCCGCCGCGGGCTCCGCGCCCGGGCGCGCGGACGCGGGAGAGCGGGGAGGAGCACCCGGCACGGCCGCCCCGGCCGAGGAGGCCGTGCCGGCCGGTCCGCCGCACGCCTTCCGCCGCGACCGCCGTCACAAGACCCTGGCCGGCGTCTGCGCCGGGCTCGGACGGCAGTGCGACATGGACCCGGTGATCTTCCGCATCACCCTTGCCGTGCTCTCCGCCACCGGCGGCATCGGCCTGATCTTCTACGGTTTCGCCTGGCTCTTCGTCCCGTACGACGACGAGGAGAACGAGGTCCGCAAACTGCTCACCGGCCGCGTCGACGGCCAGGCCCTGGCGGCCGTGCTGTTCGCGCTGGTGGGCTGCGGGGTGTTCCTGACCATGCTGAACAACGGCGGGGTGCTGACCTTCGCCGTCGTGCTCTCCCTCATCCTCGCGGGCGCCGGATACTGGTCGCGCCAGCGCGGCGTCCCCAGCCCCGATCCCATCGCCGCCCAGGCCGTCGCCGACGCCCCACCGGAGCCCCAGGCGCCGCCGGTGTTCCTCACCGCCCCCTCCTGGTGGCGTGACCCGATCGTCAAGGACGGCACCCACATCGGCGGCACGGGCTATCTGTGGGGGCCCCGGGACACCCACGACCTGGACGTCGCCGCGGCCGTCGACATCAGCCTCGGCACCCGGCCCGGCGCGCGCGAGGACATACCCGCCCCGCGCCCCCGGCCGCCCCGTGCGCACGGCCCCCGCTGGATCGGCGGCTGGGTCTTCCTGCTGGCCCTGCTCGCGGGAGCCCTGGGCACCAGCCGCACCTGGGACGGGCACCCGCTCGGCACCAGCCTCCAGACGGGGCTGGCCTGCGCGCTCGCCGTCCTGGGCCTGGGCATAGCCGTCAGCGCCTTCCTGGGCCGGACCGGTGCCGGTTCGCTCTTCCTGGCGATCGTCACGGCCGGACTGCTCGTCGGCGCGGCGGCCCTGCCCAAGGACATCGACACCCACTGGACGCGCACCACCTGGCAGCCCGCCACGGCGGCGGACGTACGGCAGCGCTACGAACTGGGCACGGGCGTCGGCACCCTGGACCTGAGCGGGCTGGACGTGACCGGGAAGCAGACGGTGACGACGCGGGCGGAGGTCGGCATGGGCCGGATCAGGGTGCTCGTCCCGCAGGACGTGACCGTGCGGCTGAACGTCGAGGTGGGCATCGGCGACCTCCAGCTGCCGGGCGACGACCCGAAGGACGTGGACGTGCAGCCGGGCCGCCACAAGGAGATCACCTTCTCCCCCGCCGAGGGTGCCGAGAAGTCCGGCACCATCGACCTGGACCTCCGGGTCGGTATGGGACAGGCGGAGGTGACCCGTGCTACGTCATGAATTCCGGCCCGGAAAGCTGATCGCCGGCGCCGTCCTGATCCTGGTGGGCGTCCTCTACGCGGGTGACGCGGGCGGCGCCTGGGAGACCCCCTGGTTCGTGGCGATCCCCCTCGTCGCGGGCGGGCTGTGCCTGGCGGGCGCGGTGGCGCTCCTGACCGGCCTCGTACGGCGCCGCCGGGGAGGCCGTTCGGGCGCCGACCCGGCGTGACGGTGAGCGGGCCCGCTACCGGTAGCCGCCGCCGCGCTGCCGTCGTCGCGTCCGCAGCGCGGCGTCGACGGACAGCAGGGGCGCGCCCGCCAGGATCAGCGGGGTCCAGGCCATGAGGTAGGCGAGGTCGTTGCCGTAGTAGTACGGGTCGGAGGCCCAGCTCACGGTCAGCCACAGGCTGAGGGAGATCAGCGCGCCGCCGAGCGCGGCCGGCCGGGCGAGCAGTCCGAGCAGGGTGCAGAGGCCGACGGCCAGTTCACCGAAGGCGATGGCGTAGCCGAATCCGACCGGGCTCTTGAGGGAGAGGTCGACCAGGGCGGGAATGGCGGAGGAGTCCCGTACGGCACGCATCATGTCGCCGATCGATCCGGCGCCGGAGTCCCTCATGAACGCGCTGTCGGTGAGTTTGTCCAGTCCGGCGTAGATGAAGGTGACGCCGAGGAAGAGGCGCAGGGGCAGCAGGGCGTAGCGGGTCGCGTTGTCCCGCCAGCCTCCTCCCTCGCCGAAGTGCGGGGTGTGCGTGTCCGTTCGCATACCGTGAGTCATCGCTGGTGGCCGCCTCTCGCCCGCCGGTGCCGAGCCCCCTCGACAGACCATACGTACGACGAACGAACCGCGCTCAGCCCCGGGCGAACGGTTTTCCGGCGCGCCGGTGGTGTCGCGCCGGTGGTGCGGGGCGCTCAGGGGCGCCCCCACTCACTCGGTGACGTCGACCGCGTACCGGTTCGTCTCCACGCCGGCCGCCGTGACCACCTGCACCTCCACCCTCCCCGGTTCCACATCCGCCGGCACCGGGACCGTCAGCCGGGTGTCCGTGGGGTTGCGGAATCCGCCGGGCACCGGCACCAGCGGCACGTGGACATGGACGGCGCCCACGCGCACGACCATCCGGGCCAGCCGGTCGGCCCCCTGTGCACCCGGCGGCACGAACCCGGCGCCCCGGATCTCGATGTCGTCCCCGGTGCGGATCGGCCCGTCCAGGTCACCCGCCTCCCGGGCCCGGACCACGGAGAGGATGACCGGCCGGCCGCCCTCCGCGTACTTGCCGGCCAGATACGTCGCCGCCGACACCAGCATCACCAGCGCCAGGCCCCACGGCAGATCGGGCAGCTGCTCCGGCCGCCTGGCCAGCCGTACCGCGGCGAAGACCAGGGCGACACCGCTGATCACGACGTACTGGATGTCGGCGAAGGTGCCCCGCCCCGCGTCGTCGGTCAGCAGGTCGGCGGCCCGGGGCCGGTCGGCGCGTACCTTCTGCAGCCGTTGCCCCAGCACCCGCAGTCCCACCACCCGCCGCACCAGCACGGCGATCCCGCACACCACGGCGAGCACGGTCACGACCCCGGCACCCCGGGCGAGGTCCAGCCCGGAGATCAGCGCGTCCCGCTCCCGGTGGCGGGAGGCGGCGGCCAGCCGCCCCGCGAGGACGAGGACCGCGTAGGCCACGAAGAGCACCCAGGCCGCGGCGACCGTACGGGACGTGGAGAGCCGGTTGTCCTCACCGATCAGGGGCGCCAGCACCCCGCCCTTGGCGCGGTGGAACCACGAAGCGGCCATCAGCGACACGGCCGTCACCAGTGCCGCGGCCAGTCCGGCCGTACGCGCCGCCGTCCAGCCCGTCCCGACCGCCGTGAGGGCCTGCCCGAGGAGCAGCAGCACCACGGCCGCCCCCACCACACCCGAAGTGCGCCGCCACAGGCCCGCCAGCCAGGCCTGCCCCTCGGCCCGCCCCCGTTCGGCAACGTGCTCGGCGGACTGCGCCAGTTCCTCGGAGACCCACTGGCGGGACGCCGACGCGGAGTGGGCCACCGCGGCCGGCAGCCCCTGCCCGGCCGCGAACTCGTCCCGCCGGCGCAGGAACGCGGCGACGGCCCGCCGGTGTCCCTCGCGCGCACCGTGCGGGCAGTCCCCACAGGCGCACCCGCCTCCGTGGTCGCCCCCGGAGCCACCCGGGTGCCCGCCGGTCCGACCGGCGGCGTAGCCACCCGAGTACCCCTCGGCATGGGCACCCGCCCGCGCACCCGCGTAACCGCCCGCGTCCGCGCCGCCCTGTCCCGCCTCCCGCACCGCCACGCCCGACGCCCGCCCTTCCCGCGACCCAACCACCGCCGGCCTTCCGGACCCCGGAAACACCGCTGTACAACTCCCCTGCGCCGACAGCGAATTGTGCCCTACACCAGCCGGTTCGCGTCCGACCGGTCTGGTCAACACGGGTGAACTTCGGCGTGCCGTGTTGACCCGGCTGGGAGAATTCCCCTATGGCCGAGATCATCCAGCGTGACGGGACCTGGGCCTTCGACGGCGACACGATCCGGATCACGCCCGGCCTGCACCGCTCGGTGCCGCTGTTCCGGCAGACGTACGGCGAGATCGCCGTGCCGCTCACGGCGGTCTCGGGCGTCGCCCTGGAACCCGAACGCAAGCGAGGACGGCTGCGGTTGCGGCTGCGCGAGGGCGCCGACCCCCTGCTCCAGGCGACGGGCGGGCGGTTGCCGGACACGGCCGATCCCTACCGGCTGACGGTGGAGGCCGACCGGACGGGGGTCGCGGAGTACCTCGCCGAGGAGATCCGCCGCGCGCTGCTCCTGGAGCGGATTCCGAAGGAGCCGGCGACGGCCTACCTGCTGCCCGGCCCGCCGGTTCCGGTGTCGGTGCGCACCTCGGACGGGACGGTCTCCTTCGACGGCGCCCGCGTCCGGATCGACTGGGCCGACACCTCCGAAAGGGTCAAACGCGCCACCGGCCCCCGGATCATCACCATGGGCGACCTCGTCCAGGTCGAGTGGCTGCCGAACACCGGCCACGAGGACGGTTCCCTGCGCTTCGTGACCCGCGAGACGGTGTTCTCGAAACTGCCGCCGGAGAAGGACCCGTACGCCCTGGACCTGTGGGGCAGCGCCCGCCGCGATCTGCTCACTGCGCTCGTCGCCACGGCGGTCACCGCCCGGCTGCCGCACCCGTCCACGCGCATCGCGGCCAAGGACGAGCCCCCCTCCCGCGCCCACGTGCCGCCCTCCGCCGCGGACCACCACGACGTACTGCTGCGCCGGCTGCGCGAGCTGGGCCGGCTGCACCGCGACGGCGTCCTCACCGACGAGGAGTTCGCGAGGACGAAGGCAGCGGTGCTGCGGGGCTTCTGAGGGCCCCTAGCTCAGCAGACCCGGCTCGCTGCGGCTGACGTCCTCCCACATCGGCTGGTAGTTGATCCACGCCACCAGGTCGCCGCCCAGCTGCTCCCGTGTCGCCACCGCCATCCGGTGGTCGATCCGGACCGGACGCCCGGCCGCCTGCGCCGTCAGCTGCACCTGGCAGGAGCGCTCCATGGACACGAACCACCAGGCCGCCGCGTCCACCGAGTCGCCGACGGTCAGCAGCCCGTGGTTGCGCAGCACGAGCGCCTTGCGGGAGCCGAGCACGGCCGCGATGCGCCGCCCCTCCTCGGCGTCGACGGAGACGCCCGTGTACGTGTCGTAGAGGGCGTGATCCTCGTAGAAGGCGCAGCTCTCCTGGGTGATCGGCTCCAGCAGCTCGCCCAGGGCCGCGAGCGCCCGGCCGTGCACGGAGTGGCAGTGGGCGACGGCGACCACGTCGGGCCGGGCGGCGTGGACCTGGGCGTGCACGGTGAAGGCCGCCTGGTTGACGTGGTAGCCACCCTCGACGACCTGGCCGTCCTGGTTGGCGAGCACGAGGTCGCTCACGGTGACGTGCCGGAAGGGCATTCCGAACGGGTTGACCCAGAAGCAGTCGGTGAACTCCGGGTCGCGGGCGGTGATGTGCCCGGAGACACCGTCCTCGAAGCCGAGCCGCCCGAAGATCCTCAGGGCGCCCGCGAGCCGCTCCTTGCGGTGCCGGCGCTCGTCCTCGGCCGACTCGTGCATCGGCGGCATGGCGAACCGCAGCCGGTCGGTGGGCAGCGGCAGGGGCGGAGTGGGCCCGTGCATAGGTCCTCCAGCGCTGGTGCGTACGGGCGGAAGTTACCGTCCGTGAGGCCGGGAAGAACAGAAGCGATTCGTGAAGATGACACGAGCGCCCCTGCGAGCACCCTGTGCCCATGCGTGTGCCCCGGGCTCCCCAATCCCACGAATAGCCGACAGAAGATGTCGGATTTCGGCGCGACACTCTCCCCATGACAGCGAACTGGGCGGCTTTCGCCACCGCCGAACCGGATCTGGCCGGCACCGTCGAGAAGCGTTTCGGCGCCTTCACCCACCACATCCTCGCCACCCTCCGTAAGGACGGTTCGCCCCGCACCAGCGGTCTGGAGGTGCGGTTCCTGGGCGGCGAGCTGTGGCTGGGCATGATGCCGGGCTCGCTCAAGGCCCTCGACCTGCGCCGCGACCCGCGCTTCGCACTCCAGGCGAACCCCGGGGAGGGCACGGGCATGGGCGGCGGCGACGTCCGGATCAGCGGCCGGGCGATCGAGGTCGACGATGTGGAGACCAAGGCCGGATACGTCGAAGAGGTGGAACCGCCGGAGCCGTTCCACCTCTTCCGCACCGAGCTGACGGAGGTCGTTCGGACCTACGTCGAGGACGACACGTACCTCGTCGTCCAGGTCTGGACGCCCGGCGCGCCCCTGCGCACGATCAAGCGCACGTAGGGCTCGGGGATCACTCCCACTCGATCGTGCCCGGCGGCTTCGAGGTCACGTCGAGGACGACCCGGTTGACGTCCTTGACCTCGTTGGTGATCCGCGTGGAGATCCGGGCGAGGACCTCGTAGGGCAGGCGCGACCAGTCGGCCGTCATGGCGTCCTCGGACGAGACGGGGCGCAGCACGATGGGGTGGCCGTAGGTGCGGCCGTCGCCCTGGACGCCGACGCTGCGGACGTCGGCGAGCAGGACCACCGGGCACTGCCAGATGTCGCGGTCGAGGCCGGCCGCCGTCAGCTCCTCGCGGGCGATGGCGTCGGCTTCGCGCAGCAGGTCCAGGCGCTCCTTGGTGACCTCGCCGACGATGCGGATGCCGAGGCCCGGGCCGGGGAACGGCTGGCGCTGGACGATCTCCTCCGGCAGGCCGAGCTCCTGGCCCACCATGCGGACCTCGTCCTTGAAGAGCTTGCGCAGCGGCTCGATCAGCTTGAACTCGAGGTCCTCGGGCAGGCCGCCCACGTTGTGGTGGGACTTGATGTTGGCCGTGCCGGTGCCGCCGCCGGACTCGACGACGTCCGGGTAGAGCGTGCCCTGGACCAGGAACTCCACGGCCGGGCCCTCGTCGGCGATGATCTCGGCCTGGGCCTGCTCGAAGACCCGGATGAACTCGCGGCCGATGATCTTCCGCTTCTCCTCGGGGTCGGAGACCCCGGCCAGCGCCTTGAGGAACCGCTCCTCCGCGTCCACGACCTTCAGCTGCACGCCGGTCGCCGCGACGAAGTCCTTCTCGACCTGCTCGGTCTCGCCCTTGCGCATCAGGCCGTGGTCGACGTACACGCAGGTCAGCTGGGAGCCGATGGCCTTCTGGACGAGGGCCGCGGCGACCGCGGAGTCCACGCCGCCGGACAGGCCGCAGATGGCGCGCTTGTCACCGACCTGCTCGCGGATCGCGGCGACCTGCTCCTCGATCACGTTGCCCGTGGTCCAGGACGGGGTCAGGCCCGCGCCCCGGTAGAGGAAGTGCTCCAGCACCTGCTGCCCGTGCGTGGAGTGCATCACCTCGGGGTGGTACTGAACGCCGTAGAGCTTCTTCTCGTCGTTCTCGAAGGCGGCGACCGGCACGACGTCCGTGGAGGCCGTGACGGAGAAGCCCTCGGGGGCGGCGGAGCAGGCGTCGCCGTGCGACATCCAGACGGCCTGCTCGGCCGGGGTGCCCTCGAAGAGGGTGGAGGACACCTTGGAGACGTGCAGGTCGGTGCGGCCGTACTCACGGGCGCCGGTGTTGTCGACGGTGCCGCCGAGGGTCCGCGCCATCAGCTGGAAGCCGTAGCACATGCCGAAGACGGGAACGTCGGCCTCGAAGATCGCGCGGTCCAGGCTGGGGGCGCCCTCTTCGTAGACCGACGAGGGGCCGCCGGAGAGGATGATCGCCGCGGGGTTCTTGGCGAGCATCTCCTGGACCGGCATGGTGCTCGGCACGATCTCGCTGTAGACCCGCGCCTCGCGGACACGACGGGCGATGAGCTGGGCGTACTGCGCACCGAAGTCGACGACCAGGACGGTGTCGGCGGCGTTGGCAGCGGGAGTCGCTGATGACACGGGGTGCCTTCCGGCGGTGGGGCGGGGGTCCTTGTGCCACCCGATTCTACCGGGGGGCCGTGCGGCTGTTTCCGTGTGCCGGGCAGCCGCCCCGTCTCAGGATGCGAACCGGCTTGGACGCCTCCCCGACGCGGTGCATACTTGCCCCCATGTTCAAGCACCAGACGTTCGTCTTTACCTATGGCATCCGGCCCGCCGGACGCCATGGTCGTGCTGCTTGAGCTACTGACAAGCGACTTCCCAGGCGCCCCGGGCCGACAAGGCCCGGGGCGCCTGCCGTCGTCCGGGCCCTGTCGCCCCGGGGCAGCCCCTGACCACCAGGAGCCCCCTATGACCGCCATCGACGTGACCGGCGCCCGTACCTCCGAGGCCGCCGGCGTGATCACCGGGGCGCGCGAGCGGATCGACGCCCTCGACGACCGGATCATCGGCCTGATCCAGGAACGGGTGGCCGTCTCCGCCGTCATCCAGGAGGCGCGGATCGCCTCCGGCGGCCGGCGTGTGAACCTCTCCCGTGAGATGGACGTCCTCGGCCACTACAGGGAGGCGCTGGGCAAGCCGGGCACCGCGCTCGCGATGACCCTGCTGGAGCTGTGCCGCGGCAAGATCTGAAGCCGCCCCGCGGCCGGGACCGGTGTTCCCGGGACAGACGTGCGCATCCCTCTCACCCGTACGGCGCGTGACCGCCCGGGCACGACCTCGTTGGTCTCGGTGTCCGTGCCAGCCAGGGGCGGGCCCGAGAGAACCACGCGTGGCTCACTGGGGCGATGAGACGCACGGATCGTGCCGTGCGTCGTGGGACCTCGCTCCAGGGATGTGACCGGACGGCAGGGGACAGCAGCCCGGTCACCCAAGAGACCGGTGGGCCCCGGGGACGCCCGGGGCCCACCGGCGGACCTTGCATAAATGCACAAGTCTGGGTTCAAACGGTTGCGGGCGCCGCGTTCATCCAGCACGATGCGTACACAGCCCAAGTCCCCCCGCGGGCACCCGCATTGCCGCACTTCCAAAGGCACAGACCAGCGGCGCTACCCCCCGGCGCCGCTTCCAGGCACCGGCGCTGCCCTGACGTCGGTGCTGACGAGAAGAAGGGCCCCGCGGCTCCACCCCGCGGGGCCCTTCGCTCTGCTCAGGTGCGGGTCAGCGTGCCGCAGTCGTCGCCGTCGCCGTGGTCGATCTCCTTGCTGCGGTCGTACGGGTCCGTGGCCGGGCCGCTCGGGGCCGGGCCGGCGGACCTGCTCGACGGGAACTCCGGGTGCAGGTAGCCGTCGTAGACGAAGCAGGAGGAGTTGCCGATCTCCTGGTCGTAGTTCAGCAGGAGGATCCGGCCCGGCGTGACCTGGTACCGGGCGGGGTCGGCGAGTTCGACGTCGAGGACCCGCCGCACGATGGTCCGGGTGACCTCGGGAGGGCCGTCCGCTCGCACGACGGGGTAGACGAAGGTGTAGTCGGCGCGCACCGCCACACCCCCGTGCGATCCCTTCTTGAACGTCATGCGGCCGCGGGTCTTGATCACGTCGCCGGCGGGCCGCACCTCGTCGGGGTCGAAGCGGCTGAACAGGGTGACCGGGTCGTGCTCCTTGCTCGGGGAGCGCAGTCCGGTGTCGAGGTCACCGAGGAGTCCGGGCTGCTTGGGGTCGAGCACAAGCAGCGCGGCCCCGGGGCGAGCCCCGCGGAGCGTCTTCGGGTCGAGGTTGGCCCCCACCAGCAGCTTCTTCGTCAGCTTGAGCGCCTCTTCCACCCGGTCCTCGGAGACCGGGCCGACGGCCCTGGCCTCGGGCAGGACGATGCCGGCTTCGCCGTCGGCCCAGCGCTCGGCCGGGGAGCCGGCGAACGGCCGGTCCAGCGTGGGGGTTTCGGGGTCCGACGCACCCGGGGCGGCGGAGGGTGGCGCCGTCTCGTCGGGCAGCGGTGAGGCCTCCGAGGCCTGGGACTCCCCGGTGCCGAAGGGGTCGCCGGGCAGCAGCGACGGCTTCAGGGCGACCAGGGCCACGGCCGCCGCGACGGGCACGCCGAGGACGGCCCACAGCTTGCGGCGCCGGGCCGCACGGCCGTTCACCACGGCGGGACCCGTGCGCCACCCGGGAGGCAGCTCGCCCCGGGCGTCCTGCTCGCGCAGCCGCTCGCTCACCATGCGCGCCCGCGCGGACGGCTCCTTCGGGGCGGAGGAACGGATGTCCCGCTCGGTGTCGCGGGTGAACTGCTCCCAGACGTCGTCGGGGATCTCCGAGTCCGACGGCTGATCGTCGGACGGCTTCTCAGGCACAAAGTCAAGATCTAAGCGAGCGGAAAGCGCCTTCACAAGAAGGTCCTGTGTGTGACTCAGCCCACATAAGAATTCTGTGAATGCCAGCACAACCATTCACAGGTTTCACGGATCAAACCTGCAGAACCAAGGGCCACTCCCGCGCCCCACACGCGGAGGCCTCCCCCAACGTTCGTACCGCATCACGCGGTACGCCGGACTTTCCGAGGTCTTCATGAAGCTTCGCCGCGCCATGGCAGCAGCGGCCGCTACGGCGGTCATAGCCCCGGTGGCACTGCTCGCGGCACCGGCCGCGTACGCGACCGACGACACCACGCCCACGCCGAGCGCGTCCGTGAGCGAGTCCGCTCCCGAGACGTCGCCGGCTCCCAGCACCTCCGCGAGCGAGTCCGCTCCCGAGACGTCGCCGGCTCCGAGCACCTCCGTGAGCGCGTCCGCTCCCGAGACGTCCAGCTCGCCGAGCGCGTCCGCGAGCGAGTCCTCCCCGGCGCCGAGCGCCTCCGAGCCCGAGGAGTCGGAGTCCCCTGACCCCGAGCCCTCCGTGTGCGAGGACACCAAGGTCGACGTCAGCATCTCCGGTCTGCCCGGCAAGATCGCGGCGGGCAGCGGCTGGCACAAGTTCTCGCTGAACGTGTTGAACAACTCCGACTCCACGCTGAACGACCTCGACTTCTTCGCCGGGGCCTCCCCCGACAAGAACGGCGAGGAGCTGTTCACCAGCAAGCAGGTCCAGCTCCAGGCCTGGGACCCCCAGGACAAGATCTGGGTCGACCTCAACGAGGGCGGTTACGCGGTCGGTTACGTCGGCTACACCGACGAGCTGAAGCCCGACTACGAGGTGAACATCCCGCTGCGCCTCAACGTCAGCAAGTCCGCCCCGGTCGGCGCCGGCTTCTCGCTCGGCGCGACGATCTACGGCGACAACGACGCCGAGTGCACCGGCTTCGGTGACGTGTCGTACAAGTTCCAGATCGTCTCCTCGGGTACGGACACCGGCGGCACCAAGCCGCAGGAGGGCGGCAAGGCGCCCGTCACCGACGAGAAGCCGAGCGGCAACACGCCGGAGGTCACCGGCAGCCTCGCCGAGACCGGCTCCAGCTCCGCCCTGCCGATGATCAGCCTCGTCGGCGGTGCCGCGGTCGTCGCCGGTGCCGGCGCGATCTTCGTGGTGCGTCGCCGCAAGGCCGGCGTGCAGGCGTAAGCCATGGCGGCCGTCAGGCCGCCGCACCAAGCAGAAGAGGGACCTGCGCTCGGAGGGGGGCGCAGGTCCCTCTTCTGTGCCGTCTTCTCCGCGACGGCCGCGGCTACTTCTTCGGCGGTACGGCCGGCATGCCGAGGAACGGCAGCCGCAGCGCGCCGAACGCCTCCGCCGGGACCGCCGGGGACTTCGGCTCGACCGGCTGAAGACGCTCGTAGGCCGCGCCCTGCTGCGGACGCGGGTCGGGCTCGCCCTTGTTGGGCCAGTACGACATCGCCCGCTCGGCCTGGGCGGTGATGGTGAGGGACGGGTTGACGCCCAGGTTGGCGGAGACCGCCGCGCCGTCGACGACCGAGATGCCGGGGTGGCCGTAGAGGCGGTGATAGGGGTCGATCACGCCGGTCTCGCGGGAGTCGCCGATGGGACAGCCGCCCAGGAAGTGGGCCGTGAGCGGGGTGCCCATCAGCTCACCGACGTTGGAGCCGGCGAAGCCGTTGATCTCGGCGGCCAGTGCCGACGCGCTCTCCGTCGCCGCCTTGATCTGCTTGGGGTTCGGGGCTCCGTGTCCCTGCCGGGCGGTGAGCAGGCCGCGGCCCAGGCCCGACGGTTTCACGTACGTCGTCAGGGAGTTGTCCAGCGACTGCATCACCAGGCCGATGATGGTCCGCTCCGACCAGCGGCGGTTGGACAGGGAGCGCAGCACCAGCAAGGGGTGCCTGGCCGCGTGGGCGAGGAAGCCCAGGACCCGCGAGGCGCCCGAGTTCCCGCCGGCGTAGGGGACCTGAAGGATGGACAGGCTGCCCATCGAATTGGAGCCCTTGCCGTAGCGGACCGGCTCGATGTGGGTGCTGGCGTCGGGGTGGATCGAGGACGTGATGGCCACGCCCCGGGTGAAGTCGGCCTTCGGGGCGCCGTGCGCCTTGCGGTAGCGCCGGTCGTCGGTCTGGGCGCCGACCAGGGCCTCGGAGTTGGTGCGGGTCAGCTCGCCCAGCCGGTCCGAGAGATGCGGCAGCTGGCCGCCCGCCTTCATGCGGTGCAGCAGCGTCTGGGTGCCGTAGGTGCCGGCGGCGAGGACGACCCGGCGGGCCGTGTAGGTGCGGCCCTTCTTCCTGCCGCGGTCGTCGGTGGGCAGGGTGGCGACGGCGTAGCCGCCGCGCGAGTCGTCGGTGACCGACACGACCGTCGTCATGGGGTGGACGACCGCTCCGGCCTTCTCGGCGAGGTGCAGGTAGTTCTCGTTGAGGGTGTTCTTCGCGCCGTGGCGGCAGCCGGTCATGCACTCGCCGCACTCCGCGCAGGCCTTGCGGGCCGGGCCCACCCCGCCGAAGTACGGGTCGGGCACTTCCTGGCCCGGCTTTGCCTTCACCGTGCCGTCGGCGTCCCTGCCGTCGCCGAAGAAGACGCCGACGGGCGCGAGGTGGAAGGTGTCTTTGCAGCCCATCCGCTCCGCGGCGGCCTTCAGATGCACGTCGGAGGGGGTCATGGTCGGATTGGTCCGGACGCCCAGCATGCGCCGGGCCTGGTCGTAGTACGGCGCCAGCTCGTCCTGCCAGTCGGTGATGTCACGCCACTGGGGGTCCTCGAAGAACGGCTTCGGGGGGACGTAGAGGGT
Source organism: Streptomyces sp. NPDC012466 (assembly GCF_042955215.1). NCBI lineage: Bacteria > Bacillati > Actinomycetota > Actinomycetes > Kitasatosporales > Streptomycetaceae > Streptomyces > Streptomyces sp. NPDC012466. The sequence continues at coordinate 154,383 of NZ_JBIBEQ010000007.1, read as the reverse complement.
GTTGGCGTAGTTGAGGGAGCCGCCGCCGACGCCCGCGCCCGCCAGGACCATGACGTTGCCCAGCAGGTGGATGCGCTGGATGCCGTACATGCCGAGCTTCGGGGCCCAGAGGTAGTTCTTGAGGTCCCAGGAGTTCTTGGGCAGGGTCTCGCGGGTGAAGCGGCGGCCTGCTTCCAGGACGCCCACGCGATAGCCCTTCTCCGTGAGGCGCAGGGCGGTCACCGAGCCGCCGAAGCCGGAACCCACGACGATGACGTCGTAGTCGTAAGCGTCCTGAGGCACGTGCCGTCTCCCCTGTGAGTGTCTGAAGCGAAGGTCGTCTACCGGAACCGGAATGCCTTCATCAGGCGCAGGCTCCTGCTCATGAACTGGGCGTACTTCTCGTCGTCCATGCCCAGCGAGGGGGCCATGGGGAGCACACGCTGGTGGGCGACGGTCTGGGCCTCGGTGTACTTGAGGATGCCCTCGGAGCCGTGGCGGCGGCCGAGGCCCGAGTCCTTCATGCCGCCCATGGGCGACTGGACGCTGCCGTAGGCGGGCGCGTAGCCCTCGTTGATGTTGACCGTGCCGGTGCGCAGGCGGGCCGCGACCTCCTGGCCCCGGCGGCCGTTCCTCGTCCAGACCGAGGAGTTCAGGCCGTACGCCGTCGCGTTGGCGCGCTCGATCACCTCGTCCTCGTCGGTGAAGCGGTAGACCGAGACGACCGGGCCGAAGGTCTCCTCCGTGCAGACGGACATGTCCGTGGCGACGCCGTCGAGGATCGTGGGCTCGAAGAAGTAGGGGCCGATGTCCGGGCGCGCCACCCCGCCCGCGACGACCTTCGCGCCCTTGGCGACGGCCTCCTCGACGTGCCGCGTGACGGTCTCCAGCTGGCGTTCGCCGACCAGGGAACCCATGTCCGCGCCGTACGCCAGGGACGTGCCGAGGCGGATCGCCTTCGTGCGGGCGGCGAAGCGCTCCAGGAAGGCGTCCGCGATGGACTCGTGGACGTACAGCCGCTCGATGGAGATGCACAGCTGCCCGGCGGAGGAGAAGCACGCCCGGACGGCACCGGCCGCGGCCTTCTCGATGTCGGCGTCCTCCAGCACCAGCATGGCGTTCTTGCCGCCGAGTTCGAGGGAGACGCCGACCAGCCGGGCGGCGGCGCCCTGGGCGACCTCGCGGCCGGTGCGGGTGGAGCCGGTGAAGGAGACGTAGTCGGCGTGCCGGACGACCTCGGGGCCGATGACCGGGCCGTCGCCGAGGACGACCTGGAAGACGTCGGCGGGCAGCCCGGCCTCGATGAGCAGGTCGCGGGCCCACAGGGCGGTCAGGCAGGTCTCGGTGTCCGGCTTCATGACGACCGCGTTGCCCGCCACGAAGGCCGGGAGCGCGTCACCGACGGACAGTTCCAGGGGGTAGTTCCAGGGGGCGATCTGACCGACGACGCCGCGCGGGTGGCGCAGTTCGGTGACCTTGGTGAGGGTCGGCATGGCACCGGCGTGCCGCTTGGGCCGGAGGTAGGCCGGGGCCTTGCGGCCGTAGTGCCGGGCGGCGACCGCGACGGCCTGGACCTCCTCGTGGGCGTGCAGGCGGGCCTTGCCGGTCTCCAGCTGGATGAGGTCGAGCACCTCGGCCTGGCGCTCCAGCATCAGGTCGTGGAAGCGGAGCAGGACGGCGGCACGCTGCCGTACGGGGGTCTGCGCCCACACGGCCTGTGCGGCGCGGGCCTGTTCGAAGGCCTTCGCCACGTCCTCGGGCGTCGACTCGGGGAGGTCGGCCAGCTTCTCGCCGGTGAACGGCGTGTGGTTGGCGGTCCGGCCGGAGTGGGCGACGCCCTTGGTGAGCTGGGCGACCAGCTCGGGCGTGACCACGTCCGCGGCGGTGCGGGCGCCCTCCGGGGCGGGGGCGAGGGGGTTCGTGCCGGTCTGTGCCGTGCCGGTCTCTGCCGTCTTCTCGGCGGCCTGCGCGTCCGTCATGAGCCGCAGGGTATGCCGCGACGGAGACTTTGGGTACCCGTCGGTAACACGACTTCACCGAGTGCACACACGCCGCCAGTGACTGCTGGCAACAAACGCGCTGATCAGGACCTTGGGCGGTGACCGGCGGGTGTGATTCAGGCTTTCACGATCCTGAGCCGGTCCTGAGCGCCCTGGAACACCGAGGCGCCCTCTTCCTCCTCGGGTGTGCCCTTGGGCATGTCGACCCGCAGCTCGTACATGCGGTCGTCCCCGGTGCGGACCACCATCCGCAGGACCCGCCTGGGGGTCTCGTCCCGGTGGTACGTGGTGTCGGCGAGGGCGGCTTCCCAGCCCTGGACGCGGGTGCGGGTGTACCGCGTCTCCCCACTGGCCTCGTGCCCCTCGCGGGCCCGGTCCATCGGGGAGGCCGGGGCCTCGTCCCAGGAGAGGAGACGAACCTGGATCGCGCCGGTCCGCTCGTCGCCGTAAAGCGCCGTGCGGGGCCGGCCGGAAACGCCGCCGGTCCGGTCGAGCGGACGGTAGTGGCGCGGGAGGTGGAGGACGGCCGCCATGTCCGGCTCGGGGTGCGGGGTCCAGGTGTCCGTCGCATCGGCGGCCCGTTCGGCGCCCTCCGCGCCGCTGGTCTCGGCGAGCTGCGTGACGGCCCCTATGCCACCGGAGAACAACGCGCCGAGGAGGGCGAGGGGGCCGGGGCGGAGGAGGGTTTGGCGCTTGGGATGCGGGGGGTCTGCCTGCGGGAGGGAGGTCGACGGGGCGGCGGACGGGGGGCCGGGCGGAGTTGTCGGAGCGGGGGCAGGCGGGGTGGCGGGAAGGGGGCCGGGGCCGGGGCCCGGCGAGGTTGCGGGCAGAGGCCCGGGGTGTGCGGTGAGTGCGGGAGCGAGGGGTGCGGTGCTGATGGAGCCGGGCTGCGCGGCGGGCGCGGGGTCATCGGGCCGCGCGGCGGGCACGCCGGGTTGTGCGGCGGGCGCGGAATCGTTGGGCTGTGCGGCGGGCACGAGACCGCTGGGCTGTGCGGCGGGCACGCCGGGCCCCGCGGCGGGCGCCAGGCCGCTGGGCTGTGCGGCGGGCGCCGGAGCGCCGGGCACCGGGCCGACGGGCTGTCGTCCGCCGGGCACGGGGCCGCCGCGCTGTGCGACGGGTGCAGGGCCGCCGGGCACCGGGTCGCCGGGCCGCGCGGCGGGCATGCCGGGCGCTGCGGCGGGTGCGAGGTCGCCGGGCCGCGCGGCGGGCATGCCGGGCGCTGCGGCGGGTGCAGGGCCGAGTGGTGCCGCGGTCTGCTCGTCGGGCATCCGTGGGTGCTCGGCCGCTTGTGGTGCCGCCTGCGTCGGGGTGGGTCCCGCCACCGCCTCCAGCTCCTTCGCGACCTCCTCGGCGTCCGGACGCCGGCCGGGGTCCGGCACCAGCAGCCGGGCGATCAGCGGCCCCAACGGCCCCGCCTGCTCCGGTTCGAGCGGCTCGGCGCCGAGGATCGCGGCCCGCGTGGCCTCCGGTGTGGCCCGCAGGAACGGGGAGGAACCCTCGACGGCCGCGTACAGCAGCACGCCCAGGGACCACAGGTCGGAGGCGGGCCCGGCGGTGCGGCCGGACATCCGCTCGGGCGCGACGAACTCCAGCGGGCCGGCGGACCCCCCGCTCGCCCTGAGGCTGCCCTCGCTCTGCCCTTGGGCGATGCCGAAGTCGGTGACGACGACGCGCCGGTCGGGGCCGAGCAGCACGTTGGCGGGCTTCACGTCCCGGTGCACGATGCCGACGGAGTGCGCGGCGCGCAGGGCGCCGAGGACGGCGAGGCCGATACGGGCGGCCTCCGGCGCGTCGACCGGGCCGCGCCGGAGCGTCTCGTGCAGGGACTCGCCGGGCACCAACTCCATGACGATCCAGGGGAGTCCGTCCAGCGCCTCGGCCGCGTCGAGCTCGTCGGGGCCCTTGGGTCCCGGACGTTCGTCCCGCCGCTCCGCCTCGACGACCACGTCGTGGATGGTGACGGCGGCGGGATGGTCGACGCGGGCGGCGGCGCGGGCCTCGCGGTGGAGCCGGTGCGCGGCCCGCCGGTGGCTCTCGTCCTCCGGCCCACCCGGCAACCGGGGCTGCTTGACGGCGACTTCGCGCTGCGCGACCTCGTCATGGGCTCGCCAGACGGAGCCCGTCCCGCCGGAGCCGATGCGCTCGATCAGCCGGTACCGCCCGCCGATGATCCGGCCCCGGGCGTCGTCCGTCCCGCCCCCGTCGTTGCTCATGCCCCATCAGTACCCCGCGGGACGCTTTCTTGTCGACGCGGGTCGTTTCCGGGGGCGTTGGGGCGGCGGGATCAGGTCTTGTCGATGTCCAGGTTCGCGATCGCCGTGCTCGCCACCTCGCGGCCGCGGTCGGTGAAGTCGCCGTCGCCCGGGTAGCTGACGGTGAGTTTGTACATGTCGCCGCCCGGGGTCCGGTAGTAGAAGATCTCGGCCTCCCGGGGGCGCGGGTTCTCGCTGTCGTCGGTCTTGAAGGGGACGGTGTTCTGAGCGGCCTTCTTGCCTCTGTACGTGATCACCCTGGGGTCCGACTTCTTCGGCCCCTCGTCCATGTCCAGTTCGTAACTGCCGCTCTCCTTGAACCGCGTGTCGTCGTCGTACATCTCGGCGGCGGCGGACCCCGCGATGTTGCCGCCGGTGTCCTCGGCCTTCTTCTCCAGGGTCAGCCCGATCCAGATGCTGCCGCTCCAGTCGGTGTACGTGACCCAGTGCCCCTTGTCGGACTTCCGGTCCGGTTCGGTCCGCTGGTACGCGGCGGGGACGGCGAGCGACGCGGCGAGGTCCTTCTCCTGCTTGGTCTCCCAGCCCTCGGGCAGCCGCCCGGCGAACGGGTTGGCGATCACCAGGTACGCCGTCACCGCCGCCGCGACGACCGCGGCACCCAGTCCGGTCCAGGCCTTGCGGCCGAGCCGGACGCCGCCCCGGCCGCCGTCGCCCTGCCCGGTGATCTGGACGACCTGGGTGGGCTGGGCGGCGGGCGGGTCGGCGGCCGCCTCCAGCAGGGCCCGCACCCGCGCGGCGTTCGGGCGGCGGGCCGGGTCCTTGTCCAGCAGGCCGTTGATGGCTTCGGCGAGCGGGCCCTGGGCGGAGGCGGGCGGCGCCGGCGTGGCGTTGAGGACGGACTGGAGCGTGGCGGGGGTGTTGCTGCGGCGGAACGGCGAGACGCCCTCGGTGGCCGCGTACAGCACCACGCCCAGGGACCACAGGTCGCTGGCCGGCCCGGGGCGCTGGCCCAGCACCCGCTCGGGCGCGATGTACTCGGGCGAGCCGACGAAGCCGCCGGTGTCGGTCAGGTTGGTCTCGCCCTCGATCTGGGCGATGCCGAAGTCCGTGAGAACGACTCGGTCGTACCGGCCGAGCAGGACGTTGTCCGGTTTCACATCACGGTGCAGGATGCCCGCCGCGTGTGCGGCCTCCAGCGCGCCGAGCACCTCCAGGCCGATCCGGGCGGCCTCGCGCGCCGACAGGGTGCCCTCCTGGAGCGCGTCGCCCAGCGAGCGTCCCCGGACCAGCTCCATCACGATCCAGGGCTGGTCCGCCACGACCGCGACGTCGTGCACGCCGACCACCGCCGGGTGGTCGAGCCGGGCTGCGGCCCGGGCCTCGCGGCGCATCCGCTCGAAGGCGTTGGCGCGTTCGCGTTCGGGAAGATGTTCCGGGACGCGGGGCTCCTTGACGGCGACCTCCCGGTCCACCGTCTCGTCCTTGGCCCGCCACACCGTGCCCATGCCGCCGTGTCCGAGCTTGGCCAGCAGCCGGTAACGCCCGGCGATGAGCCGCCCGGCACCGGGGCCCTCGGACGCGTGGGCGGACTGGACGGACTGGGGCGGCACGGCCTGGGCAGGCGACGCGGACGGCGTCGCGTAGGGATTGCCCGGTACCGGCACCTGCCGGTCAGGCGGTTGCAATACAAAACTCGTCGGCTCGTCGGCCCCGGATCGGGCTCCCCCGCTGTTGCTCATGGTCCACCCATATCGCGCCAACCGTTCGCGTAGCCACAAAGGACGCGAGCCGGTCACAGACCCGTGACTTCGGAGTGGGTCTCTTCTCCCCCTATGGGGTGGTTCGGGGCGCAGCGGTCACGGGGCGGGCGCGGGGGTGCTCGGCGAGGCCGGCCCGGGCGTCGGCGCCTCCACCGTCCTCGGCTCCCTCGGTGTCTCCGCCGTCTCCGGCATCCTCGGTGTCTCCGCCGTCTTCGGTGTCCTGGACGCCGAACTCGTCGGCATGGGGCCGCCGTCCCCGTTGCCGTCCCCCCTGAGCAGGGCCGCCGCGGACACCCCCGCCCCCGCCATCGCGGCGACCAGCAGCGCGGCGATGAGCACCCGCCGCGCGGGCTGCCGGAGGAAGGGTTCGTACGGCCGGCCCGGGCCGGCCGGGGAGGATTGCGGCGCTTCCGGATCCTGCGGGCGTCCGCGCGGCGTGTCCCCCACCGCCGGCGCGTACCCGGGCGGCGGCGACAGCGGCGTACGGCCCGTGTCACGGAAGGCCCGCAGCATCCGCTCCGCCCGGTCCGCGTCCAGCCGCCGGTCCGGATCGCGCTCCAGCAGGCCGTGGACGACCGGCAGGAGCGGCCCGGCCTGCGCGGGCGGCTGGATATCGCCCACGACGACCGCGTGCAGGATGCCGCCGAGCGAATCGCGGTGGAAGGGCGATTCCCCGCTGAGGGCCGCGCACAGCAGCGCGCCCAGCGACCACAGGTCGGACTCGGGCCCGGTCCTGACCCCGGACATCCGCTCGGGCGCGGTGTACTCGGGTGAGCCGACGAACGCCCCGTTCTCGGTGAGCGTGGGGGTGCCCGCGACCTGGGCGATGCCGAAGTCGGTGAGGACGACCCGGTCGGTGCCGCTCTCCAGCAGCACGTTGTCCGGTTTGAGGTCGCGGTGCAGGACCCCGGCCGCGTGCGCGGCGCGCAGTGCGCCGAGCAGGGCGATGCCGATGCGGGCGGCCTCGCCGGCGTCGACGGGACCGTGCTGGGCCAGCCGGTCGGCGAGCGAACCGCCTTCGATCAACTCCATGACGATGTAGGGGCGTTCGTCGTCCTCGACGACATCGTGGACGACGATGATGTGCGGGTGGCTCAGCTGGGCGACGGCCCGGGCCTCGCGCAGCGTCCGGTCCCGCTGCCGGCGCGCCTCCGCGGCGGAGAGCGTCTGGTCGTAGGGGAGCTCCTTGACGGCCACGCCCCGGCCGAGCAGCTGGTCGGTCGCCCGCCAGACCACGCCCATGCCGCCGCGACCGAGTTTCTGCTCCAGGCGGTAACGCCCCGCGATCACACGGAAGTTGGCCCCCTCGGTCCCCATGCGCCCCATCATGCCGCAGACGTCGTCAGCGCCCACGAAATCCGGTCGCCGCCCGACGCTCGGCAGCGCTTCGGGCTGCCGTGGCGCCTACCGCGGCTGTTGCCAGCCCTGGAGGACCCACTTGAACTGCCTGCTCGTCTTCGCCCAGTCCTTCTCCGGTGACGACATGTAGATCGCGTACTCGGCGCCGTCCCGCGAGAAGTACGTCTCCTCGATGGCGTGGCGCGGCCCGGCGACGTAGGGCGGATCCTTGGCCAGCGCCGTCCAGGTGTACTCCCACAGCGAGCCCTTGCAGTCCCGGTAGGTGTTCTCCTCCATGGTCACCCGCTCGTAGTCGACCAGCCTCTGGACCTGCTGCTCGAGATCCTCCTGGTGGGACTTGGCGTCGGCGAAGTCCGGTGACTCGTCGATGGCGATGCGGACGAAGTGTTTGCCGCCGTCCGGCGTGTAGTCGATCTGCTTGAGCTCGCCCTGCGGGCCGAAGGGCTTGCGCTTCCAGCCCTTGGGCAGGTGGAGGCTGAATCCGGCGGGGTCGTCGTAGCGGACCCAGTCGGCCGGAACCGATCCCCCGGGCTGCGCCGTGCTCGCGGACGTCTGTGAGCCGGACCCGTCACCCTGCGACGTCCGGCTCTCGTTCCACTGCTGGAGCACCACGGCCGTGCCCCCGCCGATGATGGCGGCGAGCGCGACGACGAGGGCGAGGGTGCGCAGCCGGCGGCGCCTCCCCGGCCCGGCCGGCTGCGGGCCGGTGGCCATCGCACCGACCACGGTGGGGCCGTAGGGCGGAGTGCCGGCCGGGGACGTCCCGGTGGCCGGGGTGCCGGCCAGTGGCGGGAGCGGTGTGCCGGTGTGCGAACCCGAGCCGGTGTTGAGCTGGCCCGTGCCGACCGGGCCGGTGCCGGACGTTCCCGTGGGGGTGGCGGTCCCCGTCCCCGTGCCGCTGGGGGCGTCCCGGTACGGCGAAGTGCCCCCGTACTGCGTCGGCACATACGCCTGTGCGGCGCTCGGCCGCCGCCCCTCCGCGGCCTCGGCGAGCATCTGCTCGGCCTCGGAGGCGTCGGGCCGGGTGCCCGGATCCTTGCGCAGCAGGGCGGTGATGACGGGCGCGAGCGGGCCGGCGTGCCGGAGCTCGGCGGCCTCCTCCTCGACCACGGCCTGCATGGTGGTCAGCGGTGTCGTGCGGCGGAACGGCGACCGGCCCTCCACCGCCGTGTAGAGCGTCGCGCCGAGCGCCCAGAGGTCGGAGGACGGGCCGGGGTCGTGGCCGCGCACGCGCTCGGGCGCCAGGTAGTCGACCGAGCCGACGACCTCTCCGGTCCGGGTGATGGTCGTGTCGCCCTCGATCTGGGCGATGCCGAAGTCGGTGAGCAGCACCCGGCGGTCGCGGGCGAGGAGCACGTTGCCCGGCTTGATGTCACGGTGCAGGACGCCGGCGGTGTGCGCGGCGCGCAGGGCCCGCAGCACCCAGAGCCCGATGCGCGCCGCCTCGCGCGGCTCGACGCGGCCCTCCTCCTTGACCGCGTCGGCCAGGGAGCGGCCCTCGACCAGCTCCATGACGATCCAGGGGCGGCCGTCGTGCTCCAGCACGTCGTGCACCGTGACGACCGCGGAGTGGTTGATCCGTGCCGCGGCACGCGCCTCGGCCCGGGTACGGGCCAGCAGGATCGCCTGCTCGCTCTCGGAGACGTAGAGGGCGGCCGTCAACTCCTTGATGGCGACCGACCGGTGCAGCACCTCGTCATGTGCACGCCATACCCGGCCCATGCCGCCACTGCCGATGGATTCGGCCAGCCGGTAGCGGCCCGCGACGAGCAGGCCCTGCATCTGATTCACGTTGCCCCGCAATGGTCTTGACAGGGTCAGCGTAAGGACCCGCCCTCACCCAGGGAACAAGCGGGGTACCACGGTGACCGCACTGTGACGGTTGTGCCTGTCGGGACGAGAGGCAACCAGAGGTACAACCGCGGCGCACAGGCGGCGCGCCGGTCGCTCAGCCCGTGGCCTTGTACGTCGCCGCCGCCTGCTCGTACAGCCGCGTCACCTCGTCCCGTTCGGACTCCGGGCCGCGCACCTGGACCACGTGGTAGCGCCCGTCGACCAGCATCGCGAGGTTGCGGACGTACAGGTCGCCCCCGCCGCCGGTCCAGGTGAACTGTCCCTCGGCCATGGTCCGCCCGCCCACCTCGATCCTCTTCAGGCCGGTGGAGGTGGCCCAGCTGGAGTCGCGGTACGGCTGCAACTCGCGCTCCGACTCCCGCTGGTAGGCCATCGGATCGCTGCCGTACTCCGACGCGCTGTCCCGGCCCGCCACGACGATCAGCTCGAAGCCGCCCTTGGAGTAGACGACCTGACCGCTGCCGTTGCGCGGTGCGCGGTCCCAGCCTTTGGCGACGGCGACCTGGAAGCCGGCCGAGTCCTTGCGCAGCGTGAAGCCGTCGGCGACGTCGGGGCCGGTGGTCTGCGTCTCGGTGGTGCCGGCCGACGACGACGGGCTCTTCTCCGGCTCGGGCGAGGTCTGATCGGGCCGGGGCTCGCTGCTGGCGTCGGGCTCGGGCGCCCGGCTCGCCTCACCGGCGGCACCGGTGCGGTCCGTGCCGCCCCCGCCCTCGGTCCCCGACTTGGGCATGAAGAGCATGGCGTAGGCGATCGCCGCGGCCATCGCGAGCAGCACCAGCAGGAGCAGGGTGCGGCCGAGCCGGCGCGGCGAACCGGACTCCTTCTTCGCCCGCTTGTGCCGCCCGTGGTGCGCGGGCAGCCCGGCCTTCCGCCTGCGCACGAGTTCACCCCGGCGCCGTACGACGGGCAGCCGGCCGGGGTCCACGGGCGGTGCCGGGACGACGTGCAGCCCGGCCTCCGGCTCGGGCGCCGAACGCACCAGCGAGCGCAGCCAGCCGCGCACTTCCTCGAAGTCGAGACGCTCGGTGGGGTCCTGGCGCAGCAGCGACTCCACCACCGGCCGCAGCGGACCGCACTCCTCGGCGTACGCGGGCGGCTCCGCGCACACCATCTGCACCAGCTCGGCCGTCGACTCCTCCGGGTAGGGCGCATGTCCCTGCACGGACCTGAAGAGCAGCGCGCCGAGCGCCCACAGGTCGGTCGCGGGGCCGATCGGCGCGGCCAACTGCCAGTTCTCGTGCACGGGTCCGGCCTGCTCCGGCGCCCAGCGCTCGGTGACGGGCCCGACCACGGCCATCCGCGCCTGCCGCGCCCGCTCGGCGGCCAGCGCCGTCGCGGGACCGCGCCGGGGGGCGGGGGTGTCGGCGACCAGGTCGTCCCATCGCGTGGACTCGCCGTGGGTTCCGGTGTCCGGGACCGGCGGGAGTGCCGCCTGCTCCCGGTCCTGCGGTGCGGGCCCGCCACCGGTCGCTCCACGGGGCGTCGCACCGTGCCAGCCGGTCGTCCGCGGGCCGCCGCCCACGCCGTAGGGGTCAGCGATCCGCCCGGGCGGCTGGGCCCCGGGGGCCGTGCCCTGCCCGGGGATGTAGGGCGACTGCGCCGATCCGTTGCCGTAGGGCGCGGCCCCGCCGTCGGAGGCCGGCCGGGCGCCGGGCAGTGCCGCCCGCTCGCCCTGCTGCGCCTCCTGCACCCGTGCCGCTGCCCGGGCACCGGCTCGGTAGGCCGCGATCGCCCCGGCACGCGCCGCCCGCGGGTCCCCGCTCTCCTCCACCGCCCTGCGCGCCGGCACCACCGATCCACCACCGGGGCCCTCGCCCCCGGCCGAGGGCAGTCCCCTGGACTCCCGGGCCTCTATGGCAGCGCGCCGCGCGGCCTCGGGATCGCCCGCGCCACCGATGTCTCCGGCCGGCCCGGGACCTCCCGGACCCCCGACGCCATGGACCGGTCCGGACTCCTCGAAGGGCGGTTCCGGCACCGGGTCGTAACCGCACAGCGCCTCCTCGGCGGCGCCCACCGCGAGCCCGGTCAGCATCACCCGGCCGTCATCGCAGACGAGCACCGTCCGCGCGGTGATGTTCCGGTGCACCCAGCCGTGCGCGTGCAGCACCCGAAGGGCCATCAGCACGTCGGAGGCGACCTCCGCCGCCCGGTACGGCGTCAGCGGCTTCTCGGCGAGCAGCGCCGCCAGCGGACGCGCCGCCACCAGCTCACTGACGATCCAGAGCGAGCCGCCCTCGGCGAACACGTCGAAGACCTGGTCGAGTCGCGGATGATCGGGAATGGCCGCCGCGGCCTGCGCCGCCTCGACCGCGCGCCGCACCACCGGATCCGTGGGCCGCCGCACGCCCGGACGTGCGCCCACACGCCCCCCGGGCCGCCGCGCACCACCGTCACGTGCCGTGAAGCCGTCGGGCAGCCCCTCCGCGTCCAGGACCTCCGCCTCGACCACCTCCGGCAACGGCACCTGCCGGACCAGGACTTCCTGTCCGCTGTAGGTGTCGAAGGCCCGGGTCTCGGTGAGTTCGTACTCGTCGGACGGCGGCAGCGGCAGGCGGTAGCGGTCGGCGAGTACCCGGCCCGCATAGTCGTCCACGTTGCCTCCCCCGGCAGCCCGGTCGGTCACATCCGTTCGCCCCGCGGTCCGATTCGGCTGCGCACGGTCCGCAAACATTTACGATACGTGCCGCAGGCAACCCGCAATGCGGGGATGCCAGATCTCACTCCCCAAACCCGGGGCGCCTCATGCTCAGGACTTGGGTTCGAAGGTCTTCGTGAGCGTCCGCCACGTCTCCTTGCGCAACTCGCCGTCCCAGCGTGCCGCCTTGGCCGTGTACATCAGGGCGTACCCCTGCCGGTCGTCGACCACGAAACCCCGGTCGATCGTCCGGTACCGGGTGCCGCCGTCCGTGTAGGTGAACTCCCAGTCGGCCGTGTTCCAGTCGCGGTAGTCCACCTTCTCTATACGGATCTTCTTGTACTGCGCGCGCTGCATGTAGCGCTCCTGGCTCTTCCAGTCCGCCACCGGGTCGCCCTTGGGCGTGGACGTCCAGGCGATGAGCAGCTTCTGCCCGTCGGGCCCGGTGAAGCGGTCGCCCGCCGCACCCGTGGACTGGTACTTCCAGCCCTTCGGCAGACCGATCGAGTACCCCTGGTTCCCCTGGTGAGTCGACTCCGCCGCGGTGCCCTTCCCGCCGCCGGAGCCGCCCTCGTCCGCCGAGCCGCTCGTCCGGCCGCTCGGCGTGCTGTTCGAGGCGGACCCGGACGACGCGGGCTGGGTCTCCGCACCGTCCGTGCGCGTGCCGTCGCTCTCGTCGCCCTTGGTGTCGGAACTGCCCGACGCGGTGGCGGCGGGCTTCCCGCCACCCGTGCCGGAGGCTCCCTTCGAGCCCTCGTCGTCACCGCCGAGGGCGAGGGCGAGGATGGTGCCGATCACGGCCAGCACCACGACCACGGCGATGATCATCAGGGTCCGCCGCGGCACCACGTCGGTGAGCGGCGCCCGGGGCACGGGCCTCGGCGGCAGGTCCGGCGGCGGCACGACGGGCCATCCCGAACTCCGCCCCCCGGAAGCGGTCTTCGATTCCGTCACGCCCCGCTCGGCGCCGCCGGCGGCCGCACCCGAGCCCGACCGCGCCACGGACGCACCCGCGTCCCCGGTCCGGCCCGCACCGCTGTCCGGCTCGGAGGAGGCCTCGCCCGCCGCCCCGGAAGAGGCGGCGGCGGTACCGGACTTGGCGGAGAGGGCGGCCGGTCCCGCAGCGGCCTTGCGCACGGAACGCAGCGCTCCGCGCAGCCGCTCCCCGGCCTCCTCGCCCCGCTTGCCTCCGGCCCCCGCCGAACTCCCCTTGCCCGAGGACCTGTCCGGCTGCGCCGGCAGCGGCACGACCTTCGTCGCGTCCATGGGCTCAGGCTCGGCCTTGTCCGGCGCGCGCAGAACCGAGTTCAGCATCGCCCGGGCGCCCGCGTCGTCGAGCCGCTGCGCGGGGTCCTTGGTGAGCAGCCCGTAGATGACGTCCTTCAGCGGACCCGCGTTCTTCGGCTCCTCCAGCGGCTCCGTCATCACGGCCGTGAGGGTCGCTATGGCCGACCCCTTGTCGTACGGCGGCGCACCCTCCACCGCCGCGTACAGCAGCCCGCCGAGGGACCACAGGTCGGCCGCCGGGCCCGGCTTGTGACCGCGAGCCCGCTCCGGGGAGATGTAGGAGGGTGCGCCGACGAGCATGCCGGTCGAGGTGATGGACGGGTCGCCCTCGACCTGGGCGATGCCGAAGTCGGTGAGCACGACCCGGCCGTCCTCGGCGATCAGCACGTTGGACGGCTTCACGTCACGGTGCAGGATGCCCTCGCGGTGGGCGGACCGCAGCACGTCGAGGACGGCGAGCCCGACCTCCGCGGCGCGCTTGGGTTCGAGGAGGCCGTCCTCCCGGATGACCTCGGCGAGCGACTTGCCCTCGACGAGCTCCATCACGATCCAGGGCCGGTCGTCCTCCTGGACGACGTCGAAGACCGTCACGGCGCTGTTGTTGCGGATGCGCGCGATCGCCTTGGCCTCGCGCAGCGTCCGCGTGATCAGCCGCCGCTTCTCCTCCTCGTCGATGTTCGACGGGAACCGCAGCTCCTTGACGGCGACCGTCCGCCCGAGGGTCTCGTCCTGCGCCCGCCAGACCGTGCCCATGCCTCCGCGGCCCAGCACCTTGCCCAGTCGGTAACGCCCCGCGAGGAGACGCTCCCTGTTGTCCTGACGAGTGTCCTGACGAGATGTGCCCGCCCGCTCCGCCTCCGACATGCGTCCCCTCATACAACCCGCCCTGACAGAGCCTCCATTGTCTCTCACCCGACAAGTGCCCGGCGCCCAGGGGCCCCCTGGCGAACACCCGCGGCCCCGCCCCCCGGGAACCCGGGTGCGCCACGCCCCGCGCGGCCTTGCATGATGGGCCCTCACCAGGGAGGAAACCGTATGCCGCCGATTCGGACATTGCTGGCCCTGCCGGTGGCCGCCGCCCTGTTCGGTCTGCCCCCGGCCGACTCGTCGGCCCTCTCGATGCCGCCCACCGACGCGGTGCTGCCGCTGCTGGTGACGCAGGGCCGAGCCCCGGCCGCGGCCCTGCTGGCCCGGGAGGGGACCACCTCCCGCTACGCCGCCGCCGGTTCGGGAATCGCCCGGTCGGACCATTTCCGCGCCGGCAGCATCACCAAGACGTTCATCGCGACGGTCGTGCTGCAACTGGCCTCCGAGCACCGGCTGTCACTGTCCGACACGGTGGAGCGGCACCTGCCCGGTCTGGTGCGAGGAGCCGGCAACGACGGCCGGGCGCTGACCCTGCGCTCCCTGCTCACCCACACCAGCGGTCTGTACGACTTCACCGCGGACACCGACGGAACCGTGCCCGTCACCCCCCGTCAGGCCCTGAACCTCGCTCTCACCCACCCTCCAGCCGAACGCGGCCGCTTCTCCTACTCGAACACCAACTACGTCCTGCTCGGCCTGGTCGTCCAGCAGGTGACCGGCCACTCGTACGCCGCGGAGGCCGAGCGCCGCATCATCACTCCCCTGCGTCTGACGGGCACCTCCTTCCCCGGATCCCGCTCCTCGCTGCCCTCTCCGCACGGCCGCGCCTACGCCGCCGACGGAACCGACGTCACCGAGCTCGACCCGCGGGTGGCCGGTGCCGCGGGCGAGCTGGTGACCACGCTCGCCGATCTGGACCGCTTCTACACGGCCCTGCTCGGCGGCCGCCTGCTGCCCCCGCACTGGCTGCGCGAGATGCTCGACACCCGTGCCGCACACGGCGCGTACGGCATGGGCCTGTTCCCCGAGAGACTTCCGTGCGGCACCACGGTGTGGGGGCACAGCGGGCACATATCCGGCAGCTATGTGCGCACCGCGGCCACCGTCGACGGCCGGCGGGTCCTCACCTTCCGCGTGAACACGGACGCGATCGCAGACCCCGGTCTCGAACCCGCGGTGCTCGCAACCGAGTTCTGCCCCCGCACCTCGTAGAACGACCCGGTTCCGAACAGAGATCCCGTTTCCCGACACTCGTTCGGGTGATGTGTCCGGCAGGACCTGTCAGGGGCCCAGCGGCACGATGTCCGGCGCTCCCAGTCGCGCCGCGTCCGCCGTCAGGTCGTCCGGCTGGCGCTGCGACTCCCGCTCGGCCTCCACCCGCTTCTGGTAGTGCTCGATCTCGCGCTCGATCTGGTCCTTGTCCCAGCCGAGCACGGGCGCCATCAGCTCCGCGGCGTCGCGGGCGCTGCGGGCGCCCCGGTCGAAGGTCTCGATCGAGATGCGCGTCCGCCGGGTCAGCACGTCGTCCAGGTGCCGCGCCCCCTCGTGGGAGGCCGCGTAGACGATCTCGGCGCGCAGATAGTCGTCGGCCGCCACCAGGGGTTCGCCCAGGGACGGGTCCTCGGCGATGAGCTCGAGAAGCTCCTCGGTCATCGCCCCGTAGCGGTTCAGCAGATGCTCGACCCGGACCACGTGGAGACCGGTGCGGGCGGCGATCCGCGCCCGCGCGTTCCACAGCGCCCGGTAGCCCTCGGCGCCCAGCAGCGGCACCTCTTCGGTGACGCACTCGGCGACGCGCATGTCGAGTCCGTGCACCGCCGCGTCCACCGCGTCCTTGGCCATGACCCGGTACGTCGTGTACTTGCCGCCCGCCACGACGACCAGCCCGGGCACCGGATGCGCCACGGTGTGCTCGCGCGACAGCTTGCTGGTGGCGTCCGACTCGCCCGCGAGCAGCGGCCGCAGGCCCGCGTACACGCCCTGGACGTCGTCCCTGGTGAGCGGCACCGCGAGCACCGAGTTCACATGGTCCAGCAGGTAGTCGATGTCCGCGCTGGAGGCGGCCGGGTGGGCCTTGTCGAGGTCCCAGTCGGTGTCCGTGGTGCCGACGATCCAGTGCCGGCCCCAGGGGATGACGAACAGCACGGACTTCTCCGTGCGCAGGATCAGCCCGGTCGTGGAGTGGATCCGGTCGCGCGGCACGACCAGGTGGATGCCCTTGGACGCGCGGACGTGGAACTGGCCGCGCTCCCCGACCATCGCCTGGGTGTCGTCCGTCCACACACCGGTCGCGTTGACCACCTGCTTGGCGCGGATCTCGTACTCGCCGCCCGCCTCGACGTCCTGCACCCGGGCGCCGACGACCCGCTCGCCCTCACGGAGGAAGCCCGTCACCCGCGCGCGGTTGGCGGCCTTCGCGCCGTACGCCACCGCCGTGCGCACCAGGTTCGTCACGTACCGGGCGTCGTCCATCTGCGCGTCGTAGTACTGCAGCGCGCCGACCAGCGCGTCCTTCTTCAAACAGGGGGCGACGCGCAGGGCGTGAGAGCGCGTCAGGTGGCGGTGCATCGGCAGGCCCCGGCCGTGCCCGCGGGCCATGGACATGGCGTCGTACATCGCGACGCCCGATCCGGCGTACAGCCGCTCCCAGCCCTTGTGCTGCAACGGGTACAGGAACGGCACCGGTTTCACCAGATGCGGGGCGAGCCGCTCCAGCAGCAGGCCGCGCTCCTTCAGGGCCTCGCGGACGAGCGCGAAGTCGAGCATCTCCAGATAGCGCAGGCCGCCGTGGATGAGTTTGCTGGACCGGCTGGAGGTGCCGGACGCCCAGTCCCGCGCCTCGACCAGACCTGTGGACAAACCCCGGGTCACGGCGTCGAGCGCGGTGCCCGCACCGACCACGCCTGCGCCCACGACCAGCACGTCCAGCTCGCGCTCGGCCATGGATGCGAGTGACTCGGCGCGCTGCGCCGGTCCGAGTGTCGCTGTCCTCACCGCTGCCTCCCGCTCATCGGTCGCGCCGGCCGCACCCGTCGGGTGAGACCCCGTCCGTATCCCCCTGCCCAAATTCTGACCGCGTTGCCCGACTTCAGCCACCACGGGCCCGCAGCCTGTGGACAACGCTCACGGAACACTCACCGAAACTCGGCCGGGCAATCCCGCATATCGGTCATATTTACTCCTAGTCTGACATTGCGCTCGCCCGTCCTGTCCACAGGGCTTGCGTACCTGTCCCACTTCGGCTATCGGGAAGGACGGCCACGCCATGCCCGCAGATCTCGCCGTCATCGGACTCGGCCCGTACGGCCTGCCCCTGGCCCAGGCCGCCGTCGCCGCCGGCATCCCCACCATCGGCTACCGGACCGGACCCGAGGCGGGCTCGCTCAGCCCCGCCGAACTGCGCCGGATGCTCTCGGGGGGCTTCCGGCCGACCACCGACCCGGCCGAGCTCGGCCGGGTGCGCACCGCGGTCATCTGCGCGCCGACGCCGCGCGGGGCGGACGGCGGGCTAGACCTGAGCCAGCTGGAGGCGGCCGCCCGGACCCTGGCCGCCCGTCTGCGCCCGCACACCACGGTGATCCTGGAGTCACCCGTGCACCCGGGGGCGACGGAGGGATTCCTGCGTCCGCTTCTCGAAGAGGGCTCCGGTCTGCGCGCGGGCCGCGACTTCCACCTCGCGTACTCCCCCAGCCGGGTCGACCCCGGCAACCGCGACGTCACGCCCGCCACCACCCCCAAGGTCATCGGCGGCCTCACCCCGGCCTGCACCGAGTCGGCCGCCGCGTTCTACGGACGGCTGACCGACAAGGTGGTACGCGCGCGTGGTCCCCGCGAGGCGGAGACCGTGCAGCTGCTGGAGACCAACTACCGGCACGTGAACATCGCCCTCGTGAACGAGATGGCCGTCCTCTGCAACGACCTGGGCGTCGACCTCTGGGACGTCGTCCGCTGCGCGGAGACCAAGCCGTTCGGCTTCCAGGCCTTCCGCCCGGGCCCCGGCGTCGGCGGCCACTCCGTACCCCAGGACATGACCGCCGCCGGTGGCCGCGGCCTGCGCATGGTGGAACTGGCCCAGCAGGTCAACCGCCGTATGCCCGGCTACGTCGTCCAGCGCGCCGCCACACTCCTCAACGAACACGGCAAGTCGGCCCGCGGCGCCCGGGTGCTCCTCCTCGGCGTCACCTACAAGCCCGACCTCGCCGACCTCCAGGGCACCCCGGCCCAGGAGATCGCCCTGCGCCTGCTGGAACTGGGTGCCTCGGTCAGCTACCACGACCCCCACGTCCCCGCCTGGAGCGTCCTCGACCGCCCCATCCCCCGCGCGGACTCCCTCTACGAGGCAGCCGCCGACGCGGACCTGACCATCCTGCTCCAGCAGCACCGCACGTACGACCTCCAGGGCCTGTCGGTGAAGGCCCAGCTCCTGCTCGACACACGGGGCGCGGCACCCACGGGGGCGGCGCACCGGTTGTGACGGGGCCGGGCCAGGTGGTCCGGAGCACCGAAAAGGGCCGGTCACCCCACCCGGGTGACCGGCCCTTCCGCGTTCTCCCGGCCTACCGCCGGTGCTGCGAGTCCGCCACCGTCACCTCGACGCGCTGGAACTCCTTCAGCTCGCTGTAACCGGTCGTGGACATGGCCCGGCGCAGCGCGCCGAAGAGGTTCATCGAGCCGTCCGGGGTGTGGGACGGGCCCGTGAGGATCTCCTCCAGGGTGCCGACCGTGCCGAGGGCGACCTTCTTGCCGCGCGGCAGTTCCTCGTTCACCGCCTCCATGCCCCAGTGGTGGCCCTTGCCCGGGCCGTCGGTCGCACGGGCCAGCGGGGAGCCCATCATGACCGCGTCGGCGCCGCAGGCGATCGCCTTGGGCAGGTCGCCGGACCAGCCGACACCGCCGTCGGCGATCACGTGCACGTACCGGCCGCCCGACTCGTCCATGTAGTCGCGGCGGGCGGCGGCCACGTCGGCGACCGCCGTCGCCATGGGGACCTGGATGCCGAGGACGTTGCGCGTGGTGTGCGCGGCGCCGCCGCCGAAGCCGACCAGCACACCGGCCGCGCCGGTGCGCATCAGGTGCAGGGCCGCCGTGTACGTGG
The DNA here is from genome assembly GCF_042955215.1 of Streptomyces sp. NPDC012466. Classification (NCBI taxonomy): domain Bacteria; kingdom Bacillati; phylum Actinomycetota; class Actinomycetes; order Kitasatosporales; family Streptomycetaceae; genus Streptomyces; species Streptomyces sp. NPDC012466. The sequence goes on along the minus strand of NZ_JBIBEQ010000007.1, from coordinate 135,331 downwards.
CGCAGCCGCCGACGATCACCGGGACGTCCAGCTCGTAGATGAACTGCTTCAGGTTCAGCGGCTCGGACGCCCCGGAGACGTGCTCCGCCGAGACCGTCGTACCGCGGATGACGAAGATGTCCACGCCCGCGTCCACGACGGCCTTGGAGAACTGGGCGGTGCGCTGCGGGGAAAGCGCGGCGGCGGTGACGACGCCGGAGTCGCGCACCTCCTTGATGCGCTGCCCGATCAGCTCCTCCTTGATGGGAGCCGCGTAGATCTCCTGCAGACGGCGGGTCGCGGTCTCCGAATCCAGCTCGGCGATCTCGTCGAGCAGCGGCTGCGGGTCCTCGTAGCGCGTCCACAGACCTTCGAGGTTCAGCACGCCGAGGCCGCCGAGCTCGCCGATGCGGATCGCGGTGGCCGGGGAGACGACCGAGTCCATGGGGGCGGCCAGGAAGGGGAGCTCGAAGCGGTAGGCGTCGATCTGCCAGGCGATCGAGACCTCCTTCGGGTCCCGCGTACGGCGGCTGGGGACGACGGCGATGTCGTCGAAGGCGTACGCCCGGCGGCCGCGCTTGCCGCGCCCGATCTCGATCTCAGTCACGTCTGTGGCCTTTCCCTGATGCGTTGCAGCGTCTTCCAGTATCGCCGACGGGCACGGCGAGGGCGGCCCCGGATGCTCCGGAGCCGCCCTCGGAAGGCCGGGCCGCTACTTGTTGCGGCTGTAGTTCGGTGCCTCGACCGTCATCTGGATGTCGTGCGGGTGGCTCTCCTTGAGACCCGCGGAGGTGATCCTGACGAAGCGGCCCTTGGTCTCCATCTCCTCGATGGAGGCGGCGCCCACGTAGCCCATCGTCTGGCGCAGGCCGCCGACGAGCTGGTGCAGGACGTTGGCCAGCGGACCGCGGTAGGGCACCTGGCCCTCGATGCCCTCGGGCACGAGCTTGTCGTCGGAGCCGACCTCGGCCTGGAAGTAGCGGTCCTTGGAGTACGACTTGGCCTGGCCGCGGGACTGCATCGCACCGAGCGAGCCCATGCCGCGGTACGACTTGAACTGCTTGCCGTTGATGAACTGCAGCTCGCCCGGGGACTCCTCACAGCCGGCGAGGAGGCTGCCCAGCATCACGGTGTCGGCGCCGGCGGCCAGGGCCTTGCCGATGTCGCCGGAGTACTGCAGGCCGCCGTCGCCGATCAGCGGGATGCCCGCCGGACGGGCCGCGAGGGACGCCTCGTAGATGGCGGTGACCTGCGGGACGCCGATGCCGGCGACCACGCGGGTGGTGCAGATCGAGCCGGGGCCCACTCCGACCTTGATGCCGTCGACGCCGGCGTCGATCAGCGCCTGGGCGCCGTCACGCGTGGCGACGTTGCCGCCGATCACGTCGACGCCCACGCTCGACTTGATCTTCGCCATCCAGCTGAGCGCGTTGCTGTTGTGGCCGTGCGAGGTGTCGACGACCAGGAAGTCCACGCCCGCGCCGGCGAGCGCCTGGGCGCGCTCCAGGGCCTCGGGGCTGGCGCCCACGGCCGCGCCGACGAGCAGCCGGCCCTCGCCGTCCTTCGCCGCGTTGGGGTACTGCTCGGCCTTGACGAAGTCCTTGACCGTGATCAGGCCCTTGAGGACACCCGCGTCGTCGACCAGCGGAAGCTTCTCGATCTTGTGACGGCGCAGCAGCTCCATGGCGTCGGCACCGGAGATGCCGACCTTGCCGGTGACCAGCGGCATCGGCGTCATGACCTCGCGCACCTGACGCGTGCGGTCGGTCTCGAAGGCCATGTCGCGGTTGGTGACGATGCCGAGCAGCTTCTTGTTGCCGTCGGTGACCGGGACGCCGCTGATGCGGAACTTGGCGCACAGGGCGTCGGCCTCGCCCAGCGTCGCGTCCGGGTGCACCGTGATCGGGTCGGTGACCATGCCGGACTCGGAGCGCTTGACGAGGTCGACCTGGTTGACCTGGTCCTCGATGGAGAGGTTGCGGTGCAGCACGCCGACGCCGCCCTGGCGGGCCATCGCGATCGCCATGCGGGACTCGGTCACCTTGTCCATCGCCGCGGAGAGCAGCGGGATGTTCACCCGGACGTTGCGGGAGATGCGGGACGAGGTGTCGACCGCGTTGGGGAGCACCTCGGATGCACCCGGCAGCAGCAGCACGTCGTCGTAGGTCAGCCCGAGTGTCGCGAATTTACCGGGCACTCCGTCGACGTTGGCAGTCATGACACCTTCCCCAAATGGCCTTGATCGGTGCGGATGTCCATGCTAACGGGAAGCGCGGCTGTCTCATTCCACGGTTCCGTCTGGCTCCGGGCTTCGTATGTTCGTACGGAAGCGACGCACCGCCTGTTCAACAGAGGGGTCGTTGCAGCAGGGCTACTGCTCGGCCAGCGCCCGCAGCCGGCTCAGCGCCCTGTGCTGGGCCACCCGGACCGCACCGGGTGACATTCCCAACATCTGGCCGGTCTCCTCGGCCGTCAGCCCCACCGCGATCCGCAGCAGCAGCAGTTCCCGCTGGTTCTCGGGCAGGTTGGCCAGGAGTTTCTTGGCCCATTCCGCGTCACTGCTGAGCAGGGCGCGCTCCTCCGGGCCGAGGGAGTCGTCCGGGCGCTCGGGCATCTCGTCGGAGGGGACGGCCGTCGAGCCGGGGTGACGCATGGCCGCGCGTTGCAGGTCGGCGACCTTGTGGGCGGCGATGGCGAAGACGAACGCCTCGAAGGGGCGCCCGGTGTCCCGGTAGCGGGGCAGTGCGAGGAGCACCGCCACGCAGACCTCCTGGGCGAGGTCCTCCACGAAGTGCCGGGCATCGCCCGGGAGGCGGGACAGACGAGTGCGGCAGTAGCGCAGGGCCAGCGGGTGGACATGGGCGAGCAGGTCGTGCGTCGCCTGCTCGTCCCCGTCGACGGCGCGGTGGACGAGCGCACCGATCGCGCCCTGGGCATGGGCCGCCTCGTCGTCGCGCATCGGTCCATGGTGCCTTGCGGCCACCGGGTCCGTGGCACCGCGCCCGTTGTTGTGCACCGAAGCGTTATGAGCAGGTGCGCCGGCACTCATCCCCTGCGCCCTCCCCTTCCGCTCGACCGACTCGTCCCCGAGGAACTCCACACCCTCAAGGATGCGGCATCCGCGGCGAAACGAGCATCGGGCCTCCGGCGGACCCCCGGTCCACCCGCGCCCACCTGGCGTTCCGTGCCCTCACCACGACCGCTGGGGCCTGCCGTTCGGATCATCCCGGGGACGTGGGCCCTCGCCTGCGCCCTCCCGAGCTCTCGACCTCGCTCGGGCAGGGGCAGATCCCCGCCGGCGCTGCCGTCGGCCGCCGGCTCCGGTCCGCGCGTGTGCGGCTCGCGCGGGGGCATCCGTGTGCCCCCGCTCTCCGGCCCTGGCCGGAGGCCGCGCGGCGTCGAAGCCGGCCCGATCCGAAGGACAGGCCCTAGCGCACCAGACCCCACCGGAAGCCGAGCGCCACCGCGTGGGCCCGGTCCGAGGCGCCGAGCTTCTTGAACAGGCGCCGGGCGTGGGTCTTGACGGTGTCCTCGGAGAGGAACAGCTCGCGGCCGATCTCCGCGTTGGAGCGGCCGTGGCTCATGCCTTCGAGGACCTGGATCTCACGCGCTGTGAGCGTGGGCGCGGCGCCCATCTCGGCCGACCGCAGCCTGCGCGGGGCGAGCCGCCAGGTCGGGTCGGCCAGGGCCTGGGTCACCGTCGCGCGCAGTTCCGCGCGGGAGGCGTCCTTGTGCAGATAGCCGCGGGCACCGGCGGCGACCGCGAGGGCCACACCGTCCAGGTCCTCGGCGACGGTGAGCATGATGATGCGCGCACCGGGGTCGGCGGACAGCAGCCGACGGACCGTCTCCACGCCGCCCAGTCCGGGCATGCGCACGTCCATCAGAATCAGGTCCGAGCGGTCGGCCCCCCAGCGGCGGAGGACTTCCTCGCCGTTGGCCGCCGTCGTCACGCGCTCTACGCCGGGCACGGTCGCGACCGCACGACGGAGCGCCTCTCGGGCAAGCGGGGAGTCGTCGCAGACGAGGACGGATGTCATGACCGCCCTCCGCAGCTGATGCACGTCACCTTGAGCCTCCAGGCTGGTACGAAATCGTCACCTGTGCGGTCGACCGTCTCGGACGCCCGCCCGAGCGCTTGTTCCTTCAACCGCCTCGCACTCTCAACGACGGTCACTCGAAAGAGTTACGGGGGTGGCTGCCATCTTCGGCACTCTACGTGAGGGGGCGGACACGGTGCAGATATGCGCAGCAGACCCTCGAACTTTCATCACAACCTATGCCCCATTCAGACCCATTTCTTCCGCTTTGCCAGTGTCTGGAGCTAGATTCGCAATGAGTCATATTTTCATCTCCTTAGATCGTAGTTGTACGGTCGTAGACACCGGATCCGCCCAGAACGGCTACAAGGGGTCACGTAATGGCAGATTTCTCCCGCCTTCCCGGACCGAACGCGGACCTGTGGGACTGGCAGCTGCTGGCTGCCTGTCGCGGGGTGGACAGCTCGCTCTTCTTCCATCCGGAGGGCGAGCGCGGTGCGGCGAGGAGCGCTCGTGAGAACTCGGCCAAAGAGGTCTGCATGAGGTGCCCGGTACGTGCCGAGTGCGCCGCCCACGCCCTGGCGGTCCGCGAGCCGTACGGCGTGTGGGGCGGGCTGACCGAGGACGAGCGCGAAGAGCTCATGGGGCGGGCGCGCAACCGGCTGGTGTCGGCGTCGGCATCGGGCGGACACTCCGCCTCGAACAACTGAAGGAACGTTTCTGCAAACAGGCACGCGCACGCGTGCCGTTGGTTTTTGACGCCGCTGGGCGGTCGCTAGCGGCGGGCGGCCCGGGCCAGCTGGTCGAGCGTCGCGGCCACCGCCGGGACCTGTGCGAGGTCGGGCAGCGTGAGCGCGACGATCTCCCGCCGCACCGCCGGTTCGAGCCGCACGGTGCGCACCCCCCGGGGCCGTACCGACTCGACGGCCAGCTGGGGCAGCACGGCCACGCCCAGGCCGGCGCCGACGAGGCCGACGACGGCCGGGTAGTCGTCGGTCGCGAAGTCGATGCGCGGGGCGAAGCCGGCCGCCGCGCACACCTCGATCAACTGTCCGCGGCAGCGGGGGCAGCCCGCGATCCACGGCTCCCCGGTGAGCTCGCCGATGGCGACGGACTCCGCGCCGGCCAGCCGGTGCCGCTCCGGTACGAGCGCGACGAGCCGGTCGGACAGCAGCGGCCGTACCACCAGGTCGTCCCATTCCTCGGCGCCCGCCGCCCCCTCGTAGCGGAAGGCGAGTGCCACGTCGCAGTCGCCCTCGCGCAGCAGGCCGACGGACGCGGGCGGTTCGGCCTCCTCCAGCGAGACGCGGGTGCCGGGGTGTGCCTCGCGGAGCGCGGCGAGGGCCGTGGGGACGAGGGTGGAGCTGCCACTGGGGAAGGAGACGAGCCGGACCCGGCCCGCGCGCAGCCCGGCGATGGCGGCGACCTCCTCCTCGGCGGCCGTGAGTCCGGCGAGAATCCCGGCGGCGTGCCGCACCAGGGCCTCACCGGCCTGGGTCAGGCGCATCTCCCGGCCGGTGCGGATCAGCAGCGGCGTGCCGACGGAGGCTTCCAGGGCCTTCATCTGCTGGCTGACGGCGGGCTGGGTGCAGCCCAGTTCGCGGCCCGCGGCGGAGAAGGAACCGGTGGACGCGACGGCGCGCAGGACACGGAGATGACGAGCTTCGATCACTCTTCGAGGATAAGCGACCCTTTGACGCCGCTGCCGATAATGCGTCGACGCTTTGGGGGCCGGTCGCCTACCGTGCGGGCATGAGGCTTCTGTCAGTGAATCTGGGCCGTGCCGCGGCCGTGCCGTACACGGACAACCCGGAGGGCGTGACCGGGATCGACAAGCGGCCGGTGGACGGGCCGGTGCGGGTGTCCGCGCCCGGGCCCAAGGGCATCGGCGGCAGCGGGCTGGCCGGCGACGCGGTGTGCAAGCTGGAGCACCACGGCGGCGACGACCAGGCGGTGTACGCCATGGCCCGCGAGGACATGGACGCATGGGAGCGCGAGCTGGGCCGGACGCTGGCCGACGGCGCGTTCGGCGAGAACCTCACGACCCAGGGCCTGGACGTGTCCGGGGCCCTGATCGGGGAGCGCTGGCGCGTGGGGCCCGAGGTGGTGCTGGAGATCACCTCCGGGCGGATTCCGTGCCGTACGTTCCAGGGCCATATGGACGAGAAGGGCTGGGTGAAGCGGTTCACGCAGCGGGGGGCACCCGGGGCGTATCTGCGGGTGATCGTGCCCGGGGAGATCCGGGCGGGCGATGCCGTCGAGATCGTGCACCGGCCCGACCACGACGTGACCGTGGCCCTGCAGTTCCGGGCGGTGACGACCGAGCGGACGCTGCTGCCGCGCCTGCTGGCGGCGGGCGAGGCGCTGCACCCGGAGCTGCTGAGGACGGCGCGGGAGTACGAGGAGAAGTACGGGGGCTGACGGCCGCTCACCACGCCCGTCTCCACCGACCCTTCACCACGGACGGCCCTACGGGGAAGCGGATGCACACGCTCCAGGTCACTAACCTTCTGCCATGACAACGGCTCTGATTACGGGATCGACGGCAGGCATCGGGGCCGCGTTCGCGCGGCGACTGGCGGCGGACGGGCACAACCTGGTGCTGGTGGCCCGCGACACCAAGCGGCTCCGGGAACAGGCGACCGAGCTGCACGACCGGCACGGCATCGAGGCGGAGGTGCTGACGGCCGACCTGGCCGAGGACACGGGCATCGAGGCGGTGGCCGCACGCCTGGGCGACCGCAAGAGCCCCGTCGACCTGCTGATCAACAACGCCGGCTTCGGCAACAAGGGCCGCTATCTCGACGTGTCGATGGCCGACGAGCTGCGGATGCTGAAGGTGCACTGCGAGGCGGTGCTGCGGCTGACGTCGGCGGCGACCGAGGCCATGCGCGAGCGCGGCCGCGGCGGCGTCGTCAACGTCGCGTCGGTGGCCGCGTTCGTCCCCCGGGGCACCTACGGCGCGTCCAAGGCCTGGGTCGTGCAGTTCACCCAGGGCGCGGCGCGCGACCTGGCGGGCAGCGGCGTACGGCTGATGGCGCTGTGCCCGGGGTTCGTGCGCACCGAGTTCCACGACCGGGCCGGGATGGGCACGGACAACATCCCGGGCTGGATGTGGCTCGACGCGGACAAGCTGGTGGCGGCGGCGCTGCACGACCTGGCGCGCGGCAAGACGCTGTCCGTTCCGGACCCGCGCTACAAGGCGCTGATGGGGGCGGCGAAGCTGGTGCCGCGGGGGATGCTCGGGGCGGTGTCGTCCAGGACGGGGCGGAAGTACGGGCCGCAGTAGGCGCACCCGGCCGGTCGGCCGCGTGCCGCCCGGCCGGCCCGGCCGGCTCCGCTCCCGTGTGGGCCGGGAGGCATCCGGGCCTTCCCCTTGGGACAATGAGGCTGTTCCAGCCGGACCCAGGGGGGCCGGAGGCGAGGCCATGACCTTCGTACAGCTCATCGAATGCAGGACCAGCCGGCTCGACGAGATGAACCGGCTGATGGACCGGTGGGTCGAGCAGACCAAGGGGAAGCGGACCGCGTCGCACAGCGTGGTGGCGAAGGACCGGTCCGACGCCTCGCACATCGTGGAGATCGTGGAGTTCCCGTCGTACGAGGACGCGATGCGCAACTCCGGGCTGCCGGAGACCGACCGGATCTTCCAGGACATGGTGGCGCTCTGCGACGGGACGCCGACCTTCACGGACCTGGACGTGGTGCGGGACGAGCAGTTGTACGCGGCCACCGCGCGCAGGTTCTTCGAGCTCGCGGCCGGCCAGGGGGACGCGCCGCCGATGAACGACGTGTTCATCGAGGACTACCACGACCACGATCCCGCCAATGTGCAGGACACCATCGGGCTGGACGCGATGCGGCGCGAGGTGGAGGTGTGGCGGGGCGGGTTCGACTTCTCGTTCACCATCGAGGACCAGATGGCGCAGGGCGACCGGGTGTGCACCCGGTGGACCTTCCGTGGGCGCCACACCGGCGATTTCCTGGGGATCCCGCCGACCGGGCAGGACGTCACCATGACCGGCACCACCATCCACCGCTGCACACCCGACGGGAAGATCGCCGAGGGCTGGTGGCAGTACGACCGGCTGGGGCTGATGCAGCAGCTGGGGGCGCTGGAGCCTACGGAGCTCTGACCCCTCGGCGCTCCATGGGTCAGCCCGGCCCGGCGGGCGACGGTGCGCACACACCGGAGACCAGGGGTGTGTGGTGTCCGCATCGTCCGATGGGGCGCACAGAATCCCGGCCTTCGTCGGACACGGCGGCAGCGCAGGCGGATGCGTGCGCTCGTACTCCTCGTGCCAAACGGTGAGCGTGGCGATCAGTGCGACGGTCGCGATGAGCAGTTGGAGCGTCCCTGCGAACGGGTGTGCCGAGCGCAGGAACGCCCAGGCGATCACGAGAGTGACCAGGGTGAAGGCACCGAGCCACAGGACGGGCGCCCAGTCCATCGCGGGCGGCCCGGCATGCTCGTCCGTGCGGCCCCATCCCCGTATCACCAACGCCAGGACCAGCAAGAACGCGGTGGGCAGCTGCATGAGCAGCACGATCAGGGTCAAGCAGCCACCCGCGAACCCGTCACCTCGACAGGATGGGGACCGTCGTCCCGGTTGCCGGTCCTTCTCCACCATCTTCGTCCCCAAGGGCTTGAAGCCAATGGCATGGCCACCATCCGCATGCTTCGAGGCCCGGATCATGAGATCTTGCGGTCGATGCCCCCTACCGGTCGGCCGTCGTCGGCATCCGGTTCGGAGACGGGGCCGGTCGGATCGAGCCGCGCCCGGTCAACATCACGGAGTTCGGCCGCAGCACATCTCGGTGAGCCGCGGGTGTCAGGAGATGTGCAGGGTGCCGCCGCCGGACGGCTAGTCGCCTCCGCCGCCGCCCCCTCCGTCCCCACCGCCGCCGTCACCGCCGCCGTCACCGCCGCCCCCGTCGCCCCCGTCCCCGCCGTCGCTGCCCCAGCCGTCGCCGCCGCCGGGTTCGTTGTCGTCGCGGTCCCTGCCGAGGTTGCTGAACCAGGGGCGCTCCCAGATGTCGTCGCCCGTGTTCCGGCGGGAGCCCACGGCGCGGAACCTGGCCAGGCCCGTGGTGTCGCCGAGGCCGAAGGACACCGCGACCGCGTGGGCCATCACGGCGTCCAGGGGGTCGGGGCTCTCGTGGTGCACGTCGGCCAACGGCAGCAGCACCGAGCCCGGCGGGGGGCCGGATCGCCGTGAGGGGCGGGTCAGCAGCGCGACCCGCTGGTCGTCGCGCAGCAGCCACGAGCTCACGGCGTTCTCGCGGCGCAGGGTCCAGAGCCGGTCCGGCAGGCCGATCTCGACCTTGCTCTTGGACTTGCGCACCTTCTTGCGGAGTTCGAGCCGTGCGGTGACGTCACCGACGGCCATGACCAGGCCGTTGGCCCGGTCGGCGGTGTCGGGGCGGTAGCCGTACGGTGCCCACAGGCGCACGGCGGGGGCGTGCGGGCCCCAGACGTCCACGCGTACCGAGCGCCGGTCCACGGCGACGGTCACCCGTCCGGCGGGGCCGGGCGCGTGGCGGCGGGCGATCCACAGCGGTACGCCTTCCGCCTGCGCCCGTGCGGCGAGGTCGGCCACGTGGTCCGGCCCGCCGCACCTGCGTACCGCCAGTTCGCCCAGCGCGCGGGCGAAGTCGGCAGCGTGACGGGTCTTCAGGGGAGTGGTGGTGCCGGTCACGCGGGTGACCGGGACGACGCCGGGGCCCTGCGGCAACGCGCCCAAGGGGCGTTCGGTGCCCCCGCCGCCGAGCCAGCAGCCCCGCAGGAACGCTTCTGCCATGGCGGCGAGGTTCAGCTCGTCCAGCGGGGTCGTCCTGCCGCCCCTGCGCAGTCCGTCCTCGGTGAGCCGCACCGTCCGCGCCAGCGGGTTGCGGGACCGTTCCCCGTAGAGCACCTGGTTCATCCCTACCCCCTCATGATCCGACTGCCCTGTGGGTAGACCGTCGCCGGCCCCGGCGCGGTTCCCCGACCGGCGGAGGACGGCACGGCGAAGGCCCGGCGGCCCCGTCTCCGGGGTGCCGGGCCTTCGCTCGGGCTCGGGCGGACCGACGTCGTCAGCCCTCAGCCGTCATGCCTCAGTGGGAGTGGCCGTGGCTGTGACCACCGGCGGCCGGCTCCTCCTCTTCCTTCTTCTCGACGACCAGGGTCTCGGTCGTGAGGAGGAGGGAGGCGATGGAGGCGGCGTTCTCCAGGGCGGAGCGGGTGACCTTGACCGGGTCGATGACGCCGGCCTTGACCAGGTCGCCGTACTCGCCGGTGGCGGCGTTGAAGCCCTGGCCCTTGTCGAGCTCGGCGACCTTGGAGGTGATGACGTAACCCTCGAGGCCGGCGTTCTCGGCGATCCAGCGCAGCGGCTCGACGGCGGCCTTGCGGACGACCGCGACGCCCGTGGCCTCGTCGCCGGTCTTGCCGAGGTTGCCCTCGAGGACCTTGACGGCGTGGACCAGCGCGGAGCCACCACCGGAGACGATGCCCTCCTCGACCGCGGCGCGGGTCGCGGAGATGGCGTCCTCCAGACGGTGCTTGCGCTCCTTGAGCTCGACCTCGGTGGCGGCACCCACACGGATGACGCACACGCCGCCGGCCAGCTTCGCGAGGCGCTCCTGGAGCTTCTCGCGGTCCCAGTCGGAGTCGGTGGACTCGATCTCGGCCTTGATCTGGGCGACGCGGCCCTGCACGTCGTCCTTGTTGCCGGCGCCGTCGACGACCGTGGTGTCGTCCTTGGTGACGGTGACGCGGCGGGCGGAGCCGAGCACGTCCAGGCCGACCTGGTCGAGCTTGAGGCCGACCTCCTCGGAGACGACCGTGGCGCCGGTGAGGACGGCCAGGTCCTGCAGCATCGCCTTGCGGCGGTCGCCGAAGCCGGGGGCCTTCACGGCGACGGCGTTGAAGGTGCCGCGGATCTTGTTCACGACGAGGGTCGACAGGGCCTCGCCCTCGACGTCCTCGGCGATGATCAGCAGCGGCTTGGAGGCGTTGGACTGGATGACCTTCTCCAGCAGCGGCAGGAGGTCCGCGATGGCGGAGATCTTGCCCTGCGTGATGAGGATGTACGGGTCGTCCAGGACGGCTTCCATGCGCTCCTGGTCCGTCACGAAGTACGGCGACAGGTAGCCCTTGTCGAAGGCCATGCCCTCGGTGAAGTCCAGCTCCAGACCGAAGGTGTTGGACTCCTCGACGGTGATGACACCGTCCTTGCCGACCTTGTCCATCGCCTCGGCGATGAGCTCGCCGACCTGGCTGTCCTGGGCGGACAGGGCGGCGACGGCGGCGATGTCGGACTTCTCGTCGATCGGGCGGGCCGACGCGAGCAGTTCCTCGGAGACAGCGGCGACGGCGGCGTCGATGCCCTTCTTCAGGGCGGCCGGGGAAGCACCGGCGGCGACGTTCTTCAGGCCCTCGCGCACGAGCGCCTGGGCGAGCACGGTCGCGGTGGTCGTACCGTCACCCGCGATGTCGTTGGTCTTGGTCGCCACCTCCTTGACCAGCTGGGCACCGAGGTTCTCGTACGGGTCCTCGATCTCGACCTCGCGGGCGATCGTGACACCGTCGTTGGTGATGGTGGGAGCGCCGAACTTCTTGTCGATGACGACGTTGCGGCCCTTGGGGCCGATCGTCACCTTGACCGTGTCGGCAAGCTTGTTGACGCCGCGCTCGAGGGCGCGACGGGCGTCCTCGTCGAACTTCAGGATCTTCGCCATGGGAGCGTGAGCCCTCTTCCGGAATCAGGGGTTACGGCACTGCGCCCCGGGCGCCCGGCTTCATAGCGATCGCGGGGGCCAGGGGCGCAGTTCAAAGCAATGTGCTTGGGGTGAATTACTTCTCGACGATCGCGAGCACGTCGCGGGCCGAGAGGACGAGGTACTCCTCGCCGTTGTACTTCACCTCGGTGCCGCCGTACTTGCTGTAGAGCACGACGTCACCGACGGAGACGTCGAGCGGAAGACGGTTGCCGTCCTCGAACCGGCCCGGGCCCACGGCCAGGACGACGCCCTCCTGGGGCTTCTCCTTGGCGGTGTCCGGGATGACCAGGCCAGAGGCGGTGGTCTGCTCGGCGTCGAGCGGCTGGACCACAATGCGGTCCTCGAGCGGCTTGATGGCAACCTTGGAGCTGGTGGTCGTCACGATCCGACCTCCCCCTTCGGAGATCTCACGGGGTTAACTGTCTGAGGTGGCGACCAGGTGGATCCGTCGTCGCGGGTGCCGGACCTGCCCGTCGCTGTGTTGGCACTCTCCTAGGGGGAGTGCCAGACCCGAGACTATGACTGCGATTAGCACTCGGTCAAGCGGACTGCTAATTGCCCGCGGCGCGTCGGCCGGGTGTTCTCTCCAGGTGGTCCTCCAGCCGCCCCACCCGCAGCCCTCTCCGCTCGATCTCCCGCAGCAGCCGCACGGTCCGTTCCGTCAGGGTCGGGGAGGCCGTCTCGCCCGACGGGACCGAGACGATGTCCCCGGGCCGCAGCCCGGAGCGGCCGCGGGTGTACGTCAGTTCGCCCTCGGCGTTCAGGGACGCCCGCCACAGGACGACCGCCGTGATGCCGCAGTCGGCCGCGGCGCGCAGGGTCGTCGTGTCGTAGGTGCCGTAGGGCGGGCGGAAGAGGCGGGGGCTGATGCCGAAGCGGGAGCGCAGTTTGTGCTGCTGGCCGCAGATCTCGGCGCGCTGGCCGGCATAGGGCAGGCCGCGCAGGGCGGGGTGGTCGAGCGTGTGGTTCTGGATGGACGCGCCGACCGCGCGCAGCCGGGCGAAGTGGCCGTAGCCGGGTCCCACGACGCTGTCCGTGAGGAACATGCTGACCGGGAGCCGCCGTTCGCGCACGAGGCCGACGAAGCGGGGGTCGCGTTCGGCCCCGTCGTCGTAGGTGAGGAAGACGACCGGGTCGCGGGTGGCGACGTGGTCCACGACGGGCGGCAGCCGGCGGGTGCCGCCCACCGCACCGGCCGGGTCCCGGGCCCGCCCGTCGGCGGTGCCCGGCCGCTGCCCCGCCCCGGCGCAGCCGGCGAGCAGGACGGCGCACAGCAGGGCGGCGGCCGGCCGCCTCACAGGTAGTCCTCCAGCCGCCCGACCGCGTAGCCCTGGGCCGTGACCTTGTTCAGGAAGCGGCGGACCATGTCGGCCATCGTGCCCTTCCACTGGTCGCGACCCCGGAAGTGCGTGAGGACGATGTCGCCCGGGCGCAGCTTCCGGTCCGCCTCGCGGTACTCCCAGTGGTCGGCGAAGACCTCTTCGTTCCACAGGGGCGCGTAGGCGATGCCGCAGGCCTTGGCGGCGCGCAGGGTCGCCCGGTCGTAGCTGCCGAAGGGTGGGCGGAAGAGGGCGGGCCGGTGGCCGAACCGCCGCTCCATGTAGCGCTGCATGCCGCAGATCTCGCGCTTCTGCGCCCGGTACGACTGGCCCCGCAGGTCGGGGTGGTGGAGGGTGTGGTTGTTCAGGACCACGCCCTGGGACTGCATCCTCCGGAAGTAACGGGGGTCGTCCTTGATCAGGTAGCCGCTGAGGAAGGCCGTGTACGGGAGGTCCAGGTCGCTCGTCATCCGCAGGAACGCCGGGTCCTTCTCAGCGCCGTCGTCGATGGTGAGGAAGACGACCTTGTCCCGGGTGGGGACCGCGGTGAAGACGGGCGGGAGGTCCAGCTCCCGGTGGCCGTCCACCTCGAAGCCCTTGCGGGTCCTGATCCTGGGCTTCGTCGCGGGAGGCGGCGGGGCGGCCAGGGGGACCTTGCGCAGGTTCCAGCGGTGTGCGGCGGCGACCCGGGCGGCGTGCGCGGCGCGCAGCTTGGTGGCGTAGGAGTCGAGCGCGCGGGCCGGGGGCGCGTCGAGGGGCTGCTGGCCGCCGGCCGGGGTGACCCGGTCGCTGCCGCCGCCCTGCGCGCAGCCGGAGGCGATGGCGGCGAGGACGAGCACGCCCAGGACGATCCGCGCGCCGGCGGACGCCCGCCCCGATGCCCGGCTTTTGTCATTTTGTACGACTGCTCGCATGGTGCCGGATCCTCGCAGCCCCCTCCGGCCGATCCCGCCCCGACACCGCGGCCGGTGGCCCACCATCCACCGACTGGCCCACACGCCCCCCGGCCGCCGCCGTGGCCGACAATGATCCGGTGAACGACCTCGCTCCCCTCCTCAGCCCCGAAGGCCGCGCCCTCCTCGACGAGGTGCGGGACACCGACCCGGCGCAGGAGCTGGCCGTCGCGACCCGGCTGCGCCGCGAGCATCCCGCCGAGCTGGTGTCGGCGGCGCTGGGCCAGGCGCGGCTGCGGCAGCGGGCGGCGGTGAAGTTCGGGGCCGAGGACGCGGGCCGGATGTTCTTCACGCCGAACGGGGTCGAGCAGTCGACCCGGGCGAGCGTGGCGGCCTACCGGGCCCGGCGCATGGCCGGCCTGGGCGTCACCTCGGTCGCCGACCTGTGCTGCGGCATCGGCGGTGACGCGATCGCGCTGGCCCGCGCCGGGATCCGGGTGCTGGCCGTGGACCGGGACCCGCAGACGGCCGCGACGGCCCGGGCCAACGCCGACGCGCTGGGCCTGGCCGGCCTCATCGAGGTGCGCGAGGGGGACGTCAGGGACGTGGACACGGCCGGTTTCGACGCCGTGTTCGTCGACCCCGCCCGGCGCGGCGGCCGGGGCCGGATCTTCGACCCCGAGGCCTACTCACCGCCCCTGTCCTGGGCGGTCTCCGCCGCCCGCCGGGCGCCCCGGGCCGCCGCGCTGAAGGTCGCCCCCGGCATCCCGCACGAGGCGGTCCCCGAGGACGCGGAGGCCGAGTGGATCTCCGACGGCGGGGACGTCAAGGAGGCGGTGCTGTGGTTCGGCACCGAGCCCGCGGCGGTCCGGGCCACCCTCCTGCCGGGCCCCCGGACGCTGCTCTCCCGCGGCCTGCCCGACCCGGAGGTCCGCCCGCCCGGCCGCTACCTGTACGAGCCCGACGGCGCCGTCATCCGCGCCCACCTGGTCGCCGAGGTGGCCGACGAGGTTGATGGCGGGCTGCTCGACGCGACCATCGCGTACGTCACGGCCGACGCCCTGCACCCCACCCCGTACGCCACGGCCTACGAGATCACCGACCATCTGCCCTTCAACCTCAAGAGGCTGAAGGCGCTGCTGCGGGAGCGGCGGGTCGGCACGCTGACCGTCAAGAAGCGGGGCTCGGCGGTGGAGCCGGAGGAGCTCCGCAGGAAGGTCAAGCCGCAGGGCCCGCACGCGGCCACCGTGTTCCTGACCCGGGTCGCGGGGGCACCGGCGATGCTCATCGGGCACCCCGCCTGACCGTCACGGCTGTTCGGCGGCCCGGCGCAGCAGCAGCTCCCGCTCCCGCTCGTTCCGGGTGAGGGACGCCGCCCGTTCGAACTCGGCCCGGGCTTCCCCTGGACGGCCCAGGCGGGCGAGGAGGTCGCCTCGGACGCTGGGCAGCAGGTGGTAGTCCCGCAGGGCCGGGTCGCCGGCCAGGGCGTCGACGAGGGTGAGGGCCGCAGCCGGGCCCTCGGACATCGAGACGGCCACCGCGCGGTTCAGCTCCACGACCGGGGACGGGGAACGGGCGGCCAGGAGGCCGTAGAGGGTGGCGATGCGGGACCAGTCGGTCTCCTCGTAGGTGTACGCGTGCGCGTGGCAGGCGGCGATGGCCGCCTGGAGGGTGTACGGGCCCGGGGCGCCGGAGGAGGTGGCCTCGGCCCGGCCCAGTGCGGCGATACCCCGGGCGATGAGCATGCGGTTCCAGCGGGAGCGGTTCTGGTCCTTCAGGAGGACCGGCTCGCCCGAGGGGCCGGTGCGGGCCGTCGTACGGGAGGCCTGGAGCTCCAGGAGTGCGGTGAGGCCGTGCACCTCGGGTTCCTTCGGCATGAGCGCCGAGAGCACCCGGGCCAGGCGCAGGGCGTCCTCGCACAGGGACGGGCGGAGCCAGTCGTCGCCGGCCGTGGCGGCGTACCCCTCGTTGAAGATCAGGTAGATGACGTCGAGGACCGAGCCGAGGCGCGCCTCGCGGTCGGGGCCGTGGGGCACCTCGAAGGCGATGTTCCTGGTCGCGAGGGTGCGTTTGGCGCGGACGATGCGCTGCGCGATCGTCGGCTCGGGGACCAGGAAGGCGCGGGCGATCTCGGCCGTGGTCAGGCCGCCGAGCAGGCGCAGGGTGAGGGCGGTGCGGGCCTCGGTGGACAGCACCGGGTGGCAGGCGGTGAAGACCAGGCGCAGCAGGTCGTCGTCGATGCCGTCCGGGTCGGCGGGTTCCTCCGGGGGAGCCGCGGCCGGCAGGTCCCGGCCGATCTCCGCCAGCTTGCGGGCGTAGTTCTCGCGGCGCCGGACCAGGTCGACGGCGCGGTGGCGGGCGGTGGTCATGAGCCAGGCACCCGGGTTGTCGGGCACCCCGTCCCGCGGCCACTGTTCCAGGGCCGCGACCAGCGCGTCCTGCGCGAGTTCCTCGGCGATGCCGACGTCCCGGACGACCCGGGTGACACCGGCGATGATCCGGGGCGACTCCATGCGGAAGACGGTCTCGATGGCTTCGGCGGTCGGGTCGGGCCGGGATGCCGGGGTGGGCTGCGGGGTCACAGCCCACCATCAGACACCCGTGGTGCCGCCCGGCCAAGCGGGACCGGTCAGTCCTCGGCGATCTGCCGGACCTCGGCGGTGATCGTCCAGTAGTCCTCGTGCGTGGACAGGAACCGCTTGGTCCACTCGATCGCCTCGGCCTTGTCCTTGCACTGGCTGATCGAATAGCCGCCGATGACCTCCTTGGACTCGGTGAACGGCCCGTCGGTGACGGACAGCTGCCCGCCCTCCCAGGTCACCCGGCTGCCGTCCGAGGTGGGCGTGAGCCCGGCCGTGTCGAGCATGACCCCGGCCTTGGTGATCTCCTCCAGCAGCTTGCCCATCCGCTCCATGAGTTCGGGGCTCGGGCCCTCGGCGGGGGCGTTCTTCTCGTCGACGCGGATCAGGGTGAGAAAGCGCGGCATGGTGACTCCTCGGCCTGTGCGGAGCGGGGCTTCTCCCCGCTCTCACCCCTGCGTCGATCGGGAGATCGCCGGATCGACATGCTCGCCGGATTTCCTCGAAGATTTTTTCCGGGACGCGTCGGCGCAGGTCAGCGCAGTGACTCCCACAGCCTGCCCGCCTCGGGTTCCTCGGCCACCACCCGGTTGGGGTCCGACGGAGCCCGCACCACGGGCATCATCACCGTCCGCACCCCGCTCGCCGAGAGGCCCCTCAGGCTCTGCCCGAGCCGGGTCAGTTCGGCGAGGGAGTCCAGGCCCGTGTCGGTGGTGAGGCCGGCGGTCACCGCGTCCGCGACGCGGTACAGCTTGGCCGGGTCGGTCAGCAGGTCCTCGGAGGCGATCTGCTCCAGCAGCGCCTTCACCAGCTTCTGCTGGAGGCCTATGCGGCCGAGGTCGCTGCCGTCGCCTATGCCGTGCCGGGTGCGGGCCAGGGCGAGGGCCCGGGTGCCGTCCAGGTGGTGGGTGCCCGCCTTCAGCCGCAGGTGGCTGTCCTCGTCGGCGATGTCCTCGTCCGTGGTGACGGTGACGCCGCCGAGCGCGTCCACGAGCTCGGCGAATCCGGAGAAGTCGATCTCCAGGTAGTGGTCCATGCGGATGCCGGTGAGCGATTCGACCGTCTTCACCGCGCACACCGGACCGCCCACCTCGTACGCGCTGTTGAACATGGAGAAGTGGGCGACCGCCGTGGAGCCGCCGGACGGGCGCGGGCAGGACGGGCGGGTGACCAGGGTGTCGCGCGGGATGCTCACCACCGTCGCACTCGTCCGCCCGGCGTCGAGATGGACGACCATCGCCGTGTCGGAGCGGGCGCCGGAGCTGTCGCCGCCGCCGAGCCTGCGGTTCTCCTCGCCGCTGCGCGAGTCCGACCCGAGCACCAGGATGTTGAGGGGCTCGCTCGGCAGGGCGGGGGCCGAGGGCGACGGCGTGGTCACCGGCTTCTGCGGCCGGTCGTCGCCCAGCGCGTTGTCGATGTCGACGCCGGTGATGTTGTCGCTGAGATGCCAGTAGGCCCAGCCCGCCGCTCCCGCGCCCAGCACCAGTGTCCCCGCCAGGGTGAGGCCGGCGATCTTCAGCGCTCTCGACCGCCGGCCCGTTGTCGTGCCCTCGTCCCCGTGGTGTCCCGTCACGGGCAGGAACATAAGTCCGAATTATTACG
This sequence comes from Streptomyces sp. NPDC012466, assembly GCF_042955215.1. NCBI lineage: Bacteria > Bacillati > Actinomycetota > Actinomycetes > Kitasatosporales > Streptomycetaceae > Streptomyces > Streptomyces sp. NPDC012466. Next base: position 117,155 of record NZ_JBIBEQ010000007.1, on the reverse strand, counting down.
GGCAGGGAGTTCAGGGCGCCCTTTCTTCGGAAATTCTCAGATTTCGGGGCCCGGACTCACCCCAGGGTCACCACCGGCACCGGATTGCTCCCGTTCCACGAGCCGTTGAAGCCGTACGTCGCCGGGCAGGCGCCCGTCGGTGGCGGGGTCGTCGTCCGGCCCGGCGCTCCCGTCGGGGGCTTCACCGAGTTCACGCAGGGGCGTGTCGGCGGCGTGCGACGCGGGGGCCGCGAACAGCGGGGAGCGGGCCGCGACCACTCCGGCCAGCAGGGATGCCGGTCAGCCCGATCTCAGGGTTCGGGGCACCTCCGAAAGTTTCGGTGGTGCAGCCGATTGGCTTCGGTGCGGTGTGGGGACGTCCGGAACACCCCGTCAACGCAGCGGCTACGCCTCCGCGGGCCCCGCCGTGCTGCTGCGCACCACCAGGCTCGTCGCCAGCTCGACCCGGGTCGCCGGGGTCCCCTCGTCCCGCCCGAGGTCGAGGACCAGCTTGGCCGCGGCCTCGGCCATCTCCGTCAGCGGCTGCCGCACGGTCGTCAGCGGCGGCCCGACCCAGGGCGCCACCGGCAGATCGTCGAACCCGACCACGCTCAGGTCCTCGGGGATGCGCAGCCCCAGCTCGCGCGCGGCCTCGTACAGTCCGAGCGCCTGCAGGTCGTTCCCGGCGAAGACGGCGGTCGGCCGGTCCGGGCGGCGCAGCAGCTCCAGGCCCCGCCGGTAGCCGGCCTCGTGGTGGAAGTCTCCGGTCGCGATCAGCTCGGGATCCACGGGCAGCCCGGCCGTCTCCAGCGCGGCCCGGTACCCGTCGATCCTGGCCCGGCTGCACATCATCTGCGAGGGTCCGCTGATCGCGCCGATCCTGCGGTGCCCCAGCTCGACCAGATGCCGGGTGGCCGCGAGGCCGCCCTGCCAGTTGGTCGCGCCGATCGACGGCACGTCGGCGCCGGGGTCGCCGGCCGGGTCCATCACCACGAACGGGATGGAGCGGCTGGTCAGCAGGGCCCGCTGCGACTCGTCGAGGCCGGACAGGACCAGGATCACGCCGTGCGGCCGACGGGCGGCGACCTGGTCGGCCCAGGTCCGGCCGGGGGTGAGCCGCCCCGCGCTCTCGGACAGCACGACACTGAGCCCGGCGTCCCGCGCCACGTTCTCCACGCCCCGGATGACCTCCATCGCCCAGGCGCTCTCCAGTTCGTGGAAGACCAGGTCGATCAGGGGCGAACGGGTCGCCTCGGCGCGGCGGCGCCGGTAGCCGTGGGCGCGCAGCAGGTCCTCGACGCGGGACCGGGTGGCCGGGGCGACGTCGGCCCGGCCGTTGAGGACCTTCGAAACAGTCGGCGCCGACACGCCCGCCTCACGGGCGATCTCGGCGAGCGTCGCGGTCTGCGCGGTGCGCCCCTGCGTCCGGTTCTGCGTCCGGCTTTCAACGGGCTCCGGGGATGTCATGGCGGCGATCGTAACCCTGCGGGCCCCCTTGACGAAGTCCTCAGGGCGCCATAGGTTCCCGGAACATTCGACATACACATCGAAACATTCGTAGAAGCGGGCGCGGGACACGATCGGCAGGAGCCTCCACGCGCTCGTGAGAGGGCCGTCCCGTCCACCCGACAGGAGCTTCATGACCACCGCGCCCTGGCGTGATCCCGCGCTGCCCGCCGCCGCCCGCGTCGACGACCTGCTCGCGCGGATGACCCTGGAGGAGAAGACCGCCCAGTTGTACGGCGTGTGGGTGGGCGCCGCGACGGACGGCGGCGGAGTCGCTCCGCACCAGCACGACATGACCGTCGAGCGCTCCGACGAGGAATGGGACGAGCTGATCACCCACGGCCTGGGCCAGCTCACCCGCTCCTTCGGCACCGCGCCCGTGGACCCGGCGCTCGGCGCGCAGGCACTGGCCCGCGCCCAGCGCCGTATCACCGGGGCCGGCCGCTTCGGCATCCCGGCGATCGCGCACGAGGAATGCCTGGCCGGCTTCACCGCCTGGCAGGCCACGGCCTACCCGGTCCCGCTCGCCTGGGGGGCGACCTGGGATCCGCCGCTGGTCGAGGAGATGGCCCGGCGCATCGGCGCCGACCTGCGCTCGGCCGGTGTCCACCAGGGCCTCGCGCCCGTGCTGGACGTCGTACGCGATCCGCGCTGGGGCCGGGTGGAGGAGACGATCGGCGAGGACCCGTACCTGGTCGGCACGGTCGGCACCGCGTATGTGCGGGGCCTGGAGTCGGCCGGTGTCATCGCCACGCTCAAGCACTTCGCCGGGTACGCCTCCTCGGCCGGTGCCCGCAACCTCGCACCGGTCCGGGCCGGCGTCCGCGAGTTCGCCGACGTCACCCTCCCGCCCTTCGAGATGGCCCTGCGCGAGGGCGGCGCCCGCTCGGTGATGGCCGCCTACACCGAGACGGACGGTGTCCCGGCCTCCGCGGACCCCGGGCTGCTGACCCGTCTCCTGCGCGAGGAGTGGGGCTTCACCGGCACGGTCGTGGCCGACTACTTCGGCATCGGATTCCTCCAGACCCTCCACCGGGTCGCGGGCACCCCCGCCGAGGCGGCCCACGCGGCCCTCACCGCCGGCATCGACGTCGAACTCCCCACCGTCAGCTGCTACGGCCCGCCGCTGCTGGAGGCGGTCCGCTCGGGCGAGGTCCCCGAGGAGCTCGTCGACCGGGCGGCCCGCCACGTCCTGCTCCAGAAGTGCGAACTGGGCCTGCTGGACGAGGACTGGACCCCCGAGCCGGCCACCGGGATCAACCTCGACTCGACGGGCAACCGCATCCTGGCCCGCCGCCTGGCCGAGGAGTCGGTGGTCCTGCTGGACAACCCCGACGGCCTGCTGCCGCTGGCCCCCGACACCCGGATCGCTGTCGTCGGGCCCCGGGCGGCCGACGCCCTGGCCATGCTGGGCTGCTACTCCTTCCCGTCCCACGTCCTCACCCACCACCCCGGGGTGCCGGCCGGCATCGAGATCCCGACGGTCCTGGACGCCCTGCGCACCGAACTCCCCGACGCCAAGGTGACGTTCGCGCAGGGCTGTGACGTGACCGACCCGGACACCGCGGGCTTCGAGGAGGCGATCGCCCGCACCGCCGAGGCCGACGTGTGCGTGGCGGTCCTCGGCGACCGGGCGGGCCTGTTCGGCCGCGGCACCTCGGGCGAGGGCTGCGACGCGACGGACCTCGGCCTGCCGGGCGCCCAGGGCGACCTGCTGGACGCCCTGGTCGCCACCGGCGTCCCCGTGGTGCTGGTGCTGCTGACCGGCCGCCCCTACGCCCTGGGCCGCTGGCATCACCGCCTCGGCGCGGTCGTCCAGGCGTTCTTCCCCGGCGAGGAGGGCGGCCCGGCCGTCGCGGGTGTCCTGTCGGGCCGCGTGAACCCCTCGGGCCGCCTGCCCGTGAGCGTCCCGCAGGTCCCGGGCGGCCAGCCCTGGACCTACCTCCAGCCGCCCCTGGGCCTCGCGGGCGAGGTCAGCAACCTCGACCCGACCCCCTTGTACGCCTTCGGACACGGCCGCTCGTACACGGCGTTCGCCTGGGAGGACTGCTCCGCGACCGAACCGGCCGAGCTCGGCACGGACGGCTCCCACGACGTGTCGGTGACCGTCCGGAACACGGGCGGGCGCGAGGGTGCGGAGGTCGTGCAGCTGTACCTGCACGACCCGGTGGCCTCGGTGACCCGCCCCGACGTCCGGCTGATCGGCTACCAGCGGGTGGAGCTGGCCCCGGGCGAGGCCGCCCGGGTCACGTTCCGTTTCCACACGGACCTTTCGGCGTTCACCGACCGTTCGGGCCGAAGGGTGGTCGAACCGGGCGCGCTGGAACTACGGTTGGCGGCGTCCAGCGCGGACGTACGCCACACGGCACGGCTCACCCTCACCGGCCCGCTCAGGGTCCTCGGCCCCGATCGGCGGCTCCGGTGCGAGACGGAGGTGTCGGGGGTGGCGTGAGACCCGTGCCGGGAGCACGGGGGTGGGATGGACAGGTACGTCCACGTGGAACTGCGGGGCGCCGTCTCGGCGTTCACGGGCACCGCGATCGCCGCCGCGGTGTTCACCGGCGTGCGCGGCCACCTGCCGATCAGGCCGCACGGACTGCCGCTGGTCATCGGCATCGGGCTCGCGTTCGTGGCCGCGTCCGCGCTCCTGAGGAGGTCCCGGCTCAAGGGCTTCGGTGTCGTCCGCGAGTTCGACACCGCGCCGTTCGTGGAGGACACGGGCGCGACACCGCCCGCAGCGGTCTCCCTGCGGCGCCGCCCGTTCAGCCCGGGGATCCTCGCCTTCAGCCTGGTCTTCGCGCTGCTGGTGGCCCTCCTCGCGGAGCCTTCGCTGCTCGTCGTCCCGCCGTGGCTGGCATCGGACTGGCTGGCCCATGCCCTGGTGGCCGCCCGCTGGGAGCGCGGGAACGGCCTGGTGCTGTGGCGGGGCCACATCCCGGACGAGCCCTGGCGGCTGTCGGTCAGCCGGCGTCCACCGACTCGAACCGCCACCGGTGCACCGCCCGCGTGACCAGGCCCCCCTCCGGCTCCGGCAGTTCGGGCAGCTCGGCGTCGTGGGCCGCGTCCCACCAGGTGATGACGAGGACCCGGTCCCGAGGCGCCCGGAAGGTCTCCCGGCGCAGGGGCTTTCGGGGGAGCTCCTGGGCGCGCGCCCAGGCCAGCAGCTCCTCGCCCCGTCCCTCGGGCGCCCGGGCCTCCCACATCAACGCGACCGTCACGAGTAGAGGTTCTCCTTGCTGACCTCGTGCACGTGGTCGTGGTCGTGGTCGTGCCCGGGCACGTGCGGTTCGGTGACCGGCAGGGACGAGTCCGCCGACAGGTCCCAGGACGACGCCGCCCGGCCCCGGGCGACCATCTCGGCGCCGAGGGCGGCGACCATCGCGCCGTTGTCCGTGCACAGCTTGGGCCGCGGCACCCGCAGCCGGATCCCCGCGGCCTCGCAGCGCTCCTGGGCGAGGACGCGCAGGCGGGAGTTGGCGGCCACGCCGCCGCCGATCATCAGGTGGTCGACGCCCTCGTCCTTGCAGGCCCGGACGGCCTTGCGGGTCAGCACGTCCACGACCGCCTCCTGGAAGGAGGCCGCCACGTCCCGCACCGGGACCTCCTCCCCCGCCGCCCGCTTGGCCTCGATCCAGCGCGCCACGGCGGTCTTCAGCCCCGAGAAGGAGAAGTCGTAGACCGGGTCGCGCGGGCCGGTCAGGCCCCGGGGGAAGGCGATCGCGTTCGGGTCGCCCTCCTTCGCGTACCGGTCGATGACCGGGCCGCCCGGGAAGCCGAGGTTCAGCACGCGGGCGATCTTGTCGAAGGCCTCGCCGGCCGCGTCGTCGATGGTGGCGCCCATCGGGCGGACGTCGGAGGTGATGTCCGAGGACAGCAGCAGCGAGGAGTGGCCGCCGGAGACCAGCAGGGCCATCGTCGGCTCGGGCAGCGCGCCGTGTTCCAGCTGGTCCACGCAGATGTGCGAGGCGAGGTGGTTGACGCCGTAGAGGGGCTTGCCGAGCGCGTACGCGTAGGCCTTCGCCGCGGAGACGCCGACCAGCAGGGCACCGGCGAGACCGGGACCGGCGGTGACGGCGATGCCGTCGAGGTCGCGGGCGCTGACGCCCGCCTCCTTCAGGGCGCGGTCGATGGTGGGGACCATCGCCTCCAGGTGGGCGCGGCTCGCCACCTCCGGTACGACACCGCCGAAGCGGGCGTGCTCGTCGACGCTGGAGGCGACGGCGTCGGCCAGCAGGGTGGTGCCCCGCACGATGCCGACGCCGGTCTCGTCGCAGGAGGTCTCGATTCCCAGTACGAGGGGTTCGTCAGCCATTGATCTCGGTTCCTTGTACGGAGTTCTCGGGGGTGGTCAGGCGCATCACCAGGGCGTCCACGTTTCCCGGCTGGTAGTAGCCACGCCGGAAACCGATGGGCTCGAAGCCGAAGCGCTCGTACAGCTTCTGTGCGCGGACGTTGTCGACCCGGCACTCCAGCATCACCTCGGCGCACTCGAAGGTGGTGGCCGCCCGCAGCAGTTCGGCCAGCAGCCGTCCGCCGAGACCGGTTCCCCACAGCTCGCGGGACACGGCGATGGTCTGGACGTCGGCCTGCTCACCGGTGGCGACCAGGCCGGCGTAGCCGACGATCCGGGAGCCGGCCTCGGCGACCACGTACCGCCGGTTGGCCTCGGGCCCCCGTGCATGGGCGAGTTCGGACCAGAACATGCCCCGGGACCAGGCGTCCTCGGGGAACAGGTCCCGCTCCAGTGCCAGCACGGAGTCGATGTCCCACCAGCGCATCTCGCGCAGCGTGCACGTCACGGGTTCGGTCACTTGGGGGTGACCACCTTGTAGTTCTTGGGGACCTGGGCGTCCGGGCGGCGCAGGTACAGCGGCCTGGGCGCGGGGAGTTCCTCGCCGGCCGCCAGCTTCTCCGCGGCCAGCCGGGCGAGGGCGGCGGCGGACACGTGCTCCGGCTCGTGCGCCTTGGGGAAGGTGCCGGGGTACAGCAGCGCGCCCGCGCCGACCGCGGGCAGCCCCTCGACCTGCTCGGCGATGTCGGCGGGCCGGTCGACGGCCGGGTCGGTGACCCGGGTGCGGGAGTCGGCGTAGCGGGCCCAGTACACCTCCTTGCGGCGGGCGTCGGTCGCGACGACGAACGGGCCCTCCAGGTCGGCGGCGTAGGCGAGGCCGTCCAGCGTGCACACGCCGTGCACGGGGACACCGAGCGCGAGCCCGAAGGTGTCCGCGGTCATCAGTCCGACGCGCAGCCCGGTGTACGGTCCCGGACCGATCCCGGCGACGACCCCGGTGACGGCGTCGAGCCGCAGACCGGCCTCGGCGAGCACCCGGTCGATCGCCGGCAGCAGCAGTTCCCCGTGCCGGCGCGCGTCCACCTGACTGGACGAGGCGATGACATCGCGTCCGTCGTGCAGCGCGACGGTGACAGCGGGCGTGGCGGTATCCAGAGCGAGCAAGAGCACGCAAACAGCCTACGGCTCCCCGGGGCCCGGCACGGTCGCGGCGGCCGGGTCGTCACGTGCTGCTACCGTCACCTACCGTCACGACAGGGATGTACGACGTGAGGTGGACGCAGGTGGCAGCTAGCAGCTCGGGAATCGTGGCCGGGCTCACCGCCGCGGCCCTCGCCACGGTCGGCTACCTCGCCCACCAGGCGGCCGAGACCGTCCCGGCCGGGCTGGGACGGACGGCGCAGGCGGGCGCCACGCCGGCGGCCGGTGCGTCGAAGGCGCCCCGGGCCGCGAAGGACCCCGCCGCGCTGCCCGACGGCTCCGGCAAGGGCGCCCGGGTCGTGTACTCGCTGCGCGGTGACCGGGTGTGGCTGGTCGCCGGGGACGGGGCGGTCAGCCGCACGTTCAAGGTCGAGCCGAGCGCGGTGGACCCGGCGCCGGGCAGCTACTCGGTGACGTCCCGCTCGAACGCGGTCACCGGCTCCGACGGCGTCCCCGTCGAGCACGTGGTGCGCTTCGCCGCCGTGAACGGCGTGGTCATCGGCTTCAGCGCGGCCGTGGGCGGCCCGACCGCCCCCGCACCCGACCCGAAGGTCCGTACGGGTGGCATCCGCGAGTCCCGCGCGGACGGCGACGCGATGTGGACGTTCGCGACGATCGGCCGCACGGTCGTGGTCGTCCGCTAGGGCCTGCCGCGCGAGGGCGCTAAGCCGCTTCGCGGTGCACGGGGGCCCGCTCGGAGAGCTCCGGATCGGGCAAGCGCGGGGGCGTGGAGACCAGTGCCGCCGCCTCGCCGGCCGCCAGCAGGTCACGCATGGACACCCCGGCGACCGCGAACCGCTGCGGCTGCCCCTTGCTCTCTGTAGCCGACATGGACGCCTCCCGAAGGGCCGGGGCAACATAGTTAGGTAGACCTAACTACGGACTGGATACCATGTGACCACGCACAAGACGCCGAACGCAACATCTTGCCGACGTCTTGTCGGAACGTTCATCGGATGACCGCACACCGCACTCAGGTGGCGAGCACGCTCAGGTCCGCCGCGGCCCAGCGTTCGCCCACACCGGTGACCGTCATGTGCCGGACCTCGTCGGTCGTGTCGCCCACCGCACGGTGGATCACGACCTGGAGCCGGTCCTCGGTCAGTTCCTCGACCTTGCCCTCGCCCCACTCCACGACGACCACGGACTCGGGCAACGAGACGTCGAGGTCCAGGTCCTCCATCTCGTCGAGACCGCCGGAGAGCCGGTAGGCGTCGACATGGACGAGCGGCGGCCCGTCACCCAGGGAGGGATGCACCCGGGCGATCACGAAGGTCGGCGAGGTGACGGCTCCGCGCACGCCGAGCCCCTCGCCCAGGCCGCGGGTCAGCGTCGTCTTGCCCGCGCCGAGCTCCCCGCTGAGCATCACCAGGTCACCCGCGCGGAGCAGTTTCGCGAGCCGGCGGCCCAGCTCCCGCATCTGCTCGGGGGACGTGACGACGATCTGGACGGATCCGGGCTCAGCCGGGCTGTGCGGTGCTGCTGCTTCCATAGCCCTTCACGGTAGCCCCTGCGGGCACGGCACCCGTGCGGGTGAGCAGGTCGGCGAGGCGGTCGGTGACCACTTCCGGGTGTTCCAGCATCACCAGGTGCCCCGCATCCGGCACCAGCACCAGTTCGGCGTCGGGGAGCAGATCGGCGATGGCCTCGCTGTGCTCACTCGGCGTGACCAGGTCCTGCACCCCGGCCAGGACGAGCACCGGCAGGTCCGCGAGGTGGACGAGCGCCTCGGTCTTGTCGTGGTCGTTGAACGCCGGGTAGTACTCGGCGACCACGTCGATCGGCGTGCTCTCGATCATCCGCTCGGCGAACCGTGCGACGGCCGGGTCGACGTCCCGGGACGCGAAGGAGTACCGCTTGATGATCCCGGCGAACAGGTCGGCCGTCGCCCGGCGCCCCTTTTCCACCAGGTCGGCCCGCTGCCCCAGCGCCTTCAGCACCCCGGGCAGCACCCGCCGCACCGCGTTGACCCCGGCGACGGGCAGGCCGTAGTTGACCTCGCCGAGCCGCCCCGAGGACGTCCCCACGAAGGCGACCCCGACGACCCGCTCGCTGATCAGCTCCGGGTACTGGTCGGCCAGCGCCATCACCGTCATGCCGCCCATGGAGTGCCCGACCAGCACCAGCGGACCCTCGGGGGCTGCCGCGTCGATGACGGCCTTCAGGTCCCGGCCCAGCTGCTCGATGGTGATCGGCTCGTCGTCCCGCGTCTGCGCGAGGCCCCGCCCGGACCGGCCATGGCTGCGCTGGTCCCAGTGCACGGTCCGTACGACGCCCCGCAGGGCCGCCCGCTGGAAGTGCCAGGAGTCCTGGCTCAGGCAGTAACCGTGGCTGAAGACGACCGTGACGGGCGCGGGGGACTTGCGGCCGAAGAGCCGGCGGCGCCGGGGGCCGATGGCCGCCGGGACGGCCTCCTCGTCGACGTCGTCGACCTCGTAGTACAGCTCGGTGCCGTCGTCCGAGAACGCCTTGCCCGGCATGCCGCGCAGCGAGCCGTACGGTCCCGCCGAGTCCAGGGCGAGCCGGGCCTTCTGGCGCATGCCCCGGCCGACCGTCATCCGCTCCAGGGCGACACCGGCGGCCGCGCCCGCGGCCACCACGCCTATCGCCACGCCGGCGAGACCGGTCGCCCGGCGCCAGCCTCCCGCCGCCCCCGCGGCGGAGGCCGCGACGGCCGCGGAGGCGACGTCGACGACGACCTCCGCACTGCTCTCGCTCACGTACCGCTCCTCTTCGCCGGGCTGCCGATCGGGTGACTCGTCGGGTCGGGTGATGCCGGTGGTGCCTGAGTGACTGTCGTTTCTCGCGTGACCCGTTCTCTGTGCGAGTTACCCGTCCTGTTCCTCATTCACATAGACGCGAGGAACACGCGTTCCGATCCGGGTCACGATCTCGTAGGCGATGGTTCCGGCCGCCTGGGCCCAGTCCTCGGCGGTGGGCTCACCCCGGTCCCCAGGGCCGAAGAGGACCGCCTCGGCTCCCGCGGCGGGCTCGTCGCCGCCCAGATCCACCACGAACTGGTCCATGGCGACCCGCCCGGCGATGGTGCGCCACTTGCCCTCGACCAGGACCGGCCCGGCCGAGGAGGCGTGCCGCGGGACGCCGTCCGCGTAGCCCAGCGGCACCAGGCCGAGGGTGGTGTCGCCGGGGGTCACGTACCGGTGTCCGTAGCTGACGCCGTGCCCGCCCGGTACGTGCTTGACCAGGGCCAGCGAGGCGGACAGCGTCATGACGGGGCGCAGCCCGAAATCGGCCGGGGTGCCGAGCTCGGGGCTGGGCGAGATGCCGTAGGTGGCGATGCCGGTGCGGACCAGGTCGAAGTGGCTCTCGGGGAGCGTGAGGGTGGCCGGCGAGTTGGCGATGTGCCGGACCTCGGGCCGCACGCCCCGCTCCTCGGCGTACGCGACCATCTCGCGGAACACGGCGAGCTGGGCGGCGATGGAGGGGTGCCCGGGCTCGTCCGCGCAGGCGAAGTGCGACCACAGGCCCGTGACGCGCAGCAGCCCCTCGGCCTCGGCCCGCAGCGCCTCGCGGACCAGTGCCGCCCAGTCGTCCCCGGGCTGGCACCCGCTGCGCCCGAGCCCCGTGTCCGCCTTCAGCTGCACCCGGGCGGGCCGGCCGGCCCCCCTGGCCGCCTCGACGACCTCCTCCAGGGCCCACATGCCGCTGACGGACACGTCCAGCTCGGCCTCGATCGCCTCGCGCCACGGCCCGCCGGGCGTCCACAGCCAGCACATGATGCGGCCCGGCAGCCCGGCGGCCCGCAGGGCCAGGGCCTCCTCGGGCGTGGCCGTGCCCAGCCAGGTCGCCCCCGCGGCGACGGCCGCCCGGGCACACGGCACAGCCCCGTGCCCGTACGCCTCGGACTTCACCACGGCCATCACGGCCGCGCCCGGCGCATGGGCGCGCAGGGTCCGCACATTGGCCCGCAGGGCGGCCAGGTCGATCTCGGCACGGGCCCTCATGAACGCGGTCCGCGGGGCTCTTCTCTCGCTCATCGCGCCCAGTGTCTCAGAGGGCTCCGGCGACGGTTCGGCTACGTCCCGGGCCGCCGCCCCCACACGAACACCCGGTCGCCCTTCCTGAGCACGCCCCACAGCCTCTGCGCGTCACCCACGGTGAGATTGACGCAGCCCATCGAGCCGACGGCGGTGTGGAGAGAGCCGTAGACACCGTGGAAGGCCTGCCCGCCGTCGAAGAACTGGGAGTACGGCATGGGCGTGTTGTACAGCGTCGACCAGTGGTTCTTGTGCCGCCAGTAGACCGTGTGCCACCCGGCCCGGGTCCGGTACCCGGCCCGCCCGCTGCGGATGGGCACCGCCCCGAACACGACCTGCCGGCCCTTCTGCACCCACATCAGCTGCCGGCTGAGGTCCACACACGCCACGGGGTGGCTCCTCACCGGGCAGTTCCCGGCGGCGTTCGGATCGAGGCGGGCCGACAGATACCGCATCCGCGCCCATGTGACCGGCCCCGCGAACCCCATGGCCGGTTTGATCCCCTGCTTCACCTGGAACGCCCGGATGCCCCGGCAGTCGCCCGCCGACTGCCTCCCGTCGACCCGCAGCCCCAGCCACCGCTCCACCTGCCGCTGATACGGCCCCGTCTTCGCGGTGCAGCTCACCTGCGCGACCGCCTCGCCCAGCGGCACGTACTCGACGAGCGCGTACGTCCCCGCCGCCGCGCTCCGCGGCTCGACGGCCTCTTCCTCCGCGGACGGCGTGTACACCACGGGCGGCAGGGCCTGGTCGGGCGTGTCGAGCGCCCAGGGCTGAGCGGGCCCCGGCGCGACCCCGGGCACCAGTTCGGCCGACGGGCCGGGAGCCGGCGGCACGGGAGCGGCGGAGGCGACACCGAGGGGCACGGCGGTGACGGCGGCGAGAAGCAGGGCGAGGGCGCGCCCGGCGGTACGTCTGCGGGTCATGCGCCCAGACAAGCGCGGCGGCCGGGGCGGGCCGGGGTTGCCGCGCTGCGGGGGTCACCCGGAGGCATCAGCACACCTCAGGGTGACCGTCGCAGCGCCCACCCGACGACACCGCTCGACCACGTTCAGCCCGTCCGGCGCTCGAGGACGAGACCGTTCAGGCCGAAGCGGGGGGCGGGGTCGGCAGCCTCCGGAGGCGGGACGGGAAGGGGCGGAGAGGGTGACCCACCCCGGCACCCCCCACCGGCCCGCACCCGCTCACCCTTCGCCCTCACTCCTCAGCCCTCACCCCTCAGCCCAAGACATTCCGCCACGCCTCCGGAACCGCACCGGCCACGTCGTGCGCCCCCACCGGCGCCCCCTCCGCCGCCAGCCGTCCGGCCAGCCCGTGCACATACGCCCCCACACTCCCCGCGTCCCTCGCGGACAGCCCCGCCGCCAGCAACGAGCCTGCCAGCCCCGACAGCACGTCCCCGCTGCCGGCCGTGGCCAGCCACCCCGTGCCCGTCGGGTTCACCCGCACCGCCCCGCCCCCGGAGTCGGCCACCAAGGTCGTGGACCCCTTCAGCAACACGGTCGCCCCGTACCGTCGCGCCAGCTCCCGCACCGCGGTCAGCCGGCCCCCTTCGACCTCCCCCCGCTCCACTCCCAGCAGGGCCGCCGCCTCGCCCGCATGCGGCGTCATCAGCGTCGGTGCCCGCCGCCCCCGCACGACCTCCGCGTCCGCCAGCCGCAGCCCGTCCGCGTCGATCAGCACCGGCACCCCCGCCGCCAGCACCTCCGCCACCGTCGCCGCGTCGTCCCCGGCCCCCGGTCCGACGACCCACGCCTGCACCCGCCCGGCGTGCTTCGGCCCCTGATCCGACACGAGCGTCTCGGGGAACCGCGCGATGACCGCGTCCCCGGCCGGCCCGACGTACCGAACCGCCCCGGCCCCGCCCCGCAGCGCGCCCGCGACGGCCAGCACGGCGGCCCCCGGGTAGCGCGCCGACCCGGCGGCGATCCCGACCACGCCCCGCCGGTACTTGTCGCTCTCCGCCCGCGGTACCGGCAGCAACCGGGCCACGTCCCGGTGCTGCAACGCCTCCAGCTCCGCCTCGGCCGGCAGCTCCAGCCCGATGTCGACCAGGCGCACCGACCCCGCGTACTCGCGTGCGGGGTCGATCAGGAGCCCCGGCTTGTGCGTCCCGAAGGTGACGGTCAGATCGGCCCGCACGGCGACGCCGTGGACCTCCCCGGTGTCGGCGTCTACGCCGCTCGGAAGATCGACGGCGACCACGGCCCCCCGCGACCGCCCGGCGGCAGCGGCCAACGGCACGGCGTCCGGCCGCAGCCCGCCCTTCCCGCCGATCCCGACGATCCCGTCGACGACGAGGTCCGCGCCCTCGGTCGGCGCCTCGCCCTCACCGGCCCCGACGACGCGGCCCCCGGCCCGCCGCAGCGCCGCGAGCCCCGCCGCATGCGCCCGGTCCGGCGCGAGCAGCACCGCCGTGACCCCGGCCCCCCGACGGGCCAGCCGGGCCCCGGCGTACAGGGCGTCACCCCCGTTGTCGCCGCTGCCGACCAGCAGCACGACCCTGCTCCCGTACACCCGCCCCAGCAGGTCGGCGCAGGCCGCGGCGAGCCCGGCGGCGGCGCGTTGCATCAGCGCCCCCTCCGGCAGCCGCGCCATCAGCTCCCGTTCGGCGTTCCGGACCGTCTCCACGCTGTACGCAGTACGCATGCGGTCGAGTTTCCCGTACGACCGCCGGGCCACTCCCCCTCACACGCACCTCCCGCATCTCCCCCCTCTGCGAACCGTGCCGCGTCCATTGACGCTTTGCCGCCCCTTTGCCAGACTCCCGGCCGCGCAGAAAGCGCTTGCACACTCCCCCACACCCGACGAAACCGAGGCCCCCATGGGGCGCAGAGCCGCATTACTGGCCGCCGCCGGTGCCACCGCCCTCCTCACCGCGGCCGGCACCCTGACCGCCCCCGCCACGGCCGCCCCCACACGAGCACTGGCCTGCGGAGACGGCTCCTACCAGGCCGAGGCCGTGCAGAGCGGCGGCACCTGGACCGCCCGGCGCGGCGGCAGCACGGTCTCCACCGGAACCGACATGCGCGCGGCCGTCCAGGCGGCCCTCAACAGCCTCAGCGCCGGGCGCACCTCGAAGGAACGGGTCGTGGTCCGCGGCTCGGGTTCCGTCTCGGCGGGCTCGCGCATCTCCCTGCCGAGCTACACGGTCCTCGACGTCTGCGGCACGATCAACGTCACCGGCAGCGGCTCGGGCGACCAGGCGCCGGTCTACTCGCGCGGCACCCGCGACGTGGAAATCCAGAACCTCAAGCTCACCGGCACCCCGCTGTACGGCATCTTCCTGCGCAACGTCCAGAACGTGGTGCTGGGCCAGATCGACATGCGCCTCTCGCGCGGCCTGGGCGTCCGCATCGACAACCGGGGCGACACCAGCCAGTGGACGCGCAACGTCCGCATCGACAACGTCTACGTCTCCGGCGCGTCCAGCCACGCGGTGGAGACCTACGGCGTCGACGGCATCACCATCGGCACGGTCACCGCACGCAACGTGGGCGAGTCCGGCCTGTTGCTCAACCAGACCGTCAACGCCACCGTCACCAAGGTCGACGCCGAGAACGCGGGCACCGGCACCGGTTACGCCGCCTTCCGCATGGCCAACCGCAACGGCCGGGTCGGCAGCGGTTACCCCACCAACATCCGTGTCGGCGAGGTCATCGCGCGCGGCGGCGGGCGCGGGGTGTTCTGCGTCTCGGAGAGCGGCGGGGCCGTCATCGACAGGGTGACGCTCTCGAACACCGGCAACAACTCGGTCCTGATCGAGAACTGCTACAACGTCAGCCTCGCGGCCCGAAGCGGCACGGTCACCGGCGGCGGTGAGCTGCGGCTGGCCGCCCGTTCGGAGTTCCCGAACAACAAGGACATCACCATCCAGAACCTGACGGTCACCGACTCGGCCATCAGGGAGAGCCCGTGTGGCGAGAACACGACGTTCCGCAACATCACGCGGGTGAACAGCAGCCAGTCGATCTGCTGACCCGACCGGGCCGCCGAAACCCCCGCCGCCACGCCCGGCGGGGGCTTTCGGGCCTCTGTTCCCCCGGACCACGCCCCGGGCGTATGATCGAGTCGTGTTTTGAACTCGTTCAAAAAGGGGGATCAGCGAGGCATGACCAGTTCGACAGCGCCCGAGGACACAGACAGCCCCGCCACCGCCCTGGGCCCCACGGCCCTGGTCCTCGGCGCCTTCTCCGCGGTGGGCACCTGGGCGTTCCTGTTCCCGTGGACGGTGCTGGCCGGAGCGCTCGCGGTGACGTTCGGCGCCATGGGCCTCCACTACGCCCGCAGGGGCACGGGCCGGCTGTGGCCCGCGGCGGCCGGTACGGCACTGGGCGCGATCGGCGTCGTCAGCACGGTCACGCTCCTCTGGGCCGTGTCCTAGCGCTCGCCGCTCACCCCTACCCCTCGGCGATGACCACGGCCGAGGCGACGCCCGCGTCATGACTCAGCGACACATGCCAGGTCCGCACGCCGAGCTCGGCGGCCCGCGCGGCCACGGTCCCGGTCACCCGCAGCCGGGGCTGCCCGCTGTCCTCGACGCACACCTCGGCGTCGGTCCACAGCAGCCCGGATGGAGCGCCGAGCGCCTTGGCCAGCGCCTCCTTGGCCGCGAACCGCGCGGCGAGCGAGGCGACCCCCCGCCGCTCCCCGCTGGGCAGCAGCAACTCCCGCTCCAGGAACAGCCGTCCGGCCAGCGCGGGCGTACGCTCCAGTGAAGCCGCGAACCGGTCGATCTCGGCAACGTCGATGCCGACCCCGATGATGCTCATGGGCAGCACCCTACGGTGACGGGCGGGATCCGGCGGAAACGGCGCCGGACGGACCGCCCGGACGACCCCGTGATCGGCAACTCCCCCTCCCCGCTACAGAGTTCGCGCTGACCGCGATGAGCAAACGGCATCGCACCAAACGGGAGGACGAACCGACCATGAAGTTCAAGTCGCTGGGGACCGCCGTCAGTGCCCTGGCTCTCTTCGCCACGGCCCTCACCGGCACCGTCGCCACCGCCGGCACCGCCGCCGCGGCGACGAAGCCCGACTGCAGCAGCGCCCTGGTGAACGTGAAGCCCAAGGCGACCGTCAACCTCCGCAGCGCGCCCAAGACGAGCGCCACCGCTCTCGGCACCTGGGGCAAGGGCCAGAAGGGCGGTGTCTGCTTCGGCGACGGCAAGCCCGCCACGGGCGGCAGCTACACCGCCTGCGGCAAGACGAGCAACAAGTGGTACTTCGGCGGCCCCAACAGCACCAGCGTGGAAGGCTGGGTCCCGGCGACCTGCCTGCCCATCTGAGCCTGAGCCGCCGACGGACCGACCGGCTGAGCAAAGGGGCGGACGGCACACAGCCGTTCGCCCCCTTTCCCGGACGCCCGGGCCGGCGCAGCCCGCTCACTCCCCCGCCGTCACTCCACCGTCACCGACTTCGCCAGGTTCCGGGGCTGGTCCACCTCGTTGCCGCGCGCGGTCGCCAGTTCGCAGGCGAACACCTGAAGCGGC
The DNA here is from genome assembly GCF_042955215.1 of Streptomyces sp. NPDC012466. NCBI lineage: Bacteria > Bacillati > Actinomycetota > Actinomycetes > Kitasatosporales > Streptomycetaceae > Streptomyces > Streptomyces sp. NPDC012466. The sequence goes on along the minus strand of NZ_JBIBEQ010000007.1, from coordinate 100,687 downwards.
ACCGTCGCCACGAGCGGCTGCAGCAGGGTCGGTGTGGCGGGCACCCGGATCAGGTGGTCGGCGTACGGCACGACCGCCTCGTCGCCCTCCTCCGCGATCACGATCGTCCGCGCGCCCCGGGCCCGGATCTCCTGGATGTTGGACACGATCTTGTCGTGCAGCACCGACCGCCCGCGCGGCGACGGCACCACCACGACGACCGGCAGGTCCTCCTCGATCAGGGCGATCGGCCCGTGCTTCAGCTCCCCGGCCGCGAAGCCCTCCGCGTGCATGTAGGCGAGTTCCTTGAGCTTCAGCGCGCCTTCGAGCGCCACGGGATACCCCACATGCCGCCCGAGGAACAGCACCGTGTTCTTCGAGGCCAGCGTGCGCGCCAGCTCCCGTACCGGCTCCATCGTGCCCAGCACCTGCTCCACCGCACCGGCGATCGAGGACAGGTCGCGGACCACCGCCCGGATCTCGTCGCCCCACTTGGTGCCGCGCACCTGGCCCAGGTACAGGGCGACCAGGTAACACGCCACGAGCTGCGTCAGGAACGCCTTCGTCGAGGCGACGGCCACCTCCGGCCCGGCGTGCGTGTACAGCACCGCGTCCGACTCGCGAGGAATCGTCGAACCGTTGGTGTTGCAGATCGCCAGCACCCTGGAGCCCTGTTCACGGGCGTGCCGCAGCGCCATCAGCGTGTCCATGGTCTCGCCGGACTGGGAGATGGCGATGACGAGCGTCTGCGCGTCGAGGATCGGGTCCCGGTAGCGGAACTCGCTCGCCAGCTCCACCTCGCACGGCAGCCGCGTCCAGTGCTCGATCGCGTACTTGGCGATCATCCCGGCGTGGAAGGCCGTACCGCAGGCGACGATGACGACCTTGTCGATCTCCCGCAGCGCCCCCGCCGGAATCCGCACCTCGTCCAGGGTCAGCGAACCGGACCCGTCGATACGGCCCAGGAGCGTGTCGGCGACCGCCTTGGGCTGCTCGGCGATCTCCTTGAGCATGAAGTAGTCGTAACCGCCCTTCTCGGCGGCCGACGCGTCCCAGTCGACGTGGTACGAGCGCACGTCGGCGGGGCGGCCGTCGAAGCCGGTCACCGTCACGCCGTCCCGGCGCAGCTCCACCACCTGGTCCTGGCCGAGCTCGATCGCCGAGCGCGTGTGGGCGATGAACGCGGCGACGTCCGAGGCGAGGAACGCCTCGCCCTCCCCGACGCCGACCACCAGCGGCGAGTTCCGGCGCGCGCCCACCACCACGTCCGGCTCGTCGGCGTGCACGGCGACCAGAGTGAACGCACCCTCCAGACGCCGGCACACCAGCCGCATCGCCTCGGCGAGATCCGCGCAGGAGGAGAACTCCTCGGCGAGCAGGTGGGCGACGACCTCGGTGTCGGTCTCGGAGGCCAGGTCGTGGCCGCGCTCCGCGAGCTCGGCCCGCAGCAGGGCGAAGTTCTCGATGATGCCGTTGTGCACCACCGCGACCCGTCCCGCGTTGTCGATGTGCGGGTGGGCGTTGGAGTCCGTCGGCCCGCCGTGCGTGGCCCAGCGGGTGTGCCCGATGCCCGTCGCGCCGGTCGGCAGCGGCCTGCCGTCCAGTTCCTTCTCCAGGTTGAGGAGCTTGCCGGCCTTCTTGGCCGTCGCCAGCCCGCCGTCGGCCAGGACGGCGACGCCCGCCGAGTCGTACCCCCGGTACTCCAGCCGCTTCAGCCCGGCCATCACGACCTCGAGCGCGGACTGCGGCCCCACGTATCCCACGATTCCACACATGGGCGGCAGCTTAGGGTCGATTCCCGCGCCGAACCGGCCGAAGCGTGCCCGAAATCGGAAATTCCCACCGGGGTACGTACCCCGAAGCCCGCGAGGTGTCCGGCCGGTTTCCGCCTCCGCGGGGCGAGGGAAGAGCCCGCGTGACGGATCCCACCTCACCATCCGTTCGTACGCCCGTCACAATGGACTGTGATCTCTCCGGTCTCCTCGATGCCCCGGAGCGCCCACCGGCCCCGCCCGGAGGCGACTCCCTACGTGGACCTCACCCGAGCCGAGTGGAGCGCGTTGCGTGACAAGACGCCGCTGCCACTGACGGCCGAGGAGGTCGAGAAGCTGCGCGGTCTCGGCGACGTGATCGACCTCGACGAGGTGCGGGACATCTACCTCCCGCTGTCCCGGCTCCTCAACCTCTACGTCGGCGCCACCGACGGCCTCAGAGGCGCGCTGAACACGTTCCTGGGCGAAAAGGGCTCCCAGTCGGGCACCCCGTTCGTCATAGGCGTGGCCGGCTCGGTCGCCGTCGGCAAGTCGACGGTCGCCCGCCTCCTCCAGGCCCTGCTCTCGCGCTGGCCCGAGCACCCGCGCGTCGAGCTGGTCACCACCGACGGTTTCCTGCTGCCCACCCGGGAGCTCCAGGCCCGCGGCCTGATGTCCCGCAAGGGCTTCCCGGAGTCCTACGACCGCCGCGCCCTGACCCGTTTCGTCGCCGACATCAAGGCCGGCAAGGACGAGGTCACCGCGCCCGTCTACTCCCACCTGATCTACGACATCGTCCCGGACAAGAGGCTCACGGTCCGCCGTCCCGACATCCTGATCGTCGAGGGCCTGAACGTCCTCCAGCCGGCCCTGCCCGGCAAGGACGGCCGCACCCGCGTCGGTCTCGCCGACTACTTCGACTTCAGCGTGTACGTCGACGCCCGCCTCGAGGACATCGAGACCTGGTACCTCAACCGCTTCCGCAAGCTGCGCGCGACCGCCTTCCAGAACCCGTCCTCGTACTTCCGCAAGTACACCCAGGTCTCGGAGGAGGAGGCCCTGGACTACGCCCGGACGATGTGGCGCACCATCAACCGGCCCAACCTGGTGGAGAACATCGCCCCCACGCGGGGCCGCGCCGCCCTCGTCGTGCGCAAGGGCCCGGACCACAAGGTGCAGCGGCTCAGCCTGCGCAAGCTGTGACGCCCGGAGAAAAGCGGGTTAGATGAGCGCCATGCTCCATCTGCGTCTGATCACACCGTCCGGGAAGACCGACGACGTGGTGCGGCTGATCGGCAAGACGGTCGGCACCACCCACCTCGTCGTGCTGCCGGGCGCCGCCCGCGACCCCGCCGGGGACGTGGTGATGTGCGACGTGGCGCGGGAGGCGGGTGACGAACTGCTCGCCGGGCTGCGGGAACTGGGGATCGACACCAGCGGTTCGATCGCCGTCGAGTCCATCGACCTGTCCCTGTCGGAGCGGGCCGACCAGGCCGAGGCGGACGCCCCGGGCGAGGGCGCGGACGCGGTGCTCTGGGAGCAGCTGACCGAGGCGACCCACGAGGAGTCGACCCTCTCGGCCACCTACCTGGCCTTCATCACGCTCGCCACGGTGATCGCGGCCTGCGGTGTGGTCCTGGACAACGCGATCCTGATCGTGGGTGCCATGGCGGTGGGCCCCGAGTTCGGCCCCCTCGCCGGCCTCAGCACCGCGATAGTCCGCCGCCGGCCGCGCCTCGCCCTGCGCTCACTGAGCGCCCTGCTGGTGGGCTTCGCGGCGGCGATGGCGGTGACGGTCGGCTTCAGCCTCTTCATGGACGCGGTCGGCCTGTTCACCGAGGCCCGACTGGAAGCGGACCGGCCCAACACGGGCTTCATCTACGCGCCCGACCTGCTGTCCTTCGTGGTGGCGGTCCTCGCCGGAATCGCCGGCACCCTCTCCCTGACGTCGGCCAAGTCGGGTGCCCTGGTGGGGGTGGCCATCTCGGTGACCACGATCCCGGCCGCCGCGAACGCGGCCGTGGCCCTGAGCTACGGCGACATGGGGCAGACCTGGGGCTCCACCCAGCAGCTCCTGCTGAACCTGCTGGGCATCATCCTGGCCGGGACGCTGACCCTGCTGGCGCAGAAGTGGTTCTGGCGGAAACAACGCCGACGGCCCTGAAGGGGGCCGGGGGCAGCACCCTCAGGGGCACGGGGCTGTGTCCATCGGCGGCTCCGCCGCGTGGGCGCGACAGGCCATGAGCAACCCGCAGCCGGCAGACGGCCGCAGCCCCGCCCCCGCCCGGTTCCCTAACCGAGCGCGGACTTCACCGCGTCGGCGAGCCGCCCCGCGACGGACCGGGCCTGCTCGATATCGGCCGCCTCGACCATCACGCGCACCAACGGCTCGGTCCCGGAGGGCCGAAGAAGCACCCGCCCGGTCGCCCCGAGCTCCCGCTCCGCGTCCCCGACGGCCGTCGCGAGCTCCGCGGACGTCCCCACCCGGGACCTGTCGACGTCCGGCACATTGATCAGCACCTGCGGCAACCGCTCCATGACGGCGGCGAGTTCCCGCAGCGTACGCCCGCTCTCGGCGACCCGGGCCGCCAGCAGCAGCCCGGTCAGCGTCCCGTCCCCGGTCGTCGCGTGGTCGAGGATGATGACGTGCCCGGACTGCTCGCCCCCGAGGGCGAACCCGTGCTCCTTCATCTCCTCCAGCACGTACCGGTCGCCGACGGCGGTCTGCACCAGCCGGATGCCCTCGCGCTCCATGGCCAGCTTGAACCCGAGGTTGGACATCACGGTGGCCACGACCGTCTCGGACCGCAGCGCCGAGCGCTCCCGCATCGCCAGCGCGAGCACGGCGAGGATCTGGTCCCCGTCGACCTCCTCGCCGGTGTGGTCGACGGCGAGGCACCGGTCGGCGTCCCCGTCGTGCGCGATGCCCAGATCGGCTCCGTGCTCGACGACGGCGGCCTTGATCTTGTCCAGGTGCGTCGAACCGCACCCGTCGTTGATGTTGAGCCCGTCCGGCTCGGCCCCGATGGTGACGACCTCGGCACCGGCCCGCTGGAACGCCTCGGGCGAGACCCGGGAGGCGGCGCCGTGCGCCTCGTCGAGGACGACCTTCAGCCCGTCGAGCCGGTTCGGCAAGGCACCCAGCAGATGCGCGACGTACCGGTCGAAGCCCTCGTCGTAGTCGCTTACGCGGCCCACGCCGGAGCCGGTCGGGCGGTCCCACGGGGCGCCGGTGCGGTGCTCCTCGTAGACGGACTCGATCCGGTCCTCCAGCTCGTCGGCGAGCTTGTGCCCACCGCGGGCGAAGAACTTGACGCCGTTGTCGGGCATGGCGTTGTGGCTCGCGGAGAGCATCACACCGAGGTCCGCGCCGAGCTCTCCGGTGAGGTGGGCCACGGCGGGCGTCGGCAGCACGCCGACCCGCAGGACGTCCACGCCGGCGCTGGCGAGGCCCGCGACCACGGCGGCTTCCAGGAACTCCCCGGACGCACGGGGGTCACGCCCGACCACGGCCCTCGGCCGGTGTCCCTCGAACGTGCCCGCCTCGGCCAGTACGTGTGCCGCGGCCACGGAGAGGCCCAGGGCCATCTCCGCCGTCAGATCCGCGTTGGCGACACCGCGCACGCCGTCCGTGCCGAAGAGTCGTCCCACAGTGGTGTCCTCCGAATTGCTGAAGAGAATGCGGCTCACATCCCCGAGTACGCCCCCTGAGACTGTCCGGGGGCTGTAGGGGTTGTGTAAACGAAACCGCCCCGGCAGCACAACCGTGCCGCCGAGGCGATCGTTGCGAAGCCAGTCGCAAGGACGGGCGACGCGATTAGCGCTTGCTGTACTGCGGAGCCTTGCGGGCCTTCTTCAGACCGGCCTTCTTGCGCTCGACCGCACGGTCGTCGCGCTTGAGGAAGCCGGCCTTCTTCAGCGGGCCGCGGTTGTTGTCGACGTCCGCCTCGTTCAGCGCACGGGCGACACCGAGACGGAGCGCACCGGCCTGACCGGAGACACCGCCACCGGAGATGCGGGCGACGACGTCGTAGCGGTCGTCGAGCTCGAGCACCTTGAAGGGCTCGTTGACTTCCTGCTGGTGCACCTTGTTCGGGAAGTAGTCCTCGAGGGTGCGACCGTTGATCTTCCACTTGCCGGTGCCCGGGACGATCCGGACGCGGGCGATGGCGTTCTTACGACGGCCCAGGCCGGCGGCCGGCTGGGGCTCACCGAAGCGGGAGGCCATGGACTCCGAGGTGTACTCACCCTCGACGGGGACCTCGGACTCGGTGGTGTAGCTGTCGATGTCAAGCTCTTCGAGCGGCTGCTCGGCAGTGGTCTCGGCCACGATTCTCCTCAGATTCTGTTCAGTCTTGGGGGTGGCCGGACTTACTGCGCGACCTGGGTGATCTCGTACGGCTGCGGCTGCTGCGCGCCGTGCGGGTGCTGGTCACCCTTGTAGACCTTCAGCTTCGAGAGCATCTGACGGCCCAGCGTGTTCTTGGGGAGCATGCCCTTGACGGCCTTCTCGATGGCCTTCTCGGGGTTCTTGTCGAGGAGCTCGTCGTAACGGACGGAGCGCAGACCACCCGGGTAGCCGGAGTGGCGGTACGCCATCTTCTGGGTCCGCTTGTTGCCGGACAGGTGCACCTTGTCCGCGTTGATGATGATGACGAAGTCACCAGCGTCGACGTGGGGGGCGTAGATCGGCTTGTGCTTGCCCCGGAGGAGCGTCGCGGCAGTGGTGGCGAGACGACCCAGGACAACGTCCTGGGCGTCGATGACGTGCCACTGGCGCGTCACATCGCCGGGCTTGGGGCTGTACGTACGCACGGTTCGTAGCCTTCGCTTCGAGTGAATGGTCCATAACTGGTCACCGAAACGATCACGACAGCCTGGACCGCACTGCGGCGACGCATACCGCGTACGTGGGGTCGCTGGTCATCGGCCCGGTGGACCGGTGTAAGGGCCCGTCCCGTGAGAATGAGCAAGCCAATACACAACGAACAAGCAGAATACCGGGGTACACCACAAGGGTCAAAACGCGGTATCACCGCAGCCGCTCGGTCACCGAAAGATACAGGACGGCACAGAACGTGACGGCCCTCCGCAGCGTCCTGCGCCGCACCGGCCGGACCCAGGGGAGGACCGGCGAGAGCAGCAGGTCGACGGCGGCCCCGGCGCACCACCGCACCACGGAACGGCCACCGCGCGGACGGCCGAACCCCCGCAGCGCCCCCACCACGACCGACGGCCACACCCCGGCCGCGAGACCCGGCCACGACAGCAGGAACACCAGCAGCACCACGGCCGGCAGCAGTCGCCCCAACCACCCGGAGATGTCGCCTTTGACCGTGCGCATGGGAGGAACGCTAGGGGCTGGAGAGCCGATCCGGGCGGACCAGCACACCCCTTGTCCCGTCTAAGATGCGGCCCATGAGCTTTGGGCAGCAGGGGGGACCTCAGTCCCAGTGGGATCCCTGGAAACCACAATCGCAGCAGCCCTGGACCAGCGGGGGCGGCCATGCTCCGGACTGGGCGGCGCTCGCCGAGGCCTCCGAGGCCCGCAACAAGCGACGCCGGCTGCTGCTGATCGGCGGCGGCGCGTTCGCCACCGTCGCGATCGGCGCCGCTGTCGCGGTGGCCGTCGTCTCGGCGGGCGGCGACAACAAGGGCAACCCGACCTCCCTGCCGTCGGCCGACATCCCGAGCCAGTCCGCCTCGGCCCCGTCGTTCGCCCCGACCAGCGCCCCTCCCCCGCTGGACCCGAAGGACTTCATCGCCAGCGCGAAGAAGGACAAGGCCCCGCTCAGCCCGGCCACCCTCTTCCCGGGCACGCAGCTCACCATGGGCGAGACGGTCTACAAGAAGGGTCCCACGGCGGACACGAGGAACTGCGCCTCGGCGGCCGGAGGCACCCTCCCCAAAGCCGTCACCGCCAACGGCTGCACCCGCCTGATACGCGTGACGTACGTCAAGGACGGCATCGCGGTGACGGTCGGCGTGGCCGTCTTCGACACCGAGGCTCAGGCCGTCAAGGCCAAGGGGCAGACCGACAAGAGAAGCTTCGTCAAGTCGCTCTCCGGCGGCGGCGTCAAGCCCTTCTGCGAATCGGGCTTCTGCCGCACGACCAGCAACTCCTACGGCCGCTACGCCTACTTCACCAACGCCGGCTTCACCAACGGCAAGGACGTGACGCCCAAGGACACCGCGGTCTACAAGACCGGGGACGACCTGGGCCAGTTCACGTTCAACCAGATCCGCCGCCGCGGCGAAGCCCAGGCCTCGGCCGCGGCCGACGAGTGAGCGGACGTCAGCAGCAGCCGGCCGACGGCAACGACCGCTTGTTCCGCGCCTCCTTGCTGCGCGCGGCGAGCAGTTCGTCGGCCGGGTAGCCGACCTCCTCCAGCGTCAGGCCGTGCGGCCGTACGACGTGCACGGCCGAGTCGCGTACGCCGGCCGCCAGCACCTTCCCCGGCCAGTCGGCCGGCCGGTGTCCGTCGCCCACGAACAGCAGCGCCCCGATGAGCGAGCGCACCATGTTGTGGCAGAAGGCGTCGGCCCGCACGGTGGCCGTGATGATCCCGTCGTCGCCCCGCACCAGGCTCAGCTCCTGGAGCGTGCGGATGGTGGTGGCGCCCTCGCGCTTCTTGCAGTAGGCGGCGAAGTCGTGCTCGCCCAGCAGCCCCCGGGCGGCCTCGTTCATGGCCTCCACATCGAGGGGCCAGTCGTGCCACAGGACGTGGCCGCGCAGCAGCGGGTCGACGCCCCCGGGGTTGTCGGTGACCCGGTACGCGTAGCGCCTCCAGATCGCCGAGAAGCGGGCGTTGAAGCCACTGGGCGCCTCCCTGAGGGCCCAGACGCGTACGTCCCGGGGCAGCCGCCCGGCGAGCCGCTTGAGCAGCTTCTGGTGGTGCTCGGCCCACACCTCACGCGGCAGATCGACATGGGCGACCTGCCCCCGCGCATGCACGCCGGCATCGGTGCGCCCCGCGACGGTCAGCTCGTACGTCTCCCGTGACCGCGTCACGGTCCGCAGGGCGTCCTCGATCTCCCCCTGCACGGTCCGCCGTCCCCCGGCCTGCTTGGCCCACCCGGAGAACTCGCTCCCGTCGTACGACAGGTCGAGCCGGACACGAACGTGGCCAGGTGCTGCTTCATCACTCACGAACAGATCCTCTCAAGACACAAAAGCGGGCCCGCTCCTGGAAAGGAACGAGCCCGCCAACGCCCTAAAGGGGCGCGGGGAACCGCGCGACGAGCGACAACCAACCCGCAGCCGCCGACGAACGGTCCCCGGCGGACGCTTAGGCGTCCTTGGACTCCTCGGCGGCGTCCTCGGCCTTGGTCGTGTCGACCTGAGCCTCAGTGGCCTCGGCGTCCTTCGCGGCACGCTTCGTCGCGGCCTCGGCCTCGCCCGTCGCCTCCTGCGCCACCGTCAGCGCCTCGACCAGCTCGATGACAGCCATGGGCGCGTTGTCGCCACGGCGGTTACCGATCTTGGTGATGCGGGTGTAGCCACCCGGACGGTTCTCGTAGCGCGGGCCGATCTCGGTGAAGAGCGTGTGCACGATGCTCTTGTCCGTGATGACCTGGAGCACCTGACGGCGGTTGTGAAGGTCGCCCTTCTTCGCCTTGGTGACCAGACGCTCGGCGTACGGCCGCAGCTTGCGGGCCTTCGCCTCGGTGGTGGTGATACGACCGTGCTCGAAGAGCGACTTCGCGAGGTTCGCGAGGAGGAGCTTCTCGTGCGCGGCGCTGCCGCCCATACGGGCACCCTTGGTGGGCTTCGGCATGGTGTTTCTCCTAGGTGTCTGCCCCGGCCGTATCAGGTACCGGGGTCAGTATCCGAGCAGGCGGTCGCCTGTCGGAGATCCGGGCAGGCCCCGAAGGGCTGCCCGGAAGGGGCGCGGGGAACTGTGCGACAAGCCACAGCGCACCCGCACCCGAGCATGGACCCGAGGGCCCGAGCTCTCAGTACTGCTCGGTCTCCACGAAACCGGCGTCCGCGTCGTCGTCCGCGCCGAAGGCGTCCGCGGCGGCGGTCGGGTCGAATCCGGGCGGGCTGTCCTTCAGGGCCAGGCCCATGCCGGCCAGCTTCGCCTTGACCTCGTCGATCGACTTCGCACCGAAGTTGCGGATGTCGAGCAGGTCCGCCTCGGAACGGGCGACGAGCTCACCCACGGAGTGGATGCCCTCGCGCTTGAGGCAGTTGTACGACCGAACGGTGAGCTCCAGCTCCTCGATCGGCAGGGCCAGATCGGCGGCCAGGGCGGCGTCCGTGGGCGACGGGCCCATGTCGATGCCCTCGGCGTCGATGTTCAGCTCACGGGCCAGACCGAACAGCTCGACCAGGGTCTTGCCGGCGGACGCCATGGCGTCACGCGGACGCATCGCCTGCTTGGTCTCGACGTCGACGATCAGCTTGTCGAAGTCGGTCCGCTGCTCGACACGCGTGGCCTCGACCTTGTACGTGACCTTCAGAACCGGCGAGTAGATCGAGTCGACCGGGATCCGGCCGATCTCCTGGCCGACCTGCTTGTTCTGCACAGCGGAGACGTAACCGCGGCCACGCTCGACCGTCAGCTCCATCTCCAGCTTGCCCTTGCCGTTGAGCGTGGCCAGGACCAGGTCGGGGTTGTGCACCTCGACACCGGCCGGGGGCGCGATGTCGGCGGCGGTGACCAGACCCGGACCCTGCTTGCGCAGGTACATCACGACCGGCTCGTCGTGCTCCGAGGAGACGACCAGCTGCTTGATGTTGAGGATCAGGTCGGTGACGTCCTCCTTGACGCCCGGCACGGTGGTGAACTCGTGCAGGACACCGTCGATACGGATGGACGTGACCGCCGCACCCGGGATCGAGGACAGGAGCGTACGACGCAGGGAGTTGCCGAGGGTGTAACCGAAGCCCGGCTCCAGCGGCTCGATCACGAACCGGGAGCGGAACTCGTCGACGACCTCTTCGGTCAAAGAGGGACGCTGAGCGATCAGCATGTGTGGATCAGATCCTTCAGTCGTGGGCGCCCGCTATTTGACACCCGACGTGAGCCGTCCCCGGCACAAAAGGGACGGGTACTGCAAGGGTACGGGCGATACGGCCCCTTTACGGAGCCGTACCGCCCGAAAACCGTGAACCCGAAGGCGTCGCGTCAGACGCGGCGGCGCTTCGGCGGGCGGCAGCCGTTGTGCGGGGTCGGCGTGACGTCCTGGATCGAGCCGACCTCGAGGCCGGTCGCCTGGAGGGAGCGGATCGCGGTCTCACGACCGGAGCCCGGGCCCTTGACGAAGACGTCGACCTTGCGCATGCCGTGCTCCTGCGCGCGGCGGGCGGCCGACTCGGCGGCCATCTGCGCGGCGAAGGGGGTGGACTTGCGCGAGCCCTTGAAGCCGACGTGGCCGGCGGAGGCCCAGGAGATCACGTTGCCCGAGGGGTCCGTGATCGAGACGATGGTGTTGTTGAACGTGCTCTTGATGTGCGCGTGGCCGTGAGCGACGTTCTTCTTTTCCTTGCGGCGCACCTTCTTGGCAGCGCCCTGACGACCCTTGGGGGGCATCTATTACTCCTACGGGAGGTGGTCGGTCCTACAGCGAAGACCGTGGACAGGCGTCCGCTGTGGACTACTTCTTGCCCGGCTTCTTCTTGCCGGCGATGGCGCGACGCGGTCCCTTGCGGGTACGAGCGTTGGTGCTGGTGCGCTGACCGCGGACGGGCAGGCCACGACGGTGACGCAGACCCTGGTAGGTACCGATCTCGACCTTGCGGCGGATGTCGGCCTGGATCTCGCGACGGAGGTCACCCTCGGTCTTGATGTTGTTGTCGACGTACTCGCGGATCGCGACCAGCTGCTCCTCGGAGAGGTCACGAACACGGGTGTTCGGGTCCACGCCGGTGGCGGCCAGCGTCTGCTGGGAGAGGGTCCGGCCGATGCCGAACACGTAGGTGAGGGCGATCTCCACGCGCTTTTCGCGCGGGATGTCAACACCGGAAACGCGTGCCATTCAATGGCTCCAGTTACTTGTCGGAGGTCTTCCGCAGAACCGACTCCCAGCCGCCGGCCTCTTCGCGCTGTTCAGAAAGACGCAGCCAAAGATTAGGTACGGACTGGGTCCCCAGCCTCCGAACCGGGGGTGTCAGGCGAACGCTCGTTCCCCTGGGTCCTGCGTATGAACATATTCAGCTTGCGTCGCGCGAAACCCTGCGATGAATGCAGAGGGATCGGTCGTGCGTCAGCCCTGGCGCTGCTTGTGGCGCGGGTTGTCGCAGATGACCATGACCCGGCCGTGACGGCGGATCACCCTGCACTTGTCGCAGATCTTCTTGACGCTCGGCTTGACCTTCATGTTGAGGTTCTCCGGGTCAGTGCCGGCAGTCCCGCCGCACGCGGCGGCGGGGCACAGGCAAGATCTACTTGTAGCGGTAGACGATCCGGCCACGCGTCAGGTCGTACGGAGACAGCTCCACCACGACCCGGTCGTCAGGGAGGATGCGGATGTAGTGCATGCGCATCTTGCCGCTGATGTGTGCCAGGACCTGGTGGCCGTTCTGGAGCTCGACCTTGAACATGGCGTTCGGAAGAGACTCGACGACAGTGCCCTCGATCTCGATGGCACCTTGCTTCTTGGCCACGCTTCGCCCTTCGAATCGACTACCTTGATCGACTCTGTGCTGGCGCATGCAGGCATGCGGGTACACAAGAGCCGACGAGTCAGTCTACGACAGGGCCCCCGGAAACACGAATCGAGAGAGTCTGCCCCAGCGGGCTGGGCTTTAAGCGCCCCGGCAGGGGCGCGGGGAAGTGCGCGAAGAACCACGGACCCGCAGCCGCCGGACGACTCGACCGTCCACCCCGGAGGGCGCGGCGCTCAGCCCAGCGGATCGGGCGCGGCGACGATCCCCAGCTCGGCGAGCTTCGCCTTGCCCCCGTCGGGAGACGTCAGCACCAGCGGGCCCTGCTCCGTCAGCGCGACGGAGTGCTCCCAGTGGGAGGACCAGGTGCCGTCCGTCGTGATGACGGTCCAGTCGTCCTGGAGGACCTCCGTCTTGGGCGTCCCCAGGGACACCATCGGCTCGATCGCGAGGCAGAAGCCGGGCACCAGCTTCGGGCCCTTGCCGCGCCGCCGGTCGACGTAGTTCAGCAGGTGCGGGTCCATGTGCATCTCGGTGCCGATGCCGTGGCCGCCGTAGTCCTCGATGATCCCGTACTTGCCGCCGCCGGGCTTGGGCTGGCGGCGGATGTAGGTCTCGATGGCCCGGGAGATGTCCACCAGGCGGTTGCCCTGCTTCATGGCCGCGATGCCGGCCCACATCGACTCCTCGGTCACCCGGGAGAGCTCGACGAGCTCCGGAGCGTGACCGGAGCCGACGAAGGCCGTGAAGGCCGCGTCGCCGTGCCAGCCGTCGATGATCGCGCCGCAGTCGATGGAGATGACGTCCCCGTCCTTGAGGACGACGTCGTCGGAGGGGATGCCGTGGACGACGACCTCGTTGACCGAGGTGCAGATGGTCGCGGGGAAGCCGCCGTAGCCGAGGAAGTTCGGCTTGGCGTTGTGCTCGGCGAGCACCTTGCGCGCGACCTGGTCCAGATCCTTCGTCGTGGCCCCGGGCACGGCGGCCTCACGGGTCGCCGCGTGAATGGCTGCGACCACCAGCCCCGCCTCACGCATCTTGGCGATCTGCTCGGGGGTCTTGATCTGCACCATGGGAGCTACGGCCTTTCTGGACCTTCGGCGACTGCGGACGCCTTCAACGATACGGGGCCGTGCACCCGACCCCGCCCACACAGCAGCCGCGGCCCCCCGAGGGGAACCGCGGCCGTAGCTGCGTACGGACGACTACTTGTCGTCCTCGCCACGCTTGAGCGCCTCCATGGCGCGCGTCGTGACGTCCTCCACCTTGCCGAGCGCCGAGATCGTGACCACCAGGCCCTGGGCCTTGTAGTAGTCGATGATCGGCTCGGTCTGGGTGTGGTAGACCTCCAGCCGCGTGCGGACCGTCTCCTCGGAGTCGTCGTCCCGCTGGTACAGCTCGCCGCCGCAGACGTCGCAGACGCCGTCCTTGGCCGGCTGCTTGTACGTCACGTGGAAGACGTGCGAGGAGTCGTTGCGGCAGATGCGGCGGCCGGCGATCCGCTTGACGACCTCGTCCTCGGGGACCTCCAGGTCCAGCACCGCGTCGAGCTGCATGCTCTCGGTCTCGAGCAGCTCGTCGAGCGCCTCGGCCTGCGACACGTTGCGGGGGAAGCCGTCCAGCAGGAAACCGTTCTCGGCGTCCGGCTGCTCCATACGGTCCTTCGCCATGGCGATGGTGACCTCGTCGGGCACCAGGTTGCCCGCGTCCATGTAGGACTTCGCCAGTTTGCCGAGTTCCGTCTGCCGGCTGATGTTGGCCCGGAACAGGTCGCCCGTGGAGATGTGCGGGATCGACAGGTTCTTGGCCAGGAACGCGGCCTGCGTTCCCTTACCGGCGCCCGGCGGCCCGACGAGGACGATACGCATCAGCGGAGGAACCCTTCGTAATTGCGCTGCTGGAGCTGGCTCTCGATCTGCTTCACCGTCTCGAGACCGACACCCACGATGATCAGGATGCTGGTCCCGCCGAACGGGAAGTTCTGGTTTGCCCCGAAACCAGCCAACGCCATCGTCGGCACGAGAGCGATCAGTCCCAAGTACAGCGAACCCGGCCAGGTGATCCGGTTGAGTACGTAGCTCAGGTACTCAGCGGTCGGCCTGCCAGCCCGGATGCCCGGGATGAAGCCACCATACTTCTTCATGTTGTCGGCGACTTCCTCGGGGTTGAACGAGATCGCCACGTAGAAGAACGCGAAGAAAACGATCAGCACGAAGTACGTGGCGATGTAATACGGGTGGTCGCCCTTGACGAAGTGTTGCTCGATCCAGGTCTTCCAGCCCGAGGTGCCTCCGGCGAACTGAGCGATCAGCGCCGGGATGTAGAGCAGCGACGAGGCGAAGATGACAGGGATCACACCCGCCTGGTTCACCTTCAACGGGATGTACGTGGACGTACCGCCGTAGGAACGGCGGCCGATCATGCGCTTGGCGTACTGCACCGGGATACGGCGCTGGGCCTGCTCGACGAAGACCACCAGGCCGACCATGACGAAGCCGACCAGGATGACCGTGCCGAACTCGATCCAGCCACCGGCCAGGGAGCCCCCCTGCTTGATGGCCCACAGCGCGGACGGGAAGGTGGCGGCGATCGAGATGAACATCAGGATCGACATGCCGTTGCCGATGCCGCGGTCGGTGATCAGCTCACCGAGCCACATCACGGCCGCCGTACCGGCGGTCATCGTGATGACCATGGTGATGGTGACGAAGATCGACTGGTCCGGGACGATCTGACTGGCCACCGGGCAGTTCTGGAACAGAGCGCCGCTGCGGGCGGTGGCGACGAGGCCGGTGCCCTGAAGGATGGCGAGGGCGATCGTCAGGTAACGGGTGTACTGCGTGATCTTCGCCGTACCGGCCTGGCCCTCCTTCTTCAGGGCTTCCAGACGCGGGATCACCACGGTCAGCAACTGCAGAATGATGCTCGCCGTGATGTACGGCATGATGCCCAGCGCGAAGATCGTGATCTGCAGCAGCGCGCCGCCACTGAACATGTTGACCAGGCCGAAGAGGCCCTGGTTGGCCTGAGCATTGTCGATACAGGTCTGGACGTTCCGGTAGTCGACGCCTGGGATCGGGACGTGTGTACCGACCCGGTAGATCACGATGATGCCGAGCGTGAAGAGCAGCTTCTTGCGCAGGTCGGGCGTCTTGAACGCCCGGGCGAACGCGGTGAGCACGGTGCCTCCTGCGACCCCCGCGCAACTGCGTCAAGGGTGACGGTCTTGAGGTTCGACGAATAGGTAACGGTCAACTGCCGCTCAGAGTGCCCGAAGTGAAGCACCCTGTGAAAAGAGGGCAGTGCAGGCCACCTTACCGGCGAGACTGCCGCCCTAGGAACGACCAACCGGGGATACCCCATATGTGGGGTATCCCCGGTCGGGATCGCTCAGGTCATCGAGACGCCTGTGGTGTTCAGACGAGCTCGGTGACGGAACCGCCGGCGGCGGTGATCTTCTCCTTGGCGGAGCCGGAGACGGCGTCGACCGTCACCTGCAGCGCCACGGAGATCTCGCCCTGGCCGAGGACCTTGACGAGGCTGTTCTTGCGAACGGCACCCTTGGCCACCAGACCCTCGACGGTGACCTCGCCACCCTCGGGGTAGAGCGCGGCGAGCTTGTCGAGGTTCACGACCTGGAACTCGGTCTTGAACGGGTTCTTGAAGCCCTTCAGCTTCGGGAGGCGCATGTGGAGGGGCATCTGCCCACCCTCGAAGCGCTCCGGAACCTGGTAACGGGCCTTCGTGCCCTTGGTACCACGACCGGCCGTCTTACCCTTCGACGCCTCACCACGACCCACACGGGTCTTGGCGGTCTTGGCGCCCGGGGCGGGACGGAGGTTGTGGATCTTGAGCGGGTTGTTCTCCGCCATGATCAGTCGACCTCCTCGACCGTCACGAGGTGGCGGACGGTGTGCACCATGCCGCGGAACTCGGGGCGGTCCTCCTTGACGACCTGCGTGTTGATGCCCTTGAGACCAAGGGAACGCAGGGTGTCACGGTGGTTCTGCTTGCTGCCGATGTACGACTTCGTCTGCGTGATCTTGAGCTGAGCCATTACGCAGCACCAGCCCCGGCACGCGCACGCAGCAGAGCCGCGGGAGCGACGTCCTCGAGCGGCAGACCACGGCGGGCCGCGATCTCCTCGGGACGCTGCAGACCCTTCAGGGCCTCCACGGTCGCGTGCACGATGTTGATCGCGTTCGACGAGCCGAGCGACTTCGACAGGATGTCGTGCACACCGGCGCACTCGAGCACGGCACGCACCGGACCACCGGCGATAACGCCGGTACCGGGGGAAGCAGGCTTGAGCAGGACGACGCCCGCGGCCTTCTCGCCCGTGATCGGGTGCGGGATGGTGCCCTGGATGCGGGGGACCTTGAAGAAGTGCTTCTTGGCCTCCTCAACACCCTTGGCGATGGCGGCCGGCACCTCCTTGGCCTTGCCGTATCCGACACCCACGGTGCCGTCACCGTCGCCCACCACGACCAGCGCGGTGAAGCTGAAGCGACGACCACCCTTCACAACCTTGGCGACGCGGTTGATCGCGACGACGCGCTCAACGTACGCGGTCTTCTCGGCGGCAGCAGCGCCGCCGTCACGGCCCTTCCGGTCCCGCCGCTCGCCGCCACCGGCACCGCCACCGCGGCGCTGGGGTCCAGCCATTGGAATTACCTCTCTCTGTTTCCGCTAGCTACGGAACCGACTCAGAACTTGAGTCCGGCCTCGCGGGCGGCGTCCGCCAGGGCGGCGATGCGCCCCGCGTACTGGTTACCACCACGGTCGAACACGACGGCCTCGACACCGGCGGCCTTGGCGCGCTCGGCGACCAGGGCGCCGACCTGCTTGGCCTGCGCGGACTTGTCGCCCTCGCCACCGCGGATCGAGGTGTCCAGGGTGGACGCCGACGCAAGGGTGTGACCCTTGATGTCGTCGATCACCTGGGCCACGATGTGGCGGTTCGAGCGGGTAACGACCAGACGCGGACGCTCCGCCGTACCGTTGATGTGCTTACGGATCCGGATGTGGCGGCGCTTGATCGCGGCGCGCTTGTAGGCGTCGCCCTTAAGGATCTTCTGTCCGTATGCCATGGCTTACTTACCCGCCTTTCCGACCTTGCGGCGGATGACTTCGCCCTCGTACTTGACGCCCTTGGCCTTGTACGGGTCGGGCTTGCGCAGCTTGCGGATGTTGGCCGCAACCTCGCCGACCTTCTGCTTGTCGATGCCCTCGACCGAGAAACGGGTCGGGGACTCCACCTTGAAGGTGATGCCCTCGGGGGCCTCGACCAGGATCGGGTGGCTGTAGCCGAGGGAGAACTCCAGGTTGGAGCCCTTCGCCACGACACGGTAACCGACACCGCTGATTTCGAGCTTCTTGACGTATCCCTGGGTCACACCGGTGATCATGTTCGCCACCAGCGTGCGGGACAGGCCGTGCAGGGCCTTGCTCTGCCGCTCGTCGTTGGGCCGCAGCACCTGAAGGGTGCCGTCCTCGGCCTTGGCGATGTCGATCGGCGCGATGACGGTGTGGGTCAGTTCGCCCTTGGGGCCCTTGACCGCGACCGTACGGCCGTCGATGGTGACGTCCACGCCGGCGGGAACCGGGATGGGGAGCTTGCCGATACGCGACATTGCTGTCTCTCCTCCGTTCCCGAATTACCAGACGTAGGCGAGGACTTCCCCACCCACGCCCTTCTTCTGCGCCTGCTTGTCGGTCAGGAGCCCGTGCGACGTGGAGATGATGGCCACGCCCAGGCCGCCCAGAACCTTCGGCAGGTTGGTGGACTTCGCGTACACCCGGAGACCGGGCTTGGAGATCCGCTTGATGCCCGCGATGGAGCGCTCACGGTTGGGGCCGAACTTCAGCTCCAGGACGAGGTTCTTGCCGACCTCGGCGTCCTCGACCTTCCAGCCCGTGATGAAGCCCTCCTGCTGGAGGATCTCCGCGATGTGCGACTTGATCTTGGACGCCGGCATCGTCACAGAGTCGTGGTACGCCGAGTTCGCGTTCCGCAGACGCGTCAGCATGTCTGCGATCGGATCAGTCATGGTCATGAATTGGCCTGTGGCCTCTCTCGCCGGGGTTTCCTGGTGCGCCATCCCTCTCCCCGATCCGAGACGGGACGGGTGCGGCGCGGTGGACCTACGGCGTAGTAAGTCGTAAGGGCGGCGGCAGACGCCCAACCCCACAAGCCTAAGGCATGTGGGCTGGGCGTCCTGCCGCCCCAGATGCTTACCGAGAGCCCTGCAAATCCCTTATTTGGGGGATTACCAGGAGCTCTTGGTCACGCCCGGCAGCTCGCCACGGTGAGCCATCTCACGAAGGCACACGCGGCACAGGCCGAACTTGCGGTACACGGAGTGCGGGCGGCCGCAGCGCTGGCAGCGGGTGTAGCCACGCACACCGAACTTGGGCTTGCGAGCAGCCTTAGCGATCAGAGCCTTCTTCGCCATCTCGCTCACGCCTCCTTGAAGGGGAAGCCGAGGTGACGAAGGAGCGCGCGGCCCTCAGCGTCGTTGGTCGCCGTGGTCACCACGGTGATGTCCATACCCCGGGTGCGGTCGATCTTGTCCTGGTCGATCTCGTGGAACATGACCTGCTCCGTGAGACCGAAGGTGTAGTTGCCACGGCCGTCGAACTGCTTGGGGGACAGGCCGCGGAAGTCGCGGATGCGCGGCAGCGCGAGCGACAGGGTGCGGTCCAGGAACTCCCACATGCGGTCACCACGGAGCGTGACGTGGGCACCGATCGGCTGGCCCTCACGCAGCTTGAACTGCGCGATGGACTTGCGGGCCTTGGTGACGGCCGGCTTCTGACCGGTGATCGTGGTGAGGTCGCGGATGGCGCCCTCGATCAGCTTGGAGTCGCGGGCGGCGTCGCCCACACCCATGTTGACCACGATCTTGACGAGACCGGGGATCTGCATGACGTTCTCGTACTTGAACTCGTCACGCAGCTTGCCCGTGATCTCCTCACGGTACTTCTGCTTCAGACGCGGGCTGGTGGTGGTCGTCATCAGATGTCCTCACCCGTCCGCTTGGCAACGCGGATCTTGTTGCCTTCGTCGTCGAAGCGGTAACCGACGCGGGTCACGACCTTGTTGCCGTCCTTCTCCACGACCAGCTGGACGTTGGAGACGTGGATCGGCGCCTCGGTGGTGACGATGCCGCCGGCCTGCGAACCGCGAGCCGTCGGACCGGCCTTGGTGTGCTTCTTGACCCGGTTGACACCCTCGACCAGGACGCGGTCCTCGCGGGGGAAGGCCGCGATGACCTTGCCCTGCTTGCCCTTGTCCTTACCGGTGATGACCTGAACCAGGTCGCCCTTCTTGATCTTCATGCTCACAGCACCTCCGGCGCGAGGGAGATGATCTTCATGAACTTCTTCTCGCGCAGCTCCCGGCCGACCGGGCCGAAGATACGGGTGCCACGAGGGTCGCCGTCGTTCTTGAGAATGACGGCGGCGTTCTCGTCGAAGCGGATGTACGAGCCGTCCGGACGGCGGCGCTCCTTGACGGTGCGAACGATGACCGCCTTGATGACGTCACCCTTCTTCACGTTGCCGCCGGGGATCGCGTCCTTGACGGTGGCGACGATGACGTCACCGATACCCGCGTAGCGGCGACCGGAGCCGCCGAGCACACGGATGCAAAGGATCTCCTTCGCACCAGTGTTGTCGGCGACACGCAGTCGCGACTCCTGCTGGATCACGTCTATCTCCTGATTGTCTGCCGGTTCCCGGGGCGGGCTGCGAAACGTGCACACCCGCCC
Organism: Streptomyces sp. NPDC012466; assembly: GCF_042955215.1. Lineage (NCBI taxonomy): Bacteria > Bacillati > Actinomycetota > Actinomycetes > Kitasatosporales > Streptomycetaceae > Streptomyces > Streptomyces sp. NPDC012466. Next base: position 80,573 of record NZ_JBIBEQ010000007.1, on the reverse strand, counting down.
CGAGCCTGGCGGAACGATGCCTAGGGGGTCCCCCTAGGAGGGATTACTTGGCCTTCTCGAGGATCTCGACGACGCGCCAGCGCTTGGTCGCGGACAGCGGCCGGGTCTCCATGAGGAGGACGCGGTCGCCGACACCCGCGGCGTTCTGCTCGTCGTGGGCCTTGAGCTTGCTCGTACGGCGGATGACCTTGCCGTACAGCGCGTGCTTGACGCGGTCCTCGACGGCGACGACGACGGTCTTGTCCATCTTGTCGCTGACGACCAGGCCTTCGCGGGTCTTGCGGAAACCGCGGTCCGTCTTGGTCTCTTCAGTCACGTTGCTCTCGCTCATCAGGCGCTCTCCACCGTCTCGATGCCCAGCTCGCGCTCACGCATCAGGGTGTAGATCCGCGCGATGTCCTTGCGGACGGCCTTGAGCCGACCGTGGTTCTCGAGCTGACCCGTCGCCGCCTGGAAGCGGAGGTTGAACAGCTCTTCCTTGGCTTCGCGGAGCTTCGCGAGAAGCTCCTCGTTGCCCAGTTCGCGCAGCTCAGACGCCTTGGTACCGGCCGACATCACGCTTCACCTGCCTCGCGCTTGACGATCTTGCACTTCATCGGCAGCTTGTGAGCCGCACGGGTCAGGGCCTCGCGCGCGATCTTCTCGTTGGGGTACGACAGCTCGAACATCACACGTCCGGGCTTGACGTTGGCGATCCACCACTCAGGAGAACCCTTACCGGAACCCATGCGGGTCTCGGCGGGCTTCTTGGTGAGGGGGCGGTCCGGGTAGATGTTGATCCAGACCTTGCCGCCACGCTTGATGTGGCGGGTCATCGCGATACGAGCCGCCTCGATCTGGCGGTTCGTCACGTAGGCCGGGGTCAGCGCCTGGATGCCGTACTCGCCGAACGCAACCTGCGTGCCACCCTTGGACATGCCGTTGCGCTTGGGGTGGTGCTGCTTGCGGTGCTTGACCCTACGGGGGATCAGCATGACGGTCAGGCCTCCGTTCCGGTGCTCTCAGCCGGAGCGGCGGCGGGAGCCTCGGCCTTGGGGGCCTCGGCGCCGGCAGCCTGCTGCGGCTTACGACCGCGCCCGCCACGCTCGCCACCGCGGCCACCACGGGCCGGGCGGTCGGCGCCACCACGGGCCGGGCGGTTGCCCGCACGGGCCGCAGCGTTCTCGGCGCGGACCTCGGCGATGTTCTTGACGTCGCCCTTGTAGATCCAGACCTTCACGCCGATGCGGCCGAAGGTCGTCTTGGCCTCGAAGAAGCCGTAGTCCACGTTCGCGCGGAGCGTGTGCAGGGGCACGCGGCCCTCGCGGTAGAACTCCGAGCGGGACATCTCGGCGCCACCGAGGCGGCCACCGCACTGGATCTTGATGCCCTTGGCGCCGGCCTTCATCGCCGACTGCATGCTCTTACGCATGGCACGGCGGAAGGAGACGCGGGAGGAGAGCTGCTCGGCGACGGCCTGGGCAACCAGCTGAGCGTCGGTCTCGGGGTTCTTGACCTCGAGGATGTTCAGCTGGACCTGCTTGCCCGTGAGCTTCTCGAGGTCACCGCGGATGCGGTCGGCCTCGGCGCCACGGCGGCCGATGACGATGCCCGGACGAGCGGTGTGGATGTCCACACGCACACGGTCACGGGTGCGCTCGATCTCGACCTTGGAGATGCCGGCGCGCTCCATGCCGGACGTCATCATCCGACGGATGGCGACGTCTTCCTTGACGTAGTCCTTGTACAGCTTGTCGGCGTACCAACGCGACTTGAAGTCGGTCGTGACACCGAGCCGGAACCCGTGCGGGTTTACCTTCTGGCCCATTACCGGGTTCCTTCCTTGCTGCTGACGACCACGGTGATGTGGCTGGTCCGCTTGCGGATCCGGTAGGCACGGCCCTGGGCCCGCGGACGGAACCGCTTCAGGGTCGGGCCCTCGTCGACGTACGCCTCGGAGATGTAGAGGCTGTCGACATCGGTGTGGTCGTAGTTGTGCGCGGCGTTGGCGATGGCGCTGTCCAGCACCTTGCCGACCGGCACGCTCGCGGCCTGCGGGGCGAAACGCAGGACCGCCTGAGCCTCCGTGGCGTTGAGGCCACGGATGAGGTCCACCACGCGGCGGGCCTTCATGGGCGTGACGCGGATGTACCGCGCCTGGGCCCTGGCTTCCATGGTTGTCCTTCCAGTGTCTGTCATGGTCATTCCACCCCGCGCTTAGCGGCGCTTCGACTTCCGGTCGTCCTTGACGTGACCCCGGAAGGTGCGGGTCGGCGAGAACTCGCCGAGCTTGTGGCCGACCATCGACTCGGTGACGAACACCGGAATGTGGGTCTTGCCGTTGTGCACCGCGAGCGTGTGGCCGAGCATGGCCGGCACGATCATCGAGCGACGGGACCAGGTCTTGATGACGTTCTTGGTGCCGGCTTCGTTCTGGGCGTCCACCTTCTTGATCAGGTGGTCGTCGACGAAGGGCCCCTTCTTCAAGCTACGAGGCATCTCAACCCGTCCTTAGCGCTTCTTGTTCGTCTTGCGGCGGCGGACGATGTACTTGTTCGACGCCTTCTTGGGCGAACGAGTACGGCCTTCCTTCTTGCCCCACGGGGACACCGGGTGACGACCACCCGAGGTACGGCCCTCGCCACCACCGTGCGGGTGGTCCACCGGGTTCATGACCACACCACGCACGGTCGGGCGAACGCCCAGCCAGCGCTTACGGCCCGCCTTACCCCAGTTGATGTTGCTCTGTTCGGCGTTGCCCACCTCGCCGACGGTGGCGCGGCAGCGCACGTCGACCAGGCGGATCTCACCGGACGGCATGCGCAGGTGGGCCATGGAGCCCTCCTTCGCGAGCAGCTGCACGGAGGCGCCGGCGGAGCGGGCGAACTTCGCGCCGCCGCCCGGACGCAGCTCGATGGCGTGCAGCGTGGTACCGACCGGGATGTTGCGCAGGGCAAGGTTGTTGCCCGGCTTGATGTCGGCCCCGGGACCGTTCTCGACGCGGTCACCCTGCTGCAGGTTGCGCGGGGCGAGGATGTAGCGCTTCTCGCCGTCGGCGTAGTGCAGCAGCGCGATGCGCGCGGTGCGGTTGGGGTCGTACTCGATGTGCGCGACCTTCGCCGGCACGCCGTCCTTGTCGTGACGACGGAAGTCGATCACGCGGTAGGCGCGCTTGTGGCCACCACCCTGGTGGCGGACGGTCACACGACCGGAGTTGTTACGGCCACCCTTGCTGTGCAGGGGGCGGACCAACGACTTCTCCGGCGTGGACCGCGTGACCTCGACGAAGTCGGCGACGCTCGAGCCACGACGGCCCGGCGTAGTCGGCTTGTACTTGCGGATTCCCATTTCTCAGTCCTCGTCCGATATCGGACGATCCGGACCGCCCTCAGGCGGTCGGACCGCCGAAGATGTCGATACGGTCGCCCTCAGCGAGGGTCACGATCGCGCGCTTGGTGGACGCGCGCTGGCCGAAGCCCGTGCGGGTCCGCTTGCGCTTGCCCTGGCGGTTGATCGTGTTGACCCCGGTGACCTTGACCGAGAAGACCGACTGCACGGCCTGCTTGATCTGGGTCTTGTTGGCGTTCGGGGCGACGATGAACGTGTACTTGCCCTCGTCGAGGAGCGCGTAGCTCTTCTCGGAGACGACCGGCTTGAGCAGCACGTCACGGGGGTCCGTGAAGGACTTGCTCAGCGGGGTCTCGACGGTGTTCTTGCCCTCGGCGGCGTGGCGGCGCGCCTTGGCGACGCGCGCGGCCTTGGCCTTCTTCGCCGCCTTGGAGGCGATAGCGGGGTGACGGATAGCCATCAGACCTCGCTCCCTTCGGTGTCATTGGCCTTCGGGCCGGACACGAAGGACTCGAAGGCGGCCTTGGTGAAGACCACGTCGTCCGAGACGAGAACGTCGTACGTGTTCAGCTGGCCCGGCTCCAGGATGTGGACCTGGGGCAGGTTGCGGGCGGACAGCCACGCGGCCTCGTCGGCGCGGTCGATGACCAGGAGCAGGTTCTTGCGCTCCGAGATCTTGCCGAACAGCGTCCGAGCGGCCTTCGTCGACGGGTTCTCACCCTCGACGACGCCGGAGACGACGTGGATGCGGTTGTGGCGGGCCCGGTCGGTGAGGGCGTGACGCAGCGCGGCAGCCTTCATCTTCTTGGGCGTCCGCTGCGAGTAGTCACGCGGCACGGGACCGTGCACGACGCCACCACCGGCGAACTGCGGCGCGCGGGTCGAACCCTGACGGGCGCGACCGGTGCCCTTCTGGCGGTACGGCTTCTTGCCACCGCCGCGGACCTCGCCACGAGTCTTGGTCTTGTGCGTGCCCTGACGGGCCGCGGCCAGCTGCGCGACGACGACCTGGTGGATCAGCGGGATGCTGACCTTCTCGACGTCGAAGATCTCCGCGGGGAGCTCGACGGAACCGGCCTTGTCGCCCGCCGGCGAAAGGATGTCAACAGTGCTCATTACCTCAGGCCCCCTTGGCCGCGGTGCGGACCAGGACGAGGCCGCCGTTCGGACCGGGAACCGCGCCCTTGATGAGCAGCAGACCCTTCTCCGCGTCAACGGCGTGGACGGTCAGGTTCTGGGTGGTGACCCGCTCGTTGCCCATGCGACCCGCCATGCGGAGGCCCTTGAACACACGGCCCGGGGTGGCGCAGCCACCGATGGAACCGGGGGAGCGGTGCTTGCGCTGGGTGCCGTGTCCGGCGCCGAGGCCCTTGAAGTTGTGACGCTTCATGACACCGGCGAAGCCCTTGCCCTTGCTCTTGCCGGTCACGTCGACCTTGATGCCGGCCTCGAACACCTCAGCGGTGATCTCCTGGCCGAGGGTGTACTCGCTGGCGTCAGCGGTACGGATCTCGACGAGGTGGCGGCGGGGAGTGACGTCGGCCTTGGCGAAGTGGCCCTTGAGGGGCTTGTTCACCTTGCGCGGGTCGATCTCGCCGAACGCGATCTGGACGGACTCGTAGCCGTCGGTGTCGTTCGTACGGACCTGGGTGACGACGTTGGGGCCGGCCTTGACGACGGTGACCGGAACAACACGGTTGTTCGCGTCCCACACCTGCGTCATGCCGAGCTTCTCGCCCAGGATGCCCTTGATCTGCTTAGCCATCGTTCAGATCACCGGCCTCAGAGCTTGATCTCGATGTCGACACCGGCCGGGAGGTCGAGTCGCATCAGAGAGTCAACGGTCTTGGGGGTCGGGTCGAGGATGTCGATCAGGCGCTTGTGCGTGCGCATCTCGAAGTGCTCGCGCGAGTCCTTGTACTTGTGCGGCGACTTGATGACGCAGTACACGTTCTTCTCAGTGGGCAGCGGCACCGGGCCTGCGACCGACGCACCAGTGCGCGTCACCGTCTCGACGATCTTCTTCGCCGAAGAGTCGATGACCTCGTGGTCGTAGGCCTTGAGCCGGATGCGGATCTTCTGTCCCGCCATGGCTACTAGTAGTCCTGTCTCTCGTAACGCTCTGGAACCCGGCGTTCCAGCCCTTCTCTCCGACCCACGCGGTCGGGCGTGTCGCTCTTCCGCTGACACGGATGTCCCTTGTCCGAACATCCCTGCAGGGATTGCGCACGGCCCTTCCGGAACCGCGGACCGGGACCTAGAAGGCCACCGGGTGCCTGGCCGGTGCCGCACTGACACTTCCCGGAAGATTCCCGTACGTCCGCCCCAGCGCTGCCGTGGTGGCAGTTAGGGCGACGAGTACTGTGGGACTCGCTTCCGGTCCCCCCGGCGGGAGGCGCGCAGCATCAACACTCGACCGAGCAACTCCGACAGTCTGCCATATGGGGCAGGGTCGACGCCAATCGAGCCGAGGAGAATACCCCGGGGGTGATGTAGGTCAAACACAAGGCCGGACCGCCCCGGGCCCCTCCCCCTGAAGAACCCGCTCCAGCTCTGCGTCGTAGGCCCGATAGCCGGCCTTCCCCCAGTCGGGTGCGTCGGACGCCGGGCGGAGGATGGCGGGGAGGTGGGCGACGCGCCACATGCGCTGGACTTCGGCGGGGGTGGTCCGAGCGCGGCCCGGTTCGACGAGGCCGCATGCGGCACGGAGGATCTCCGCGATCCCGACGGCTCCCTCCCCCGACTCGGTGCCGGCAGCGAGGGCGGCGGTGACGAGGGCCTGAAGCAGCCGGGTCAGCTGAAGATCGGCGCCGATACGGCACATGCGCCGCACCAGCGCGGGCTCCTCCAGCCGCTCCAAAGGCTCGGGGAGGCCGGCGATCCCTTCGGACCACAGCAGCAGGGAGGCCGCGGGCACCTCGTGGTCCGCGAAGTAGCCGAGCTCGTCGGCGATGGCCATGACCGCATCAGGAAACCGGCCGAGCGCCCGGACGTCCTCCATGAGGCAGCGCAGGTCGTCCTGCCGGGGCGCGAGGAAGTCCCCCACGGAGACGTCGGCGAGCACCCCGGCCCCAGTAGCCCGGGCAGCGCCGATCTCCACGAGGCCGCCGAGGGCGGCGAAAACGGCTCGCGCCAAGGGCTCGGCTCGTGCCGCGGTGATCACCGGTCGATCAGTGGTGTCGCACACCGCGTCCTCCGTCCTCCGCCTTCTTCGACAGCGCGGACTGTCGAGCTGATCGTGATGGGGAGGCGCTACACCTTCGGCGATGGCACCGGTGCGAGCCGTCCGGCCAGGGCGTCGTCCGGCTGACAACGAGGGGTTCCCGAGTGCCTGTCGGTACCGAACGGCCGGGTCGGCCCACGCGGCGCCGCACTGCTTCGGTCGCCGGGGACCAGCCGCCCCGTGTGGCCGTCACGGCCGGGACTCGGCGGAACCGTCACTGCAGGACGACTCGCCGGGCATGCGACCAGTCCGCAGGGCAGACGAAGATCATGAGGCGGCCGTTGCGACCCACCACGATCGAGGTGGGGGTGTTCGCGTCCGTGTCCGCGACGTCACGATCCTCGATGGGGACCCAACTGCGGGTTCCCCTGTCCCACTCCCTGCTGTCGATGGTCAGGAGAAGGTCCATCGGCTGTCCGCACTGACACACCACGTCCTGCGGGCCTGTGGCGGGCCAAGACGCGAACCCGCCCACCTTCCAGCCGGGGGGGATCGAGAGGTCGAACTGGTAGCTGACCGCGTCCTCGTCCTCCCAGTCTTCCCACTCGTCCAGCCGGGCACGGACCGGGAGCGGCAGCAAATGCCCCCACTGATGCTCGCCCACCTGTTCGGGATGCAGTACACAGGGATCCGGCACATACCCCGCACGCCCGACGACCACTGGTTCTGGCTGGTCGGTCAGGAGTTCGGTGACGTCTGCGGCCCTGCGCCAGAACAGGTGGACCGCGACGTTGCGTTCCTGCCCGTGCGCGTTGAACGGGCACCAGAAGATTTGGAGCAGGTCCGCGTCGCCGGGGAGGGCGAGACCCGGCACGTCACGCGTATAGAGCTGAGCGACCGGCATGAGCGGGATGGGATCCGTGTCCGTCAGCCATGGCGCGTGCTTCCCCCGACGGAAGGAACGGAGAAGCTCGTACTCCTCCTCCGTCGGTCCGGCAGCAAGAAGCTCCCGAGCCTGACGGACTTCACTGAGGCGCTCGCCGAACCTTCGCTTGTGCGGCTCGGTGCACTGCGGCCACGGCTCATCCGCCGGCCACAGAAACGGACCGCCCACGGAACTCTCCTCCGCCGTCGGTGTTCCCCGCCTCGGATGCAATCGCGTACTGACCTGACGGTATTCGGACAGCTCGGGAATGACTTGTTCGATATCCACGGGGCGCTCGGGAGTGGTGCGCGTCATGGTGCTCCTCGTCGTAGACACAGGGCATGGAATGGGAAGGCGTTGGGAGCCGTCACGGTCTTCATGCCGTTCTCACGCCTGCGGCGGGGTTGTCCAGCCAACCACTCAGCGAGAATCCCTTATTGCCGAACGCCTCGAATTCCAGCCGTATCGGAACCGGGTTCGTTCCCTCGTAGACGGGTGTCACGTCATACTGGATTATCTCATCCTTCATGGCCGCGGCCGCAGTGGGTTCCTCGAACATCTCATACATGTGCGGATGGTTGGTAGGATTCTGTGTCAGCGTCACGAGGTTGTGTGGCGCGTCGGGCCCCTTGCCCGCACCGCCCAGACTGTTCGCCAAGAGGTGTCCACGCCCCTCGTTGAACAGTGTTCCGTGCCCTCGCCAGCCCTTTGTCCACATGCTTCCTGCCTCCGTGCCCTGTTGGATCACCATTTCCTTACGGATACAGGCTGATATACCGGTCGGGCGACCGAGATGGTCCGTTCCCTTGTAACGGACGCTGCCTCCCCACGCGTAGCGATCCGGCCTGTTGGCGTACCGAGGAGCAAGCCCCAGGGGGTCGCACCCCTGCAGCGGGTTGGCGACGTAGACAGCCGGATTCGGGGCAGGTTCGAGTCCCAGCGGATCGGGGCTGAAGTATCGAGCCGTCTCCGGGTCGTAGTAACGCTGGAAGTTGTAATGCAGACCGGATTCAGGATCGAAGTACTGCCCCGGAAACCGCAATGGCGTATAAGCGGAGGCATCCTGGTTCCAAGCCGTAGTTCCCCACAGGGTCGCGCGCGCCTTCCACGCCAGTTCCCCGTATTCATCGACAAGTTCAGTCGGTGTTCCGACGAGATCGGTGACGATAGCGAAGAAACGGGAATCGACCTCTTCCCGGGAAATGGAATCCACCCGCCGATCCGTCTGCGCGACCGGATGGAGTCCGTCGTACTCCCATGTCGTCACGACAGGACGGGGCAGGTCCGGCCCGGTGAGCTCTTGCTCGGCCAGATACGCCCCGTCCCAGGTGAAACGGACCTCTTCGACCACTGTCGCGTGGTCGGCATCGAGGCGCTCCTTGGCCGTCCGCCGGCCGAGGGGGTCGTATCGATAGCGCCACAACGTACCGTCCGGCGTGGTGACGGAAGTAAGCCGGTCCTCTGCGTCCCAGGTGTAGTGCCACACCTCGGCCTTGCGGGAGAGCCTGGTCTTCCGGCGCGTTACGACACGACCGGCCGCGTCGTAGAGGTATCGGACCGAACCCGCCTGTACGAGTCTGTTGCCTTGGTACTGGCGGTCTCCTCGCGCATCGGCGCGGGGATGCCGGTCGGGCCATCCCGCGTATGTCTGGTTGCCGTTGGCGTCGTAGGCATACTTCTCGCGCCACCCACGTGCCTCGACACCGGTGACCCGTCCCGCCGGATCCAGTTCGAAGCGACGCAGGCCGCCCGCTCCCTCGTCAACGGCGACCAGGTGACCGTCCGTGCGGTAGCTGTACTTGCGCCGCAGCAGGGTGCCGGCTGAGGCGGTGACCTCTTGTTCCGCGACCCGGCCCGCGCCGTCCCATTTCCGAGACAGCTGCAACCCCGCGGGAGAGAGCGACCGGGACAGCTCACGACCGGCCGTGTCGTACGAGAAGCGCAGAGTGCGACCCGAGCTGCTCATCTCGGACAGTTGGCCGATCTCGTCATATGCGTACGACGTGACCGCGCCGCCCGGCGTGACCCGCCGGGTGGGGCGGCCCAGCCGATCGTAGGTCCGCCGCAGCACCCGACCGTCAACCATCTCAGAGACGGCACGGCCGGCGACGTCTCGCTCATAGGAGATTTCACTGAACGGATTTGCCAGGCGCAGGACGCGGCTCATCGCATCGCGTTCGTAGCGCGTTGTTGTGCCATCGACTGTCTTGGCCACAGTGCAGTCGAGTACGTCGTACTGGTATTCGACCCGCTGTCCCTCCGCGTTCTGCCTGGCTATGAGTCGTCCCGCCAGGTCGTAGACATAGTCGACCCGGCGTCCGTCGAAGTCGGTCTCCGCTGTCAACCGCCCTGCCGGGTCATACTCGTAATGCCAGGTCAGGCCTTGCGGGTTGACAACCTTGGTCAGTTGCAGCGTCGGGCTGTGCTCGAATACGTACCGACCGCCATCGGGGCGGGTCTCGGCTGCCAGCACGTCGAAGTGCGTGTACTCGTAGCGAGTTGTGCGGCCCTCACTGTCCCGGTGACTCAGGCAGTTTCCCTCGCCGTCGTAGGTCCACGACTCCTCGCTCCCCTGCGGACCCTGTCGGCGCAACAGGTGCCCCTCGACCGACCACCACAGGTTCGTCTCACAACCCGTGGGATCCACCACCGTGCGCAGTCGTCCGAAAGCGTCGTACCGGTACCTCGTGATCGCGCCCCGCGGGTCGATCACCTCCACGGGCAACCCTGCCTGGTTGTTTCGAACGTGCAGGGTGTTGCCCAGAACATCCATCGCAGACACCAGGTGGCCCGTGGCGTCGTAGCCGAAGGTCATCGTGGCGCCCGACTCGTCCGTCACGAGCGTGCGGTTGCCGCGCTCGTCATAGTCGTGACGGATCGTGGTCCCGTCCTCCTGCCGAATCAGGACGGGCAGATGGAGGGCGTTGTACTCGGCGACGGTTTCCAGGCCGTCCGGCCGGATGACGCGGGTGGGCAGTCCGAAGTCGTCGTTGACCATGTGGGTTCGGTTGCCGAGGGGGTCGACGCGTGCCGTCACATGGCGGGAGTCGTCGTATTCCACACGCGTCACAGCGCCGTTCGGGTCGATCTCCGCAACGATGAGACACGCGTCGCTGACGACGTACTTGGAAACGTGCCCTTCGCCCGTCATGGCTGTGGTGACATGCATCCCCGGGAAAGCCGGGTCCGTCCCCTCGTAGGCAAGCGACAGCGTGTAATGGCCAGCCACACCGCCCTCGGCGATGCAGCGGTCCTCCTCGTCATACGTGTAGCTGTAACGACTGCCATTCGAGTCGGTCCAGGAGACGACACGCAGTCTGGCGTCGTACTCGAAGCGCAACTGCAGGCCCAACGGGCCATGCACCTCCGTGAGGTTTCCGTCCGTGTAGACGTACCGTCTGATCAGAACGTCGTCGCCGTTCTCGGCTCCACCCACGAGGTACATGGCCGTGACTCGGTCGTCGTCCGTGGCAAACCGGAGGTGGTATCCGCCGGAAGAACGGATCGCCGACGGTGCGCCTGCCTCGTCATAGGAGAACTCGACGCGCCGCCTGTTGCGATCGGTCAGCGCAACCAACCGGGCGGAGCCGTCGCTGCCTGGCCGCCCGAAACGCAGTTCCAGACCGGAGTACGGATCTGTCACCTGGTACCCACCGTCGTCGAGACGAGTGAGAGGGAGCTGCGGTCCCACCTCCGGCAGCACCGATTCGTCGCCGACAGGGTGCGGGTACGAGAGCAGTTGACCATCGTCAGTGACAAAGATGACGCCCTGTGTGTCGATTTCAAGGCGTTGGTCGACGGTAGACGTCCATGACGGACCGAACCACCAGCCGGCCCGATAGTCGGACTGCACGCGACGCTGGAATACCAGAGGCAGCGCCCCAGGAAGTTCCACGTCCGTCTGAGGCAGGAACATCATGCCGGTAGCCATGTCGATCGGATCGCTCAGGCCCTTGCGAATCCTCGACTGCATTCGGGCGAACGCGTCCTTGGACCGTCCAAGCATGCTGCGGGCGCTCTTGCCCAAGCCCCTTACCCCCTGGGCCATCCCTTTGAGCCCTGTCTTGCCCAAGGCCTTCATCCCCTTGGCCAGTCCGCCGAGGGTGGTCAGGCCCTTCATGCCCGGTATGCAGTCCAGCGCGGCCAGCCCCACATCCCATAGGGACGCCTGCCCCTTGGAGTATTTGTAGAGCGTGTCCGCGAGCACCACCGCGGCCGCGATCAGCACGATCGCGCCCAGGATCGGCCCGCCGATGATCATCGCGACGATCCCGACGACAGTGACGACGACCTTGCACACCGCGACGATGGTGTCCCAGTTGTCGGTGAACCAGTCGCCGACCTCCTCCCACCAGGACCGGTTCTGAATACCCGCATCGGAGGCCTCGTCGATCTTCGACTTGGCCTCGCGGGCGGCCTCGTCGCGCATCTTGCGCGCGTCCTCGGCCATCTTCTTGGCGGCAGCCAGCGCGTCCTGCGCGTCGGAAACGTCCGACTGGGCCTTGGACTGGGCCGACTTGGCGTGCTGCACGTCCCGGGTCGCGGCCCGCACCTTGGCCTCGTCAGGCTTGTCGGCGTCGGACTTGCTGCCGGTCGGGTCGTCCTTGTACTTGTCGGCCTCCTTGCCGGCCCGCGTCACCCACGAGTCGGCCGACGCCAGGCGGGACTGGGCCGAGGAGAGGCTGTCCCGGGCCTCACGCCCCTTGCGCAGGGCCTTGTCCGCCAGCGACTGGGCCCGCTCCAGCTTCGGCCAGAAGTCCGCCAGCGCGTCACCGCACATCTCATAGGACTTCTTCAGCTTCTTGAGGTTCTTCGGGACATCCGCGAAGTCCTCCTTGAACACGTCCGCGGACTTGCCCGCCCACTCCAGAAGCGTGCCCTCACCCGCCATGCCCTTGACCAGACGCAGCGCGTCGGAGACGTCGTCGGCGAAGTCGTGCAGGTGCTTCGCGAGTGTGCGCACGCGTTGCGGGTCGCCAGGCGTCGGGTCCTTGTCCAGATCCAGGACGTGCCAGTCCGAAGGCCTGTGCCCCGCCATACCGCAACCCCCGTCACGTGCACATCTACCACAACACCCGTATGCACACGTGAACTTACAAGGCACAATCGTTCGACGGAAAGGCGGGTCCCGGGGGTGAACTGCGGAGACCGGCGTCAGGATCTGTGTCCGCGCACGGCCCGCCAGACCTCCTCGACGCCATACACGGACTGCAGCCACCAGGCTTCCAGCTTGTTCCCCACCGCCTCATACACCCACCGCCACTTGAACCATGGCGGAAGCTTCCGGAGCGGCACGAAAGTAAGCGAGTCCCCCATGGCGTTCTCGGCGAAACCGCCGGGGCCCTCGGCGCGCAGGGCCGCGTACAGTTCCGGGGTCAGCTCCCCGTTGAGCCGGGCCGCGTGGCCCGCCGCTGTGAACGCGAACCCGCGCTGACCGGCGTCCGGCAGCTGCATCGCCCTCACGATCCGCGGAGACACCTCCGCCAGCGTGCAGTGGAACGTCAGTCCGATCACTGCCGTCCCGAGACCCGCCTCACCACGCCGGAAAGCGGCGTCCCATTCTTCGGGGTCATCGAGCCCCAGCAGACTCTGCCCGTTCTCCCAGTCCCCTTTTCCGGACAGCGATCAGCCCGTGAACCGGAACGTCGACGTGATCGCGTCGAAGATGTCGAAGAAGGAGTCCGCGAGGTCGAGGACCTGGCTGCTGCCGGCGACCAGGGCCACCTTGCCCTCCTGGCCGGGTACGGGGATGTACGTCTGCATCAGCACGGCGCGGACGGTCCGGTTGAGCGCGTCACCGGGTACGGCGATGTCCTCGATGCCGTGCGTGCGCGCGGCCGGGCCGACTCCGGGGATGTCGACGGTCGTGACCTTCCGCCAGGAGTCACCTTCCCGCTTCGCCTCCTTGACCGCGAGCTGGCTCGCGATGACGGCGGGGTCGTTCGACAAGGGCTCGCCGCGCTCGTTGCGGCCGCCGACGAGAGAGACGGTCACCGAACCCGTGATCGGCGTGTCCCCGCCGAAGCTCTCCGCCATGCAGCCGCAGTACATCGCGCCCGACTTCCAGGCATCCGCGGCGGCCTTCCGGAGGAAGTCGACGTACGCGTCCCGGTACCGCTCCAGCTCCGGACGCTGCCGCACGCGCTCGTTCACCATCCGCCGGATCGAGTCGTCCCGCGACTCCGGCCGTACGTCGAACTCCCACCACGACTCCGGCACCTTGATCCGGAAACCGCCCCGCTCGACGGTCAGTGCCTCCATGTAGCGGGCCATGACGCCGGCCTCCCCGTTCGCTCGATCACGTGTGCGCACATCGTGCCACTACTCCTCCAGCGTCCAGAACGGTGAGTCCTTCGGAGGTGCCGGGCGGACGGGATGGGTGCCGAAGTCGATGTCCGCGTCGGCGGTCGGGTCCCCGATGGGATGACGGTCCCGGTGGTCCCGGCTGTAATAGGTCCCGTAGGCCCAGTACTCCGGGAGTTCATGACCCATCAGGCCCACACCGAAAGCAACCGACTCCCGCGTCCCGTACACCGCGTCGATCCTGGCGGCCGTGGGGCACGCCCCGTATTCCACGAGCCCCCGCAGGCGCCTGACCTCTGCCACGAGCTGTGGTACCGCCTGCCCGGCCATGGCGATGAACGCGGCGTTCTGGTCCCAGAGTCCGTCGGCGCAGTCGACGTGGCGAGGTTGCTGGACGAGGGTGGCCGCGATCAGTTACCTGGCCGTGGCGAACCGGACGGGGGCTGTCCCCACCCCCGCCCTCCAGCCCACCGGATGGCTCGCCCCCGCTCCCCCCAGGCACCGTAAGGGCACCGACCACACAGCAGGGGGACCCATCGTGCGCACCACCACCGCCACCGCCCTCACCCTGGCCCTCGTCGCCGTAGCAGCCGCAGCGCCCGCCACGGCCGCCTCCACCCCCGGCAAGCCGGGCACCGAGGGCCTCTGGCGCCTGGACGGCTACGGCACCGTCCTCTCCCTCGACGGCGACACCCTCCAGGAGTTCCAGACGACATCCGTCAGCTGCCTCAAGGGTGACAGTGCTCGGCGGACCGGCCCCGGCACGTACGCGACCGCCGACGGCACCACATTGACCGTCCGGCCCGGCCCCGGCGGGAACCACGCCACCCTGGGCTTCGACACCTCGGTCGGACACCGCTCGCTGCGGCGGATCCAGGAACTGCCGGCCGACTGCACCCGCCCCACCCCCGAGGACCCCCGCGCTGCCTTCGACGTCTTCTGGCACTCGTTCGCCGAGAACTACCCCTTCTTCGCCACGAAGGGCGTCGACTGGCAGGCCATGAGGGACCGTTACCGGCCCGAGGTGCACGCGGACACCACCCGCAAGGAGCTCTTCGGCATCTTCAGCGACATGGTGCGGCCTCTCTACGACGCCCATGTCGCCGTCCGGGACGGGGACCAGGTCTTCGCCCAGGTCCGCCCGGGCACCCAACCGCCCAGCGAGGAACTGGACACCAAGGTCAAGAAGTTCATCACCGAACGCGACCTCAAGAACGCCCCCTACCGCCGGGACTTCGCCAACGGCCGCATCACCTACGCCGACCTGCCCGGCCGCGCCGCCGGCCAGGGCTACCTCCGCATCTCCGGCTTCGGCGGGTACGCCCAGGACGGCGCCCCCTATCCCGTCCACCTCGCCGAACTCGACAAGGCCCTGGACACGATCCTCACCCCCGAGCGCACTCACCGGCTCAAGGGCCTGATCATCGACCTGCGCATCAACGGCGGCGGCTCCGACGCCCTCGGCATCCACATCGCCGAACGCCTCACGGACAAGCCCTACGTCGCCTACGCCAAGCGCGCCCGCAACCACCCCACCGACCCCGACCGGCACACCCGCCCCGAACCCATCCGGGTCGTACCGGCGTCCGGGCCCCGCTACACCGGGCCCATCGCCGTACTGACCTCAGGCACGACCGTCAGCGCGGGTGAGACCTTCACGCAGGCCCTGATCGACCGTCCGGGCGGCACGGTTCGTGTCGGGCAGCCGACCCAGGGTGTGTTCTCCGACGTCATGCAGCGCAACCTGCCGAACGGGATGACGGCGATCCTCCCGAACGAGGAGTTCCTGAACCGGTCGGGCCGGACCTACGACGGCACGGGCATCCCGCCCCACCTGACCGAACCGGTCTTCACGAAGGAGGAGTTCGCCAAGAAGCGAGACTCGGCGTTCGACCGCGCGGTGAGCCTGCTGCGGAACGCGGGCTAGACGGAAGCCACGAACTCCAACCAGGCCTCCGGCGTGAGCGCGAGCCGGGGGCCCTGGGTGGCGTGCTTGGAGTCGCGGACGTGGATGGTGTGGGGCGCTATCGCGATCTCGACGCAGGAGTTGCCGTCCGTGCCACTGCTGTAGCTGCTCTTGAACCAGGCCAGTTCGGAGGTATCCCCGGCAGAAGCGTTGCGGATCATGTTTCTCCCAGCACTTGCTCGATGAAGGCCAGCGACTCCCGAGGGGAGAGAGCCTGCGCACGGATGGTGCCATACCGCAGCTCAAGTATGCGGAGCTGCTTGGGATCACTGGTCGGCCGTCCACTGAACGCTCCGTCGGAGCGACCCACCGCCGTACCGTCCGGGAACTTCAGCAGCTCGATCTTGCCGTCCACCCCGGGGTGAGCATCCGTCTCGGTCGGCATGATCTGAAAGGTCACGTTGCGCAAGCGGCCCACCTCCAACAGCCGTTCGAGCTGTTGTCGCCACACCATTGTGCCCCCGACCCGTCGACGCAGCACCGCCTCCTCCAGGACGTAGTGCACCGACGGGGCAGGGTCTCGGTGGAAGACCGACTGCCGGGCCATGCGGGCAGCAACCATCCGTTCCACGTCGTCCGGCGAGTACGGCGGCTGCGCTGCCTCGAACAAGGCCCGCGCGTGCTCCGGGGTCTGCAACAAGCCATGGACGCTGTTGCACTCATACACCCCGATCTCCACCGCCTGCCCCTCCAGCTTGGCAAGCTCCCGCACCTTCTTCGGATACCGAACCCTCTTCACGTCCTCCCAGGCCGCCGCAACCAGCCCACCCGCCCCCAGCACCTCATCAGCCCTGACCAGATAGTCCTGCCGGGGAATCCGCTTCCCGCCCTCGATCTTGTAGACCATGTCCTCGCCGTAGCCGACCGCCGTCCCGAACTCGGCGGCCCGCAGCCCCACCGCCTCACGCCGCAGCTTCAGCTGTCGCCCGACCGTGGCGATGACCGCGACGCCCCACTCGTCGTCCGGGTCCACTTCCCAACCCGGCTCGTCCGCCTCGCCCTTGAGCCGCCCGGAGTCCGCCTCGACCGTCATCCCGCACCCTTCCGCCGTCGTACGACCGTGCCCAGCGCCCTACCCGTACGCCCGGCCCCGACAGCCCGGACAACGCCGGACAAGCTCCGGACAGTCACCGTACGCACCCGCTGAGTCACTGTTCACGGTAAGCGCGGACAGCCACGCTGAGTGACGTGAAGCAGAACTCCCCTGAACTCCGCACCCCCGTCCGCAACTTCAGCCTCCAGCTCTCCCCCACCCCGCGCGGCGCCCGCCTGGCGCGTCTCCTCGCCACCGAACAACTGCGCTCCTGGGGACTGCCGCTGGACCCGGCGCGGCAGGTCGTCGCGGAGCTGTCGATCAACGCGGCGACGCACGGCCGCGCCCCCGGCCGCGACTTCCGCCTGCTCCTCTACGTCGTCGCCGGCACCCTCCGCGTCGAGGTGACGGACACCCGCGCCGACCGGCTGCCGACGGCACGACTCGGCCTGGGTCTCCTCCTGGTCGACGCACTCGCCGATCGCTGGGGCGTCACCCGGGGGCTGCCACCCCGCAAGACCGTCTGGGCCGAGATCGACCTCGCGCCGGAGCCCGGAAACCCACACTCCGGCGGTACAGGCGCCTTCCCCCAAGGACCACAAGGGTGAAAGAACCCGACCGAACCCCACCCCTCCTCCCAGCCGCAGAGCTGCCTCACCCTCGCGGGTGAACATCACCAACTCAGCTGGATTCGGGGGCCCTTGCCTGCCCTACGCTCAGCGCAACACAACCGCAGACATGCGACGGCCCCCGCCGGGACGGCAATCCCAGTGCGAGGGCCTGACCACCGAGGAAGGCTCCAACTTCCTGATGGATACGCAGAACCCTAACGTGCCCTCGCACGCCCACACCCGGGTTGCCGGAAAGAAACACCCGAACCGGCGGCACCTCCACTCCGGCCCGGTGCACGACAACACCCGTCACACCACCCGCTTCACGGTGATCGGCAACCACCTGGCCCAGCACCCGGAGCTGTCCCTGCTCGCGATCGGGCTGTCGGTGCACATCCAGTCTCCCCGGCAGGCGCCCGCATCGACATCAAGTCCCTTGCCGCCCGCTTCCCGGAGGGCACGACCCGCATCGCCGCGGCCCTGCGCGAGCTGGAGACGCACGGCTACCTGCGCCGCACCCGCGAGCGCGTCCCGGACGGTCGGATCATCACCCGCACGACCTCCTGCAACCAGCCGGGTCACAACGGCACGGACACCCCGCGCCCCACCCCGAGGAAGCGGACGAGGCAGCCCGGCGGCAAACCCCTCCCCGCGGTACCACGCCCGGCCTTCCCTGCCCCCGCCCTCCTCCAGCAGGCCACGGACCTCCTCACCGGCCTCCGCCACGAGGACACCCGCCTCCTCCTCTCCGGCTGCGACACCGCCCACCTCGCCCCGGGCGTCGCCGCCTGGCTGGAACGCGACGTCACCCCGGCCGCCGTACGGCATGCCCTGACGACGGACCTCCCACCGGAGCCCTTCCACCGCCCGGCCGCCCTCCTCGCCCACCGCCTCACAGCCCAGCTGCCGCCCCCACCGCCCTTCGGGGCACCGCAGGCGCCACCGCCGCCCACCCGGCACCCCCTCCAGACCTGCGACGGCTGCGACCGCGCGTTCCGCGCACCGGGGGCCCGGCCACTGCCGGTCAGCGGCCGCACTGTCCGCTCAGAGCCCGAGCCGCACCGGCCCGGCCGGAACACCCGAGGTGATCAACGCCATCAGCGGAGTCGCGAGGTCACGCGGAGAGAACAGGTCCGGACCGTCGTAGCGGGCCACTTCGGACGGGTGCCACCACTCCAGACCGCTGATGTTCTCCGCGGCGAGCTCGACGTCGGACAGCGTCCCGCGCGGGACGAAACCGGCAGTGCGTACGAGGAAGTAGTCGTTGATGACGCCGTCGTAGCCCGCGGCGTGTCCCGGCGCCACGACCTCCTGGTGCCAGACGTGCGGCGGATCGGCGCTGACGGTGAGACCCACCTCTTCCAGCAGTTCCCGGCGCAACGCGGCAAGCGGTGTCTCACCCGGCTCGATCCCGCCACCGGGCGCTGCCCACACCACGGTTCCCGCCGGCTCCGGAATCGCGAACCGGCAGAGGAGGATGCGGTGGTCCTCGTCGAGGATGAGCGCGCGGACTGAATGGCGCAGGTTCACAGACGGCACCCGGACACGCTAACCGCACGGCATACGGGACGGACCGGAACAGGACAGCAAAAGGGCCCGCACGACCGAAGTCGTACGGGCCCCTTCGAGCCACTCAGGTCAGTAGACCCTCAAGCCAGTCCGAAGACTCACTTGTTGATCTTGGTGACCTGGCCGGCGCCCACGGTCCGGCCACCCTCACGGATGGCGAACTTCAGGCCCTCTTCCATGGCGACGGGCTGGATGAGCTCCACCTTCATCTCGGTGTTGTCACCCGGCATGACCATCTCGGTGCCCTCGGGGAGGGTCACCACGCCGGTCACGTCCGTCGTACGGAAGTAGAACTGCGGGCGGTAGTTGTTGAAGAACGGCGTGTGGCGGCCACCCTCGTCCTTGGACAGGATGTAGGCCTGCGCCTCGAACTCGGTGTGCGGGGTGACCGAGCCCGGCTTGATGATGACCTGGCCGCGCTCGACGTCCTCGCGCTTGATGCCACGAAGCAGCAGACCGACGTTCTCACCGGCCTGGCCCTCGTCGAGCAGCTTCCGGAACATCTCGATGCCGGTGACCGTGGTGGTGGTCTTCTCCTGCTTGATGCCCACGATGTCAACGGTCTCGTTGACCTTGAGGACACCACGCTCGATACGGCCGGTGACGACCGTACCGCGACCGGTGATCGTGAAGACGTCCTCGATCGGCATGAGGAACGGCTTGTCGACGTCACGCTCGGGCTGCGGGATGTTCTCGTCCACGGCCTTCATGAGCTCGAGGACGGAGTTGCCCCACTCCTTGTCGCCCTCGAGGGCCTTGAGCGCCGAGACCTTGACGACCGGAAGGTCGTCGCCCGGGAACTCGTACTCGGAGAGGAGCTCACGAACCTCGAGCTCGACGAGCTCCAGGATCTCCTCGTCGTCCACCATGTCGGCCTTGTTCAGCGCGACGACGATGTACGGAACGCCGACCTGGCGGGCCAGGAGCACGTGCTCCTTGGTCTGCGGCATCGGGCCGTCGGTGGCGGCGACCACGAGGATGGCGCCGTCCATCTGCGCCGCACCCGTGATCATGTTCTTGATGTAGTCCGCGTGACCGGGGCAGTCGACGTGGGCGTAGTGACGCGTCTCGGTCTGGTACTCGACGTGCGCGATGGAGATGGTGATACCGCGCTGGCGCTCTTCAGGAGCCTTGTCGATCTGGTCGAAGGCCGAGGCCTCGTTCAGGTCCGGGTACGCGTCGTGCAGCACCTTGGTAATGGCGGCCGTGAGGGTCGTCTTACCGTGGTCGATGTGACCGATGGTGCCGATGTTGACGTGCGGCTTAGTCCGCTCGAACTTCGCCTTCGCCACGGGGGTCCTCCTGGGAGTGGTTCTGGTACGCCTTACTTCATCGGCGCCAGGTGATCTTTGCTGGAAAGCCCGGGCCTTGGGGCACTCTCACCGCGATTGCGGCGGAATGCCCCTCAAGGCTCCGGAGTCAAGCCTACGGCGTGTAGACGCGGTGCGTTACTCGCCCTTGGCCTTCGCGATGATCTCCTCGGCGACGTTCCGGGGAACCTCGGCGTAGGAGTCGAACTGCATGGAGTAGCTCGCACGGCCGGACGTCTTGCTGCGCAGGTCGCCGACGTAACCGAACATCTCCGAGAGGGGCACGAGGCCCTTCACGACGCGGGCACCCGCCCGCTCCTCCATGGCCTGGATCTGGCCACGGCGGGAGTTGATGTCACCGATGACCTCACCCATGTAGTCCTCGGGCGTGGTGACCTCGACGGCCATCATCGGCTCGAGCAGTACGGGGCTGGCCTTGCGCGCGGCCTCCTTGAAGGCCTGCGAACCGGCGATCTTGAACGCGAGCTCGGAGGAGTCGACCTCGTGGTAGCCACCGTCGATCAGGGTGACACGCACGCCGGTCATCTCGTAGCCGGCGAGGATGCCGAACTGCATGGCCTCCTGCGCACCGGCGTCCACCGAAGGGATGTACTCCTTCGGGATACGCCCACCGGTCACCTTGTTCACGAACTCGTACGAGGCGTCGCCGCCCTCGATCGGCTCGATCGCGATCTGCACCTTGGCGAACTGGCCGGTACCACCAGTCTGCTTCTTGTGCGTGTAGTCGACCCGCTCGACCGCCTTGCGGATGGTCTCGCGGTACGCGACCTGCGGCTTGCCGACGTTGGCCTCGACCTTGAACTCACGGCGCATACGGTCGACCAGCACCTCGAGGTGCAGCTCGCCCATACCACCGATGATGGTCTGGCCGGTCTCCTCGTCCGAGTGAACCTGGAAGGACGGGTCCTCCTCGGCCAGGCGCTGGATCGCGACGCCCAGCTTCTCCTGGTCACCCTTCGACTTGGGCTCGATGGCGACCTGGATGACCGGCGCCGGGAAGTCCATGGACTCCAGGATGACCGGGTTCTTGTCGTCGGACAGCGTCTCACCGGTGGTGGTCTGCTTCAGGCCCATGACGGCGACGATGTCGCCGGCGCCCACCGAGTCGATCTCCTCACGCTTGTTCGCGTGCATGCGGTAGATCTTGCCGATGCGCTCCTTCTTGCCCTTGACGGAGTTCAGCACCGCGGTGCCGGACTCCAGGCGGCCCGAGTAAACCCGGACGAAGGTGAGCTTGCCGAGGTGCGGGTCGCTCATGATCTTGAACGCGAGTGCGGCGAGGGGCTCGTCCTCCGACGGCTTGCGCGCGACGACCAGCTCGGGGTCCTTGACGTCGTGGCCCTCGATGGCCTCGACGTCGAGCGGAGTCGGCAGGTAGCGCACGACCGCGTCGAGCAGGGGCTGAACACCCTTGTTCTTGAACGCGGTGCCGCAGAACACGGGGGTGACGGTGGTGCCGCCGCCCTTGCCGGACGCGATGGTGATACGACGGATCGCGGCGTAGAGCTGCTCCACGGTGGGCTCGGTGCCCTCCAGGTACAGCTCCATCAGCTCTTCGTCGTTCTCGGCGACGGCCTCGAGCAGCTTGCCGCGGTACTCCTCGGCAGCCTCGGCGTGGGTGTCCGGGATGTCGACGGTGTCGTACATCTCGCCCTTGGTCGCCTCGGCCGACCAGACCAGGGCCTTCATCGTCACGAGGTCGATGACGCCCTTGAAGTCAGCCTCCGCACCGATCGGCAGCTGCATGACCAGCGGCTGCGCGCCCAGGCGGTCCGAGATCATGTCCACGCAGCGGTGGAACTCGGCGCCGGTACGGTCCAGCTTGTTGACGAAGCAGATACGCGGCACGCCGTAGCGGTCGGCCTGACGCCACACCGTCTCGGACTGCGGCTCGACACCGGCGACACCGTCGAACACCGTCACGGCACCGTCGAGCACGCGCAGGGAGCGCTCCACCTCGACGGTGAAGTCGACGTGACCCGGGGTGTCGATGATGTTGATGGTGTAGTCGTTGTCCTCGAGCGGCCAGTGACAGGTGGTCGCAGCAGACGTGATCGTGATGCCACGCTCCTGCTCCTGCTCCATCCAGTCCATGGTGGCAGCGCCGTCGTGGACCTCACCGATCTTGTACGACACGCCCGTGTAGAACAGGATCCGCTCGGTGGTGGTCGTCTTGCCCGCGTCGATGTGGGCCATGATCCCGATGTTGCGGACCTTGGCCAGGTCAAGTGAAGTGGTAGCCATAAGGCTTCAGTCTTCTCTCGGTCTCGATGTGGGTAGCGACTACCAGCGGTAGTGCGCGAAGGCCTTGTTGGACTCGGCCATCTTGTGGGTGTCCTCGCGCTTCTTCACAGCGGCACCGAGGCCGTTGGAGGCGTCGAGAAGCTCGTTGAGCAGACGCTCGGTCATGGTCTTCTCGCGACGGGCGCGGGAGTAACCGACCAGCCAGCGCAGCGCGAGCGTGTTGGCGCGACCGGGCTTGACCTCGATCGGAACCTGGTACGTCGCACCACCGACACGGCGGGACTTGACCTCGAGGGTCGGCTTGATGTTCTCCAGCGCGCGCTTCAGCGTGATGATCGGGTCGTTGCCCGTCTTCTCACGCAGACCCTCCATGGCGCCGTAGACGATGCGCTCGGCGGTGGAGCGCTTGCCGTTCAGCAGCACCTTGTTGATGAGGGAGGTCACCAGAGGAGAACCGTAGACCGGGTCGATGATGACCGGGCGCTTCGGGGCGGGGCCCTTACGAGGCATTCTTACTTCTCCTTCTTGGCGCCGTAGCGGGAACGGGCCTGCTTGCGGTTCTTGACACCCTGGGTGTCGAGGGAGCCACGGATGATCTTGTAGCGAACACCCGGCAGGTCCTTCACACGGCCGCCGCGCACGAGCACGATGGAGTGCTCCTGCAGGTTGTGTCCCTCACCCGGAATGTAAGCGGTGACCTCGATCCCGCTGGTCAGACGCACACGCGCGACCTTACGCAGGGCCGAGTTCGGCTTCTTCGGGGTGGTCGTGAACACACGCGTGCAGACGCCCCGACGCTGAGGGGAACCCTCGAGTGCGGGCGTCTTGTTCTTCTCGACCTTGTCCTGCCGGCCCTTCCGGACCAGCTGCTGGATCGTAGGCACTACTTCTCCGGTTTCTGTGTGCCGAATGGTGAAGCTAACCTGGAACATCTCCGACCCACGCGGTCGGGTGTGTCGAATCACGCGGACTCCCGCCGCCAGGCAGAAATAAGCGCAGATTGCGGTGGCCGGTGTCAGCTCGCCGTGCGGTTCATGGCACACACGCGAGCCAGGGCACACCCCAGGCACAAGGTCTGAGCGTACCTACCGCATTCGCTGCGGTCAAAACAAATGGGCACCGCCCGCATCGCCACGCGGGGCATGTCAAGCCCCCCGGCCCTTGTCGATCTTCAATTCGGTGGCGTGTGTCCGATATGCGCACACCTTCACGATGCTACGACGGACACGACCGTCAGCAACACCAGAACGAGTGCCCAACCCGCCGTGGACAACCACCCGAGCACCAGCCCGGTCAGCGCCAGTCCGTCCCCCAGCTCTCCCCGGCTGCGGATCTCCGCCCGGGCCACATGCCCCAGCACGACGGCCGGGATGCCGGTCAGCCCCATGGTCGGCACGCACAGCAGCCCGCAGACGCCCGCCGCGACGGCCTTCCCGTTGGTCCGCGGGCGCGCCGCGGGCAGGAACGCCGGCGGCACGGGCACGACCGAGGCCGGCTGCGGCAGCGGCCCCTGCGGCAGATCCGCGACGAGCAGCGCCAGCTCCCCCACGGTCCGCGCCGCGTAGGCCCGCCCCACCCGCTTCTCGAACTCGTCCCGCTCCATCCGGCCTTCGCCGTACCCGGCTCTGAGCACGTCCACGGCCCGCTCCCGATCGGCGTGCGACGCGAGCATCGACGGAGCACCGGAGCCCTGCCAGGGCTGCCAGGACGGATAGTGCGGCTGCGACACGGAGCACCTCCCCGGGGTCCGGAGTCCTTCCATGATGCGCCCAGGCGCGGGTTCCGGCACCGGTGCGTGACGAGGGAGCCGCTGCATGTCGGCCAGACAGCCGGCAGGCGCGCTCCCCGCGCGGGAACGCGCCCCGGCCTCGCCGCCCTCCCCGGGACGCGCCTCAGGCCCGCCGGGACGGCGTCCGGGACCACCACCACCCGGGACGCCGTCCCGGCGCACGGACACGCCGAAGGGCGGCCACCCCGCAGGGTGACCGCCCTTCGACTCAAGCGACTCGCTTACTGGTTGTACGGACCGTAGTCGTAGTCCTCCAGCGGAACGGCCTGGCCGGAGCCCGTGCCGAACGGCGAGTAGTCGATGTCGTCGTAGCCGACGGCCGAGTACATCGCGGCCTTGGCCTCTTCGGTCGGCTCGACCCGGATGTTGCGGTAGCGGGACAGGCCCGTACCGGCCGGGATGAGCTTACCGATGATGACGTTCTCCTTGAGGCCGATGAGGCTGTCGGACTTGGCGTTGATCGCCGCGTCCGTCAGGACTCGGGTCGTCTCCTGGAAGGAGGCGGCCGACAGCCAGGATTCCGTCGCCAGCGAGGCCTTGGTGATACCCATGAGCTGCGGACGACCCGAGGCCGGGTGACCACCCTCCTGGACCACACGACGGTTCTCGGTCTCGAACTTCGAGCGCTCGACCAGCTCGCCGGGCAGCAGCTCGGCGTCGCCGGACTCGATGATCGTCACACGGCGCAGCATCTGCCGGATGATGATCTCGATGTGCTTGTCGTGGATCGACACACCCTGCGAGTTGTAGACCTTCTGGACCTCGCCGACCAGGTGGACCTGGACGGCACGCTGGCCCAGGATGCGCAGCACGTCGTGCGGGTTGGTGGCACCCACGGTGAGCTTCTGGCCCACCTCGACGTGCTCGCCCTCGCTGACCAGGAGACGGGCGCGCTTCGAGATCGGGAACGCCGTCTCGTCGCTGCCGTCGTCCGGGGTGACGACGATCTTCTTGGTCTTCTCGGTCTCCTCGAACCGCACGCGGCCCTGGCCCTCGGAGATCGGGGCGACACCCTTCGGGGTACGGGCCTCGAAGAGCTCGACGACACGCGGCAGACCCTGGGTGATGTCGTCACCGGCCACACCACCGGTGTGGAAGGTACGCATCGTCAGCTGGGTACCGGGCTCACCGATGGACTGGGCGGCGATGATGCCGACCGCCTCACCGATGTCGACCAGCTTGCCGGTGGCGAGCGAACGGCCGTAGCACATCGCGCAGGTGCCGACGGCGGACTCGCAGGTCAGGACCGAGCGGGTCTTGACCTCCTCGACGCCGCGCTGCACGAGCTCCTCGATGAGGACGTCGCCCAGGTCGGTACCGGCCGGGGCCAGCACCTGCCCGTCGACCACGATGTCCTCGGCGAGGCAGCGCGCGTACACGGAGGTCTCGACGTCCTCCGTCTTGACCAGCGTGCCCTCGGCGTTCCGGTCGGCGATCTTCAGACGCAGACCGCGCTCGGTGCCGCAGTCCTCCTCGCGAATGATGACGTCCTGGGAGACGTCGACCAGACGACGCGTGAGGTAACCCGAGTCGGCGGTACGCAGAGCGGTGTCCGCCAGACCCTTACGGGCACCGTGCGTGGAGATGAAGTACTCCAGCACGGACAGACCCTCACGGAAGGACGCCTTGATCGGACGCGGGATCGTCTCGTTCTTCGCGTTCGACACCAGACCACGCATACCGGCGATCTGACGCATCTGCATCATGTTGCCTCGTGCACCCGAGTTCACCATCATGAAGATCGGGTTGGTCTTCGGGAAGTTGTCGTTCATCGCCTCGGCGACCTCGTTGGTCGCCTTGGTCCAGATCGCGATGAGCTCCTGCGTGCGCTCGTCCTTGGTGATCAGACCGCGCTCGTACTGCTTCTGGACCTTCTCGTCCTGCGCCTCGTAGCCCTTGACGATCTCCTTCTTCGCCTCGGGAACGACGACGTCGGAGATGGCCACGGTCACGCCGGAACGGGTGGCCCAGTAGAAGCCGGACGCCTTCAGGTTGTCGAGCGTCGCCGCCACGATGACCTTCGGGTAGCGCTCGGCGAGGTCGTTGACGATCTCGGAGAGCTGCTTCTTGCCGACCTCGTAGTCGACGAACGGGTAGTCCTCGGGCAGCAGCTCGTTGAAGAGCGCGCGGCCCAGGGTGGTGTTCAGCCGGAAGCTGTCACCCTGCTGCCACTCGGGCTCGCCCTCCTCGCGCGCCGGCGGGGTCCAGCCACGCGGCGGGATGGTGCCGACCGGGAAGCGGACGTCGATCCTCGACTGGAGCGACAGCTCGCCCGCGTCGAAGGCCATGATCGCCTCGGCGACCGAGGCGAAGGAACGGCCCTCGCCCTTGAGCTCGCGCATCTCGCCGTCGGTGGTGAGGAAGAACAGACCGAGGACCATGTCCTGGGTCGGCATCGTCACCGGACGGCCGTCGGCCGGCTTGAGGATGTTGTTCGAGGACAGCATCAGGATGCGGGCCTCGGCCTGCGCCTCCGCGGACAGCGGCAGGTGCACGGCCATCTGGTCACCGTCGAAGTCCGCGTTGAACGCGGTGCAGACGAGCGGGTGGATCTGGATGGCCTTGCCCTCGACCAGCTGCGGCTCGAAGGCCTGGATGCCGAGGCGGTGCAGCGTGGGCGCACGGTTCAGCAGAACCGGGTGCTCCGCGATGACCTCTTCCAGCACGTCGTACACGACCGTGCGGCCGCGCTCGACCATGCGCTTGGCGCTCTTGATGTTCTGCGCGTGGTTCAGGTCGACCAGGCGCTTCATCACGAACGGCTTGAAGAGCTCCAGCGCCATCGCCTTCGGCAGACCGCACTGGTGCAGCTTCAGCTGCGGACCGACGACGATCACGGAACGCGCGGAGTAGTCCACACGCTTACCGAGCAGGTTCTGACGGAAGCGACCCTGCTTGCCCTTCAGCATGTCGCTGAGGGACTTCAGCGGGCGGTTACCGGGACCGGTGACCGGGCGACCACGGCGGCCGTTGTCGAACAGCGCGTCGACGGCCTCCTGGAGCATGCGCTTCTCGTTGTTCACGATGATCTCGGGCGCACCGAGGTCGAGAAGGCGCTTCAGTCGGTTGTTCCGGTTGATCACACGGCGGTACAGGTCGTTCAGGTCGGAGGTCGCGAAGCGGCCACCGTCCAGCTGCACCATCGGGCGAAGGTCCGGCGGGATGACCGGCACGCAGTCGAGCACCATGCCCTTGGGGCTGTTGCTGGTCTGCAGGAACGCGGAGACGACCTTCAGGCGCTTGAGCGCACGGGTCTTCTTCTGGCCCTTGCCGGTACGGATGATCTCGCGGAGGCGCTCGGCCTCCTCGTCGAGGTCGAAGGACTCCAGGCGCTTCTGCAGCGCCGCGGCACCCATCGAGCCGTCGAAGTACGTGCCGAAGCGGTCACGCAGCTCGCGGTAGAGCAGCTCGTCGCCCTCCAGGTCCTGGACCTTGAGGTTCTTGAAGCGGTTCCACACCTCGTCGAGACGGTCGATCTCGCGCTGCGCACGGTCGCGCAGCTGCTTCATCTCACGCTCGGCACCCTCGCGCACCTTGCGGCGCACGTCGGCCTTGGCGCCCTCGGCCTCCAGCTCGGCCAGGTCGGTCTCGAGCTTCTTGGCGCGGGCCTCCAGGTCGGCGTCGCGGCGCTGCTCGATCTGCTGGCGCTCGACGGAGACGTGGGCCTCCAGCGAGGGCAGGTCGCGCGTACGGCGCTCCTCGTCGACGTACGTGATCATGTACGCCGCGAAGTAGA
Organism: Streptomyces sp. NPDC012466; assembly: GCF_042955215.1. Classification (NCBI taxonomy): domain Bacteria; kingdom Bacillati; phylum Actinomycetota; class Actinomycetes; order Kitasatosporales; family Streptomycetaceae; genus Streptomyces; species Streptomyces sp. NPDC012466. The sequence goes on along the minus strand of NZ_JBIBEQ010000007.1, from coordinate 52,576 downwards.
TGACCTTCTCGAGGTCCTTGGGGGCCAGGTCGAGCAGGTAGCCCAGACGCGACGGGACGCCCTTGAAGTACCAGATGTGGGTGACCGGGGCGGCGAGCTCGATGTGGCCCATCCGCTCACGGCGCACCTTGGCACGGGTGACCTCGACGCCACACCGCTCACAGATGATGCCCTTGAAGCGGACACGCTTGTACTTGCCGCAGTAGCACTCCCAGTCCCGGGTCGGACCGAAGATCTTCTCGCAGAAGAGTCCGTCCTTTTCGGGCTTGAGCGTGCGGTAGTTGATCGTCTCGGGCTTCTTGACCTCGCCGTGGCTCCACTGACGGATGTCGTCAGCGGTGGCCAGACCGATCCGGAGCTCGTCGAAGAAGTTGACGTCGAGCACTATGCGTCAATCCCTCTCAGGGTTGTAAGTCATGGGGTCTGATACGGGGGTCCTGGGGCCGGAGGCCTTCATCACGAAGGCCTCCGAACTCCCGTCAGACCTCTTCGACGCTGCTCGGCTCACGCCGGGACAGGTCGATGCCAAGCTCCTCCGCAGCGCGGAAGACGTCCTCGTCGGTGTCGCGCATCTCGATGGACATGCCGTCCGAGGACAGCACCTCCACGTTGAGGCACAGGGACTGCATCTCCTTGATGAGCACCTTGAAGGACTCGGGGATGCCGGGCTCGGGAATGTTCTCGCCCTTGACGATGGCCTCGTAGACCTTCACGCGGCCGGTGACGTCGTCGGACTTGATGGTCAGCAGCTCCTGGAGGGCGTACGCGGCGCCGTAAGCCTCCAGCGCCCACACCTCCATCTCACCGAAGCGCTGGCCACCGAACTGGGCCTTACCACCCAGCGGCTGCTGGGTGATCATCGAGTACGGACCGGTCGACCGGGCGTGCAGCTTGTCGTCGACCAGGTGGTGCAGCTTGAGGATGTACATGTAGCCGACCGAGATCGGCTCCGGGAACGGCTCGCCGGAGCGGCCGTCGAACAGCGGCGCCTTACCGGTCGGGAGCACCATGCGCTCGCCGTCGCGGTTCGGGATGGTGTGGTTCAGCAGACCGGCCAGCTCGTCCTCACGCGCACCGTCGAAGACGGGGGTGGCGACGTTCGTGCCCGGGGCGACCTGGTCGGCCTCGATGGCCTGCAGGCGCTGAGCCCAGTCGTCCGCGAGGCCGGAGACGTCCCAGCCGCGGCTGGCGAGCCAGCCGAGGTGGATCTCCAGGACCTGTCCCGGGTTCATTCGGGACGGCACACCGAGCGGGTTGAGGATGATGTCGACCGGGGTGCCGTCCTCCAGGAACGGCATGTCCTCGATCGGCAGGATCTTCGAGATGACGCCCTTGTTGCCGTGACGGCCGGCGAGCTTGTCACCGTCGGTGATCTTCCGCTTCTGCGCCACGTACACGCGCACCAGCTGGTTCACACCGGGGGGAAGCTCGTCGCCCTCCTCGCGGTCGAAGACGCGGACGCCGATGACCTTGCCGATCTCGCCGTGCGGCACCTTCAGCGAGGTGTCACGGACCTCACGGGCCTTCTCACCGAAGATGGCGCGCAGCAGGCGCTCCTCCGGCGTCAGCTCGGTCTCACCCTTGGGCGTGACCTTGCCGACGAGGATGTCGCCGGCGACGACCTCGGCACCGATGCGGATGATGCCGCGCTCGTCGAGGTCGGCGAGGACCTCCTCGGAGACGTTCGGGATGTCCCGGGTGATCTCCTCGGGGCCGAGCTTGGTGTCACGGGCGTCGACCTCGTGCTCCTCGATGTGGATCGAGGAGAGGACGTCGTCCTGCACGAGGCGCTGCGACAGGATGATCGCGTCCTCGTAGTTGTGACCCTCCCACGGCATGAACGCCACGAGCAGGTTCTTGCCCAGCGCCATCTCGCCGTTCTGGGTGGCCGGACCGTCGGCCAGGACCTGGCCCTCGATGATCCGGTCGCCCTCGTTGACGATGACCTTCTGGTTGACCGAGGTGCCCTGGTTGGAGCGGGCGAACTTGGCCAGGCGGTACGTGATGTACGTGCCGTCGTCGTTGGCGGTGGTGATGTAGTCCGCGGAGACCTCCTGGACCACACCGGCCTTCTCGGCCTTGACCACGTCGCCGGCGTCGACCGCGGAGCGGTACTCCATGCCGGTGCCGACGAGCGGGGCCTCGGACTTAATCAGCGGCACGGCCTGACGCATCATGTTCGCGCCCATGAGGGCACGGTTGGCGTCGTCGTGCTCGAGGAAGGGGATCATGGCCGTCGCGACCGACACCATCTGGCGCGGCGAGACGTCCATGTAGTCCACGTCCTCGCCGGTGACGTAGTCGACCTCGCCGCCCTTGCGGCGGACGAGCACCCGGGCCTCGGCGAAGCGGAGGTCGTCCGTCAGCTGCGCGTTGGCCTGCGCGATGACGAAGCGGTCCTCCTCGTCGGCGGTCAGGTAGTCGACCTCGTCGGTGACCTGGCCCTCGAACACCTTGCGGTACGGGGTCTCGACGAAACCGAACGCGTTGACCCGGCCGTAGGAGGCGAGCGAGCCGATCAGACCGATGTTCGGGCCTTCGGGCGTCTCGATCGGGCACATGCGGCCGTAGTGCGAGGGGTGCACGTCACGGACCTCGAAGCCGGCCCGCTCACGGGAGAGACCACCCGGGCCAAGAGCCGACAGACGGCGCTTGTGGGTGAGACCCGACAGCGGGTTGTTCTGGTCCATGAACTGCGACAGCTGGCTGGTGCCGAAGAACTCCTTGATGGAGGCGACGACCGGCCGGATGTTGATCAGGGTCTGCGGCGTGATCGCCTCGACGTCCTGGGTCGTCATCCGCTCGCGGACGACACGCTCCATACGCGCCAGACCCGTACGGACCTGGTTCTGGATGAGCTCGCCGACGCTGCGCAGGCGGCGGTTGCCGAAGTGGTCGATGTCGTCGGTCTCGACGACGATGTTCGTACCACTGTCGCCGACCGTCTCGGTCTCGCCCGCGTGCAGCTTCACCAGGTACTTGATCGTCGAGATGATGTCCTCGACGGTCAGGATGCCCGCGTCCAGCGGAGCGTCCGCACCCAGCTTCTTGTTGACCTTGTAGCGGCCGACCTTGGCCAGGTCGTAGCGCTTGGGGTTGAAGTACAGGTTCTCCAGCAGCGTCTGCGCGGCCTCACGCGTGGGGGGCTCGCCCGGACGCAGCTTGCGGTAGATGTCGAGCAGTGCGTCGTCCTGGCCCTGGGTGTGGTCCTTCTCCAGGGTGGCGCGCATCGACTCGTACTCGCCGAACTCCTCGAGGATCTGCTCGGTGGTCCAGCCGAGCGCCTTGAGCAGGACGGTGACGGACTGCTTGCGCTTGCGGTCGATGCGGACACCGACCATGTCGCGCTTGTCGATCTCCATCTCCAGCCAGGCACCCCGGGACGGGATGATCTTCGCGGAGAAGATGTCCTTGTCGGACGTCTTGTCGATGGAGGAGTCGAAGTAGACACCGGGCGAACGGACGAGCTGCGACACCACGACACGCTCGGTGCCGTTGATGACGAAGGTGCCCTTGTTCGTCATGAGCGGGAAGTCGCCCATGAAGACCGTCTGGGACTTGATCTCGCCGGTCTCGTTGTTGGTGAACTCGGCGGTGACGAAGAGCGGGGCCGCGTACGTGAAGTCGCGGTCCTTGCACTCGTCGATGGAGTTCTTCGGCGGCTCGAAGCGGTGGTCGCGGAAGGTCAGCGACATCGACCCGCTGAAGTCCTCGATCGGGGAGATCTCCTCGAAGATCTCCTCGAGCCCGGACTTGGTGGGGACGTCCTGACCGTTCTCGAGAGCCTCCTCGACCCGACTCTGCCAGGCGGTGTTGCCGAGGAGCCAGTCGAAGCTCTCGGTCTGCAGCGCGAGCAGGTTCGGAACCTCGAGAGGCTCCTTGATCTTTGCAAAAGAGATGCGCAGCGGGGCAGTGCTGGCGGCGTTGTTCGTATTCGCGGTCGAGGCGTTGCGCGAGGCGGCCAAGAGGGGGTCCTTCCGAGGGCTCGGACTCACTACGCGCGTACCGGCCCCTCTCCCGTACACGGAGACAAGCCGCGTCGATCGGGCCAAAGGCCAGGTCAACAAGTCTTGTCGTCGATGCTCGGGCGAGGGCAGACCCCTGGTGACGGGCAGGGGACAGCTAACAGGCAGCGCAAAGGGTCAGTGTAGCCACTTGGCACACTGATGTCCAGTGCGGGTTGTGAAACCCGTGTTCACCCTCGTTGTTCCACTCCTGCGACAAGGCGCTGCCCTCAACGCACGTAAGTACTGCCCTCTTCGTCGCCGATCCATGCCTCGGATTCGGATCCTGTGACGACGCGTCCTGAGAATTGCGCGCTGCGTGCGGTTCGTCAAGGCCCCCCTGCCCGATCCGGAGCCGCCCGGAGACACGACGAAGATCACCATACCCCCCGTCACAGAGGGTTCAAGGCAACCGTGGCCGGCCCCCGAGAACGCCGAAGAGCGACCACCCGGATGGATGATCGCTCTTCCGCGCTTACGCGTTACACGTCCAGCCGGACGTGTTGCGGATCCTGACGGATCCGAGGGTCTTACTTGACCTCGACGGAGGCGCCGGCGCCCTTGAGGGACTCGGCGGCCTTCTCGGCGGCGTCCTTGGCGACCTTCTCGAGAACGGGCTTCGGGGCGCCGTCCACGAGGTCCTTGGCCTCCTTCAGACCCAGGGAGGTCAGCTCACGCACGACCTTGATGACCTGGATCTTCTTGTCGCCGGCACCCGTGAGGATGACGTCGAACTCGTCCTGCTCCTCAGCGGCCTCGGCGGCGGCGCCACCAGCGGCACCACCGGCGACGACGACCGGCGCGGCAGCGGCGGCGGTGACGTCGAACTTCTCCTCGAACGCCTTCACGAACTCGGAGAGCTCGATGAGGGTCATCTCCTCGAACTGCGCGAGCAGGTCTTCCTGGCTGAGCTTCGCCATGATGGCGGTCCTTCCACTAATTCGGCAGGTGCCGGATGTACATGTGAGGCGGGCGTACTACTGGCCCGCGACGGTCGCCGCGTTCAGGCAGCGGCGGCCGGGATGCGAGCCGAGTTACTCGGCACCGCCCTGCTCGTCCTGCTTGGCACGGAGCGCGTCCACGGTGCGGACGAGCTTCGACGGCAGCGCCTGGAAGACAGAGGCAGCCTGGGACTGCTTGCCCTTCATGGCACCGGCCAGCTTGGAGAGCAGAACCTCGCGGGACTCGAGGTCCGCAAGCTTCTTGATCTCATCGGCGGACAACGCCTTGCCGTCAAGGACGCCGCCCTTGATGACGAGGTTGGGGTTGTCCTTGGCGAAGTCACGGAGACCCTTCGCCGCCTCGACCGGGTCACCGGTCACGAAGGCGACGGCCGACGAACCCGCAAAGAGGTCGTCCAGCGTCGTGATCCCGGCCTCGTTGGCCGCAATCTTGGTCAGCGTGTTCTTCGCCACACGGTACTGAGCGTTCTCACCGAGTGAACGACGCAGCTGCTGGAGCTGCGCGACGGTGAGACCGGTGTACGCGGTAACGACAGCAGCGTTGGAGTTGCGGAACTTCTCCCGCATCTCCTCGACGGCATCGACCTTGTCTGGCCTCGCCATGAGCCTCGGCCTCCTTCCGGGTGATTCGGACCGCGCGGACCCGAAGGAGGACTGGGGAAAACGAAACGCCCCGGCGCAAGCGCACGGGGCGTAGCTCGACCGGATTCACGCCACACAAGGCGGCGGACTACGGGAGCTTCTCCAGTGTCACCTGCGCGGGTCGTCCGCCGTTCAGCGGATCCTTCGGCCACCGCACCCTCTGATGAGCGCGCGGTAACGACCAGCGGTCTTTGGCTTCTGTAGGAGAGTACGGGAACGGATCGCCGTCAAGCAAATCCGCCCGTACGGCTGATCAGCGCGGGGCGGTTCAGCCCTGCTCCAGCTCCTTGAACATCTCGCTCAGGTCCGCGACGTCCTTGGCCGGCGGGGCCGTGACGGTGACCGGCTTGTTGTAGTCGAGGAAGGTGATGGTCATGTCCATCGGGCCCTTGTCGGCCTGGCCCTTCATGCGGAACTGCTTGGTGTGGTCCTCGCCGTCGACCCACATGTCCATCGTGAACTTGTCGACACCGAGCTTCTCGTACTGCTTGATGCTCTTCTCGCGCTGCTTGCGGGTCTCCGCCTTGTCGTCCTTCAGCGAAGCGCGGAGGTCGGCGAGGGTGACCGTGCCCGTGTAGTGGGTGGTCTCGACACCGTCGACCTGCTCGCTGCCGACCTCCTTCACGTCCTTGGCGCCCGTGAGGAAGGTGGACTCCGCGGCCGGGTTCTGCTCGGCCTGGCTCGTGGACCCCATCTTGTCCAGGTCCTTGGCGGCGTCGGAGCCGGACAGGTCGAACTTCAGCCAGCGCTTGCCGTCCATCTCCTTGGCCATCTCGGCTCCCCCACCGAGGTACATGGCCTTGTCGACGAGACGGATCTCCACGGTCTGACCGGCGGCCTGGTCGGGCGCCTTCATCTTCATGCTCATGGCGATCGTGGGCTTCAGGCGCATGGACGCCTCGCCCTCGACGCGGCCGGACTCGGGGACCGAGCCCTTCATGCGGTACTGGAGGGACGTGATGTCCTCCGTGTTCTTCGCCGCCTTCGCGACGGCCGCCGCGGGCGTCATCTCCGGCGACTCCTCGGAACCGCAGCCGACGGCACCGGCGGCGAGAAGCAGAGCGCCCAGGCCGGCGGCAGGTATGGACTTCTTCATCGGATTCCCCCCAAGGAATACATGCTTGCTTCACAGCAAGGCCGCGAGCCTATCCCAGGGGGGCACAAGTGATCTATCCGAATAGGCGGCAGGCCTCAGGGCGTACCGGACTGCTTGCGCATCAGGTCCTCGAAGTCCCCGGTGTCGGACTGCGGGGGCCGCTCGGCCCGGACCGCCACGCCGTAGTCGGTGTAGTGCGCGGTCTGGGTCATCAGGCCCGTGGCCATCCGCGCCTTCTCGACCTTCTTGACCAGCAGGTTCCGCTGGTCGACCCAGATGTCGACCGTCTCGGTGGTGACACCGGCCTCGGTGAGCTGCTTCCGCAGGCCGGCGTCGGCGACGTCGGCCGCCGCCACGGTGCCGGACCAGTGCGTGGCGGTCCGGCCGCGGACGGACTCCTCACCGACCTTCCTGACGTCGCCGGAGGACAGCAGGAGCTTCACGGACTGGTTGGGCGTCGTGCTGCGCATCTGGTCGCCGAGCCGGCCGCCCGAGCCGCCGGTGAGGACTTCGAGGTCCTCGTAGGCGTACCGGATCCAGTGCTTGCCGCCGGCCTGGTCCGCGAACTTCTCGCCCATCCGCGCGTAGTAGGCGTCGGGCAGGTAGCGGGCCTCCATCGAGGTGCTGCCGAGCCGGCGCATGGTGTCGGCCATGGTGCCGCCGGTGTAGGTGATGGTGAGGGTGCCGGTGATGCCGTCGCTCCAGCCGAGGGTGCCGGCGGCGGTCATGGACATCAGGGAACCCATGGTCGTCGTGGACTCGACCCGGGCGGACTCGGCCTGCTCGGTGGCCCGTTCGGCCGAGCGCAGGGCCGCCGGGGACCGGTCGCGCCCGGCACGGTCGTTCCGGCCGGGGCGGTCGGAGGAGTCCTGAGAGGTGCAGGCGGCCACCCCCGTCAGCGCGGTCGCCACGAGCACCAGGCCCACGCGGCGCACGGTCGTGCCCTGCATACGTCCCCCCGTTCGCATCCGGTTCCCGCACGTTAACCCAGGCCACCGGCGTACGTACCGGAAAAGGGAACGGGCCCCGCACCTGTAAGAGGTGCGGGGCCCGTGACCGGTTGGGTGAGCCGTCAGGCTCAGACCGCAGCCGGGTCCTCCTCGACGAGGAGGTTGCGGGTGCGGTTGGAGTCGACCGGAATGCCGGGGCCCATCGTGGTGCTGATGGCGGCCTTCTTGATGTAGCGACCCTTGGCGGCGGACGGCTTCAGACGGAGGATCTCCTCCAGCGCCGCGCCGTAGTTCTCCACCAGCTTGGTGTCGTCGAACGACGTCTTGCCGATGATGAAGTGCAGGTTCGAGTGCTTGTCGACGCGGAACTCGATCTTGCCACCCTTGATCTCGGTCACGGCCTTGGTGACGTCGGGGGTGACGGTGCCGGTCTTCGGGTTCGGCATCAGACCACGCGGACCGAGCACACGGCCGAGGCGGCCGACCTTGCCCATGAGGTCCGGGGTGGCGACGACGGCGTCGAAGTCCAGACGGCCCTTCGACACCTCGTCGATGAGCTCGTCGGCGCCGACGATGTCGGCGCCCGCGGCACGAGCGGCCTCGGCACGGTCACCGGTCGCGAAGACCAGGACCCGGGCGGTCTTACCGGTGCCGTGCGGGAGGTTCACGGTGCCACGGACCATCTGGTCGGCCTTGCGCGGGTCGACACCCAGACGGAAGGCGACCTCGACGGTGCCGTCGAACTTGGTCGTGGAGGTCTCCTTGGCGAGACGGACGGCCTCGAGCGGGGCGTAGAGCTTCTCCCGGTCGACCTTGGCGTCCGCAGCGCGAAGGGACTTGCTGCGCTTGCTCACTACTGCTCCTGTGGATTCTTAGGAGTCGTGGTCCGGGCCGAGCAGGCCCTGCCACTTCTGCTGATGGAGTTGGGGCTCAGCCCTCGACCGTGACGCCCATGGAACGGGCGGTGCCGGCGATGATCTTCTCGGCGGCGTCCAGGTCGTTGGCGTTGAGGTCGGGCATCTTGGTCGTGGCGATCTCACGGACCTGGTCACGCGTGATCTTCGCGACCTTGGTCTTGTGCGGCTCGCCCGAGCCCTTCTCGATGCCGGCGGCCTTCAGGATCATCTTCGCGGCCGGCGGCGTCTTGGTGATGAAGGTGAAGGAACGGTCTTCGTAGACCGTGATCTCCACCGGGATCACCCAGCCACGCTGCGACTCGGTCGCGGCGTTGTAGGCCTTGCAGAACTCCATGATGTTCACGCCGTGCTGACCCAGCGCGGGGCCGACCGGCGGGGCCGGGTTGGCGGCACCGGCCTGGATCTGGAGCTTGATGAGCCCCGTGACCTTCTTCTTCTTGGGAGGCATGTGCTCTCTCCGGGTCCTAGTGAGAGTTTTTCAGCCTCCGAACCGGATCATCCGGATGGAGGCATACCGCACAACGATAACGGGTATCCATGTGCGGCCAAAAACCGAGCAGGTCAGACGGGCTGTAAGGCCCGTCTGACCTGTTCGGAAGCGGTGCGTCCAGAAGCGGTTAGTTCTTCTGGATCTGGTCGAAGGAGAGCTCGACCGGCGTCTCGCGGCCGAAGATCTCCACGAGGCCCTTGACCTTCTTCGAGTCCGGGTTGATCTCGTTGATGGTCGCCTGCAGCGTGGCGAACGGGCCGTCGGTGACGGTGACCGAGTCGCCCACCTCGAAGTCCAGCACCTGGACCTCGACCTTGCGCTGCGGAGCCGGCTTGCCCTCGGCCTCGGCGGCCTCGCGGGCGGCCTTCTCCTCGGCCTCGGGGGCGAGCATCTTGACGATCTCGTCCAGGGTCAGCGGGTACGGGTCGTAGGCGTTGCCCACGAAGCCGGTGACGCCGGGGGTGTTGCGGACGACGCCCCAGGACTCGTTCGTCAGGTCCATGCGGACGAGGACGTAGCCCGGAAGCTTGTTCTGCTTGATCGTCTTGCGGTCGCCGTTCTTGATCTGGACGACCTCTTCCTGTGGCACCTCGGCCTGGAAGATGTAGTCCTCGACGTTCAGCGAGACGGCGCGCTGCTCCAGGTTGGTCTTCACGCGGTTCTCGTAGCCGGCGTAGGTGTGGATGACGTACCACTCGCCGGGCAGGATCCGCAGTTCCTCGCGGAGCTTCTCGATCGGGTCGCGGTCGTCCTCGGGCTCTTCCTCGAGTTCTTCCGCGGCCTCTTCGTCGTCCTCGGTCTCCGCCTCGGCGGCGTCGTCCGCGACGGCGTCGGCAGCCTCGACCTCGGCGGAGGCCTCGGTGTCCTCGCTGTCCGCGCCCTCGACGGTGTCGAGCTCGTCCTCGACGGACTCGACAGGCTCGATGGCGTCGTTCACGTTCGGGTCAGACACGGTGGCTGCTTCTTCCTGGATACATAGGGGTGGAACATGCGAAAGGAGCGCCGGGTACCTCGGCGCTCTTCGCGGACTGCTCAGCCGAACACGTACTTGGCGGCGTTGCTGAGCCCATAGTCAATCACGGTGACCAGGCCGATCATGATGACGACGAAGACGATCACCACGGTCGTGTAGGTCGTCAGCTGGTTGCGGCTCGGCCAGACGACCTTGCGCAGTTCCGCGACGATCTGGCGGTAGAAGAGGGCAAGGCGCTTCAGCGGGCCCTTTTTGCCGCGCTTGCCGCCCTTGCGGGTCTTCTTCGACTCCGGCGCCTCGTCCTGGGCATCAGGCATGTCGATGGAGCCCACGGCGTCCGTCACTCGTCCTCACCTGATTCCGGGTCGTGGCCGTGCCGCGCCCGGTCTGAGCCGCACGGCGGTGCATTGCTGTACGTACATGCGCACACATCCTGGCGAAGGTGTGTGTAGCAGGGCCGGAGGGACTTGAACCCCCAACCGCTGGTTTTGGAGACCAGTGCTCTACCAATTGAGCTACGACCCTTTGTGTGTCCCCCAACGTACCGCATCCATCCGAATGCTTGGTGTGCACCGAACGGGCGCGGCCTGCTGAAGGCCAACGAGGTGAGAGTGTACGTGCTCGGCGGCCGGTCGTCGAACAGAAAGGGCGCGGCGCAGGGCTCGTTGGCGGAAGATCGCCTCGGGAGCGGGGGCCGGACTGACGTGAATCCGCTGAAGATCGCCCAGGCTGTGCAGGCGATCCGCACTGTTGTTCAGGGGTTTGCCCGACGTTGTTCAGTCTGTGAAACCCCCGTGCCGCGCGCGTTTCCGGTCTGAAACGATGGGGCCCATGAGCGCTGCAACCCCTCCCACCGAGCGCCGGGTCTCCGCCCGAGTCGGCGCGATCTCCGAGTCCGCCACCCTCGCCGTGGACGCCAAGGCCAAGGCCCTCAAGGCCGCAGGGCGGCCGGTGATCGGCTTCGGCGCCGGTGAACCCGACTTCCCGACCCCGGACTACATCGTCGAGGCCGCGATCGAGGCCTGCAAGAACCCGAAGTTCCACCGCTACACGCCGGCCGGCGGCCTGCCCGAGCTGAAGGCCGCGATCGCCGCGAAGACTCTGCGCGACTCCGGCTACGAGCCGGACGTCTCCCAGATCCTGGTCACCAACGGTGGCAAGCAGGCCATCTACGAGGCCTTCGCCGCGATCCTCGACCCGGGTGACGAGGTCATCGTGCCCGCGCCGTACTGGACGACGTACCCGGAGTCGATCCGGCTGGCCGGGGGTGTCCCGGTGGAGGTCGTCGCCGACGAGACGACCGGGTACCGGGTGACCGTCGAGCAGCTGGAGGCGGCCCGTACGAAGAAGACGAAGGTCGTCCTCTTCGTCTCCCCGTCGAACCCGACCGGCGCGGTCTACAGCGAGCACGAGACCGAGGCGATCGGCCGCTGGGCCGTCGAGCACGGTCTGTGGGTGATGACCGACGAGATCTACGAGCACCTGGTCTACGGCGACGCCTCGGCCGTGTCGCTGCCGGCGGTGCTGCCCGAGCTGCGCGACAGGTGCGTCGTGGTCAACGGTGTCGCCAAGACGTACGCGATGACCGGCTGGCGTGTGGGGTGGATCATCGGCCCGAAGGACGTCGTCAAGGCCGCGACGAACCTTCAGTCGCACGCCACGTCGAACGTGTCCAACGTCGCCCAGGCCGCCGCGCTGGCCGCCGTCTCCGGTGACCTGGACGCCGTCGCGACGATGCGCGAGGCGTTCGACCGGCGCCGCAAGACCATCGTGCGGATGCTGAACGAGATCGACGGCGTGGTGTGCCCGGAGCCGGAGGGCGCCTTCTACGCGTACCCGTCGGTGAAGGAGCTGGTCGGCAAGGAGATCCGGGGCAAGCGGCCCAAGGACACCGTGGAGCTTGCCGCGCTGATCCTGGAGGAGGCCGAGGTCGCGGTCGTACCGGGTGAGGCCTTCGGCACGCCGGGCTACCTGCGGCTGTCGTACGCGCTGGGTGACGAGGATCTGGTCGAGGGCGTGAGCCGGATCCAGAAGCTGCTGGCGGAGGCGCGGGACTGACGTCCGCTTCGCCGGTCCTCCGGCTCGGGGCACATGCCGTTTTCGGTATGTGCCCCATTTGTTTGTGCGAGCAAGACCACGAAAGGGGAAACGGCTACCGGGACGGCCGGGACGTACGGCAGGATCCTGGGATGGAGCGTGTACGTGATGTCTCTGAGCTGCCGAAAGCCCATCTGCACCTGCACTTCACCGGGTCGATGCGGCCCTACACCGTGCTGGAACTGGCCGACAAGCACGGGGTGCGACTGCCCGACGCGCTGACCGAGGCGCTGGCCGGCGGGGAGCCGCCGAGCCTGCGGGCGACGGACGAACGGGGTTGGTTCCGCTTTCAGCGGCTGTACGACGCGGCTCGCTCGTGTCTCCAGGAGCCGGAGGACATCCAGCGGCTGGTGCGGGAGGCCGCGGAGGAGGATCTGCGGGACGGGTCGGGGTGGCTGGAGATCCAGGTCGACCCGACGTCGTACGCGCCGCGGCTGGGCGGGCTGATCCCGGCGCTGGAGATCATCCTGGACGCGGTGGAGACGACGTCGCGGGAGACCGGGCTCGGGATGCGGGTGCTGGTCGCGGCGAACCGGATGAAGCACCCGCTGGACGCGCGGACGCTGGCGCGGCTGGCGACGCGGTACGCCGACCGGGGTGTGGTCGGCTTCGGGCTGTCGAACGACGAGCGGCGGGGCATGGCACGGGACTTCGACCGGGCGTTCGCCATCGCACGGGAGGCCGGACTGCTGTCGGCGCCGCACGGGGGTGAGCTGGCGGGCCCGTCCTCGGTGCGGGACTGTCTGGACGACCTGGGGGCGAACCGGGTGGGGCACGGGGTGCGGGCGGCGGAGGATCCGCGGCTGATGAAACGGCTGGCGGACCGGCAGGTGACGTGCGAGGTGTGTCCGGCGTCGAACGTGGCGCTGGGCGTGTACGAGAAGCCGGAGGACGTGCCGCTGCGGACCCTGTTCGAGGCGGGCGTGCCGTTGGCGCTGGGCGCGGACGATCCCCTGCTGTTCGGGGCACGTCTCGCCGCGCAGTACGAGATCGCGCGGCGGTATCACGGGTTCACGGATGCGGAGCTGGCGGAGTTGGCCCGGCAGTCGGTGCGGGGGTCGGCGGCGCCGGAGGATGTGAAGACGAAGCTGCTGTCGGGGGTGGACGACTGGCTGACCGCGTAGCTCGCCTCGTCGCCTGACGCGGGGGGGGCGGGTCGGGGCCGTCCCGCCTGGCGGCGGGCACTCGTGCCGCTGGGCGCGGCACGGGTGGGCGCAGCCGCACGCCGCGCCGCCGGGCCGCGGACCCACCGACCTCGGCGGCGACGCGGGTCGGGGCCGTCCCGCCTGGCGGCGGGCACTCGTGCCGCTGGGCGCGGCACGGGTGGGCGCAGCCGCACGCCGCGCCGCCGGGCTACGGACCCACCGACCTCGGCGGCGACGCCGGGTGCCTACAGGCTGACCCCGACCGTCACCGGCTCGTTGACCAAGGTGATGCCGAAGGCCTCGCGGACGCCCGTCACGACCTCGCGGGCCAGGGTGAGGAGGTCCTCCGTCGTCGCGCTCCCCCGGTTGGTGAGCGCCAGGGTGTGCTTCGTGGAGATGCGGGCGGGGCCGTCGCCGTAGCCCTTGGTGAAGCCCGCCTTGTCGATCAGCCAGGCCGCGGAGGTCTTGGTGCGGCCCTCACCGGCCGGGTACGCGGGCGGCTCCACCCCGTCGCCGAGCCGCTCTCGCACGCGCGCCCGGAACGTCGCGAAGTCCGTGTCCGTGAGGATCGGGTTGGTGAAGAAGGACCCGGCCGACCAGGTGTCGTGGTCCTCGGGGTCCAGGACCATGCCCTTGCCGGCGCGCAGCTTGAGCACGGTGTCGCGGGCCGAGGCGAGGGGGACGCGGTCGCCCGCTTCCACGCCGAGGGCTCGGGCCGTCTCGGCGTACCGGAGGGGCGCGGAGAGGCCCTCGGCGTCCTCCAGACGGAAACGGACGCGCAGGACGACGTAGCGCTCGGGGTCGGACTTGAAGCGGCTGTGGCGGTAGGAGAAGGCGCAGTCCTCGTTGGCCAGGGTGACCGTCTCGCCGGTGTGGCGGTCGTAGGCGACGACCTCGGTGATCGTCGAGGACACCTCCTGGCCGTAGGCCCCGACGTTCTGGATCGGTGTCGCGCCCGCCGAGCCGGGGATGCCGGCCAGGCATTCGATGCCGGCCAGGCCCGCCTCGACCGTTCGGGCGACGGCGTCGGTCCAGACCTCGCCCGCGGCCAGCTCCAGCGTCGTGCCGTCGAGGGTGAAGCCCTTGGTGGCGATGACGAGGGCGGTGCCCTCGAAGCCCTTGTCGCCGATGACCAGGTTCGAGCCGCCGCCGATGAGCAGCAGCGGGGTGCCCGCCTCGTCGGCTTCGCGGACGGCGGCGATCACCTCGTCGTCCGTCGTCGCGGTGACCAGCCGGGTTGCGGGGCCGCCCAGGCGGAAGGTCGTCAACGGGGCGAGGGGGGCGTCGTGGAGTTCCTGCACGGGCCCAAGACTACGAGACGGCACTGACCGGTCGGGCACGCGTGCGTGCGGCCCCGTTCCGGCGAACGGGGCCGCACGCACGCGTGGTGGCCGTCAGGACAGTCGGCGGAGCGCCTCCGACCAGGAGAGCGGGAGGTCCTCACTGTTCACCTGCCAGGTGGTGAAGGCCGAGTCCTTCATCTGCGGGGCCAGGCCCCGGGAGGCGGGGCCGTGGGCACCGGCGCGGACGAAGGCGTGGAGCGCGTCCTTGGACTCCCAGGCCGACAGGGTCCAGAAGGTCCGCTTCAGGGGCTGCGCCTTCAGGGTCGCCCCGTAGGCGCCGGGGCTGCGGCGGACCTGCCGCCAGACGGCGGGCGTACCGGCGAGGAACCTGAGGGCGCCCCACAGGGTGCGGGTCTCGAAGCGGGAGGCGAAGACGTGCACCTCGGTGTCGCGGGGCGGGGTGTTCGGGACGGTCCAGGGAAGAGTGGGCATGGCCGCTTCTCCTTGCTCGGGTTCGTCGGGTCAGGGGGAGACCGTCTCCCGCACCGGTGCGGGTTCGGCCGTACGCGCCTGCCGTTCGGTGCGCCGCCGGGTCGGAATCAGCAGGGCCGCGATGCCCGCGAGGGCGACCACCGCGGAACCCGTCACGAGGGCCGGCCGCATGCCGTCGACGAAGCTCTGGCCGGTTTCGTAACCGCCCTGGGCCGCGAAGATCGACGCCATGACGGCGATGCCGAGCGCCCCGCCCACCTCGCGCAGGGCGTTGTTGGCACCGGAGGCGATGCCCTGCTCCGAGGGCCGCACGCTGGACATCACCAGATGCGAGGCGGGGGCGAAGAACAGCGCCATGCCGATGCCGCTGATGATCAGGGCGGGCAGCTGGGCGGTGTAGGAGGCGTCGGCTGTGGCGACCACCGCCATGTAGCCGAGGCCGAGGGCCTGCAGGAAGAGGCCCGCGGCGACGACCGGGCGGCCGCCGATGCGGTCGGCCAGGATGCCGGCGACGGGGGCGACGAGCATCGGCATGCCGGTCCAGGGCAGCATCCGGAGGCCCGCCTCGGTGGGCGAGTAGCCGAGGACGCCCTGCATGTACTGGCTGAGCAGGAAGATCGAGCCGAACATGCCGAGGAACATCAGCAGGCTCGCCGCGTTGATGCCGGCGAAGGCCCGGGAGCGGAACAGCCGCATCGGGAGCATGGGGTTCTTGGCGCGGGTGCTGTAGAGGACGAAGCCGGCGAGCAGGGCCGAGCCCGCGAACAGGCCCGTCAGGACGAGGGAAGAGGTCCAGCCGTCGGCCGGGCCGCGGACCAGGCCGTAGACGATGCCGAAGAGGCCGCCGCTGGCGAGCAGGGTGCCGGGGACGTCGAGCGGGGCTCCGGTGCCGTGGGACTCGGCGAGTCGCAGCCGGGCGAGCGGCAGCAGGACCAGGCCCAGCGGGACGTTCAGCCAGAAGATCCACTGCCAGGAGATGTGTTCGGTGAGAGTGCCGCCGACGAGCGGCCCGGAGGCCACGGCGAGTCCGTTGACGGCGCCCCAGATGCCGTAGGCCATGCCGCGCTTGGCGGCGGGCACGGCGGCGGTGAGCAGGGTGAGCGTCAGCGGCATCATCACGGCCGCGCCGGCGCCCTGGACCGCGCGGGCGGCGATGAGGGAGTCGATGCCGGGCGCCATGGCAGCCGCGGCGGAGGCGCCGGTGAAGACGGCGATTCCTGCGATGAACAGCCGGCGGCGGCCGAAGCGGTCGCCGAGGGCGGCGCCGAACATCAGCAGGACGGCGAAGGTGAGCGTGTAGGCGCTCACGGTCCATTCCAGGTCGTGCAGTCCTCCGCCGAGGTCCTCGCGGATGGAGGGCAGGGCGGTGGTGACGACGAGGTTGTCGAGGGCCGCCATGAATCCGGCGACGCTGGTGATGACGAGGGCCCAGGCGGCTCCCCCGCGATGTGCGGTCTGCTGTGACATCTCTCCCCCAGAGAGGTGATTCGCTTGAGCGATTAGTTATTGATCACTAACTTTCGCGGACAGGGAAAGGCGCGTCGATGCGCCCTTCCCCCTCACGCCTCCAGCCGGCCCGTGTGCTTCGCCGACGGGTACAGCCCTTCCCAGACGCGGTGCTCGGGAGGGAAGCCCATCCCCAGCAGACAGTTGATGAGCATCCCGTACGCCAGGAAGGTCGTCGTCTCTTTGGCGTCGGCACCCAGCGGCACATGGACGGTGTCCCACAGGCGCATCCAGCCGGCCCGGACCGACTCGCCGAACTCGTGGTCGCCCTCCTGCTCGGCGGCCGCCACGGCGACGTACATCTGCATCTGCATCATCAGCCGCTCGGGCCGTTCCGCGATGACCTTGGTGTACGCGTTCGCCATGGCGTGCTGAGCCTCTTCGCCCTCCAGGCCCTCGGCGGCCTCCTCGAAGGTACGGATGGACTCCTCGACGCAGCGCTGCGCCGCCGCCAGGAAGATCGCCTTCTTGCCCGGGAAGAGCCGGAAGAGGTACGGCTGCGAGACGCCGACCCGGCGGGCGATCGCCTCGGTGGAGGTGCCGTGATAACCGCCACGGGCGAACTCGGTCGTCGCCGCCCGGATCACGCTCTCGCGCCGCTCTTCCGCACTCATCCTTGCCATGCCCTCGAAGTTAGTGCTCAATCACTAACCATGTCAAGCGAAGGTCCGGGCACCCTATGCGTAAGGGGCGCCCCGCAGTGGAGAGCGCCCCTTACACCGTGTCGCGGCCGGTCTCAGGCCAGTCGGACAACCGCCCTGGACATGCCCAGCACCTTCTGCCCGGCGCTGGTCGCGGTCAGGTCCACGCGGACGGTGTTGTCGTCGAGCTTGGCGGCGACCTTGCCGGCGACCTCGATCACGGCTCCCTGATCGTCGTTCGGGACGACGACCGGCTTGGTGAAGCGGACGCCGTACTCGACGACCGCACCCGGGTCGCCGGCCCAGTCGGTGACCACGCGGATCGCTTCGGCCATGGTGAACATGCCGTGCGCGATGACGTCCGGCAGGCCGACCTCCTTGGCGAACTTCTCGTTCCAGTGGATCGGGTTGAAGTCGCCGGAGGCGCCCGCGTACCGGACGAGGGTCGCGCGGGTCACGGGGAAGGTCTGGGCGGGCAGCTCGGTGCCGACCTCGACGTCGGAGTAGGAGATCTTCGCGGTCATGTCGCTCACGCCCCCTCGGCCGCGCGGGCCACGAGCTTGGTCCAGGCGGTCACGACGTGCTCGCCGGCCTCGTCGTGCACCTCACCGCGGATGTCGACGATGTCGTTGCCCGCGAGGGATTTGATCGCCTCGATCGTCGAGGTGACCGTGAGCCGGTCGCCGGCGCGGACCGGACGGCGGTAGGCGAACTTCTGGTCGCCGTGCACCACGCGGCTGTAGTCCAGGCCCAGCTGGGGGTCCTGAACGACCTCGCCCGCGGCCTTGAAGGTGATCGCGAAGACGAAGGTCGGCGGGGCGATCACGTCGGGGTGACCGAGTGCCTTGGCGGCCTCCGCGTCCGTGTACGCCGGGTTGGCGTCGCCGACCGCCTCGGCGAACTCACGGATCTTCTCCCGGCCCACCTCGTAGGGCGCGGTGGGCGGGTATGTCCGCCCCACGAAGGACTGGTCGAGCGCCATGGCTCGGTACCTCCTGGTAGCTCTACTGACCGGTACGGGTCCCTCAACGACGCGAGGCCGCCCCCGATCACTCGGGAACGGCCTCGTGTACGAGCCTGTTTTTATCGCGTTTCGCGATGCGCGGTGTGCGCATTGCAACGCGGGCAGTGCTTCTTCATCTCAAGACGATCCGGGTTGTTACGCCGGTTCTTCTTGGTGATGTAGTTCCGCTCCTTGCACTCCACGCAGGCCAGCGTGATCTTCGGGCGGACGTCGGTGGCAGCCACGTGAGTGCTCCTAAGACGAACGGATGGACTGTTTAACGCAAGAAGAGTAGCCGATCGAAGGACCGACCCCGCAATCGGCTACTGTCAGTAGCGGTGACCGGACTTGAACCGGTGACACAGCGATTATGAGCCGCTTGCTCTACCGACTGAGCTACACCGCTTTGATGTGGTCCGGACCCCGCCTCGCGACGGGAGCCAGTCACACCAGAGCCCCAAAACGGAATCGAACCGTTGACCTTCTCCTTACCATGGAGACGCTCTGCCGACTGAGCTATTGGGGCGAGCGATGAAGACATTACACGCTCGGCCGCCGTTCGCCCAAATCCGTTTCGAGGCACCCACCCCGGGCGCCCGGACCGTCCTCCCGGCAGCCTCGTCAGTGCCTCCCGTCGCGTGAGCGGACCACGCCGGTACGACTATTGCGCTCCTCCCCGTCCCCGGCGGGAGGCCGTCCTAGGCTCGTCTCACTCTGCGTGATCACGCGTCCTCCCGCGCGCAGCCCGAGCCCCTGGAGTGCGATGCCCGACAGCCGGCCGCAGCCACCACCGCCCCCGTCGTCCTCGCCGGGTCCGGCCGACCCGTCGTCGCTGCTGCTGTGCGGAGCTCGGCTCACCGACGGCCGGACCGTGGACGTGCGGCTGGGCGGCGGGCGCATCGAGGCGGTCGGCACGGCCGGCAGTCTGGGTGCGGGCGCGACGCGCGCGTGCGGCGCGCGGGTGGACCTCAGCGGCTATCTGCTGCTGCCGGCCCCGGCCGAGCCGCACGCCCACGCCGACACGGCCCTGTCGGCCGACACCGAGGGGCCCGTCTCGTACGAGCCGCAGGACGTACAGCGCCGGGCCACCGAGGCCGCCCTGCTCCAGCTCGGGCACGGGGCGACGGCGACGCGGGCGCACGTGCGCGTGGGGGACGTCCAGGGGCTCGGCGCGCTGGCGGCCGTTCTCCAGGCGCGGCGGGCGCTGCGGGGGCTGGCGGAGCTGACGACGGTGGCGATGCCCCGGGTGCTGACCGGGGTGGCCGGTGCGGACGGGCTGGCGATGCTGCGGGACGCGGTGAAGATGGGCGCCTCGGTGGTGGGCGGCCGGCCGGACCTGGACCCGGATCCGGCGGGGTACGCGGAGGCGGTCCTGGAGGTGGCCTCCGAGCACGGCTGCCCCGTCGACCTGCACACGGACGCCGGGGACCCGGCCCGGCTGGCCCGGCTCGCGGCGATGGCGGGCGGACTGCGCCCCGGGGTGACCCTCAGCCCGTGCGGCGACCTCGGCCGGCTGCCCTCCGACGTGGCCTCGCGCACGGCCGACCAACTCGCGGCGGCCGGGGTGGCGGTGGTGTGCCTGCCGCAGGGCGGCTGCGGTGGCGTCGACCGGCGCGGGGCCGCTCCGGTACGGCTGCTGCGTGCGGCCGGGGTGCGGGTGGCCGCCGGGAGCGGGGCGCTGCGGGACGTGTCCAACCCGGTGGGGCGCGGTGATCCGCTGGAGGCGGCCTTCCTGCTGGCCTCGCGCCACGGGCTGTCGCCCGAGGAGGCGTACGACGGGGTGAGTTCCTCGGCACGGGCGGTGCTGGGGCTGCCCGAGGTGCGGGTGGAGGCGGGTTTTCCGGCCGAGCTGCTCGCGGTGCGCGGGGACCGGCTCGCGGGGGTGCTGTCCCTGGCGTACAGCCGGATCGTCGTGCACCGGGGGCGCGTGGTGGCGCGGACCAGCGCGGTGCGGGAGTACTGCAGTTCGGCGGCCTCGGTGGAACTGGGGCTGCCGCGGCAGGGGCGGGGCGAAGTGCCGTGAGGCCGGTGGCGGGGCGGGGCCGGTGTCGTGCGGCGCACGGTGCCGTCCGGGCGTACGGTCGAAGACATGCGCATTGTCATTGCTGGTGGTCATGGTCAGATCGCGTTGCGGCTGGAGCGGCTGCTCGCCGCGCGCGGGGACGAGGCAGCGGGAATCATCCGCAAGCCCGAGCAGGCCGACGATCTGCGGCAGGCCGGTGCCGAACCGGTCGTGCTCGACCTGGAGTCGGCGTCCGTGGACGAGGTCGCGGAACGGCTGAGGGGTGCCGACGCCGCCGTCTTCGCGGCGGGCGCGGGCCCGGGCAGCGGGGCGACCCGCAAGGACACGGTGGACAAGGCCGCGGCGGTCCTCTTCGCGGACGCGGCGGTGCGGGCCGGCGTACGGCGGTTCGTGGTCGTGTCGTCCATGGGCGCCGACCCGAGCCACGAGGGCGACGAGATCTTCGACGTGTACCTGCGCGCCAAGGGCGAGGCGGACGCGTACGTGCGCGGGCTGGACGCGCTGGACTGGACGATCCTGCGTCCCGGCCGGCTCACCGACGACGCCGGTACGGGTCTGGTGCGCCTGGAGGCGCGGACGGGCCGCGGTCCGATTCCGCGGGACGACGTGGCCGCGGTGCTGGCGGAGCTGGTGGACACCCCGGCGACGGCCGGACTCACCCTGGAGCTGATCAGCGGGTCCGCACCGGTGTCCGTGGCGGTGAAGTCGGTGGCCGGGAACTGAGGTTCGCTGCCGGTCGCTCGACGGGGTTCAGAACAGCGGCAGTTGGCCGGGGAAGTCCGGGACCGTGTAGCCGTCGAGGGACGGTTGCTCGGGGCCCGGGCGGGCCTGGCGGCGGGAGCCCGGGCACGAGGTGAGTTCGCCGTGCTCGCGGGCGCCGGGCGGGTCGTGGCGCGCGTACCGCCCCGCGACGACGGCGATCTCGCGGCGGCACTCGGGGCAGATCCTGCGGCGGGAGGACATGGAGTCAGTGTGCCGCGCGAGCGGCCCGGCCACGCCTCTCCCCTGCGGGAACTGCCCTTTCCGTGGCGGCAGGGCAGGCGGGGGGCGCGCTCACCCCGCACGCCCCCGCCCCGGCCGGACCACCGGGGCCTCTCAGCCGGTTGCCCTTCCGAACCACCTCGGCAGCCGGTCGAGCAGGTCCTGCTGGTCGTCGCCGGCCCAGGCCACATGGCCGTCCGGTCGCAGCAGCACCGCGGGCACGTCGAGTTCCACACTGACGTCGACGACGTGGTCGACCCGGTCCGCCCAGCCCGCCGGAGACAGTCCGCCGGTCTGGTCGAGCAGCAGTCCTCGACCACCGCGCATCCGCTCGTAGAGGCGGCCCCGCCGCAACCGCACGTCGCGCAGCCGCCGTCCGAGCAGTTCGTGGCCCTCGCCGAAGTCGTAGCGGACGGCGATCGCGGTGGTCTTCTCGATCAGGTACCGGTTCACCTCCTCGAAGTCCATCAGTTCCCCCATCAGCCGGCGCACGGCCCGCGGTCCCGGTTCGGGCGACAACAGGTGCATCTGCGCACGGGTGTTGTCCAGCACGGCGGCGGCCACCGGGTGGCGTTCTCGGTGGTAGCTGTCCAGCAGTCCCTCCGGTGCCCAGCCGCGCACTTCGGCGGCCAGTTTCCAGCCGAGGTTGAACGCGTCCTGGATACCGAGGTTGAGACCCTGCCCGCCGGTCGGCGGGTGGACGTGCGCGGCGTCGCCGGCCAGCAGGACCCGGTCGACGCGGTAGCGCTCGGCCAGCCGTGTGGCGTCACCGAAGCGGGAGAGCCAGCGCGGCGAGTGCACGCCGAAGTCGGTGCCCGCGAACTTCCGCAGCTGCCGCTTGAACTCCTCGAAGGTCGGCGGAACCGTGCGGTCCTCGGCCACTCCCTCGGCGGGCACGATGACGCGGTACACCCCGTCCCGCACGGGCATCGCGCCGAACCGGAAGTGCGTCTTGCGGACTTCGGCCATCACGGCCGCCAGTTCCTCCGGCGGCGCGGCCGGCTCCATCTCGCCCAGCAGCGTCTCGACCCTGGAGGGCTCACCGGGGAAGCCGACGCCGAGCAGGTTGCGCACCGTGCTGCGGCCGCCGTCGCAACCGACGAGGTAGCGGGAGCGCAGCCGCGTGCCGTCGGCCAGCTCGGCGGTCACACCGTCGCCGTCCTGGCTCAGCCCGGCCAGCGCGCAGCCGCGCCGGATCTCGGCTCCCAGCTCGGCGGCATGCTCGGCCAGCAGACGGTCGGTGCGAGGCTGCGGGATACCGAGGACGTACCCGTGTGCGGTGTCGAGCCGGTCGGGCGGCGGCTTGGTGAGGCCGGCGAAACCGCCGACCGGGTGCGTGCTGCCCTCGGCGAGGAAGCGCTCCAGCAGACCGCGCTGGTCCAGCACCTCGATGCTGCGCACGTGCAGACCGAGCGCACGGACGTACGGGGCCGGCTCCGCCTCCTTCTCCAGCACGAGCACCCGCACGCCGTGCAGCCGCAGCTCCCCGGCCAGCATCATTCCGGTCGGACCACCGCCGACGATGATCACATCGATCAAGGCATCCCCCATTTTCGCCGGTTTCCGGCTTCAGGCCGAAGATTCTGCGGCACTCCGGGGGCCTTGCCGCAAGGCCCCCCATGCGCTATATGTTGAGAGTGGCAAGGAGCAGTGGCTCCCTGCCTTTCTTTTTGTCATCTCGGCGACCTGTGTGCCTTTTCGCGTGGGCGGGTGTTCCCGTCGCTTCGTATACGCGATTTCCCAGATGATCGTGCGCATGGGATCACGTGTTTCCGAGGTGGAACTTCCGCCTCTTTTCTTCCCACTGGAATCCGCCATTCACCCGCGTGTCCGCCAGGCCGAGAAACGCGCTGAGGAATGGATCCGCGACAGCGGCATGTGCGCCACCGCGGAGGAAGAAGCCTGGGTCGTCGCCACGGACAGCGGCGTTGTCCGACACGGTGATACCGGTGTCCGCCGCCTGAGCCGCCGGCGCGTTCAGCACCGAAAGCCCCAGCGCCCCCACGAGCGTGGCCACCGCGACGGTTCGTCTGCCTGTTTTCATTCACACCTCATCAGGAGGATGCCGTTACAAGAGGCGGCAGCCTATCTGACGCGTCCATGCCGTCCGGGCGACGGCCGGACGGCATGGACGGCAGACTTCGACATAACGAAAACCCCCTCTGATCAGTAAGCAACCTGATCAGAGGGGGTCTTCCCCAGTGTGGCGGCGCCAGGATTCGAACCTGGGAAGACTGAGCCGGCAGATTTACAGACCGCGCGGCTCACCGTCCTCTGCCAGCCAAGACGCCATAGATCAACCGTTGCACCCCACGCCTGCCCCACGACGCTTGATGGCCAGGCAGGGGTGTTGCCAATGTCGCCCACCCACGGAGTCAACGACAAGTGCCTCATCGGGGCCGCACACTCACTTGTAGGGTGCATGCTCATCACATCTTCTTCACGAGGGGCTTCCGTTGGACGAGGGCAAGACGGCGAGGCGAGTGATCATCGATCCGGCGTTGCCCGAAAAGGAACAGCGATCGCTTCGGCGCATCTCCGGATTTTGGCTCCCGGCAGGCGACCGCGGTCCCCGGCCGGAGCAGGAGTCGATGGATGCCCGCATGGCCGCTGAGGCGAGTGCCCGCGCTATTGAAGACCGATCGGGCGGAGACCTTCGGGCAGGTCGGTATGGGCCTCGCTAGTGCAGTCGCCGCAGTGCTTGCCGGTAGCGCACTTATGTGGCTGCCCGGACTTTTCCTTGCATCCCTCTTCAACTGGTGTGCAGCAATCGCCTTCATCGTCTCGGCGTGCTCGTTGGCCTGGTCCATCTTCTGGGGCGTCTTGTATGTGTGGGAGATACGGCGCCCCCTCAAGATCGCACGCGAGCGAAGTGGGCACTACGTGTGCTTGTGCGACGTGGTGGGGTCCGAGGGGAGGCTGTTGCGGCAGGCTGTCGCCGCCTACGACACCGTCATGGAGTCCGCTGCACGACGCGAGGGGGTCCTCGACTCGACACGTATACAGGCAGAACTGCCGCAGCTGCTATGGGAGGTTGCTGCTCGTGCGCAGGCGACCTCACGTATAGCGGTGCGGCATGAGATTTTTGAGGCTCGTGGCAACGCTGTCGCCAACGAAGTGCTGGCCCGTCGAGCCGAGGTCCTAGTAGACGGCCGGGCTGCCTTGGAAAGGAGCGTGACCGCCCTAGAGCAGTACGCGTCGCGGGTTCGCACATTTGATGAGCTCATTGCCGTGCGCGATGAGCCAGAGCGGGAGGAGAAGTTGGCGCCTACGTACATGGACGTGCTCTCCTCACCGACGGCGAGCACGAGCACAGACGTCGTGTATGCCATCAGCAACGAGGCCCAGGCGACTGCCGAGGTCCTAGCCGATATCCTGCGAAATCACTACGCTGGCGAAACCTCTCAGCGCTCTGGTGAGGACGGCCAACGAAGCACGCAGCCCTAGTGTTGCCGCACCGACGCAAGCGCGCCGCTGCCTGAGCGACGAGCCGGGGGCTGATGACGAAGATGTCGGACGTGCAGCGACCGACCCCGCACAGCCCCGAGTTGGCCTTCACGACTGCCCAACGTCCCTGCCCCGCAGATCAGTACGGGAGAAACCCCCGGGCGCGTGTCAGTGGTCATGCATAGCATCCGTCGTATGGAACTTGGGGACTTCCTCTACAAAGTCGGCTCCACATACGTCATCGATGACGACAAAAAGGTCAGCAAAGACATCGCAGATCTGCTCCGGGCCGCTCCCGAGGAGATCGGGCACCTGGCACCTGCTGGATACATCGTTGAGGGAAGCCCGGGCAAAGGCAACGCCGCCACATGCCCATAAGTTTCCTTCTTCGACCCTGATGAGACCAGGACGGCACAGCGGGGCATGTACCTCGTCTACCTGCTAGCTGAAGATAGAAAGACCTTCGCACTCAGCCTCAACCAGGGCGTCACCGAGATCACCGACGCCCTGGGAGCTCATGAACGCGCCCCCCATAAAGGTCGGTCGAGTCGGAGAGGAGTCGGTCTTCCTCGCAGACAGCGGATCGAGCGGCACGGTGTACGGCTACAGCAGATCCGGCACCATCATCGCCAGAGTCACAGTGGAGGACGCGGGCGCGGATCCCACAGACGCCCATGACGTGCTGGCTGCCACCATCAAACGACTCCAGCAGGTCCAGGCAGGCCAGCGGGCCACGGCGACGGCGCCCGAGATCGCCGCACTGGAACAGACCCAGCGCTAGTGGCGTGCACCTCAGGGTTCGTCGTCGTTGGCGGATGCCATGGCCGTTGGCGACGTCTTCCCCATCACCCCGCTCCCTACCCTGGCAAGACTCCCCCATTCCAGTAGAGGGGCCTTGGGGATCGAAGCTGCACCCACGCGAGCACCCCGGAGTCCGCGTACCTGGCTCTTCCTGTTGCGATCGTTGGGCCAAGCAACCTGCGGCACACCAACGCGGGGGCGCTACCTCCAGTTGCGCTAAGTAGAAGAAGCCGGAGTCTCATCACTCTCCACGGGGGGACCTGAGACGATGAACGTGTGTAGCTCCCGCCCCTCAGGCCAGCGGCCAAGTATCTGATCGACGTAGGCATCGCGCACAGGAAGAGCCTCAGAACGTAGAAAGGCGCCGAGGCAGGCAATACTGTCCGCGCACAGAGCCATTCCATGCCCGCGCCGTTCGACGTCACTACGGGAATCGCCGACCGGCCCGACCTGCGTATACAAGGCGTTGACAGTGAGTCGGGACCGGAGTTCGGCATCGGGCAGCCACTGCGAGTGCAACTGGATCGTTGCATGGTGCTGCTGCAAGGCCCTCCGGTAGTCGCGCTGCTCCTCCTCCGCGGCACCGTACGAGCCCAGTCGCAGGCTGTGTTGCATAGCCAGCAGCTCGCCCAGGATCTTTTCTGCTGCTGCAACCGCTTCGCCCCGCAGCCTCGCGGCCCTTGCTTCCCGGGCGCCATGTCGTTGCTGATACACGACCCCGCCGAACGTAGCGCCAGCACCAGCTCCAACACCAATCAGCCCTACCAGCGCACTGAGCACCGATGCGTCCATCCGAGGATGGTCGCATCGAGGCTGAGAGCAGCTCATCGAAACCCGAAAACCAACAACCGAAGACCTGCCATGAGAGCCGGCCCCGGACCGAGCGAGCAGCTTTACAGCTCGCGGGGTGCAACCGGCTCCATCGGGGCACATGCAGTGCGAACAAAGCCTCCCCCATCCGTGCCCCACGCAGTCCCACTGTTTCACCCAGTCGGTGCTGGAACGAAGTAAGCAGCAGAGAGAACGGGCGGACCAGCCGCCAGTGCGGCCTCATAAGCCTCGTCCATCAACTCGACGAACCTGATTCCGCGCGCATCCCCCGCAGCCACAACATACCGACGCCAGCCGTTCGAGCGTCCCGCCCAGTGCATGCGAGCACACTCGCCCTGAAAATGGCGTTCAAGTAGTCCGCGCACGCCTTGCTCGCCTACTCGGCCAAGACGGAACTCTGCATCCCAACTCGTCACGATCAGGTGAGTAAACATCAACTGTCGTGCCCGATCCATGGTCAATTCAGTAGTTGGGGGTTCCCAGCACACCATGAACTCAGGATGCTCAAGAGTGACGAGCAACAGTTGGCGGTGCCAAGACCTCTGTGCCTCCTCACTGGCGGTCCTGGTCTGACGGGCTTGATAGGTAAGTGACGCGACAACTCCGAGTAGTGCAGCAGCCGAGAAGAGGACGGAAAGCGCTCCATAAGTCTGGCTGACTGCGCTGAGCCGCTCCCAGTCGTCGTGGGCTACAAGCGCACGCTCCAGCAGTACGGGTGTGAACAAGATCAGAAGTAAGATCACCATCGTGACCGCAGTCCAGACTGCCCACTGCCGCGCCTTCAACCGACTAGTCATCGCGCTCTCCCCCACAGGTCGCTACTGAAGCAGGATCGGCCTTCCCCACATGACCAGCAAGACCGCCTAGCGGCGCTGCTGGTGTGCAATAAGACGTCTACTTGCAACTACTATCCTGCGCCTCCACACTGCGGCCCTCCCCCCTCAGTTGTCCTGAGACGCCGAACCACGAGTGCGCGGCATACATCCTTTACATGATGAGCACTAGGAACGTCCGGCTCCTTGAGCACCCCGGCATCGCAGCAGTGTGGCGGGCAACGAGGGCTGGGCCGGGTCCCCGTCCGCCGTGGCCGCCGGCCTCGCCTTAGGTCGGCCGGGGCCCGCGGCTCGTGGGCTCACCCCGGCCGGCCTCCCGTGCTTCTACATCGCCTTGGAGGTCTGTCGTCAGCAGCTTTACAGGGGGCCCAGTTCACCTGCGCTAAGCGGTTTGGACACGGGGTGTCCCCCACGCCCTCCCCCGAGGTCACCGACCCTTCAGCGCTGCTGCGTCGGTACGGCCGTGTACAGCAGTCGGAGACCGTGCATAGCGGCATGGAACGCAGCCGCGATCTCGCGCGCCCTCTGCTCAGTCTCGATCGCCCACATGGAGATGTAGTCAGGTGCAATGTTGGCCTGCGTCACCGCGTCCGTGAGCACCAAAGTCTCAGCTGCGGACCGCAAGATTGCTTGGTGCAATCGGGGACGAGTGAAGGCGGGAGGGGCGTTCCAGGCGTCGGCATGCTCCCATCGTCGCAGGCGGTCGCTTCGTCAATCAGTGGAACGCCCATCCTCACGACCGGCGCGTCCTCGCTTCCAGGCCGTGCCCGTTTTCCGACTGTTCGCGTCCCTGACCGGTGCCGTTCGCTGGCGTTCGCGCCACAGCTCAGAAGCGGTGCGCAGCGAGTCGACCTACTTCGGCAATGGCGCGCTTACACAACCCAGACTGCTCTTCTCAGTCTGTGACCCATCACAGTTTGCGCCGTTTCTGGTGTCACCTTCGGGGCGGACTCGAATGGTGACACCCGTGGCCTCCGCTGGAGCGGTAAAGCGGAAGGATACTTTCTGCTCTACATTCCCATTGCGATCCGGCCGCAACAAAGCGCGGTAAATGGCTGGCTCCAACTCCGTCTTGCCACGTGTAGCGTCTACTTCCACAACAATCTGCCGTCGATCAGCCACACGGTCAGCCTTGACGGTAAAGGTCATTTTAACGTCCGAGCCTCGCTCAATCGTAACATCTGCGATGTTGGGCCGTCCGCCGGTGGTAGCCGCCTGGGCCACGAAGATGATCGTCAGCAACAAAGCCAGCAGATAAAAGAAGGTTCCAATAGCGAGCAGCCAAGCTTGGCTCCGGTTACCCTCTTGCGTCTTATTAAAAAACAACGAGCAGATACTCAATGCAATCGCAACAAGGGCAAAAATTGCGACAAAGATGTACACCCAAACATAGTTCTTAACGGCAATGAGTAGCGCGTCCTGCGAAAGCCCGAAAGCCGTACCGAACCCGGCAACGGCCGTGAAGGCCGCCGCCAAGATCTTGGCCACCTGCCCAAGATCTTTATCAACTTTCTCCTCACGTGCAGCGTCAGGATCGACTCCAGCACCGGGAGGAATAGCTGCTGCACTCACACTTTCTCCTGACTCTCACGATGGAAGCGTCAGCATTAAGTATGTGCTTGGGCGAGCGGATCAGCGACTGTGGGCAACCGCTACGAGAGGGATTCACCCGTGCAGCGGATCAGGTCCACAAGCAGGAATCGCTCGTTAGGAGGCGCGGACCAACGGTGATCCCACCCCCTTTCCCCTCCGCGCGTGAAATCACAGGGAGCCGCCTGGGCCTCCTCGAACCTGTCCCGGCAGACGAATCACCCTGAGGTGGTTGAACCCTCTGGTCGGCCCGGATGCGGCTCAACGGGCTGGCGAACGGCAAGGGCGCCTCGTTGTCAGTGCTGCGTCCTAGGATTCACTCAACTGCACCTTCACTTGAGGGGTCCTGTGCCTACGTGGCTTCTGCACTGCAACCCGAAGAAGTTTGACCTGGAGAGCTTCCGTCGCGACGGACACGTTCTGCCGTCATGGCCTATCGCGCGCTACGTGAACGAGGTGGCAGCCGGCGACAAGTTCGTGCTGTGGGTGAGCGGACCGAACGCCGGCGTAATCGCCCACGGCCACTTCACCGGCAGCGCGGGATACGGCCAACCCGACCTGGACTACTGGGCAGAAGACCCCGGCCCAAGGCACCACGTTCCACTGCAGGTTGATGAGTGGCTGGACCTGCGCGTGCCCAAGAGCCAACTTGCTCAAAGGGCACGGACCGAAGTGGCGCCTGGAGCCTGGAGACGAGATCCGGCGGGTCGAGCTGCACAAGCAGTACGGAGGGAGCTCCCAGAACGGGATCTCACCGTCGAGCACCACGAACAATATCCTCATCTTCACCGCGGCCAGCTCCGGTCATCAGCACGGCTACTACGACACCTGGAACGAAGACGGCACCTTTCACTACACCGGCGAAGGGCAGACCGGCGATCAAAAGATGCTCCGCGGCAACAAGGCCATCCTGGAGCATCAAGAGACCGGCAAGCGCCTGCGTCTGTTCGATGGCGCTCGGGGAACAGTGCGCTATCTCGGAGAGTGGGCGCTCGACCCAGACGATCCGTACTCCGAGGATGAGGCGCCCGCCACAGGCGGTGGTCCACTGCGTAAGGACATTCGCTTCCACCTCGTGCCGGTGAAGGCCACGATCACCGCCCCTGACGTCGGGATCGGGCAGGCATACGTGGCGCCAGCCGAGAACGTCTCGCCGGCGTCGGCCGTCCCCACCACGCCGGACCCTGATCTTGTAGGTCGTAACCTGTCGACGCATCGGCGACTCCAGAACGCCTTGGCCGAGGAAGCACAGAAGCGCGGCTTCACGGCGCTCTCCCCGGACGCTTCCGACCCCGATTTCGACCTCGCCTGGCGCGATGCCGCGGGACGAGTGACTGTCTGCGAGGTCAGGTCGCTGACGACCGCTGACGAGGCCCGCCAGCTTCGCGCAGGTCTTGGGCAGGTACTCGACTATCAGGATCAACTCCGCGAACGCGCGTTGGAGGCAGTGGCCGTTCTGTGGGTCGAACGGGCGCCGTCGGAGGAAAGGTGGGTCGACCTGTGTCAGCGGGTCGGTGTAACCCTCGCTTGGCCCCCCGGGAGGACTCGGTGTTCGATAGCTGAGCGGATGCCCAGAGCCTCGGCGCCCTGCTCACGACCTTTGGCTAGCCACCTCTCAGGCCATGCTCAAAAGGTCGCAGATAGCCTGCTCAGTCCAGTGCCCTGCGGCGCCGGGACACGCTGCTACGTACGAGGCCACCGCCTCTACGTCCCATGCGCCGGCGGTCAGTAGTCCCGAAGCCAAGAAGCGCACGTAGGCAGCGGAGGGCGGGACCCATCCGACGTCCCGCACGCCCCAGGGGGCGGTGAAGGTCAGGACCGGCAATCCTTCGACCTGACCAGCGCACACGAGTGTCTCGTAGCGGCCCTCACCTAGCACCGCGCAGCCATCTGCCAGCACGTCCACCAGCTCAAGACCTGCGCCCGGCTCTCGGTACATCTCTTGGGCGGCGATGTCAGAGAACTGGTCGGTGGTCACCAGGTGTGCCCTGGCCAGCACTCGTCCGCTTGCCTGGGGGTCATAGAAGGCCCTCCCGCCGCCCCACACGGGTGATTCGGTTGCGAAATACATCGCGCCAGTCAGTTCAACAGGGATAGAACGGGCGGGCATTGCCGGGTTTCTGCACCCCGGATACTCCCTCGCCGCGCCGGGTGGGCAACCGCCTTTGATGTAGGCAGCCAGTCGATCGAGGTGCATATTCGAACCGTAGGACGTGTACCAGACCTGTTCCGGATATCGGTCGGTCGGCAACGTCGGATCGATGCTATGTAGGGCCTTCACTCTTGCCTGCTCCTGAGAGACGTGCCTAGTCCCGCTGAAACGTCGTACCTGATGACATGACGGTCTCCCGGAAGAATCGTGATCATTACTCGTAGGGGCCGATTGTTCTCGTCGTAGCCCGTGCGCATGTGCACTGCGACAGGGGTGGCGGAGGGCAGAGACAGCTTTTCGACCTCAGCACGAGTCGGCATCCGCACAGTGATCTCATCCCGATAGCGCGCCTGGACGAGACCAACGCTGGCCGACACGCCACCCGGCGCTGACACATCTTCGGGCAGCATCAACGGCGTACCTCGGACTAGCTCTTCCGGGAAGTAGGAGTCAGCCAGGGCATACGGATCGTGGTCCACTATGCCTCCTGGCTCGTCGGCGCCGGATGGACCACCTGGGCCATGACGAATGGTCCCCTGACCTGGGCCGCCCTCGGCTCCCTCGCCACGATCGGTGTCGGCATAGGCGCAGCTGCCCGCTCCACCGCCCTGTTCGAGGAGGCCCGCGAGGAGGAAGCGCTCGCGGCCGAGCAGAGGGAGATTGCACGGGAGTTATCCGCGGAGCGGCGGGCGATCGCAGCAGAGTGGGTGGAGCGGATCCAGCGGATCTGCTCGATCAGCGTGCGGGTGGTCGGTGTGGAGATGTGGCCGACCGGCGCGGGCTACTCCCTGGATCTGGAGCCGCAGGGCGGCGTCACCTAGGACCGGATCGCGCAGTACTCGGTAGCCCTGTCCGCGGATGCCAGGCTGTCGCACGGCTGCACCGCCACCGCGGGGCCCGGTATCCACCAGGGCCGCACGATCATGGACGTGACCACGGTCAACGTCCTCAAGGAGGACTGCCCCTACCCGGACGACTACGGGCCCCTGTCGGTCCTGTCCGGCCTGCCGTGGGGGGTGCGCACCAACGGCGAGATCGTCTCCGCCTACCTGCGCGAACAATGCGCGCTCGTGGTCGGTCCTACGGGGTCGGGCAAGACGAACATGGTGCGCACGATCCTCGCCGGATTCGCCCGCGCGCAGGACGTGCTCACCTGGGTGATCGACCTCAACGCCGCAGCGCGGGCCTGCCCTGGGTCCTGCCCGCCCTCAACGGCGAGCTCACCAGCCAGGACGGCAAGCCCGTCCGGCCCGGCGTGGACTGGCTCACCTCCTCCTACGAGGAGGCCGCGCTGATGCTCGATGCCGCGCTGGCCATCGGACTGCACCGCAAGAAGGCGTATCAGGACCTGCTGGCCAAGGCGAACACGGACCTGCTCCCCATCAGCTCCAAGATTCCGCAGATTCTGCTGGTCATCGACGAGGGCGCGGAAATCCTGATCAGCACCGACCGGCAGATGAAGCAACTCGCCAAGAAGATCCTGGAAGTCATCCGGATGCTGCGCGCCATGGGCATCCGCACCGTGCTCACCGCGCTCGGTGGCACCGGCAGCGTGCTGGGCAACCTGATGATCCGCCGGGAAGGCAAGGTCCGCGTCGCCCTGACCGGCGGTGAGACCGAGGGCATGGACCTGGGCAAGAGAGCCCCGGCAGGCTCTCGCCCTGCTCGATGCCGTGCGTACACAGAGCCCCCGCGGGCGACGCTTGGTCGCGTTCTTCGGCTGCATGTACTACGCGGCAGCACGGCCAGCGGAAGTCATCGGTCTCTGCCTCCAAGACTGCGACCTGCCCCGCCGGGGATGGGGCACTCTGCGACTGCGGGAGACCCGTCCACGCTCAGGGTCAGCCTGGACGGACAGCGGCGAAGCGCACGACCGGCGAGGGCTCAAGCACCGGCCCAGGAAAGCGGTCCGCACCGTGCCGGTCCCGCCCGATCTCGTGAACCTGCTCAGGTGGCACGTCACTGCGTACGGCGTCGCCCCCGACGGGCGGCTGTTCCGGACGCAACGCGGCGGACTCATCCAGGACACCGGATACGGCGAGGTGTGGGCGGAAGCCCGCGCGCGTGCTCTCACACCCGCTCAGCGCGCATCACTGCTCGCGAAGCGTCCATATGATCTTCGCCACGCGGCCGTGTCCCCGTGGCTTAGCTCCGGGGTGGAACCGCAGGAGGTGGCCGCGCGCACCGGCCACAGCGTGTCCGTGCTGTTCCGGGTGTGCGCGAAGTGCCTGGACGGCGGCGCCGCCACGGCGAACGCCCGCATCGAGCGGGCACTGAGGAACGGCGGCTAGGAAAGTCTGAAGCTGCCCCACATCTGCCCCACACGGGCTGGTCAGCACCCGAATCAGGGTGAGACATACTGGGAAAAAGCGCGCATAGCGACCAGTGCGCGCCCGTAACGCCGAAAGGGTCTGTGACCAGCATTGCTGCTGGTCACAGACCCTTTCGGTCTTGTGGCGGCGCCAGGATTCGAACCTGGGAAGGCTGAGCCGGCAGATTTACAGTCTGCTCCCTTTGGCCGCTCGGGCACACCGCCGGGGTAGCTGCCCGTCGAGCCGCTTTTCCGCGGCGCTCCGTGGCAACGACGTAAACAATACCCGATGCGGAGGGGTGCTTCGCCACCCGATTGATCGGCGCTCGGAGGGCCGGGGGTGGCTAGGCTTGTCCGGATGCGGCCCGGGACCCGAACGGGCCCTGCGGCCGCCCACATACGCCGGTACGCACGATACGCACCCCGATACAAGGAGCCACAGGACATGGCCGACTCCAGTTTCGACATCGTCTCGAAGGTCGAGCGGCAGGAGGTCGACAACGCACTCAACCAGGCCGCCAAGGAGATCTCACAGCGCTACGACTTCAAGGGCGTGGGTGCCTCGATCTCGTGGTCCGGTGAGCAGATCCTCATGGAGGCGAACTCCGAGGACCGGGTGAAGGCCATCCTCGACGTCTTCCAGTCCAAGCTGATCAAGCGGGGCATCTCACTGAAGGCTCTGGACGCGGGCGAGCCCCAGCTCTCCGGCAAGGAGTACAAGATCTTCTCGTCGATCAAGGAGGGCATCTCCCAGGAGAACGCCAAGAAGGTGGCGAAGACCATCCGCGACGAGGGCCCCAAGGGCGTGAAGGCGCAGGTGCAGGGCGAGGAGCTGCGGGTCAGCTCCAAGAGCCGTGACGACCTTCAGGCCGTCATCAACCTGCTCAAGGGCAAGGACTTCGACTTCGCGATGCAGTTCGTGAACTACCGGTAGGTCCGGTCCCCCGGGCTTCCGCCCGCACGGTCACGAGGAAGGGTGGGCACTGCCGGTGTCCACCCTTCTCGTCTGCCGGTCGCGGTCAGTCAGCCGGTCGCGGGCGGCGGGCGCGGTCAGTCGCGCGAGTTGCCGAACAGAAGGCGATAGGCGATCAGAAGGACGAACGATCCGCCGATCGCCGCCGCCCAGGTCGCACCGTCGTAGAAGTCCTTGGTGACCGGGTGGTCCATCCAGCGGGCCGATATCCAGCCGCCGATGAACGCGCCCGCGATACCGATCAGCGTCGTGCCGATGAGGCCACCCGGGTCGCGCCCCGGCAGCAGGAACTTCGCGATGGCTCCGGCCAACAGTCCGAGGATGATCCAGCTGATGATGGTCATGCCGTGAACCTGCCCTTTCACGCTGTGCCCGCACTGTCCCGGCCCTGTGATCTTGCTTCCGGCAGGCCGAGACCCTGCGTCGTAGGTCGGGCGTCTCGCGTGCGGCGGCCTTGCCGCGCCCGTTAACGCCCTGTTGGTGGGCAGGACGCCTCGGCTCTGCCCGCCGGTTGCGCTGATCAGTAAGGTGCGACGCATGACAGCCCCCGGATCCGGACTGCGCCGCACCCTCGGTGTGGGTGACGCCGTCGTCATCGGACTCGGCTCGATGGTGGGAGCCGGGATCTTCGCCGCCCTCGCGCCCGCGGCACACGCCGCCGGCTCGGGGCTGCTCCTCGGACTCGCCCTCGCCGCCGTGGTCGCGTACTGCAACGCCATGTCGTCGGCGCGCCTCGCCGCCCTGTATCCGGCTTCGGGTGGCACGTACGTGTACGGGCGGGAGCGGCTCGGGGAGTTCTGGGGGTATCTCGCGGGCTGGTCGTTCGTGGTCGGGAAGACGGCCTCCTGTGCGGCGATGGCCCTCACCGTGGGCACGTATGTCTGGCCGGGGCAGGCGCACGCGGTGGCGGTCGGGGCCGTGGTGGCGCTGACGGCGGTGAACTACGGCGGTGTCCAGAAGTCCGCGTGGCTGACGCGGGTGATCGTCGCGCTGGTCCTGGCTGTCCTCGCTTTCGTGGTGGTCGTGTGTCTGGTGTCCGGTGAGGCCGATGCCGGGCGGCTGGACATCGGTGCCTCGGGTGGTGCGGACGGGGTGCTGGAGGCGGCCGGTCTGCTGTTCTTCGCGTTCGCCGGGTACGCCCGGATCGCGACCCTCGGTGAGGAGGTGCGGGATCCGGCTCGCACCATTCCGCGTGCGATCCCGCTGGCGCTCGGCATCGCCCTGGTGGTGTACGCGTGTGTGGCGGTGGCTGTCCTTTCGGTACTCGGGTCGGGCGGTCTCGGGGACGCGACGGCACCGCTGGCCGACGCGGTGCGGGCGGCCGGGGCGCCCTGGCTCGTGCCGGTGGTGCGGATCGGTGCGGCGGTGGCCGCGATGGGGTCGCTGCTCGCGCTGATCCTGGGGGTGTCCCGGACGACGCTGGCCATGGCACGGGACCGGCATCTGCCGTCGGCGCTGGCCGCCGTGCATCCGCGTTTCCAGGTGCCGCACCGGGCGGAGCTGGCCGTGGGTGCGGTGGTCGCGGTCCTGGCCGCCACGGTGGACGTCCGGGGCGCGATCGGGTTCTCCTCCTTCGGTGTGCTGGCGTACTACGCCGTGGCCAACGCGTCGGCCTGGACCTTGTCTTCGGCGCCGGCGGCGCGGGGGGTGCCGGTGGTAGGGCTGGCCGGGTGCGCGGTGCTGGCGTTCTCGCTGCCCGGGGTTTCGGTGGTGGTGGGCGCGGGGGTGCTGGCGGTGGGGGCCGTTGCGTACGCGGTGCGGCGGGGAGTGAAGACGGAGGGAGCCGGGAGGCGTTAGGGCCCGACGCCCCTTGCGGCCGGGCGCTCAGGGGTCTCCGGGTCCGGGTCTTGCGGATGCTCTCGCGTCGGCGGCCGGGGTGCGCGAAGTGCCGGCCTCCGCGTGGCTGTTGTGGGTCTGGGTCGTCACTCGGGCGGGCAACTGCTCGATCGCGGTCATGGATTCATCATGCAGACCGCCACCGACAGGCGGGCGGGCCTGTGGACAACCCCCGGCCTGTGGACATCGAGGAGGGATGCCCCCCTCGTCGCTCCGTCAGCGCACCGCGAACGGCTCGTCCGTCCGCACGATGTCGCGGCCGAGTGGGAGCAGTGAGACCGGGATGAGCTTGAAGTTGGCGATGCCCAGCGGGATGCCGATGATCGTGACGCACAGGGCGATGCCGGTGGCGATGTGGCCGAGGGTGAGCCACCAGCCCGCGAGCACCAGCCACAGCACGTTGCCCACACAGGACGGGGCGCCCGCGTCACGGCGTTCGACCGTCGTGTACCCGAAGGGCCACAGGGCGTAGACGCCGATGCGGAAGGCCGCGATGCCGAACGGGATGCCGATGATCGTGATGCACAGGAGCAGGCCCGCGAGCATGTAGGCGAGGAACAGCCAGAAGCCGCTCAGGACGAGCCATATGACGTTGAGAATGGTCCTCACTGGTTCCCACCTGCCATCTTCTCGAGCCGGGCGATACGTTCCGCCATCGGCGGGTGTGTGGAGAACATCTTCGAGAGGCCCTGGCCGGGCCGGAACGGGTTCGCGATCATCATGTGACTGGCGGTCTCGATGCGCGGCTCGGGCGGCAGCGGCAGCTGCTTCGTGCCGAGTTCGAGCTTGCGCAGGGCGCTGGCCAGGGCGAGCGGATCGCCGGTCAGCTGGGCGCCGGAGGCGTCCGCCTGGTACTCCCGGGAACGGCTGATGGCCAGTTGGATGAGCGAGGCGGCGAGCGGGCCCAGGAGCATGATCAGCAGCATGCCGAGCAGGCCGGGGCCGTCGTCGTCGTCCGAGCGCCCGATGGGGATGAGCCAGGCGAAGTTGACCAGGAACATGATGACCGAGGCGAGGGCGCCGGCGACCGACGAGATGAGGATGTCGCGGTTGTACACGTGGCTGAGCTCGTGGCCGATGACGCCGCGCAGCTCGCGCTCGTCCAGCAGGCGCAGGATGCCGTCGGTGCAGCAGACCGCGGCGTTGCGTGGGTTGCGGCCGGTGGCGAAGGCGTTGGGGGCTTCCGTCGGGGAGATGTACAGGCGGGGCATGGGCTGGCGGGCCTGGGTGGAGAGCTCGCGGACCATGCGGTAGAGCCCGGGGGCCTCGAACTCGCTCACCGGGCGGGCGCGCATGGCGCGCAGCGCCAGTTTGTCGCTGTTCCAGTACGCGTACGCGTTGGTGGCCAGTGCGACCACGACGGCGATGACGAGCCCCATGCGGCCGAAGAAGCTGCCGATGACGATGATGAGTGCGGACAGTCCTCCGAGGAGGATCGCTGTCCTGAGCCCGTTGTGCCGGCGGTGCACGGTGCGCCCTCCAAGTGGTGCGGCAGGGGGACCTTTGCTTGCTGGATGTCGGTGCCACTGGTGCCGCGTTCTCACGTCCAGTGGACCCTCCCGTACTGGTCAACGCCAGGCGGGAGGCTCTAGTTCCCTTGTGCGTGCGGCGGCGGTTGTGGACCGTCCGGGTGACGGCGCCGGGAAGCGGCACGCGCGCGTGGGGGCGAGTGCCCCACGCGCGCGCGGTGTAAGCGGCCGGTTTTCCGGGAAGCCCGGTCTGTTCAGAAGAGCCCGGTGTCGGTGAAGCGCAGGACCAGCTGGGGTGCGCCGGACAGGACGATCCCGAGGACGCCGGTCAGGACGATCGCTGCGGTGACCGGGCCGGGGACGCGGTGCTTCTCGGGTTCGCCCTCGGGGGTGCGGAAGAGCAGGGCCGTCCACTGGAGGTAGTAGAACAGCGCGATGACGACGTTGACGGCCATGATCACGGCCAGCCAGCCGAGGCCGGCGTCGACGGCCGCCGAGAAGACGGTGACCTTGGCGAAGAGGCCGATGATGCCCGGGGGCAGTCCGGCGAGGCAGAGCAGGAAGAACGCCAGGAGCAGCGCGGACAGGGGGCTGGACGCGTACAGGCCGCGGTAGTCGGCGACGCGGTTGAGGGACTTCGTGCGGCCGACCAGCGCGGCCACGGCGAAGGCGCCCAGGTTCACCGCGCCGTACATCAGGGCGTAGGCGACGGTGGAGCCGATCGACTTCTCGGCGTCCCGGGAGTACGCGGCGGCGGCGATCGGCACCAAGAGGTAGCCGGCCTGGCCCACGGAGGACCAGGCGAGCAGGCGGACCGCGCTGTACGCGCGCGTGGCCTGCTGGCGCAGGGCTCCGACGTTGCCGACGGTCATGGTGAGCGCGGCCAGGACGGCCAGCGCCGGGCCCCAGACGTCCGCGTAGGACGGGAGGGCCACGACCGTGACCAGGATCAGGCCGCTGAAGCCGACGGCCTTGCCGATGACCGACAGGTAGGCCGCGATGGGCAGGGGCGCCCCCACGTACGTGTCGGGCACCCAGAAGTGGAAGGGCACGGCGGCCGTCTTGAAGGCGAAGCCGACGAGGGTGAGGACGACGCCGGTCTGGGCGAGGGTGTGGAACTGCCCGTCGACGTTCTGGACGCGGTCGGCGACCTGGGTGAGGTAGAGGGTGCCGGTGGTGGCGTACACGAAGCTGACGCCCATGAGGCTGACCGCGGTCGCGGTGACCGAGGACAGGAAGAACTTCAGGGCCGCCTCGGAGGACTTCCGGTCGCCGTACCGCAGGCCGACCAGCGCGAAGGCGGGCAGGGAGGCGACCTCAAGGGCGACGATCAGCGTCGCGAGGTCGCGGGAGGCGGGCAGCAGGGCGGCGCCTGCCGCGGAGGACAGCAGCAGGAACCAGTACTCGCCTTCGGGAAGCTCCTTGCGGGCGTCCTTCAGGGCGGTGACGGACAGGAGGGCGGCGAGGAGGGCTCCGCCGAGGACCAGGAACTGGATGACCAGGGTGAAGCGGTCGGCCGTGTAGCTGCACACGGCGGCGTCGCCGGTCAGGCAGAAGGTGCTGCGGTCGCCGTCCAGCAGGGGCAGCAGCATCGCCGTGGCGACGGCCAGGCCCGCCACCGACGTCCAGCCGAGCAGGGCCTTGCGGTGCTCGGCGACGAACAGGTCGGCGACCAGCACGACGAGTCCGACGACCGCCGCGATGGTGGGCGGTGCGATGGCGAGCCAGTCGACGGACTGGACCAGCGAGGCGGCCAGGGACTGGGCCGGGGAGCTCATCGGGTGCCTCCTGCGAGGAGCTGCTGGACGGCCGGGTCGCTCAGGCCGAGGAGAGCCTTGGGCCACAGGCCCGCGACGACGGTGAGGACGACGAGCGGGGTCCACGCCGCGAACTCGTACGAGCGGACGTCGGTGAGCCCGGGGGCGTCCTTGGGCAGGGCGCCCATGCAGACGCGGCGGACCACGATCAGCAGGTACGCGGCCGTCAGCAACGTGCCGAACGCGCCGATCGCCATGAAGGTGAGGAACGCGGGCCGGCTGAGGCCCTCGGCCGGCCGGAACGCGCCGAACAGGGCCAGCATCTCGCCCCAGAAGCCGGCCAGGCCCGGCAGGCCGAGCGAGGCGACGGCGGCGAAGGCGAGCAGGCCTCCGAGGCGCGGGGCCTTGCCGTACAGGGCGGCTCCCGTCTCCTCGGCGAGGGTGTCGAGGTCGGTGGTGCCGGTGCGGTCCTTCAGGGCGCCGACCAGGAAGAACAGCAGGCCGGTGATGAGGCCGTGGGCGATGTTGGCGAACAGGGCGCCGTTCACGCCGGTCGGGGTCATCGTCGAGATGCCGAGCAGGACGAAGCCCATGTGGCCGACGGAGGAGTAGGCGATGAGGCGCTTGAGGTCGCCCTTCGCGCCCTGCTTGGCGAGGGCCAGACAGGCCAGCGATCCGTAGATGATGCCGACGACGGCCAGGGCGGCGAGGTAGGGCGCGAAGGTGCGGAACCCGTCCGGTGCGATGGGGAGCAGGATCCGGACGAATCCGTACGTACCCATCTTCAGCAGGACACCGGCCAGGAGGACCGAGCCGACGGTCGGGGCGGCGGTGTGGGCGTCGGGCAGCCAGCTGTGCAGCGGCCACATCGGCGTCTTCACGGCGAGCCCGACGCCGATCGCCAGAACGGCGATGACCTGCACGGATGCGGTCAGGGACCGGCCGTTGTCAGTGGCGAGTGCCACCATGTCGAACGTGCCCGCCTTGATTCCGATCAGGAGCAGGCCGAGCAGCATGACCACGGAGCCGAGCAGCGTGTAGAGGATGAACCGCCACGCGGCCTGGCTGCGGCCCTCGCCGCCCCAGCGGGCGATGAGGAAGTACATCGGGATGAGGACCATCTCGAAGGCGAGGAAGAACAGCAGCAGGTCGAGGACGGCGAAGGTCGCCAGCGTGCCGGACTCGAGGACGAGCAGCAGGGCGACGAAGGCCTTCGGGGTCGGACCCGCGGGCATCTTGAAGTACGAGTAGAGCGCGCAGAGGAAGGTCAGCAGCGCGGTCAGGACCAGAAGGGGGAGGGAGATGCCGTCGATGCCGAGGTGGATGCGTACGTCGAGTGCGGGAATCCAGCTGATGTCAGTGTCGGCCTGCATCTTCGACGGCTGGTCGTGGTCGAAGCCGAGCGCGAGGGCGATCGCCGCGATGAGGACCGCGCCCGTGACGGTGACGCCGTGCCGGAGCACGGCCTGCTCGGGTGATTTCCCCTTCAGCCCGGGCGGGGCGGGCAGGAGAGCGGCGGCGGCGCCGAGGAGCGGGCCGACGACGACGAACGCCAGAAGGAACTGCATCACGGACTCGTTGATATCGATCACGCCTGCTCACGCTCCGGTGGCGACGAGGACGACGGCGACCGCGAGGACGACGGTGCCGGCGAGCAGCGCGCTCACATAGGTCTGGACGTTGCCGGTCTGGGCGCGCCGTACGGCGGCGCCGAGCCAGCGGGGCAGCGCACCCGCACCGCGCACGTAGGTCTCGACGACCTCGCGGTCGAGGAACCGGACGAGGCTCGCTGCGGCCTGGACCGGGCGGACGAAGAGGGCCGAGTACACGGCGTCCACGTGGAAGCCGGCGGCGGCGTGCCGGTGCAGGGGGCCCAGCAGCAGCCGTCCGGGGTCGGCGGGGTCCGGCGCGTAGGCGATGTCCCCGTAGGCCGGCTCGTGCGTGGCGATGGCTTCCGCCTCGACCTGCGCGGCGTCGCCCTCGGGGTGGGCCGCGACGGCGCCGAGCGGGACGCGGGCGGTGAGCGCGGTGGTGTGCCGCCAGGCGGCGTAGGTGACGATGCCGCCGACCAGGGCCACACCCGTGCCGAGCACAGAGGTGGTCAGGGTCGGGCCGAGGTCGCGGCCGTCGAACCAGTCGGGCAGCAGGCGGAAGGTGAACCCGCCGAGGGCCAGGGACGGGACGGCCAGCACCCACAGCACGACGGTCATCGTCAGTGGCTGCCTGCCGTGGTCGGGGGCCTCGGTGCCCCGGCCCCGGAAGGCCAGCAGCCACAGGCGCATCGCGTAGGCGGCGGTGAGCACGGCCGTGAGCAGACCGGCGACGAGGACGATCCAGCCCGCGGCGGCGGGGGCGTGCTCGGTGTGTCCGGTGACCACGTGCTCGGCGACGCCGAGGACGGCCTCCTTGGAGAAGAAGCCGCTGAACGGCGGGATCGCGGCGAGTGCGAGGAGCGCCACGGTCATCGTCCAGTAGGCGTCGGGGACGCGGTCGCGCAGGTTCCGCATGCGGGACATGGC
The DNA here is from genome assembly GCF_042955215.1 of Streptomyces sp. NPDC012466. NCBI lineage: Bacteria > Bacillati > Actinomycetota > Actinomycetes > Kitasatosporales > Streptomycetaceae > Streptomyces > Streptomyces sp. NPDC012466. Next base: position 10,852 of record NZ_JBIBEQ010000007.1, on the reverse strand, counting down.
GGCGAGCGAGTTGGTGCCGGCGGCGTGGATGATCACGCCCGCGGCGAGGAACAGCAGCGCCTTGAAGGCGCCGTGGGACAGGAGGTGGAAGACGGCGGCCCCGCGGTCGCCGACGGCGAGGGCGCCCGTCATGTAGCCGAGCTGGCCGATCGTCGAGTAGGCGAGGACGCGCTTGATGTCGTCCTGGGCGAGCGCGGCGAGCGCCGAGCCGGTCATCGTGACGGCTGCCATGACGGCGAGGACGACCATCGCGGCCTGGGAGGCCTCGAAGACCGGGAGGAGACGGGCGATGAAGTAGACACCTGCGGCGACCATCGTCGCGGCGTGGATCAGCGCGGAGACGGGGGTCGGGCCCGCCATCGCGTCGGGGAGCCAGGTGTGCAGCGGGAACTGCGCCGACTTGCCCGCCACACCCGCGAGGAGCAGCAGGGCGATCAGCGTCGGATGGTCGAGTCCACCGCTCGCGACGGTGCCGAGGATCCGGGTGATGCGGAACGATCCGGCGTCGGTGGCCAGGGCGAACAGGCCGATGAGGAAGGGGACGTCGCCGAGCTTGGTGACCAGGAAGGCCTTGAGGGAGGCGGCCCGGGCCTCCGGGGTCTCCCAGTAGTGCCCGACGAGGAAGTAGGAGCAGATGCCCATGACTTCCCAGCCGACCAGCAGCACCATCAGGTCACCCGAGTAGACGACCAGGAGCATCGCGGAGGTGAACAGCGAGACGAGGGCGGCGTAGGAGGGGTAACGCGGATCGTCGCGCAGGTAGCCCGTCGAGTAGATCTGCACGCAGGAGGCGACCAGGCCGACCAGGACGGCGACGAGGGCGGCGAAGCCGTCGATGTGCAGGGCGAGCTCGATCGGGACCGAGCCGGTGGGGGTGAGTTCCGTGGCCGAGTCGACGGCCGCGTCACCGCCCTGGCGTACGGCGACCAGCGCGGCGAGCACCAGGGAGGCGAGCGTCGGCAGGACGGCGAGCGGGCGGACGAAGCCGGGTGCCGTGCGGCCGAGGAGCAGGCCGGCGGCGGCGCCGAGGAACGGAAGGAGGGGGACGAGGACGGCGAGGGTGGTCGTGGTCACGCGGTGGCCTCAGCCTTCTGGGCCTCGTCGGGCTTCCCGGCCGTGCGGGCCTCGTGGCCGGGGTCGTCGGGGTCGTGCCGTTCGGCGGTGTCGCGGAGCCTGTCGATGTCCGCGGTGCCGCGGTTGCGGTGGACGGCGAGGACGATCGCCAGGCCGATGCCGATCTCGGCGGCGGCGATGGCGATGGTGAACAGGGTCAGGGCCTGGCCGGAGTGCAGGGTGTCCTCGGCGGTCTTGCTCAGCCAGACGTCGAAGGCGACCAGGTTGAGGTTGACGGCGTTGAGCATCAGCTCGACCGACATCAGGACCAGGATCGCGTTGCGGCGGGCGAGGACGCCGTACAGGCCCGTGCAGAAGAGGAGGGCGGAGAGCACGGCGGGATAGGCGAGGTGCATCAGCGGGCCCCTTCCGTGTCACGCCGGGTGTCCGCGCCGCTCGGGGTGGTGGCGTCGGCCTTCGCCTTGCGGGACAGGACGATCGCGCCGACCAGGGCGGCGAGGAGGAGGACGGAGAGGGCCTCGAAGGGGAGGACCCAGTTCTGGAAGAGGCTCGCGCCGGTCACCTCGGTGGAGCCGGCGGCGGGGCCGTCCAGGTCGATCCAGGTCGTGCGGAAGGCGTCGACGACGACCCAGACCAGGGCGGCTGCCGCGGCGACGGCCACGGTGAGGGCGGCCCAGCGGTTGCCCGAGTCGGCGTCCGGGGAGCGGCCGATGGGGGCCCGGGTGAGCATCAGGCCGAACAGGAGGAGGACGACGACGGAACCGACGTAGATGAGGACCTGCACCCACGCGATGAACTCCGCGGTGAGCAGGAGGTACTCGACGGCCAGGCCGCCGAGGGCGACCACGAGCCACAGGGCGGCGTGCACCAGCTGCCGGGTGGTGACGGTGACGAGCGCGGCGCCGAAGGTGACCAGGCCGACGAGGAGGAAGGCGATCTCGACGCCGGTCGGGGAGAGGAAGCCGTGGGTCTCGGCGGCGGCCCCGGTGGTCCGGCCCGTCGCGAGGAGAGCTGCGGTCGCGGAGAAGGTCATTCCTGGCCCTCCTGCCCGGGCTTCGGCTGACCCGGCCCGGACTGGCCCGGCTCGGGCGGGCCAGGGTTCTTCGGCTGGTCGGTCTGCTGCTTGGAGTCGCCCTGGGGACGGGTGGGCTGCTCGGCGGCGCGGGCCTGCTCGTCGGCGTGCGGTTCGGTGACCGGCGGGGCCTGCTGGGCGGCCAGCTTCTCGGCGGTCTTGCGGGCGGTGGCGAGTTCCTTCGGTTCCTCCGCGCCGGGGTCGAGGGCGGGCGGGGCCGGGACGGTCCACATCCACTCGCGGAGCTTGTCGCGCTCATGGGTGAGGTCGCGGATGTCGGTCTCGGCGTACTCGAACTCCGGGGACCAGAACAGGGCGTCGAAAGGACAGACCTCGATGCAGATACCGCAGTACATGCACAGGGAGAAGTCGATGGCGAACCGGTCGAGGACGTTGCGGCTGCGCTCGCGGCCGCCCGGAGTCGCGGCCGGGACCGTCTCCTTGTGGGAGTCGATGTAGATGCACCAGTCCGGGCACTCGCGCGCGCACAGCATGCAGACCGTGCAGTTCTCCTCGAACAGGCCGATCACACCGCGGCTGCGGGGCGGGAGGTCGGGCTGGGCGTCCGGGTACTGCGCGGTGACGGACTTCTTCGTCATCGTGCGGAGGGTGACGGCCAGGCCCTTGGCGAGGCCACTGCCGGGAAGGGGGGCCATGGTTACTGGATCACCACCTTGACGATGCCGGTGAGGGCGATCTGGGCGAGGGCGAGGGGGACGAGGAGGGTCCAGGCGAGCTTCTGGAGCTGGTCCTCGCGCAGACGGGGGTAGGTGACGCGCAGCCAGATCACGAGGAAGGCGAGGACGGCGGTCTTCAGCAGGGTCCAGACCCAGCCGAGGCCGTCGGCGCCCCAGGGACCGTGCCAGCCGCCCAGGAAGAGGACGGTGGTCAGGCCGCACAGGACGACGATTCCGGCGTACTCGGCGAGGAGGAAGAGGGCGAAACGGAGGCCGGTGTACTCGGTGTAGGCGCCGAAGATGATCTCCGAGTCGGCGACGGGCATGTCGAAGGGCGGGCGCTGGAGTTCGGCGAGGCCGGCCACGAAGAAGACGATCGCGCCGACGATCTGCCACGGCAGCCAGCACCACTCGAAGGCGTCGAGGATGCCGGGGAGGGAGACGGTGCCGGCCGCCATCGCCACCGAGGCGGCGGTCAGGAGCATCGGCAGTTCGTAGGCGAGGAGCTGGGCGGCGGTGCGCAGGCCGCCGAGCAGGGAGAACTTGTTCGCGGACGCCCATCCGGCCATGAGCGAGCCGAGGACGCCGACGCCCATCACGGCCAGGACGAAGAAGACACCCGCGTCGATGACCTGGCCGACGGCTCCCTCGCCCGGGCCGATGGGGATGGCGAGCAGGACGAGGAGATACGGCAGGAGGGCGACGGCCGGGGCCAGCTGGAAGATGCGGCGGTCGGCGCCCGCGGGGACGACGTCCTCCTTCTGCGCGAACTTCACACCGTCGGCGACGAGCTGGGCCCAGCCGTGGAAGCCGCCGGCGTACATGGGGCCGAGACGGCCCTGCATGTGGGCCATCACCTTGTGTTCGGTCTGGCCGATGACCAGGGGGAAGGTGAGGAAGACGACGAAGACGACCAGGAGTCGCAGGGCGACGTCGAGCACGTCATTCACTGCGAGCCTCCTGCGGGGTCCTCGGGGTTGCCGGGGTTGGGATTGCCGGGGTTGGGGTTGTCGGGCTTCCCGGGGTTGTCGGGGTTGCCGGTGGGCTTGGTGTCGTCGTCCGTGGGCGCGGAGGTCTGCGACCCGCCTGGCGGCTCCGGAGACGGCGACTGCCCCGCCTCCGGCGAGGGTTCGGGGGCCGGTTCGTCGAAGGTCGGGCGGGCGTGGTGCCAGGGGGCGTCCGAGCTGCGCGGGGCGCTCGAAGCCCTGCCCGGCCGACTGTCACCGCGGCCGGGCGCGGCCCGCCGGCTCCCCCCGCCCTCCGGACCGGGCGTCGCGGAGTCGGGGCCGGGTGTCGCGGACTCGGGGTGAGGTGTTGCGGACTCGGGGTCAGGAACCGCGGACTCGGGGTGAGGTGTCGCGGCTGTCGAGCCGGTCGGCTGCTGACTCGCCGAACCCTCCGACGCCGAGCGGTTGCGCCGCGGTCGGGCCGAAGCGGGAGCGGCCGGCCCGCCGGACGTGGGCTGACCCGCGCCCCCCGGCTCCTGCGGCGTGGGCTGGCCCACCCCACCCGGCTCCTGCGTGGGCTGGCCCGCCGCGCCCTGAGCAGCCGGCTCCCCCGGCGTGGGCTGGCCCGCCGAAGTCGGAGCCTGCGCCTCCCCCGGCGCGGGCTGGCCCGCCGCGCCCCGAGCAGCCGGCTCCCCCGCCGCGGACCGACCCGTCGAAGTCGGAGCAGCCGCGTCACCCGAGACGGACTGGCTCGCCGAGCCCTCCGTCGCCGTACGGGTCCGCCGTGGGGAAGAAGCCGGGGTCGGGGTCTCCGCGGCACCGGTCTGGCTCGCGGAGCCCTCCGAGGCCGAGCGGGTCCGGCGTGCCGGGCGTTCGCCCGCGGGACGTGCCGCGGCTCGGGCGGGGCGTTCGCCTGCCGCGCGCCCCGCTCCCCGGGCCGGACGGGCGGGGGCCGGAGGGAGTTGGCCCTTGAGGGGGCCCCACTCGTTGGGGTCGGGGACGCCGGGCGGGAGCATCTGGCGGCGCTTGGGGCCGCCGTGTTCCGACTCGCCCGGTTCCTTCGCGCCGGGCCAGGCCTTGGCGACGCGGGCGGCCAGGACGAAGTCCTTCCGCAGGGGGTGGCCCTCGAAGTTCTCGGGCAGGAGCAGGTGGTCCAGCCCCGGGTGGCCTTCGAAGGTGATGCCGAACATCTCGTGCGTCTCGCGCTCGTGCCAGGCGGCACCCGCGTAGACGTCGACCGCCGAGGGCAGGGCGGGAGCCTCGTGCGGGACGGTCGTACGCAGGAGGAGACGCCGTACGGGGGAGAGCGCCGCGACGTGGGCCGTGACGCAAAAGCCCGTGCCCGGTTCGTCGACCGCGCTCAGCCAGTCGAAGTAGGTGCAGCCGAGCCGGTCGCGGGCGGTTCGCAGGGCGGCGATCCAGGCAGCCGGCGGGACGTCGACCGTCAGGACCTCGTAGGACTCCTCGGCGGTGGCGTCGGGGCCGAAGAGCTCCTCGGCGTCGGTGGGCAGCCAGCCGACGGCGGTCATCGTCCCTCCCCCGGCGTCGCGTCGGAACCCGGGGCGGGGGCGGGCGGCTGCACCAGGCCGCTCTGCAGCGCCGCCGCCGACGGGCGGGCGGTGCCGTACCGCTCCCCCAGCGACTCGCGGGCGATCTTCTCCTGGAGCTTGAGGATGCCCTGGAGCAGCGCCTCGGGCCGGGGCGGGCAACCGGGGACGTAGACGTCGACGGGGATGATCTGGTCGACGCCCTTGGTGACGGAGTACGAGTCCCAGTAGGGGCCGCCGCAGTTGCTGCACGCGCCGAAGGAGATGACGTACTTGGGTTCCGGCATCTGCTCGTAGAGGCGCTTGACCGCCGGTGCCATCTTGTCCGTGACCGTGCCGGACACCACCATCAGGTCGGCCTGGCGCGGGCCCGGGGCGAACGGGATGACGCCGAGCCGGATGAAGTCGTGGCGGGCCATCGACGCGGCGATGAACTCGATCGCGCAGCAGGCGAGGCCGAAGTTGAAGACCCAGAGCGAGTAGCGGCGGCCCCAGTTGAGGATCACCTTCATCGGCTCGGGGGCGAGGCGCGCGAGGGCGCCCAGCCGCTTGGGCTCGGGCAGCAGAACGGGCTCGGACACCGAGGGGTTCACGTCCATGCCAGGACGCCCTTCTTGTATGCGTAGAGCAGGCCCACGGCCAGGAAGCCGAGGAAGATGAACATCTCGACCAGGGTCGCGGCGCCGTAGCCGGGGGCGGCGAAGACGGTCGCCCAGGGGAACAGGAAGATCGAGTCGACGGCGAAGATCACGTAGAGGAAGGCGTACACGTAGTAGCGGACCTGGGTGTGGGCCCAGCCCTCGCCCACGGGGTCGACGCCGCATTCGTATGTCAGGAGCTTCTCGGGGGTGGGGACCACGGGCCGCAGCAGGCGGCCGGCCCCGAAGGCGACGGCGACGAACAGCACACCGACGACGGCGAGCAGTCCGACGACCGAATAGGACTGGAAGTAGTCCGCCGCGACGACGGTCGTGGTGACGACGGTCGGTTCCGGCACGTCCGTCCCTCGCTCCCTGAAACTCGGACCTGGATCCTGCGACGATGCTGCGGCTCACTCGGATGCCGCCGTTCGACGATCTGTACGCACGGGAGTCTAGGCCCTGATAAAGGCAGGGTAAGCAGCCCGTCACGGCCCGGCATGCGGGGGTGGGGTTTTCCTCAGTTGATCCTGGCGGTCCACCTCATGGCGCGGCCGCCCGCCGCCGGGCACGCTAACGCATATGACCCAACGCATCCCGTCCCCGGGTACCAAGGCGGCCTCCACGGCGGCCGGGCCGGACGACCGTCCGCCGCCCCCGCGTCTCGCCTACGACCGGCACACCTGGAAAGAGATCGCGCACCTGCTGGCCAACCTTCCGGTCGCGCTGCTCGGATTCACCTACGTCGTGACGGTGCTGTTCACCGGTTTCGGACTGACCGTCACGGTGATTGGGTTCCCGCTGCTCGCCGCCGGACTCGTGGGCGCGCGGCAGTTGGGCAGGCTGGAGCGGGCGCGGGCCAGGGCGCTGCTCGGAGTGCGGGTGGACGAGCCGAGCCGGCTGCGGCTGCGCGGCGAGGGCGGCTTCTTCCAGCGGCTGTGGATGCAGCTGAAGGACCCGGTGGGCTGGCGCACGGTCCTGTACGAGTTCATCCGGCTGCCGTGGGGCGTCCTCACCTTCACCGTCACGCTGACCTCGCTGTTCGTGCTGTGGCCGGTGCTGCCGTTCATCGCCCGCGGGCTGACCAACGCCGACCGGGCCATGGTGCGGGGGCTGCTGTCGCCCTCCGACGAGCTGGAGCGGCGGATCTCCGAGCTGGAGTCGGACCGGGGGGTCGTGGTGGACACGGCGGCGGCCGACCTGCGGCGCATCGAGCGGGATCTGCACGACGGGGCGCAGGCCCGGCTGGTGGCGCTGGCCATGGGTCTCGGCCTGGCCAAGGAGAAGGTGCTGGAGGATCCCGACGCGGCGGCGGCAATGGTCGAGGAGGCACACGGCGAGGTGAAGCTGGCGCTCCAGGAGCTGCGTGATCTGGCGCGCGGTATCCATCCGGCGGTCCTGACAGACCGCGGGCTGGACGCGGCCCTGTCGTCGGTCGCCTCGCGCTGCACGGTTCCGGTGAAGGTGACGGTCGATCTGCCGGAGCGGCCGGCCGCGGCCATCGAGGGCATCGCCTACTTCACCGTCTCGGAGCTGCTGCAGAACGTCAGCAAGCACAGCGGGGCGAACGCGGCCTCGGTGGAGGTGTGGCGGACGGACACCCGGCTCCTCATACAGGTGTGGGACGACGGGGGCGGGGGCGCGAGCCTCGACGGCGGTACGGGGATGAAGGGCCTGGCGGACCGGCTGAACGCCGTCGACGGGCTGTTCGTCCTGGAGTCGCCTCCGGGCGGCCCGACGACGATCACGGCGGAGCTGCCGTGGCGCGACCGTGGCGACGCCACCGTCGCCATGGGCGCACGTTGAGCCTCCGGGCCGGGACCCTGCACGTCGTGGCCCACCGGGCCGTGGTCCGCCGAGTCTCAGCCCGGCGAACCCCGGCCCAGTAGGCCTTATTCCACCGGGCCGTGGCCCAGTCGGCCGTAGACCGGTGGGCCATAGACCGGTGGGCCATAGACCGGTGGGCCATAGACCGGTGGGCCATAGGTAGGGAAAACCCCCCTCCACAGACGCCGACGGACTCCATGGTCCGTCGACCTGCGGCGGAGCAGGGTGGAGGTACGGGAGCACAGCCGCAGGACGAGGAGAAGGACGACGCCGATGGCCACGGAGTACGGACAGGGATACGGGCTCGACAGCGGGTCCGGGTTCACCGGGAGCACCGAACGGCGGCACCGGGTGCCCGCCGCGCTGCGGGCGCCGGTCGAGGGCCGCACCTGGCGCGAGCTCGCCCATGTGCTGCTCAGCCTGCCGATCAGCATCCTGCTGTTCACCTACGCGGTCACGATGGTGTCGCTGGGGGCGGGCCTGCTGGTCACGTTCCTGGGCATCCCGGTGCTGGCGGCGGCGCTCGCCGGGTGCCGCGGCTTCGGCGCGATGGAGCGGACGCGGGCACGGGCCCTGCTGGGTCTGGAGGTGGCCGAGCCGGAGCCGCTGCGGGTGAGGAAGGCGGGGGCCCTGGCGTGGATGGGGGCCGTCCTCAAGAGCGGCGCCTCGTGGCGGGCGCTGCTCTACGCGGTGCTGCAGCTGCCCTGGGCGGTGTTCTCGTTCGTCGTCGCCGTGAACGTCTGGGTGCTGGGCTGGGCGCTGCTGACGTACCCGCTGTGGTTCTGGGTGTTCCCGATGTACGCCGGGCAGGACGGCGTCCAGCTGTACGGCGACGAGGCGCACCGGATCTACCTGGACAACCCCTTCGAGATCACGGTGACCGCGCTGGTGGGGCTGCTGTTCACGATCGCCACGCCGTGGATCGTGCGGGCGCTGACGATGGTGGACCGGCTGATGGTGCACGGACTGCTCGGCCCGTCGCGGCTGGTCTCGCGGGTGGTGGAGCTGGAGTCGGACCGGGGGGTCGTGGTGGACACGGCGGCGGCCGACCTGCGGCGCATCGAGCGGGATCTGCACGACGGGGCGCAGGCCCGGCTGGTGGCGCTGGCCATGGATCTGGGGCTGGCGAAGGAGAAACTGCAGGAGGACCCGGAGACGGCCGCGCGGATGGTGGACGAGGCACACGGCGAGGTGAAGACGGCGCTCCAGGAGCTGCGGGACCTCGCCCGGGGGATCCATCCGGCGGTCCTGACCGACCGCGGGCTGGACGCGGCCCTGTCGTCGGTGGCGTCGCGCTGCACGGTGCCCGTGCAGGTCGAGGTCGACCTGGCGGAGCGGCCGGCGCCGGCGATCGAGGGGATCGCGTACTTCACGGTGTCGGAGCTGCTCCAGAACGTCAGCAAGCACGCCCGGGCCACCTGGGCGGGCGTCGAGGTGTGGCGGACGGAGAACCGGCTGATGCTGCAGGTCGTGGACAACGGCGTGGGCGGGGCCGACACGGCCCAGGGATCGGGACTCGCGGGGCTGGCGGAGCGGCTCGACGCGGTGGACGGGATCCTGGTCGTGGACTCGCCGGCGGGCGGTCCGACCCGGGTGACCGCGGAGCTGCCGTGGCGGGGGGCGCACGTGCGCTGACCGCCGCGGGGGCCCGGCCCCCGTGATCTGTGACGGGGCCAGGGGTCTTCACCTCTGGCCCCGAAGCTTCCCCCCGCCCCCCAACCACTCGTTCGGCCAGTCAAGAAACCGGTCCCGTCCCCATACACCTCCCGACCCTGAAATGCTGGACCCGTCGCACGGGTGGGCGCGGAGCCGTTGTGGGCTGCGGACGGGCGGCATCGGGCTGTGGGGGGCCGAACATCGTGGAGGACAGGGTGCGGGTGGTCATCGCCGAGGATTCAGTGCTGCTCAGGGAGGGCCTGACCCGGTTGCTGACCGACCGGGGGCACGACGTCGTCGCCGGCGTGGGTGACGGTGAGGCTCTGATCAAGACCATCACCGAGCTGGATGCGCAGGGCGAGCTGCCGGACGTGGTCGTGGCGGACGTGCGGATGCCGCCGACGCACACGGACGAGGGAGTGCGGGCGGCGGTGCAGCTGCGCAAGGCACACCCGGGGCTCGGCGTGCTGGTGCTGTCGCAGTACGTGGAGGAGCGTTACGCCACGGAGCTGCTGGCGGGGTCCAGCCGGGGTGTCGGTTATCTGCTGAAGGACCGGGTCGCCGAGGTGCGGGAGTTCGTGGACGCCGTGGTGCGGGTGGCGGAGGGCGGTACGGCGCTCGACCCGGAGGTGGTCGCGCAGTTGCTGGGCCGCAGCCGTAAGCAGGACGTGCTCGCGGGGCTCACCCCCAGGGAGCGTGAGGTGCTGGGGCTGATGGCCGAGGGGCGGACGAACTCGGCGATCGCGCGGCAGCTCGTGGTGAGCGACGGGGCGGTCGAGAAGCACGTCAGCAACATCTTCCTGAAGCTGGGGCTGTCCCCGAGCGACGGTGACCACCGCAGGGTGCTGGCGGTGCTGACGTACCTCAACTCCTGACACACCTCGACTTGAGGGCGCGCGGAAAATCCTGACAAGTCCGGGCGCGCGATCATCTCAATGTCGTGTCCAAGATGCGAATGACCCGAAGAAGGCGACCCTTGCGGTCGTAGGGTTGATCCTGGGAGGGCCTGCGGGAAGGCCGCTCCCGGACAGCCGCCTCTAGGGAGGTCCAGTTCAGTGACCAGCCAGGTCAGTAGCCCAGCGGAGCAGGCCGACGGAGCAGTCGTAGGAGAGCAGCGCAAAGCGGCGGGCGCGAAGGATGTCAGGCGCCTGGACCGGGTGATCATCAGGTTCGCGGGGGACTCGGGTGACGGTATGCAGCTCACCGGTGACCGTTTCACCTCGGAGACGGCGTCGTTCGGCAACGACCTGTCGACGCTGCCGAACTTCCCGGCCGAGATCAGGGCGCCCGCCGGGACGCTGCCGGGTGTGTCGTCGTTCCAGCTGCATTTCGCCGACCACGACATCCTCACGCCCGGGGATGCGCCGAACGTGCTGGTGGCGATGAACCCGGCGGCTTTGAAGGCGAACATCGG
>NZ_JBIBEQ010000006.1:122087-568191 GCF_042955215.1 Streptomyces sp. NPDC012466 | reverse complement strand
CTGCAGGGGGGACCCTGTGGGAGAGTAGGACGCCGCCGAACAATTTTTGGGAAAACCCCCGCATCTTCGGATGCGGGGGTTTTCTGCGTTTCAGGACGGCTGCACCAGCTTGGTGTCGTACGCCAGAATCACCGCCTGAATGCGATCGCGAGAACCCGTCTTCGCGAGAATGCGGCCCACGTGGGTCTTCACCGTCGACTCGGCCAGGTGGAGGCGCGTGGCTATCTCCGTGTTCGTCCAGCCCTGACCGATGACCGTGAGGATTTCGCGCTCCCGGTCGGTGAGGGAAGCGAGGCGGGGGTCCTCGCCTGTCCCGTCCTCCGCGCCGGGGTCGGCCGGAAGATGGTGGACGTAGGCGTCCAGGAGGCGGCGGGTCAGGCTGGGGGCGACCACCGCGTCGCCCGAGGCGACCGCGCGGATGCCGGCGAGGAGTTCCTCGGGCTGGGCATCCTTCACGAGGAAGCCGGAGGCACCCGCGCGCAGACCGGCGTAGGCGTACTCGTCCAGGTCGAAGGTGGTGACGATCAGGATGCGGGTGCGGTGGCCGGCGGCGATGATGCGGCGGGTCGCCTCGATGCCGTCGAGGCCGGGCATGCGGATGTCCATGAGGACGACGTCCGGGTGGAGCTCGGCCGCCATGCGGACCGCTTCGCTGCCGTTCGCCGCCTCGCCCACCACCGTCATGTCGTCCTGGCTTTCCAGCAACATGCGGGAGCCGAAGCGCTGAAGTGGCTGGTCGTCGGCGATGAGGACCGTGGTCACTGCGGGGATTCCTCCGGGAGGTGTAGGCGGACGCGCCAGCCGCGCTCCGGGTGGGGGCGAGGGCCGGCCTCAAGTGTGCCGCCGTACAGGGCGGTTCGCTCGCGCATTCCGGGTAGTCCGCGGCCGTCCCGGGAGGAGCCGGCGGTGTGGCTGCCGTGGCCTGTGTCCGTGATCGTGACGGTGACGGCGGCCTTCTCCTCGTACGACAGAGCTATGTCCGCGGTGGTGTCGGGGCCCGCGTGTTTCAAGGTGTTGGTGAGGGCTTCCTGGACGACTCGGTAGACGGTGAGCTGGCGGCCCGGGGGGAGAGTGGGGCTGCCGTGGGTGGTGATGGTGACGGGGAGGCCTGCGGCACGTACGCCGTCGAGGAGCTGGTCGAGGTCGGTGAGACCCGGCTGGGGAGTCAGGTCCGCCTGTTGTCTCTCTTCCTCGCGCAGGACGTCGAGGAGGCGGCGGAGTTCGGTGAGGGCCTGGCGGCTGGTGGTGGCGATGGCGTCCAGGGCCTGGGCGGCCCGTTCGGGCGATTTGGTGGCCGCGTACCGTCCGCCGTCGGCGAGGCCGGTGATGACGGAGAGGTTGTGGCCGATGATGTCGTGCATCTCGCGGGCGATGCGGGCCCGTTCGGCGGCGGTGGCGAGCTGGGCCTGCTGGTCGCGTTCGGTCTCCAGGCGGCGGGCTCGGTCCTCCAGGGCCGCGGTGTAGTTGCGGCGGGTGCGGACCGTGACGCCGATGAGGACGGCCACCGCGGTGGACATCAGATGCGAGCCGATCTGCTGGTCCCAGCTGCCCTCCCCGTGGCGGAGGACCGAGATCAGGACCGGGGTCATCACCAGGGCCGTCGCCCACCACAGTGCGCGCAGGGGGCGGCGCAGGGCGAGGTGGTAGACGAGGACCAGTTGGAGCAGGGCCGCCTGGAGGGCGGCGCCGGTCCATGCGTCGACGAGGGCGAACGGGACCATGACGGCCAGAGCCGCGGCGGGACGGGTACGGCGCCACAGCAGCGGGACCGAGAGGCCGAGGCTCAGGGTGAGGAGCAGCCAGCCGGGCAGGTCGAGCTGGTGGGCGTTGTGGCGCCAGCCGCCGCCGGCGTAGTCGATCAGGGCGGCGGTCACCCAGAAGCCGGTGAAGTGGAGGTCCCACAACAGGGGGTGGCGTCGGTCGAAGGCGCGCACCTTGTGGGTGAGGCGCTGGGCGTACTCGGTGAGGGGCTCCGGTGCCCGGTCTTCCGTCACGGGGTCCATCGTGCGGGATCCGATGCCGGGCGTCATACGTCTCGGCGGCGCAGGACCAGCGCGGCCATCGCGAGGACCGTCGTCGTCCACAGGAACATGGCCAGCAGGGCGGCGCCCGGGGAGGCCGCTCCGGGCAGGGGGTGGGCGGTGGTGAGGGCTTCCAGGGCCTTGCCGGGGAAGTAGCGGACGGCGTCGTCGACGACGGCGTACGGGAGCATGGCCAGGATCTCCGGGAGGATCATGACGAGGCCGATGAAGGCGCCGATGGCCATGGGGACCGAGCGGAGCAGGGCGCCGATGCCCAGGGCCAGGACGGCGAGGAGGGTGAGACCGGCCGCGTTGCCGGCGAGGGCGCGCAGGACGCCCGGGTTGCCGAGGGAGGCCGCCTGGTCGGTGCCGGAGAGGAAGGACTGGGCCAGGGGGAAGGTGAGCAGGTTCGTCGCCAGGGTCAGGGGGAGGGCGACCGCGGCCAGGACGGCGGCCTTGGACCAGAGGACGGGCAGGCGGCGTGGGACGGCTGTCATGGTGGCGCGGATCTGGCCCGTGGAGTACTCGCCGGCCGTGGCCAGGATGCCCAGCACCCCCAGGTTGATCTGGGCGAACTGGGTGCCGAGCAGGACGAAGACGACCGTGTCCATGCCGCCTTCGCCCGTGCCGTCGTAGGCGGCGCCGAGGCCCGCGCCCATGGCGGCGGTGAGGACGCTGGTGACGGCGAGGGTGATCCAGGTGGAGCGCAGGGTCCAGAACTTGTGCCACTCGGAGCGCAGGACGCCGGCCGGTGTGACGCGGTAGGGGAGGGTCGCCGTGGTCATGCCGCTGCTCCTTGCAGGGTCGCCGGGTATTCCACCGCGTCCCGGGTGAGGTCCATGAAGGCCTCCTCCAGGGAGGCGGTGGCGGGGGTCAGTTCGTAGAGGGGGATGCCGTGGGCGGCCGCCGTGCTGCCGATGTGCCGGGCGTCCGTGCCGCGGATGTGGAGGGTGCCGGGGGTGTCGGCGGTGATCTCCACGCCGGGGGCGGTGAGGAGGTCCACGAGGGCCGTGGCCTCCGGGGTGACGACCTTGGTGGTGCCCGCGCCGGAGTGGCGTACGAAGTCGGTGACGGTGGTGTCGGCGAGGAGGCGGCCGCGGCCGATGATGACCAGGTGTTCGGCGGTGAGGGCCATCTCGCTCATCAGGTGGGAGGAGACGAAGACCGTGCGGCCCTCCGCGGCCAGGGACTTGAGCAGGTTGCGGATCCAGAGGACGCCTTCCGGGTCGAGGCCGTTGACGGGCTCGTCGAGGAGGAGCGTGGCCGGGTCGCCGAGGAGGGCGGCGGCGATGCCGAGGCGCTGTCCCATGCCCAGGGAGAAACCCTTGACGCGGCGGTGGGCCACGTCGGTCAGGCCCGTGAGGGCGAGGACCCGCTCGACCCGGGAGCGGGGGATGCCGTGGGTGTGGGCGAGGGCGCGCAGGTGGTGGTAGGCGGTGCGGCCGGGGTGGACCGAGCGGGCCTCCAGCAGGGCGCCGACCTCGGTGAGGGGCGCGGGGTGGTCGGCGTAGGAGCGGCCGCCCACGGTGGCGTGGCCGCGGGTGGGGGCGTCGAGACCGAGGAGCATGCGCATGGTCGTGGACTTGCCGGCGCCGTTCGGGCCGAGGAAGCCCGTGACGGTGCCGGGGCGGACGGTGAAGGACAGGTCCGTGACGACCGTCCGGTCACCGTAGCGTTTGGTCAGTTCGTGTGCCGTCAGCATGCTTCGATGCTCGTGCGCGCAGGGGCCCGGGGCGTCGGACCGGCGGGGTAATCGGGGTGAGGGGCGTCGTACCCGGGTACTACCGTGTCGGCATGAGCTATGTGATCCGGTCCGTCCGTGCTGGTGAGTGGCCTGCGGCGAAGGAGCTGCGGCTCGCGGCGCTGCGGGATCCGGTGGCGCACCTGGCGTTCCTGGAGACGTACGAGGAGGCCGCGGCCCGGCCGGACTCGTTCTGGCGGGAGCGGACCGCGTGGGCCGCCGAGGGGGCGGACAAGGCGCAGCAGATCATCGCCGAGGGGCCGGACGGGCGGTGGGTGGGGACCCTGACCGTGCTCGTGGAGGAGCCGGGGACGACCGACTGGGCCGGGTTTCCGGTGGAGCGGAAGCAGGGGCATGTGGTCGGTGTGTTCGTGCGGCCCGAGGAGCACGGGAGCGGGCTGACCGAGGTGCTGTTCGACGCGGCGCTGGAGTGGGCGTGGGGGCGGGGCCTTGAGCGGGTGCGGCTCATCGTGCACGAGGAGAACGGGCGGGCGCAGCGGTTCTACCGGCGGGTGGGGTTCCTGCCGAGCGGAGTGACGGTGCCGCTGGGGGAGGCCGGGGAGCGGGAGTTGGAGTTCGTCCTCGAGCGGGAGTGAAGGGCCGGCGCGCCGGGGTCTTCGGTTCCTAGACCGGCAGTTCGTCGTGCGGCCAGCGGGCGCGGCCCTGTTCGCGGGACCGGAGCAGGGCCAGGGTCGGCATGCCCCGGTCCGCTCCGGTGGCCAGCAGCTCCGGGAGCTGGGGAAGCGGGGCCACGGCCGCGACGTCGTCCAGGACGAACGTCATTGGTGGGTCGAGGCGACCGGCCGATGACCGTTCGGCCATGTGCCGGCCGCGCTCGACCACGCTCGAGACGAGGGCCGTCAGGAGGGGCATGGCGCCCGGGTTCGTCCTGGGGTCCTCGATGGATTCCCCCACCACATAAAGCGTGCCCCCTTCGTGGATGAAGGAATCCAAGGCGAGGGCATCAGTTCGGTTGGGAGTGCAGGCTTCGCGGATGTTGACCGTGGAGAGGGCCGCGAGGGCGCGGGTGGTCAACTGCTGGGCCATGTCGCGCCGTTCGGGGTGGGCCGTGAGGGCGCCTTCGAGTTCACCGGCGGAGCCGGGGGCGGCCTTGGGGTTGGTGCGCAGGATGCGTACGGCGTCCTGGATCTGGGTGCCCTGGGACCAGCGGTGGACGTGGCGGACGGTGCGGCCGTCGATCGCGGCGGCGTGCAGGTAGCTCCGCAGCAGGGTGGCGGCCGTGTCGCTGACCGCCTGGTCGAGTTTGGCGGTGGGGCGTACGGGGGTGAGGAGGGCGGTGGCTCTTCTCGTCGCCGTCTCTCGGTCCTCGCAGCCGGTGGTGGGGGACCAGTGGAGGCGGGACGGGGTGTCGCAGAGGTGGGTGGGGTCGTAGAGGTGGGTGGGGCCGAGCTTGGCTCTGGCGTCCTTGGTGTCCTGCCAGACGGACGGGTTCGACGTGACGACGAGAGCGGGGCCCTCGGCGTCGCGTACCGCCTGGGTCGCGGTCGCCTGGCGGGTTTCTCTCGGGGCCACGAGGATTCTTTCCCGTCCGCCCACCCGTTCCTGGGCGAACAGGGATGCCGGGGTGGTGGGGATGGCCGCCGCGGGCGGGGCGGGCGTTGCGACCGCGTGCGGCGGGCCGCCGGGTGCTGCCGTGGGCTCCAGGACCTGGGTGGGCTCGGGGGCTGCGCGGCGGGGGGTGGGGACCTCGTGCGGTGGGGTCGTCGTCGGTACGTCGTGCTGCGCCGGTCCCCGCACGTCGTGCTGCGTCGGCCCCGGTACGTCGTGCTGCGCCGGCCCCGGTACGTCATGGTGCGCCGGTCCCGGTACGTCATGGTGCGCCGGCGCTCCCGCCTCGTGCGCCGCCTTCTCCGCCCGGCGCCTCGCCCGGACCGCTCGCCATCGGGCCAGCGTGCCCATCACGAACACCGTGAGGACGACCAGGATCATCAGCTGGCCGATGAGCAGGCCCCAGAACAGGCCGTAGCCGGAGAGTTCGCCGGGGGGTGTGCCGGGCCAGGCGCCGGGGATGTCGTGGGGCTGGGCGATGAGGCCGCGCATGGCCAGCGGGGTGCGGGCGAAGGTGACGCCGGACGGCCAGGAGCCGTGGGCGAACAGGGCGGCGAGGCCCGTGGCCGTCCACACCAGCACGGTCATGCCGAGGAGGAACGCGAGTATGCCGACCAGCAGGCCGTCGGGGATGCCCCCCTGGGTGCCGTGCTGGGTGTGGCGGTCGTCCGGTCTCACGCGTCCTCCCCTGCGCCTACGCCACCGTCGATTCGGAGTCGCCCAGGTGGTGTTCCACGAAGGCCGCGGCCCGTTCCTCCGCCTCGATCTCGGCGGCGTGCAGGGCGTCGTCCGCGAGTTGGGCGGAGGACTCGGTCATCGCGCGGTCGGTGAAGACCAGGGGGCGTTCGGTCTCCGTGACCAGGTGTTTGACGACCTGGACATTGCCGTTGACGTCCCAGACGGCGATGCCGGGGGTGAGCGTCGGGATGATCTCCACCGCCCACCTGGGCAACCCCAGCACCCGTCCCGTCGCTCTCGCCTCGTCGGCCTTCTGGGCGTAGATCGTCCTCGTCGACGCCATTTTCAGGATCGCCGCCGCCTCCTTCGCCGCCGCGCCGTCGACGACGTCCGAGAGGTGGTGGACGACCGCTACGAAGGACAGGCCCAGGCGCCGGCCGAACTTCAGCAGGCGCTGGAACAGCTGGGCGACGAAGGGGCTGTTGATGATGTGCCAGGCCTCCTCGACGAGGAAGATGCGCTTCTTCCGGTCGGGGCGGATCCAGGTGTGCTCCAGCCACACGCCGACGATCGCCATGAGGATGGGCATGGCGATGGAGTTGCGGTCGATGTGGGACAGGTCGAAGACGATGAGCGGGGCGTCCAGGTCGATGCCGACCGTGGTGGGGCCGTCGAACATGCCGCGCAGGTCACCGTCGACCAGGCGGTCCAGGACCAGGGCGACGTCGAGGCCCCAGGCCCGTACGTCGTCTATGGCGACGTTCATCGCC
The DNA here is from genome assembly GCF_042955215.1 of Streptomyces sp. NPDC012466. Classification (NCBI taxonomy): domain Bacteria; kingdom Bacillati; phylum Actinomycetota; class Actinomycetes; order Kitasatosporales; family Streptomycetaceae; genus Streptomyces; species Streptomyces sp. NPDC012466. Next base: position 561,412 of record NZ_JBIBEQ010000006.1, on the reverse strand, counting down.
TGGGCCGACTCGGGCTCGGGGTGGCGCAGCTGCTCGACGATGTCGGTCAGGACCGGCTGGCGGTCGACGATGGTCTCGGTGACGTAGGCGTGCGCGACCTTGAGGGCGAAGCCGGAGCGTTCGTCGAGGCCGTGGCCCATCGCGACCTCGATGATCGTCCGCAGCAGGGCCAGCTGGCCCGTCGTGGTGATCGCGGGGTCGAGCGGGTTGAGGCGGATGCCCATGTCCAGGGCCGCCATCGGGTCCAGCCGGATGGGAGTTATGCCCAGCTCCCGCGCGATGAGGTTCCACTCGCCGACGCCGTCCTCGCCCTGGGCGTCCAGGACGACGACCTGGCGGTCGCGGAAGCGGAGCTGGCGCAGGACGTACGTCTTCTCCAGCGCCGACTTGCCGTTGCCGGACTCCCCGAGGACCAGCCAGTGGGGGGCGGGCAGCTGCTGGCCGTAGAGCTGGAAGGGGTCGTAGATGTAGCCCTTTCCGGAGTACACCTCGCGGCCGATGATGACGCCGGAGTCGCCGAGGCCCGGGGCGGCGGTCGGGAGGTAGACCGCCTGGGCCTGGCCCGTGGACGTGCGCACCGGGAGCCTGGTCGTCTCCACCTTCCCGAACAGGAAGGAGGTGAAGGCGTCGGTGAGGACGGACAGCGGATCCCGCATCAGGTCCTACCTCCGAATGCCGGTGGCGAAGGGAAGGGTGTTCACGAAGGCGCGGTGGTGCTCGCGGTCGCACCACTCCAGCTTCAGGTACGACTTTCCGGCCGAGGCCCTTATCGTCCGCTTGTCGCGGGCGAGGGCGTCGGGGGAGCGCGAGGAGACGGTGATGTAGCCGACGAGGTTCACCCCGGCGGCGCCGCTGGCGAGGTCCTCGCCGCGCTGGTCGAGCCGGGAGTTCGCGGCGACGTCGCGCGGGTCGACGGTGCGGTTCATCTTGGCGGCGCGGGAGGCCTCGGCCTCGTCGTTGGTCTTCTCCGTCAGCATGCGCTCGATGGCGACCTCGGTGGGTTCGAGGTCCATCGTGACGGCGACCGTGCGGATGACGTCCGGGGTGTGGACGAGGAGCGGGGCGAGGAAGTTGACGCCGACGGGGGTCATCGGCCACTCCTTCACCCAGGCGGTGGCGTGGCACCAGGGGGCGCGGGTGGAGGACTCGCGGGTCTTGGCCTGGAGGTAGGTGGGCTCCATGGCGTCCAGCTCGGCCGGCCAGGCGTTGCGCTTGGTCATCGCCTGGATGTGGTCGATCGGGTGGTCCGGGTCGTACATGGAGTGGATCAGCGAGGACAGCCGTCCCTGGCCCAGGGGCTGCCGGACGCGGATGTCGGCCTCTTGGAGGCGCGAGCAGATGTCGGTGAGCTCGCGGGCCATGACGACGGCGAGTCCGGCGTCCCGGTCGACCTTGCCGCCGTGGGCGCGGGCGGCGCGGGCCATGGCGTTGGCTTCGGCGGCGAGGTCGCGGGTGTAGTGCATGCAGGCGACGAGGTAGGCGCGGTGCTGCTCGCTGCTGGTGGACACCATCGACTGGAGCTGGTCGTAGGACTCCTGAAGCCACGGCAGGGCCTTGTCGTCGCCGCGGACGGCGACGTCCTTGGCGTGGGCGTCCGGGTCGGCCGGGAGGGTGCGGGCCAGCATCTGGATGCGGGTGACGAAGCCGTCGCCGTTGGCCACGTGCTTGAGCAGGGTGCCGAAGCGGTCGACGAGGGCCTCCTGGTCCTCGCTGTCGCGCAGGCCGACGCCCGGGCCCTCGATCTCGATGGCGGCGGTGACGGTCTTGCGGTCGGCGTGCAGGAGCACGGCGATCTCGTCGGGGCCGAAGGGGGCGGCCAGCCACGTGATGCGGCCGATGCCGGGGGGCGGCCCGATCTCCACCTCGCGGCCGTCCAGCCGGGTGCCGGCCTCGATGACGGCGGAGCGGTAGGTGGTGCCCCGCTTCAGGGTCCGCTTGTAGCTGCGGTTGATCTCGAACCACTTGTAGAAGGTGCGGTGCTTGTAGGGCACGTACACCGCGGCCAGCGCCAGCATCGGGAACCCGGCGAGCAGCACGATGCGCAGGGACAGCACCGGGACGAGGAGCCCGCACATCATGCCGAGGAACGCGCCCACGACGATCAGGGCGATCTCGCCGGTCTCGCGGTTGCGGCCGATGATCGCGTTCGGCCGGGCGCGGCCGATCAGATACGTCCGGCGGGGCGTGACCGGATGGGACACGTGGGACTCGGTCGTCAACGCCCTTCACCTCCCGTGCGGTTGGTACTGCTGTTGCGGGTGTTGCTGGCGTGAGGAGTGTTGACGGGGCTGCTCGAACGGGGGGCGGGTGCGGCGGAGGGGACAGATCCGCCGCCGCCGTTCGAGGCGCGCGCGCCGTGTGCGGCGACTCCGCCGGAGGCGGGGTTGCTGGGTCGGGGGGCGGAGGACTGGCTGCCTCCGCCGTTGTTGTCGGCGCGGGAGCTGTGGGTCTTGATGCCCTGCGCGACCAGGGACGCCGGGGAGCTGATGACGGCCGCGGCCTTGCCCTCGGCGCCCTGCATGATGCGGTTGTTGCGGGAGCCGGCGATCTCGTCGCCGAAGCCGGGGACGAAGCGGTAGATCATCGCGCTGGCGAAGATGGCGAGCAGGATGATGGCGAGGCCGGAGACGACGGCGGAGAAGGCGTCGGGGCCGTCGTCGGCGGAGAGCGCGCCGGCGAGGCCGAGGACGATGACGATGACCGGCTTGATGAGGATGACCGCGATCATGATGCCCGCCCAGCGGCGGACGTGGCCCCACAGGTTCTTGTCGACGAGGCCGGCGTAGACGACGGTGCCGAGGAGGGCGCCGACGTAGAGCAGGGCGGCCCTGATGACGAGCTCCAGCCAGAGGACGCCGGCGGCGAGGATGCTGACGAGGGAGACGACGATCAGCATGATCGGGCCGCCGCCGATGTCCTCGCCCTTCTTGAGGGCTTCGGAGAACGTGCCGAAGAAGGCGTCGGTCTGGTCGCCGGTGGCTTTGGCGAGGACCTCGGTGATGCCGTCGGTCGCGGAGACGACGGTGTAGAGGATCAGGGGCGTGAAGGCGGAGGCCAGCACCGTGAGCCACAGGAAGCCGATGGCTTCGGACAGGGCGGTGGTGAGGGGGACGCCGCGCACCGCCCGCTTGGCGACGGCCAGGAGCCAGAGCAGGAGCGTGAGGATCGTCGACGCGGCGAAGACGACGGCGTACTGCTGGAGGAACTTGGGGTTCGTGAAGTCGACGTTGGCGGTCTCCTTCACGGCGTCGCTGAGCTTGTCGACGGTCCAGGACGCGGCGTCGGCACAGCCCTTGGCGAGGGAGGAGAGGGGGTCGAGGGTGGAGGTGGGGTCGAGACGGGAGGTCCCGCTCCCACTGCCGCTGCCGGTGTCGCCCTCGCAGATTTCTCTGGCCTCGCCCCTGAGAAGGTCGCAGGCGTTGTTGCTGGGCGACGGGGACGGGGTGGGGGCGGCGAAGGCACGGGTGGCCAGCAGGACCGTGGCCGTCTGCACCGCTGCGACCGCGGCGCCGAGTTTGAGTACGTGATGCCTACCGGGCATAGGTGAACCCTCCGTACCCCTCGACGGCCTTGCTCATGTCTTCTGCGGTGGAGGCTCTTTGGTCGCGCCCGACCGGGACCGGGCCGTCCTTCTGGGTGAAGTCGGTGACCTTCCAGTCACCGCCGACCCACTTCAGCTGGTAGGTCGTGGTGTACCAACTCTCCGTCACGGGGTTCTTGGAGCCCTCACCCGACAGGCCGAAGAGGGACGTGTACCAGAGCGCGACCGAGGCTGTGCTGTCGTTGTAGGAGGTGACCTTGGTACCGACCGGGACGACGCGTGAGACGAAGGTCTGGCCGCTCGGCGCGGCTCCGTCCTTGGTGAGGCCGAGCTTCTCGAGGAAGCCCTCCTGCGAGTACACCTGGTCGAACGCCGGCAGCTGGGCGGCGGCGACGTCGGGCGCGTACACGGTGTTGACGATCGCGTGCCGCTTCTCGAGGTCGTACATGTCGGCGGACCCGAGGGCGACGCCGTAGTTGGTGGCTGCGGACTGGGCGCCCTGCTCCGTGTGGGGGTAGCCCGTGGCGATGTCACCGGTCTTCGACTTCACCGGTCGCTGCCCCGTGGGCGCTGTCGCCGAACTTTCTGCCTTGTCACTGCCGGAGCCCCTGGCCTCGCTGTCGCCGTCCCCCCGGTTCGCGAAGGCGATCGCTGCGATCAGGAGGACCACCACGCCCACCACCGTGACCAGGCTGCGGGACGAGCCGCGGCGGCGGGGGTCGCCGAAGGCGTCGCCGGATTCGGGCAGGCGGGTGCGGGTCTGGCCCGTGCCGGCGTAGCCGCCGGAGGACCCGTGGTCGTCACCGAGACTCATGCCGCGTACGCCCCCTCGCCGTCGTGCGGAAACACTTCGTACCGGTCGTACTTCTCATACTCCTCGTACGACGGTAGCCGTGCTGGTTCCCGCGCGGGCGCGGTGTGGTGACTCGACATCAGGGAAACGCAACCTCAGCCGGTGGGCACGACGGGCGGGTGGGATGGAGAGGGAGAGAGAACCGGGTGTGCCCGGCGGGCGGACGGTGCCCGGGCTACACGGCCATGCCGTACACGATGGTGAACAGCGTCCCGAGTGAGCCGATGATGAAGACGCCCGTCAGGCCCGCGATGATGAGGCCCTTGCCCTGTTCCGCGCTGAAGGTGTCCCGCAGGGCGGTGGCTCCGATGCGCTGCTTGGCGGCGCCCCAGATGGCGATGCCGAGGCAGAGCAGGATGGCCACCGCCATCACGACCTCGATCATCACCTTCGCCTCGTTGCCCAGGCTGCCGAAGGGGCCCCAGTCCGGAGCGATCCCGCCGATGATGGTGTTGATGTCTCCCTTGTCGGCCGCAAAGAGCATGTAAGTCACCGCCCCTGTTGGGTAGTTCCGCATCCTCTGCGGGCATGCAGAGGTCAGGCCTCATTCTCGCCGACAATGATGCTGTCGTATGTCGACTTGGCGTCATTGATTGGCGGGTTTCGTACGAATACCTTGCCACCGTTCCGCGCCGGGCCCTAGAGGAGGCGACGGGCGGTGTGCGAAGGATCGTATGGTCACTCTGTGTATCACGGCAGGTCACGCCGGACAATGAGGCCTGAGCGGAACCTGGTGTGCGGTTCCGTCGTTGTGCCCTCTTGCGGCCTTTCTCACCCTTGACGGCCGTTTCTGACGGCTGGTCGGGTGAGTGGTCGCGCCGGTGTTCCCCGGGTGAAGGCTACCCGGCAAGGCGAACGGGCCGCGGCTGGGTTGCCGCGGCCCGTTCGTTCCTCCGCCGCCCCGGGCCCCCCCCACGACCCCGGGCGGCGTGCCTCGGTGACGTTCCGTCACGGGCGGGGAGGCGTCAGCCGGTGAAGGCGCCGAGCCCCTTCGGGGTGCCCAGACCGGTCGGGCCGTCGTAGCCCGTCCGGGCGGTGCAGAAGTAGCTGGTGGTGCAGCTGCCGTTGCTGCCGCTGGTGACGTCGTTCAGGGCGGTGGTGTTCGCGTAGGGGAACCTCGCCGGGTAGGAGCCGGTGGACGGGGTGCCCGCCAGGGCGTAGACGCTCGCGATGATCGGGGCGGAGGCGCTGGTGCCGCCGTAGGTGGCCCAGCCCTGGCCGTCGGCGCCGTAGGTGTCGTAGACGGAGACGCCGGTCGCCGGGTCGGCGACGGCCGAGACGTCGGCGATCATGCGCCGGGCGCAGCCGGTGTCGGTCTGCCAGGTGGGCTTGGTGTCGTAGGCGGAGCAGCCGGAGCCGGTGCCTTCGGTGCTGCTGGTGCGCCAGACGCTCTCGGTCCAGCCGCGGGTGGTGGAGGAGGCGGTGAGCGCGGTGCCGCCCACGGCCGTCACGTACCGGGACGCCGCCGGGTACTCGGCGCCGTAGCCCGCGTCGCCCGCGCTGACGGTGATGGCGACGCCCGGGTGGTTGAAGTAGGCGGAGTCGTACGAGGCGTCGGAGGAGGACTCGCCGCCGCCGTAGCTGTTGGAGACGTACTTGGCGCCCAGGGCGACGGCCTCGTTGACGGCGGTGCCGAGGTTGGTCATGGACGCCGACTTCGCCTCCACGAGGGTGATGTGGCAGTTCGGGCAGATGGCGCTCGCCATGTCGAGGTCGAGGGAGATCTCGCCGGCCCAGCCGCTGTCGGCGGTGGGCAGGGCGGTGGTGGAGCCGGTCTGGCTCACCTTCTTGAAGCAGCCGTTCGCGGTGGTGCAGGCGGGCAGGCCGTAGTGCGAGCGGTAGGCGGCGAGGTCGGACTCGGCGTTCGGGTCGTCGTAGGCGTCGACGATGGCGATGGTGCGGCCGGAGCCGTTGCTCGTGGCGGCGGAGGTCAGGCCGTAGGCGCTGCGGAGGTCGGCAGGGCCGTAGCCGGAGGGGGAGGAGGCCTCGGCGGCCTTGGCCGTGATGCCGTGCTGCTGCTGGAAGGCGGTGCGGCCGCCCGTGACGCGCAGGGCGTTGCAGGCCATCTCGTCGGTGTGGCGAGGCAGGGCGCAGGAGCGGGCCCAGGTGACCTTGGAGGTGCTCGTGTCCGCGGTCTGTGCGTGGGCGGCGGTGGTGAGGCCGGTGAGCAGGAGGGCGGCGGTGGCGGTGACGGCGGATGCCGTGCGGCGCCATCTGCGGCGGCTGGTGGGGGAGTCGGTGGGTGTCGTGCGCAAGGTACAGCCTCCTGGCAGTGGTGGGCAGAGGCCTGCGGGTGGGGGACCGCCGGTGTGTGTCCCGGCGGGGGCGGCGACCCGCGACGACGATCGCTTGTTGAGTACGTGACAACAAGACGGTGATCGGAATCCTGACTTCCGCCTTACCGAAGAGGGCGTGGGGCTTACCGATCGCTGACGGCTCGATGGCCGGGTGATGGGCGTGGCTTGACCCGACTGGGCCGTGTTCAGCGGGGCTTGAGGCCGTGCAGGAGGAGGTGGACGAACTCCTCGACGCCGTCGAGGGCCGCCTCGGGGGCGAGCATGCCGCCCGCCGCGAAGGAGGCGATGCCCTGGAGGGTGGCGCCCGTCAGCAGGGTGAGGTGCTGCGGGTCGCCCGCGATGATCTCCCCGCGTTCCTGGGCGTCGGCGATGACCCGCTCCAGGGAACCCACCGTCCGGTCGACGGCCGCGGCCATCTGCTCGGAGGCGTCCGGCTCGTGCTTGCGGGCGTACATGAGCTCCAGCAGCTCGGCGTTGTCGATGGAGAAGGCGAGATAGGTCCGGGCGAGCGCGGTGAGCCGCCGCTGGAGCGGGAGGGCGGGATCGTCGGCGCTCTCCAGGGCCTGGCCCAGCCGGTCGTACCCGACCAGCGCCAGGGCGTTGAGCAGGGCCTGCTTGTCCTTGAAGTGGCGGCCGGGCGCGGCGTGGCTCACGCCCGCCTCCCGGGCCAGCTCGCGCAGCGAGAGCGCGCCGGCCCCCTTCTCCCGCAGGGTGCGTTCCGCGCCGGCGAGCAGGGCGGAGCGCAGATCTCCGTGGTGGTAGGGGCGGCTCTCCGCGGTGTGGCTGGCTGGCATGCGCACCATCGTATCCCGATGTTGGCGCCGTCATCATTGTTGTCATTGACAGCATTGTTGGCACCGTCTACATTCGGTTCATGGCTGAGAAGACGCACAACCGGAGCAGCGAGACCTGGAGCGCGGACCGCCTCCCCGACCTCGGCGGGCGGACCGTCGTCGTCACCGGCGCCAACAGCGGCATCGGCCTCACCACGACCGACGCGCTCGCCCGGGCGGGGGCGCACGTCGTCCTCGCCGTACGGGACACGGAGCGCGGGCGGGCCGCGGCGGCGACCGTGCCCGGCAGCACCGAGGTGCGCCGGCTCGACCTGGCGGACCTGGCCTCCGTGCGGGCCTTCGCCGAGGCCTGGCAGGGACCGCTGCACCTCCTCGTCAACAACGCCGGCGTGATGATGCTCCCCAGGCAGCGCACCAAGGACGGCTTCGAGATGCAGTTCGGCACGAACCACCTCGGGCACTTCGCCCTGACGAACCTGCTGCTGCCGCACATCACCGACCGCGTCGTCACGGTCTCCTCGGGCGCCCACCGCTGGGGCGGCGCGAGGATCGGCTTCGACGACCTGGACATGGCGGCGCACTACACCCCGCAGCGCGCCTACGCCCAGTCCAAGCTGGCCAACCTCCTGTTCACCCTGGAACTCCAGCGCCGCCTCACCGAGTCGGGCTCCGCGGTCCGCGCCCTGGCCGCCCACCCCGGCTACGCGGCCACCAACCTCCAGAGCCACGCGGCCAACCCGGCCACCCGCGCCTTCATGCGCCTGGGCAACAGGTTCCTGGCGCAGGACGACCGCGCGGGCGCCCTCCCCACCCTCTACGCCGCCACCCAGGACCTCCCCGGTGCGAGCTACGTGGGTCCCGACGGCCTCGGCGAGATGCGCGGCGCCCCCACCCTGGTGGGCCGCTCCCGCGCGGCCAGCGATCCGCTGACGGCCCGGCGGCTGTGGCGGGTGTCGGAGGAACTGACGGGGACGCACTTCCCGTCGGCTCGCAGCGAGCCGACCGGCGTCTGACGTTTCTCTCACCTTCGTCGGGCACAGTCGCTCCGGTGAAGCGCGTCCTGTCCATCGCCGTGGTCCTCGTCGCCCTCATCACCGCGTCCACCGCGACCGCCGACGACGGGGCCGGGCCCTTCGGGGTGACCGTCACCGCGCGCGACGCCCGGGTCGGGGTCCTCGTCCCCGCCGCACGGGCGGCCCGGCCGGCCGGCGGGCACTTCTGCACCGCGTCCGTGGTCGACGCGCCGCACCGGAACCTGATCGTCACCGCCGCGCACTGCCTGGGCGGTGACGCAGGGCTGGTCTTCGTACCGGGCTACCGGAACGGGCGCGCGCCCTACGGGGACTGGACGGTGGTGCGGCGTTTCCTGCCCCGCGGGTGGGTCGAGGGACGGCACGAGGACAGCGACGTGGGGTTCGCCGCGGTCGCCGCGCACGGCGGCGAGCAGGTCCAGGACGTGGTCGGCGGGAACCGGTTCGTGACCGGTACGGCCACGGGGGCCACCGCGGTGACCGTCACCGGGTACCCCGACACCCGCGAGACGCCCGTCGGCTGCACCGACAAGCCGGCCGCGCACAGCCGCACCCAGCAGCGCATCGCGTGCCCCGGCTTCAGCGGGGGGACCAGCGGCAGCCCCTGGGTGAACGGGGACGGCCAGGTCGTCGGGGTCCTCGGCGGGCACGACCAGGGCGGCACGACCCCCGGCGTCTCCTACAGCGTCGTCCTCGGCGCGGAGGCGGAGCGGCTGTACCGGAAAGCGGCCGGAGAGTGGTGACGCGCGGCGATTCCGTGCGCCTCCCTGATCCGCCGTGCGGGAAAGCTGCCGGAGAAAGAACCGTGACGCGCGGCGATCCGTGCGCCTCCCGGCTCCCCCCGTGCCCTCGCCGTGCCGCCCGTGCCGTGCCCTGTCCCTCCGTCCGCCCCCGACTCTCCTCCCCGTGATCATTCCCGGGCGTGGCGCCCGCCTCTACACTGACCAACGGACTCCTGGGCGGCGAGGGGCGGTTGACGGTGCGTAAGGCGTGGATCGTGGCGAGCGTTGCGATCAGCTCCGCCCTGGCCTTCGTGATGCTGCTCGTCGTCGGGGTCTACCTCGTCGCCGGGAACCTGGTCAACGGGGCGGCCGGTGGGGCGAAAGCGCTGGCCAAGGGATCGGTGCCCGCCGCGTACGCGGCCACCGTGCAGAAGTGGGGCAACCTCTGCCCCGCCATCAGCCCGGCTCTGCTCGCCGCTCAGCTCTACCAGGAGAGCGGCTTCAACCCGAGGGCTCAGAGCCACGCCGCCGCGCAGGGCATAGCGCAGTTCATCCCCGGCACCTGGGCCAGCCACGGCATCGACGGCGACGGCGACGGCGACCGCGACGTGTGGGACCCGAAGGACGCGATTCCCTCGGCCGCCTCCTACGACTGCGAACTCGCCTCGTACGTGAAGAAGGTTGGCGGGAATCCGACCGAGAACATGCTGGCCGCCTACAACGCGGGGGCGTACGCGGTGATCAAGTACGGGGGCGTGCCGCCGTACAGCGAGACCCAGAACTACGTGAAGCGGATCACGACGCTCGCGGAGAGCTTCGCCGCGCCGGTCGGGCGGGTCGACCCCTCCGAGCAGGCCGCCGCGGCGATCGAGTACGCGCAGAAGAAGCTCGGCACGCTCTACCTCTGGGGCGGCACCGGTACCGCTGAGCAGGGCGGACGCTTCGACTGCTCCGGACTGACCCAGGCCGCCTACGCGAGCGTGGGCGTGAAGCTCCCGCGGGTCGCCAACGACCAGTACAACGCCGGCCCGCACCCCTCGCGGGACGAACTGCTCCCCGGTGACCTCGTGTTCTTCTCGGACGACCTCACCAATTCGCGTGCCATCCGGCATGTCGGCATTTACGTCGGAGGTGGGTACATGATCGACGCGCCCCGGACCGGCGCCGTCATCCGATTCGACCCGATCGACACCCCCGACTACTTCGGAGCCACCCGCGTCACCGAAGATGGCGCGAAAGCACTGCCCACAACGGTGTGAACCGTGCGTGAACCCACCCCCTGAGCTGCGAAGACGTATCTCTCTTCGATAACGTCTGCGTGATCATTCGGTGGAGTGTGGAACGTATCAGCGGGGATCGTGCGTTCCTGTTGACGTAGCCGAGCAGACGTTCATCGGCACGTGTCCTGCATACGTGCGGCGGAAGCGGATCTACAACCACGGGGGTGGCAGGAGCGGCGCACGCACAGGTGCGCCGGGAGAGACGACGAAGGGGCCGCAGCACCATGGCTGGACTCGCCGATTCCGGGTCGAACCCCGACGTCGACCTGCTGTACGACATCAATGGCCTGGCCAAGGACGCGCCGCCGTGGTTCGACCGCGTCATGGAGTTCGTCGGTGAGTACGGGCTGCTGTTCGCCATCGTCCTGCTCGTGCTGGGGTGCTGGTGGACCGTCAGGCGGCGCGGGGACGAGGACGCCGCGTCCACCGTCGCGGCGCTGATCTGGGCGCCGCTGGCGGCGGGCATCGCCGTACTGGTGAACGTGCCGATACGGGGATTCGTGGAGCGGCCCCGCCCGTTCCTCGACCACCAGGGCCTCGAGGTGCTCGTCAAGGGCAAGACCGACTACTCGTTCGTCAGCGACCACGCGACGATCGTCATGGCGCTGGCCGTCGGCCTGTTCGTCGCCAACCGCAGGTTCGGGCTGGTCGGGCTGGTGCTCGCGCTGTTCGGCGGGTTCATCCGCGTCTACATGGGCGTGCACTATCCGACGGATGTCGTCGGCGGGTTCGCGCTGGGGACGGCCGTGGCGCTGCTGCTGTCGCCGCTCGCCATGGCCCTGCTGACGCCCGTGGTGCGGGCCGTCGAGCGCTCGCCCCGGGTGGGGTGGCTGGTGCGCGCCAGAGGGCGGGCCGACGGGGAGGACACGATGATCCCCGAGGCTCGCAATGAGCGAGCCTCGGAGAGGGACCTCGCAGCCTAGGACCTGTTGTCTGGATCATCCCGGCGTCGGGTCGGCTGGCAGGAGCAGAGCCTCACAGCCGGCCTGATCGAAACGACAGGCCTTGGCGTTCCGGCCGAGAAGGCCGCTCAGCGCGGAGGCGCGAACCGCTCACAGCGCCTGGGGATACGTGAAGAAGCGGTCGGGGTCGTACTGGTTCTTCAGTTTGGTCAGGCGGGTCGCTGCGTCTCCGTAGTACGCCTTGCGCCAGTCCGTCAGGGTCGGGTCGGTGTAGTTCTGGTAGGCCGCGCCCGAGGCGTGGGGCCGCATGGCCTTGTGGGCGGAGGCCAGCCAGTCGCGGGCCGTCGCACCGCTCGTACCGGCTCGCCAGGCGGCGATGTACTGGGCCAGCATCCGCGAACGCCGGTGGACGAAGGCCGTGGAGGTGGGGGAGACGCGGTTGACCGCTCCGCCGAGGGCGGTCAGCGCGATGCTGCCCGTGCCGCCGCGCACCGAGCCGATCTGCGACAGCAGGGCGCGGACGCCGGCCGTGGAGAGCGAGCGGTCGAAGAAGTCCGACGCGGCGGCGTACGTCTCGCGGCCGAGCGCGCCCTTCGGGGAGCGGCCCGGGGTCGAGCCGGGCAGATGGCACTGCGCGTCCGTCGGGAACGAGGAGCAGCCCGCGTACACCTCCATCGACTCCTCGTACGAGCGGCGCTTCAGGGAGACGCTGCGGGCCGGGGCGCCGACGCGGTCGGCGAGACGGTCGACGGCGTTCTTGAGTTCGCCGTAGGTGCCGAGGGAGAAGGCCGCGACCGAGACGGTCGGGGTGCCGCCCGCGGCATTGGCGAGATGGAGCGACGACCAGATCTCGTCGGGCTGTGACGGCCCCCACTCCTGCCAGGCCTTCACCACCGCGGCCGCCTTCGACCAGGGCCAGGACAGGTACGCCGACACGCCCTGCGGCGCCGGATGCGTCCTGAAGTGCAGCTCCGTGACGACGCCGAAGTTGCCGTTGCCGGCGCCGCGCAGGGCCCAGAACAGGTCCTTGTTCTCGCGGGAGTCGGCGGTGAGCTGCTTGCCGTCGGCGGTGATCAGGGTGGCCCGGGTGAGGCTGTCGCAGGTCAGGCCGTAGGCGCGGGAGACCACGCCGTGGCCGCCGCCGAGGGTGAGGCCGGAGACGCCGACGGTGGGGCAGGAGCCGGCGGGGATCGTGACGCCCTTCGCGGCGAGGGCCCGGTAGACGTCGATGAGTTTGGCGCCGGCGCCGACCACGGCGGTGGTGCCGGAGGCCCGGACGCGGTTGAGCTTCGAGACGTCGATGATCAGGCGGCCGTCGCCGGAGGACCACCCGGCGTAGGAGTGGCCGCCGTTGCGGATCGCCACCCGCAGGGCGTGGGCGCGGGCGTAGGCCAGGGTCGTGCGGACGTCGTCCGGATGGGACACGTACGCGACCGCGGCGGGCTTCAGGCCGTCGAATCGGGTGTTGTAGAGCTGCCTGGCCGCGGGCCAGTCGGCGTCGCCGGGGCGGATCAGGGGGCCGTCGAGGTCCCGCGCCAGGGCGGCCCAGTTCGCGGCGGTGGATCTCGAGGTCGTGGAGGTGCGCACGGCGGCGGTGGCCGTGTCCCCGGAGCGGGTGCCCGACTGGGTGCAGGCGGTGGTGAAGGGGGTCGCGGCCGCGGCGATGGCTGCCGTGCCGGCTGTGAGGATCGTGCGCCGTTCCATGGGGCCTCCCGGTGGTTCCGTCCTGGGAGACGGGGTGATGGGGGGTGCGGGTTCCATGGTCCGGACGCCACCCGCGGCGGCGTCTGCCGCGGGTCTCAACCCGTCGCGTGTCTCTCCGCGTCCGTGCGCGCCTGGCTTCTCGCCCTTCTCGCCGGGCCGCGCCAGCCGCAGGTGCAGTGAGCCATGCAGAAATGACCCTTCTCCATGGTCGTCGTGCGGTGTTCCGGGAGGTTGGGGGGAGGTTCCAGCCCGTCCTGCTGCGCCACGGCGACAACGTTACCCACCCCAGGTGAACGGTTGGTGCGGCGGACGGGGCGGACTGGCGTGACGGGGGCACATACCCGTCGTTAACCGGAACAACGAGGGGGCCCGTGACGGACGTACCGGCTGGGGGTAGGCAGGCGATGACTGGGCGGCAGCGGGAACGGCGGCACAGGCGGACGGGTGCGGCGTTCGTCGCGGCCGGGGTCCTGACCGGGGCCGGGCTGGGCACCGGAGGGTGCGCGGGCGGCGACGCGGTCGCCGGGGACTCCCGGGGTGGGGACGCGGTCGTCACGCTGCGGCAGGCCGCCGACCGGCTCGTCGACGCGGGGAGCTCCAAGGCCCGTACGTCGATGGAGATGGCCGCCGGCGGGACGCGGGTCACCATCCGGGGCGCGGGGGTGTACGACTACCGCGAGCGGATGGGGCGGCTCAAGGTGCTGCTGCCGCAGGATCCCGCGGGGGCCGCCGAGCGCCGGCCGATCACCGAGCTGCTCGCGCCGGGCGCGCTGTTCATGAAGAACCGGGGCGCCGGAGTGCCCGCGGACAAGTGGGTGCGGGTGGACACGCGGACCTTGTCCGACGGCAACCTCGTCACCGGCGGGGCCACCGATCCGTTCACGGCGGCCGAGGTGCTGCTCGGGACACGGACGGCGACGTACGTGGGCAGGACGGAGGTCGCGGGGACCGGGGTGCGGCACTACCGGGGGACGGCGGACCTCGGCGACGCGGCCCGGCGTGCGTCGGAGGGGAACAAGGGGCCTCTGAAGGCGGCGGCCAAGGGGTTCGCCACCGCGGAAGTGCCCTTCGACGCCTACCTCGACGACGAGGGACGCATCCGCAAGGTCAGGCACCGGTTCAGCTTCCTCAACGGGCAGCAGAAGAGCCCCGTGGCCGTCGCCTCGACCACCCTGCTCTACGATTTCGGGGCCTCGGTGCGCGTACGGTTGCCGGAATCCGGCGACATCTACGCGGGCAAGATCGCCGAGGAGTGACCGGCGTGAACTAGCCCGTCCGTGCCATGCGCGGTGTGTAGGCCGCTCCCTACTCTAGGAAGCCGGTGTCGGCAGAGACGAGGTGATGCACGTGGCTCCGGTCGGCGGTACGGCAGTTCAGGACCACGTGGCCCTCGCCGAGATCGAGCTGTGCGGGGAGCTGATCATCGCGGCCTCGGCGGCCCACGAGCGGCTCAGCCTGGAGAGTATCGACGAGGTGCTGAAGGTGGCCGAGGAGCGGGAGTCCGCCCGGCGCTGAATCCGGGCGTCTCGCGAGTCCGGGCCCGGGTCACGTCCGCAGCATGCGGGCGATCGCCTGGGTGGCCTCCTTCACCTTCGCGTCGATCTCGTCACCGCCCTTGAGGGCGGCGTCGGCGACGCAGTGCCGCAGGTGCTCCTCCAGCAGTTGCAGGGCGAAGGACTGAAGCGCCTTGGTGGAGGCGGAGACCTGCGTGAGTATGTCGATGCAGTAGACGTCCTCGTCGACCATGCGCTGCAGGCCACGGATCTGGCCCTCGATACGGCGCAGCCGCTTGAGGTGTTCGTCCTTCTGCTTGTGGTACCCGTGCACACCGTGGTCATGATCGGGCGTCACATCCGCACCGGCGGTGTCGGCGGTGCCGGGGGTGACATGGGCGACATCTGTTGTGTCGGTCACGTCCGTCATCGCTTCCTCCTGGTGGGCAGTGGGCCGACATATACCCCTGGTGGGTATATGGTACCGAACTTTGCTGGGTATACGGCCCTGGAACCGCCCCCGTGCTCATCACTGTGCCCGATGGGCGACACTGGTGGGCGGCCGATAGCCGTGGCCGGATGTTGCGCCTAGCATCAGCCTGACCGAAACCGAAGCACCCCGAGGACCCCACGTGCGCTTTCGTCTGACCCCCAGGGAGACGAGCTTCTACGACATGTTCGCCGCCTCCGCGGACAACATCGTCACGGGCTCGAAGCTCCTCATGGAACTGCTCGGGGCGGACACACCCGCCCGGGCCGAGATCGCAGAGCGTATGCGGGCAGCGGAACACGCAGGTGACGATGCCACGCACGCGATCTTCCACCAGCTGAACTCCTCGTTCATCACGCCGTTCGACCGCGAGGACATCTACACCCTCGCCTCGTCCCTCGACGACATCATGGACTTCATGGAAGAGGCCGTCGACCTGGTCGTCCTCTACAACGTCGAGGAACTGCCCAAGGGCGTCGAGCAGCAGATCGAGGTTCTGGCGCGCGCCGCCGAACTGACGGCCGAAGCGATGCCGCACCTGCGCACCATGGAGAACCTCACCGAGTACTGGATCGAGGTCAACCGGCTGGAGAACCAGGCCGACCAGATCCACCGCAAGCTCCTGGCGCACCTCTTCAACGGCAAGTACGACGCCATGGACGTCCTCAAGCTCAAGCAGATCGTGGATGTGCTGGAGGAAGCGGCAGACGCCTTCGAGCACGTGGCGAACACGGTGGAGACCATCGCCGTCAAGGAGTCCTGAGCCCTTCATGGACACCTTCGCTCTGGTCGCGACCATCGGCGTCGCGCTCTTCTTCACGTACACCAACGGCTTTCACGACTCGGCGAACGCGATCGCCACGTCCGTCTCGACCCGGGCGCTGACGCCGAGGGCCGCGCTGGCCATGGCCGCGGTGATGAACCTCGCCGGTGCGTTCATGGGCTCCGGGGTCGCCAAGACGGTCAGTGAGGGCCTGATCCAGACACCGACCGGGTCGAAGGGGATGGGGATCCTCTTCGCCGCGCTGGTGGGCGCGATCGTCTGGAACCTCATCACCTGGTACTTCGGGCTGCCTTCGTCCTCCTCGCACGCGCTGTTCGGCGGGATGGTCGGCGCCGCGCTGGCCGGCGGGACGACGGTCTACTGGCACGGGGTGCTGGAGAAGGTCGTCATCCCCATGTTCATCTCCCCGGTGGTCGGTCTGCTGGCCGGCTACCTGGTGATGACCGCGATCATGTGGATCTTCCGGAAGGCCAACCCGCACAAGGCCAAGCGGGGATTCCGGATAGCCCAGACCGTCTCGGCGGCCGGCATGGCGCTGGGGCACGGTCTGCAGGACGCGCAGAAGACCATGGGCATCGTGGTGATGGCGCTCGTCATCGCCGATGTCGAGGACTACGGCGATCCGATTCCCGTGTGGGTCAAGGTCGCCTGTGCGGTGATGCTGTCGCTGGGAACGTACGCCGGTGGATGGCGGATCATGCGGACCCTGGGGCGGAAGATCATCGAGCTGGATCCCCCGCAGGGCTTCGCGGCGGAGGCGACGGGTGCGTCGATCATGTTCACCTCGGCGTTCCTGTTCAAGGCGCCGATCTCCACGACCCATGTGATCACCTCCGCGATCATGGGAGTCGGGGCCACGAAGCGGGTGAACGCCGTGCGGTGGGGCGTCGCCAAGAACATCATCCTGGGGTGGTTCATCACGATGCCGGCGGCCGCACTGGTGGCCGCGGCGTCCTTCGGGATCGTGCATCTGGCCTTCCTGTAGCCGGTCCCGTACCGGCGCCGTACGCGAAAAGGCCCGCCCCCGGGAACCGGGGGCGGGCCCTTTTTCGGCCTCGCGGTGGCACCGCCATGCAGCACCGCGAGGAGACTCGGCGGGCCGGATCAGCCGAAGCGGCCGGAGATGTAGTCCTCCGTGGCCTGGACCGACGGGTTGGAGAAGATCCGCTCCGTGTCGTCGATCTCTATGAGCTTGCCGGGCTGGCCGACCGCCGCGAGGTTGAAGAACGCCGTGCGGTCGGAGACGCGGGCCGCCTGCTGCATGTTGTGCGTCACGATGACGATCGTGAAGCGCTCCTTGAGCTCACCGATCAGGTCCTCGATCGCGAGCGTGGAGATGGGGTCGAGCGCCGAGCAGGGCTCGTCCATGAGCAGGACGTTCGGCTCGACCGCGATCGCCCGTGCGATGCACAGACGCTGCTGCTGGCCTCCGGAGAGGCCCGAGCCGGGCTTGTTCAGGCGGTCCTTGACCTCGTTCCAGAGGTTCGCGCCCTTGAGGGAGCGCTCGACGACGTCCGCCAGCTCGCTCTTCTTGTAGTTGCCGTTCAGCCGCAGTCCCGCCGCCACGTTGTCGAAGATCGACATCGTCGGGAACGGGTTCGGGCGCTGGAACACCATGCCGACCTCACGGCGGACCGACACCGGGTCGATGCCCGAGCCGTAGAGGTCCTCGTCGTCGAGGAGCACCTTGCCCTCGACCCGGCCGCCCGAGGTGACCTCGTGCATCCGGTTCAGCGTGCGCAGGAACGTCGACTTGCCGCAGCCGGACGGGCCGATGAACGCCGTCACCGAGCGCGGCTCGACGGTCATCGAGATGTCCTCGATCGCCTTGTGGGAGCCGTAGTAGGCGGTGAGTCCGCTTACGTCGATTCGCTTGGCCATGACTACTTCACTTCCAAAAGTCTGGGGGTCGCTGTGTGGCCCCGCGCGGCGGTAGCCGCAGATTGACGCTTTAGCGACCGGTCTTCGGGGCCTTCCAGCGGGCGATACCGCGAGCCACCAGGTTGAGGATCATCACGAAGGCGATCAGCGTGAGCGACGCCGCCCACGCGCGGTCGTACGCCGTGACCTCGCCCGATCCGTACTGCTGGTAGATGTACAGCGGGAGCGAGGCCTGCGCGCCCTCGAAGGGGTTGGCGTTGATGAACTTGCTGCCGAACACCAGCAGCAGGACCGGCGCGGTCTCACCGGCGATACGGGCGATGGACAGCATGATGCCGGTGGTGATGCCGCCGAGAGAGGTCGGCAGGACCACCTTCAGGATGGTGCGCCACTTGGGCACGCCGAGCGCCAGAGAGGCTTCGCGCAGCTCGTTCGGGACGAGCTTGAGCATCTCCTCCGTGGAGCGCACGACGACCGGCATCATCAGGATCGCGAGGGCGAGCGAGCCGGCGAAGCCGAACGGCTCCATCTCGAACATCAGCATGAGGCTGAGGATGAACAGGCCGGCGACGATCGACGGGATGCCGGTCATGACGTCGACGAAGAAGGTGACGGCCCGGGCGAGGTTGCCGCGCCCGTACTCCACCAGGTAGATCGCGGTGAGCACGCCGACCGGCGCGGCGATCAGCGTGGCGAGGCCGACCTGCTCCAGCGTGCCGAGAATGGCGTGGTAGATGCCGCCGCCCGCCTCCGAGTCGGCGACCACGCCCATCGAGTGGGTCAGGAAGTAGACGTCGAGGACCTTCGTGCCGCGTTGCACGGTCGACCACACCAGGGAGGCCAGCGGCACCACGGCGAGCAGGAACGCGACCCACACCAGCGAGGTGACCACGCGGTCCGTGGCCTGGCGGCGGTTCTCGACCCGGGCCGCGATGACGTACGTGCCGAGGACGTGCAGGAGCGCGGCGATCAGGGCCCACTGGATGCTGCTGTGCAGGCCGGCGGCGGCGCTGATGCCGACCCCGAGGGCGACGGATCCGGCGGCGATGGCCCAGGGGGCCCACGTGGGCAGACGGCCGCCGCGCAGGGTGCTGGGGCCCTTGGGGCTGATGGTTGCGGTGCTCATGCGTTGGCCCCCGAGTACTCCTTGCGGCGGGCGATGATCGCGCGGGCCGCTCCGTTGACCAGCAGGGTGATGACGAACAGGACCAGACCGGAGGCGATCAGCGCGTCACGGCCGAACTCGGTGGCCTCGCTGAACTTGCTGGCGATGTTCTGGGCGAAGGTGCCGCCGCCCGGGTCGAGCAGGCTGCCGTGGATCAGGAAGTCGGGGGAGAGCACGGTGGCGACGGCCATCGTCTCGCCGAGGGCGCGGCCGAGGCCGAGCATCGAGGCGGAGATGACGCCGGAGCGGCCGAAGGGGATGACCGCCATGCGGATCACCTCCCAGCGGGTGGCGCCGAGCGCCAGGGCCGCTTCCTCGTGCATCTGCGGTACCTGGCGGAAGACCTCGCGGCTCACGTTGGTGATGATCGGCAGGATCATGATCGCGAGCAGGATCCCCACGGTGAGCATGGAGCGTGCGGCGCCGCCCTGCCACGAGAAGACGCCGGTCCAGCCGAGGTAGTCGTTCAGCCAGCCGAAGAGGCCGTTCATGTGCGGCACGAGGACGAGGGCGCCCCAGAGGCCGTAGACGATGGACGGCACGGCGGCGAGCAGGTCGATCACATAGGCGATCGGGCCGCGCAGCCGGCGCGGGGCGTAGTGCGTGAGGAACAGCGCGATGGCGACCGAGACCGGGACCGCGATGACCATGGCGATGATCGAGGAGACGATCGTGCCGTAGGCCAGGACCGCGATGCCGAAGACCGGCGGGTTGACACCGGTGTTCCATTCGAAGGTGGTCAGGAAGTTGCCGTCGTCCTCGCTGATGGCGAGGACCGCGCGGTAGGTGAGGAAGCCCGCGATCGCGGCCATGATCACCAGCAGCAGGATGCCCGAACCACGGGAGAGACCGAGGAAGATCCGGTCTCCGGGCCGGGTGGCGCCACGGGCCGCGCGCTTCTGCTCGGCGGCGGACGGCTGGGTGGGAGGGGGTGCGTCAGCTATCTGTGTCGTGTCCATCGGGTTCTCCGGTCTGCGGAACCGCACGTGCTGTGCGGCTCCTGGCGGCGGTGCACCGGACGGTGCGGTCCGGTCCCGCTGGCGGGACCGGACCGCACTCGGGTCAGCTCAGGCTCTCGACGGTCGTGCGGACCTTGGCGATGATGTCGTCGGGCATGGGCGCGTAGTCGTTCTCGGCGAGGATCTTCTGACCGTCCTCCGAGGCCGCGTAGCGCAGGAACGCCTTGACGGCGGGCAGGGTGTCGGCCTTGTTGCCCTTGTCGCAGACGATCTCGTAGGTCACCAGGACCATCGGGTAGGCGCCGTCGGCCTTGGTCGCGTAGTTCAGCTGCAGCGCGAGGTCCTTGCCGGTGCCGACGACCTTGGCGTCCGCGATGGCCTTGGTGGCGTTGTCGACGGTCGCCTCGACGGGCTCGGCGGCGCCGGTGTCGATGGCGACGGTCTTGATGCCGTCCTTGGCGTACGACAGCTCGAAGTAGCCGATCGCGCCGGCGGTCTGCTTGACCTGCGCGGCGACCCCGGAGGACTGCGGAGCGGACTGGCCGCCCTTGGCCTGCCAGGCCTTGCCGCCCTCGTACGGGAAGTCCTTCTTCGCGGTGGCGATCAGGTACTTGGTGAAGTTGTCCGTGGTGCCGGACTCGTCCGAGCGGTGGAAGGCCTGGATCTTGAGGTTGGGCAGCTTCGCGTCGGGGTTCAGCTTCGCGATCGCCGGGTCGTTCCAGTTGGTGATCTTGCTGTTGAAGATCTTGGCGATCGTCGCGGAGTCCAGGACGAGCTTGTCGACCCCCGGCACGTTGTAGCCGACGGCGATCGGGCCGCCGACCATCGGCAGGTCGATGCCCTGGCCGCCGGAGCAGACCTTCTTGGAGGCCTCGACCTCTTCGGGCTTCAGCGCCGAGTCCGAACCGGCCCAGGGGACCTGGCCCTGCGTGAACGCGGTGACACCGGCGCCGGAACCGCCGGCCTTGTAGTTGATCTCCACCTTGCAGGCCGCCGAGAACTGCTTGACCCACGCGTCGACGGCGTTCTTCTGCGCGGAGGAGCCGTCGGCGAGCACCTGGCCCGAAGCGTCGTCGCACTTGACGTTGCTCGGCGCGGCGGCGTTGGAGGAACCGCCGCCGTCGGTGTTGCCGCCGGTGTCGTCGGAGCCGCACGCCGTGAGGGCCAGGGCGCCGGAGACGGCGAGAGCACCGAGAGCGAGGGCCCGCCGGTTCATGCGCTGAAGCTTCACTTGAGTTCCTTCCAGGAGCCGCCGTCCTGATCGGCGGCGTGCGAAGTCTGAGTGACACGGACGCGGTCGCGCTCAGCAGGCGCGGCTCACGTCGGTAAGGCTGAAATTAGGCAGATCAGGTGAAGGCGCCGATGGCCGCACATGAACGAGGGGTGAACCCCTGTCTAAGGCCTGGTGAGGTCACGGAATGCTTACGGGGAGAGCGCGACGGCATTCCGCTTTTGCGGACGAAACGGGACCGTCCGGTCAGCCGGCCGTCCGGGGCAGGTGCAGAACGGCGAGCAGTTCGTCGACGAGGGGCCGGTCGTCCGGCCGGGTGAGACGGGCGCGGGCGGCGGCGGGCGCCAGCCACAGGAGCCGGTCCACCTCGTCCGTCGGGGAGAACGCGCAGGACACGGCCTCGGCCGCCCAGTAGCGGACGTGCTTGGGGCGGCCGTTGGCCAGATAACGCTGGTCGGACAGCTCGGCGCCCGGCTCGGCCCGGCAGCCCGTCTCCTCCGCCACCTCGCGCAGGGCACCCGCGAGTGCCTCCTCGTCGCGCTTCAGCTTGCCCTTCGGCCAGGACCAGTCGTCGTATTTCGGCCGGTGGACCAGGCAGAGCTGCAACTCGCCGGTGGCGGAGCGGCGCCACAGGACGCAGCCGGCCGCCCGGACGGTGGTGCCGGGGGAATCCGGGCTCATCCGGTACTCACCACCTCTTTCTGCCAGCACTGCTGGAACGCGAAGCGCGCCGCCTCCACCTCGTGCCGCTGGTCGGCGTGGAGCACGCCCAGGGCGTACGCCGTGGCGGGAGCGATCCGGGGGGTGCGGGCCGCCTGGGCCGCCGCTGCCGCCGCCTCCGAGGCGTCGCGGTGCCGGTTCAGGGCCTTTCCGGCGGAGAGCAGGCGCAGGTCGACCACCGCGTTGCCCTTGGGGCCGCTGACGGCCTCGCGGGCGTAGCGGTGCAGGCGCAGCAGCAGGCGGACCTGGTGCCACGGGGCGTCCTGCGGGTGCGGGACCGTGTCCGGGGACAGGCCGTGGACGAGGGCCGCGGCGTTGTACGGGTTCCCGGCGGTGACGAGCGGGAGGGCGGCCACGGCGTCGGCGAGGCGGTCCTGGGCGGCGGTGGCGAGGGGGCGCAGGTCGGTGCCGTCGGCGGTCTTGGTGAGGGGGACCTCGCTGGCCAGGACGGCGACCTTGTCCGCGACGGCGTGGAAGCGGCTGCTGCCCAGGGCTTGCAGGGCCGTGGAGTGGGCCCGGGTGCGGGCGAGGGTCAGCTGGCGGTCGAGCAGGGCGCCCGCCTTGGCGGCGCCCACGGTCAGATTGCCGCGTTCCTGGGCGGGGGCGCCGGCCTTGGCGGGTGCCGTCGCGCCCGCCCGTGCACCCGGCTGCGCCGAAAGGGCCGTGGAACCCGACAGGCGGTGCAGCGCCGCCAACAGGCGTTCCAGCCGGGCCGTGTACGCGTGCTCCATCGCCAGTGTCCCCGAGACCCAGGCGAGTTCGGGGCGCATCGCCTCGCACCAGTCGGTGTCGAGGAGGGACTGGAACGTGTGCAGGCTGGCGCTGACGCGGCGGGCCGAGCGGCGCAGCGCGCGGGCCGCCGCGGCGGACGCCTCCGAGCCGTTCGCCCCCGACCCCGTCTCCCGGTGCAGGCGCAGCGCTCGGAGGAACTCCGTGGCCTGGGCCCGCAGATAGCCCGCGAGGGCGTCTGCGGTGGGGGCGGGCCCGGCCAGGGGGCTCGTCGGGTCAAGGTGTTGCTGTGCCACGCCGGCGCCTCCGGGCGTCTATGAGCATCTCCTGGACGTTGCGCAGGGGCTGTCCGTCCGCGTCGGTCGCATGCCGGGTCCAGTCGCCGTCCGGGCCGAGGTGCCAGGAGGCGGTGGAGTCGGACATGCCGGTCTCCAGCAGCCGGTTCAGGGCTGCCCGGTGGGCCGGGTCGGTGACCCGGACCAGGGCCTCTATCCGGCGGTCGAGGTTGCGGTGCATCATGTCGGCGCTGCCGAACCACACCTCGGGCTCGCCGCCGTTGCCGAAGGCGAACACCCGGGAGTGCTCCAGGAAGCGGCCGAGGATCGAGCGGACCCGGATGTTCTCCGACAGGCCCGCCACGCCCGGGCGCACCGCGCAGATGCCGCGCACCCAGATGTCCACCGGCACGCCCGCCTGGGCGGCGCGGTAGCAGGCGTCGATGATGGCCTCGTCGACCATCGAGTTGACCTTGATGCGGACGTACGCGGGGCGCCCCGCGCGGTGGTGCTGGACTTCCTTGGTGATCCGCGAGACCAGGCCGTCGCGCAGCGACTTGGGCGCCACGAGCAGTCGGCGGTAGGTCTCCCGGCGCGAGTAGCCGGACAGGCGGTTGAACAGGTCCGAGAGGTCCGCGCCGACCTGGGGGTCGGCCGTGAGCAGGCCGAGGTCCTCGTAGAGGCGGGCCGTCTTCGGGTGGTAGTTGCCGGTGCCGACGTGGCTGTAGCGGCGGAGCGTCTCGCCCTCCTGGCGGACCACCAGCGACAGCTTGCAGTGGGTCTTCAGGCCGACCAGGCCGTAGACCACGTGGCAGCCGGCCTCCTCCAGCTTGCGCGCCCACTTGATGTTGGCGTGCTCGTCGAAGCGGGCCTTGATCTCGACCAGCACCAGGACCTGCTTGCCGGACTCGGCGGCCTCGATGAGCGCGTCGACTATCGGGGAGTCGCCGGAGGTGCGGTACAGGGTCTGCTTGATCGCGAGGACGTCCGGGTCGCCGGCCGCCTGCTCCAGGAAGGCCTGGACGGAGGTGGAGAACGAGTCGTACGGGTGGTGCAGCAGGACGTCCCGCTCGCGCAGCGCGGCGAAGATGTCCGGCGGGGACGCCGACTCGACCTCGGCGAGGTCGCGGTGGGTGCCGGCGACGAACTTGCGGTACTTCAGCTCGGGCCGGTCCAGCGAGGCGATGCGGAACAGGCCGGTGAGGTCCAGCGGGCCCGGCAGCGGGTAGACCTCGGCCTCGCCGATCTTCAGCTCGCGCACCAGCAGGTCCAGGACCTCGCGGTCGATGGACTCCTCGACCTCCAGGCGCACCGGCGGCCCGAAGCGGCGCCGCATGAGCTCCTTCTCCAGGGCCTGGAGGAGGTTCTCGGCGTCGTCCTCCTCGACCTCCAGGTCCTCGTTGCGGGTGAGGCGGAAGGCGTGGTGCTCCAGGACCTCCATGCCCGGGAACAGCTCCTCCAGGTGGGCGGCGATGACGTCCTCGATGGGGACGTAGCGGCCCGGGGAGCTCTCCAGGAAGCGGGACAGCAGCGGCGGCACCTTCACACGGGCGAAGTGCTTGTGTCCCGTGACCGGGTTCCGTACGACGACGGCCAGGTTCAGGGACAGGCCGGAGATGTACGGGAAGGGGTGCGCCGGGTCGACCGCCAGCGGGGTCAGCACGGGGAAGATCTGGTGCCGGAACAGGGTGAACAGGCGGGCCTGCTCCTTCTCCTGCAGTTCGTTCCAGCGGACCAGGTGGATGCCCTCCTCGGCGAGCGCGGGGGCGACGTCCTCGTGGTAGCAGGCGGCGTGCCGGGCCATGAGCTCGCGTGAGCGGGCCCAGATCATCTCCAGCACCTCGCGCGGCTGGAGACCGGAGGCGGAGCGGGTGGCCACGCCGGTGGCGATACGGCGCTTCAGTCCGGCCACCCGGACCATGAAGAACTCGTCCAGGTTGCTGGCGAAGATCGCGAGGAAGTTGGCCCGCTCCAGCAGGGGCGTGTTCGGGTCCTCGGCGAGTTCGAGCACCCGCTCGTTGAACGCGAGCCAGCTGCGCTCCCGGTCGAGGAACCGGCCCTGGGGCAGCTGGGGCCCGTCGTACGGCGACTCCTCGTACGCGTCGAGGTCGGCGTCGATGTCCGGTTCCAGATCGGAGACCGCTGCCGACACCGTGTGCGGGCGGTGGGCTGCTATGGAGCCCACGGAGGGCTGCGCGTGCTGGACCTGTGCCTGGGTCTTCGGCTGGCTCATGGACCCATTCTTCCGCGCCGCGAGCATGACGGGCGCGTCGGACAGCGCGGGCGGGAGCGGGGGTGTCACATGAGTGCTCCCGTTTCCCTCGGGACCCTCGCGGGGCGGGGAAGGCTCTGGCACGGCGGGATTCATTGGCCGAGCTTCGCAAGCTCGTCTGAATCGACGGTTACGGAGACATGACGTGCGGGATAGCGGGGGGCGGCCCGCGGGGGTCCACGGGGCCGGGTGAGGGGGCCGCGGTTGCCCACAGGCTGTGGACGGCGCTCGGGGAAGCCGTACGTCCGGGGAGTGTCCCCGAGGGGCGGGCCGCGCGTCCATCCCCCCGTGGAAGGACGCGCGGACCGGGTTCAGGGCAGGCGGCGGGCCAGGAGGAGGAAGGCGGCGGCGGTCGCGGTACCGGCCACGGCCAGCAGGAGGCCGCTCTCCACGTACTGCAGGGGCCAGAAGTGGGACGGGGGATGGAAGGTGGCGTGGCTGATCCCGACGCCGTGCGGCATGGAGGTGTCCCAGGTGACCTGGAGGACCGAGCGGGGGAGGTCGATGCTGCCCGGCGCGAAACGGCTGACGGTCGGCCAGAGGTCCTCGCGGTGGCGTTCCAGGAGGTGGTGCAGGAGCAGCGAGGCGGCGAGGGCCGTGCCGGCGGCGGGCAGGGCCCGGCGCCACACGAGTCCGGCCAGGGCGCCGAGGGCGAGTCCGGCCAGGGCGTAGGCCACGGCCACCGGGCCCGTCGACACGAACGCGTCCGGGTTGTACCAGTCGCCGACCAGATCGGGGTCGCCGTCCCCGCGCGCCCGGATGTTCAGCAGCACGAGTCCGCCGGTGCCGGCGGTGAGCAGCGCGGCCGGGGCGGCCAGTTTCACGGCCAGCCAGCGCAGGGGGTGGAGCGACTGGGTCCAGGCCAGCTGGGCGGTGCCGCTCTCCAGTTCACGGCCGGTGAGCGCGCCGCCCGCCCACGCGGCCACGGGGAACATCGCCCAGGACAGCAGGGAGGCGATCACCGCGATGCCGTTCGCGTACGTCTCGTCGGCGGTGATCGCCTCGACGGCCGCGCAGGACGGGAGCCGGTGGGTGGGTGGTGTGGAGCAGGCGCTCATGCCCTGCCGGGCCTCGTCCCCGAGGGAGTGCAGCCAGATCAGGGCGACCGCCGCGACCGCCAGGGCCGCGAGCCACAGGACGAGGGCCGCACGGTGGGTCCGCAGCACCGCCCGCAGCGGGCCGCCCCGGTGGGGGGCGGGGCGGGCGGCGGGGGCGGCCGCCGCGGTGAGGGCGGTCATACGGCGGCTCCCGTGCGGCGGCGCAGCAGGGCGAAGGCGACCCCGGCGGCCAGGGCGGCGACGGCGAGGAGGATGCCGGTCTCCGCGAGCTGGAGGGGCCAGAAGTGGGAGGCCGGGTGGTAGTCGGCGTAGTAGTGGGTGATGCCGTGCTTGGCGTTGCAGGTGGGTTCGCCCGTGCACGCCGGGATCGGGACGCGGGCACCGGAAGCGTTCAGGGCGCCGGTTTCGACGATCATGCTGTCGGAGCCGGCGGTGGCGTCGTCCAGGCCCGTCACGACCGTCTTCACCGGCCACAGGTGCGGGCGCAGTTCGTCGAGGACGTAGACGAGTGACACGACGGCCAGGACCGCGACGCCGAGGGCGGGCAGCGTCCGGCGCAGCAGCATCCCCACCAGGACGCCGAGGGCCAGGGCGGCGAGGGCCTGGGCGGCGGCGATGGTGCCGTTGATCTCGAAGACGCCGTCGTCGTGCCACGCGCGCCAGGCCATGGCGCCCTTCGGGGAACGGTTCGACGACCACAGCAAGCGGTGCAGCAGCGTCAGAGTGAGTGTGCCCGTCAGGAGCAGCAGGGCCGGGACCGCGAGCTTGGCGGCCAGCCAGCGGGCCGGGCCGACCGACTGGGTCCAGGCCAGTCGGGCGGTGCCGCTCTCCAGTTCGCGGCCGATGAGCGCCCCGCCCGCCCAGGCCCCGGTGAGCAGCGGGAGGAGCCTGAGGAGGCCGGTGCCGACCGCCACGGCCGTCTGGTACCGGCTGTTCGCGGGGCCGGGGAGGTCGCAGCCCAGGTTCGGGCGGGTTCCGTCGCAGCCCAGGTCCGTGTACTCGGCCCAGGCGGCGTCCGCTCCCGGCCCGATGGCCCACAGCAGCGCCCCGGCGGCCACGGCCACCAGCCCCAGCCAGAAATACAGCGCCGTGCGGTGCAGCCGGAGCAGGGCCAGGACCAGGCCGCGCGGCTGCGAGGAGCGCCGGGTGGTGGCGGCGGGCGCCCGGGTGGTCATGGCGGTCATACGGCGGCCTCCCGCGCGTCGAGCAGGAGCGGCGGGGCGTCGGGGGAGCGCAGGTGGGCCAGGACGACCTCCTCCAGGGACGGACGGTCGCCCCGGAGTCCGTCGCCGAGGGGGCCCGCGGGCCGGACCAGGGCGGTCAGCTGGCGGCCGGTGGTGCGGGACTCGACCACGGTGTGCGGGTCGAGGGCGTCGCCCGCCCGGCCGGTGACCAGGGTGTGCGCGGCGAGCAGGTCGTCCAGCGGCCCGGCGAGCCGGATGCGGCCCGAGCCGAGCAGCAGCAGGTGGTCGCAGGAGCCCTCCAGTTCCGCGACGACGTGCGAGGACATGACAATCGTGGTGCCGCGGTCGGCGACCTCGGCCATGAGCGTGGCCGTCAGCTGGTGCCGGGCGAGCGGGTCGAGGTCGGCCATCGGCTCGTCCAAGAGCAGCAGTTCGGGGCGCTTGCCGAGGGCGAGGGCGAGCGCGACGCGGGTGCGCTGGCCGCCGGAGAGCGCGCGGATCTTCGTGTCCGGGTCGAGGCCGCCCTCCGCGACGATCCGCTCGGCGGTCCGGGCGTCCCAGCGGCGGGGGTTGAGGTCCCGGCCCAGCCGCAGGGTGCCGGCGATGGTGAGCTGGGGGTACAGCGGCTTGTGCTGGGCGACGTAGGCGAGGCGCTCGCGGGCCGCGGCCGGGCTCTGGCCGAGGACGGTGATGGTGCCCTCGGTGGGGCGCAGCAGCCCGGCCGCCAGGGCGAGCAGGGTGGACTTGCCGGCGCCGTTAGGGCCGGTGACGGCGCAGATCCGGCCCGCGGGAAGCCGGAAGGCGCAGCCGTCCAGTGCGGGCCCGCGGCGTCGCCCGAACCTCCTGCCCAGCGCCGCCGCCTCGATGGCGGTGTCGGTCATACGTCCCCCTTGAAGTCTGCGAACTGCGCGTCGAGTACGGAAGTGAAGAGGGCGGCCACGTCCTCGCGCTCCAGGCCGGCCTCGCGCGCCCGGGCCGCCCAGGCGTCCAGCTCCGCGCGGAGCGGGGAGTCGGCGGGGGCGGTGCCCAGGGACTTGCGGACGAAGGTGCCCAGTCCGCGGCGGGCCTCCACCAGGCCCTCGCGCTCCAGCTCCCGGTAGGCCTTGAGGACCGTGTTCGGGTTGATGGCGGTGGCCTCCACGACCTCGCGGGCCGTGGGGAGCTTGTCGCCCGGCTCCAGCAGGCCCAGGCGCAGGGCCTGTTTGGTCTGCTGGACGATCTGGACGTAGGTGGCCACACCGCTGCGCCGGTCGATGCGGTACTCGACCACCTTGAACCACCCTTTCACTAATTGAGTAGTGAAAGGGTGGTGGAAGGAGAGCCGGAAAGTCAAGCGTGCTTTCGTGAACCGTTCGACCCGGACCGGGAAGACGGCGGAGCGGCTCTCCCTGTGCCTGCTGCGGGCCGCGATCCTCGACTTCGCGGTGGGCCTGGCCTTCCTCCTGGACGACCCGGCCCGGCACACCACGACCACCGTGCCGACTCCGGGCCCGGTCTGTATCGCCCTGCGCGTCGCCCTGGCCGCCCTGGCCGCCCCGGCCGCGACGGCCGCGGTGCGCTTCAGCGAGGCCGCCCGGCCCGGACTGCCGGTCGCGGGCGGGCTGCTGACCACGGCCGTCCTGGCCATGCTGTTCTGGCCCGGCCGCTGGGCCCCGTTCGTGCCGGTGCGGGACGAGCGGTGGGCGGCGGCGCACGACCGGTGGGCGGTGGTGCTGGCGGCGGCGGTGCTGCCGGGTGTGCTCTGCGCGCTGGAGCCTCTGCGACGGCGAGCCCTGGGACGGCTGGTTCTCCGCTAGGAGGCCGTACGCCGAGTGGTTGTGCAGATGGACGGGAAGGTGCCGGGTATTCGGATTCTCCCGACCCTCCGACAACCACCCGTTGTGCCGCTAGGCTGCCCCTCGTGGACCTCAAAGCCGTACGCGCCTTCGTCGCCATCGCCGACTCCGGGCAGTTCCAGAAGGCCGCCGTGGACCTGGCTCTCACCCAGCAGGCCGTGTCCAAGCGGATCGCCGCGCTGGAGAAGGACCTCGGGGTGCGGCTGCTGGTCCGTACGCCGCGAGGGGCGGAGCTCACCATCGACGGGCAGGCCCTGCTGCCGCACGCCCGGGTCGTGCTCCAGGCGGAGGAGCGGGCGATGGCCGCCGTGCGGCCCGGCGACCGGGTGCTGCGGGTGGACGTCGTGGGGCGCCGGGCCGCCACCGGCGGGCTGGTGCAGCACTTCCACCGGGCGCACCCGGACATCGCCTTGGACGTCGTCACGCTGTTCGACGTGGAGACGGCCGTGACCGCCGTGCGGGACGGGGCCGTCGACGCCACCTTCCGCGCCGTCACCATGCCCGGGCAGCGGCTCCCCGACGGCATCACGGCCACCCCGGTCCTCGACGAGCCGCTCCAGCTGTGCGTCGGCCCCGGCCACGCGTTCGCCCGGGCCGACTGGGTGACACCCGCGCAGCTGGCCGGGCACCGGATCTGGATGCCGGGCAACGTGCCCGGGACCGAGTGGCACGCCTACTACGAGGAATTCGCCGCGGCCTTCGGACCGGCCATCGACACCATCGGGCCCAACTTCGGCCTGGAGGCGCTCCTCGACACGATCGCCGGCTCCCCGACCGTGGCGACCTTCCTCAGCGAACGGACCCCGCACGTCTGGCCGGTCGCCCACGACCTGCGGCTCGTCCCGCTCCGGGACCCGGTCCCCGTCTACCCGCACTCCCTGCTCTGGCGCACGGACAACCCGCATCCCGGTCTGAGTGCTCTGCGTGACTACCTGACGGCGACCCGTCCGCTGCCCCCGGAGGGAGAGACCTGGCGTCCGGCGTGGGCGCGACGCCCGCCTACCCGAGCCGCTTCTCCATCAGCGTGAAGGACTTGGGCGCCCCGCCCGGCTGCGGTTTGCCCTCCTTGCGTCCCACCACTCGGTAACCGGCGTCGCGGTAGTACGCGTTGAGCGGGGCGTTCGTCGCCAGGCAGTCCAGGCGCACCGCCGTGCGCCCCACCGCGGCCACCCGGCGCTCCGCGGCGCCGAGCAGCAGCCGCCCCGTCCCGGGCGCCGCGGTGGTCCGGTCCACCATCAGCCGGTGCACGTATCCGGCCACCGGTGGCTGCGGGCCCCAGGCGTCCTCGTCCTGCCACCACAGCTCCCAGGCTCCGGCGAGACGCCCGCCGGACTCCGCCAGCCAGATCTCGCCGTCGGCCATGACCCGCCGGAAGTGGTCCTCGTCCAACTCGCCCGGACGCCACTGCCCGGTGATGCCGCGGGCCAGCATCCAGCGGGCCGCGTCGTCCCGGAGAGCGACGAGGGCGGGCAGGTCGGAGCCGGTGGCGGGCCTGACGTGGAGCGCACGCGTCCGCGGCACGGCTCAGGTCTCCGTCCGGTACATCAGGTCCACCTCGTGCGTGACGAACCCCAGCCGCTCGTACACCGACACCGCCGCCTTGTTGTCGGCGTCGACGTAGAGCATCGCCGTGGGCAGCCCCTGCCCCGCCAGATGCCGCAGCCCGATCGTGGTGAGGGACTTGCCGAGTCCGCCGCCCTGCGCGCCGGGGCCGACGCCGAGGACGTAGACCTCGCCCAGGCCCTCCTCGGCGTGCACCTTGGTCCAGTGGAAGCCGACCAGTTCGTCGCCGCGGAAGGCGAGGAAGAACCCGGCGGGGTCGAACCACGGCTCGGCCTTGCGGTCGTCGAGGTCGCGCTGGGTGAGGGAGCCCTGCTCGGGGTGGTGGGCGAAGGCGGCGGCGTTCACCGCGAGCCAGGCCGCGTCGTCCCGCCCGGGCACGAAGGTGCGCACGGTGACGCCCTCGGGGAGCACCGGGTCGGGCGCGTCGAAGCCGGTCAACGGCCGCCGCATCTGGCGCAGTTCACGGAAGAGCGTCAGGCCGAGGACCTGTGCGAGGTGCCGGGCGGCGGAGTGCCCGCCGTGCGCCCACACCCGCAGCCGCTTCCCCGATGCGGCCAGCAGCGCGGCCCCGAGCGCCCGTCCGTGCCCGTGCCCGCGGTGCCCGGGATGCACCACCAGCTCGGCGGCCGGCGGCTCCACGGGGTCCGTGTCCTCCAACTGGGCATAACCGACAAGTTCCCCGTCGGCGGTGAGCAGCAGATGGGACACGCCCGCCCGCTCGCCGCCCCGCAGCTGCAACCGGCCCTGTTCGGACACCGCCTGCTGCCCGTCGGTCCGGGCCGCCTCGTCGAGCAGTCCGAGCACGGCCTCGGTCTGCTCCGCGGAGAGCGCGGCAAGGGTCTCGATCGAGCGGGGGCGTCCGGGCCGTACGGTGTCGTCGCTGGTCATGCGTACGAGGGTACGGGGCGCCACCGGCAAATCGGCGGCAAAGAAGCAACCAGGTCGTAACCACGAAACACCTGTCGCGCTACGCGCGTTGACTCTAGGCTGCGCCGGACGACATCACTGTCCCAGCAGACCCTCAGGGGGGCGTATGCCAGCCACTTCACCGGCGCATCCGGAGCGCCGGAGACGCCGTACGAACCGTTTCGTCGCTCTCGCCGCCGGTGTGGTCACCGTCGGCGCGCTGGCCGCCGCGGCGTTGCCGGGTTCGGCGACCGCAGGGGAGGACCACCGCGAGGGCGGGTACGGGCCCGGCCGCTACCAGGACGTGCAGCTGCTGTCCTTCAACGACCTGCACGGCAACCTGGAGCCGCCGGCCGGTTCCTCCGGCCGGGTCACCGAGACGCAGCACGACGGCACGACGAAGACCATCGACGCCGGTGGTGTCGAATACCTCGCCACGCATCTGCGGCAGGCCCGCGAGGGCGAGAAGTACTCCATCACCGCCGCCGGCGGTGACATGGTCGGCGCCTCCCCGCTGATCTCCGGGCTGTTCCACGACGAGCCGACCATCGAGGCGCTGAACAAGCTCGACCTCGACGTCACCTCCGTCGGCAACCACGAGTTCGACGAGGGCGCCAGGGAGCTGGCCCGTCTGCAGAACGGCGGCTGCCACCCGAAGGACGGCTGCTACACGGACGAGAAGTTCACGGGCGCCGACTTCCCCTACCTCGCGGCCAACGTCCTCGACGAGAAGACGAAGAAGCCGATCCTCAAGCCCTACTGGGTGTGGAAGAAGAACGGCGTCAAGGTCGGCTTCATCGGTGTGACCCTGGAGGGCACTCCGGACATCGTCTCCGCCGAGGGCGTCAAGGGCCTGTCCTTCAAGGACGAGGTCGAGACGATCGACAAGTACGCCAAGGTGCTCCAGAAGCAGGGCGTGAAGTCGATCGTCGCCCTCATCCACGAGGGCGGCTTCCCGGCGTCGACGTCGTACAACTACGACTGTGACTCCCCGGGCGCGGGCGACGGGATCTCCGGCCCGATCGTCGACATCGCCAAGAACGTCACGCCGCAGGTGGACGCGCTGGTCACCGGCCACACCCACAACGCGTACGTGTGCAGCATCGCCGACCCGGCGGGCAAGCCCCGCATGGTCACCTCGGCCGCGTCCTTCGGCCGTCTCTACACGGACACCACGCTGACGTACGACCGCAGGACCGGCGACATCGCCCGTACGGCGGTGAAGTCCGCGAACCGCGTGGTCACCCGGGACGTCCCCAAGGCGCCCGACATGACCGAGCTGATCAGCAAGTGGAACACGCTGGCCGCGCCCATCGGCAACAAGCCGATCGGCTACATCTCCGGCGACATCGGCAACACCGGCACCGAGTCCCCGCTCGGCGACCTCATCGCCGACGCGCAGCTGGCCCACGGCAAGCAGCTCGACCCGGAGACCGACCTGGCGCTGATGAACCCGGGTGGCATCCGCGCGCCGCTGACCTACGCGGCCAAGGCCGGTGAGGGCGACGGTGTCGTCACCTACGCCGAGGGCTTCACGGTCCAGCCGTTCGCGAACACCGTGAACCTCCAGGACTTCACGGGCGCGCAGCTGATCCAGGTGCTCAAGGAGCAGGTGACCGGCCCCAACGCGGCGGCCCCGAAGGTCCTCCAGGTCTCGTCCGGCCTGACCTACACGCTGGACCTCACCAAGTCCGGCACCGACCGGGTGGTCACGGTCAGCATCAAGCTGAACGGCTCGGCCATCGACCCGGCGGCCACCTACCGCGTCGCGACGAACAGCTTCCTCGCGGGCGGCGGCGACGGCTTCCCGACCCTCGGGCAGGGCACGAACGACGTGGTCGGCAGCGACGACCTGGCCGCCCTGGAGCAGTACCTGACGGCCAACTCCTCGGCGTCGAACCCGATCGCCCCGCCGAAGGCGGACCGCATCACGATCGTGAAGTAAGTCGCATACCCGGGGTTCGAGTTGCGGGTGGGGGAGGTGCGCATGATCGGATGGATCGATGCGTACCCCCCACCACGTAGCTGCGCATCCCCGTCCGAACCCGTACGAGGAGCTCGCCGCCCTCGATGACGGGCCTCTGGAGGAGACCCCTCTGGAGGAGTTCCTCGTGAAGGAACCGGATGCGGGCGCCGAGGACACCTGGACTCCGCCGGACCACCGCCGCGGTGGCAGGCGGCGCAGGAAGAATCGTTTCGCTGGCTTGCCGCTCGCGGTGAAGGCGGTGGTCGGCCTGGCCGTCATCGCCGCCTTCACCACCCTCGCCGACCGCTGGGCCGTGCTGTACGCCGAGCACCGCGCCGCGGACACCCTCAAGGACCGCCTCGACCTGGCCGCGGCGCCCGAGGTGGAGATCGGCGGCTTCCCCTTCCTCACCCAGCTGGCGGACAAGCGCCTGGAGTCGGTGAAGGTGACCGTCCCGGACGTCGCCGCCGACCGGGTCTCCCTGGCGAAGGTCTCGGCCACGGCCCACGACGTACGACTGGACGCCGACGGCCTCACCTCCGTGCGCGGCGCCCACGTTCCCCGCTTCGACGGGGAGGTCCAGCTGACCTTCGCCGACCTCAACCGTGAACTCGGCGCCTCCCAGGTGACGTTCACCGGTGAGGGCCGTGACCGGGTCCGGGCGGACGGCACCCTGCCCGTCGCCGGCCACGACCTGCGGCTGCGGGCCGAGGCCCGGATCCAGCGGCAGGGCGAGCGGGGCATCGCCACCGAGATCGGCAACATGCGCCTGGACATCGGCGACCTGGCCACCTACCGCCCCGGCACCCGCCCCTCGGAGGGCCTGCACCTGACGCCCAAGGGCATCGCCGACCTCGCCCGCGAGACCCGCAAGGCCAAGGCGCTGCTGTCGGTCCCGGCCATCGTGCAGCGGATGGGCGTGCCCGAGGCGACCGTGCGCGAGGCGCTGGCCGACGACGGCAAGCTCGCCGAGCTGACCGGCTCCCCGCGCTTCGCCCGCCAGGCCGCCCGCCTCAACCTCATCGACCTGGCCCTGGACAACCCCGGCGTCATGCGCCGTCTGGGCCTCGACCCCGAACTGCTCGACTCCCTGGCGGGTCTGACCCGCCCGGTGCTCGCCGACCGGCTGTCCCTGGCGTTCGAACTCCCCGAGCCGGAGCAGGGGAACGTGCGGCTGCGGGACGTGCGGGTCCAGAAGGACGGCATCCGGGTGCGGGTGTCGGGATCTGGGCTGAACGTGGGCTCCTAGCCTGTGTTGTTGATGAAATTTGGTGTGCAGATGTGTTGACCTCTGTTCGAGTCCTCTTCTAGTTTGCGGGAGCCAACGAGCCGCCGATCTGTACGCGAGGTTCGCTCGAAAGTACCGCTCAGAAGGGGACGTCGTGTCACGAAAGACTCACCGGGGGACAGCCGGACTGGGGGCGCTGCTCGCCTGCGCCACGGCATTCGGCGGGGCCCTGGCCTCCCCCGCGGCCGCCTCCCCCGCCACCCCGCCGCCCGTCAGCGACTTCAAGGGCGTCAACTGGGCCGACCCGCGCGACAACTACGCCCACGACGCGGTCGTGCCCTCGGGCCTGTCCACGTCCGACGGCTACGCCACCACGTACGCCAAGTCCAAGGCGATCATCAGCGGGTTCTCCAAGCTCGGCGCCAACACCGTCCGCCTCCCGGTCAACCCGACCTCGGTGAACGGCCCGTTCTGGAAGTCCTACCGGGGTGCGATCGACGCCGCCACCGCCAAGGGCTTCAAGGTCATCCTGGGCTACTGGGAGGCCGACAACGCCAAGGACGGCAAGATCGACGACCAGGCCTCCTGGGACCGGATGTGGGCGCGGATCACCTCCGCCTACGCCCGCGACTCCAAGGTGTACTTCGAGCCGATGAACGAGCCGTTCGGCTACACCGCCCAGGAGTGGACCGACATCGCGGCGAAGTGGGTGAGGACCCACGGCAACGTGCCCCGCGACCGGATCCTGATCGGCGGCTACAAGTACAGCGAGGACGTCAAGCCGGTCTGCGCCGACCCGCGTCTGAAGGGCACGCGCCTGGCCCTGCACAACTACGGCTTCTGGCACACCGACTGGACCAGCGTCGACCAGTGGAAGCAGGACTTCAAGAGCCGCATCGGCGACTGCGCCTCGCGCACGATCCTCGACGAGTTCGGCGCTTCCATGACCACCGGCCTGGACTACAACGGCCCGGTGGGCGGTTCCAACGAGGTCGCCTACATCCAGGCCGCGACCGACACCATCCGGGAGCTGGGCCTGGGCTCGGTCTACTGGCCCGGCCTGCGCAGCGGTGACACCTACTCCCTCACCACGCTCCAGGGCACGGGCACGAACCTCAGCCTGTCGGTGAACAACCAGAGCGGCCTGGACCGGCTGCACTACGCCTGGAAGCAGTAATCCCCACCGGATCCATGGTGGCCCTTCCGGGCCCGGCGCCGCTCGTCAGCCGGACCCGGAAGGGAGCCGTTCAGGACGCCGAAGGCGTCCAGCCCGCGAGCCAGTCCGCGACTTCCTGGTTCGCGGCCTGCGCGGCGGTCAGATGAGGACGGTCGGTGCTCGCCGGGCCCGCCCCGGGGCCGTAGTTGCCGTACTCGGCGAACCGGTCGTCCTTCCACGAGAAGCCGCTCATGTCGGTCCACGGCGTGGACTTGATCGCGGCGCTGAGGTTGGTGTTGCGGACGGTGGTCTGCGGGTCGAGGGTGGCGTCCCCGCCCGCGTGCCAGGGCCGGCCGAGGTAGAAGGTCCCGGCCGAGACATCGCCGTTCACCGTGGAGTTGGCGATCAGGATGCCCTTGCGGTTCGCGGCGGTGCTCGGCGCGGTGATGTACCCGGCCGAGGTGCCGTTCCAGCGCTTCTTCAGCGTGATGACGGACTTGTCGACGACGGCCGTGGCCCGGCCGAAGATGAAGTCGACGTTGCCGATGACGTAGGAGTTGCCGACGTACACCCGGCCCAGCCGGTCCTTCGACGCGGTGTCGAGCAGCAGCGTGTCCTGATCGCCGCTGACGATGATCCCGTCCAGGAACACCTTGTCGGCGGCGGTGCGCAGCGCGACGGCCTGCTGGTCCTTGATGCCCTGGTTGGCCTTCTCGTCGAAGTCGTTGGAGATGGTCAGGTTCCGGGCCTGGAAGTCGTCGGCCTCGACGGCGACGGTGGCGCTGCCGCCCGTGCCGTACGTGCCGCCGCCGGGCTTCGGCGTGCCGGAGGCGTTGTTGTAGACGATCGTCGTGTCCTTACGGCTCCCGCCGGTGCCCTGGATGGTGACGTGCGGCTTGTTGGAGGGCACCTTCACCAGTTCCCGGTACGTCCCCGGCTTCACGGCGATCACCACACGCGACGGGTTGTTCGCCGGCACGGCGTTCACGGCGGCCTGCACGGTGCGGTACTGGCCGCTGCCGTCCTGGGCGACGGTGAGGGTCGTGGCCGCCGCGGCCTTGGTGGAGACGGCGGAGGCGCCGATCGACGTGCGCGGCCCCGCCTGGGACTTCAGCAGCGCGGGAAGGGCGTCGGCCTTGTCGAGGGTGTAGGAGTAGTACGTCTTCGGGTCGAAGGCGCTCCCGCCGGACTCGTTGCGCCCGCTGGTGCCGGAGAAGACGTTGCCACGCTGCACGATCGCGGCGCCGCCGTCCTTGATGACGGGGTTGTTGACGCCCTGGAAGAGGGAGTTCTCGAGCACCATCTTCGTGCCGCCGCGCGAGTAGTTCCCGTACGACGACTTGATGCCGGTGCCCGGGGCGTCCTCCAGGAAGTTGTTGTAGAGGTGCGCGTGGGCGGCGTTGTCCGTGGAGGGGTTGCGCTGCTCGGTCTCGCGGATCCAGTTGTGGTGGATCGTGATGTCGGTCCTGACGTTCTCGGTCCAGCCGATGCCGAAGGTCTTGTTGTTGTCGCTGAGCTTGTTCCAGGACACGGTGACGTTCGTGCTGTCCTTGCGGACGTCGATGAGCCCGTCGGCCATGTGCCGCAGATCGTTGTGGTCGATCCACACGTGATGGGCGCCGTCCATCTGGATCGCGTCGAAGTCGTGGTCCTTGTCGTTCCAGATGCCCTGGTACGCGTCCCGGATGGTCAGGTTCCGGATGATCACGTTGTGCACGCCCTGGCCGAGGAAGAACCCGCCTCCGACGATGTGCCCCGAGGTCCCCTGCCCCACGATGGTCTTGTCGGACCGGACCTTGATCTCTTTGCCGACCGGGTTCATCGTGATGGTCCCGGCGACCACGATGACGTAGGGCTCGGCGGCGGTCGCGTACTTCTCCAGATCGGCGAGCGTCTTGACCGTGACGGTCTTCCCGCCCCGGCCGCCGTACGTCCCGTTCTGCCCCAGGGAGTTGACGGAGGCGAACCCGTCGGCGGTGTCGGCGGCCCAGGCGGGGGTGGCGCCGGCGGCGGAGGCCTGCCGGGCGGTGGAGCCGAGGACGCCGAGATCGGTGCCGTAGGCGAGGGTACCGGCGGCGGTCAGGGCCAGGGGGACCCCGACCGCCAGGGCGGTACGGCTTCTGCGACGGCGGTGCTGGGCCTTGCTGCGCGGCTCACTCATACGGCGATCCGTTCCGTGTGGGGGAATGACCGCTGACCAGTCGCCGCCCCACACGGAAAGGTTGCCGGGTCCGAGCACGATCGTGTGAAAGGGGGGCGGAGGCCGGGGTGCACCCTGCAGCTCGCGGAGCGCGTCGCGGCTGACCGGCAGGTCGTCCGTGACGTGATCGGGGCCGACATCAGTGACGAGGAGTTCGAGAGGGCACCCGACGTCCTCGGCAACATCTACAAGATCGCCGCCGAGAAGGTTCGCGCGGCCCGGGGTTCGGCCGCGTGATCATTCTCGACACCGGTGCCACTCGGGCGCTGGCCGACGGCCACAAGACGCTGAACCTCCTCGCCGGGAACATGGCGCGCACCCCGGGTGACTTCCTCCGGATTCCCGCGCTCTGCCTCGTGCAGGCCGAATCGGAGGACGAGGGCGCGGCAGGGCGGGTGCTCGCCTTCTCGTCGGTCGTCGTCGACGACCTCACGACGGTTGCCGCGGTCACCGTCGGAACGATGGTCAGGGACGGCTACGGCGGCTCCGACAGGTGTCACGCCCTGTACTGTGCGCTGCCTCGCGCCGAGTTCACCGGGATGTCGATCCTGCTGACGGACCGGGAGGACACGTATCCGCCGGGAGTCGTCACGGTGGACATCGACTCCCCCGGGATGCTCGGCTTCCACTGACCTGTCACGCGTCCTGCCCGGGGATGCGCTCGCCCCGGCTGACCGCGACCCGCAGCACGTCTCCCAGCGACTCCAAGGTCCTGACCAACGCGAAACGCACGGCGCGTTCCCCGGCCTCGGTGTCGCGGAGCACCGCCTCGGCGCCGGCCAGGACCTGTTCGGCGGAGGCGAGTTGCGCGGCCTCGATGTCGTCGGCGAGCCGTGAGAGGCGGCTGTCCGGGTCGTCGGTGCTGAGGTAGCAGGGCTTGCCGCCGGGGCCGGCCCAGGGGAGCAGCCTCATGCGTACACCTCCAGGGCGTGCAGGTACGGCCGGACGAGGGGGGTGTCCATGTCCAGGGGTTCTGCGGGGAGAGGCCGGGGGAGGCGCACCGGCGGGGGCATGGGCCGCGGCGGGGGAGAGGCGGTGGCCCGATGCCGCCCCCGGGCGGGCAGCAGGAGCCGTACGAGGGCGAGCAGGAGCGACTCGCAGAGTCCGGCGATACGCAGGCGCACGGAAGCGTCCCTTCTCAGGGCATGGGGAAGGCAGGGTGTGACGAGCGGTGATCACCGTTCGTGCCCTCATCGTCACTGCATGCCCCTACGCTGCGGAAGGGGCCAGGCGTTGCCTGGGGGCTCAGACAACGGTGAGGGGTGACGTGGGGGAAATGGTTGACGGGGGCCGGGCCGTCCTGGGTCGGACGCTGAGGTTTCTGCGGGAACAAGCGGGCAAGTCACTGGGGCAGTTGGCCGAGGACACCGGCTACGACAAGAGCTACCTGAGCCGCCTGGAGTCAGGCGAGCGGCTGTCCAAGCTGGCGGTCATGGAGGACTTGGACAGCTACTACGGGTGCGGTGACCTGCTGGTGCGTGAGTGGCGGGAGGCGCGCAGGGAGGTCATCAAGGACAAGTACAAGGCGTTCATGGACCTTGAGGCGATGGCGCAGGTCATGTGGATGTTCCAGTTGCGCGTGCCGGGCCTCCTCCAGACCGAGGACTACGCCCGAGCGGTGTTGTCAGGGTTGTCTGGCGCCCAGACAACGGCAGGCAACAGTGAGGAAGTCGAGGAGCAGGTGGCTGCGCGGATGGGGCGACAGGAGTTGCTCTACCGCGAGTCGGCGCCGAGCGTGCGCGTGATCCTGGACGAAGGCGCGGTGCGGCGGCCCGTTCCCGACCCGAAGGTGTGGACCGACCAGTTGTCGCACCTGGTGGATGCGGCGGAGCTGCCGAATGTCGCAATCCAGGTGCTGCCCTACATGGCCGGTGTGCACGACCTTATGAACAGTGACCTCATCCTGCTGTGGCAGCGTGCCGGTGACCCCGTCGCCTATGTGGAGGGCAACGGCTTCGGTGAGCTGATCCAGGATCCGGACAAGGTGCTTGCCTATCGCCTGTCCTACGATCTCGTGAGGGATGCGGCGCTGACCCCGGCGGAGTCGACAGCGTTTCTCAAGCGCCTCTTGGAGGAGTGCAGACCATGAACCGAACCCCGGCCCTCACCACCGTCGTGTGGCGCAAGTCGTCCTACAGCGACGGCGGAGCCTCGAACTGCCTCGAGATCGCCGCCAACTGCCCCGGCACAGCTCCGGTCCGCGACAGCAAGCGGCCCGACGGTCCGATACTCGTGTTCGGCGCGAGCCCCTGGGCGTCGTTCCTCGCCCACGTCAAGAAGTAGGAGGATCCTCCGGCGGTGGCACCGCCGCCCCCGGCAGCCGTACCGTCGCCACCGTGCCGCCGCCGTCCGCCGGGGACAGCGACACCTCGCCCCCCGCCTGCTGCACCGTGCGTGCCACGATCGACAGGCCCAGGCCCGATCCCGGCAGTGCCCGCGCGCTCGGGGAGCGCCAGAAGCGGTCGAAGACGTGGGGGAGTTCGTCGGCGGGGATGCCCGGGCCGTGGTCGCGGACGGTGAGGACGCCCTCGATCAGCCGGACCTCGACCGTGCTGCCCTCCGGGCTGAACTTCACCGCGTTGTCCAGGACGTTGACCACCGCCCGTTCCAGAGCGGAGGGTTCCGCCCGGACGAACCAGGGCTCGATGTCCGCCCTGATCGTCAGCTCCGGCCCCCGCAGCCGGGCCCGCCGCAGCGCCGACTCGACCGTGTCCTGCCAGGCGACGATCTGTGTCCGGCCCGAGTGCTGGCCGGTGTCGGGGCGGGACAGTTCCTGGAGGTCGCCGATGAGCGCGGCCAGCTCCGTCATCTGGGCCTTCACCGACGCGAGCAGCGCCTTGCGGTCCGCCTCGGGGATGGGGCGGCCCGTTTCCTCGCTGCGGGTGAGGAGTTCGATGTTGGTACGCAGGGAGGTGAGCGGCGTGCGCAGCTCGTGCCCCGCGTCCGCGATCAGTTGCTGCTGGAGGTCACGCGAACTGGCCAGGGCCGAGGTCATGGCGTTGAAGGAGTGGGACAGCCGGGCGATCTCGTCCTCGCTGTCGTCCTCCACGGGGATGCGGATGTTCAGGTCCTCCGTGCGGGCCACGTGCTCGACGGCGTCCGTCAGCTTGTCGACGGGGCGCAGCCCGGCCCGGGCGACGGCCAGGCCGGCGGCTCCGGCGCCGAGCACTCCCACGCCGGAGACCAGCAGGAGGATCAGCGCCAGCTCGTTGAGCGTGGACTGCGTTCCCTTGAGCGGCAGGGCGATGACGAGGGAGTAATCGGCGGCGACGCCCGGCGGCAGGTCCTCATCCTTGATGACGACCGCCGTCGTCAGGACGCGCAGCTTGTTGCCGTGGTCGTCCGTGCCGTCGCGGATGCGGCCCTGGTTCGGGTCGGGGTTCCTGGCCACGGCCTTGTCGTCGCCGGTGACGCGCACCTGGGTCGTGGAGCTCGGGAAGAGACACAGCTTGCCGTCGACGCGGACCAGTTGCCCGTAGGTCTTGGGCCGCGACCCCATGCCCAGCGAGTCGGAAGGCGTCTGAAGGCACTCGTGGGTGAGCGCCTGGAACTCGCCCGGACGCAGCGGCGCGACCGACGACTTCAGGTCGTTGTCGATCTCGTCGTACAACTTCCCCTGCACGATGAACCAGCAGGTCACCGACACCGCCGCCACCGCGAACGCCACCGCCGCCGCCACCAGCAGGGCCAGTCGTGAGCGGATCGGCAGGGAGCGGAACCGCCGCACGACCATCGGGGAACTCACTCCGCGCCGCCCTGCCGCAGCACGTAACCGACACCCCGCACCGTGTGCACGAGCCGCGGCTCGCCGCCCGCCTCGGTCTTGCGCCGCAGGTACATCACGTACACGTCCAGGGAGTTCGACGACGGCTCGAAGTCGAAGCCCCAGACGGCCTTGAGGATCTGCTCCCGGGTGAGGACCTGGCGCGGGTGTGCCATGAACATCTCCAGGAGCGTGAACTCCGTGCGGGTCAGCTCCACCTGGCGTCCGCCCCGCGTGACCTCGCGCGTGGACAGGTCCATGCGCAGGTCGGCGAAGGTGAGCGCGTCCTCGTCGGCCGGGCCGGCCGCGCCCACGGCCGCCGCGTAGGAGCTGCGGCGCAGCAGCGCGCGGATGCGGGCGAAGAGTTCGTCGAGCTCGAAGGGCTTGACCAGGTAGTCGTCGGCGCCCGCGTCGAGGCCGGTGACACGATCGCCGACCGTGTCACGGGCCGTGAGCATCAGGATCGGCGTGGTGTCGCCGGTGGCGCGGATGCGGCGGGCCGCCGTCAGGCCGTCCATGCGCGGCATCTGGATGTCGAGGACGACCAGGTCGGGCCGGTAGACCGCCGCCTTGTCCAGCGCGTCCGCGCCGTCGACGGCGACCTCGGTCCCGTACCCCTCGAACGCGAGGCTGCGCTGGAGCGCTTCGCGTACGGCCGGCTCGTCGTCGACGATCAGGATGCGCTGCGGGTCACGGTCGCCGTCTGCGGGGCTCATGGGTCGGGGGTCCTCGGGGGTGAAGGGGGACGGGGGTGCTGCTGTGACGCTCTCAGCGTCGCACGTCGGCGGGCGGCGACGGGAGGAGCGTCAGCCCCGCGACGCCCTGCGCCGGGCCCTCGCGGACCGGCTCGTCCTACGGGTCGCCGTGGCGGCCGCCCTCGACGCCACCCCCGGCGCCCGGCCCGCCGGTGCGTGCAGTTCGTGCGCCACCGCCAGGGCCGGCCCGATCCCCGCCGGGTCCCCGCCCGGCTCCGCGTGTGCGATGTGCTGGATCATCGCCGTACTCCTCGCTCGATGGAACTCAACCGATGGAACTCGGTCGGTGGAACTCGGTCCGTGGACTTCAGTCGGTCGCACCCGCCCGCAGCTTCGCGAGGTCGGCCTTGACGGTGTTGATCGGGATGGCGAAGCCCAGGCCGACACTGCCCGCGTCGGAGGACGAGGAGGCCTGGCTCGTCGGCGAGTACATCGCGGAGTTGATCCCGATGATGTTGCCGTTCATGTCGATCAGCGCCCCGCCGGAGTTGCCCGGGTTGAGCGACGCGTCGGTCTGGAGCGCCTTGTACGTCGTCGTGCTGGACCCGGTGTCGCCGTTGAACTGGCGTCCGCCGAACTCGAACGGCCACTGGTCGCCCTGCCCCTGGCCCTGCCCCCACTGCTGGCCCTGGCCCTGCTCCTGGCCCTCTTCGGTCGGGACGGTGACGTCACGGGCGAGGGCCGAGATGATGCCGCTGGTGACGGTGCCGGAGAGCCCTTCGGGGGAGCCGATCGCGACGACCTGGTCACCGACCTGGAGCCCGGCGGAGTCGCCGAGCGTGGCGGCCTTCAGGCCGGAGGCGTTCTCCAGCTTGATCAGCGCCAGGTCCTTCTTGCTGTCGGTGCCGACGATCTTCGCGGTGTAGGACTTGCCGTCGCTGGTCGTCGCCTTGATCTGCGAGGCGCCGGCGACGACGTGGTTGTTGGTGACGATCTCACCGCCGCTCGTGATGATCACGCCGGAACCGGTGGAAGACCCGGCGTTGGAGTCGGCGCTGATCTCGACGATGCTCGGGCTGACCGCCTTCGCGACCCCGGCGACCGTGCCCTTCTGGCTGGACGGGACCACGTTGGTGCTGGTGGAGCTGGAGGCGACGGTGTCGTTGCCGGTCAGCTCCTGGATGCCGTAGGCGGTGCCGCCGCCTATCGCCGCCGCCACGATCGCCACGGCGGCGATCAGGGCGAGGGGGCCACGGCCGCGCTTCTTCGGATGCGGAGCATGGGCCGGGGCGTACGCCGGCGGGGGCGGCCACTCGGGGTTCACCGGGGCCTGCTGCTGACCCTCGTAAGGGTTCTCGTACTCGCCACTGCGGTGGAAGCTCTCGGTCATGGCATCGAGCTTGCCGCCCGACCATGAGAGCTTCCTGAGTGCTCCCTGAGAAGCCCGACAGAACCTCGTATGCCCGATATAAAGAGGCCCGGGGCTCACCCGCCGGAGGCTATGCGCAGCCGCAGGACTGCCGGGTCACCAGCCGTGACGGGAACACCTTCAGCCGCTCCCGCCGGGCCCCCGCGACCCGCAGCCCGTCGT
Organism: Streptomyces sp. NPDC012466; assembly: GCF_042955215.1. NCBI lineage: Bacteria > Bacillati > Actinomycetota > Actinomycetes > Kitasatosporales > Streptomycetaceae > Streptomyces > Streptomyces sp. NPDC012466. The sequence goes on along the minus strand of NZ_JBIBEQ010000006.1, from coordinate 517,144 downwards.
CGAGGACGAGGTCCACCGCCGCCCGGGCCATCGCCGAACGGTCGGACGCGATCGTCGTCAGGGGCGGGTCGGTCAGCGCCGCCTCCTTGATGTCGTCGAAGCCGGCCACCGCCAGCTCCCCGGGGACGTCGATGCGCAGCTCGCGCGCCGCGCGCAGCAGGCCGATGGCCTGGTCGTCGGTGGAGCAGAAGATCGCCGGCGGGCGCTCGGGGCCCGAGAGGATCTTCAGGGCGGCCTGGTAGGCGTCGTAGCGGTTGTAGAGGGCCTCGAAGAGGCGGCCCTCCGTGGAGATCCCGGCGTCGTCCATCGCGCGGCGCCAGCCCTCGACGTGGTCGGAGACCGGGTCGCCGACGGCGGGCGTCTCGGCTATGCCACCCATACAGGCGACGTACTCGTAGCCGTGCTCCAGCAGGTGCCGGACGGCGAGCTCGGCGCCGCCCAGGTCGTCCGTGGTGACGGCGACGTCGTCGATGGCCTCGGGCCGTTCGTGCAGCAGCACGACCCGGGCGTCCCAGGCCTCGATCTCGGCGGCGGCCAGGTCGTTGAGCGCGTGGCTGACGAGGATCAGGCCGGAGACGCGCATCCCCAGGAAGGCCCGCAGGTAGTGGACCTCGCGCTCGCCCACGTAGTCCGTGTTGCCGACGAGGACCATCTTCCCGCGCTCGGAGGCGGCCTGTTCGACCGCGTGCGCCATCTCCCCGAAGAAGGGCTGGCGGGCGTCCGGGATGATCAGGCCTATGAGGTCCGTGCGCCGGGACGCCATCGCCTGGGCCACCCGGTCGGGCCGGTACCCCAGTTCCTTGATCGCGGCGAGGACACGCTCGCGCGTGGCCGGGGCGACCGGCCGGGGTCCGTTGTTGATGACATAGCTGACCACGGCAGTGGAAGTCCCTGCCAGCCGCGCCACATCATCCCGAGTCACCTTGGCCACGCGCGGAGTCTACGCGGATATACCTGCTCCGGGCAGGGCGTAAAGGAGGTTCCGTACGATATCCCGACCGCCGTCCGGGGCACCCCGTGCGGGAAGCGATGCCCAGGTCGGCGGCGCGATACGCCTCCTCACGCCTCGGTGTGGACCTCGACGGCGTCCAGGGCGGCCGACTCGTCCGCCTTGTCTGTCTTTGCCTTGGCCGCCTTGGCCTTCGCCTCCTCGGCGGCGCGCTCCACCTTCTCCGGCGTAACGAATCGATAACCCACGTTCCGGACGGTGCCGATCAGTGACTCGTGCTCGGGGCCGAGCTTGGCGCGCAGCCGCCGGACGTGCACGTCGACCGTGCGCGTACCGCCGAAGTAGTCGTAGCCCCAGACCTCCTGGAGCAGCTGGGCGCGGGTGAAGACGCGGCCGGGGTGCTGCGCGAGATACTTCAGGAGCTCGAACTCCTTGAAGGTGAGGTCGAGGACGCGGCCCTTGAGCTTGGCCGAGTACGTCGCCTCGTCGACCGACAGGTCGCCGTTGCGGATCTCCATGGGGGAGTCGTCGCTGACGATCTGCTGACGCCCCATGGCCAGGCGCAGCCGCGCCTCGACCTCCGCGGGGCCGGCGGTGTCGAGCAGGACGTCGTCGATGCCCCAGTCGGCGGTGACGGCGGCGAGGCCGCCCTCGGTGACGACGAGGACGAGCGGGCAGCCCGGCCCGGTGGAACGCAGCAGCTGACAGAGGCTGCGGACCTGTGGCAGATCGCGCCGGCCGTCGACGAGGATGACGTCGGCGCCGGGGGTGTCGACGAGGGCGGGGCCCTCCGCGGGGGCCACACGCACGTTGTGCAGGAGCAGGCCGAGGGCGGGGAGCACCTCCGTCGACGGCTGGAGGGCGTTGGTCAGGAGCAGCAGAGAACTCATATGTCTGGTTCCTCCTCGGTCCCTGCGAGGACGTTTGTTGGCACAGCACCGCTCTGCGATCCCGAAGGCCCCGTACACCTGCGGTTTCCCGCGTCGTATACAACGCTTCCGAAAGCACAAAAGGACCCGGGGGCTACGTTGCCCGAGTCCTCTGCCCAGCAGAATAGCCCACATGAGCTCTGGTCCGGCAGGTCATGTGGCGCGTTCCACCGATCGTCCGAACTCCGAGACGGCTGCTGGAACGCCTGTTCGCAAGCCGTCGAGGACGTTTCTGCGCACCTCCGACGGTGTGACGATCGACGCCGCGTACGACCCGGGTCCCGCTGTATACGACGCCTCCGGGAGGCCTTCCCGTCACCCCGTGTTCGTCGTCGCCCACGGCTTCACCGGGGCCGTGGACCGGCCGCACGTGCGACGGGTGGCACAGGCCTTCGCCCGGTACGGGGCGGTCGTGACGTTCTCCTTCCGGGGCCACGGGGCGTCCGGCGGACGGTCCACGGTCGGGGACCGGGAGGTGCTCGACCTGGCGGCGGCGGTGCGGTGGGCGCGGGAGCTCGGCCACGCGCGCGTGGGGACGGTCGGGTTCTCGATGGGCGGCTCGGTGGTGCTCCGGCACGCGGCACTGCACCGGGAACAGACCGACGCGGTGGTCTCGGTCAGCGCACCGGCCCGCTGGTACTACCGGGGGACCGCCCCCATGCGGCGGCTGCACTGGCTGGTGACGCGGCCCGAGGGACGGGTGGTCGGCCGGTACGGCTTCGGTACGCGCATCCACCACCGGGCCTGGGACCCGGTCCCGCTCTCTCCGGTCGAGGCGGTGCCGAGGATCGCTCCCACCCCTTTGCTGATCGTGCACGGCGAGGCCGACGGCTACTTCCCCGTCGACCACCCGCGGATGCTGGCCGCCGCCGCGGGTGACCAGGGCGAACTGTGGCTGGAGCCGGAGATGGGACATGCCGAGCACGCGGCCGGCGACGAGCTGCTGGCCCGGATCGGGGAGTGGGTCGCGGGCCGGGCGGGCTAGCCTGACGGGGTTCACCGTCGGGTGAGCCCGTGGTGAGACTGGTGTGAGTCCGCTGCGACGGTGCGATTGAGGAAGCAGATGCCAAAGGTCACGGTGCGCTACTGGGCCGCCGCCAAGGCCGCGGCCGGGGTGGCCGAGGAGCCGTACGAGGCGGCCACGCTGGCCGAGGCGCTCGACGCGGTGCGCGAGCGCCACCCCGGTGAACTCGAACGCGTCCTGCGGCGCTGCTCGTTCCTGGTGGACGGCGACCCCGTGGGCACCCGCGGACATGAGACGGTACGGCTGGCCGACGGCGGCACGGTCGAGGTGCTCCCGCCGTTCGCAGGAGGATGAGCGATGACCAACCAGCCGAATGAGGGTTACGGCCCCTACGAGCCCTACGACCCGTACCGGTCCCACGGGCAGCAGCAACAACCGCAGCAGCACCCACAGCAACAGCACCCGCAGCAGCCCCAGGCTCCGCAGGCGTGGCCCGGACAGGGCTACCAGGGCTACGACGACCCGCACGCCGCTCAGCAGTACACGCAGCAGTGGCAGGGCCAGACCTGGGAGACGCAGACGCACCAGCCGGTGTCCGCGCCGGTGACGGCGGAGGAGACGGCGTACCTGCAGGCCCAGGCACCGCAGGCCCCGCAGCCGCCCCAGGCGCCGCAGGGGTACGCGGCTCCGGCTGACGACGACGCCCCCGACGCCGCCGGCTACGGCCCGGCCACCGTCGGCGGGAACACGCGCGTGACGGACGCCCAGCGGGCCCGGGCGGAGGGGCGCTCCCCGATCATCGAGCCCGGGGTGCAGCCGGCCGCGCTGACGGCGCTGCTCGGGCTGCTGCTGGCCGGTGCCGCGGCGGTCGGGACGTACGCGCTGCTCGTGCCGCTGGTGATCCTCCAGGCCGTCACCGCCGCGGGCTGGTTCCGGCTGAACGGGATGTGGCCGGCCCGGCAGGGCATCGCGCTGGGCTTCGCGGGCGCGCTGGCCGCGGACGCGGCGCTGCTGGCCTCGGGCCGCTCCCCGTCGGCGATCCTCGGCACGCTCGGGGTGTGGGTGCTGCTCGCGCTGGTCCTTCAGCTGCGATCGCACGCCGACCCGGACGAGCGGATGTACGGCCTGATGGCGACGGTCGCGGCCTCGGCGCTGGCGATCGTGGCGGGTGGCTACCTCGCGGCCGCCGCGGACGCGGTGACGGTGGGCGCGGTGGCCGTGGCGGTGGCCGTCCTGGCCCGCGCGCTGCCGCTGCCCACGCCTGCCTCGGTGGTGGTGTCCCTCCTCGCGGCGGCGGGTGCGGGCATCGCGGCCGGGGCGCTCACGGACCTCGGCACCTCCGGGGCCCTCCTCGGCGCGGGCGCCGCCGTCTGCGCCCTGATCGGCCACCGGGTGGCGAGCTACGACTATCCGTCCCGCTTCGTCCACTTCACGGCGGGTGTGGCCCTGCCGCTGGCCGCGGCGGCACCGGCGGTGTACGTGCTGGGCAGGGCGCTGGCGTAGATCCGGCCGCGACAGGACGCCGGGCGCCCGCCCTGTCACAGATGATCAACAATCCTCCGGTTCCTCTTCCCCGCAGGGTTACCCTCGCGCAAGGGACGGCCGCCCGGTCGTCAGGGACCGCCGTCTAACCGACTGGGTAGGGGAAACACCGCAATGCGAGCACTGCGCATACTGCTGATCTTCGTCGTGATCCTGGGCGGGCTCTTCGTGATCGCCGACCGTGTCGCGGTCGGCTTCGCCGAGGACGAGGCCGCCGACCGGCTGAAGACGACGGAGAACCTGTCGCAGACCCCCGATGTGTCGATCAAGGGCTTCCCGTTCCTCACCCAGGTCGTCGGCGGTTCCCTGGACGACATCGAGGTCGGCATCAAGGACTACGAGGCCGCCGCGGGCAACGGCGACCAGAAGATACGGATCGACGACCTCCAGGCCGACATGAAGGGCGTCGAGTTCTCCGGCGACTACAGCTCGGCCACCGCCTCCACCGCCACCGGCACCGCGACCATCGCCTACGACGAGCTGCTGAAGACGGCGAAGTCGGAGCCCACCCAGGTCGCCCCGGGCGTCACCGCCAAGGTCGTCGGCCTCTCCGACGGCGGCAACGGCAAGATCAAGGTCACCGTCGAGGCCACGGTCCTCGGCACCAAGCTGCCGGAGCCGGTCTCCGTGCTGAGCACGGTGAAGGTCGTGGACGGCACGGTCCGCGTGCACGCCGACGGGCTGCCCAAGTTCGGCGGTGTCGACATCGCCGAGAACCGCGTCCGGGCGATCACCGACTTCCAGCAGAAGATCGACGGCCTGCCCGGCGGCATCAAGCTGGACACGGTCCAGGCGGCTGCGGACGGAGTCGAGATCACGGTGAAGGGTTCGGACGTCCGGCTGGCCGGGTAGGAAGGCGCACGGCGGACCGACCAGCACTGTCCGGTGGGCGAGACGGCGATGTCCGTAGCGTAGATGCGGCGGGGAACGCGATCGGCCGGACGCTGTGCGGGGAGCACCTCGGCAGCCCCTCCGATCCCATATGGCGGATTGTCTCGTCTCAGCATGCGACACACCGGTGACACGCCCGCCCGACCGTCCCTACGATCGACGCTATGAAGCGACAGGCGGACCTCACGAAGCGGCGGGCAGTAGACCTGTGCCGCGTCGCCGCCATGCTCTGTCGCACCTTCTGAGCGATCGCGTCGGCAGTCGCGCCGGCGCGCGCATCCCCGCAGCCCTGCATCCAGGGCACCCGTGCGCCGCCCTGCCTCAAGGGTGCGCCCTGCAGACCTCGCACGCCCCCGCCGTAACTGCCCCGGAGGAGAAGAAGCATGAGCCGCAACGACGTCCTGGTCGACGCCGACTGGCTCCAGGAGCACCTGGACGACCCGACCATCGCCATCGTCGAGGTGGACGAGGACACGTCCGCCTACGAGAAGAACCACATCAAGAACGCCATCCGGATCGACTGGACCCAGGACCTTCAGGACCCGGTCCGCCGTGACTTCGTCGACCAGGCGGGCTTCGAGAAGCTCCTGTCCGACAAGGGCATCGGCAACGACCACACCGTGGTCCTCTACGGCGGCAACAACAACTGGTTCGCCTCCTACGCCTACTGGTACTTCAAGCTGTACGGCCACGAGAGCGTCAAGCTCCTCGACGGCGGCCGCAAGAAGTGGGAGCTCGACGCCCGCGAGCTGGTCGCCGGCGACGAGGTGCCGGAGCGCCCGAAGACGGACTACAAGGCCAAGGCCCAGGACACGTCCATCCGTGCCTTCCGCGACGACGTCGTGGCCGCCATCGGTTCGCAGAACCTCGTCGACGTGCGCTCGCCCGACGAGTTCTCCGGCAAGCTGCTCGCCCCGGCCCACCTGCCGCAGGAGCAGTCGCAGCGCCCGGGCCACGTCCCGTCCGCCCGCAACATCCCGTGGTCCAAGAACGCCAACGACGACGGCACCTTCAAGTCGGACGAGGAGCTCAAGGAGCTCTACGCCGAGGAGAGCGTCGACTTGGCCAAGGACACCATCGCCTACTGCCGCATCGGTGAGCGCTCCGCGCTGACCTGGTTCGTGCTGCACGAGCTCCTCGGTGTGGAGAACGTCAAGAACTACGACGGTTCCTGGACCGAGTACGGCTCCCTCGTGGGCGTGCCGATCGAGCTCGGCGCCAACAAGTAAGCAACCCCGACCGACCTTTCCAGACTTCAGGAGTACGACATGTGCGGTGCGAAGGCCGGCGGCCCCGACGCCTCGACGATCAAGCCCGGTGAGACCACCATCCAGGGTCAGGTGACCAAGGACGGCGAGCCCGTGGTGGGTTACGTCCGTCTGCTGGACTCGACCGGCGAGTTCACGGCCGAGGTGCCGACCTCGGCGACCGGACAGTTCCGCTTCTACGCGGCCGAGGGCACCTGGACCGTTCGCGCCCTCGTGCCCGGCGCCACCGCCGACCGCACGGTCGTCGCCCAGCAGGGCGGCCTGGCGGAGGTCGCGATCGCCGTCTGACGGCGATCGGTCCTCGAAGGGCCGCACCCCTCGGGTTGGACGCCTGGGGTGCGGCCCTTCGGCCTGCCCGGACCTACGCTGGACGTATGTACGCACGGCGGCGTCACACGTACTTCGCGATGATGGGCCTCTGCATCGGCCTCTTCGTCCTGGCCTGGGGTGTCGTCCGCCTGTGGTCCGTTCCCGTCGCCGTCGGGATGTGCGTCGTCGCCATGGTCATCCCGCCCGTGGCGGCCATGGTCGCGAACCGGCGCGGGCCGGACGACCGGTGGTGGGACGACCCCTCCGGGGATGCCCAGTCCGACGAGTGGTGGGACGAGCTGGACGGCAAGAAGCGCCCGCGGTGAACGGCGTCGTCCGGCCCGCCGCGGGTAGCCGGGTTCCATGCGACTGACCGCGGCGACCCTCGACGCACCGCACGCGCGCGAGCTGGCGGACTTCTACCTGCGGCTGCTGCCCGGCTGGGGCGTCCGGCCGGGCGAGGACGGCCCGGACTGGGTGCACATCCGGCCGCCCGACGGCGGCACGGGGCTGTCCTTCCAGACCGAACCCGCGTACGTACGGCCCGTCTGGCCGAGCGGTCCGGACCGGCAGCAGATGATGATCCACCTCGACATCGAGGTCGACGACCTGGAGGGGGAGACGGCGCGGGCCGTCGCCGCCGGGGCCCGTCTCGCCGCCTTCCAGCCGCAGGACGACGTCCGGGTGCTGCTGGACCCGGCCGGGCACCCGTTCTGCCTGTACACGGAGTCTCAGTAGACGAGCGCCTGCGTCCCGTCCGCCATCGCCTCCTGGACGAAGACCTGCGCCCCCGCGATGCGGACCCCCTTGATCACGTCCTGCTCCGTGATCTCGCGGCGGGCCGCGCACTGCGTGCACAGGGTGACGCGGCCGGCGGTGAGGAGGGAGTCGAGCAGGTCGGGCAGGGGAGCCGCGTGCGGCAGCTCGAACTCGGCGGCGCGACCGGGCAGGGCGAACCAGGCCGACTCCCCGGTCAGCCACAGGGAGACATCGACGCCGCTGGCGACGGCGACCGCCGCCACCGTGAACGCCTGAGAGCACCGTTCGGGGGCGTCTGCCCCCGCCGTCACCTTGATCACCAGCTTCTTCGCCATAGCCGGAATCGTAGTGCCGAAGGGGCCCGCGTAAGCTGGGCTCGGCCCTGTGCACCCATTCGCACCCCGCTCAAGGAGCACCCCGTGGAGATCTTCTTCGAAATCCTGTTGGTCCTGGTCGCCGTCGGCGTCCTCGCCTTCGCCGGACTGACCGTGAAGAAGCTGTACCAGGGCCAGCGCTGACCCCCGTCTAGGAAGTTCCCATGATCGAGATCCCGTCCGACCTCCACAAGGACCTCGTCCCGCTCGCCTTCCTGCTGGGCGACTGGGCGGGCGCCGGCGTGCACGACTTCCCCGGCTCCGAGAAGTGCAACTTCGGGCAGGAGGTCACCTTCACCCACGACGGCCGGGACTTCCTGGAGTACCAGTCCCACAGCTGGGTGCTGGACCAGGACGGCAACAAGGTCCGCCCCCTGGAGTCCGAGCACGGCTACTGGCGGATCGACGCCGACCGCAAGGTCGAGGTGACGATGACCCGCGACGACGGCGTCATCGAGATCTGGTACGGCGAGCTGGCCGACAAGAAGCCGCAGATCGACCTCGTGACGGACGCGGTGGCCCGCACGGCCGCCTCCCAGCCCTACACCGGCGGCAAGCGGCTGTACGGCTACGTCAAGAGCGACCTGATGTGGGTCGGCGAGAAGCAGACCCCCGAGGTCGAGCTGCGCCCCTACATGTCCGCCCACCTCAAGAAGGTCGTCACCCCGGAGGAGGTCGAGCGCTGGGCGAAGGCCCTGCCCGACGACATGCCGGACGACGGCATCGCTTTCTTCAAGTAGTCCTAGACTCAGGGGTGTGGTGAGCACCGACTGGAAGAGCGATCTGCGGCAGCGCGGTTACCGGCTGACCCCGCAGCGGCAACTCGTGCTCGAAGCCGTGGACACCCTGGAGCACGCGACCCCCGACGACATCCTCGTGGAAGTGAGGAAGACGGCGTCGGGGGTCAACATTTCCACGGTGTACAGGACGCTGGAGCTCCTGGAGGAGCTCGGCCTGGTCAGTCACGCGCATCTGGGGCACGGCGCGCCGACGTACCACCTCGCGGACCGGCACCACCACCTCCACCTGGTCTGCCGCGACTGCCAGAACGTGATCGAGGCGGACGTGTCGGTGGCCGCCGAGTTCACCGACAAGCTGCGGCAGACGTTCGGCTTCGACACCGACATGAAGCACTTCGCGATCTTCGGCCGCTGCGAGGACTGCACGCTCAAGGCTTCAACTACCGAGTCGTAGGCTTACGGATATGAAGAGCCCCCTGCTGACCCTGCCCGGCGCCGTCCCCGCCGAGGGCGTGGACGAAGCCGTCGCCGCCCACTACGGCGACCTGTTCCGTGAGCAGCGTGCCCTCGCCGACGGCACCGGATTCGTGGACCTCTCGCACCGGGGGGTCGTCGCCGTCACCGGCGAGGACCGGCTCGCCTGGCTGCACCTGCTGCTCACCCAGCACGTCAGCGACCTCCCGGCGGGCCGGGCCACCGAGGCGCTGATCCTCTCCGCGAACGGCCACATCGAGCACGCCCTGTACCTCGTGGACGACGGCGGGACGGTCTGGGCCCATGTGGAGCCGGGCACCCAGGAGGCGCTGATCGCGTACCTGGAGTCGATGAAGTTCTTCTACAAGGTCGAGGTCGCCGACCGCACGGACGACATCGCGATCGTCCACCTCCCGGCCGGCTCCATCGCCGAGGTCCCGGAGGGCGTCGTCGTACGGGAGACGCCGCACGGCCGGGACCTGTTCCTGCCCCGCGCCGACCTGGAGTCCTACGCGGCGCAGGCCGGGCCGCCCGCCGGGATCCTCGCCCACGAGGCGCTGCGCGTGGAGCAGCACCGGCCCCGCCTCGGTTTCGAGACCGACCACCGCACCATCCCGCACGAGCTGGGCTGGATCGGCTCGGCGGTGCACCTGCAGAAGGGCTGCTACCGGGGTCAGGAGACGGTCGCCCGGGTGCAGAACCTCGGCAAGCCGCCGCGCCGGCTGGTCTTCCTGCACCTCGACGGCAGCGAGGTCCATCTGCCCGCGGCCGGGACGGAACTCCGGCTCGCGGAGGACGGCCCCGACGGCCGCAGGATCGGCTTCGTCACGACGTCCGCCCGCCACCACGAACTCGGCCCGATCGCCCTCGCCCTGGTGAAGCGGAACGTGGCGGTGGACGCGCCCCTGGTGGCCGGTGACACGGCGGCGGCCCAGGAAGTCGTCGTCGAGCCGTAGGACCCTCCTGGTGGATCTTCGGCCCCGAGGCCTGTAATTCTTTCGGGTCAGATGTCGAGCTGCACGGTGAACGGGCCGTCGTTCGTCAGTGATACGCGCATCGCCGCTCCGAAGCGGCCCGTGGCCACCGTCGCGCCCAGAGAGCGCAGTTGGGCGACGACCTCGTCGACGAGGGGCTCGGCCACCTCGCCGGGGGCGGCGGCGTTCCAGGTGGGGCGGCGGCCCTTGCGGGCGTCGCCGTAGAGGGTGAACTGGCTGATCACCAGGAGCGGGGCGTCGATGTCGCTGCACGACTTCTCGTCGTGCAGCATGCGGATCGACCAGAGCTTGCGGGCCAGCTGGGCCGCCTTCTCCTTGGTGTCCTCGTGGGTGACGCCGACGAGGACGCACAGTCCCTCGCCCTCGATCGCCCCCACGGTCTCGCCGTCCACGACGACGCTCGCGCCGTCCACCCTCTGCACCACTGCTCGCATACGTCCATCATGCAGGGTGGTGACTTCGGCGCCGCCGGTGATCGGCGTATGGCCCGAAAGGGTGGTTTGCGCGGGGCGTCAACAGCCCCTGCACGGCCGTATTTTGCTGCTTACCCGCCCATCTGGGGTCTATCGGGGGCACTCGTTCCCAGAGCGGGCACTTGGGGTGGCACGATGCTTGCACACACCGGTCGAGGGGACGGTTGAGGCACATGAGCACATCAAGCACCGGACAGCAGCAGGCGGCTGTCTGGTCGACGTACACGGGGATCGGCGCGTCGGAGTACCACCGGCCGCCCACACAGCGCACCGACAGCCCGCCGCTGCCTTCGGACAGCTGCGAGGACCGGCTGTCCGCGCTGAGCCTGCCCGAACTGCGCACGCTGCGCCGCGAGGCCCAGCGCGACGAGGCCGACCTCAGCTATCTGCGGCGGCTGCTCCAGGGGCGGATCGACATCCTGCGCGCGGAGGTGGCCCGGCGCGCCCCGGCGGGCGCGGCCTCCACCGCCGCGCCCGAGGAGGCGTCGGTGGTGGAGCGGCTGGCGGACATCCTGCGGGACGCCCCGGCCCGGCACCGTTCCTCGGCCCGTCATCTGACCCTGGGCACCCCGCAGGGCGAGGAGTTCCGGCGGCTGGCCGCGGAGATGCTCGCCGAGGTCGAGCTGTCCGACCTGGACGCGCGCACGGACCTGGAGCTGAAGACGGCGATGGGACGGCTCGAACGCCACGAGCAGCAGGTCTCCCGGCGCCGGCAGCGGCTGCAGCGCACGGCCGACGAGTGCAGCGCGGAGATCACGCGCCGGTACCGCGAGGGGGAGGCGCAGGTCGAGGACCTGCTGGTGTGAGCCGTTCCCGGACCCGGGGAGGGCCGGCGGTCGGATATCCACGCGACACCGACCGGCCCTCCGCCTAGCGTGACGCCATGACCCCCATGTCCCGCGCCGACGACATCGACGTACGCCCGATCGCCGAAGCCGAGTTCGCCGACTGGCTGCGGGCCGTGAACACCGGTTTCCTGCGGGTGCCCGCGCTCACCGAGGAGGAGATCGAGGGCCGGCGCGGGCAGTTCGTCCCGGGCCGCTACCTCGGGGCCTTCGACGGCGGCCGGTGCGTGGCGACCTTCCGGTCCTTCGACCAGGGACTCACGGTCGTCGGCGGGGCCAGCGTCCGGGCCGACGCGATCTCGGGCGTCACCGTCACCGCCACCCACCGCCGCCGCGGGCTGCTCAGCCGCATGATGGCGCGGGACCTGGCGGCGGCGAAGGACCGCGGGGACGTCGTCGCGACGCTGATCGCCGCCGAGTACCCGATCTACGGCCGGTACGGCTTCGGTCCGGCGACCTGGACGTCCGCGTGGACGATCGACGTGCCGCGCGCCGGTCTCGACGCCCGCTGGGCGGGCCCGGCGGGCGGCGGGCGGATCGACCTGGTGGACGGCGAGGACGTCCGCAAGCTCGGCCCCGAGCTGCACGAGCGGCTGCGCGGCAGCCGGCCCGGCGTCATCACCCGCGACGAGACCTGGTGGAAGGTGCACACCGGCGCCCTGCGGTTCGACCCGTCGTGGAAGCCGCCGTTCTTCGCCGTGTACCGCTCGGCGTCCGGCGAGGTCGAGGGCATGGCCGCGTACGAGGTGGACGACACCTGGGGGGATGCCAAGCAGCCGCTGAACACGGCGACCGTGAGGTGGCTGCTCGGCGTGACCCCCGACGCGGAACGCGCGCTGTGGGAGTACCTCTGCTCCATCGACTGGGTCGTGAAGGTGAAGAGCGGCTGGCGGGCGCCCGACGACCTGCTCCCGCACCTCCTGCCCGACCCGCGGGCGGCCGGGATCACCTCGCTGGCGGACTGGCTGTGGGTGCGGATCCTGGACGTCGTACGGGCGCTGGAGGCGCGGACGTACGAGGGCCGGGGGACGCTGGTGCTGGAGATCGCCGGGGTGGACGGGCTGACCGGTGGGCGCTACCGGCTGGAGGCCTCACCCGAGGGGGCGTCCTGCACGCCGACCACCGAGAGCGCGGAACTCGAACTCGGACTGGGCGAGTTGGGTGCGCTGTGGCTCGGGGACGAGTCGGCGGTGCGGCTGGCGGAGCTGGGGCGGGTGCGCGAAGAACGAGCGGGCGCCGCCCGGAAGGCCGACGCCCTGCTGCGTACGTCCAGGCGGCCTTGGTGCCCGGACATGTTCTGAGCCGCTCCCTTCTGCCGGCGTGCTGGGACCCGCATCCGTAGCGAGCTGTTCGGTTGTGGTTGTTGTGCGCTGCCGCCGACCTGGCGGGACTCCCGGCTCCCCTCCGGAAGGGAGTCCCCTGGCGGGTGGCCAACCCCCTGAAGGTCTGACCATGTTCCCGAAGTTGGTGACCAACTTCACTGTACTTATCTCCGCTTGGAACCGGCTCATAACCACCTTTCCTTGAACTGCCGCAAGATGGCGGGAAGTTGTACTGTTCGGTTGTGGACCCGGAACACGACTCCGCCATTGGGCGGAAGAGGTCGCAACGGCCACAGAGAACACATCACGAGGTGGCCGACGAGCTGCGCGCCCGGATCAGGTCAGGGGCGCTGCGGCCGGGTGCACGCATGCCCACCCAGGCTCAGCTGGCCCACGAGTTCGGTGTCGAGCGCGGTGCCGTGCGCCAAGCGCTGCGCATCCTGCAGTCCGAGCGGTTGCTCACCAACGTGTCCAAGGGCAGCCCGGCGACCGTCGCTCCCGACCCCGTCGGTGCGCTGACCGGCCCGGAGGCCCCGCCGCTGCCCACGACGGTGGCCCTCGCGCCCCGGATAGCGACGGCGTTCGCCACGGACCACGTAGAGATCGACGCCGTGTGCCTCACGTCCATCTCCCTCACGCTCGCCATCGGTGAGCCGCTGCGGCAGATCCACGCCGGACGGCTGAAACCGGCCAAGGTCGACGTCCGGGTGCTGCTGCCGAGCCGGGACATCGACCTCGCCTTCCCGGTGCCGGTCGAGGGGCGCGGCGACGACCGGGTGCACGAGCGGTGGCTGGCGATGCGCAACGCCCAGGGGCAGGTCCTCCAGCACAACCTGCTGGCCCTGCGCGCCACCCATGGCATCGATGTCCGTGTCACGTTCCGCGCGCTGCCCTTCACCCCGCCGGTGAAGCTGTACCTGCTCAACGGCACGGAGGCGCTGTTCGCGTACTACACGCTGACGCGCCGGGAGGCCGAGGCCGAGCGGGAGCAGCCGGCGATGTACGACGCCCAGGGCACCCAGTCCATGCTGTTCTCCTTCCGGCAGGGCGCCGGGCTGCGCGACACCACGTTCGTGGAGCAGTCGCACCTGTGGTTCAACGCATTGTGGGAGACGATCAGTTCGGAGCTGACGCTCACGAGCTGACGTCTCCCACGGGTCGTTCCGGGGTGGCGCGGTGACTCATCGGGCGGGCCCCGTCATCAGCAGCGCGAGCACGACGGCTCCCGCGGAGCTGACGGCCGGGCTCTTGGCCTTGACGCCGACGGTGAGAAGGATCAGGCCGACGATGCCGGCCGGACCGTACTTCCACTGGACGAGCTGCTCGAAGGCGACGACGAAGGCGGCGGAGAGGAGAGCGAGGGCGGGCATAGGTGTTCCCCCTTCGGAAGTCCGGAAGCAAAACTTCCGCCAACTTCGAAAAGTTGGCAACCAACTCTGCTTAAGTTGTCCCCACTTGGCCCCTAGTCATAAACAACTTTCAAACAACTCCCGCCAGATGGATCAGAGTTGTAGCGTTTGGTCGTGGCCCAGGAGAGCGTGGCGGAGAACGTGGCAGTCAACGGCAGCAGAAGGTCCTCGCCCCAGGAGATCGCCGACAGCCTGCGGGAACGCATCCGCGCCGGTGAGCTCAAGCCGGGGGATCGCCTGCCCACGCAGGCCGAACTCGCCGAGGAGTTCGGTGTGGAGCGCGGCGCCGTCCGCCAGGCCCTGCGCGTCCTCCAGGAGGACGGTCTCCTCACCAACGTCAGCAAGGGCAGCCCGCCGCGGATCGCCGCCCCGGCCCCCGCCCGCGGCGAACCCCAGCCGACCATGGTGGGCCTGGCCCCGCGCCTCACGCAGGCGTTCTCGGTCCCACACGTGCGCATCGACGTGGTCTGCCACACCGCGGAGACGCTGATGATCGCCATCGGGGAGCCGCTGCGGCTCATCCACGAGGGCCGCATCCGCCCCGAGTCGGTCGACGTCCGCATCCTGGTCCCCTCCCGGGACATCGAACTGGCCTTCCCGGTCCCGGTCGAGGCCCACGGCGACGACAACCCGGTCCACCAGCGCTGGCTGGCCATGCGCAACGCCCAGGGGCAGGTCCTCCAGCACAACCTGCGGGCGTTGCGTTCCACGCACGGGATCGACGTCCACGTCACCTTCCGGGCGCTGCCCTTCACCCCGCCGGTGAAGCTGTACCTCCTCAACGAGGAGGAGGCCCTGATCGGCTACTACATGCTGACCAGGCGAGAGGAGGAGTGGGGCAGCCAGACCCTGGACATGTACGACGTCCTGGGCTCCCAGTCCCTCCTCTTCTCCTTCGTGCAGCGCACGGGCCGGCGGGACGCGTCGTTCGTGAAGGAATCCCAGAAGTGGTTCAACGCCCTCTGGGAAACCATCACGACGGACCTGACACTCTCCTAGTGACTTCTGATGCGATCCAGACCGGTGCGGTGCCTTTCGAGACCGAGAACGATCCGAATCAACTCCGCGATCTGATCAGACGTGCCCGTGTCGTGCTGTGGGACTTCGACGGGCCCATCTGCCGCCTGTTCGCCGGGCACTCGGCGGAGCGGGTGGCGAGCGACCTGGTGTCCTGGCTGGAGGGCCGCGGTCTGCACGGCCTGCTCACGGACGCCGAGCGCGAGTCCCTCGACCCGCAGGTGGTCCTGCGCGCCGTGGACCGCCGGCATCCCGGCAGCGACCTCGTCGCCGAGCTGGAGGAACGTCTCACCCAGGAGGAGCTGCGGGCCGCGTCCTCGGCGTGGCCGACCGCGTACGCGGACCCGCTGATCCGCACCTGGACGGCGGTGGGCTCCCGCCTGGCGATCACCACGAACAACTCGCCCCGGGTGGCCCGCACGTACCTCGCGGGCCGCGGCCTCGCCGGCTGCTTCGCCCCGCACATCTACGGGCGCACCCAGGACCTGCACCGGCTGAAGCCGGATCCGCACTGCCTGAACCGGGCGCTGCGGGCGATGGGCGCCGCCCCCGATGATGCCCTGATGATCGGTGACACCCCCTCCGACCACGAGGCGGCGGGCCGTGCCGGGGTGCCGTTCCTGGGCTACGCGCGTAACGAACGCAAGGCCAAGATCCTCAGGGACGCCGGCGCCGACACGGTCCTCGTGTCCCTGGCGCCGCTCGTGGACCTGTTGCGCGCGTGAGCGGACGGCCGGGGAGCGATGGGCCGGGTGTAGCATTCCGGCACCGCGCAAGGATCGAGTCGTACGCTCACCCCCGCTCGTATGTGACGAGGCCGACCGGCCCTGCTCGAACGAGTTCACGCAGCCTCGTGCTGATGGGTGGCAATCACCCGTAATGGCTCTCTCCGCCATGCGCGGCGCCGGCCGCGAACCTACCGTTTGCCATACCGTCCCCCCTTCTCGCACTTCCGGAGCGGCCCGTGGGCGCACCTCCTCGTCCCCGCCCTCTTCTCGGGGAGCGCGCCTCGCACGACGCCGCCTACCGGGCGTTTGTGAAACTCGCCGCCGAGCGGGGACGGGAGAGCGGCGGCCACCACCACCGGAACTACGTCCTTCCGCTGACGGAGGGCATGGCCCGGATGGCCGGCGGTGAGGCGGGGACGTCCGTGACCGTGCGGATCCGGCGCCCGGACGCGCTGCGCGTGGTCATCCGGACCTGGCAGGACGAGGCCGACGTCCTCGCCGCCGTGCGGGGGGTCCTGCCGCACGCGCCGCGATGTCTCGTGAAGCGGGATGATGTCGCGATCCACAGCTTTGTGGAGGGCGTGCCGCTGTCCAGCGTCTGCGACCACGGCAAGCCCGTCGACACCCTGCTGATCAGGGCGCTGGCCGGTCTGCTGGCCCGGACGGCTCAGGTGCGGCGCGGCGCGCTGCCCGCTCTGCCGGCCGTCTGGCCCCGCAACGACACGGACAGCCAGGGGTTCCTGCGGACCTTGGCCCACCTCGCGGACCAGCAGATCAGACGGCCCAACCGGGACGGGTTCGGCGGGTTGTTCGCGGCGCTGGGCATCCCCGAGGACGCGCTCGCGCAACTGGCCGGGCGGGTGCCCGCCATGGCCCGGCGGCCGTACAGCCTGCTCCACGCCGACCTGCACCGCGACAACGTGATCGTGTCGTACGCGGGCGACCCGCCCCTCGTCTGTGTCGACTGGGAGCTGGCGACCTACGGCGACCCGCTGCACGATCTCGCGACCCACCTCGTGCGCATGCGGTACCCGGCCCACCAGTGGGCCGAGGTGGTCGACGCCTGGGCCGAGGCCATGCGGGAGGTCCGTCCGGCGGCGGTCAACGGCCTGGCCAAGGATCTGCGGCACTACCTGGCGTTCGAGCGGGCGCAGTCCGTCTTCCCGGACGTGATGCGGGCCGCCCGGTCCCTCGAGGAATCGTTCACGCAGACGAGCCTGGACGAGGCGACGGCCGAGGTGCGGCGGGCCCTCGAGGCGGCGGCGGAACCGCTGCGGCTCGTCGGCGTGCCGGGGGAGGGCGAGATCCGGCGGGCCCTGTTCCGCTGGCTGGTGTCGCGGACCAACGGGGAGATCAGGGACCGTGCGTGGATCGCGAAGGCGTTCGAGTGGCGGCCCGACCGGCGGATGCCGGAGCGCCCCGACTTCCCGTCCGCCGCGGTCCGGGAGGCCCTGCTGGCGGAGGGCGCCGCGCCCGCGGGCCGGGTGTTCAAGGGCACCGCGCACCTGAACACCGTGGTGTCGGTGCCGGGCTTCGACGCTCCCGTGGTCGTCCGGCGGAAGCTGGCCGAGGTGTGCCGGCGGGAGCGGGGCTTCCTCAGCGAGCACGCCGTGCTGCGCGCGATCGAGGAGTCGTCCGTCGGGGTGGCGGCGCCGCGGGTGCTCGCCCTGGGCGAGACCTACCAGAGCGACACCATCGCCCTCCACACCTACGTCGGACCGCGGGACGTGGACCGGCCCCCCAACCACCCCGTGCACGGCCTGCTGCCGCACGAGGCCGACGGTTTGGTGGACCAGCTGTGCGCCCTGACCCGCGTCAGGTACGAGCAGGTCGATCCGACCGCCGGCGAGGGCGCGTTCCACCGCTGGCTCCGGGACCAGCTGATCTCCCTGGTGCGGGACCTGCCGAAGGAGTCGCAGCAGCTGGCCCGGCACCTCGGGCTGCCCGACGCGGACCGGTTGCGGCTGATCCTCTCCCGGCACGAGGTGAGCCACCGGGAACCCGCCCTCCTGCACGGGGACCTGAACCCCTGGAACCTCGTACGCCGCGACGACCATCTGGCGCTGACGATCATCGACTGGGAGATGGCCGTCGTCGGCGACCCCCTCTACGACCTCGTACGCCACATGCACCTCACGCCGACCCGGCCGGAGATCAGGGACCGTATGTTCCGCCGCTGGGAACGCCGGCTGCCCGCCGAGTACACCCGCGACTGGCGCGACGACTGGCGGGTGTACCGCCGGCTGGAGATCGTGCGGTCCGCCTATGTCGATCTGGACCGCATCGTGACCGGCGCGAGCATGGACGCCCCGAACGTCCGGCGGGCGGTCGACTCCTACGCGGTGACACTGGCCGTCGCCACGGGCTCGCTCGGCCTCCCGGTGCGCTCCACGGCGAACCCGTATCTCGCCCGCGCGCTGGCCTGACCCCGCTTCTGCGTAGGCTCCCCCGTATGAGCACCCCCGGCCTGCGTGAGCGCAAGAAGCGGCGGATGTACGAGACCGTGTCGGACATCGCCGTGCGGCTCTTCATGGAGAAGGGGTTCGACGCGGTGTCCGTCGCGGAGGTGGCGGCGGCGGCCGAGATCTCGAAGCCGACGCTGTTCCGGTACTTCCCCGCCAAGGAGGATCTGGTGCTGTACCGGATCTCCGACCACGAGGGGGAGGCCGCCCGGGTGGTGGCGGCGGCAAAGGGGCCGGCCGTGGAGGCGCTGCGGCGGCATTTCCTCGAAGGGCTCGAGCGGGGGGACCCCGTGACCGGGCTCAACGACCACCCCGACGTGCTCGCCTTCCACGCCCTGCTCTACGGGACGCCCTCGCTGGTCGCCCGGGCGCACACGCACCAGGAGCGGTCGGAGGCCGCGCTCGCCGAGGTGCTCGGGGGTGATCTGGACGCGCGGCTGGCGGCCGGGCAGATCATGGCCGTGCTGCGGGTGCTCGCGCTGGAGAACTGGCGGCGGATCGCGGCGGGGGAGCGGGTGGCGGACGTGCGGCCGGACGCGGTGGCGGCGGCGGAGCGGGCGTTCGGGTGGCTCGCGGCCGGACTGCCGCCCCGCCTCCGGAGTGAAACTCGGTAATTTATTTAACTCAGTCACGTTTTCGCGTACGCTCGGTGGAATGACCTCGACCGAGCCTGCCCTTCAGCACGTCCTCGAACAGGAACGCGCCCACCACGAACGCTGCCGGACCGCCCTCGCCGCGATGGTCGAGGGCGCCGGTGAACAGGTCGTCATCGGGGAGGACGTCTCCGCGTCCGGGGCCGACGCCGAAGTCCTCGGGTACCGGCTGCGCAGCCGGGCGAAGGCGCTGCGGGAACTGCCCGAGGGGCCGTTGTTCTTCGGGGCCCTCCAGGGCGGGGACGGACGGTTGCACATCGGGCGGCTGCGCATCTGCGAGCACCCGGCCGAACCGCCCCTCGTCGTCGACTGGCGCGCGCCCGTCTCACGCGCCTTCTACCAGGCCTCGGCGCGGGACCCGCAGGGCGTGGCGGTGCGCAGGCGCTTCGGGTGGGCGCCCGGCAGCCGGGGCGACTCCGGCGATCTCACCGGCCTGGAGGACGAGCACCTGGAGCAGGGCGAGACGCGCGACAGCGAGATCGTCGCGAGGGAGATCGAACGGCCCCGGGTCGGGCCCATGCGGGACATCGCCGCGACGATCCAGCCCGAGCAGGACGACCTCGTACGGGGGGACCTGGCGCTGTCGGTGTGCGTGCAGGGCGCGCCGGGCACCGGCAAGACCGCCGTCGGGCTGCACCGGGCGGCGTACCTGCTCTACACGCACCCGCAGCGCATCCGGCGCGGCGGTCTGCTGATCCTCGGACCCAACCGCACCTTCCTGTCGTACATCGCCGAGGTGCTGCCCGCCCTCGGTGAGACGGGGGTGCGGCAGTCGACCCTCGGGGAGGAGATCGCCCGGTGGCCGGTCAGGGGCGCCGACGACGAGCCGGCCGCCGTCCTGAAACACGACGCCCGGATGGCCGAGGTGCTGCGGAGGGCGCTGTACGCGAGGGTGCGCCCCGAGGGGGCCGGTCCGCTCGCCGTGCCGGACGGGTCGTACCAGTGGCGGGTGCCGGAGGGGGAACTGGCGCGGATCGTGGCCGGGGTGCGGGAGGAGGAACCGCCGTACGGAGTCGGACGGGAGCGGGTGCGGGCGCGGATCGTCGGGTGTCTGCGCGAGCAGGTCGAGCGGCGGGCGGGGCCGCCCCCCAACTCCTGGGTGCGGCGGGTCGAGCGGTCGCGGCCGGTGTCGGCGTACGTCGACGCCGTCTGGCCGCGGGTGCGGCCCGAGGAGGTCGTCGCCGAACTGCTCGCTGACGAGGCGGCGCTGGCGTCGGCCGCCGAGGGGCTCCTCGATGCCGGTGAGCAGTGGGCGCTGCTGTGGGGGCGGGCACCGCGGTCGTGGAAGTCGGCGCGCTGGTCGGCCGCCGATCTGGTGCTGCTCGACGAGGTGGCCGGGCTGATCGGGCACCCGGAGGGCTACGGGCATGTCGTCGTCGACGAGGCGCAGGACCTGTCCCCGATGGAGTGCCGGGCCATCGCCCGCCGGGCCCGCTTCGGTTCGCTGACGGTGCTGGGCGATCTGGCGCAGGGCACGACGCCGTGGGCGGCGCGGTCGTGGCGTACCGTCCTGGCGCACCTGGGGAAACCGGACGCGACCGTGGTCGCCCTGACCACCGGGTTCCGGGTGCCCAAGGCGGTCGTGGGGCTCGCCAACCGGCTGCTGGAGCGGCTGGACGTGGACGTGCCGGCGGCCCGTTCGCTGCGCGGCGACGGGGAGTTGCGGGAGCGCGAGACCACCGTCGAGGGCGTGCCCGACGCGGTCGTCCAGGCCGTGCGGGACGCGCGGGGGCGGGAGGGCTCGGTCGGGATCGTCGCGGCGGACGCGGACGTTCCGCGGGTGCGGGCGGCACTGGACGCGGCCGGCATCGAGGCGGCGGGCCCGGACGACGTCGGCGCGGCGGTCTCCCTGGTGCCGGCGAGCGTGGTCAAGGGCCTCGAGTATGACCATGTCGTGGCCGTCGAGCCGGCGGCGATCGCCGAGGCGGAGGAACGGGGGCTGCACCGGCTGTACGTGGTGCTGACCCGGGCGGTGTCACGGCTGGAGGTGGTGCGGGGGAGGCCACTGCCCTTCTAGGGGAAGGTGGTTAGGGTCCATGCCATGGCTGACGTCGACGCGTTCACGGACATACCCACGACCACACTGGCCGATCTGCTGGGCCGCGAGCAGGTGATGGACATCGGGATCCGGCCGCTGTGGGGACCGGTGCCCCGGGTGGCGGGCCCGGCCTTCACCGTACGGTGCCCTCCCGGCGACAACCTGATGCTGCACGCCGCGATCCACCGGGCCGGGCCCGGTTCGGTCGTCGTCGTGGAATCGGGCGACCTGGACTACGCGCTGGCCGGCGGCAACGTCTGCGCGGTCGCCCGGCGCCGGGGTGTCACCGCGTTCGTCGCCGACGGGCTGATCCGCGACCTCGCCGAGGTGCGGGACATGCGCTTCCCGGTGTTCGCGCGCGGTGTCATCCCCATCCCGGGCACCAAGTCGGCCGCGCGGCCGCTGAACGAGCGGGTGCGCTGCGGCGGGGTCACGGTCGACGCGGGCGACACGGTCGTCGCCGACGAGGAGGGCGTCGTGGTGGTCCCCGGGGCCCGCCGCGAGGAGGTGCTGGCCGCGGCCCGGGCGAAGCTGGCGAAAGAGGCGGCACAGACCCTGGACGTGTGGGAGTCGGACCACCGCACGCGGATCGACGAGATCCTCGCGCAGCAGGGGTTCGAGGACTGACCGGCCCCGGCCGGACACCGCTCCCGCGCGGCGGTGCGGTCGTTCATCTCTTTTCCGAGAAGGGCCCTCCCCCGGTGAACGCCAGGCGGTGGAAGCGTTCGCCGATGTGCTGGTGGGTCGCCGCGTCCGGGTGGACGTGGTCGGGGAGGGGGAGGGCGGTGGCGTCCGCGGCGCCGTAGAGGTCGAGGCCGTCGAGGTAGTGGAGGTTCGGGTCGTCGGCGGCGCGCTGCCGGACGATGCGGGACAGTTCCTCGCGGATCACGGTGAGGGTGAGCTTGCCGGTGGGGGTCTCCGCCGGGTCGCCCATGGCGGCGAAGAGGAGACGGCCCTCGCCGAGCGCCTGGCCGTCGGGGGCGGTCGGGCCGGGCGTGTCCTCGTGGAGGGCGCAGTGGATGGGCGAGACGAGCAGCAGCGGGGTGTCGGGGTGCCCCTCGCGGATCGTGTCGAGGAAGCCGTGCACGGCCGGACCGAAGGCACGCAGCCGCATCGCGTCCTGGTTGACGATGTTGATGCCCATTTTGACGCTGATCAGATCGGCCGGCGTGTCCCGCATGGCGCGCGCGGTGAACGGGTCGAGCATCGCGCTGCCGCCCAGGCCGAGGTTGATCAGTTCCACCCCGCCGCGCAGCGCGGCGACCGCGGGCCAGATGGCCGTCGGGCTCGCGACGTCGGAGCCGTGGCTGATCGAGCTGCCGTGGTGCAGCCACACCCGGCGGCCCCGGTCCGGCGCGGGCAGGACCGGGGCGTCCGTGCGCAGGGCGACCAGCTCGGTGGTCTCGTTGTGCGGCAGCCAGATCTCGACCTCCTTGTCGCCCTCGGGCAGGCCGGTGAAGCGGACGGTGCCGACCGGACCCGGCGTGAGCTCGCCCTCCCAGGTGGTCAGGTCGACGGTCAGGACGTTGCCGCCGGTGCCCGAGGCCTGTCCGGCAGGGCGGCCGTCGACGAGCAGGTCGTACAGACCGTCCGGGCGCGGCGGGAAGCCGGTGTATTCGCGTTTGGTGCGCAGTGTGTCCAGTTCGACGACGGTCGCGGCGGTACGGAAGGCCAGGCGTACGCCGGAGGGCTGGGCCTCGGCCATCTCCAGCTGGGCGTCGGTGTTCTGCGCGCGGGCCCGGGCCGGGAGGCGGTGGGGGAGCAGGCCGTGCCCGGTGCGCTCCACGTCGAGGGCGCCGCGCAGCAGGTCCGCCGTGAGGGGCGTGGTGATCCAGTCGTACTCGGTGTGCATGGGTGTCAGCCTCGGGGATCGGTAGGGGCCGCGGGCCGGTTCCGCAGCAGCGTGTCGAGGGCGTCGAGGATCCGGGCCCAGGAATGTCGGTGTCCGGGGTTCCGCGGCTGAAACCGTCACCGGACCACGCGGGCCGGGCGATCAGGTGTCCTGGGGGGCCCGGCGGGCGGATGCCCGCGGTCTCCTGCCCCGGCGGGTCGGTCCCCAGGGCTTCAGGACGGAGATCACCGTCATGAAGACATAGGCGGACAGCGACACGACCGGCCCGAACAGCACGTCCCCGGCATCGGGCAGCGGCCCGCCCGCGGCGACGGCGGTGACCGCGGAGTTCACCCCGGGGCGCAGCGCGAACACCGTCGCGGTGGTCGTGGCGAGCGTCAGCCAGAACTTCGTGTACACCCACCGGTACCTGGCCAGACCCCACACCGTGCCCAGCGACAGCAGCAGGCCGCTGAGGAGCGTGAGGAAGGCGACGGGGAGCAGGAGCCAGTCGGCGAAGAGCTTCATGGCCCGGACGGAGGACTCCACGGCCGCGGGGGATCGGGTGGTGGCCGCCGTGATCCCGAGCGCGAGCAGCCCGAGCGTGAGCCCGAGCCAGCCGGCGGAGGCGATGACGTGCACGACGAGAGCGGCCCGGCGGGCCGGGCGGCCGAGCCTCGGCGGATGGCCCGGGCTCGGTTTCGGGTTCGGCGTCGGTCCGGGCTTCGGCTTCTGCTGCGTATCCACGCCGACCACCGTGCCGCGCGGGAGCGGCGGGGTCGTCTCACGCCGGGAGTAGACCGGTGTACTGGCGTCGGAGTACGGGGCGCATGTCACTGCCGTCACCTAGGTTCACGGCATGACCGAGCCCTCCCACCTCACCGCAATCCGCGAGTCCTACGACACCGTTGCCGCCGCCTACGCCCGGCGCGTCAAGGAACCGGCCGGGCTGGACCCGGTGTCGCGCGCGATGCTGTCCGCCTTCGCCGAGCTCGTGCGGCCCCCGCACCCCGGGCCGGTCGCCGACCTGGGCTGCGGCCCCGGCAAGGTGACGGCCCACCTGGCCGCCCTGGGGGTACCGGTGTTCGGCGTGGACCTGTCGCCGGGAATGATCGACCTGGCCCGGGCGGCGTACCCGCAACTCCGCTTCAGCGTCGGCTCTATGACCGCGCTGGACATCACCGACGGCGAACTCGGCGGCATCCTCGCGTACTACTCCACCCACCACACCCCGCCGCGGTGGCTGCCGACCGTCTTCTCCGAGTTCCACCGCACCCTCGCGCCCGGTGGCCGGCTGATGCTGGCCGGCCACGTCGGCGACGGCGAGCACCTCCGCCCGGCCCACGCCTACGGCGACCACCCGGTGTCCTACGAGTCGTACCTCCTCCCGCCCGACCGCATCGCCGAACTGCTCCACGAGGCCGGGCTGGTGGTCACGACACGGCTGGTGCAGGAACCGGAGGGCGCCTTGAAGAGGCAGGTGGGCACGTTCCTGGCGTACAAGCCGGAGTGACGCCGCCGGGCATCAGACCGACCGCTCGTGCACCCACACGCGCAGCGGTCCGGCGGTTTCGAAACCGTGCCGGAGGGCGGCCGCCAGGTCGTCGCCCTGCTCGTAGCCCACGACGGGCAGAGCGGGGAAGAGCCGGCCGACCGCGTGCAGGACCAGGGGCCAGGCCGCGTGGGGCGGACCGAAGACGTTGGACACCCCGACCACGTCAGCACCGAGACTGGCCACCGCTCCGCCGGCCACCCGCCCGTCGGCGGATCGCCCGGCGAGCACGAACGTCTCCGGATCGTCGAGCACCCCCGGCCTGAAGAGGTCCGCGTCCCCGCCCCCGCCGTCCCAGGCCAGTGCCCAGTCACGCAGCGCGTCCGGATCACGCACGACCTCCCACGCGAGATCCGGCGCGGCGACGGGCACACCCGCCGCGCGATGGATCCACTCCGCCTCGAACAGCACCCGGAACCCCGCCCCCGTCAGATCGAGGTCGGCGAAACTGTCCTTCACCGAGGCCCCCGGCGACGCCGTGTCGATCCGCGCCACGAGCGCCTTCGTGTCGACGCCCGGCCCGAGCGTCACCGCGTCGGGGTAGAGGGCGGGCGTACGTCGCGCGGCGGCCCAGACCTCACCCTCTACCACACTCGCCACACCATGCGCCCGGCACATCACCGCACACCAGGCGGCGTTGTTACGGGCGGCGCTCTGGGCAGGCAGGGGATGAGAAGTCGTCACGAGTGCGGATCATGACGGAGCACGCCCCGCCTCGTCGAACGGATTCCGTCCGGCCGCTCCTAGGGTGTTCGCCACGACAGTCCCCACCGACCGGCCCGGAGGCGGCGCATGACCGTGCACATGCAGTTGAGCGCGATAACCCTGGACTGCCCTGATCCGCTCGCCCTGGCGGTGTTCTACCAGCAGGCCACCGGACTCGAGATGCACCCGGAGTCGGACGCCGGTTTCGCCGCGCTGGAGAGCGGGAGCGGGCTCTCCCTCGGCTTTCAGCGAGTCGACGGTCACCGGCCTCCCAGCTGGCCCGACCCCGCCGTTCCCCAGCAACTGCACTGCTGCTTCCGGGTCGTGGATCTGGACGAGGCAGAGGCGCGGCTGCTGGAGCTGGGCGCAGGCAGGCCGGATCCGCAGCCCAACGAGGACAAGTGGCGTGTTCTCACGGACCCCGCGGGGCACCCCTTCTGCATCGTCACGGGCCTCGCCGCGCCGGGATGACCGCGTGGCGTGGCGCACTATTGCAAGCGGGTGCTTGCAATAGTTAGCGGGGTGTTGCACTGTGGGGGCATGGCATCGCTCAACGTCGGCAATCTCGGTGACTATCTGCGCGAGCAGCGGCGCACGGCGCAGCTGTCGCTCAGGCAGCTCGCCGATGCCGCCGGGGTGTCCAATCCGTATCTGAGCCAGATCGAGCGCGGGCTGCGCAAGCCGAGCGCGGAGGTGCTGCAGCAGGTCGCCAAGGCGCTGCGGATCTCCGCCGAGACGCTGTACGTCCGGGCCGGGATCCTCGACGCCGAGCGGGACCGGGACGAGGTGGAGACGCGGGCCGTCATCCTCGCCGACCCGACGCTCAACGAGCGGCAGAAGCAGGTGCTGTTGCAGATCTACGAGTCCTTCCGCAAGGAGAACGGATTCGGGACCGGCGACGGCTCGGATGCCTCGGACGGCTCGGGCGTCACGGGTGTCGTCGGCGTCGTCGCCGGGGACGGTGCGGTGAGTGTCGACGGGGACGCTCCCGACGCCGGTGCCGGGATATCGCGGACCGGCCCGGCCGACGGCGGCTCGCCCGCCCGGCGCCGTAGCCGCAAGAGCACCGGCAAGAGCGCCGGCAAGAACGACGGCGGTACGACCGCCACCCGCCGGACCCGCGAGGGCGCCGGCGGCAGCGACACCGATCCGCAGCAGACGGCCGGCTGAGCCGGACCAGGGCACCGGCCGTACCGCCGCGGATCACACAACCCTCAGCCGAACCCTCAAGCGACACAGAATCCGGGAGGACCATCACCATGGCCATCACCGACGACCTGCGCAAGACCTTCAGCGACCCGACCCCGCTCTACTTCGCCGCGGGCACCGCCGACCTCGCCCTTCAGCAGGCCAAGAAGGTGCCGGCCCTGGTGGAGCAGCTGCGCTCCGAGGCCCCCGCGCGGATCGACGCCGTACGCAACACCGACACCAAGGCCGTCCAGGAGAAGGCGTCCGCCCGGGCCAAGGAGGCCTCCGCCCGCGTCAAGGAGACGCAGGAGACCCTCCAGACCAAGGTCACCTCGTTCATCGGCTCCCTCGACGCCGACTTCAAGAAGCTCGGCAGCACCCTCGACGCGGACCTGAAGAAGTTCGGCGAGAGCGCCCAGGACTTCGCGCTGCGCGGTGTCGGCGTGGCCGCCGAGTACGCCGTCAAGGCCCGCGAGACCTACGAGAAGGTCGCCGAGCACGGCGAGCAGGCCGTGCGGACCTGGCGCGGCGAGGCGGCCGAGGGCATCGAGGACGTCGCCGAGGGCGTCGAGGAGCTGGCCATCGCCGTCGAGCCGAAGCGCCAGCCGGTCGAGGTCAAGGAGGAGCCGGTGAAGCCCGCCGGTGCCGCCGTCCCCGCCCCGGACAAGAAGGCGCCCGCCGCGAAGAAGGCTCCGGTGCGCAAGACCACCACCGCCAAGAAGACCACCCCGCCGGCGAAGTAGGACCGCGGAGCGATCACACACGGACGGGCCGGGCACCCTGGGGGTGTCCGGCCCGTTGTGCGGGTACGGTGACCGCGTAGGGACGAGCCGAGTCAGGTGGTGGGCGTTGTGCTGATGCAGGGCTTCGCAGGGTTTATGTGGCTTCTGAGCATGGCCCTGATCGTTTTCAGTGGTTTCGCGTTGTTCGACGCGGCCGTCCGCCGGGAGGACGCCTACCGCGCGGCCGACAAGAAGACCAAGCCCTTCTGGCTGATCATCCTGGCGATCGCCTTCGTGGTGAACCTGCTCTTCCCGATCCTGTCGTTCCTGCCGATCATCGGCCTCATCGCGACGATCGTGTACATGGTCGACGTACGGCCCGCGATCCGGGCGCTTCCGGGCGGCGGCCGCAGCCGGCGCGGCTCCAGCAGCGACGGCCCCTACGGCCCGTACAACGGCGGCCGGTAAGCACCCGCGGCGGCCCGAGCACCCGGCCCGGTGCCTACGGCGCCGTGGGTCCGGTGCCGACGCCGCCCTGGGCCCGGTGCCTACGGCACCCGGTCCAGCAGCAGGACCGCCACGTCGTCCGTCAGCTCGCCACCGTTGAGCTCACGCACCTCGTTCACCGCCGCCCGCAGCAGCTGCTCGCCCCGCAGGCCCTCGGCGAACTGGCGGCGGACCATCTCCGTCATGCCGTCCTGGCCGAGCCGCTCCCGGCCCCGGCCGATGTGGCCCTCGATCAGGCCGTCGGTGTAGAGCATCAGGCTCCACTCGGCACCCAGCTCCACCTGCATCCGCGGCCAGCGGGCGCCGGGCAGCAGGCCCAGGGCCGGTCCGTTGTTGTCGTACGGCAGCAGGCGGGCCGGTTTGCCCGGGCGGGCCAGCAGCGGCGACGGGTGACCCGCCAGGCACAGGCCCGCGCGGCGCCCGTCCGGCGCGATGTCCACCGTGCACAGGGTCGCGAAGATCTCGTCGTCGGCCCGCTCGTGCTCCAGCACCTGCTGGAGCGTGCCCAGCAGCTGGTCGCCGCACAGACCCGCCAGCGTCAGCGCGCGCCACGCGATCCGCAGTTCCACCCCGAGGGCGGCCTCGTCCGGGCCGTGCCCGCAGACATCGCCGATCATGGCGTGCACGGTGCCGTCCGGCGTCCGCACGACGTCGTAGAAGTCACCGCCGAGCAGCGCCCGCGAGCGGCCCGGGCGGTAGCGGGCGGCGAACCGCAGCGAAGAGCCCTCCAGCAGCGGCGTCGGCAGCAGGCCGCGCTCCAGGCGGCGGTTCTCCTGCGCCCGCAGCCGGCCCTCGGCGAGCCTGCGCTCGGCCGACTCGGAACGCTTGCGCTCCACCGCGTAGCGGATCGCGCGGCTCAGCAGCCTGCTGTCCAGCTCGTCGCGGAAGAGGTAGTCCTGGGCGCCCACCCGCACCGCCTCGGCGCCGCGCTCGGCGTCGCCCGACGCGGTCAGCGCCAGGACGGCATGCCGGGGCGCGAGCTCCAGCACGTGCTTGAGCACGGCGAGCTCGTCCTCGGAGTCGCTGTGGCCCGGCGCAGGCAGCGCCAGGTCCAGCAGGATGCAGTGGACGTCGTCGGTCAGCAGCCGTCCGGCCTCGGTCAGATTGCGGGCCGTGCGGACGCGGATCGGCTTGCCTGCCTGGTCGAGCATGTCCGGCACGATCGGCGAACCGGCCGGGTCGTCCTCGATCAGCAGCAGCGTCAGGTTGGTGTGGGCGGTGTGGTTCTCCACCTTGTCCGTGGTGTTCCCGGCGGTGTCCGGCGTGCGGCCCGCCGGCGAGGTGTCCTTCACGGGCTCCTCGGCGGATCCGCCGCGCGGGGACGCGGCCTGCGCCTGACCACTCTCCGCGGCCGGGATCGCTCTCTGCCGCGGTATGGGTACGGGCATCGTCTTGGGTTCCTTCCCTCCCCCCGAGGGCATGGCGGGGGCGAGGGACCTCGACCCACCGACGGGGACCATAGCGGGTGTCGGCGCCGCATAGGAATGGTGTGAGCCACGCCGCTGCGCCACCGGCCAGTGTCATATGCCGCGATATGCCCCGCAGTTGGACAGCTCGGAGATGCTGCGGAGATGACGAACGTCACGTCGGCGTGCGGGGTGCGCGCCGCGGGGCGTGCGGTGGGTCACGTGGGCCAGGTCACCGTGGGTGTCCGGTATCCGGTACGTCTCGTCCGGCCGCCGTCCGCGATCAGTTGGCGCCGGCGTCCGGCCGCACCACCCCGAGGATGGGCATGGAACCGGCCCCCGCGATCGTCACGGTCCGCCCGGGCCGCGGCGCGTGCACGATCGCCCCGTCGCCGATGTACATCGCGACGTGGCTGGCGTCGCCGAAGTAGATGACGAGGTCGCCGGGCCGCATGTCCTGGACGTCGATGTGCCGCAGCTGCTTCCACTGCTCCTGCGAGGTGCGCGGGATGCCGCGGCCGGCCGAGATCCAGGCCTGTGACGTCAGCCCCGAGCAGTCGTAGGTCTCCGGGCCCTCGGCGCCCCACTGGTACGGCTTGCCGATCTGCGCCGTGGCGTACTCCACGGCCTTCTTGCCCTGCGCGGAGGCCTTTCCGTCGATCTCGTCGAGGATGCCGGAGTCGAGCCAGGCGGTCTGCGCCTTGTTCGCGGCCTCCTTCTCCAGCTCGGCGAGACGCTCCTGCTCCTCCTCCTGGAGGGCGGACTCGAGCTCTTCCGCCTGCGCGATCTGCTTCTCGATCTTCTTCTGCGCGGCGGCCTTGGCCTTGCGGCCCGCCTCCAGCTTCTTCAACTGCGCGGAGGCGTCCTTGGCGTACTGCTCCAAGTCCTCCTGGGTGCGGGTCAATTCGCCCAGCAGGCCCTTGGTCGCGCGGTGGCCCTCGCGGACCCGGCCCGCGCCGTCGAGGAAGTCCTGCGGATCGTCGCTCAGCACCAGATGGGCCTCGGGCGGCAGGCCGCCCCCGCGGTACTGGGCGGCGGCCGCGGCGCCCGCGCGGTCCCTCAGCTTCCTGAGCTTCTCCTGGCCCTTGACGATCTTCTTGGCCAGTTCGACGACCTCGGCGGACTGCTTGTCCGCCTTCTCATCGGCGGCGTTGTACTCGTCGGTGGCGCGGCCCGCGGCGCGGTAGAGCTTGTCGAGCTTCTTGCGGACGGCTTCCAGGTCCTTGGCGGGCGCGAGCGTCGATCCCGCGCTCGGGGTGGGTGAGGGGATGGGGTTCGCGAACGCCGTGCCCGGTGCCGCCAGCACCGTGACCGCGCAGACCACGGCCACCGCCGTCGCGATCAGGCCACGCTTGCCCGTACCCATACCTCGGCCCCCAAACTGATTAACCGTCAGTAACGTGCGGTTCGCCTGGGGATGCTGTCATGTCGGCTCGGAAAGCGACAGAGGTAGTACTTCCCGCCGCCTCTTCGCCGGTATGCCCCGGCATGAAGATCTCCCCGCCTGTGTGACGAAGGACTCAAAGAGATCGTTCCAGACGGGGCCGTCCGGACTGCGGAGCAAAGCGCCGGATTACGGGAGAAAGGTGCCGGATCGCGGGAGTCAGGTGCCGGATTGGGGGAGAAAGGTGCCGGATCGCGGGAGTCAGGCTCCGGATTGCGGGAGAAAGGTGCCGGATCGCAGGAGCCGAGCGCCGGACCGCAGGAGCGAGGTGCCAGACCACTGGAGTCAGGCGTGCGGGGCCAAGGCCTCCCACCGCACCGTCACTTCGCCCTGGCGCCACCGCGCCGGCCCGTCCGTCACCGGCCAGTCGGCCGTCAGGTCCCGTACCGTCCGGATCCAGCGTTGCCGGGCGCCGTAGGAGGCGTAGGGCGCGGCGGCCGCCCAGGCGCGGTCGAAGTCGCGCAGGAAGGCGTGCACCGGCTCGCCGGGGACGTTGCGGTGGATGAGCGCCTTCGGCAGGCGTTCCGCGAGGTCCGAGGGGCGGTCCAGGGAGCCCAGCCGGGTCGCGAAGGTGACCGTGCGGGGTCCCTCCGGGCCGAGCGCGACCCACACGTGCCGGCGTCCGATCTCGTCGCAGGTCCCCTCGACCAGCAGTCCGCCGTGCGAGCCGGTCGCCGGGTCGGCCGCTGCGAGCCGCCCGCACAGCCGCTGCCACACGGCCGCGACCTCGCCCTCCTCGTACTGCCGCAGTACGTTCGCCGCGCGGACGAGCAGGGGCCGCTGCGGGATGGGGATCTCGAATCCGCCGTGCCGGAAGACCAGCCCCGTCCGCTCGTAGGGCAGCGCCGCCGCGACCCGGGCCGGTTCGATCTCCACGCCCACCACGCGCGCGCGTGGCGCGACCGTACGCAGGCGGTGCAGCAGCTCGACGGCCGTCCAGGGGGCGGCGCCGTACCCGAGGTCGACCGCCACCGGGTCGGCGGCGCGGCGCAGCTCG
The DNA here is from genome assembly GCF_042955215.1 of Streptomyces sp. NPDC012466. Lineage (NCBI taxonomy): Bacteria > Bacillati > Actinomycetota > Actinomycetes > Kitasatosporales > Streptomycetaceae > Streptomyces > Streptomyces sp. NPDC012466. Next base: position 485,651 of record NZ_JBIBEQ010000006.1, on the reverse strand, counting down.
GCGCCGTGCGTGGCCGCGATCCAGCGGTCCATGCGGCGCAGCCGATTGGGGTTGGTCGTCCCGCGCGTGACCGTGCCCAGGGGTCGGGTCGCCGCGCGGGATGTCATACGTACGAGGTTAAGGGCCCCCGGCTCCGGTCAGGGGGCGAGGTGCCGCCGCCAGTAGGTGGGACGCCAGTAGTAGAGGACGGTCAGGTCGCCGGGCATCGGATCGTGGGCCGGCCCCTGCTCGAACGGGTCCCGGTCCGGGTCGGCGGGCCGGAAGCCCGGGTCCAGCGGCTCGTCGTCGCGCGGTGGCCGTACGTGGCGCCGCATCTCCTCGGTCACGGCACCGATCCGCCGGTAGTTGGCCTGCGCCTCGATCAGGCTCAGGCCGTGGTTGGGGCCGCCGCCGGCCGTGGGGTGGCGGAGCTGGAAGGGATCCTCCTCCCAGTAGCAGACCGGGCAGATCTCGTAGGCCCACAGCTCGCCGAGGGTCCGGTGGCCGCAACAAGGGCAGGGGAGGAGCTCCTCGGGTGGAGGCGGCGGTGCGGGGTGATGCCGTGTGCCTGTCATGCCTGTCATGCCCACGAGGGTAGGGACCCCTGGCCCCGGCCGCCCCGCCTTTTCCACCGCCCCAGCCGCCGCCCCGCCTGTTCCGTGGCCATCGGTCGTCGGTGTCCGGGCCTGCCGTCACGGGTCGTCGGTGCCCGGGTCTGCCGTCACCGGTCGTCGACGCCCGGGCCTGCCGCCACGGGTCGTCGGTGCCCCGGCTCGTCGCCGCGCGGTCGGCGGTGCCCTCATCCTCGAACGGTTGAGCGACCAGCGGTAATGATTCGGTAAAACTCCCGAATCGGGAAATGGAGTACCTCCTTCCGGTGTTGGACCCCGTCGGAGGGCGCCGTGCGCTCTGCGACAGGCATGCCCCGAGCGAGGAGGAACGCCACGTGAGCCAGTACATCGGCAGGCTCGGCCGGCGCTCCGCGTCGTCCCCCGCGCGCCTGCGGCTGCACCGCAGGCCACGCCGCGTCGCGATGCTCTCCGTGCACACCTCCCCGCTCCACCAGCCGGGCACCGGCGACGCCGGCGGCATGAACGTCTACATCGTGGAGCTCGCGCAGCGCCTCGCCGCGCAGGGCATCGAGGTCGAGATCTTCACGCGCGCGACCGCCGCCGCCCTCCCCCCGACCGTCGAGCTGGCCCCCGGCGTCCTCGTCCGGCACGTCGACGCCGGCCCCTACGAGGGCCTCAACAAAGAGGACCTGCCCGCCCAGCTGTGCGCCTTCACCCACGGCGTGATGCAGGCCTGGGCCCATCACCGCCCCGGTCACTACGACCTGGTCCACTCCCACTACTGGCTCTCCGGCCACGTCGGCTGGCTCGCCGCCCAGCGCTGGGGCGTCCCGCTGGTGCACGCCATGCACACGATGGCCAAGGTCAAGAACGCCAACCTCGCCGACGGCGACACCCCCGAACCGGCCGCCCGCGTCATCGGCGAGACCCAGATCGTCTCCGCCGCCGACCGCCTCATCGCCAACACCACCGAAGAGGCCGACGAACTGGTCCGGCACTACGCGGCCGAGACCGACAAGGTCGCCGTGGTCCACCCCGGTGTGAACCTCAGCCGCTTCTCGCCCGCCGACGGCCGCGCCGCCGCCCGGGCCCGGCTCGGCCTGCCCCAGGACGCGCTGATCCCGCTCTTCGCGGGCCGCATACAGCCCCTGAAGGCCCCCGACGTGCTGCTGCGGGCCGTCGCCGTCCTCCTCGACGAGCGCCCCGAACTGCGTTCGCGCATCCTCGTGCCCGTCGTCGGCGGACCCTCCGGCAGCGGCCTCGCCAAGCCCGAGGGCCTGCAGAAGCTGGCCGCGCGCCTGGGCATCGCGGACGTCGTACGGTTCCGCCCGCCGGTCGGCCAGGAGCAGCTGGCGGACTGGTTCCGCGCCGCCTCCGTGCTGGTCATGCCCTCCTACAGCGAGTCCTTCGGCCTGGTCGCCATAGAGGCGCAGGCGGCGGGCACCCCGGTGCTCGCGGCGTCGGTCGGCGGCCTCCCGGTCGCCGTGCGCGACGGGCACACCGGCTTCCTCGTCCGCGGGCACGATCCGGCCGACTACGCGCGCGTGCTCGGCGATTTCGCCGACGACCCGCAGCTGGCCACCCGGCTGGGCGGGCAGGCCGCCCAGCACGCCCAGTCCTTCGGCTGGGACACGGCCGCCGCCGCCACGGCGGACGTCTACACGGCCGCGATGCAGGCGCACCGCCGTCGCGTACGCTCGCTGCATGGGTGAAACCGATCAGGAACAGCGTGCGGCCCAGGTCGTCGAAGGAGTGCTGAAGGACGCCGAACTGGAGTGGGAGAGCCCTCAGTCCGGCACCTACGTCGCGCAGCTTCCGGGCACCCGCAAGCTCAAGACCACGGTCTCCCTGATCGTCGGCCGCCACTCGCTGTCGCTGAACGCCTTCGTCATCCGTCACCCCGACGAGAACGAGCAGGGCTTCCACCGCTGGCTCCTGGAGCGCAACCTCAAGCTCTACGGCGTCAGTTACGCCGTGGACCAGCACGGCGACGTCTACCTCACCGGCCGCCTCTCCCTGTCCGCCGTCACCGCCGACGAGCTCGACCGTCTGCTCGGCCAGGTCTTGGAGGCCTCCGACGGCGCCTTCAACACCCTTCTGGAGCTGGGCTTCGCCTCGGCGATCCGCAAGGAGTACGAGTGGCGGGTGTCGCGGGGGGAGTCCACGCGCAACCTGGACGCGTTCACCCACCTCACGCAGCGCCCCGAGCGCTAACCGGCCCGGTAACGCCCCGGCGGCACACCCACCAGCCTGCGGAAGTGCCGCGTGAGGTGCGACTGGTCGTAGAACCCGGCCGCCACCGCCACCTCGCCCGGTGAGCGCCCCTCCAGGAGCAGCCGCCGGGCGCGCCCGACCCGCAGGGACGTGAGGTACTGGTGCGGGGCGATGCCGTAGGCGGTGCTGAACGCCCGTACGAGATGGGCGGGATGGGCGCCGAGCAGCCCGGCGGCCTCCCGCAGCGCGACGCCCTCGACGATCCGCTCGTCCAGCACCTCGCGCAGCCGCCGCGCGAGAACGGGATCGGCCGGCCGGGGGGCGGCGGGGTCGCCCCGCAGATGGCCGCGCAACCGCTCCCCGACGAACAACAGCCTGCTCTCGGCCTCCAGTTCCTCACCGGGCCGCCCCAGCGCGCCGTGCAACTGCCCCACCCGCCGCCGCAGCAGCGGATCGCGCAGATCGGGCCGGTCGACGGCGGCCCCGATGAGCTCGTCCCCGAGATGCGTCCCGTCGAGGTACAGCACCCGTTTGCGGAAGCCCTCCGCGGTGACGGGGGAGCCGTTGTGCGGCACGTGCGGCGGCAACAGCGACACGGTGTCGTGCGGGGTGCCGTGCTCGTGCCGGTCGAGGTCGTACCGCACGGCGCCGGTGTCCACGATCAGCAGCGTCCAGGCGTCGTGGACGTGCATCGGATAGGCGTACTCGGTGAACCGCGCGTGGAAGACCTCGACGACGCCCTGGACGGCGGGCCGCCAGGCGGAGACGGTCCGCTGCCGGTCCGGCCCGTTCGTGCGCGGGGGCTTCGGTGCCTTGGGCGGGGAGGCCATGCAAAAAACGTACAAGACCCCGGCGGGGGCCGCGGGGCACGCTCGGACCATGGACACGATCACCGAACCCCTGCGGCCGGAGCCGATCCGATTCGACACGAAGATCGCCGTGCTGCTGCGCACGGACCTGGAGCCCTGGCAGCGCCTCAACGTGACATCGTTCCTGGTCAGCGGCCTCGGAACACAGGTTCCCGAGGTGATCGGCGAACCGTACGAGGACGCGGACGGCGTGCCCTACCTCCCCATGTTCCGCCAGCCGGTCATGGTCTTCGAGGCCACGAAGGAAACCCTGACCACCGCCCACGCCCGCGCCCTCTCCCGCGCCCTGCCCCGCGCGGTCTTCACCTCCGACCTCTTCTCCACGGGCAACGACCGCGACAACCGCGCCGCCGTACGGGCCGTGCCGACCGCGGAACTGGATCTCGTGGGACTCGCGGTCTACGGCCCGAAGAACGCGGTGGACAAGGTGGTGAAGGGGGCGCGGATGCACCCGTGAGCACCTGGTGAAAGGGGCGCGGACGCACCCCTGAGCACCGGGCGCGGGGCGGGAGGACGACCAAAGTCGCGGGCGCGTAGACCAACGGCTGACGACAGGGCGAACGCCTCCCGCTCAGACTCCTTCCATGGAGGAAGCCAGGAACGTTCCCATGCGGAAGAGCCCCCGGACGCAGGCGGGCAAGGCGACGGAACTCGCCGAATCGGCCTGGGCCATCGTGCTCTTCTGCGTCGCCTGCGGCGCCGTGGCGGGCGCGCTGCTCCCGCTCCTCGCGCGCCTGCTGCTCGCCCTGCCGTGGGCACCGCTCGAAGGCCCGGCGGAACTGCTGACCTCGGTCCCGGAACCGGCCCTCACCCTCGGCACGATCGCGGTCGGTGCGCTCGGCGGCCTGCTGCTCGGGCTCTCGGCGGCGCACGAGTCGCTGTCCGTCCGCGTCTGCGACACCCACGTGACCCTGACCATCAGGGACAGCGCCCGGGAGTTCACCCGCGAGGAGATCTCCGCGTTCTTCCGGGACGGCAAGCAGCTGGTCCTGCTCGGGCCGGACGGCCTCGAACGCGCGCGGGAGCACTGCGGCCTGAACTGGCAGCGCCTCACGGACACCCTCACCGCACACGGCTACGCGTGGGAGGAACAGGACCCGCACCACGCCGAGTTCCGCCGCTGGGTGCCCGGCATCCCCGGCCTGCCCGCGGGCGCGGACGCCCTGCTGCGGGCCCGCGCCCAGGCCCGCAAGGACGAGCACGCCGCCGAGGCCCGGGAGTTGCGCGGGGAACTGCTGAGGCTGGGTGTGGTCGTGCGGGACGAGGAGAGGCGGCAGTACGTCCGGGTCGTGACCGGTGACGTCGGCGGGTGACCTGAAACGCGGCCCGGTGAGCCACGCGCCGCACGTCAGGGCGTACAGGCCGCGGCGATCGACACGCTGTTCTCGTACAGGTGGTGCCGGGTGATCCGCCCGCCCTCGACGGTGAGCCGCAGCGCGAAGGGCCCCGAGAAGGACTTGCCGGTCGCCCGGACGGTCCCGGAGAGATGCCCCATCAGCACGGCGTCCGTCCCGTCGACGAGGAAGGTGTCGACGGACGCGCGGGCGTCCTCGGGGACGGTGTACCGGGCCAGCTCGTCTGCCTGCGCCGCACATTCGGCGGCGGTGGAACGAGGCCGGATCCAGGGGACGGCGGGGTTCTCGGCGAGCATCCAGTCCACCGTGTCGGCGAAGAGCGCGGCGAGGCCCTCGGTGTCACCGGCGAGGCGGAGCTCGAGGAACGTCTGGACAGTGGAACGGGTGGCTTCCGCGGTGTCGGCAGGTGTCATGGGACACAGTCTGCCGGGGTGCCCGGGGAGCGTCGATTACCTCGGAGGTAGCCTCCGGCCGGCGCCGACTGCCGGCCTCCGAGAGGGGGCCTGCATGTCTGGGGCAGTTGACCTGGACCGGTGGGGTGGGGTGGGCCAGAGGGCGGCCCTGATCCTAGAATCGAACGTATGAACGATCCAGAGTCGCGGCTCGCGCTGCTCCGCTTCCTGGAGCGCGTGCAGGAACGCGACCTGGCACGCACCCGTCGGTGGATCGCGGACGAGGAACGCCGCCAGGCCGAACGCCGACGCGGCCACCTGGCCCGCCCTCCCGCGCCGGACTGGCTGATCGAGCGCGGCCTGTCCGGGCAGGCAGCCGTGTACGTCCACGTCGGGGGCTGCTGGAACGCGGGCCGGCGCAGCAAGGGCGTCGACCGTGACCGTGCCCGGCGCGCCCTCGCCGACGGGATCAAGGCCTGCCCGCAGTGCCGGCCGGACACGGAACTGGGCTTCGTGGACGGCTAGAGCGGCCGTACCGGAGGCGGTACGGGAGGCCGTACGGGAGCGGCCTTCCTGGGGTGGCCCGGAGAAGTCATCCGGGACCCAACCGACGGTGGGGCTTCGTCGATGACCGGGAGGAGACCTGTCGTCGCCGGCCGCGCGGCCCTGGACCATCATTCCGGTATGTCTGCGAACCAGCCCCCCGCGCCACCGGCCGTCACGCGGCTCTCCCGCTACACGAAGACCGAGCAGGACGAGATCCTCGGCCTCGGCGACGATCCCTTCGGTGTCGCGGAAGCCGGTCTGACCTGGCTCCCCAAGGAGGAGCACTTCGGCGTCCGGCTCGACGGCCGGCTGGTGGCCCACGCCGGCCTGCTGCGGCTGCCGGTCGCCATCGGGGGCGTCGAAACCGAGGTGATGGGCGTGGGAGGAGTGGCCGTGGCGCCCGGCCTACGGGGTCGGGGCCTGGCCCGGCTCGTGCTCACAGCGGCCCTCGACCACGCTCGTACGCAGGGTCCCCGGCACGCGCTCCTGTTCTGCCGGCCTCCGCTCGTACCGCTGTACCAGCGCCTCGGATGGCACCCGCTCGACACGGACGTACGCGTCGAACAACCGGGCTCCAGCGTGGTGAGCATGCCGCTGCGCACCATGGTGACGTCCCTGCGCGACGACGCGCGCTGGCCTTCCGGGCGGGTGCGGCTGTACTCCTTGCCGATGTGACGGACCGGGAGGACACGACGACGGCCCGGCTCACGGAGACATCGGCCCGGCTCACACGACCATCACGACGAGGAGCGGTATGCCTCCGGCGTGAGCGACATGCTCGCCGGTCGCGGTCTCCTCGGCGGCGAACAGGCCGTAGCCGCGCTCGTCCCAGGCCGCGCGCACCCGGGTCAGCGCCGCCGCGGTCCGCTCACGGCTACCGGCCGAGCCGTCACCGATGGAGCGCATGACGTCCGGGTCCGCGTCCATCTCCGCGAGCGCGTCCAGATCGGACTCCCTCCACTGGCGCAGCCACACAGACGTTCGGTACGGCGCTCCGGGTGCCGTGTCACCATGCCGTCCCGCTCCCGCGAGCCTCGTTGCTCTCCCCGGCCGTTCCCCGCCGCCGGGACAACCGCTGCCACCACGGCGGAGCCCTCCGGCTCACTCCGCACCGACCTCCGGCTGCGGCCGCGCCCCCACCGACGGCTCGACCACCTTCTCCTCCTCCTCCGGCACCTGCCGCATCAGCACCGCGTACCCCGCTCCGGCCGCCGTCCCCACCACCGCGCACAGCCCCCACAGCCACTCCGCCCCGAACCGGTCGATGACGAACCCGGACAGCAGCGGGGCGACGAGGGCGGCCACGGACCAGGACATCGTGTACATGCCCTGGTAGCGCCCGCGCCCGAGCACCGGCGACAGCCGGACGACGAGACCCGTCTGCGTCGGCGCGTTGACGATCTCGGCCAGCGTCCACACGCACACCGTCAGCGCGATGACCCCCACCGACCCCGCGAAGGCGGTGAGTGCGAAGCCGTACCCCGCCAGGACGGACGAGACGACCAGCAGCCGGCGGGGATCCCGGTGTTCGATGAAGCGGGTGACCGGGATCTGGAGGACGACGATCAGCACGCCGTTCACGGCGATCGCCATGCCGTACTCGGCCGGAGTGAAACCGGCCTCTCCCATCGCCACCGGCAGCCCCACCGACCCCTGCTGGAAGATCAGCGCGACGAGGAAGGACAGCCCGACGACGCTCATGAACCTCCCGTCGCGCAGTACGGTGCGCAGGCTCACGGAGTCGTCCCGGACGCCCGAAGTCACCGTCGTCTCGGCGGGCTTGGACTCCGGCAGCCGCAGGAAGACGAGGATCGCGCAGAGCATCGTCATCCCCGCCTCGATCAGGAACCCGGCGCGGTAGCTGACCTCGGCGATGAACCCGGCCGCCATGGAGGACACGGCGAAGCCGAGGTTGATGGCCCAGTAGTTGAGGGAGAAGGCCCGGATACGGTCCTCGGGCCGCACGATGTCGGCCATCATCGCCTGCACGGCGGGCCGCGAGGCGTTGCTCGCCATGCCGACGAGGAAGGCGACCCCGGCGATCGCGACCGGGTCGCGCACGAAGCCCAGCAGCGCGACGGACACGGCGGTCGAGGCCTGCGCGATCAGCAGCGTCGGCCGCCGGCCCAGCCGGTCGGTCATCACCCCGCCGCCCAGCGAGGAGATCACCCCGCCCAGCCCGTGCAGGGAGGCGACCAGACCGGCGTACGTGGCGGAGTAGCCGCGGTCGACCGTCAGGTACAGCGCCATGAAGGTGGCCACGAACGCGCCGAGCCGGTTGACCAGCGTGCTGGTCCACAGCCACCAGAACTCGCGCGGGAGACCGGAGACCGTCTCCCGGACGGCGCGTCGGGCACGCAGGGCGTACGGCATGGATCCCCCCGAAGGCAACAAGTGTCGGCGACGCTCGTGAGCAGCGCTCACAGACAGCACATGTAAGTAGCGCTGTGCGCATGCGCAAATTACAAGCCGCCGGTTGCCGCTTGCCACTCGATTAACAGATCCAGTCAAACGTCCGCCTGCCGGGCAGCCACGCGAACGGGCGAAAGCGTGGATTACGCTCTGAGGCATGGCCGACGCACCGTACAAGCTGATCCTCCTCCGCCACGGCGAGAGCGAGTGGAACGCGAAGAACCTGTTCACCGGCTGGGTGGACGTCAATCTCAACGAGAAGGGCGAGAAGGAGGCAGTCCGCGGTGGCGAGCTCCTGAAGGACGCCGATCTCCTCCCCGACGTGGTCCACACCTCCCTCCAGAAGCGCGCGATCCGCACGGCCCAGCTGGCCCTGGAGGCCGCGGACCGCCACTGGATTCCGGTCCACCGCTCGTGGCGCCTGAACGAGCGCCACTACGGCGCCCTGCAGGGCAAGGACAAGGCGCAGACGCTCGCCGAGTTCGGCGAGGAGCAGTTCATGCTGTGGCGCCGGTCCTACGACACCCCGCCCCCGCCGCTGGACGTCGACGCCGAGTACTCCCAGTTCTCCGACCCGCGCTACGCGACCCTCCCGCCGGAGCTGCGCCCGCGCACGGAGTGCCTGAAGGACGTCGTCGTCCGCATGCTCCCGTACTGGTTCGACGCGATCGTCCCCGACCTGCTGACCGGCCGCACGGTCCTGGTCGCGGCGCACGGCAACTCGCTCCGCGCCCTGGTCAAGCACCTGGACGGCATCTCCGACGCGGACATCGCGGGCCTCAACATCCCCACGGGCATCCCGCTCTCCTACGAACTCGACACCGAGTTCAAGCCCCTGAACCCGGGCGGCACCTACCTGGACCCGGACGCGGCAGCGGCGGCCATCGAGGCGGTCAAGAACCAGGGCAAGAAGAAGTAACCGGACACAGACAAGCCCCCGACCTGCGGTTCCTCCGCTGGGCGGGGGCTTGTCGGTGGGCCGCTCGGGGGCCGTCCCGGCGGAGTCGAGCGGCAGCGGCCGTTTCCGTTCGGCGGCGCGCCGGCACGGGACATTCTCCGTCGTCGCCGCTGCGATCGCCTTCGCCCCCGCCCGCTGGGAGGGAGCCGTGGTGCCATCGGCCCTGTCCCGCTGCGGCATCGCGTTCGCCGCGAGCCTCACTCTGCGCCTGGCCGTCTTCGCGGCGTTGGACCGGACGTAGGAGGGGGAACCGGAGGGGCGGCCGGCCTCACTTCGCTTCGGCGGCAGACAGTCGGCCGGCCCAGCTTGCGGTGCTCATGTCGGTACGACGAGACGGAGCCAGGCGGCGAGCGCGCAGAAGTCGGCGTCCACGAGGCCAGTGATCGGGTCGACGCGATGGAGCAGTGACGGCCCGGGATGACTTGCGTCGACCCACAGGCGGTCCATGGTGCTGATTTCGTCGTCGACCCAGATGAACGGTCGGCCGTCGGCCCACTCGACGAGGTGACTGGTCTTCCAGTGCAGGCCGTGCGGGCCCTTGTCGGCGCAGGGGACCGGCCACTCCAGCACGGGCAGTTCCGGCAGTCCGATGAGGGGAGAGACGACCTCGTTCGCCTCCTCCATCCAGGTCGTCGCCCAGATGAGCTGACAGCCGAGGGCCAGGAGGCGCGGACCGCGCTCGGGGTCGAGCCGTTTCAGCAGTGGGTTCCCCTGATCGGGAGACGTCGGCGAGCCGCCCGCGGTGGTGTGCGGGCGACCGGACGATGATCCGAACGGGATGAGCGGGCCGTCGACGTCGAGGAAGAGGAGAGGACGATCCGTCGTACTTGTCACGGCGGCACGATAGCCCGGCGCAGCGAGGGCGGCTTCGTGAGTGCTGGGCCGGCCCCGGCCGCCGCTCTCCCGTCACGACCGCGCCCCGATATTCGGTGGCGCCCCCGCCCCACCCGGTCCACCATGCCCGCATGGTCTCAGGCGAGCACACCGGCGAAGCAGCGACGTCCGCAGCCTCTGATACGACTCGGTGGACGCGGGCGACCGTCTACCCGGACATGTGGGTCGACCCCGACGACGACCCCCGGGAGACCGACGCCCAGCCCGTCGACGAGCGCGGCATCCTCCTCGACTACCTGCGCAACTACCGCCTGACCCTGGAGATGAAGTGCGCGGGCCTGGACGCCGAGCAGATGGCCCGGCGATCCGTCCCGCCCTCCACGATGTCCCTGCTGGGACTGGTACGGCACCTGACCGAGGAGGAGCGGCACGTCCGCCGGGTGATGGCCGGCGAGGACGTGCCGAAGCTGTACCGCACGCCGGAGGACCGGGACGGTGACTTCAACGGTGCGGTCGCCGACCCGGCGGTCGTGGACGAGGCCTGGCGGCAGTGGCGTACCGAGGTCGAGCGCACCGACCGCTACCTGGCCGGTGTCACCGACCTCTCCACCGGCAACGCCGGCCACTCCGACTTCGGTCCCGAACCCGGCGGCCGGCTCCAGCTCCGCGACATCCTGGTCGCGCAGATCGCGGAGTACGCCCGGCACTGCGGCCACGCCGACCTCCTGCGCGAACGGATCGACGGCCGCGTCGGACAGTGAGCCCCCACTCTCCAGAAAAAAGTCCGGCGGCGATGTCGAGAACCCGCGTCCGGCTCCGTCCCCGGGGTGAAGGCGGCCAAGATGGGTCGCACCAGCACCGAGGAGAACGACGATGGCCAAGTACCTGCTTCTGAAGCACTACCGCGGCGCCCCGGCGGCGGTCAACGACGTCCCCATGGACCGGTGGACGCCGGAGGAGATCTCGGCCCACGTGCAGTACATGCAGGAGTTCGCGGCCCGGCTGGAGAAGAGCGGAGAGTTCGTCGACGGCCAGGCGCTCGCCCCCGAGGGTGCGTGGGTCCGGTACGACGGTGAGGGGCGCCCGCCGGTCACCGACGGCCCGTTCGCCGAGACCAAGGACCTCATCGCCGGCTGGATGATCATCGACGTCGACAGCTACGACCGTGCCGTCGAACTGGCCGGCGAGCTGTCGGCGGCCCCCGGGGCGGGCGGCAAGCCGATCCACGAGTGGCTCGAGGTGCGCCCCTTCCTCACCACGCACCCCACCATCACGGAGTGACCCCACCCATGGACGCGGCACTGCTGCGCAGCCTCACCCCCGGCGTGCTCACGATCCTCGTCCGCCGCGGAGCCGACTTCGCGGCGGCCGAGGACGCCGTGCAGGAGGCGCTGATCGAGGCACTGCGCGTCTGGCCCGCCGATCAGCCGCGGGACGCCAAGGGCTGGCTGGTCACGGTGGCCTGGCGCAAGTTCCTCGATCAGACGCGGGCGGACAGTGCCCGCCGCCGGCGTGAGGACCTCGTCGAGGAGGAACCGGCGCCCGGGCCCGCGTCCGACGTGGACGACACGCTCCAGCTCTACTTCCTGTGCGCCCACCCCTCGCTGACGCCGTCGTCGGCGGTCGCGCTCACCCTGCGCGCCGTCGGCGGTCTCACCACACGGCAGATCGCCCAGGCCTACCTCGTTCCCGAGGCGACGATGGCGCAGCGCATCAGCCGCGCCAAGCGCACCGTCTCCGGCGTCCGGTTCGAGCAGCCCGGCGATGTCGCCACCGTGCTGCGCGTCCTCTACCTGGTCTTCAACGAGGGCTACTCCGGCGACGTCGACCTGGCCGCCGAGGCCATCCGGCTCACCCGGCAGCTCGCGGCCCGGGTCGACCACCCCGAGGTGGCCGGGCTGCTGGCCCTCATGCTGCTCCACCACGCCCGGCGCGCCGCCCGTACCGCACCCGACGGCAGCCTGGTGCCGCTCGCCGAGCAGGACCGGGGCCGGTGGAACACGCGTCTGATCGCCGAGGGCGTCGCGATCCTCCAGGCGGCCCTCGCCCGCGACCGGCTGGGCGAGTTCCAGGCCCAGGCCGCCATCGCGGCCCTCCACGCGGACGCGCTGACCGCCGAGGAGACCGACTGGGTGCAGATCGTCGAGTGGTACGACGAACTCGCGCGTCTGACCGACAGCCCCGTCGTGCGGCTCAACCGCGCGGTGGCCGTCGGCGAGGCCGACGGCCCTCGGGCCGGCCTCGCGGCGCTCGCGGCCCTGGACGACTCGCTGCCCCGCCACACCGCGGTGGCGGCATACCTCCACGAACGCGACGGCGATCTGGACACGGCGGCCCGCCTGTACGCCGAGGCGGCCCACAAGGCTCCCCACCTCGCCGAACGCGACTACCTGACCCGCCAGGCGGCCCGCCTCAACGCCGGCCGGCGCCGCTGACGGGCCGGCAGGTCACCGCACGGACAATGGCACAGGATGCACCTCGTCCGCCTTGTGTCCGGCGCGCTCGTGAATGCGCTGGACCGCTTCGGCCGAGGGGGCCTCGGAGAGGCAGTAGACGTGGCCGGACTCCGGGTCCGCCCAGGCCATCTCGAAGTGGACCCGCTCGTCCTTCTCTATCGCGAGGTCCGCGTTGTGGGCTTCACGCAGCTGTTCCTCCGTGATGCCTTCCATGCCGCGATGGACATCCATGAACTTGGGCATGCCTCGCGTCTCCTTCCCGGCACGGCGCTCGCCCGCGCCGCCTTGCCTTCCCTTCATGCTCCGCCCGTTGGGCCGACCGGGCGACTCCAGGCCCACGATCCGAGGTCTCGGCGTTGACGCCGTAGGGCCCCGGCGACACCGCCGGGGCCCTACGGGTTTCGCGCGCGACGTGCCGGCGTCAGCCGCACTGGCAGGGGCTGCCCGACTGGCAGCCGCAGCCGCAGCCCGATCCGCAGCCGCACGCGGCGATCAGGGGCAGGTTCCTGATCTCGGCGGGCTGCTCGGTCTCGCGCTGCCGGGCGGGGTCGGGCGTGGTGCTGGGGGATTCGGACATGGGTCCCTCCTCGAGGCTGGTGCCTGTGCCCATTGGACGCCCGTCCCGCTGGGCGCATCAACGGCGCACTGAGGCGCCCGCGCGCCCAGGCCGGTCCCCGTCCGCCCCGCTCGGTTCCCGGCGCCCTCCCCCGGCGCGGCCCGTTCAGGCGCTCTCCGCCCCCGGGACCGCCTGGATGTCCGGCTGCACATCCGTCTGGAGCTCGTCGGCGTGCTCACCCGTCACCAGGTACACCACGCGCTTGGCGACCGACACGGCGTGGTCGGCGAACCGCTCGTAGTAGCGGCCCAGCAGCGTCACGTCCACGGCCGTCTCGATGCCGTGCTTCCAGCGGTCGTCCATCAGGTGCTGGAACAGGGTGCGGTGCAGCAGGTCCATCTCGTCGTCGTCCTGCTCCAGCTGGAGCGCCAGGTCGACGTCCTTGGTGATGATCACCTCGGCGGCCTTCGCCATCAGGCGCTGCGCGAGCTGGCCCATCTCCAGGATGGTGGCGTGCAGGTCGCTCGGGACGGCGCGGTTCGGGTAGCGCAGGCGCGCGAGCTTCGCCACGTGCTGGGCGAGGTCGCCCGAGCGCTCCAGGTCGGCCGACATCCGCAGCGACGTGACGACGATGCGCAGGTCCGTCGCCACCGGCTGCTGACGGGCCAGCAGGGCTATGGCCCGGGCCTCCAGGTCGTGCTGGAGCTCGTCGACCTTCTGGTCGGCCTCGATGACGTTCTCGGCCAGCTTCAGATCGGAGTCGAGCATGGCGGTCGTGGCGCGCCCGATCGCCGACCCGACCAGCCGGGCCATCTCCACCAGACCGTCGCCGATCGAGTCCAGTTCCTCGTGGTACGCGTCCCGCATCAGGCTTTCCCTCTCGTGCGTCTCAGTCGGGGGTCCAAGGGCCGGGGCCACCGGACAACCGGCGGTACGACCGTCTTACTGCCAACGGTCCGAACCCCACGCTCCCACGTTCCGGCCCGTACGCGTCCGTTTCCGTCATCCCAAATGAACCAATACTGGCTCCAAGGTGAACTCTGGGCGACGAGTGTTCGAGCTCGCACCCCGACGGCTGTGGAGGGTGCCCGAGCCATGCCTAACCTGGGTGCATGGACGTGAACGCGGCGGTCGCCGCAGCGGCAGCGATCGCCGGGGTGCTCACCGGCGTCATCGCCATGCTCGCGTTCCGCTGGAGTGAGCGCGAGCAGAAGCGCCCCACCCGAAGCTCCCTGCACACCGACGCGGTCCTTCCGCCGGGCGTGGACACGGTCCTGTCGGTCCTCAGGTCCTCGGCCGTCGTTCTCGACGAGGCGGACGCCGTGGTCAAGGCCAGCTCGGCGGCGTACGCCCTCGGCCTGGTCCGCGGCGGCAAGCTCGCTGTCGAGCCGATGCTGCAGATGGCCCGGGACACCAGGCGGGACGGCGAGATACGCCAGGTCGAGCTGGATCTGCCACGGCGCGGCACCGGACGCGGAGAGGCCCTGGCCGTCTCCGCGCGGGTCGCGCCGCTCGGCTCCCGGCTGGTGTTGCTGCTCGTGGAGGACCTGACCGAGGCCCGCCGCATCGAGGCGGTCCGGCGCGACTTCGTCGCCAACGTGAGCCACGAGCTGAAGACGCCCGTCGGTGCCCTCTCGCTGCTCTCCGAGGCCGTGATGGACGCCTCCGAGGACCCCGAGGCGGTCGAGCGGTTCGCCGGGCGCATGCAGATCGAGGCCACCCGGCTCACCAGCCTGGTGCAGGAGCTCATCGACCTGTCCCGGGTGCAGAACGACGACCCGCTGGAGGACGCCGAGCCGGTCCGCGTCGACGAGCTCGTCGCCGAGGCCGTCGACCGCTGCCGGCACCAGGCCGGCGCCAAGCAGATCACCATGGCCGCGGGGGGCGCCGCCGACCTGCACGTGTGGGGAAACCGCGGCCAGCTCGCCGCCGCCCTCGGCAACCTCGTCGAGAACGCGGTCAACTACTCGCCCGCCCGCACCCGCGTCGGCATAGCGGCCCGCAGGGTGAACGCGCCCGGCGGGGAGCACATCGAGATCGCCGTCACCGACCAGGGCATCGGCATCTCCGACAAGGACAAGGAGCGCATCTTCGAGCGCTTCTACCGCGTCGACCCTGCCCGCTCCCGTGCCACCGGTGGTACGGGACTGGGGCTGGCGATCGTGAAGCACGTGGCCGCCTCGCACGGCGGGGAGGTCACGGTGTGGAGCGCCGAAGGCCAGGGCTCCACCTTCACCCTGCGGCTGCCGGAGGCCGGTGCGGCCCGCGACCGCGCACATCAGCAGCCCGCCCGAGAGATACGCGCAGGAGGCGCGGGCCTCGACCAGGAGGCCGGGCGGTCCACCCCCACATCCCCCGAATCAACCGCGTACGAAACGCTTCCCGCCCCGGAGGTCCTTCCGTGACCCGTGTGCTCGTCGTCGAGGACGAGGAGTCCTTCTCCGACGCCCTGTCGTACATGCTCCGCAAAGAGGGCTTCGAGGTCGCCGTCGCGACCACCGGGCCCGACGGACTCGACGAGTTCGAGCGCAACGGCGCCGACCTCGTCCTCCTCGACCTGATGCTGCCCGGCCTGCCGGGCACCGAGGTGTGCCGTCAGCTGCGCGGTCGCTCCAACGTTCCCGTGATCATGGTGACCGCCAAGGACAGTGAGATCGACAAGGTCGTCGGACTGGAGATAGGAGCCGACGACTACGTCACCAAGCCGTTCTCCTCGCGCGAGCTGGTCGCCCGCATCCGCGCCGTGCTGCGCCGCAGAGGCGAGCCCGAGGAGGTCACGCCGGCGGCCCTGGAGGCCGGCCCGGTCCGCATGGACGTCGACCGGCACGTGGTCACCGTCGGCGGCACCAAGATCGACCTGCCGCTGAAGGAGTTCGACCTGCTGGAGATGCTGCTGCGCAACGCGGGCCGGGTGCTCACGCGCATGCAGCTCATCGACCGCGTCTGGGGTGCCGACTACGTCGGTGACACCAAGACCCTCGACGTCCACGTCAAGCGCCTGCGGGCCAAGATCGAGCCGGACCCGGGCGCCCCGCGCTACCTGGTGACGGTCCGCGGTCTCGGCTACAAGTTCGAGCCGTAGACCGGCCGCGCACGACGGGAAGCACCGAAGCACGAAGGGCGGGACCTCTCTCCGGAGAGGTCCCGCCCTTCGTGCGTCTGCTCAGTGCCCGGCGCTTGCGCTCGCCGAGGCCGCGTCGGTCGGCGTGCCGGACGCCCCGTGGCCACCCGGCGTCTCGCCGGCGGCGGGGCTCTCCGGCGCGCCCGACTCGCCCGCGGCGGGAGAACCGGACGGCGACCCGGACGGGGACGCGGAGGTGCCCGGCGCGGCCGGCACCTCGGTCGGGCCCCACTCCTTGAAGTAGTGCTCGGCGGGGACGACGAACGCGCGCAGGCTCACGGCACCCGTCTTGCTGAAGGTGAAGGTGACCTTCTGGGCGTTGCCGTCCCGCACGGCCTCCCGGCTGCTCGGCAGCATCGCCGTCGCGTTGTCCTTGCCGCCCACGACCAGCGAGCCGCCGGGCGGGATGCTGAGGCTGCCGCCCTTGGCGGGCTTGAGCTCGGCGGTCTTGCCGGTGCCGGGGAGGGTGATGGACTCCAGCGTCTCGGCGCTCTTGCCGGAGTTGAAGAAGGTCGCGGAGATCGCGGCCGGGCCGGTCGACTCGAGGTCGGGCTGCGTGATCACGATCGCGTTCTGGATCTTGATGTCACCGACGCTCGTGGCCGCGTTGTCCGGCTTGATCTCCAGGGTCTGGGCGTTGTTGCCGGCGCCGCACGCGGCGAGCGAGGCGATCGAGAACGCGGTGACGGCGGCGGCGAGGGCACCGCGTCGAAGGCTGCTGCTCACGGCGGAGGCAACTCCTTGACTCGAGCGGAGCGGCCGATAAAGCCGCCCTAAGTGTCTGTCAGCGGGCCTTAGGTTACCGAGCCGTCCCGGTCGCGCCGCACCCGACCCCCCGGCACCACTGATCCCACCCGAGTCGCGGATGACCCCTGCGTCACATTGGTGCGGTGCCCGTCCGGCATTCACATAAGAGTCCGGGGCAGTACCGCAGATTTTTCGTGAAGGAATGCGGGGCCACCTCGGAATTGATCACCGGTGGTCCGTCCGGGCGGCTCGTGATCAATTCCGGATTCGACCGGAACCCGGCTCGGCCCTCCGAACGGAGTAGCGGAAGTCGATCATACGGAACCGGACATATGGGGATGTTCGTCCGTCTGGAGGATGCTCCGGATGCGTGTAACGTACGCGTTTCGCTCACCCCGGAGAGCCGCTCCCACCTGCGAATACCTTCTTCCACTCCCTGTCCGAAGCACGTTCCTGTCGGAGTTGTCAAGCCCCGAGATACGCCCTGACCTGCGAAAACGCCATTCAGAACCCGGGATTTCCGTGTTACCCTGGATAGCCACGGAAGGGGTACCTGTCACATGACGTTCAAGGTTGGCGACACCGTGGTCTATCCCCATCACGGGGCCGCGCTGATCGAGGCCATCGAAACTCGCCAGATCAAAGGCGTGGACAAGACCTACTTGGTGCTGAAGGTCGCCCAGGGCGACCTGACGGTACGTGTGCCAGCGGACAATGCGGAGTTCGTCGGCGTGCGTGATGTGGTCGGTCAGGATGGGCTGGACCGGGTCTTCGAGGTGCTGCGCGCACCGTACGCCGAGGAGCCCACGAACTGGTCCCGCCGCTACAAGGCAAACCTGGAGAAGCTCGCCTCGGGCGATGTCATCAAGGTCGCGGAAGTCGTGCGTGACCTGTGGCGTCGTGAGCGCGAGCGTGGACTCTCCGCTGGTGAGAAGCGCATGCTCGCCAAGGCCCGCCAGATTCTGGTGAGCGAGCTCGCCCTCGCGGAGAACACCAACGAGGACAAGGCCGAGGCCCTGCTCGACGAGGTTCTCGCCTCCTGAGGTGAAGCCCGTCGCTCAGCGCTCTGCTGATCAAGCGCGCGCCTGCACATCGAAATGCCGCGGTGCCCGATGACGAATTCCCGTCGCCGGGCGCTGCGGCATGTTCGCACTCCGACGCCGATGCGCCGCCACCCCGGGTTGTGTTATCACTCACGCCCCGGTGCTTGGTGTGCCGGGCCCGGGCAGCCGGCTCGACCAGCGTCACGGAAGGGTCCGGTCGAGCGCGTCGCGCCCGGCACTCCTCCAGGCCATACCCACGCCAGGCCAGCACACAAACCTGACAGGAACCGATGTCTGACGATTCGCGTCCCTCGCCGTCCGCCGCCCCCTCCAGGGCCCGCACGGCGGCCGTGATCCCGGCCGCCGGCCGGGGTGTACGGCTCGGCCCGGGCGCCCCCAAGGCGCTCCGCGCGCTGGGCGGCACCCCCATGCTGATCCACGCGGTCCGCGCGATGGCCGCCTCCCGCGCCGTCTCCCTGGTCGTCGTCGTGGCCCCGCCCGACGGCGCCGCCGAGGTCAAGTCACTGCTCGACGCGCACGCCCTGCCCGAGCGGACGGACTTCCTGGTCGTCCCGGGCGGGCAGTCGCGCCAGGAGTCCGTGAAACTCGGCCTCGACGCGCTGCCGCCCGGCCACGACATCGTGCTGGTCCACGACGCGGCCAGGCCGCTCGTCCCGGTCGACACCGTCGACGCCGTGATCGAGGCCGTACGGGACGGCGCCCCGGCCGTGGTCCCGGCGCTGCCGCTCGCCGACACCGTCAAGCAGGTCGAGCCCGCCGGTACCCCCGGCGAGCCGGAGCCGGTCGTCGCCACGCCCGAGCGGGCGCGGCTGCGGGCCGTGCAGACCCCGCAGGGCTTCGACCGGACCACGCTGGTCCGGGCGCACGAGACGGTGACCGGTGAGGTCACCGACGACGCGGGCATGGTCGAGCAGCTCGGTCTCACGGTCGTGGCCGTCCCCGGTCACGAGGAGGCGTTCAAGGTCACCCGTCCCCTGGACCTGGTCCTCGCGGAGGCGGTCCTGGCCCGCAGGAGGCTCAACGATGGCTTCTGACGAGTCCGTGCCCGGGGCCCCGCTTCCGCAGGTCGGCATCGGCACCGACATCCACGCCTTCGAGGAGGGCCGCGAGCTGTGGTGCGCCGGCCTGAAGTGGGAGGGCGAGGGCCCGGGCCTGGCCGGTCACTCCGACGCCGACGTCGTCGCCCACGCCGCCTGCAACGCCCTCTTCTCCGCCGCCGGCCTCGGCGACCTCGGGCAGCACTTCGGCACGGGCCGCCCCGAGTGGGCGGGCGCCTCCGGAGTCACCCTCCTGACGGAGGCCGCGCGCATCGTGCGCGAGGCGGGCTTCCGGATCGGCAACATCGCCGTACAGGTGGTGGGCCCCCGCCCGAAGATCGGCAAGCGCCGGGACGAGGCGCAGAAGCTCCTGTCGGAGGCGGCCGGAGCCCCCGTGTCGGTGTCGGGCGCGACGACGGACGGGCTGGGCTTCCCCGGCCGGGAGGAAGGGCTGATGGCGGTGGCCACGGCCCTGGTCGTGCGCGTCGGCTGAGGGCGGGGCGCCGGGGGGCCGATGGCCAATGTCACGAATATGTGCGCCTCGAGGGGAAGGTCCTGAGGCACACCCCGGGGCCCACTACCCTGGAGTGGTGACTATTCGCCTGTACGACACCAGCGCCCGGCAGATCCGTGACTTCTCCCCGCTCCAGCCGGGTTGCGTCTCGATCTACCTGTGCGGTGCCACCGTGCAGGCCGCCCCGCACATCGGGCACATCCGTTCCGGGCTGAACTTCGACATCATGCGCCGCTGGTTCGCCCACCGCGGCTACGACGTCACGTTCGTGCGGAACGTGACCGACATCGACGACAAGATCATCGCCAAGTCGGCCGACCAGAACCGCCCCTGGTGGGCCATCGGCTACGAGAACGAGCGCGCGTTCAACGACGGCTACCACGCCCTCGGCTGCCTGCCCCCGACCTACGAGCCGCGTGCCACCGGCCACATCACCGAGATGGTCGAGATGATGCGCGGCCTCATCGAGCGCGGGCACGCCTACGAGGCCGACGGCAACGTCTACTTCGACGTGCGCTCCTTCCCGGAGTACCTGGCGCTGTCCAACCAGGAGCTGGACAACCTCCAGCAGCCCTCCGGCGCCGGCGAGACCGGCAAGCGCGACCCGCGGGACTTCGCCATGTGGAAGGCGGCGAAGCCGGGGGAGCCCAGCTGGGAGACGCCGTGGGGCCGCGGCCGTCCCGGCTGGCACCTGGAGTGCTCGGCGATGGCGCACAAGTACCTCGGTACCGCCTTCGACATCCACGGCGGCGGCCTCGACCTGGTCTTCCCGCACCACGAGAACGAGATCGCCCAGGCCAAGGCCTACGGCGACGAGTTCGCCCGGTACTGGGTGCACAACGCCTGGGTCACCATGAGCGGCGAGAAGATGTCCAAGTCGCTCGGCAACTCGGTCCTGGTCAGCGAGATGGTCAAGCGCTGGCGCCCCATCGTGCTGCGCTACTACCTCGGCACCCCGCACTATCGCTCGATGATCGAGTACAGCGAGGAGGCCCTGCGCGAGGCCGAGTCGGCGTTCGCGCGGATCGAGGGCTTCGTGCAGCGCGTGGTCGAGAAGGCCGGCCCGGTCGAGCCCGCCGCCGAGGTGCCGCTCGCCTTCGCCGAGGCCATGGACGACGACCTGGGCGTGCCGCAGGCGCTCGCCGTGGTGCACACCACCGTCCGGCAGGGCAACAGCGCGCTCGCCGCCGACGACAAGGAAGCGGCCGTGGCCCGGCTCGCCGAGGTCCGCGCGATGCTCGGCGTTCTCGGCCTCGACCCGCTCGACCCGCACTGGGCCGGCGAGGGCGACCGCGGCGAGGACCTGCACGGCGTGGTCGACACGCTCGTCCGCATGGTCCTCGACCAGCGCGAGGCCGCCCGGGCCCGCAAGGACTGGCCCACCGCGGACGCCATCCGCGACCAGCTGAGTCAGTCCGGCCTGGTCATCGAGGACAGCCCGCAGGGCCCGCGCTGGAGTCTCGGCCCGCGCTGAGACCAGCCCCACGGCTGATCGACTGTGCCGCCCGGGCCTCCGGGCGGCACACTGCAGAGACGGAACAGACGTACACAGACGTACGTACGAACACTTTCACGGAGACGGGTAGCTCATGGCCGCGAACAACCGCCGCATGTCCGGCAAGAAGGGCGCGCAGGTCGGCAGTGGCGGCCAGCGACGCCGGGGCCTGGAAGGCAAGGGCCCCACCCCGCCCGCCGAGATGCGCAAGGGACACAAGAAGAACCGGGTCGCCAACTCCAAGGCGAAGCAGTCCGTGCGCCGGCCCATGGCCCGTGGCCGCGGCGGCAAGGGCACGTCCGAGCTGGTCGTCGGACGCAACCCGGTCCTGGAGGCGCTGCGCGAGGGCGTCCCGGCCTCCACGCTCTACGTCCAGCAGTTCATCGACAACGACGAGCGGGTGCGCGAGGCCCTCCAGGTCGCCGCCGAGCGCGGCGGCATCAACCTCATGGAGGCGCCGCGCCCGGAGCTGGACCGGATGACCAACGGTCTCAACCACCAGGGCCTGGTCCTCCAGGTCCCGCCGTACGAGTACGCCCACCCGGAGGATCTGGCGTCCGCCGCCTACGACGACGGTGTGGACCCGCTGATCGTCGCGCTCGACGGCGTCACCGACCCGCGCAACCTCGGCGCCGTCGTCCGCTCCGTCTCCGCCTTCGGCGGGCACGGCGTCGTCGTCCCCGAGCGCCGTGCGGCCGGTATGACGGCCGGTGCCTGGAAGACGTCCGCCGGTACGGCGGCCCGTACCCCGGTCGCCCGTGCCACCAACCTCACCCGGGCGCTGGAGGCCTACAAGAAGGCGGGCATCGTGGTCGTCGGTCTGGCCGCCGACGGCGAGGCCGAGCTCGGCGAGCTGGCGGCGCTGGACGGCCCCGTCGTCATCGTCGTCGGCAGCGAGGGCAGGGGACTGTCCCGGCTGGTCGGCGAGACCTGCGACCACCGGGTGCGCATTCCGATGCCGGGTGGCGCCGAGTCGCTCAACGCCGGTGTGGCGGCGGGGATCGTGCTGTACGAGGCGGCCCGCCGCCGACGCTGAACAAGCGTCCGGAACTTCACCCGTACGGGGTAATTCCGGTGTCATCGGGGCGACGAGGACAAGCTTGACGGGGTCCGGACAGATCCGGCGGGTCAAAGCAGTGTCCTAACCCGACGTCACTCGGTTAGATGAGTGTGGACACCAGAACACCCCGCACACCCACGGGGGACCGCTCGTCGGGACTCGACGACGCTCCCGCGCTGAGCATGGTGAAGGTGCCGAGCGACCCGGCGCAGGTCATCGTCAACCACGCGAGCTTTCGCGTGCAGTTGGGCGTTTCGACGCGTCGCGTCCAGTCCCCCCGGGTCGCACGGCATCTGACCGCCACCGAGGACACCGCCCGCGTCCCCCTCGTGGGGGGCGGGGCGGACGGGGCCACCGCCCGACGCCGGCCCGTCGTCTGGAGCGGCAGATCCGCGCCGGACGACACCGGCGCGCACCGGCTCCTGCAGGCCGTGCGGCACGAGAGTGTCCGCCACGCCGACGAGTCCTCCTCCGACACCGGAGCCACCCAGGTCATCTCCCGCGTGGGCCCGGGCTACGACGATCCCGGATACCGGGGCGCCGGTTACAGCGGCGACGGCTACGAGGGCGACGGCTACGAGGGCGACCTCGCCCAGACCGTCGAGACCCCGGTCGTCGGCCCCCAGCGCACCCACGAGCCCGCCGACGGCACCCGGCTGCTGCCGGCCATGCGCACCGTCGGCAGCGCCTACGACGAACCGGGTTACGAGGACGGCGAGTTCGAGGAGTCCGCCACCGACGCGGACACCACCGGGCGCCGGGCCAAGCGGCACGGCGACGACCCGGCCCGGCACGCCTACTACCCGGGCCGCCGGATGAACCTCGGCGTCGTCCTGCTCCCGCTGCGCGTCTTCCTCGGCTTCATCTCCATCTACGCCGGCATGGGCAAGCTGTGCGACCCCGTCTATTTCGACGGCGGCAAGCGCGGCTCGATGGTCAAGTGGCTCAACACCCTGCATCCGTGGGAAGTCGCCGAACCGCTGCGCCAGTTCGCCCTCGAGCACCCGATCGGCGCCGGCCTGGTCATCGCCTTCGCGCAGGTCATCGTCGGCGTCCTGACGGTGCTGGGCTGCTGGCAGCGCGTCGCCGCCTGTCTGGGCGCCCTGTTGTCGGCCGCGCTGCTCGTCACGGTCAGCTGGAAGAGCGTCCCCGTCTACGAGACGCCCGACATCATCTACCTCGCCGCCTGGTCCCCGCTGATCATCGCCGGCGCTCCCGTCTACTCCGTGGACGGCCGACTGGCCGGCAGTGC
Organism: Streptomyces sp. NPDC012466; assembly: GCF_042955215.1. Taxonomy (NCBI): domain Bacteria; kingdom Bacillati; phylum Actinomycetota; class Actinomycetes; order Kitasatosporales; family Streptomycetaceae; genus Streptomyces; species Streptomyces sp. NPDC012466. The sequence continues at coordinate 462,218 of NZ_JBIBEQ010000006.1, read as the reverse complement.
CTGGCGCCGCCTCGGCCCGCGCGCCGACATCTGGGACCTGCGCCGCTACGTGCTGCGCCGCGGCGCCCTCGTCACCGCCATCGCCACCGGGATCACCCTGCTCGTCGGCTCGCTGCTCGGCGGTGCCGTCCGCGACGCCGACCGGGTCGTCGTACCGGGCCCCGGCGAGGCCCCGCGCAACGAACTGCCCGGCTCCCCGCTCCCGGGCGAGCCCGTCAAGCGGAAGGAGAAGCGGACCCCGTCGGTCTCCTCCTCGCCCACCCAGAGCGCCACGGCCGGCTCGGCCAGCCCCAGCGCGGGCACCACGACCAGGCCCGACGCCACCCGCGACACCGGCACCGTCACCGGCGGCTCCCCGAGCCAGACCCAGGGCACCGCGGGCCAGGCCCCGCCCCAGCAGTCCACCCCGGCCGACCAGGCCCCGAGCACCACGACCGGCCCCACCTCCGGCGGCACGGCAACGGGCGGCTCGGGCTCGACCGGCGGCTCGGGCAGCGGCGGCTCCTCCTCCACCGGCCGCCCGGGGCTGGTGGGCGGCCTGCTGGGCTAGCGGCCGGCCCGGACGGAAGAAGGCCCCGCACCACTCAGGTGCGGGGCCTTCTCACGCGTGGGGCCCAAGCGGGCCAGGGGCGGGGAACCGCGCGACAGGCCACGATGAGCCGTCAGCCGCCGGCAGAAGCAGCCAGCCGAGCTCTCAGCGCCCCAACGCCGCCAGTTCCTTCGCGGCTTCGGTCAGGTCCTTCGCCGTGTCGATGGCCCGCCAGTACGACCCCTGCGGGATGGTGAACCCGGCCAGCCGCCGCTCACGGGCCAGATGGGGAAACGTCGTCCGCTCGTGGTCGCCCCGGTGCGGCAACAGCCCGGAGAACTCGGGGGAGAAGACGTACACGCCGGCGTTGATCTCGAAGGTCGACGGCGGCGCCTCGATGAAGTCGGTGATACGGCCGAAGCCGTCGGTCCGCACCGCGCCCCACGGCAGGCGGGGCCGGGCCAGCGCCAGCGTCGCGACGGCGTCCCGCTCGGCGTGGAAATCGGCCATGTCCCGCAGCGAGAACCGCGTCCAGATGTCCCCGTTCGTCGCGTACCAGGGCTGGTCGGGGTGGGGGAGATGCGCCGCGGCGTACTTGAGGCCGCCGCCGCGTCCGAGCGGCTCGGGCTCGACGACCGTCGTGACGGAGACGGGCAGGTCGGCCGTCTCCAGCCACGTCTGCAGCACCTCGGCGAGGTGGCCGCAGGAGACCACGACGTCCGTCACCCCCTCGTCGGCGAGCCAGGACAGCTGATGGCCGATGATCGGCGTCCCCGTCCCGGGGATCTCGACCATCGGCTTGGGCCGGTCGTCGGTGTACGGACGCAGCCGGGAGCCCTGGCCACCGGCCAGAACGACGGCTTGAACGGGGCGGGACGCGGCGCTCGGATCGCTCATGGACACGAACTGTACGTGGCGCGTCCCGCCCGGGACTGCGGCCGACGACGGTTCCCGTCGGCCGTAACGGACTTCCCACCCGGTGGCAGGGCGGTGGGCTCAGCTGTGCGCGGCGGCGACGCCGGTGGCGAAGGCGGTGTCGCAGACCGGGCGGGCGTACGACTGGGCGCGGGTCGGGCCGTAGACCCGGACGGCGGCCTGGCCGAGGGCGCGGGCGATGGAGGCGCAGTGCTTCGCCAGCGACGGGCGGCCGTTGACGGCCTGCTGGAGGTGGGTGAGGGCGACGCCCGGGTTCTCCTCCTGCAGTTCGGTCAGCAGCTTGTCGCGCAGGATGTCCTGGGGGGCGCGCTTGGCGGCCCGTGGGGTGCCCACGGAGGTGTCCGCGGCGGTGAGCACCGGGTCGGTGGAGTTACCCGACCAGTTGACTCGGGTGACCGCGAGGGTCCCGGAGAGCACCAGGACGACGGGCAGGACGAAAGCGAGGGTGCGGCCGATCCGGCGGGCGGGGCCCCGGCCGCGTCGCGTCTGTTGGTTCATGGAGTGCTTCACGCGTGTGAGGGTAGCGCCCGGTAATGGTTTGTAGACATTTAGTCACCGGTTCGGGGGATGAGAGAGTGCCACTTTCCGGGTAAGGCGTTGACGCACACTGCTCGAAACGTCCGGTCTGCCGGGGTATTTGTCGACAACGAGAAGGGCCCCGCAGCGTGCCGCGGGGCCCTCTTCGTCAACCTGGGTGAATCACCCGGGGTTGTGCGTTTGCCGGCTGATCAGTCGGACAGGCGCGCACCGGTCGACGTCGAGAACACGTGGGTCTCGCCGGAGCGGGGCACGACGTGCAGCTGGCTGCCCTTCTCCGGGACGTCACGGCCGTTGACGCGGACGACCAGGTCCTTGGAGTCGTCGCCGACCTTCGCGGTGCCGTAGACGTACGCGTCGGCGCCGAGCTCCTCGACGACGTTGACGGTGACGGCGAGGCCCTGCTCGACGTCCGACACCTCGAAGTGCTCGGGGCGGACGCCCACGGTGACGGTCTTGTCGGTGGCGGCGGCGATCGCGTCACGCTGCACCGGGACGACCGACTTGCCGAACTTCACGCCGCCGTCGGTGATCGGCACCTCGACGAGGTTCATCGCCGGGGAGCCGATGAAGCCGGCCACGAAGAGGTTGGCGGGCCTGTCGTACATGTTGCGCGGGGTGTCGATCTGCTGGAGCAGACCGTCCTTGAGGACCGCCACCCGGTCGCCCATCGTCATGGCCTCGACCTGGTCGTGGGTGACGTAGACGGTGGTGATGCCCAGGCGGCGCTGGAGCGAGGCGATCTGCGTACGCGTGGACACACGGAGCTTGGCGTCCAGGTTGGACAGCGGCTCGTCCATGAGGAACACCTGGGGCTCACGCACGATGGCGCGGCCCATGGCGACACGCTGGCGCTGACCGCCGGAGAGGGCCTTCGGCTTGCGGTCCAGGTACTCGGTGAGGTCGAGGATCTTCGCGGCCTCCTCGACCTTCTGCCGGATCTCCGCCTTGTTGACGCCCGCGATCTTGAGCGCGAAGCCCATGTTGTCGGCGACGGTCATGTGCGGGTAGAGCGCGTAGTTCTGGAACACCATGGCGATGTCCCGGTCCTTGGGCGGCAGGTGCGTGACGTCGCGGTCGCCGATGCGGATGGCGCCGCCGTTGACGTCCTCGAGTCCCGCGAGCATGCGGAGCGAGGTGGACTTGCCGCAGCCGGAGGGGCCGACGAGGACGAGGAACTCGCCGTCCTCGATGTCGATCTCCAGCGCGTCGACGGCGGGCTTGGTGGAACCCGGGTAGATCCGGGTCGCCTTGTCGAACGAGACAGTGGCCATGGTGAATGAACCCCTTCTACCGGCAGGAACGTGCCGGACGATCCGAGTAGGAAGGCGGTGCCACGACGGTCATTCCGTTGTGGTGTAGTCCACACGTGTGAACTGGCTCAGGACGGTACCTGGCGTTCACACGTCTGTCAGTAGTTCCGGGCCTGTGAACTTCGCGGAAATTTTCGAAGCGGCGTCTCAGGGCTGTCCGTACCGGTCCGCGAGCACCGCGACCGCCCGGGCGACGGCCTGCCGCAGGGCGGGAGGGCCGAGCACCTCCGCCTCGGTGCCGAGCCGGAGCAGGTCGCCCACGGCCACCGCCTCAGACTCCACGGTCAGTTCCACCTCGACCCAGCCGTCCCCGTCGGGCGGGCCCGCGCTCTCCAGGGCCCGTACGCCCGCCGCGCCGAACTGCATCGGCAGCAGCCGCCGCGCGCGGGGTGAGATCCGAAGCCGCGCGGTGTCCTGCCGGAGGGCGGCCTCCAGACGCCGGGAGGACTCGGCCCAGTAGGCGGCCAGGTCGAACCCCGCGGGCCGCTCGAAGTTCTCCCGAGTCTCCTCCACGGCCAGCACGCGCGAGACCCGGTAGGTCCGTACGGCCTCCTCCGCCAGGGCCACGAGGTACCAGATGCCGCCCTTCAGGACGAGCCCCAGCGGACGCACCTCCCGGTGCACCTCGCCGCGCCAGCGCCGCCGGTAGTGCAGCCGCAGCACCCGCCGCTCCCACACGGCCCCCGCCACGGCCTCCCGGAACCAGGCGGGCGCGTCCAGGTGGAACCGCGACTGGCAGGAACGCGTGATCGGCCCGGCGAGGACGCGACCCCCCGCCTCGCCCACGCCTCCGTCCGGAACACCTTCACCGGCGGCATCGAGGCGGCCGCGACGAGCTGCGCGTACTCGATCGTCTACGTCACCGCGAAGACCGGCTCCTTCGCCGGCATGGAACTGCTCACCGGCCGCGTCGACGGACGCGAGGGGAGCTTCGCGGTCGAGGAACGCGGGTCCTTCGGCGAGGACGGAACCGTGCACTGCACCTTCGAGGTGGTGCCGGGCTCGGGCAGCGGGCAGCTGACCGGCCTGAAGGGGAAGGGCGCCTTCACCGCACGGCACGGTGAGACGGCTGTGGAGTATCGGTTCGCCTACGAGGTGGAGTAGCCGGCCGGCCGGAACGGAACGCCGTGGCTCGGCGTAACGGGCTCTGTGTACAGTGGAGCCGCCCTCGCGCGCGGCAACGCGACGCACGGCGCCCGCCTCCTTAGCTCAGCTGGCCAGAGCAACGCACTTGTAATGCGTAGGTCGTCGGTTCGAATCCGACAGGGGGCTCTCAAGGCCCAGGCCGGATCACTCCGGACCTGGGCTTTTTCAGGCGTCGGGCGATTTCCAGCCGGGTGTCGTCGAGGGGGCGGTCGTCCTCGATGTCCCACAGGGTGTTCTGGAGGAGGCGGCCGAGGGTCCAGGCGTGGGCCCGGGGGCGGTCCAGGGTGAGGACGTCGGTCATGGCGTCGAAGCGCCAGACGATGTCGTCGGGATCGAAGCGGTTGTCCAGGGCGGGCCACAGTTCGAAGCCCGGGTCGCCCGCGAGGGGCTTGGGGTCGATCGCGAGCCACGGGGCGCGGCCCGAGGCGAGGACGTTCTCGTCGTGGAGATCCCAGTGCAGGAGCCGGTCGCCCGGCTCGTCGGCGACCTCGCGCACGGCGGCCGCGCAGTCGGCGACGAGCCGGCGGGCCTCCGGGTCGGGGATGCGGGCGAGGGCCCTGGGGGTCCGGTCGAGCATGTCCCGGGCGATGTCGCCGAGACGGCGCATGCCGGGCGGGGCCGGGAAGGACGTGAGGTGGGCCAGGAGCTCGGCGATGGTGACCACGGCCTCGTGGGCGTCCGGCACGTGGGACAGCATGCGGGTCTCGTCGAGGCGCTCCAGGAGCATGGTGCCGGTGGGCTCGTCGTGGTCGAGGAAGCGGACGGCACCGTCGCCGTTCCAGGCGCGCAGTGCGACCGGTTCGCCCTCGCTCTCCTCGTCGAGGATCTGGAGCTTGAGGACCGCCGGGGTGCCGTCGGAGCGCACGACCGGCAGGACCAGGGCGGAGACGCCGTGCATGGCCGGTCCGTCGGGTCTCAGGTCCCAGTGGTCGAGGAAGCGGGCCGTCCGCTCGGGCAGTCCGGCGATGAAGGCGCGGCCCGCCTCGCCGTTGAACTTCTCCTGTGATGCCGCCAGTTCCCGGGGAATGTCGATCACTCCCGGCACGGTAGTGGGGCGCGCCGGGTGCGTCATGTGGATATCGCGCTGAAGGCGTGGGGGGTGCGCCGGTCGTCCTCGGACCTGTCGAGGTCACGCCGGGCGGCGGGGAGGGCGATGGGTGCGTCGAGTTGAGCGTCAGCCGGGCCTGGGGCGATGTCGGCCCGGATCCACCAGCGGCCCGGGTCGGTGTCCACGGGAGGGCCGGGGCGGCGGCCGGCCTCCGCGGGTTCGTCGCCGCTGGTGGGGCGTCAGGTCACGGCTCCAGAACCACCTTTCCGGTCGTGCCGCGGGTCTCCAGCGCCCGGTGCGCGGCCGCGGCCTGTGCGAGCGGGAAGCGCTGTACGGCCGGGGTGAGCCGGCCGGCCGCGGCCTCGGCGAGGGCGCGCAGTTCGAGGGTGCGGACGGGGTCGGGCCCGCCGGCCTTCCCGAGCATCACCGGGCCGAGGACCTCCTCGGAGACGCCGTCGACGAGGTAGGGGCCGCCGCCCTGGATGCCCTCGCCGGACCAGCCGAAGACGATGTGCCGGCCGCCGGGCCCGAGGAGGCTGACGGCTTCGCGGGCGACGTCGCCGCCGACGCCGTCGAAGACGACGGTCGCGGTCCGGCCGCCGAGATGGGCGCGGACCTTCGCGGGCCAGTCGGGGTCCTTGTAGTCGACGGCGAGGTCGGCGCCGCCGGCCCGCACGCGGGCGGTTTTCTCCGGCCCGCCCGCGAGGCCCACGACGGTCGCGCCGGCGTTCTTGGCGTACTGCACGAGGAGGGTGCCGATGCCTCCGGCGGCGGCCGGGACGACGACCACGGAGTCGGGGCCGAGGTCGGCGAACTGGAGGATCCCCATCGCCGTGCGGCCGGTGCCGATCATGGCGACGGCCTCGGCGAAGTCCAGGCCGCCGGGGATCTCGTGCAGGCGCTCGACCCCGGTGACGGCCAGTTCGGCGTAGCCGCCGGGGACGAAGCCGAGGTGGGCGACGACCTTCTTGCCCAGCCACAGTCCGTCCACGCCCTCGCCCAGGGACTCGACGACACCGGCGACCTCGCGGCCGGGGATGGTAGGCAGCGGCGTCGGCTCGGCCGCCGGGCCGCCCCGCATGCCCTCGCGCAGGGCCGTGTCCAGGAGGTGGACGCCCGCCGCGCGTACGGCGACACGGACCTGGCCCGGGCCCGGGCGGGGGTCCTCCACCTGCTCGTAGGTGAGGTTCTCGGGCGGGCCGAAGGCGTGCAGGCGGATGGCGTGCATGGCAGCTCCTCTGGTGGGGCGTTCCGATGCGACCAGCCTTCAACCTCAAGCATGCTTGAGGTCAAGCTCGCGCCGGCCCAGGGCCAGGGAGACGGCCGTCAGGGCGCTGTTGAAGGAGACCTCCGAGAGCACACCGGGGGCCGCCACCTGGTCACCGGCGAGGTAGACGCCGTCGCCCCGGTCCACGGCCGGCCGGTCCCGCCAGCTGGTGCCGGGCGGATCGACCGCCCCCGTACGGCCGTTGGCCACGGATGCGCGCCGCCAGGTGACGCGCTCGCGCCAGCCCGGGAAGCCCAGGTCGAGCAGCTGCTCGGCGCGGGCGGTGCCGTCGGTCTTGGACTCGTGCGGGGCGAGGGGGATCTGGCCCTGGATCAACTGCTCACCGGCCGGGGCGAGTGTGCGGTCCTGGGCGGTGAAGCGTTCCAGCCAGCCGGGCGCGTCCAGGTCGGAGATCGCGAAGGCGTCCCCGCGCCGGGTGCGCAGGGCCAGGTCGACGAGGGCGGTACGGCCGCTCGGCCAGGTCAGGGAGTCGTCACCGAGCAGGCGGCGGGCGGCGTCGAGGGAGGTGGCGACGACGACCGGCGTGTCGGTGGGGAGCGTGTCGACCCGGGACAGCGTCTCCATCCGGACGCCCAGGTTCCAGGCCCGGGAGGCCATCCGGTCGATGAGGCTCGCCCAGCCGCCGCGCGGGTAGTGGGCCTCGGGCGGCAGCTTGGTGGCTCGGCGCAGCCTCTCCTGCACGAACGCGGCCGACAGCGACCCGGGATCGTGGTGGAACAGGGCGACCGCCGCGTAGTGGGCGGCGGCCCGGGCCCCCTCCTCGCCCGCGATGCCGGTCGCCCAGGACAGGAAGTCGGCGTCCACGGGAGCCTGCCGGCCCGTCCGGCGCAGCAGCTTCAGCATCGGGAAGGGCGGGGTGCGGCGCAGCACGCCCTGGTGCCGCAGCCTCAGCCGGGCCGCCTCCAGGGGCGGGAGCGGGGCGAGCGGGCCGATCAGGTCGCGCTGCCTGAGCCACGCCCAGTGCGGACCGCCGTTGTAGAGGGCGTGCGGGCCCTCGTTGGTGCGGTAGGGGCCCTCGGCGGTGCGCGCCCGGCCACCGAGGGTGTGGTGGGCCTCGTGGACGGTGACCTTGGCGCCCGCCTCGGCCGCGGTGATGGCCGCGGTCAGTCCGGCGAAGCCGCCGCCGATGACGGTGATGCGGTGCATGGCTGGGGGTCTCCCTCGGGTCGGGGTCGCCTTCTGGGAGTACGACCGATCGAGAGCGCCGGAATGTGACATGGCCGGCGTTCTCGCAGGTCAGGTCCGGTTGTCAGTGGTCGGGTGCAGCATGGGGGCATGGCGAGGAGAGCGGCGGGCGGTACGGGTGTGAAGGGCGCGCGGCGACCGGAGGTGCGGCTGCCGGTGCTGGAGCCGTACGAGGGCGGCGGGCTGGAGCCCGACGGGGACTACGACGGGCTGGACTTCCGCGAGGCCGACCTCTCCGGACAGGACGGAGGGGGCGCCCGCTTCATGGACTGCGCCCTGACGGGCTGCGCGCTGGACGAGACCCGGCTGCGGCACGCCCGAGTCCTGGACTCGGCCCTGACCGGCGTCCGGGGCGTGGGTACCGACCTCGCCGAGGCGACCCTGCGCGATGTGGAGCTGACCGACGCCCGGCTCGGCGGACCCCAGCTGCACGGGGCGGTGCTGGAGCGGGTGCTGGTCCGCGGCGGCAAGATCGACTATCTGAACCTGCGCACGGCCCGGCTCAGAGACGTCGTCTTCGAGGGCTGCGTCCTGGTCGAGCCGGACTTCGGCGGAGCCCGTCTGGAGCGCGTGGAGTTCGTGGACTGCGCGCTGAAGGGCGCCGACTTCCACGCGGCGACCCTGACGGACGTCGACCTGCGGGGAGCCGTGTCCCTGGAGATCAGCCGCGGGCTGGACCGGCTGTCGGGGGCGGTGATCAGCACGGCACAGCTGCTGGATCTGGCGCCGGTGCTGGCCGCGCAGTGGGGGATCCGCGTGGAGGGCTGATCCCCGGCGGCGGCTACGGGAGGCGGGGGAAGCGGGCCTGGAGGGTCCAGATCGCCGGGTTCTCCGCGAGGTCGTCGTGCAGGTCGGTGAGGTCGGCGATCAGGTCGTGCAGGAAGTCCCGGGCCTCGCGGCGCAGTTCGGAATGGGAGACGGTGAGCGCGGGCTCCTCCGCGCGCATCCAGTCGGCCTCGATGTCCACCCACCCGAAACGGCGCTCGAACAGCATCCGGTCCGTCGACTCGGTGAAGTCCAGCTCCGCCCGCTGCGGGCGGGACGCCCTCGATCCCGCCGGGTCCCGGTCGATCCGCTCCACGATGTCGCACAGCGCCCACGCGAAGTCGAGCACCGGCACCCATCCCCAGGCTGTGGACACCTCGTGGTCCGTCTTGGTGTCCGCCAGGTAGACGTCCCCGCAGAACAGGTCGTGCCGCAGCGCCCGGACGTCCGCGCGGCGGTAGTCGGTCTGCGGCGGGTCCGGGAAGCGGTTGGAGAGGGCGTAGCCGATGTCGAGCACGGAGGTGATGGTGTCACGTGATCGTAGGATCGCGGTCGTGGCCCGATCTGTACGTCTTGTCCCCACCCTGCTCGCGCCCACCCTGTCCGCCTGCGCTCTCGTGCTCACCGCGTGCGGCGGCGGAGTGCACGGCACCCCGGGCGGCTCCGGCGTACGCGACCCGTACTTCCCGAAGGCCGGCAACGGCGGCTACGACGTCACCCACTACGGCCTGCGCCTCGCCTACGACCCCGGCGCCCACCACCTCACCGGCACGGCCACCCTCACCGCCCGCGCCACCCGGGACCTCTCCGCCTTCAACCTGGACCTGCTCGGCATGGAGGTCGAGAAGGTCACCGTCGGCCGCGGGATCGCCCGCTGGAACCGCGCCGGGCAGGAGCTCACCGTCCGGCCGCACGACGACATCGACCGGGACGAGACGTTCCGCGTGACCGTCCGCTACTCCGGAGCGCCCGAGACCGTCACCGACCCGGACGGCTCCCGCGAGGGCTGGCTGCGCACCACCGACGGGGTGCTCGCCCTCGGCGAGCCGACGGGGTCGATGGCGTGGTTCCCCGGCAACCACCACCCCTCCGACAAGGCGGCGTACGACCTCACGGTGACCGTGCCGAAGGGCCTGCGGGCCGTGTCCAACGGCGAGTTGCGAGGCGAGACGACCGCGCGGGGGCGTACGACGTTCGTGTGGCACTCCGGTGAGCCGATGGCGAGCTATCTCGCCACCCTCGCGATCGGCCGCTTCGACATCAGCCGCTCCAGGGCCGGGGACCTGCCCGTGTACACGGCCGTCGACCCGGCCGAGGCGGCGGCGAGCCGGCCCGTGCTCCGGCGGATTCCGGAGGTGCTGCGGTGGGCGGAGCGGCGGTTCGGGCCGTACCCCTTCTCCTCCACCGGCGCTATCGTCGACCGCGCGGCCGACATCGGCTACGCCCTGGAGACGCAGAGCCGCCCAGTGTTCCCCGGTGCTCCCGACCTCACGCTCCTCGTCCATGAGCTCGCCCACCAGTGGTACGGAGACTCCGTCACGCCCGAGAGCTGGCGGGACATGTGGCTCAACGAGGGGTTCGCGACGTACGCGGAGTGGCTGTGGGAGGAGGACCACGGCGGGGACAGCGCCCAGGAGACGTTCGACGCGCTGTACTCGGGTGCGTACGGCGACACGGAGGAGGCCGCGGAGGAGATCTGGGAGTTTCCCCCGGTGGATCCGCCGAGCGCCGCGCGGATCTCCGACCCGCCGGTGTACTGGCGGGGGGCGATGGTGCTGCACAAGGTGCGGCAGGCCGTCGGGGACGCGAGATTCTTCGGGATTCTCCGGGGCTGGGCGGCGACCTACCGGCACGGGAACGCCGACACCGCCGACTTCACCGCCTATGTCGACAAGAGGGCGCCCGGGGCGGACTTGGCGGAGGTCTGGGACGCGTGGCTGTACGGAAAGGGGAAGCCGGAGCGGCCCTGAGGCCTCACGAGGTGGTGGTCAGTTCCTTGCGCAGGACCGTGCAGGGCCGCCGGTGCCGCAGATCCTCACGGTGGTCGACGACCTGGTAGCCGAGGGCCGTCCAGAAGGCCAGGGCCTTCGCGTTGTCCGCCAGGACGGCCAGGCGGACGGCGGTGCGGCCGGTCGCGCGGAAGCGGTCCTCCACGAGGGCGGCCAGGCGGCGGCCGTGGCCCTGGCCCTGGAGGCTCGCGTCCACCATCAGCAGGCCGATCCAGGGGTCCGGGTCGGCCGGGTCGGGGTGGTGGGCGAGGGTGACGGCGATGCCGATCAGCCGGCCGAAGCTGCGGGCGAGCAGGATCTCGGCGCCGGGGTGCTCCCCCTCCTGCGACAGCGCGGCGGCGACCTGCTCGGGGCTGATGTCGTGCGGGTCGGGGAAGTCGCCGCTGAGGGTGTGGAACTCGGGGTGGGAGGCGTAGAGGGCCGTGAGTTCCGCGAGGACGGCGGGGCCGGGGGCGGGAGGGAGCAGGGGTTCGAGGATCACTGGGCGGTGCCGGGCTTTCGTGCGGGGGCGTTTGCCGTGCCCTGAGGGCGCCGGAGCCCCCGGCCCGATACCCGCGGCCGGGGGCTCCACACGTCACGCGTGGACGGAGGGCGTCCGTCAGACGTTCACGCCGAAGTCCTGGGCGATGCCGACCAGGCCCGAGGCGTAGCCCTGGCCGACCGCGCGGAACTTCCACTCCGCGCCGTTGCGGTACAGCTCGCCGAAGACCATGGCCGTCTCGGTCGCCGCGTCCTCCGACAGGTCGTAGCGGGCGATCTCCGCGCCGCCGGCCTGGTTCACGATGCGGATGTAGGCGTTGCGGACCTGGCCGAAGTTCTGGCTGCGGTTCTCGGCGTCGTAGATCGAGACCGGGAAGACGATCTTGTCGATGTCGGCCGGGAGGGCGGCGAGGTTGACGTTGATCGCCTCGTCGTCGCCGGCGCCCTCACCCGTGCGGTTGTCGCCGGTGTGGACGATGGTGTTGTCCGGCGTCTGCTTGTTGTTGAAGAACACGAAGTGGGCGTCCGAGTAGACCTTGCCCTGCGTGTTGACCGCGATCGCGGAGGCGTCGAGGTCGAAGTCCGTGCCGGTGGTGGTGCGGACGTCCCAGCCGAGGCCCACGGTGACGTCGGTCAGGCCCGGAGCCTCCTTGGTGAGCGAGACGTTGCCACCCTTGGACAGGCTTACAGCCATTGTTGGGAGTCCCTTCCCTCGTTTACGTGCGGCAAAGAAGCTGCGGCAAAGAAGCTACAGCTACCCCCATGAACGTGGAGAGGGGTACGCGAGGTTCCAGCTCCTTTACTTTCTTTACTCGCGGTTATTCGGGTGACGTGGACGGGTCAGGAGCGGGAACATGGAGGGCATGTCCGGTCCCCACGTCATCCGCGGCTCCGTCTCCCTGCCCGAGGCCGAGCTCATGTGGCGTTTCTCGCGGTCCTCGGGGCCGGGCGGGCAGCACGTCAACACCAGCGACTCCAAGGTCGAGCTGAGCTTCGACCTGGCGAAGACCGAGGCGCTGCCCGCGGTGTGGAAGCAGCGGGCCCTGGAGCGGCTGGCCGGGCGCCTGGTCGACGGGGTCGTCACCGTGCGGTCCTCCGAGCACCGCTCCCAGTGGCGCAACCGCGAGGCCGCCGCCGTACGCCTCACCGCGCTCCTGGCCGAGGCGACCGCACCTCCGCCCAAGCCCCGCAAGCCGACCCGGATTCCCCGGGGCATCAACGAACGCCGGCTGCGCGAGAAGAAGCAGCGCTCGGAGACGAAGCGCGGACGCGGCGGGCAGAACTGGGGCTAGGCCAGCTCCATGACGCCCACCGTCTGGCCTCCGCTGGTCTCCCCGTTCGGGCGGAAGCCGAGTCCCAGGTAGAAGCCTTCCGGGCCGTCGGGGCCCGGGTGCCAGGTGACGTAGAGCTGTTCGTGGCCGCGCCGGCGCAGTTCGGCCGCCACCGACTCGACGGCGAACCGGCCGTACCCCCTGCCCTGCTCCCCGGCCGCGATGTTCAGCCGCCACAGGCCCGAGCGGCGGACGCTGCCGTCCTCGTACCAGTCGATGTCGAGGAAGGCCATGAGGAAGCCGACCGGGCGGTCGTCGTCGACGATCAGGCGGGGCCAGGCCGCTCCGGAGTGGACGTACGCCTCGGCGAGCGACTTCACGACCGGGGCGACCGCGTGTTCCTGGTCGGGGCGGACGTGGATGCCGAGGGCGGCGTCGAGGTTCGCGGGGGTGATCTCCTGGAGCCGGGGGCCGGTCGTCGTCATGGGCGCACCCTAGGCGGGCGGATCACCACCGGGCCAGCGATCACCTCAGCCCAACTGCCGGTACCGGCCCCGGAAGTACGCCAGGGGGCCGCCTTCCGCGCTCGGGACCCGGGCGGTCAGGACACGGCCGATGACCAGTGTGTGGTCGCCCGCCCGGACACGCTGCTCGGTGCGGCACTCCAGGACGGCCAGGGCGCCGCCGACCAGCGGGGCGTGGGTGTACTCGCCGCGCGTGTACGGGATGTCCGCGAACAGCAGACGGTCGCTGAGGCGGCCCTTCATCGCGAAACGGCCCGCGATGTGCCGCTGGCTCCCGGAGAGGACCGAGACCCCCCACAGCTCCTGCTCCTCCAGCAGCTCGTCCATGCGGGAGCCCTCGCGCAGGCTCACCAGCACCAGGGGCGGGTCCAGCGACACCGACATGAAGGCCGTGGCCGTCATGCCCACGTCCTCGACATCCGGCGCCGAGGGGTCGTCCGGGTCGAGCGAGGGCTCCTGCGCGGTCACCAGGACCACGCCCGAGGCCAGCCGGGACATGGCGGCGCGGAACTCGTCGTTGCTCACCCCCTCAGCATGCCCGGAGGCGGGCGACGGAATGATCGGGGACGTGGCAGCGGGAGTGTTCGGCACGGGGAAACGCTAATCTCCGCCGCGCACGCCCCGCATCGGACTCCCGCCCGATCACGGTCCTAGGACTCGCGACGGACATCCGCGGTCCGGCGACGGGCACGACGGGAATACAGGTGCGCAACCTGACAAAGTCTGCGTTCGGTGGCCGCATGTGAAGAACGCAGAAACTCCACTCAATTGTTCAGCTTTGCCTGTGACTTGAGTCACAAGGGGCAGGAATTGTTGACCCTGTGTACCGAGTGAGCAGCGCGCTGTGATTCAGTGGCGGGGAAGCTGCCAGGACGATACGCCGACGAGACCCTTGAATCGCTGCGAGTACTCGGGGGGAGGGCGAGCATGGAGACCGAGTCGGAGCCTTACGTCCGTCTTGCGTCCCTGCGACAACTGCACCAGGTCATGGCCGACATGAACACGGCCCGCAGCCTGGCGGACACACTGCAGACCGTCGCGGAGGGCGTCGTGGCGGCCCTCGGGTACGAGCTGGCGTGCGTGAACCTCGTACGGCCGGACGGCGACCTCGTCGTCGCCGCCTTCGCCGGGAACCCCGCCGCCGAGGCCCTCATCACCGGCCGGGTCGGCTCGCGCGACTCCTGGGAACGCCGCCTCGGCATGGGCGAGCACTGGGGCGATCTGGTGTTCATACCGCACACCGAGGGCTGGGTCCTCGACGACGACGACGTCCCGCAGTGGTACACCGACGGCCCCGCCCCCCGCTTCGAGGACGAGTGGCACCCGGCCGACCGGCTCTTCGCCCCGATGTACGCGCCCGCCCCGAAGGGCAGCGGGACGTGCGGCGAACTGATCGGCGTGCTCTCCGTGGACCGGCCGCGCAACGGCCGCCGGCCCGGGGCGTGGGGCCGCGAGGCGCTCCAGATGTACGCCTTCCAGGCCGCCATCGCGATCAGCAACGCCCGGCTGCGCGCCAACATGCAGCGCGCGCTGGTCCGCCTGGAGCGCGAGCAGCAGGCGCTGCGGGCGAGCGAGGAAAGCTTCAGGCAGGCCTTCGAGTACGCACCGTCCGGCATGGCCATCGCCGAGATGGGCGGCGACCAGCACGGCCGGATCCTGCGCACCAACGACGCCCTGTGCCGGCTGCTGGGCCGCCCGGCCTCCGCGATGCGCCGCTACTCGTTCTCCGACCTGGTCCACCCCGAGGACATAGGCACCCTGCTGCGCACCTCGGCGGAGGGCGGACGCGCGGAGCTCCGCCTCGGCCGCCGCGACGGCACGTACGTCTGGGTCAGCCTGCGCAACAGCGTGGTCGCGGACGCCGCCGACGGGCCGCGCTTCCTCCTCACCCACGTCGAGGACATCGAGGAGCGCAAGCGCCGCGAGCTCCAGCTCGCCCACCGCGCCTCGCACGACTCGCTCACCGGCCTGCCGAACTCCGCGGAGCTTCGCTCCCGCCTGTCCGCCCGGCTCTGTCAGCGCGCGGCGGCCCCGCACTCGGTCGTGGAGTCCGTCGACGCGGCCTACGGCCATCCCGCCTTCGACGTGGTCGGGCCCGGCTTCGACTTCCGGCAGGGCGCCGAGACGTTCGACGCCTACGACCACCATGTGCACACCGTCGCCCCGGACGGGGACCACGACGACGGCACCAAGGGCCTCGCCGTGCTCTTCTGCGACCTCGACGGCTTCAAGTCGATCAACGACCGGTTCGGGCACAACGCGGGTGACGCGGTCCTCATCGAGGTCGCCCGGCGGCTGAGCAACGGCGTCCGCGACGGTGACACGGTCGCCCGGCTCGGCGGTGACGAGTTCGTCATCCTCGCCGACGGGCTCGGCCGCGCCGACGCCCAGGACCTCGCGGTCCGGCTGCGCAACGAGATCATTCAGCCCATCCGCGCCGAGGGGCGGGCCGTCCGGGTGGGCGCCAGCTTCGGCATCGGATGGGCACACTGTGGAATGACGGCGGACGAAGTGTTGAAATCCGCTGACGAGCGGATGTACGTCGAGAAACGATCTCGTCCCAAACAACACAGACGCGCCGGGTGAAGCCCAGGTCAGTGAGTTGATGCGGTCTGAGTCACCCGTTTGGGTCTCCGGGAGCGGGTAGGCTCGCTTACTCACCCGTGTACCGCATGCACCGCACCTGACTGAGGAGACCAAGGGATGACGCCCGGCAACAACGGCGCGAGCACGCCCGAGGACGACGACCCGTTCGGCTATCTCTACGCCGACGGGCAGGCCAACGGAGCCCAGCCGCCGTCCGGGGGCTACGGCTACCCGAACTCCGTCAACCGAGTGCGAGCGGTCGGCACACGCCCCTACGGCCAGCAGCAGCCGCAGGGCGGTCAGACCGCGCCCTACGGCCAGGTCCCGCAGCAGCAGGGTGGCTACAACCGGCCGAACGCGCACTACGCGGCGCCGGAGACGTTGCCGGGCGGTGCGCAGACCGCACAGCACGCCAGCCCCGCGGGTGGTGGCGGCCGGGGTGGCCGCGGCCCCAACACCAAGGGCCTGCTGATCGGCGCGATCGCGGTGGTCGCCGCGGTCGTCATCGGCATCGGCGTGGCCATGCTGGGTGGCGACAAGGACAAGGACAAGGCGTCCGACGAGGTGGGCACGAGCCCGACCCAGTCCGAAGAGTCGAAGCCGAGCCCGTCTGCCAGCAAGGCTGGAGCGGCCAAGCCGGATCTCCCGAAGACCGACGCGAAGGCCCTCCGGCTCAGCCCCGGCATGACGACGGCGTCCGACTTCAAGGGCGCGAAGGCCGACGGCGGGGTCTACGTGACGGGCTTCAACCAGGTCGGCGCCAAGGTGACCTGGACGGTGGACGGCATCGAGAAGGCCGGCAGCTACCGGCTCTACGTGCGCTATGGCGTGCCGGGCGTGGACGCCGACGGGACCCTGGTGGTCAACGGCAAGGCGAACCCCCAGCCCTTGAGCATGAAAAATTTCGGGGGCACGCCCAAGGGTGACTGGGAGCATGGCTGGAAGGAGACCTGGGCCACGGTGAACCTGACCAAGGGCACCAACACCATCGAGCTTGCCTGCAACGAGGGCAACAAGTGCGATGCGGTGCTCGACCAGTTCTACGTCGCCAAGGGCTGACCCACCCCGCGCTCATGACGGCGGCCGTCTCCCACACTGTGTGGGAGACGGCCGCCGCCGTACGAGCGGAAACGAGCTCAGCTCACTCGACCCGGCCCCACTCCAGGCAACGGCTCGCGGCCCACGCCTTCTTGCCGTTCCACTGAACCTCGTGCCAGTCCTTCTCGGTCGGCGAGCTGCTCGTGCACTTGTAGGCGCCGCCGTTGTGCGTGCCGCTGCACCCGGCGACCCAGCACTTCACGATCTTCCCCTTCTTGAGGGTGCCGACCTTCCGTGCGGTGGTGCTGGGCTTCTCACGGATGCTGACGTCCCGGACGTCGCTCCAGCCGCCGCCCCAGTCCTGCACGGCCGCCGGACCGGCGTTGATCTCCGGCGCCGCCGAGGCCCCGGAGTTCATGGTGGCCATGAGGCCGACGGAGGCGATGCCGACCATGGCCAGCCTCGTGATCTTGTTCAATTGTTCCCCCAGCAAAAATGGTCGATCTTTGGTCATCCGCGATCTTAGGCGAGGCAGAGGCGGATCGCCCACGGATTTCGATCAGGTGTGCGCTACGCCGCCGAGGCCTCGCTCGTCACCCTGATCTGCTCGAGGAGTCCCTCGTACACCCCCCGGTCGAACTCCCCCGCAACCGGTGCCGTCACCGTCGCCGCCGCCAGGGCCGTCGCCCGGGTGAGGCGGGTCGGCCAGGGGAGGTGTTCGACCAGGCCGGACAGCAGGCCCGCGACCACCGAGTCGCCGGCGCCCGTCGGGTTGCCGCGTACCGAGGTGGGCGGGGAGGCTCGCCAGCGGCCCTCGGGGGTGACGGCGAGCAGGCCCTCGGCGCCGAGGGAGGCGACCACCGCGCGGGCGCCCCGGCGGCGGGCGTCCTGGGTGGCGCGCAGGGGCTCGTGGGAGCCCGTGAGTTCCGCCAGTTCGTCGGTGTTCGGCTTGATGATGTCGGGGCGGGCCGCGACGCCCCGGCGCAGGGCTTCGCCGCTCGTGTCCAGGAGGACCGGGACCCCGGCCGCCCTGGCCGTACGGACCAGGCCCGCGTACGCGCCCACCGGGACGCCCGGCGGCAGGCTGCCGCACAGGGCCACCGCCGACGCCGAGGGGAGCAGGTCCCCGTAGGCCTCCTGGAAGGACGACCACTCGGTGGGTGTGACGAACGGGCCCGGCTCGTTGAGTTGCGTCGTGTCTCCGGTCCGTTCGTCGACCACGGCGATGGTGCGGCGGGTCGCGCCGGAGATCGGGACGAGCGCGTCCACGACGCCCGGCACCGCCGCGAGCTTCTCCCGCACGACCCGGCCCGTCGCCCCGCCGGTGAATCCCGTCACCGTCACCTCGTGCCCGAGGGCCGCGAGCACCCGGGCCACGTTCACGCCCTTGCCGCCGGGGCGTTCGGTCACCTCGGAGACGCGGTGGGAGGCGTGCGGCCTGAGCGACCCGACGCGGTAGGTGATGTCGAGAGCGGTGTTCAGCGTGACCGTGAGGATCACCTGGGCCGACCTCCCCCGATGTGCTTGACGACGTGAATATGCAGGTAGTCCGATCATGCCAAAGAGACGGCGGCCGGCCCAGTCCTGGAGTCGGCCACCGTCTGTCGACTGCGGGATGGATCACCCCAGTTGGGGACCGACCACCCATTCGCCCCGGCGCATGACGCCCTTCAGCTCGTGATCGGCGTCCAGGAGCAGCAGGTCGGCGAACTTCCCGGGCTCCAGTGAGCCGATCGTGTCGTCCATGCCGAGCAGGCGGGCCGGGGTGGCGGACAGGGCCGTCACCGCGTCCTCGACGGACAGCCCGTCGACGGTGACCGCCCGCTGGAACGCGCGGTCCAGGGTGAGCGTCGAACCGGCGATCGTGCCGTCCTCCACGAGACGGGCCACGCCGTCCGCGACCTCCACCTCCAGCGGGCCCAGCCAGTAGCGTCCGTCGCCGAAACCGGCCGCGTCCATCGCGTCGGTGATGAACGCGACCCGGCGGGCGCCCGCGTGGTGGAACGCCAGCCGGAGCGCGGCGGGGTGCAGGTGGGTGCCGTCGTTGATCAGCTCGACCGTGATGCGGTCGTCCTCCAGGAGCGCGGTGACCGGGCCGGGGGAGCGGTGGCCGAGCGGGGGCATCGCGTTGAAGAGGTGGGTGGCGACCGTGGCGCCGGCGTCGATGGCCTCGACCGTCTGCTCGTAGCTGGCGTCCGTGTGGCCGATCGCCGCGATCACGCCGTGGTCGGCGAGGAGGCGTACGGAGTCGAGGCCGCCGGGCAGTTCGGTGGCCAGGGTGACCATTTTCGCCTGGCCCCGGGCCGCGTCGATCAGCTTGCGGACCTCCGTGGGGTCCGGGTCGCGCAGGAGGGCCTCGGAGTGGGCGCCCTTGCGGCAGGGAGAGATGAACGGGCCCTCGAAGTGGACGCCGGCGATCTCGCCCTGCTCGGCCAGTTCGCTCAGCAGGCCCGCGCGTCGGGTGAGGAAGTCCATGTCGCCGGTGACGGTGGAGGCGACGAGGGTGGTCGTGCCGTGCAGGCGGTGGGTGTGGATGCCCTTGAGGATGTCCTCGGCCGAGCCGGAGGTGAAGGAGGCCCCACCGCCGCCGTGGTTGTGGATGTCGACGAAACCGGGGAGGACGTAGTGGCCGGTCACGTCGATGACGTGGGCGTTTTCCGGGGCGGTGGCGGCGATGCGGGTGCCGTCGATCACCAGCCGGCCGTTTTCGACGGTTCCTGTGGGGAGTACCACCGTCGCGCCGGTCAGGACCGTGGGGTGTCCGGCCGTCGCGGGGTGCGGGTGCGTGGGGGCTGGTCGCGCCCCGCGGCGGAGCCGCATCTCGACGCTGTCCCGCGCCCCTGAGTCCGCTGCCATCAGGGCGTTACCTCCGTACGGTCGGTGTGGTCGAGGAGATCCCACGCCAGGAGCCCGGCGCCGAGACATCCGGCTGTGTCCCCCAGTGCCGCGGGGACGATCGACGGCTGTTTCTGGAAGGTGATGCGGCCGCGGATCGCTTCCCGCAGGGGGGTGAAGAGGGTTTCCCCCGCTTCCGCCAGGCCACCCCCGATGATCACCGTGCGGGGATCCAGCAACGTCAGGGCCGTGACCAGGCCGTCGGCCAGGGCGTCGACCGCCTGCCGCCAGACCGCCGCCGCCTTCGGGTCGCCGGAGCCCACCGCCTTCGCGCAGTCGGCCGCGTCCGCGCCCGGGTCGCCGGAGGCGGCGGCCCAGGCCTCGCTGACGGCGGCCGCCGAGGCGAAGCGCTCCAGGCAGCCGAGCTGCCCGCACGGGCAGGGCGCCCCGCCGGGGCGTACGACGATGTGGCCGATCTCGCCCGCGAAGCCGTGCGCGCCCGCCTCGACGCGGCCGTCGACGCCGATGGCGCCCGCGATGCCGGTGCCCAGAGCCACGAAGAGGAACCGGTCCGTGCCCCGGCCCGCGCCGAGGCGGCCCTCGGCGAGGCCGCCGGTGCGCACGTCGTGGCCGAGGGCGACCGGGGCGCCCAGCCGCTCCGCCAGCAGGTCGCGCAGGGGGACGTCGCGCCAGCCGAGGTTGGCCGCGTAGACCGCGACGCCGCGCGCCTCGTCGACGATGCCGGGGACGGCCACGCCGGCGGCGCCCGCGGGCGTGCCGAACCGCTCGGCGCCGTAGGCGCGCAGCTCGGCGGCGAAGTCGAGGATGCCCGCGACGACGGCGTCCGGCCCCTGGGCGCGTCCGGTGGCCCGGCGGGCCCGGTGCAGGACCTCGCCCCCGGGCCCGGCCAGCGCGGCCTTCATTCCGGTGCCGCCCACGTCCAGGGCGATGACATGTCTCACGGGGAACAGTGTGACCCGGGGACCCGCAAGAGGTCTAGTCCACTCACGTGGTGTAGACCTTGTTCCGCATATCGAAATGTTTTGGCGGCGGTGACGCCGGGGTTGGGGAAGAACAGCAGTGCAGCGGCGGCGGATGGCAGGAACGATCGCGGTGGTGTCCGCGCTGGGCATGACGGCGGTCCTCGGCGGCTGCGGAGTCACGGGCGGCTCGGGCGACGTGACCCTGAAGCTGGTCGCCGCCGACTACGGCGACAGCGCGGCCAACAGCTCGAAGAAGTACTGGGACAAGCTCGCCGAGGAGTACGAGGCCGACCACCCCGACGTCACCGTCGACGTCAGCGTCTACTCCTGGAACGACATCGACCGCAAGGTCAGGGAGATGGTCGCCGCCGGTGACCCGCCGGACATGGCGCAGATCGGTGCGTACGCCGACTACGCCGCCCAGGACCAGCTCTACAAGGCCGACGACGTGCTCTCCATACGTACGCAGGCCGACTTCGTCGGGCAGCTGGCCTCCGCGGGCCAGGTGAAGGGCGTGCAGTACGGCCTGCCGTTCGCCGCCTCTACGCGGGTGCTCTTCTACAACAAGACCCTCTTCGCCAAGGCCGGCATCACCCCGCCCGAGTCCTGGGACGACCTGGCCGAGGACGCCGAGGCGCTCAAGGCGAAGGGTGTGAAGTACCCGTACGCGCTGCCCCTCGGCCCGGAGGAGGCGCAGGCCGAGACCATGCAGTGGATGCTCAGCGGCGGGGGCGGCTACACCGACGGCGTCGACAGCTACGGCATCGACTCCCCGGAGAACATCGACACCTTCTCCTGGCTGAAGGAGGACCTGGTCGGCAAGGACCTGACCGGGCCGGTCGCGCCGGGCAATCTGAACCGGGCCGCGGCGTTCGCCGCCTTCGCCAAGGGCGAGGTCGGCATGCTCAACGGCCACCCCTCGCTGATGAAGATCGCCGCCAAGAACGGCGTCAAGTACGGAATGGTGCCCACGCCGGGCAAGGAGGGCCCGAGCAGGTCCACGCTCGGTGTCACCGACTGGATGACGGCGTTCCGCAAGAACGGCCACCGCGACCAGGTGGGCGACTTCCTCGACTTCGTCTACAGCGAGAAGAACGTGCTGGCCTTCTCCCGCGAGTACGACCTGCTGCCGGTCACCACCTCCGCGTCCGGCACCATGGCCTCCTCCGACGAGGACCGGCACCTCAGGCCGTTCCTGGAGGAGCTGCTGGCCTCCGAGCTCTACCCGGTCGGCAAGACGTCCTGGGCCGACGTCAGTTCCCAGGTCAAGCAGCAGATCGGCAAGGCCGTCGCCCCCGGTGGCAGTCCCTCGGGCGTCCTGGGCCACCTCCAGGCGTCGGCGACCCGGGCGGAGAGCGCGGAGTAGGCGCTGTCGGTGGCGGGCGCTACGGTGCCGGGCATGGACGAGGAGCACGACGGGACGCGGCTCGGGCGCAGGGAGCGGGACATCCTCGCGCTCGAACGCCGCGGCTTCTCCGGGCCCGGCGCGAAGGAGCGGGCCATACGCGAGGAGCTGGGCCTGGCCCCCGTGCGCTACTACCAGCTCCTCAACGCCCTGCTGGACGACCCCCGGGCCCTGTCCCACGACCCGGTGACGGTGAACCGGCTGCGGCGGATACGGGAGACGCGCCGGGCGGAACGCTGAGGGCCGTGGGGTGTCCGGCCGCCGCGGTGTGCGGGGGCGTCGTGGTTGTCCGCGCCCCGCGACGGAGCCGCACATCGATGCTGCCCCGCGCCCCTGAGTACGTGCCCTTCAGCCGATGAAGTCCGCCAGCGCCCTCAGTAGCCCCACTACACCCTCCGGGCCGTCGACCACCAGGTCCGCCCGCTTCCGCAGTTCCGTCACCTCGTCGCTGCCGCTGCACACCAGCAGGCCCGGGGTGCCGTCCGCGCGCAGGGTGTCGACGGCGGCGTAGGCGGGCAGGTCGCCCAGGTCGTCGCCGCCGTAGAGGACGGACCCGGCGCCGATCTCGCGGGCGAACCCGGCGAGGGCGACGCCCTTGTCGATGCCGGGCGGGCGCAGTTCGAGGACCATGCGGCCGGGCTCCACGACGAGGCCGTGCCGGATCGCCAGGGCGGTGAGCGGTTCGCGCAGGGTCTCGAAGGCGCCCTGCGGGTCGGGGGCCCGGCGGGTGTGCACGGCCACGGCCCGGCCCTTGTCCTCCACCCAGGTCCCGGTCCCTTCGAGGAGCACGGGCAGCTCGGCGCGGACGGCGTCGACGCCGGGGTGCGGGTCGGGGGCGGTGACCTTGCCGCTGCGGGCGTCCCACCGCTCGGCGCCGTAGTGGCCGAGGACGACGAGGCGCTCCAGTCCCGGTGCGCCCGCGAAGCCGCCGTTGCGCACGGCGACCTCGGCCGGCCGGCCGGTGATCACCGCCACGGCGGCCACCTTCGGCGCGAGCGCGGCCAGCGCGGGCAGCGCCCCCGGGTGGGCCCGGGCCCGCTCCGGATCGGCCACGATCGGCGCGAGCGTCCCGTCGAAGTCGAGCCCGATCAGCGCCTCGTCCGGGCGCGCGAGGAGGGCGGCGAGCCCCTCCTGCCCGGCCCGCGTGACGGGTGTGGGCAGGAGCTCGGCGCCGGGAGCGTCCGGCCCGCCCGGCCGGCTCGTGGCACCGCGCCCGGGCGGCTCGTCCTGCCGCCGCCGCGCGGCCGGCGAGTCGTGCGGGACACCCCCGCCCGTCTGGCTGCTCATCCGCCCCTCAGCCCCTCAACGCTTCGAGCTGGTCCACGAACCACTGCGCCGGCGGCAGCGCCGTCGCCGCCGCGGCCAGGCGCTTGCAGCGCTCGGCGCGTTCCTCCGGGCGCATCGACAGGGCCTCGTGCAGGGCCTGGGCCGTGCCCGTGACGTCGTAGGGGTTCACCGTGATCGCGTCCTCGCCCAGCTCCTCGTGCGCCCCGGCCTCCCGCGACAGCACCAGCGCGCAGCCCGCGTCGGAGAGGAGCGGGACCTCCTTGGCGACGAGGTTCATGCCGTCGCGGATGGGGTTGACGAGCGCCACGTCGGCCAGCCGGTAGGCGGCCAGCGAGCGGGCGAAGTCGTCCTTGACGTGCAGCACGACCGGCTTCCAGCCCGGCGTGCCGTACTCGGCGTTGATCTCGTCCGCGACGCGCTGCACCTCGGCCGTGTAGTCCCGGTACACGGCGAGGTCCTGTCGCGAGGGGTACGCGAAGGCGACGTGCACCACCTGCTCGCGCCACTCCGCGTGGGCCTCCAGCAGCCGGCGGTACGCCAGCAGACCGCGCACGATGTTCTTGGACAGCTCGGTGCGGTCGACACGGACGATGGTGCGGCGGCCCTCGCCGATCTCCTGCCGCAGCGCGGCCATCCGCTCCTCGACGTCCGGCTCGTGGGCCCGCTTGCGCAGGAAGTCCGCGTCGGCCCCCAGTCCGTGCACCCCGACCCGCGTGCCGCCGAGCCCGCCGGCGAACTGCTCGGCGCACGCGGTGAACGCCTCCGCCCAGCGCTCGGTGAGAAAGCCCAGCCGGTCCGCGCCGAGCATGCCGCGCAGCACCTGCCCGGCCACGTCGTCCGGCAGCATCCGGAAGTACTCCGGCGGCGCCCACGGCGTGTGCGAGAAGTGCCCGATGCGCAGGTCGGGCCGCAGCTCGCGGAGCATGCCCGGCACCAGCGTCAGGTGGTAGTCCTGCACCACGACCGCCGCGCCCTGCGCCGCCTCCTCGGCCAGCGCCTCGGCGAAGGCCCGGTTGTACGTCTCGTAGGACGCCCACTGCCGCCGGAACTCCGCGTCGAAGACCGGCTCCAGGGGCGTCTGGTACAGCATGTGGTGGACGAACCACAGGACCGAGTTGGCGATGCCGTTGTACGCGTCGGCGTGCACGTCGGCCGGGATGTCCAGCATCCGCACGCCGTCCTCGCCGATTCCGCGCCTCACCGCCTCCCGGTCGCCGTCGGACAGCGCCGAGCACACCCACAGCGCGTCCGCGTCCGAACCGATCGCGGAGAGCCCGGAGACCAGGCCGCCGCCACCCCGTTTGGCGTCCAGCGAACCGTCCTCGCCCACCGTGTACGAGACCGGACCGCGGTTGGAGGCCACCAGCACCTGCGCAGCACCGTACGTTGAAGCCATAGACCTCAACCTAGCCCGGCCCGGAAACGCTCAAACGTACGGATCTGCCGCGCCCGGCCGAAAACGGCCCCGGTCAGGCCGCCCTCCGCGCCTGGTACTCGGCGATCTCCACCATCGGCGGACGTTCCTCGGTGTCCACGGAGTACGTCCGCGGCTCGAAGCCGTCCTCGCCCCGCTCGAACTGCGTCAGGGACGGCCGGACCATGTGCCCGCGGGCCAGCCGCAGCTGGGCCGTGCGGTAGATCGCGGCGGCCATCCGGCCCAGCGCCTGCCCGTCCTGGTGCCGGTGCTTGCGCACCCCGACGTCCACCTGGGCGAGGGCGTCCAGGCCCGCCAGGTGCAGGGCGTCGACGAGCATGCCCAGCTCCACGCCGTAGCCGACGGGGAACGGCAGCCGCTCCAGCAGGGAGCGGCGGGCCGCGTACTCGCCGCCGAGCGGCTGCACGAAGCCGGCCAGTCGCGGCCAGTGCATGTTGAGCAGCGGGCGCGCCATCAGTTCGGTGACCCGGCCGCCCTGCCCGGCGGTCGTGCCGGAGGCGAGCGGATCGAACTCAGTGCCGAGCGGACGGTCGTACATGGCCTTCACCAGGTCCACGTCCGGCTCGGTGAGCAGCGGGCCCACGATCCCGGAGACGAAGTCGGACGAGAAGTCCCTGAGGTCCGCGTCGACGAAGCAGACGATGTCCCCGCGGGTGACGAGCAGGGAGCGCCACAGCACCTCGCCCTTGCCGGGCACGGTGGGCAGGCGCGGGAGTATCCCGTCCCGGTGCACCACCCGCGCGCCCGCGGCGGCGGCCACCTCGGACGTGCGGTCGGTCGATCCCGAGTCGACGACGACCAGCTCGTCGACGAGCGGGACCTGCCGCATCAGGTCGTGGCGGATGACGGAGACGATGTCACCGACCGTCGCCTCCTCGTTGAGCGCGGGCAGCACGACGCTGACCGTCTGGCCCGTGCGCTGCTTGGCGGCCAGGATCTGGTGGAGCGGGCGATCGTTCGCGGACCAGGAACGGGTGCTCAGCCACCGCTCGACTTCTTCCAGCACCGTGGCGGCTCCTCTGCGTACTCCAGGCGGGACGGACTGTGATCCATCTCGCGGTTCGGACGGCTATCTCAACTGTCCTGGTCGTCGGTTACAGTCTTGAACAACGCGGATGACCATCGCATGTCCGGGGTCACCCGCCGCCTACAACCACATACAGCTCATCCAGAGGGGCAGAGGGAAACGGCCCGATGAAGCCCCGGCAACCCTCCAGTCGGTTCTCGTAGGTCACTGGCGACCACTTCGCGAGGCTCCCGGCTAGGGAAGGTGCCAAATCCGTCTCACGGCGAAACGCGTCGTGAGGAAGATGAGGAAGGGCCTCGCCTCACATGGCTGTGCAGACTGTTGCAAGCACCACTGACTCCACCGTAGACCTCGGTCCCGCCGCGGCGCTGAGCTGCCGCGAGTGCGGTCACCGCGTCCCCCTCGGCCCGGTCTTCGCGTGCGAGGAGTGTTTCGGCCCGCTGGAGATCGCCTACGACTTCTCGGCCTACGACACCGAGGAACTGCGTAAGAAGATCGAGGCGGGCCCCGCGAACATCTGGCGTTACGCCCCCCTGCTGCCGGTTCCGGCCGACGTGGCGGACAAGCCGAACATCAACCCGGGCTGGACCAAGCTCGTCAAGGCCGACAACCTCGCCCGCGAGCTGGGTGTCGACGCCGGCAAGCTCTTCGTCAAGGACGACTCCGGCAACCCGACGCACTCCTTCAAGGACCGCGTCGTCGCCCAGGCCCTGGAGGCCGCCCGCGCCTTCGGCTTCACCACGCTCTCCTGCTCCTCCACCGGCAACCTCGCCGGTGCGGTGGGTGCCGCCGCGGCCCGCGCCGGCTTCCGCTCCTGTGTCTTCATCCCGCACGACCTGGAGCAGGGCAAGGTCGTCATGGCCGCGGTCTACGGCGGCGAGCTCGTCGGCATCGAGGGCAACTACGACGACGTGAACCGCTTCTGCTCCGAGCTGATCGGCGACCCGGCCGGAGAGGGCTGGGGCTTCGTCAACGTCAACCTGCGGCCGTACTACGCCGAGGGCTCCAAGACCCTCGCGTACGAGATCTGCGAGCAGCTCGGCTGGCAGCTGCCCGACCAGCTCGTCGTGCCGATCGCCTCCGGCTCGCAGCTCACGAAGATCGACAAGGGTCTGCAGGAGCTGATCAAGCTCGGTCTGGTCGAGGACAAGCCGTACAAGATCTTCGGCGCGCAGGCCGAGGGCTGCTCGCCGGTGTCGACGGCGTACAAGGCCGGGCACGACGTGGTCCGCCCGCAGAAGCCGGACACCATCGCCAAGTCCCTCGCCATCGGCAACCCGGCGGACGGGCCGTACGTGCTGGACATCGCGCGCCGCACCGGCGGTGCGGTGGAGGACGTGAACGACGAGCAGGTCGTCGACGCGATCAAGATCCTCGCCCGGACCGAGGGCATCTTCGCGGAGACCGCCGGTGGTGTGACGGTGGGCGTGACGAAGAAGCTGATCGAGAGCGGTGCGCTCGACCCGTCGAAGACGACCGTGGTGCTGAACACCGGGGATGGTCTCAAGACGCTGGATGCGGTGGCGGGCACGGGTCTCACGGCGACCATTCGGCCCAGCCTGGATTCGTTCCGGGCAGCTGGGCTCGTCTGATCGTTGATCCCTGCGGGCCGGTGGGGGTTGCTCGCGCAGCTCCCCGCGCCCCTAGGTTTGTCACCCAACCGGAGGTTTTGAAGTCATGAGCGTCACCGTTCGCATCCCCACCATCCTGCGCACCTACACCGGCGGTCGGGCCGAGGTCGCCGCCGAGGGGGCGAATCTCGGCGAGGTCATCGCCGATCTGGAGAAGAACCACACCGGGATCGCCGCCCGGGTGCTGGACGACCAGGGCAAGCTGCGCCGGTTCGTCAACGTGTACGTCAACGACGACGACGTGCGGTTCGAACAGGGACTGGAGACGGCGACGCCCGACGGTGCCGGGGTGTCGATCATTCCCGCCGTCGCCGGCGGCTGAACCGGTCGACCGGCCCGATTATTACCTTCGGTAACGGCCGTCACTGAGAGTTCATTGAATTGCCCCCTCCGTGAGAGAAGCGGAGGGGGCAATTCTGCGTGATTGAGCGCGGTACAGTTGGGGAACGCGCTCCTGATCCTCTGATCGGAACCCTGAATTCCTGCCGCGAGCCCGACAAGATGTAGCCAAAGTGTGCGCATCTTTTGCGGCTTTTGTTCCCTTTGTGGAGCCCGACTTGCCCTGAATTCGGGCGAATTCTCCCTACATTCCGGACCCTGCGCGTCCAGAATTCTCGTCCGATTGACCTGTTGCAGACGGCAGTTGGACAGATACATTCGGCCGCGGTCGACGCGTTCCGGCGCACGCCCCCAACCGTGGGGGGTGAGGTCTGACCCGGGTCCGCGAAGTGTGGATCTGTGCAAGGGCCAGTAATAGGGGAGTTAGGCATGGCTCAGGGCACCGTCAAGTGGTTCAACGCGGAGAAGGGGTACGGCTTCATCGCGGTCGACGGTGGTGCGGATGTTTTCGTCCACTACAGCGCGATTCAGATGGACGGCTACCGCACCCTTGAAGAGGGCCAGCGGGTCGAGTTCGAGATCTCGCAGGGCCAGAAGGGACCGCAGGCCGACATGGTTCGCGTCTCTGCCTGAACGCGCACCACGACCAACGCTCAAGCGACCGGTCTTCTCAGAAGGGCCCGTACCCCCCGGGGTGCGGGCCCTTCGGCCTGTTCGAAAGCCCTGCCGGACGGCGTTCGCGGGCGGCTGACGACCCCGCCCGATCCCCGGGAGGCGCTTGCACTCGCAGGGGTCGAGTGCTAATCATTGCGTTAGCACTCTGAAGGTGAGAGTGACAACGTAAGGACCGGGTCGGTGAGGCCCACGGACCGGATGGGGCAAGGAACCAACCGGTCGGGGCCGTCCGTCGCGGGCGCGGGCGCGGTCCGAAGTAATCACCCCCAGTCCTGGAGGGACCACTTCACATGGCCAAGATCATCGCGTTCGACGAGGAGGCGCGGCGCGGCCTCGAGCGCGGCATGAACCAGCTCGCGGACGCCGTGAAGGTGACGCTCGGCCCCAAGGGCCGCAACGTCGTCCTCGAGAAGAAGTGGGGCGCGCCCACGATCACCAACGATGGTGTGTCCATCGCCAAGGAGATCGAGCTCGAGGACCCGTACGAGAAGATCGGCGCCGAGCTGGTCAAGGAAGTCGCCAAGAAGACGGACGACGTCGCCGGTGACGGTACGACCACCGCGACCGTGCTCGCCCAGGCCCTGGTCAAGGAGGGCCTGCGCAACGTAGCCGCCGGCGCCAACCCGATGGCCCTCAAGCGCGGTATCGAGAAGGCCGTCGAGGCCGTCTCCGCCGCCCTGCTGGAGCAGGCGAAGGACGTCGAGACCAAGGAGCAGATCGCCTCCACGGCCTCCATCTCCGCCGCCGACACCCAGATCGGCGAGCTCATCGCCGAGGCCATGGACAAGGTCGGCAAGGAAGGCGTCATCACCGTCGAGGAGTCCCAGACCTTCGGTCTGGAGCTGGAGCTCACCGAGGGTATGCGCTTCGACAAGGGCTACATCTCGGCGTACTTCGCCACCGACATGGAGCGTATGGAGGCCGTCCTCGACGACCCGTACATCCTGATCGCGAACTCCAAGATCTCCAACGTCAAGGACCTGCTCCCGCTCCTGGAGAAGGTCATGCAGTCGGGCAAGCCGCTGCTGATCATCGCCGAGGACGTCGAGGGCGAGGCCCTGTCGACCCTGGTCGTCAACAAGATCCGCGGCACCTTCAAGTCCGTCGCCGTCAAGGCCCCGGGCTTCGGCGACCGCCGCAAGGCGATGCTGCAGGACATCGGCATCCTCACCGGCGGCGAGGTGATCTCCGAGGAGGTCGGCCTCAAGCTGGAGAACGCCACGATCGACCTCCTGGGCAAGGCCCGCAAGGTCGTCATCACCAAGGACGAGACCACCATCGTCGACGGTGCCGGCTCCGCCGAGCAGGTCCAGGGCCGGGTCAACCAGATCCGCGCCGAGATCGAGAACAGCGACTCGGACTACGACCGCGAGAAGCTGCAGGAGCGCCTGGCGAAGCTCGCCGGCGGTGTCGCGGTCATCAAGGCCGGTGCCGCCACCGAGGTGGAGCTCAAGGAGCGCAAGCACCGCATCGAGGACGCCGTGCGCAACGCCAAGGCGGCCGTCGAGGAGGGCATCGTCGCCGGTGGTGGCGTGGCCCTGCTGCAGGCCTCCTCGGTCTTCGAGAAGCTGGACCTGGAGGGCGACGAGCTGACCGGCGCCAACGCCGTGAAGCTGGCCCTGGAGGCCCCGCTCAAGCAGATCGCCGTCAACGGTGGTCTCGAGGGTGGCGTCATCGTCGAGAAGGTGCGCAACCTGCCCGTCGGTCACGGTCTGAACGCCGCGACCGGTGACTACGTCGACATGATCGCCGAAGGCATCATCGACCCGGCGAAGGTGACGCGCTCCGCTCTGCAGAACGCCGCTTCCATCGCCGCGCTGTTCCTCACCACCGAGGCCGTCATCGCCGACAAGCCGGAGAAGGCCGCCGCGCCCGCCGGCGGCGGCATGCCGGGCGGTGACATGGACTTCTGATCGACCTGACGGTTGATCGACGTCCTTACCGAGGGCGGTACCTCCTGTTCGGCAGGAGGTGCCGCCCTCTGGCGTGTCCGGTGCGCGTCCCGCGTGATCGGCGCGTGACCGGGATCACAGCCGGGGCGGGATGCCGGGGCGGGGCCGGAGGGTTGAAACGTACGTCCTATGCGTATGCACATACCCTCCGGTATCCGAAAGCGAGCCCCCCCACGTGACTGTCGCCGCCTCCGCTTCCCGCGCCGCCGAAATTCTGTCCCGGCCCGTATCGCTGGGCGGCCTGACCGTTCCGAACCGGATCGCGATGGCGCCGATGACCCGCATGTTCTCCCCGGGCGGTGTGCCCGGCGAGGACGTCGTCTCGTACTACGCGCGCCGCGCCGCCGCCGGAGTCGGCCTGATCGTCACCGAGGGCACCTACGTCGGCCACGAGTCGGCCGGACAGAGCGACCGCGTGCCCCGGTTCCACGGCGACGAGCAGCTCGCCGGCTGGGCCAGGGTCGCCGAGGCGGTGCACGCCGCGGGCGGCACGATCGTGCCGCAGCTGTGGCACATCGGCATGGTCCGCAACCAGGGCGAGCCGCCGGTCGCCGACGCCCCGGCCGTCGGCCCCTCCGGCCTGCGCATCGGCGCGACGGAGCCCACCGGCAAGGCCATGACGCAGGCCGACATCGACGCCGTCATCGGCGCGTTCGCCGAAGCCGCGGCCGCCGCCGAGCGCATCGGCTTCGACGGCGTCGAGATCCACGGCGCCCACGGCTACCTGCTCGACCAGTTCCTCTGGGAGGGCACCAACCGCCGCACCGACGCCTACGGCGGCGACCGGGTGGCCCGTGCCAAGCTCTCGGAGGAGATCGTCGCGGCCGTCCGCGAGACCGTCTCCGCCGACTTCCCCGTCATCTTCCGCTACTCCCAGTGGAAGCAGGAGGCCTACGACGCCCGCCTCGCCGAGACGCCCGAGGAGCTTGAGGCCATCCTGACGCCGCTGGCCGCCGCCGGTGTCGACGCCTTCCACGCCTCCACCCGCCGCTACTGGGTCCCCGAGTTCGACGACTCGGACCTCAACCTGGCCGGCTGGACCAAGAAGCTCACCGGCAAGCCCGCCATCACCGTCGGCTCGGTCGGCCTGAACGGCGACTTCATCAAGGCCTTCCAGGGCCAGGGCGCCGAAGTGGGCGACCTCGACAACCTCCTCGACCGCTTCGAGCGCGACGAGTTCGACCTGGTCGCCGTCGGCCGCGCCCTGCTCCAGGACCCCGAGTGGGCCCGCAAGGTGCTCGACGGCCGCTTCGAGGACCTCGCGCCGTACAACCCGGCGTCGCTCAAGACCCTCAGCTGACCCCGCCTCCCGAAGGGCCCTGGATCTGCTTGCGTCAGTCAAGGACACTGACCTGACGCCTGTTCACTCGCGGTTCGTGAGGAGATCCAGATGACGACGACCGAGTCCCGCCCCCCGGCGGACGGCCCTTCCGAGCAGCCCGGACCGGTGGTGCGCACCACCGCCGGTGCCGTCCGGGGGCGCAGGGAGGCGGGGCTCGCGGTCTTCCGTGGCATCCCGTTCGCCGCGCCCCCGGTGGGTGAGGCCCGCTTCATGGCCCCGCGCCCCGCCGACGCCTGGGACGGCATACGGGACGCGTACGCCTTCGGCCCGCCGCCCCCGCAGGATCTCGGCAGTCTGGGCGGCCCGGGCCTGATCGAGGTGCCCGAGGGCGACGAATGGCTCACGGTCAACGTCTGGACACCCGAGCCCGACCCGGGCGCCCACCGGCCGGTGATGGTGTGGATCTACGGCGGCGCCTACAAGCTCGGCCACTCCGGCAGCCCCGGCTACGACGCCCGGCACATCGCCGCCGACGGCGACGTGGTGGTCGTGTCCCTCAACTACCGCCTGGGCATGGAGGGTTTCGCGTCCATCGAGGGCGCGCCCGCCAACCGAGGGCTGCTCGACCAGGTGGCCGCCCTGGAGTGGGTGCGGGACAACATCGAATCCTTCGGCGGCGACCCCGGCCAGGTCACGGTCTTCGGGGAGTCCGCGGGAGCCGGTTCGGTCGCCTCGCTGCTCTCCATGCCGCGCGCGACCGGCCTGTTCCGGCGGGCGATAGCCCAGAGCGTGCCGGGGACGTTCTTCTCCGACGCGCTGGCCCGGGACATCGGTGCCGCCCTCGCCGCCGAGCTGGGTCTGCGCCCCACGGCCGCCGACCTCTCGACGATCGATCCGCGCCGGCTGACGTCGGCCGGGGAGACGCTGAGCGCCAAGATGCTCCAGCGCGTCGACCGCTGGGGCCGGGCGGCGCCCACGGTCACCCCCTTCTCCCCGGTGGTCGACGGCGAGATCCTGCCGACGACCCCGTGGCAGGCGCTGGCGTCCGGTTCGGCGAAGGACGTCGACCTCCTCGTCGGCCACAACCGCGACGAGTACCGCCTCTTCATCGCCATGGCGGGCCGACTCGGCCGGATCACCGAAGAAAGGGCGGCCTCGGCCCTCCGCCTCTTCGCTCCCGGACCCGACGGCGAACAGGCCTACCGCACGGCCTTCCCCGACGCCTCCCCGGGCGAGCTCTACGAACGCGTCCAGACGGACTGGCTGTTCAACATGCCCTCGCTGCACCTGGCCGAGGCCCAGCGCGCCGGCGGCGGCAGCGCGCACGTCTACGAACTGACCTGGCCGGCCCCGGGCAACGGCGGCGCGCTCGGCGCCTGCCACGGCCTGGACATCCCGCTGCTGTTCGGCACGTACGGGGCGGACCTGGGGCTGCTGCTGTTCGCGGGCGTGGAGCCGTCCGCCGAGGCCGAGGCGCTGTCGTCCCGCTTCCGCTCGTCCTGGACGTCCTTCGCGAGGACGGGGGACCCGGGCTGGCCGGCGTACGACGACGCGCGGCGGCTGGTGCAGGTGCTGGACGCGGAGCCGGTGGTCACGGCCTATCCGGAGGAACGGTCGCGGCGCCTGTGGGAGGGGCACGAGTTCCGCCCGCTGCCGCTGCTGTGATCCCTGGTGGTCAGAGGTTGCCCATGGGCTCGATGTCCACCTTCACCGGCGTCCCCCACACCCGCAGCACCTCGTAGTCGGTGAACTCGTGCACCAGCCGGTACGCCATGGCGGCCCGGGGGGCCTTGCGCTGGGCGGCGATGAACAGCTCGGCCTCACGCCGGTCCCGGCGCGGGGTGCCGCACAGCTGCCAGGTCTGGCCGTTCCACAGCTCCGCCAGCCAGCGCTGCTGGGGCTGGGGGCGGTCGCCGCGTACGCCGTAGCGGGACTGGACGGGTTCGGTGGGCTGGTACTGGGGGGCGGGGCCGTTGAACTCGTTCCGGCGGGCCGCCCTGCGCCGGGTCTCGCACAGCAGGCACCGGTCAGGGGCGCTCTCGTCGACCGGGCCGGTGGGGTGTTCCGGGCAGCGCGTGGTGGGCGCCGCGGTCGTGACGCTGTCCTCCAGCAGGTCCAGGGCACGCTTCAGGTCGGCCTTGATCTCGTGCAGTTTGGCGTCCGGGGTGTCGGAGCCGAGGGCTTCCCCGTGCTCACCGAGAAGACGGAGGGCACGGCCTAGGGCGGTGAGCTGGGCGTGGTTCATGATGCCCATTGTCCTCAGCCGGCGTAGTCCGTGAGTTTCTCGGTGTCCAGGGTGATGTTCACGGGGGCGGGCAGCTCGACGATGGCCCCCCAAGCGTGCGGGGAGATCCGCTGGTAGCGGCCGTCTTCCGGTTGTCGGTCAGGGGTACCAGGGGCCATGGTGGTGCCTCCTCCCTTCCAGCCGTCATGTGTGTGCCTTCTCATGCCGTCGTCGGGACATCGCGGTGCGGATCCCGGCCGCGTGGGCGTGGACCGTGGGGGCGGACAGGGGTGCGGGGGGTTGCGCGGGGGCAGGTTCGCCCCGGCAGGCGCTGCAACGACCCCCTGGCAGGGTTTCCGGACGCCCCGGCGCGCCGCAGTTCGCGCACTCCAGGACCCGTAGGGGTGAGCGTGGGGCGGGCGGCGCCGGGATTTTGCTGGTCAGGCGGGTGCGGACCAGGGCGGCGGGGTGGTGGACGGGGGTCGGCAGGCCGGCTGTGAGCGCACGCAGTACGTCGTCCTCCGAGGCGCCCCGCGCGAACCACTCCGCCACGAGGGGGGCGAGGGTCGCGCAGTCCGCCTCGGAGAGGGACAGGACGGGGGCTGTGCGGCCGAGGGCGGCGAGGAGGATGTGGGCACGGGAGCGGGTGGGGCGCGCTGCCTGCCGCGGTACGTCGCCGCGGGTGAAGGCGGCCCACCAGTCGTCGTCCCGGGCGGTGCGGGTGAACCACGTTCGGGTGATCCAGCGGGAGCTTCCGTCGTCGGCGGTTACGCACTCCCGGCCACGCCGTAGATGCCCCGCCTGCTGGATGCGGTTGAGGGCGGTGCCGAGGGCGCACTGTCCGTACGGGAGCTGTTTGGCCAGCGTCTTCACGGAGATGTCGGCGCCGTCGGGGAGCCGGTCGAGGTAGGTGGCGATGGCGGCTTCGCGGGGTGGGAGGTGGGCGAAGTCTTGCTTCGTGCGGGGGAGTTGGTCGGGGGTGGAGCGCTTGCCGTAACCCGGGCTCGCCATGGGGTGCGTGGACGGGTAGGCAGCACTAAAGTTGGCTTCATCCATGGGATCGATTGCTCTCGATCTCGTTGGTAAGCCCCCGCAGGTGTTGGCGCACCTGGCGGGGGCTGTTGCTTTGTGCAGGGAACGTTAAGGGTAGGTGACTGTCCGTGGCAAGCCGGACGCGTCGCGTCAACTTGCCGGGTGGGAGGGTGGGTTGAGGCCCTCCACCCGTTCCTTGAAAAAGGGGCTCGAAGCCCGGGTCCCGAAGCTCAGGCCGTCTCGTCCTTGAGGTTCTCGGCGAACCGGCCCAGGCCGTGGCCCGGAACACGAGCCCGGCCTCCGCGGAGTGCGCTCGCTGCCCGTCGGGGAGACGCTGCGGGTTCGCGTCAGGCAGGTCGACCGGGGGGTCAAGTCGCGATGAAGTAATGGTGATCGGGAGGTGTACAACCTTTCACCCCTCATCACCGTCGAACTGGCGTATCGCGCGTACACCGGCGTCCGCCCCACCGCACGCCGCCCCCGGAAAACACGTCCTTCCCCAGAGAAAGTCTCTCCATGACGTTCCGTTGGCTGTGCGGTGTCCTGCGTGTGCGCGGGAAGACCGACCTTCTTCTCGTGTTCCTGTTCGCCGCCGGTTTCGCCGCCCTGCCCGTGTTCGCGCTGCTCCCGTCGCTGTGGGGCTTCGCCGCGGCCTCGGCCGTGACGTACGTCGCGGACGAGGTGCTGCACACGCGGGCCCCCGCCTTCGTGCGGCGGCTGGCCGCGCTGCAACTGACCCGCACCATGCGGTTCGCCGTGCGGGCGGTGATGCTGCTGGCCCTGGCCGACCGCATGGGCGCGCCGGATGCGGTGCTGGTGGCCGCCCTGGCGGTGTTCAGCGCTCACTTCGCGCTGGTGATGATGTACACGGCGGTGCATCACGCGATACGGAGGCGGCGCGTCCTGCCGGTCGTGGTGCGCAACCTGGACATGAGCGGGGCGGGGATCCCGGCCGCGCCGCCCGCCTTCCTCTACCGGCGGTTCCTGCGCAAGCTGTTGCATCTCGACGTGCCCGCGCACGCCGGGCTGCTCGCCGCGCTGGCGGCCGGGGCGTGGCAGCCCGCGGGGG
Organism: Streptomyces sp. NPDC012466; assembly: GCF_042955215.1. Lineage (NCBI taxonomy): Bacteria > Bacillati > Actinomycetota > Actinomycetes > Kitasatosporales > Streptomycetaceae > Streptomyces > Streptomyces sp. NPDC012466. The sequence goes on along the minus strand of NZ_JBIBEQ010000006.1, from coordinate 426,387 downwards.
CCGGCTTCGCCCTCACCGCCGGGCTGGCGGTCGCGGGCGTCGTGGCCCTGCTCGGGCAGCTGCGCCGGGCCCGCCGGATGCCCTCGGGGGACGAGGTCATCGCCGAGGTCAACCGTCAACTGGACCTGTACCGGCCGGAGGTGGCGCTGTACTTCAGTTTCGCGGCCGTGTCCCGGGACTTCATGTACCAGGTCAACATGTGGATCGAGACGCTGGAGCAGCTCGACCGGCGGCCGCTGATCATCCTCAGGGAGCGGGCCTCGTTCCGCTACCTCGGCCGTACGTCGATCCCCGTCGTGTGCGTGCCGAAGGCCGACGACGTGGCGCAACTGGAGCTGCCCGAGCTGCGGGTGGTGCTCTATCCGGGCAACGCGGGCAAGAACGTGCACATGCTGCGCGTCGCCGAGGCCAAGCACGTGTTCATCGGGCACGGCGACAGCGACAAGCTCGCCAGCAGCAACCGGGTGAGCAAGGTGTACGACGAGATCTGGGTGGCCGGGCGCGCCGGGCGCGACCGTTACCAGCGGGTGCGGCACGCCATCAGCGACTCGGCGATCGTCGAGGTGGGCCGCCCGCAGCTGTCGTCGATCCGGCTGCACAGCGACCACGTGCCGGGGCCGCTGCCGACCGTGCTGTACGCGCCGACCTGGGAGGGCTGGAGCGACGACGACTGCCACACGTCGCTGATCCCGATGGGCGTGACGCTCGTCGAGAAGCTGCTCGCCGAGAACGTCCGGGTCCTCTACAAGCCGCACCCGCTCACCGGCAAGCGTTCCCGCGCCGCGGCCGAGGCGGACCGGGCGATCCGGGAGCTGCTGCGCGCCGGCAACGAGCAGCGGGGTGCCCAGGAGGCCGAGGCCGCGATCGCCGCCGTCCGGCCGCGGCTCGCCGAGATCCAGGCCCGGCTCGGCGAACTGTCCGGGCGGCTCGCCGGCGACGACGCCCAGCAGACCAGGGAGGCGCGCCTGTCCGGCCTGGAGGGGGACGCCGAGTGGCACGCACTGCGCGCCGAGTGGCACCGGTTGTTCTGGGAGAGCCGGGGCCCGCTCGGGCACCAGGTGATCGTCAGGCAACTGCCCACGCTGTACGAGTGCTTCGACCAGGCCGACATCCTCGTCAGCGACGTGTCGTCCGTGGTGGCGGACTTCGTGGCGAGCCTCAAGCCGTACGTGCTGACCAACGCGAACGACCTGCCGGACGAGGACTTCCGGGCCGCCTACACCACGGCCGGGGGCGCCTACCTCCTCGACCGGGACTGCGCCCGGCTGCCGGAGATCCTCCGCTCGGTGCGCGAGCCGGCGCACGACCCGATGGCACCCGAGCGCCGGGTCCTGAAGGAGTACGTCCTGGGCCCGGACCGCCCCACTTCCATGGAGCGCTTCAACACGGCGGTCAACACCCTGGCCGAGAAGGCGACGGCGGAACAGGCCGAGCGGTTCGGGGACGAACAGCGGGTGGTCGTGGTGGCGTGACGGCTCAGCCGCTCGCCGCCAGGGCCGCCCGCAGGTGGCCGTCCGACTCGGCCAGGAGTCTGGCCGCCGTCGGGCCGTCCACACCGGCCAGGAGGGTCAGGATCGCGTTCTTCACCTCGCCGTCCGTGGCGGTGAGGGCCTCCTCGATCTCCTTGTCCTCGGCGCCCGTGGCCAGGGCGACGATGCGGTGGGAGCGGGCGCGGAGCTTGTCGTTCGAGGCGCGGACGTCGACCATCAGGTTCCCGTAGGTCTTGCCCAGCCGGATCATCGTGATCGTCGACAGCATGTTGAGGACGAGCTTCTGGGCCGTGCCGGCCTTCAGGCGGGTGGAGCCGGTCAGCAGTTCGGGGCCCACGACGATCTCGATGCCGTGGTCGGCGGCGGCGGCGAGCGGGCTGCCGGCGTTGCAGGCGAGGCCGATGGTGAGGGAGCGGCGGGCGCGGGCGTGCTCGACCGCGCCGATGGCGTACGGGGTGCGGCCGGAGGCGGAGATGCCGACCACCGTGTCGTCGGGGGTCAGGGCGAGGGGCTCCAGGTCCGCCCGGGCCAGCTCCCGGGAGTCCTCGGCACCCTCGACCGAGGTGACCACGGCGCCCGGGCCGCCCGCGATCAGGCCGACGACCCGGGAGGGGTCGGTGTTGAAGGTGGGCGGGCACTCGGAGGCGTCCAGGACGCCCATCCGGCCCGCCGTGCCGGCGCCCGCGTAGACCAGGCGGCCGCCGCGGGCCATCCGCTCGGCGACGGCGTCGATCGCGGCGGCGATCCGGGGCAGCCGGGCCGCGACCGCCCCGGCCACCGTGGCGTCCTCGCCGTTCATCAGCCGCGCGATGTCGAGGGTGGGCAGCCGGTCGATCTCCGCGAGTTCCGGCCGGAAGGCCTCGGTGGTCAGGGACTCCAGCGCGGTCCTGAGGTCACGGGGGTCGGAGGTGGAGGTCATGAACGGCTCTTTCCGTGTCTTTCCGGTGCTGGTGGTGCTGGTGCGGGGCGGGGCGGCCGACTCAGGAACGGTGCCGGTGGGCCAGCGCCTCGTACGACGCCGACAGCGCCGGCGCCGCCGTCTCGTACGTCCGCTGCGCCACCCCCACGAACAGGCAGTCCACCACGAGGAGCTGTCCGGTCCGGGACGACATGGCCGCGGGACGCAGCTCACTCTCGCGGGCGGTGGAGGTGGTCAGGACGTGGTCGGCGTACTGCGTGACGGGGCCGGTCGGGCGGCCGGTGATCGCCACGGTCGTCGCGCCGCGCTCGAAGGCGACCCGCAGCGGTTCGATGACGTCGCCGGTCGACCCGGAGTGCGTGACGGCGATCGCGACATCGCCCGCGCGCAGTTGCACGGCGTTGGTGACGGCGAGGTGCGGGTCGCTGTGGGCGTGCGCCAGCAGCCCTATGCGCAGCAGCTTCTGTGTGAGGTCCTGGGCGACCAGGCCGGACGCGCCGACGCCGTACACATCGGTGCGACGGGCCGTGGTCAGCGCGGAGACGGCCGCGGCCAGTTGGACGGTGTCGAGGCCGGCGGCCGTGTCGGCGAGGGTCTGCTGCTCGTCGTAGGCGAGCTTGGCGACCACGTCGGCGATCGGGTCGTCCACCGCGATGTCCGTCGTGATGGCCGGGGCGCGGCCCGACTGCTGCTGCGCGGCGAGGCCGGCGAGGGCCAGGCGCAGATCCCGGTAACCCGGATAGCCCAGCAGGCGGGCGGTGCGTACGACGGTCGCCTCACTGGTGCCGGTGAGTTCGGCGAGACCGGTGACCGTGAGGGCCGCGCAGCCGGCCGGGTCGCCCGCAACGGCCTCGGCGACGCGCTGCATGGAACGCGTCATCGAGGGTCCCAGCGTGCGGACCTTGGCCGCGAGGGCGGCCGGGGCGGGCGGGGTGGCGCTCGCTCCGGGGGGCCCGCCGCGCTCGCTCGCGAAAATTTCCTTCACGTCTCGGGTCACCCATGAAAGATATTTTCGGCTCGGCGCCGGGGTCAAGAGTGCGCACAATGGGTGCATGGACCCCATCAGCCCACTGGAGCAGGCGCTGCACGCCGCGCGCGCCCTCGTGCTGGCCGACCTCGTCGCCGGACGTGTCGCCGAGGCGGACGTCGTCTCCCTGGTCGAGGACTCCGTCACGCAGCGGCGATGGTGGATCGAGCAGTGGCCCGAGGGCGCGCGGTACGTGGCCGGCCTGGTCGCGCAGGACGTCCAGGACGCCCTGCTGGACCGGTACGGCCGCTGGCCGCTGTGCCCGGTGTGCGGCACCGGCGAGCCGCACGCGCTGGACGTGGAACCGGAGTTGGGGCCCGACCCGCACTGGGTGTGCAGCGAGGCGGGCGTGAAGGTCGCCGCCGTGGGAGCGCTGGGCGAGGCCATCGGCGGGACGGCGTCCTCGTGAGGCCCGCGTGACGATCTACATCGACCCGCCGACCTGGCCCGGCCACGGCCGCATGTGGTCCCACCTCGTCAGCGACGTCTCCTACGACGAACTGCACACCTTCGCCGCCCGCCTCGGCGTCCCCCGCCGGGCCTTCGAACGCGACCACTACGACATCCCCGCCCAGCGGTACGCCGACGCGGTGGAGGCGGGGGCCGTGGAGGTCAGCAGCCGCGAGGTGGTGCGGCTGCTGCACGGGGCGGGGCTGCGGCGGCCCAAGGGGCGCTATCCCACGCGGGGTTCGCGCAGCTCGTAGGTCAGGTGCTCGGGGTCCTCGGCGACCTGGGTGAAGCCGGCCCGCGCGAGCACGTTCTGCGACGGCAGGTTGTCCCGCTCGACGTTCGCGACCACGGTCCGCACCTCGTCCCGGCCCAGCGCCCAGGCCGACAGCGCACGCAGCGCCTCGGTGGCGTAGCCGTGGCCGCGGGCCCCCTCGACCAGGTCGTAGCCGACCTCGACCCGTCCTGTCCCGTCCGGGACGCTGTGGAAGCCCATGGCGCCGATCGCGCGGCCGTCCTCGCGCCGGACGAGCACGTACATGCCCCACTCCGGCCGGTGGACCCCGTCCTCGTACTGCTTGTACACCAGCCCGGCGCCGACCCGGGTGCCCTCGATCGGGCCGCCCTCGATCCACGCGAAGCCGCCGTCGCCGACCGTGGACAGATCGGTGGCCGCCGCCGGAGTGACGCCCTGGAGGGTGAGCCGCTCGGCGTCGATCACCAGGTTGTTGTTCCAGCGCCACTGGGTGACCGGCGCCCGGCCGGGCAGCTCACCGCGGCCCGTCGCCCACAGCAGGGTCGACCACGGGGTGGGTCCCGGCTGCACGTACGGGAAGATCCGGGTGAGCACGAAGTCGCACAGCTCGGGCGCCGGTTCGTACGACAGACCCAGCCCCTCGGAGATGTCGTGCGTGTGCAGCAGCACCTCGGCCACGCCCATCGCGGCGAACCCCTCACGGTTCGCGCTGCGGAACGGGTACGGATGGAAGGCCCGCACCTCGCGCGGGGCGGTGCGGATCGCGGCGGCGAACAGGGCGCCCATCGTGCTGATCACCCGCAACGCGCCCGCGTTGCCGGCCCCCTCCTCCAGCGACAGCTCGAACGGCGTGTACGCGTCCTGCTCCCGCCCGGCCAGCTGTCCCGCGTAAGCGATGAGGTCCTCGGCGATGTGCACCGCCGTCTCCCGGCAGTCCCACTCCAGCCGTCCGGCCCGTACGCCTTCCCAATCCCGGTCGGTGACCGCCCCCAGCAGGCCCACGCACTCGGCGACGGCCTGCTCCACCTGTTCCGCTCCCGTTGTCCACATGGTGGGCAGGCTACGAGGGGCCGGGGGCCGGAAGCGACAGCATTTCCAGCTCGGCGGTCAGGTTGTAGCGGGCCGTCGCCTCCCACTCACTTGCTCCGTACGACGTCCTGAAGAGGCGCGGGAGGTCCAGGAGTTGGCGCAGGACCGCGGCGCGGCCGGTGCGGAAGGCGTCGTTGGGGACGAAGTGGTACTCCTCGCGGACGGCCGTCGTGTACGCGGCGTACGCCGACGGGGGCGAGGCGAGGATCGCGAGGTCGGCGTCGCACAGGACCTGGCCGTCGGGGTCGTCGTCGGCCGGGTCGTGCGTGACGGTGAGCCGGACCAGGCTGGCCACCTCGTCGGTCTTCGCGTCGGGAAGCCCGGCTTCCGCGAGGGCGCGTTCGGCGAGGCGGGCGGAACGCTCCTCGTTCTCGGAGCGGTCGGGCAGGTAGACGGCGTCGTGGAACCAGGCGGCCAGCCGGACCACGTCCGGGTCGCGCGCGTACCGTTCCAGCACGTCGACGCGGTCGAGGACCGCCGTGAGGTGCTCGACCGTGTGGTAGCGCCGCTGGGGCTCCTGCCAGCGGGTGAGCAGGTTGTCGGCGTACGGCGCCGGGTCCGGGCCGTCGGCCGGGCCCCGGGCCGCCTCCAGGGTGCGGGCGAAACGGGTGCGCAGGGAGTCGAGATCGGCCATGGGGGCATTCTCCCGCCGAGCGGGGTCGGGCACCTAGCGTAGGGGCATGACGACTCCTGCTGATGTGCATGACGTACGGGACCCCGAGCAGCCCGGGCGGCTGCTGACGATCGAGCGTGACGCGCTGATCCCGCTGCTGCGGGGCCGGAGCGGGGAGGACTTCGCGCTGCCCGTCGCCGCGTGTCCGGGCTGGACGGTGCGGGACGTGCTGGCCCACTGCTCGGCCGCGCTGTCGCGGGCGGTGGAGGGCCGGTTCGAGCCGGGCGTGTTCTCGCCCGAGTCCAACGACCGGGACATCGCCGAGCGGTCCGGCTGGAGTAACGCGCGGATCGTGGACGAACTGGAGCGCGGGATGACCGAGGCGGGGCCCGTGATCGCCGGGGCGGGCGGGAAGCTGGACGTCCTCGCCCTGGGCGAGTGGGTGCACGCCGGTGACGTGCGCGAGGCCTTCGGCGAGCCGGGCGCGTACGGCGGGGCCGGTTTGCCGGACGCGCTCGCGCTCCTCGCCCGGATCACCCGTGAGCGGGGGCACGTGCCGCTGCACGCCGACCTCGACGACCTGGACGAGCCGCTGCGGCTCGGGGAGGGCGGCGGGGAGCGGCCCCCGGGCCGTTTCATCGGGGACGGGCCGACCCTCGTACGGCTGTACACGGGGCGGCCGGTCGACGGGGTGCCGGCGTTCGAGCTGGCCGGGGTGGAGGCGAAGGAGCTGAACATCTTCGGCTGATGCACGGCTTGAGGGGCTTGGGATTCCGCGGGAGTGGGCAGCGTAGTCTTTGATTGGACTAGACCTGTTGTCGAACGTCGACGCCCATCCGACGAAGGGGCCCCATGAGCAAGCGTGCAGTCCTGGAGGTGATCGCCCTCGGCGTCGAGGACGCGGTCGCCGCCCAGGCGGGAGGCGCGGACCGCCTCGAGCTGGTCACCGACATGGCGGCCGACGGGCTCACGCCGTCGGCCGCCACCGTCGCCGGGATCCGCCGGGCGGTCGACATCTCGCTGCGGGTGATGATCCGGCTGGCCGACGGCTTCGCGGCCGGGGACGTGGACCGGCTGGTGCGGGCGGCGGGCGAGCTGCGGGAGGCCGGGGCCGAGGAGTTCGTGCTGGGGTTCCTCGACGCCGGGGGTGCGGTGGACCTGACGGCCGTGGAGCGGGTCGTGGGGGTGCTGGACGGCTGCCCCTGGACCTTCCACCGGGCCATCGACCGGGCCGCCGACCGGGACGCCCTGCGCAAGCAGCTGGACGGGATGCCGGGACTCGACACGTACCTGACGGCCGGGTCGGCGGAGGGCGTCGACGACGGGTTGCCCGTGCTGCTCGCCGAGGCCGGGCGGGCCGGGGAGCCGGGGTACGAGCAGCGGCTGCTGGTCGGGGGCGGGCTGCGGCTCGATCACGTGCCGATGCTGCTGAAGGCCGGGGTCGACGGGTTTCACATCGGCGGGGCGGCTCGGCCACGGGGATGGGACGAGCCGGTGTCCTCCGGGATGGTCGCGGAGTGGCGGGCCGCGGTGGACGGTTCCTGAGGGGCACCGCGCCCGCCGGACACCCCCCTAGGCCAACTGTGCCGGCAGCGGGGCCGTGTGGGTGACCGTCAGGCCTGACACCGCCCTCGTCAGCGCCACGTACAGGCGGCGCAGGCCCGTCCGTTCGTCCGGTTCGCCGTCGACCACCGCCCGGGGCTCGTCCAGGACGACGTAGTCGTACTCCAGGCCCTTCGCGAGCGACGCGGGGACCAGGGTCAGGCGGGTGTCCCGGGTGGTCTCCTCACCGGGGCCGAGGTACGGGATCCCGGCCGCCTTCAGCGCCTCGGCGAGCTCCGGGACGCGGGCGTCCGCCGCGATCAGGCCTGTCGAGCCCTCGTGGCGCAGGGACGCGCGGCAGGCGTCGGCCACCTCCGACGCGGCGGAGACCTGCCGGATCTCGAAGTGGCCCGGGTTCTCACGGATCGACACCACCGGGGTGAGGCCCGGGGCGATGTGCGGGAGCAGCCGGGAGGCGTAGGTGATGACGTCCGTCGGGACGCGGAAACCGGCCGTCAGCTCCTCCACCAGCGCGTCCGGCTTGCCCAGGTGGGTCAGTGCCTCCTGCCAGCCGCGGGTCGCCCACGGTGTGGTGCCCTGCGCCAGGTCGCCGAGGACGGTCGCGCTGCCGGTGGTGCAGCGGCGGCCCACCGCCCGGTACTGCATGGGGGACAGGTCCTGCGCCTCGTCGAGGACGACATGACCGAGGGAGTGCGTGCGCTGGATCAGGTCGGTGGCCTCGTCGATCAGGACGGCGTCCGCCGCCGACCACTTGGCCGACTTCACGCTGCGCGCCGGCTTCGGCCAGAGGATCGCCTTCTGCTCGTCCTCGTCGAGGATCCCCTCGGCGTGCTCGGCGAGGAACTCCGCGTCCGACAGCAGCCGCAGCACCAGCTTCGCCGGGTCGACCGCCGGCCAGACCGCCTTCACCGCCGCCTTGACCGCGCCGTTGCGGGCCACCGCGTCCTGCACCCGGTCGTCCGGCGCCTCACCCGAGCGCTCCATCTGCACCAGCACGGCGTGCGCGATGCGCTGCGGCAGGGCCTCGCGGGCGGCGCCGTAGCGGATGTCGCGGTCGAGCAACTCCCGGACGATGTCCTCCAGTTCGTACGCCGGGACCCGCCAGCGGCGGGAGCCGCGCACGACCATGACCGGCTCGGTGGGCATGGTGACGTGCGAGTAGAGGGCCCGGCGCAGCACCCGCGCCAGCCGGGCGTCGCCCTTGACGACCGCGCCCGTCGCGTCGTCCGTGCCCGTGATCTCGACGTGGGACACGAGGTCGTCGACGGTGGCCTGCTGGACCGTCAACTCGCCCAGCGCGGGCAGGACCTGTTCGATGTAGTGCAGGAAGGACCGGTTCGGCCCGATGACCAGGGTGCCGGTGCGGGCGAGGCGCTCCCGGTGGGCGTAGAGGAGGTAGGCGACCCGGTGCAGACCGACGGCGGTCTTCCCGGTGCCCGGGCCCCCTTGGACGCACACCGTGCCGGAGAGGCCGGAGCGGACGATCTCGTCCTGCTCCGGCTGGATCGTCGCGACGATGTCCCGCATCGGGCCGACGCGCGGCCGCTCGATCTCCTGCTGGAGCAGCTTGCTGGTGTGGGCCGCCTCGGCGGGGTCGGACAGGTGCTCGTCCTCGTACGCCGTGAGGTCACCGCCGGTGTAGCCGAAGCGGCGGCGCAGGGCGATGTCCATCGGGTCCTTCTTGGAGGCCCGGTAGAACGGCTGCGAGACCGGGGCGCGCCAGTCGATGACCATGGGGTCGCCGTCGTGGTCGTGCACATGCCGCCGGCCGATGTAGAAGCGCTCCCCTTCCGCGCCCTCGGCCTCCTCGGCGCCGGGCGCGTGCAGGTAGTCGAGCCGGCCGAAGAACAGCGGGGTGTCGCTGAGGTCGGCCAGGGCCTTGATGCGCTCCTCGATCTGGCGGGCCAGCACCTCGGCGTTGACCCAGTTCGCGGTGACGTCGCTGATGTCGAGGGCCTCGACGTCCTCGCGCATGGCACGCAGGGCGGAACGGGACGCGCAGAGGTGGGAGCGCTCACGCGAGAGCGGGTCGTGGACGGGCGTGGACAAGGGGGTGCCTCCGGAGGGACCTGCTGAGAGTGGTCGGTGACGTGCCGGCCGGTTTCCGTCCGGTCGGCGGCGCTCCATGAGGGAGGCGGGCAAGAGCGGAGATCTTAGAGGAGCGGGGGCGGCGGCCGCCAACGGTTTTCCCGGCGACTCACCCCGCATCCCCTAGGGGACGGGCCCCTCCTCCCTGAGGGGCGGGGATCGGCCCAGGGGCGTACGTGGGCCGCCGGAAGGTTCGGTCCCGAGACCGACGCGGACTTTACGGGCCGAATCGCACCATGGAGACATGAGCGCAGCAACCATCCACCCCGCCCCGGCACCGGGCCGCCCGCCCGGCGCCACCGCCGTGGCGGGCAGCCACCGCCACCGCCTCGGCGATGCCCTGCGCGCCGTCAAGGTCTTCGCGGGCGCCGCCTTCGACGTGATCGTCCTCGGTCAGTACGGAGAGGAAGTCGGCGTGGTCCGCCGCAAGTGAGCGGACCGGCCGGGCGCCGTCAGCTCTCCGCCAGCAGCTCGTCCGCGTCCATGATCCGGTACGCGTACCCCTGCTCCGCCAGGAAGCGCTGCCGGTGCGCGGCGAAGTCCTGGTCGATGGTGTCCCGGGCGACCACCGAGTAGAAGTGCGCCTGGTGCCCGTCCGCCTTGGGGCGCAGGACCCGGCCGAGGCGCTGGGCCTCCTCCTGCCGGGAGCCGAAGGTGCCCGAGACCTGGATGGCGACCGTCGCCTCCGGCAGGTCGATCGAGAAGTTCGCGACCTTGGACACGACGAGCACGCTGATCTCGCCCTCGCGGAAGGCGTCGAAGAGCTTCTCCCGCTGCGCGTTCGACGTCTCGCCCTTGATCACGGGCGCCCCGAGGTGCTCGCCCAGTTCGTCGAGCTGGTCGATGTACTGGCCGATGACGAGGATCTGCTGCCCGGCGAAGCGGCGGACGATGGCCTCGGTGACCTTCCGCTTGGTCGCGGTCGTCGCACAGAAGCGGTACTTCTCCTCCGCCTCGGCCGTGGCGTACGCGAGCCGCTCGGAGTCGGTCAGATTGACCCGGACCTCCACGCAGTCGGCGGGCGCGATGTAGCCCTGCGCCTCGATCTCCTTCCACGGCGCGTCGAACCGCTTGGGACCGATCAGCGAGAACACGTCCGACTCGCGGCCGTCCTCCCGGACCAGGGTGGCGGTCAGTCCGAGCCGCCGCCGCGCCTGGAGGTCGGCGGTGAACTTGAAGACCGGAGCGGGCAGCAGGTGCACCTCGTCGTAGACGATCAGCCCCCAGTCCCGCGAGTCGAACAGCTCCAGGTGCGGGTAGACGCCCTTCCGCCGGGTCGTCAGCACCTGGTACGTGGCGATCGTGACGGGCCGGATCTCCTTCCGCGTCCCGCTGTACTCGCCGATCTCGTCCTCGGTGAGCGACGTCCGCTTCACCAGCTCGTGCTTCCACTGCCGGGCGGAGACGGTGTTCGTGACGAGGATGAGGGTGGTCGACTTCGCCTGGGCCATCGAACCGGCCCCGACGAGGGTCTTCCCGGCGCCGCAGGGCAGCACGACGACACCCGACCCGCCGTGCCAGAAGTTCTCCACGGCCTGCTTCTGGTACGGCCGGAGCGCCCAGCCGTCCTCGGCCAGCTCGATCTCGTGCGCCTCGCCGTCGACGTACCCGGCGAGGTCCTCGGCCGGCCAGCCCAGCTTGAGCAGCGTCTGCTTGATCTGGCCGCGCTCGGAGGGGTGCACGACGACCGTGTCCGGGTCGATCCGGGCGCCGACCAGGGGCGTGATCCGCTTCGACCGCAGGATCTCCTCCAGCACCGGGCGGTCGGTGGTGGTCAGGACCAGGCCGTGCGCCGGGTGCTTGGAGAGGGTGAGACGGCCGTAGCGGTCCATCGTCTCGGCGATGTCGACGAGCAGCGCGTGCGGCACCGGGTAGCGGCTGTACAGCACGAGCGCGTCCACGACCTGCTCGGCGTCATGGCCCGCCGCGCGGGCGTTCCACAGGCCCAGCGGGGTCACGCGGTAGGTGTGGATGTGCTCCGGCGCCCGCTCCAGTTCCGCGAACGGGGCGATGGCCCGGCGGCAGTCGTCGGCCTGCTCGTGGTCGACTTCCAGGAGCAGGGTCTTGTCGGACTGGACGATCAGCGGACCATTCACGCGCGGCACCCTTTCTGTGGCCGGAGGGCTCGGACGGCTCGACAGTGCGATGCCTCGGCCAAACGTCCAGTGTGCCTGATCGACCGCCTCGGGTGGTGTGATCTGCGCGTCCGGTCGTACTGAATGCCTATTCATCCCAACGTGTGGTGTGAATTCAGTTTTTCCGGTGCGGCCCCGAAGAATGGCGCAGGTGCAGAACCCGACGACCACCACGCTCGGATACGCCCTGTTCGCCACCCGCTGGCTCCAGGCCCCGCTGTACTTCGGGCTGGTGGCCGCCCAGGGCGTCTACGTCTACAAGTTCTTCAAGGAGCTGTGGACCTTAATCCTGATGTGCGTCAGCGGGCACGCCACCGAGACCTACGTGATGCTCGCCGTGCTCAAGCTGGTCGACGTCGTCATGATCGCCAACCTGCTGATCATGGTGATCGTCGGCGGCTACGAGACGTTCGTCTCGCGCATCGGCCTCCAGGGCCACCGTGACCAGCCGGAATGGCTCTCGCACGTCAACTCCAACGTGCTGAAGGTCAAGCTCGCCACGGCGATCGTGGGCATCTCCTCCGTGCACCTGCTCCAGATGTTCGTGGACGTCCACCACACCTCCCGGCACGCCCTGCTGTGGGGGACGGTGATCCACATGGCGTTCATCGCCTCGGCGGCGATCCTCGCCTACATGTCGGGCCCGATGGTCGCCCACACGGACCGCGGCCACGCCGACCGCTCGGGGGCCGCGCCCGCGCAGGCGCACCACGGAGGCGGGCCGCGGACGACGCCGGACCCGGAGACGGCCGCGCCGGTGGTCCCGCGGCAGCCGGGCCCGGGCGCCGACGAGGCCCCGGTGGCCGCACCGGCGTTCCCGCCGCGGCTCGATCCGGAGACCGGTGCCGAAGCCGTGACCGCTGCGGCCGTCCCGCGGCGGCCGGGCCCGGACACCGATGCCGAGGCCCGGATCCGCGCCGCCGGTTTTCCGGCGCGCAAGCTGCTGGAGGACTTCGACCAGCAGCACCCCCGGGGCTTCGACCGGGACACCGTGGCCCGCCTCGGCAAGGCGGACTTCGTCGCCGCCCGGCGCAACGTGGTCCTCGTCGGACCGCCCGGCACCGGCAAGACCCACCTGGCGATCGCCCTGGGCGTCCGTGCCTGCCAGGCCGGGCACCGCGTGCAGTTCGCGACCGCCGCCGAGTGGGCCGGCCGGCTCGCGGGCGCCCGGGCCGCCGGCCGGCTCGACGAGGAGCTGACCGCTCTCGACGATCACCCCCTCCTGATCGTCGACGAGGTCGGCTACACGCCCTTCGACGCGGCGACCGCCGGCCTGTTCTTCCGGCTCGTCGCCCACCGCTACGAGCGGGCCTCGCTGATCGTGACCAGCGACCGTCCGCTCGGCCGCTGGGACGAGGTCTTCGGCCCGTCGGCACCGGCGCTGACCGACCGCCTCGCCCATCACGCCGACCTGGTGCGGCTGGAGGGCGACAGCTACCGGACGCGCCGCGCTACCTCAGCGTGGGCAGACTGACGTTCTGCACCAGCGGGCCCTCGATGGTGACCCCCTCGGTGACCAGCGGCTCCGCACCGGCGACCGGCAGGGGCAGCGGCAGTGCGGGGGCCGCGGCGGCACAGGGCCCGGACACCCCCACGAGAGCGACGGCACAGAGGACGACGGCGGGCAGCTTGACACGCATGGGGGACGACAAGGCCTTTCACGGTCTGGGGGACGAGGAGCCCCCCGGGCCGGCCCGGGGACGCCGGAGCCGGCCCGACGCGGGGGCGGGAACGGGTCAGATCTGCGGTGTCTCCAGGACGAGGCCGGCGACGTCGATGCTCACCGCGGAGGCCGGGGTGGCGAGCCCACCGAACGTCATGAGGGCGGCGGTGGCGAGGACGGCGGCGACTCGACGGACAGCGCGCATGCGGGGGACTTCCTTTCGGTGAAGCTCACAGGACACCCGGTGGCTGCCCCCGCCCGCACGGCGTGATGCGGCACGCCCGGCAAGGTCGCCCGAGCGTGGGACATCCCCGGCGTGGCGTGCATGAACGCCCGCCTGCACCCGAACGGGTGACACGGCCGACGAGGGCCGTCAGTCCCCGTCGTCGGCGAGTTCCGCGACCCCGGTGATCCGGTGCAGCGGATACGTACGGACCTCGTCCGCGGTGTGGTCGTACGCCGTGACGAAGCCGCCCTCGACGCGGATCGGGGCGACGACCCGCTGACTGGCGGACCCCTCGGCGTTGACGTAGCCGATCCACAGGGCGTCTCCGGTGAGCACGGCGGCCTGCATGGTGGCGAGGGTCTCGGCGGCACCGGTGCGGGGCAGCTCCCCGTCGGGCGCCGGGGCGGTGCCGGGCTTGCGCGGGGTGGTGGAGGCGAGGTCACCGGCCCGGATGGCGCGCAGCGCGGCCGCGAGGAGGGTGTCGTCGGGAACCGGCGGGCCGTCCGGCACCGGCTCGGGCGGGGTGCGGGGCGGGGTGCGGTGGGCCAGGGCGCGGGTGATCAGCACATCGCCCTCGGCGGACTCGGCGGCCGGCGCGAAGCCCATCGCCCGCAGGCCCTCCAGCAGCCCGGACGGGTCGGCCTGCGCGGCCAGCACGGTCGGCGCGAGCCGGCGCAGCCCGAGTCCGGCGGCCCGTTTGTCGGCGAGGATCTCGTTGAGCACCGCGTCGTCGTCGCAGCGCACGTACGCCGAGGCCGCGCCGACGCGCAGATGGCCGTGCCGCCGGGCCACGTCGTCGATCAGGTACGCGAGCGGCTGCGGCACCGGCGTGCGGGAGTGCGCGGCGAGAAAGGCGTGCAGGTCGGAGGCGGCCTGCCCGGCGTCCAGCGCCCGCCGCACCGAGCCGGGCGTGAACCGGTACACCGTGGCCCCGCCCTTGGACTCGACGTCCGCCAGCACGCCCAGCATGTCCGCCAGCGGCCGCCGCAGGGGCCCGGGCGCCACCGCCGTCAGGTCGGCCTGGAGCAGCACGTGGTCCAGCGGCTCGGGCAGCAGCGGCGCGAGCAGCCGGGCCGCTGCGGCGGAGGCGACGGCCTGTTCGGCGGGGGAGAGGGGAGCGAGCGGGGCGGGGTGGTGATGGTGGTGGACGGGCAGTTTGTCGCCCGGTCCGGCGGGCTCCGCCTCCGGTCCCTTCGCGGGAGCCGCGGGGGCGCCCAGCAGCGCCCGGCCCTGGGCCGACAGCGCGCCCCGGCCCGTGACGCCCAGCAGCTCCGCCTCGGACAGGGCCCACTCGGCGAGCCGGCCGCGCGGGTCGTCCTCCCGCCGGTCGCCGCGCAGGGGCCGCTCCCAGCGCAGCCGGGCCAGCACCGACCCGGCGGCCGGAGCGGCGCCCTCCGGCAACCCGGCCAGCAGCGCCAGCACCCGGTGCCGCACCTCGGGCGCCGCCGAACGGTCCAGGCCCGGCCCGAGCGCCGACAACGTCCGGTCCTTCGCGTCCCGCCCGCCCACCGGACCGGCCGTGCGGGTCGCCGCGAGCCACGCCGTGACCAGCCGCGACCAGCGCTCGGGGGCGGGCAGCTCCCGCCACTCGTCGTACGCCGGGGTCGCCGCGTACCGCTCGTCGGCCTCGCCGTCCGAGGCGATCAGACCGGCCGCGTACGCCAGTTCCACCCAGAACGCGGCGACGGGCTCCGGTACGTCGAGGGCGACGGCGGTCCGCTTCAGGTCCCGCACGCTGAGCCCACCGGCCCGCAGCACCGCCGGCCCGCCCTCGTCCCAGTCCTTCAGCAGCTCCTCGACGGTCGCGAGCGCGGTGTACGCCTGTCCGGCCGCGGTGCTGTCCACAACCTGTGGACGATGTGCGGCCGCCACCTCGACCACCGGCGGCACCGGCTCGGGCGTCCGGTGCGCCAGGCCCCGCCGCAGGTGCAGGGCGACCTCACGTGGCAGGACGACCGTCCCGGGCGCCGTCGGCAGCAGCAGCCCCCGGTCCAGCAGCCAGCGCAGCCGGGGCGCCGGATCGGCGGTGACCTGCCCGTACGGCGGCCCCCACACCAGGCGTTCCAGTACCTCCAGGGAGTCGGCCGGGGCCTGGGCGAGCAGCGCGGCCATCCGGCGCCGGTCCGTGAACAGCCCGGTCAGGGCGGTCACCGCGGAGACCGAGTCGTGCGTCGAGGGCAGACCGGCGGCCGTGACGATCTCCTGGATCCGCCCCGGGGACATCCCGGCGGTGGCCTCCTGGACCGTCGGGCCGAGCCCGGTCGGCGAGGGATGCTGCGGCGAGGGGGCCAGCAGTTCACGCGCCGTGCGGACCAGCCGCAGCCGGTCGTCGCCGCCCCACACCAGGGCCTGTTCGCGCAAGCCGTCCAGGGCGTGCGGCAGGGCCGCGACGACGGCCGGGTCGGCGTCGTCCCCGGCCATGAGTCCGAGCAGTTCGCCGTAGGTCGCCGGGTCCGCCGCCACGGCCAGCGCCTCCGCCGTCTGCAACGCGAACCGGTCCAGCCGTTCCAGGGCCCGCACCACCGAGGCACGGGTGCCGGCGCGGGTCGCGAGCTGGGTGAGGTCGGTGGGGACGGGCGTGATGAGATCCGGGCGGCTGCGCAGGAGCGCGCCCAGCGAAGCGTCGCCCCGCGCGCGGAGCGCTTCCGCGAGGGAGCGGGGGGCCGGGGGCCTGTCCTCGGTGCTCATCCGGTCCACGGTAGCGGGTCGCCTCCCCGGGCCGGGCCGACCGTGCGCGGCCCCCTCCCCGAACGCGGTACGGGGTTTTGGCGGCCCCGCGGGCACTCGCGGTACCGTCGTGCGACGGCGTCACGCAACGCACCCGCCCCGGAGGGGACTTCGTGGGGATTGAGAGCGACCAGGTCGTTTACGAGTATCTGAGCCGCGTCGGTGACGTGGCCCAGCAGCGGCAGTTGTCGTCGGCCACCCGTATGCGCCTGGTCGCGGACCTGCGCAACGAGATCGACAAGCGCCGCGCGAAGGCCACCGTCGACTCGCCCGCCGCCGTCCGCCGCATCCTGTCCCGGCTGGGCAGCCCCGACGACGTCGTGACCGCGGCAGCGGGCGGCACGGCGGGTGAGCCGCGCAGCGCCGCCCCCGCCTCCGTCCCCGTGCAGCGCGACGCCGCGCCGGAGGAGCGGGCGAAGGGCGTCATGCGGCGCGTCGTCCCGCGCCCCCGCCCGGCGCGGCAGGCCGAGGAGTCGCACCCCGCGCCCTTCGACGGCCCGGCCCCGCCGCACCTGGCCGCCGGGCACGAGCTCGGGGACAGCGCGGTCCAGCCGGACTGGTGGCGGGTGGACAGCGGCCCGTTCGGCGTCGGGGACGAGGTGCCGGGGTTCGTGGGCGGTGTGGAGCTGCCGGACCTGCTGAAGCCGCCGGCGCCGCGCAAGGCGGAGCAGGACGAGGCCGCCGAGGAACCGGCCCCGGTCGTCGAGGCGGCCGAGGTGACCGGGGAGGGGGGTCGCCGCCGGCTCCCGCGCCTTCCCGCCGGAAACTGGAGCAACCCGCTCCTGCTGATCGCCGCCGGACTCCTCGTCGCCGGTGCCGTGCTCGGCAACTGGTTCGTCCTCCTGCTCGGCTGGCTCATCGCCTACGCCTCCCGCCGCCTGAGCCAGGCCGAGACGAAGTGGGCGGTCGTGATCCTGCCGGGCCTCTCCGTGGCGGGGGGCCTGGTGTGGCTGTGGGGCAGGATGAACGGCCGCTGGGGCACCCCGATCGCCGAGGGCCAGATGAACGCGGCGGTGGCGGAGACCTGGCCGTGGGTGGTGCGCGGAGCGGCGGTGGCGTCGGCGCTGTTCCTGGTGTGGCGTTCCCAGCGCTCGCGCTAGCCGTCGCGGGGGGACGTCTGCCGTTCGAACCGCCTGGGCACAATGGCCCATATGGCCTTCATGACCCCGCCCCCGCTCACCGTCGGCTTCGACCTCGACATGACCCTCATCGACTCCCGGCCCGGCATCCGCGCCTGCTACCAGGCGCTGTCCGAGCGGACGGGGACGTACGTCGACGCCGACCTCGCGGTCACGCGGCTCGGGCCGCCGCTGGCCGAGGAGCTGATCCACTGGTTCCCGGCCGGGGAGGTGGAGGCCGTGGCGGACCTGTACCGGGAGATGTACCCGACGATCGCCATCACCGCGACCCCGGCGCTGACCGGCGCCCGGGAGGCCATCGCGGCCGTACGGGAGGCCGGGGGACGCGCGATCGTCGTCACCGCCAAGTACGAGCCCAACGCCAAGCTGCACCTCGCCCACCTCGGCATCGAGCCCGACGCCGTCATCGGCGACCTGTGGGCCGAGCAGAAGGCGGAGGCCCTGCGCGAGCACGACGCGGGCGTCTACGTCGGCGACCACGTCGGTGACGTGCGCGGGGCCCGGGCCGCCGGGGCGCTCTCGGTCGCGGTGGCCACCGGTCCCTGCCCTCCGGCGGAACTGCGCGCGGCGGGCGCGGACGTCGTTCTCGCCGATCTGACCGAATTCCCGCGCTGGCTTTCGGACTACCGTCCCGCGCGCGCCTGACGCCGGCCCGCTGCCACGGAACGCAGCACTCCCGCACCGGCCATCAGGAATCCGACCGCCATGAGCATGCTCAATCCGAACATGTACGTCGGAAAGGGCGCCGTCCCGAGGAACAGCGGGGCGACGGTGACCAGTGTGGCCAGGGCGCCGAGGAAGAAGACGACGGCTCCGGTACGGACCAGGCGGTCACCGGGAGCGGCGGAATTCGTTTGGGTTTTGTCACGCACCCGACCAGGGTAGTTCCCAGCGCGAAGGAACAACCGGGTGACGTCTTGTCACCGGCTGCAAGAGCATTAGCCTTGGTACCGGCGGGTCCGTACGACCCGCCCGAGTGCTATCAAGAGCCGTTTCCAGAAGCAGTTTTCCGACGAGTACGAGGACGAGGACAGACGTGCCTACCGGCAAGGTCAAGTGGTTCAACAGCGAGAAGGGCTTCGGCTTCCTCTCCCGCGACGACGGCGGTGACGTCTTCGTCCATTCCTCGGTCCTCCCCGCCGGAGTCGAGACGCTCAAGCCGGGTCAGCGCGTGGAGTTCGGCGTCGTCGCCGGGCAGCGCGGCGACCAGGCGCTGTCCCTGACGATCCTGGACCCGACCCCGTCCGTCGCCGCCGCGACCCGCAAGAAGCCGGACGAGCTGGCCTCCATCGTCCAGGACCTGACGACCCTGCTGGAGAACATCACGCCGATGCTGGAGCGGGGCCGCTACCCCGAGAAGACGGCCGGCAAGAAGATCGCCGGCCTGCTGCGCGCGGTCGCCGACCAGCTGGACGTCTGAGCCTCGGGGAAGACGTCCGAGCCTCAGGGAAAACGCAGCGCGTCCGGGCCGAGGGGCGGCAGCAGTCCCTCGGCAGCCGCGCGGGTCAGCAGCCCGCGTACGGCCGCGTAGCCGTCCTCGCCGAGGTCGGCCGTGAACTCGTTGACGTACAGCCCGATGTGCTGGTCGGCGACGGCCGGGTCCATCTCCTGGGCGTGTTCCATGACGTAGGGCCGGGAGGCCTCGGGATCGTCCCAGGCGGCGCGCACCGACGTGCGGATGGAGTCGGCCAGCAGCCGCAGCTTCTGCTCGCCCAGCGACCGCTTGGCGATGATGGCGCCCAGCGGGATCGGCAGCCCGGTGGTGTTCTCCCAGTGCTCGCCCATGTCGGCGAGCTTGTGCAGCCCGTAGTCGCGGTAGGTGAAGCGCGCCTCGTGGATGACGAGCCCCGCGTCGACCTTCCCGTCCCGCACGGCCGGCATGATCTCGTGGAACGGCATGACGACGATCTCGCCGACCCCGTCGGCCAGCGTGTCCGCGGCCCACAGCCGGAACAGCAGATAGGCGGTGGACCTCTCACCGGGCACCGCGACGGTCCGCCCGGTGAGGTCGACGTCCGCTTCCCGGGTCAGCACCAGCGGCCCGCAGCCCCGCCCCAGCGCGCCCCCGCAGGGCAGCAGGGCGTAGTCGTCGAGGACGTAGGGCAGCACGGCGTACGACACCTTCAGCACGTCGAACTCGCCGCGCTCGGCCATGCCGTTGGTGATGTCGATGTCGGCGAAGGTCACGTCGAGGGCGGGGGCGCCGGGGACGCGGTCGTGGGCGAGGGCGTCGAAGACGAACGTGTCGTTCGGGCAGGGCGAGTACGCGATCTGCAGCTGCTCAACGGTCATGCCGGTTCCAACTCTCCAGTACGGGCGTGAGCTTCCCGAATCCCTCGGTCAAGGCCGCCAGGGCGTCCGGGATGCGCCAGGCGGCGCGGTCCCGCGGCCCCACGGGATTGGAGATCGCCCGGATTTCCAGCACGGGCACCCCGTGCGCGGCGGCCGCCTCGGCGACGCCGAAGCCCTCCATGGCCTCGGCGAGGGCGGTGGGGTGCCGTTCCCGCAGCGCGGCGGCCCTGGCGGCCGTGCCGGTCACGGTCGACACCGTGAGCACGGCCCCGGTCCGGGCGCCGGCGGCGTCGGAGACCCGCCGTACGAGATCCGCGGGCGGCCGGTGCCTGACGGTCCCGAAGCCGAGCTCGGTGACCGGCAGAAACCCGTCCTCGGTCTCGGCCCCCAGATCGGCTGCGACGATCTCGTCGGCGACCACGAGCGACCCCACGGCCGCCTCGGGCAGGAACCCGCCCCCGATCCCGGCGGACACGACGAGGGTGCGGGGCTCGCCCTTCAGGGCGGCCGTGGTGAGGGCGGAGGCGGTGGACGCAGCCGCGAGGGCGGGCCCGACGCCGACGGCGATCACCTCGATGCCGCTGTCGCCCGGGAAGGCCCGGGCCACCGCGTCCCTCTCGACGGGCACGGCGGTGGCCACCAGGACCCGGTGCAGCCCGGCGGCAGCGATCAGGCGTCCTTCTTCAGCTTGAAGTTCCACAGGCCCGACGGGTCCTTGTCGCCCTCCTTGATGGACACCAGCGTCGAGTTGCCCTGCGCGCCGTACTGGGCGTTGAAGAACACGCTGCCCGGAATCGTGCGGTAGGTCTTCGTGCTGGAATCGGTCAGCGGCTGACCGTTCATCAGGATCGTCCAGCCCTTGTCGGCGATCTCGGGGTCGACACCGAAGCGCACGGTCTCGTCGGGGTCGACGGAGATGCTCTTGATGCCCTTGTCCTTCAGGCACTGGGTGAGATCGGACGGCTTCAGGGTGTCGCCCTCGCCGCCACAGGTGGCCTCGGTGTTCACCGAGTCGCTGCCCACGGTGACCGTGGCCATCGAGGTCGGCTTGTCACAGGCCGACAGGACGAGCAGTCCGGCGGATACGACGCCGGCGACGGCGACGGCGCGGCGGCGTCGCACAACGGATTGCAACGTGTTCATGGGCGAAGGCTATCGGGCCGACGCCTCGCACCGCCCACGCGGGGTACGGCTCCCCGGGAGAACCATCAGAAGGGCTCTACGCGACGCGCGCCCGTCCCGTGCCCCCGCGCCGGGCCGAGTCGATCAGCCCCCGTACGGTCACCAGCCACCCGGCGCCGACGATCGCGGCGCCCACCGCCAGCCCGGCCGTGCCGTTGAGGGGCATCGCGATGCCGACCGCCCCGCCCAGCACCCAGGACATCTGCAGCAGCGTCTCGGAGCGTGCGAAGGCCGACGTACGGACGAGTTCGGGCACGTCCCGCTGGATCAGCGCGTCGAGCGAGAGCTTGGCCAGGGCCTGCGCGAACCCGGCGATCGCGGCCAGACCCGCCACCAGGACCGCGCCGAAGAACACCGCGGCCGTGATCGCCGCGCCCGCCACGCACGCCACCACCGTCACGATGATGATCTCCGGGGCCCGCGAGCGCAGCCACGCACCGACGGCCGTGCCGAGCGCGTTGCCCGCGCCCGCCGACACGCCCACTATCCCCAGCGACACCGCGGCGCTCTGGCCGGAGACCGGGTGCTCGCGCAGCAGGAACGCCAGGAAGAAGATCAGGAACCCGGTCAGGCAGCGGATGGCGGCGTTGGCGGCCAGGGCGTGGGTGACGGCCGGGCCCACCGTGCGCAGCCCGGGGCGCTTGACCGGCTGCCGGTGCGGCCCGTGCAGGTGCTGCTCGTCCGCCGCCAGCAGGGCCCGGTCCTCGCCCTTGGCCGAGTCGACCTTCGGCGGCAGCGTGAACGACAGGACCGTCCCCGCGACGAAGATCACGAAGGCGCCGTAGAGGGGCCAGCGCGGCCCGATCTGCTGGAGTCCGGCGCCGATGGGCGCGGCGATGCCGGTGGCGAGGAGGCCGCCGAGGGTGACGCGCGAGTTGGCCTTCACCAGGGAGAAGCCGGGCGGCAGCAGCCGGGGCACGACGGCGCTTCTGACCACGCCGTACGCCTTCGACGAGACGAGGACGCCGAGCGCGGCCGGGTACAGCTCCAGGCCGCCGCTGACGACCGCGCCGGACAGGACGAGCGCGAGCAGCGCCCGGGCCAGCATCGCGCCGGCCATCGCGGCGCGGCGGCCGTGCGGGAGGCGGTCGAGGAGGGGGCCGATGACGGGCGCGAGGAGGGTGAAGGGCGCCATGGTGATGGCGAGGTACAGGGCGACGCGGCCGCGGGCCTCGTCGGTGGGCACGGAGAAGAAGACCGTGGAGGCCAGGGCGACGGTGATCATGACGTCGCCGGCGCCGTTCACCCCGTGCAGTTCGATCAGCTTGCCGAGGCCGGACTCGCCCGCCCCGTGCGCGTGGGTGGCCTTGCGGATACCGCGGGCCGGGCCCGTCACCGGGAAGTGCAGGGCACGGCCGACCGCCCGGAGGGAGCCGCCCAGACGGCCCGGCCCGCTCGGTCGGCTGCTTCCCTTGACCCCTTTCGACCCACCGGTCCCGGTGGCGCCCGGGGGTGTCTTCGCGGCTGCCACGACGTCATAGTGCCCCGATAAGGCCGTGGGTAGTGCCATTACCGCTTGTATAGGGCCTGTGGGGTGACTGTCCGGGGCGTCGGTTCGTGATCAGGTGGGGGCGCAACAGGACCGTCGGTGTACGCGAAGTGGGGCGGAAGGGTAGCGTGCGTATCTCAGCCATCCCGCAAAATGGATGAAGGACGTCGACGCGGTCCCCCGGTCCGCTCCGTCCGCCCCCCGCGCCGGGAGTGGCGCACTCGTGAGACGGCGTATGGAGAGAAGCGATACCTGTGAGCGCAGCGACAACGCGAAGCCGCACCCCTGACCGTCTGTGCGCCGAGGCAGTCGACCTCGCACGCGCCGCAGCCGAGGAGGCGGCGGCGCCAGGAATCGTCGGGGAACACGTGGGGCTGGTCTCCGAGGGGGACCGCGTTGTCACCCACTTCTTCGAATGCCGCGAGCTCGGGTACCGGGGCTGGCGCTGGGCCGTGACGGTGGCCCGGGCCTCCCGGGCGAAGATCGTCACGATCGACGAGGCGGCGCTGCTGCCCGGCCCCGACGCGGTGCTCGCGCCCGAGTGGGTGCCGTGGAGCGAGCGGCTGCGCCCCGGCGACATGGGGCCGGGCGATCTGCTGCCCACCGATGCCGAGGACCTGCGTCTGGAGCCGGGCTACACGGGCGAGGACGAGCCGGCGCCGAAGTCCCCCGTCTCGCACGAGATGGCCGACCTGGTGGAGGCGGAGGACGCGGACCTCACCGCGGATTCCCCGGCCGGCTACACGGTCCCGCCGCTGCGCGGTTCGATCCCGGCGGTCGCCGAGGAACTGGGCATGCGCCGGGCCCGCGTCCTGTCCCGCTACGGCCTGCACACCGCGGCCGACCGCTGGGAGGAGGCGTTCGGCCCCAAGACCCCCATGGCCCAGGCGGCCCCCGCGGCCTGCGTGAGCTGCGGCTTCCTCGTCCCCATCGGCGGCTCCCTCGGCCAGGCCTTCGGCGCCTGCGCCAACGAGTTCTCCCCGGCCGACGGCCGCCTGGTCTCCCTCTCCTACGGCTGCGGCGGCCACTCCGAGGCCGCGGTCATGCCCCGGCCGCCCCAGCCCGCCGCCCCGGTCATCGACGAGACCCGGGTCGACCCCTTCCCGCTGCGCCCGTCCTCGGACTCGGGCTCGGTGACACCGACCGCGGACGCCGACACGGAGGAGCTGGGTCACTCCTAGCCGCCTGCGGCCCGCCCGGCTCCGGGGCCGCTCCGGACCCGGCGGCCCGCGCCGGGCAGGCGCACGGCGGGTGCTCCCCAGGCGGTACCTTCGTCCTCACGTCCACGAGGAGAAGGAACGGAACGTGAGCAGCAAGTTCGTGCGGCCCGCCGCCGAGGGGGCCGATCCGTTCGGTACCGCCCGTCTGCGGCGCGGTGTCCTCGACGCCTGGGCCACCAGCCCCGCCCGGTTCCGCGAGGACGCCAATGCCGAGGAGGACCTGGTTCTCGGCGGCTACCGGGACCGGCTCGTCGTGGAACTCGCCCAGAACGCGGCCGACGCGGCGGCCCGGGCCGGAGTGCCGGGCCGGCTGCGGCTCACCCTGCGGGACGGGGTGCTCGTCGCCGCCAACACCGGAGCCCCGCTGGACGCGACGGGGGTCGAGTCGCTGTCCACCCTGCGGGCGTCGGCCAAGAGGGACTCGGGGGACACGTCCTCCGTGGGGCGGTTCGGCGTCGGGTTCGCCGCCGTCCTCTCCGTCACCGACGAGCCCGCCGTCGTCGGCCGGCACGGCGGTGTGCGCTGGTCGCTGGCCGAGGCCAGGGCCCTGGCCGCCGAGACCGCCCGGCACAGCCCCGGCCTCGGGGACGAGGTCCGGCGGCGGGACGGGCACGTACCCCTGCTGCGGCTGCCCTACGCCGCCGAGGGCACCGCCCCCGACCCGTACGACACCGCCGTCATCCTGCCGCTGCGGGACGCGGCCGCCGCCGACCTCGCCGAGCGGCTCCTGCGGGCCGTCGACGACGCCCTGCTGCTCACCCTTCCCGGACTCGAAGAGCTGGTCGTCGAGATCAACGGGGAGAGCCCGCGGACCCTCACCCGCCGGACCGACGGGCCCTTCACCGTCGTCGACGACTCCGCCCACGGCGTCACCCACTGGCGCAGCGCCGCCGCCCACGGCCCCCTCACCCCCGACCTGCTCGCCGACCGGCCCGTCGAGGAGCGGCTGCGGCCCCACTGGTCCGTCACCTGGGCCGTGCCCGTGGACAGCGACGGCAGCCCGGCCCGGCCCCGCACCAGCGCGGTCGTGCACGCCCCGACACCGAGCGACGAGCCGCTCGGTGTCCCGGCCCTGCTCATCGCCTCGTTCCCGCTGGACTCCACCCGCCGGCACGCCGCCCCCGGCCCGCTGACCGACTTCCTGGTCCAGCGCGCGGCCGACGCCTACGCCGAACTCCTCGGCGACTGGCGGCCGGTGACCTCGGGGATCATCGACCTCGTGCCCGGGCCGCTCGGCAAGGGCGAACTGGACGGCGCCCTGCGCCAGGCGATCCTGGAGCGGCTGCCGCGGACTGCGTTCCTCCCGCCCGCCCTCCCGCCCGGCGAGGGCGACGACCTGCCGGAATCCCTGCGGCCCCGGGACGCCGAGGTCGTCGAGGGCGCGGGCGCGGACACCGTGCGGGTGCTCGCCGAGGTGCTGCCCACCCTGCTGCCCGCCGGGCTGGAGCGCCGCGCCGAGCTGCGGACCCTGGGCGTCGCCCGGGTCCCGCTGACCGACGCGATCGACCGGCTGGCCGGTCTGGAGAAGGAACCCGGCTGGTGGCGGCGGCTCTACGACAGCCTGGCCGGGATCGACCCGGAGCGGCTGTCGGGGCTTCCGGTTCCGCTGGCTGGGGGCACCTCCCAGGCTTTCGGCACCGGGGGAGGCCGGACGGCGATCGGGCCCCGGCAGGTGCTCCTGCCCGGCGCGGAGGCCGCCCGGATCGACCCCGAGGTGCTGGCCCGGCTCGGCCTGAAGGTCGCCCACCCGGACGCCGCCCATCCGATCCTGGAGAAGCTCGGCGCCCTGCCCGCGACCCCCCGGGCCGTCCTCACCACCCCGCAGGTCCGGGCCGCCGTCGCCGCGTCCCTGGACGACGAGGGGGGCGTGAACTGGGAAGAGGACGTCCTCGACGCCGACGAACTGGCCGACACCGTCCTCGCGCTGGTGCGGGACGCCGGTCTCGAGCCCGGTGACGAGCCCTGGCTCGGCGCGCTCGCCCTGCCCGACGAGGACGGCGAACCGGCCCCGGCCTGCGAACTGGTCTACCCCGGCGGTCCCTTCGCCCAGGTCATGCGCGAGGGCGAACTCGCCTTCGTGGACGCCGAACTGGCCGCCAAGTGGGGCGAGCAGCCGCTGGCCGCCTGCGGGGTCCTGGTGAACTTCGCGGTCGTCCGCGCCAACGACGTCGTCCTCGACCCCGACGAACTGGAGCCCCGCGACGGCGACTTCGCCGAACCGGACGACGCGGGCCTGCTGGACGCCGTCGACGTGTGGTGCGAGGACATCCTCGACCGCTTCCCGGACAGCCCGGTGCCGCCGGTCGCCACCGAGATCCTCGCCGTGCGGGACCTGGACCTGGTCGACGAGGACAAGTGGGCGCAGGCGCTCGCGCTGCTGTCCCGGCCGCCGCTCAGGGACGCGATCGTGCAGCCCGTGCGGATCCTGCTGCCGGACGGGACGCACGAGGTCGTCCGGTCGTACACCGCCTGGTGGCTGCGCGGGAACCCGGTGCTCGACGGCCGCCGCCCGGCCGGACTGCGGGCCGCCGGCGGCGACCCGCTGCTGCGCGGGCTGTACGACGAGGCCGACGCGTCCGGGTTCGAGGACGAGCAGGTGCTGCGGGCCCTGGGGGTGCGCACCTCCGTCGCCGCGCTGCTGGACGAGCCCGGCGGTGCCGCCGAGCTGCTCGACCGGCTCGCCGACCCCGAGCGGGAGGTGACGGACGCTCAGCTGCACGCCCTGTACGGGGCGCTGGCCGATCTCGATCCCGAGCAGGTGACCCTGCCGGACGACCTGCGGGCCGTCATCGACGGCCGGGTGGAGGTCGTGGACGCGGCCGACGCCGTGGTGTGCGACTCGCCCGACCTGCTGCCGTTCACCGAGGGCGTCCCGCTGCTCCCCGTACGGCCGTCACGCGCCGCCGGGCTGGCCGAACTGTTCCAGGTGCGGCGGCTGAGCGAGTCCGTCACCGGGGAGGTCACCTCCGAGGGCACCGAGCACGACGTACCGGAGCCGGTGCGGGTGCTGCTGGGCCGGCGGACCCCGTCCTCGTACGTCGAGCACGAGGAACTCGTCGTCGACGGCGTGGAGATCGACTGGCGGCTCACCGACGACGGCGTCCTGCACGCGGCCACGCTGGAGGGCGTCGCCGCGGGGCTCGCCTGGGCGGCGGGGCAGTGGCCGCGGCGGTTCGAGGTGGGGGCGCTGCTGGAGGACCCGTCCCGCACGGAGGAGCTGGCGCGGGACCGGTGGTTCGACTGACCGGAATCGACCGATTCAGTGGAGACATGGGGCTGTTGGTGAAAACTGGCGCACATATTTTTCACCTGCCGTACAACCAAGCGCACTGCTGAGCTATCTGATCACGTGAGTCAACAGACTCCACGATCACTTGGGCCCCGAGAGCCGACGACGAGCACCGGGGCCCCTCTCCACCTGGAGAACGCATGCGTATCCGAGCCACCGTGGCCGCCGTCACCGGCGCCCTGGCCCTCTCCGCCCTCGCCGTGCCGGCCGCGCAGGCCGCGGAGCCGAAGGTTCCCGCGAACATCGCCGCCGCCAGCGAGGTCGTCCACGCCGACTCCGGCCGGTCGGCCTTCGCCGCCGACGCGGACGGCGAGCCGATCGCCCTGAACGCGACCTTCTCCTCGGTCAAGGTCAACAACGGCAAGAACATCTCGGTCGGCACCACCAACGTGGTCAAGGTCCCGGTGTCCTTCACGCTGACCCACGGCCAGGAAGTGGACATCCACGCCCCGGACTTCTTCGCGGCCGTCGAGCTGTACCGCGGTGCCTCGTTCGAGGAGACGGTCTTCTTCTTCGACAGCGACGACGCGACCTGCACGGACTCCTCCGCGACCGTCGCCCAGTGCAAGGCCACCGTCGCGATCGACCCGTACGCGCTGCTGAACGAGGACGCCGGCTCCTGGAAGGCGGCGGCGTTCGCGGTCGCGTTCAACGGCGAGGACCCGGAGAACCCGAACCTGGACAACGTCGGTGTCGCGGTGAAGGACCCGACGAACTCCTTCAAGCTCCAGCGCTACTCCAAGCTGACGGTCAACGCCTCGCCGGAGCCGGTGAAGAAGGGCAAGACCATCACGGTCACCGGCAAGCTGTCCCGCGCCAACTGGGACGACAACCAGTACCACGGCTACACCAACCAGTCGGTGAAGCTGCAGTTCCGCAAGAAGAGTTCCAGCACCTACACCACGGTGAAGACCATCAAGTCCAACTCCACGGGCGAGCTGAAGACCACCGTCACGGCCTCGACGGACGGCTACTTCCGCTACTCCTTCGCGGGCACCACGACCACCCCGGCGGTCAACGCCGCGGGTGACTTCGTCGACGTGCGATAACCGTCCGCACGACCGTTCGCGCGACGACGGACACCGCCGGTCCCGGTGCCATACCGGGGCCGGCGGCGCCGTCTGCACGCCGTGCATATGCCACGGGCGTGTCAAGCGTCGCGGATGAGACGGCAAAATCCGGGCCGAGCCGTACAACCCCGCCCGGGGTTCGTGGATCTGATCGCGTGAGTCAACAGACTCCTAGATCACTTCTCCACCTGGGGAACACATGCACATCCGAGCCACCGTGGCCGCCGTCGCCGGCGCCCTGGCCCTTTCCGCCCTCGTCGTCCCGGCCGCGCAGGCCGCCGACGCCCCGTCCGGCAAGCAGGCGTTCAGCTCCGCCGCGGCCGACGCGGGCACGGGCACCACCGCGTCGAACCTCGACGTCACCTTCTCCAACATGAAGGTGAACAGCGGCAAGAACATCGCCGTCGGCACCACCAACATGGTGAGCGTGCCCGTCACCTTCACCGTGACCCACGCCGCGGACCTCGACACCAGCACCGACAACTTCGCCACCGGTCCGCTGATCTACCACGGCTCCTCGCTCGACACCGCGGACAACGTCCTCATCAGCGACGACCCGGCCACCTGCACCGCCGCCTCGTCGACGGTCCTCAACTGCAAGGGCGTCATCAACATCCGCCCGGCCGACGGCGACCTGTTCAACTCCGACGCCGGCACCTGGGGCGCCGGCGCCCTCGCCGTCACCAGCGACGGCGCCGAGAAGATGCAGGGCGGCCTGGGCGCCACCAAGGTCCAGCGCTACTCCAAGCTGACGGTCAACGCCGGCCCCGAGCCCGTCTACAAGGGCAAGACGATCACGTCGACGGGCAAGCTGTCCCGCGCCAACTGGGAGGACAACGCCTACCACGGCTACACCAACCAGCCGGTCAAGCTCCAGTTCCGCAAGGCGGGCACCAGCACGTACACCACGGTCAAGACGGTGTACTCCGACGGTTACGGCAACCTGAAGGCCACGGCCACCGCCCAGTACGACGGCTACTGGCGCTTCAGCTTCGCCGGCACGACGACCACCCCGGCCGTCAACGCCACGGGCGACTACGTCGACGTGAAGTAAGACGCCCCGCAAGGGGCGCGGGCTGTGTCGATGTGCGGCTCCGCCGCGTGGGCGCGACAAGCCCGCACGGCGCCGCGCTCAAGCGGGAAAGCGGCGGTCCACCCACCTCCACAGGAGTTCCAGGGCGGCCGCCGCCACCGCCGCGATGCCGACCGCGATCCACGGCATCGTCATCCCGACCAGCTTCAGCGCGAAGAAGTGCTGCAACCACGGCACGACCAGCACCAGCAGGAACGCCCCGGCCATGGACGCGACGAGGGCGACACGCCACCAGGTGTAGGGCCGGGCGATGATCGCCAGCACCCACATCGAGACGACGAACAGCGTCAGCGTCGCCGCACTCGTCTCCGCGTCCAGCGCCCCCGCACCCGTGTAGTGCTCCCGGGCGATCAGATACGTCGCGAAGGTCGCCACCGCGGCCACGACCCCGCCCGGAATCGCGTACCGCATGACCCGCCGTACGAAGTTCGGCTGCGCGCGTTCCTTGTTGGGCGCGAGCGCCAGGAAGAACGCCGGGATGCCGATGGTGAGCGTCGACAGCAGGGTCAGATGGCGCGGCAGGAACGGGTACTCCACCTGCGAGCACACCACCAGCACGGCGAGCAGCACCGAGTAGACCGTCTTGACGAGGAACAGGGTCGCCACGCGGGTGATGTTGCCGATGACCCGGCGCCCCTCGGCCACCACCGACGGCAGCGTCGCGAAGCTGTTGTTCAGCAGCACGATCTGCGCGACCGCCCGGGTCGCCTCCGAGCCGGAGCCCATCGCCACGCCGATGTCGGCGTCCTTCAGGGCGAGCACGTCGTTCACCCCGTCACCGGTCATCGCGACCGTGTGCCCGCGGGACTGGAGCGCCCCCACCATGTTCCGCTTCTGCTGCGGGGTGACCCGCCCGAACACCGTGCCGTCGTCCAGGGCGTCGGCCATTCCCTCCTGCTCGGCGGGCAGCCGGCGCGCGTCGACGGTGGTGCCGGACAGCCCGAGCTTGGCGGCGACCGCGCCGACCGACACCGCGTTGTCGCCGGAGATGACCTTGGCCCGGACGTCCTGGTCGGCGAAGTAGCGCAGGGTGTCGGCGGCGTCCGGCCGCAGCCGCTGCTCCAGCACGACCAGGGCGGTGGGCTTCGCCCCGGTCGTCACGTCGGGATCGTCCAGGTCCCGCGCGACCCGGGCGAGCAGCAGCACCCTGAGGCCCTGCTCGTTCAGCCGCCCGGTCTCGGCGAGGGCCGGATCGTCCTCCGCCAGCAGCACGTCGGGTGCGCCCAGCAGCCATCGGCTCGACCGCCCGTCGCCCTCGCTGAACGCGGCGCCGCTGTACTTGCGGGCCGAGGAGAACGGCAGGGCCTCGGTGCAGCGCCAGTCCTCGACGGCCGGGTAGGTGTCGATGATCGCCTTCAGGGAGGCGTTCGGCCGCGGGTCCGACGCGCCGAGCGCGCCGAGCACCTTGCGTACGTACGTCTCGTCGGCGCCCTGGAGCGGCCGTAGCTCGGTGACGTCCATGCCGCCCTCGGTGAGGGTGCCGGTCTTGTCGAGGCAGACGGTGTCGACCCGGGCCAGCCCTTCGATCGCGGGCAGCTCCTGCACCAGGCACTGCTTGCGGCCGAGGCGGATCACGCCGATGGCGAAGGCGACCGAGGTGAGCAGGACCAGCCCCTCGGGGACCATCGGGACGATGCCGCCGACCGTGCGGGCGACCGAGTCGTCGAAGGCGTTCTCCTTCACGACCAGCTGGCTGATGACCAGGCCGATCGCGGTCGGGACCATCATCCACGTGACGTACTTGAGGATCGTGGAGATGCCCGACCGCAGCTCGGACTGGACGAGGGTGAAGCGCGAGGCCTCCTCGGCGAGCTGGGCGGCGTAGGCCTCCCGGCCGACCTTCGTCGCCTGGAACGCCCCGCCGCCCGCGACCACGAAGCTGCCCGACATGACCTGGTCGCCCGGGTGCTTGACGACCGGGTCGGCCTCGCCGGTGAGCAGCGACTCGTCGATCTCCAGCCCGTCGGCCTCGACACAGACGCCGTCGACGACGATCTTGTCGCCGGGCCCGATCTCGATCAGGTCGTCCAGCACGATCTCGGACGTGCTGACCTGTGCGGCGGTCCCGTCGCGGCGGACGGTCGGCCGCACCTCGCCGATCAGCGCGAGCGAGTCCAGCGTTTTCTTCGCCCGCCACTCCTGGACGATCCCGATGCCGGTGTTCGCGAGGATCACGAACCCGAACAGGCTGTCCTGGATCGGCGCGACCACCAGCATGATCAGCCACAGCACGCCGATGATCGCGTTGAAGCGGGTGAAGACGTTCGCACGGACGATGTCGACGGTGGACCGGCTGCTGCGCACCGGCACGTCGTTGACCTGGCCGCGCTCCACCCGCTCGGTGACCTGAGCACCGGTCAGGCCGGTCTCGCGGGAGGTGACCGTCGCCGGCCGCGCGGAGTCGGTCCGGGCACCCGTGTCGAGATGCGTCATGCATTCGACGGTACGTGCGGTTTTGCCGCTTCACCCGCTGAATGCGGCGAAGATCCGACCTGGGAAGGACGGACTTCGTGCCGTGGTCGTACGGCAGTTGCAGGGCGCCGGACCCCGGTGCCACGCCCCGGTGTCAGCCCGCCCGGCGTGCGGTGAACAGCAGGTACTCCCACTCCAGGACCGTCCCGTCCGCGCCCGTGCCGAGGTCGCCGTCGCGGGCGAGGTCCACCAGGGCGCCGTCCAGGGCGGCGGCGCGTTCGGGCTCACCGGCGATGTTCTTGTAGACGCTGATCGTCGGGCCGTAACGCTCCTTGAAGTAGTCGCGGAACATCTCGGGCGTCTCGAAGCGGTCGACCCTCACCGTGCGGCGCTCGGCGCCGACGTCCGTGACCCTGTCGCCGAGGAGGGCGCGCACATGGTCCTCGTCCCCCCACAGCGGGGGCGGCTGGGCTCCGGGCGGGGGCGGTGGCGCGTACGGCTTCATCGCGGCGAACATCCGGCCGATGAAGCCCTGCGGCGTCCAGCTGAGCAGCCCGATGGTGCCGCCCGGACGGCAGACCCGGACGAGTTCGTCGGCGGCCCGCTGGTGGTGCGGGGCGAACATGACGCCCACGCAGGACAGCACGGTGTCGAACTCCGCGTCGCCGAAGGGCAGGGCCTCGGCGTCGGCCTCCTGCCAGGTGAGGTGCGCACCCTGCTTCTCGGCCGCCCGACGGCCGGCTTCGAAGAGCTCCGGGGTCAGGTCGGAGGCCACCACGTCCGCGCCGGCCAGGGCCGCCGGGATCGCGGCGTTGCCGGAACCGGCTCCCACGTCCAGCACCCGCCGGCCGGAGCGTACTCCGCACGCCTCGACCAGGATCGCTCCCAGTTCCGGGATGACCTCGGCGGCCAGCGACGGGTAGTCGCCCTGGGCCCACATCGCCCGGTGCTTGGACTTCAGGGCACGGTCGGCCTCGGCCGCGCTGTCTTGCATCGTCATCGCTGCGCTCCTCACCGGTCGGGCGGCGGTTTCGCGCCGACGGTTTTCGAGCGTTTCGCCGCCTTATACGAGCGTAGGGAGGGGGCGACGGCGTGTCTCGCCGGAGAGCGGGAAGGAAGGTGCCTAGGGGGCTTCGGGCGTCGCCGTCAGGTTCTCGGCGGACGCCGCCTTCTTGATCGCGGCCTCACGCCTGCGGACGTACCAGATGCCGATCAGTCCCAGCCCGGCGCCGGCCAGGCAGGTCCACACCCACCAGGTGTGGCCGTGGTCGTCGAACCAGCCGTAGAAGGGGAGCTGGACCAGGAAGAGGACGAACCACAGGATCGTGCCGCCGGTGATGGTGGCGACCACGGGGCCCTCCAAGGGCTCCGGCGCCTCGTGTCGGGGGGTCCATTTCGCCATGGGGACAGCTTACGAGGCGATCAGGTCTACGCGCGGAGATGTGCGATCGGGGCCTTATATGTTCATACTGAAACGGTTTGTGTCTGTCCGCTTCTCTTCGTAGGAAACACCAAACACATGTCCTCCTCGGCTCCCGCCAAGGTCCCCGCCCCTGAACAGCCGGGAGCCGGGCCCACGTACGGCGCACTCGACCGCTTCTTCCGGATCTCCGAGCGGGGCAGCACCCTGTCCCGCGAGGTCCGGGGCGGTCTCGCCACCTTCTTCGCGATGGCCTACATCATCGTGCTGAACCCGATCATCCTGGGCAGCGCGAAGGACATGTACGGTCACCAGCTCGACAACGGTCAGCTGGTCACCGCGACGGCCCTCACCGCCGCGCTCACCACCCTCCTCATGGGCGTCATCGGCAACGTCCCGATCGCGCTGGCCGCCGGCCTCGGCGTGAACTCCGTCGTCGCCCTCCAGCTCGCCCCGCGCATGTCCTGGCCGGACGCGATGGGCATGGTGGTCCTCGCCGGGTTCGTGGTCATGCTGCTGGTCGCCACGGGACTGCGCGAGCGCGTCATGAACGCCGTGCCCTACGGGCTGCGCAAGGCCATCTCCATCGGCATCGGCCTGTTCATCATGCTGATCGGGCTCGTCGACGCGGGCTTCGTCTCCCGCATCCCGGACGTCGCCCAGACCACCGTCCCGCTCCAGCTCGGCGGGGACGGTCACCTCAACGGCTGGCCGGTGCTGGTCTTCGTCCTGGGCGTCCTGCTGACCCTCGCGCTCATCGTGCGCAAGGTCTCCGGCGCGATCCTGATCTCGATCGTCGCCATGACGGTCCTCGCGGTCGTCATCAACGCGGTGGCGACGGTGCCGAGCTGGGGTCTGACCACGCCGAAGTGGCCCGGCAACCCGGTCGCCAGCCCCGACTTCGGGCTGATCGGGCAGGTCAGCCTGTTCGGCGGCTTCGGGAAGGTCGGCGTGCTGACCGGGGTGCTCTTCGTCTTCACCGTGCTGCTGTCGTGCTTCTTCGACGCGATGGGCACGATCATGGGCGTCTCCGACGAGGCGAAGCTGACCGACGGCGAGGGGCAGATGCCCGGCATCAACAAGGTGCTGTTCGTCGACGGCCTCGCGGTCGCCGCCGGCGGCGCCAGCTCCTCCTCCGCGACGACCGCTTTCGTCGAGTCCACCGCGGGCGTCGGCGAGGGCGCCCGGACCGGTCTCGCGAACGTCGTCACCGGTGGCCTCTTCGCCGTCGCCCTCTTCCTGACACCGGTCGCCACGATGGTGCCGTCCCAGGCGGCCACGCCGGCGCTGCTCGCGGTCGGCTTCCTGATCATGGCCGGCTCGGTCAGGGAGATCGACTGGGCGGACTACACGATCGCCGTCCCGGCCTTCGTGACGATGCTGATGATGCCGTTCACCTACTCGATCACCAACGGCATCGGCATGGGCTTCATCACCTTCGTGGTGCTGCGGCTGGCGGCCGGGCGGGGCCGAGAGGTGCCGGTGGCGATGTACGTCGTGTCGGCGGTGTTCGCGTTCTACTACCTGATGCCGGCGCTGGGTCTGACCTGATCCTCGTCACCGGGGTCGGGTGAGCCGTAGAACCTCTCCGTCTCCTCGACGGCGGCCTGGAACCGCTGGTCGAAGTCATCGCGAATGAGCGTCCGGACGACATGGTCCTGGACGCTCATTCCCCTTTTCGCGGCCTGGTGCCGGAGCCGTTCGAGCAGGTCGTGGTCTATGCGCAGGCTGAGCACACTGGTCCCCATGACCAAGAGGGTCGCGGCACCGTTCGCCACGGTGGAGCGCGTTCCGCAGCTTTGTCACCCATATGAGTGATGTCACGCTTCAGTGGCGGGCGTCACGGGCGGTCTGTGCGTGACCGCTGGTCTTTAGCGAGAGTAATGAGTTACGCTAAAGAACATGCCGGACCTCAACCATGGCGACGACGTAGCCGCCGTGAACTCCCTCCGCTCCGCCGTGATGCGGCTGTCCCGTCGGCTCAAGCACCAGCGGGTCGACGAGTCGCTCAGCCCCACCGAGATGTCGGTGCTGGGCACCCTGTCCCTGTGCGGCAAGGCCACACCGGGCGAGCTCGCCCGCAAGGAACACGTCCAGCCGCCGTCGATGACCCGCATCGTGGCGCTGCTGGAGGCCAAGGGGCTGGTCCGGCTGGAGCCGCACCCCGAGGACCGCCGTCAGAAGGTCGTCACACGCACCGAGCAGGCCGAGGCCATGCTCGAGGAGAGCCGCGCCAAGCGGAACGCGTTCCTGGCCACGCTGGTGGAGAACCTCGACGAGGACGAGTGGGCGAAACTGCGCGCCGCCGCCCCCGTGCTGGAGAAGCTCGCGCACCTGTAAGCCGTATGCAGCAAGGAGGCGAACCCTTTGAGTTCGGGACCCGGAGCAGCTTCCGCCCCCGCACCTGATCCCCACGATTCCCCGCCCA
The DNA here is from genome assembly GCF_042955215.1 of Streptomyces sp. NPDC012466. Taxonomy (NCBI): domain Bacteria; kingdom Bacillati; phylum Actinomycetota; class Actinomycetes; order Kitasatosporales; family Streptomycetaceae; genus Streptomyces; species Streptomyces sp. NPDC012466. The sequence goes on along the minus strand of NZ_JBIBEQ010000006.1, from coordinate 391,110 downwards.
CCTCCGGCACATCCGCCGCCCGGCCCGCCCGCAAGTCCTCGATGTTCTCCTCCCTGAAGGTGCGGAACTACCGCCTTTTCTTCATGGGGCAGGTCGTCTCCAACATCGGCACCTGGATGCAGCGCATCGCCCAGGACTGGCTGGTGCTCAGCCTCACCGGCTCCTCCGCCGCCGTCGGCATAACGACCGCGCTGCAGTTCCTGCCGATGCTGCTCTTCGGCCTCTACGGCGGTGTCCTCGTCGACCGGCTGCGCAAGCGGCCCGCGCTGCTCGTGACGCAGTCGGCGATGGCACTCACCGCGATCGCCCTGGCCGTCCTCACGCTCACCGGGCACGTCCAGGTGTGGCACGTGTACGTCGCCGCGTTCGCGGTCGGTCTCGCGACCGTCGTCGACAACCCGGCCCGGCAGTCCTTCGTCTCCGAGCTGGTCGGCCCGGGGCAGCTGCAGAACGCGGTCAGCCTGAACTCGGCCAATTTCCAGTCGGCCCGCCTGGTCGGCCCCGCCGTCGCGGGTCTGTGCATCACCGGCGTCGGCACCGGCTACGCGTTCCTCTTCAACGGCCTGTCCTTCATCGCGCCGCTCACCGGCCTGCTGCTGATGCGCGCCCGCGAGCTGCACGCCGTGGAGCGCGCCCCCCGGGGCAAGGGACAGCTGCGGGAGGGCGTGCGTTACGTCACCGGCCGTCCGGAGCTGATCTGGCCGATCGTCCTGGTCGGCTTCGTCGGCACGTTCGCCTTCAACTTCCCCGTCTACCTGTCGGCCTTCGCGGACGACGTGTTCCACGCGGGGGCCGGTGCGTACAGCATGTTCAACACGCTGATGGCGGTCGGCTCGGTCGCGGGCGCCCTGCTCGCCGCGCGGCGGGGCACGGCCCGGCTGCGGCTGCTGATCGTGGCGGCCATGGCCTTCGGCGCACTGGAGATCCTGGCGGCGACGACCCCCGAGCTGTGGATGTTCGCGCTGCTCATGGTCCCGCTGGGCCTGTTCGGCATGACGGTCAACGTCACGACGAACACCAGCATCCAGATGTCCACGGACCCGGCCATGCGTGGGCGCGTCATGGCCCTCTACATGATGATCTTCCTCGGTGGCTCTCCGGTCGGCGCCCCGATCGTCGGCTGGATCACCGACACGTACGGCGCCCGGGTCGGCCTCGCGGCGGGCGGCGCGGTGGCGGCGATCGCCGCGGCCGTCATCGGCCTGGTCCTGGCCCGTGTCGGCAATCTGCGCCTCGCGGTCGGCTGGTACGGCGGCCATCCCCGGGTGCGGTTCGTGCCCCGCGAGCAGGATCAGCTGGCCCCGGCGGCGTAGGGCTCGATCAGTCCCGGGGGAATTCGCCGGTCTTGAGGACGAGGCCGACCACGGTGCCCGTCAAGTCGATCTCGTCCCCGAAGTCCAGGCTCAGCTCGCCCCGGTACTCGCCGTCCTTGGGCTTGGTGTGCAGATGCCAGCGGCCGGTGTACGGATCGACGATCAGGTACACCGGCACGCCGGCGGCTGCGTAGGCGTCCTTCTTCGGACCGTAGTCGTTGGCGCCGGTCTTCTCGGAGATCACCTCGGCGACGAACTCGACGTCCTGATAGCGCCACAGGCCCTTGGCGTTCTTGGCCGCGCCCTCCGTCATCACGGTGATGTCGGAGGCGAAGCCGTTGAGGTGGCCCGGGTAGTCGACACGGACGTCGGACTTCACGCGCTTGCGCGGGTACGTGCCGCGCAGCTGCTCGACGATGTCCAGGATGATGTCCCAGTGGGTGTCCCGCTGAGGCGCCATGAAGATGTTCCCCCCGACGATCTCGACCTTGTAACCCTCGGGGACGGGCATCGTCTCCACCCACTCGAACATCATGTCGAGGGTGAGTTCGCCGCGGCTGTCGGCCATCTCGATCCTGTCTGCAAGGACGGTCATCGTGGCGCTCCTCCCCGGCCGTGCCCCGTGGACGGGCTCGGCCGCGCGGTACAACGATACGCACGGTGACCTGGACACGCCCGGGTCAGGAGGCCGCCTGCACCCGCCGGGCCAGCAGCTGCCCGGGCCAGTCGTTCTCGCCGACGGTGAAGGCCTCGGTGCGGGTGAAGCCGTTGGCCTCGTAGTAGCGGACGAGCTTGCCGTCGTCCCCGGCGTAGCAGTCGACGCGGAGCAGGGAGATCCCGGCGCGGCGGGTCTCCTCGGCGGCGTGGGCCAGCAGGGCGCTGCCCACGCCGTGGCCCTTGAAGCGGCGGTCGGAGGCCAGCCAGTGGATGTAGCGCTCGGGTTCGCCGGGCTGGGGGAGGTGGGACAGGTAGGCGCCTGCCGAGTCGGTGAGCGTGAGGGTGCCGGCGGGGACGCCGTCCACATCGGCCATGTACACGCTGCCCTCCGCCATGTACCGGCTGACGGACTCCACGGTCTTGGGGCTCTGGGACAGGGGCCGCGTCCCCCACTGCCCCGTGCGCCCCTGGGAGACCAGCCACTCCACGCAGCTGTCGAGCATGCCGAGTATCGAGGGAATGTCGTCGGGCCCGCCGTCCCGGATGGTGATCCGCATGGCCTCATGGTGCCAGGCTGGACCCATGAGACTCTTCGCGGCCGTGCTGCCCCCCGACGAGGTGTGCCGTGAACTCGCCGCGGTGGTGGACGAGTTGCGCGCCCTGCCCGGCGCCGACGGCATGCGCTGGACCGGCCGTCCCGGCTGGCACTTCACGCTCGCCTTCTACGGTGAGGTCGACGACGGCCTCGTCCCGGAGCTGTCGGAGCGGCTGGAGCGTGCCGCGCGCCGTACCGAGCCGTTCTCGCTGGCCGTGCGGGGCGGGGGACAGTTCGGGCACGGGAAGGCGCTGTGGGCCGGGGCCGAAGGGGACCTGGCGACCCTCCGGCTGCTGGCCGAGCGGGCCGAGGCGGCGGCGCGCAAAGCGGGGGTGCCGATGGGGGAGCACCGGCGGTACAAGGCCCATCTGACCGTGGCGCGGAACCGGGCGGCGGGGGACGTGCGGGCCTTCCTGGACGCCCTCGCGGGATTCACGGGACGGACCTGGACCGTGCGCGAGCTGTGCCTGGTGCGGAGCAGTCTTCCGACGTCCGGGGTCGCGGGGGAGCAGCCCCGGTACGAGGCGGTCGGGCGCTGGCCGCTCGGGGGCGCCGGTTAGGCTCGGTGCCGTGGACCCGAAAACCCGCAACCGGATCATGGCCGGTGTGCTCGTGCTGATGTTTCTCGTCGTCGCCCTGGCTTCCGTGCTCGGCAGGTAGGGCGGCGGGGAACCGCGGACGGCCGTTTCCCGGCCGCGGGCCGGTGGGGGGCTGGTCGCGCCCACGCGGCGGAGCCGCACGCCGGACCAGCCCCGCGCCCTCACGGGGCGTTCACCAGGCGAAGGCCTCCGGGCTCGGGCCCGGGCCCGGGAAGATCTCGTCCAGGCCGGTCAGGAGCTCCTCGGACAGTTCCAGCTCGGACGCGCGGACCGCTGAGGCGAGCTGCTCGGCGGTGCGCGGACCGACGATCGGGCCGGTGACGCCGGGGCGGGTGAGCAGCCAGGCCAGGGCGGCCTCGCCGGGCTCGATGCCGTGCTTGTCGAGGAGGTCCTCGTAGGACTGGATCTGCGCGCGGGTGGCGGCGTCGGCGAGCGCGTCGGCCGCGCGGCCGGAGGCACGGCGGCCGCCCTCGACCTCCTTCTTGATCACGCCGCCCAGCAGCCCGCCGTGCAGCGGCGACCACGGGATGACGCCGAGGCCGTACTCCTGCGCCGCCGGGATGACCTCCATCTCGGCGCGCCGCTCGGCGAGGTTGTACAGGCACTGCTCGCTGACCAGGCCGATGGTCCCGCCGCGCCGGGCGGCGATCTCGTTGGCCTGGGCGATCTTGTAGCCGGGGAAGTTCGACGACCCGACGTAGAGGATCTTGCCCTGCTGGATCAGGACGTCGATCGCCTGCCAGATCTCGTCGAAGGGGGTGTCCCGGTCGATGTGGTGGAACTGGTAGACGTCGATGTAGTCCGTCTGGAGCCGCTTGAGGCTGGCGTCCACGGCCCGCCGGATGTTGACCGCGGACAGCTTGTCGTGGTTGGGCCAGGCCGGGCCGTCGGCGCCCATGTTGCCGTACACCTTCGTGGCGAGGACGACCTTGTCGCGCCGTCCCTCGCCCTTCGCGAACCAGTTGCCGATGATGCTTTCGGTGCGGCCCTTGTTCTCGCCCCAGCCGTACACATTGGCGGTGTCGAAGAAGTTGATGCCCGCGTCCAGCGCGGCGTCCATGATGGCGTGGCTGTCGGCCTCGTCGGTCTGCGGGCCGAAGTTCATGGTGCCGAGGACGAGTCGGCTGACCTTGAGTCCCGTGCGTCCGAGCTGCGTGTACTTCATGGTGCCCAAGCCAACGTCTTGAAGTGCGCTCCAAGCAAGCACGTACCCGAAGGAGCGTGCTTTGTCCGGGCTCGCCCCCGGCCCGGTGGGGGGCCGCCCGCCGGCCCGGATCGGGTGACAGCCTCAGCGCGTCGCGCCGCGCACGTCTCCAGCGTTTCCGGTCATGAGGACTTCCACGTCATCCCCCTCGCGCCGCAGCGTGCTCGCCCTCGGCACGGCCGCTGCGGCGACGCCGTTACCGGGCACGCATCCGGCTTCCGCAGCTGCTTCCGCCGCGGGCGAGGCCGGCGCCGGCGGCCCGGGCCCGGCGCCGGATCGGGCCCGACCGGGCGGCCCGGGCGCCGCCCGGGCCGACACCGCCCCCGGGGAGCTGGACGAGCTGGGCATCGCCGAGCTGCGCCGCCGGATGTCCGACGGGCGGCTCGACGCCCCTTTTGAGGGGCGGTGGGGTCGGTCGCGGGGGAGCTCGCCGGTCCTGGGGGTGAGGCCGATGTCCGTGCCGGTGGCCAGGACACGGGGGCCGTCTCTAGGGCTCGTAAGGACCGGCCAGGGCCCAGCCCTGGTGCATCGCCCCGGCGAAGGCCGCCGCGATCTTGTGTTCGCCGCTCGCGTTGGGGTGGGTGCCGTCATAGGTGTCGGTGTCCACGTCGTACGACGGCGGGGGTGAGGCGAGCAGGACGGGGGAGCCGGGCTCGTCGAGGTCCGCGGCCGTCTTGGCGAGGAGTTCGTTGAAGCGGGCGACCTCGGTGGCGAAGGCCGAGTCCGACCGAGCGCGCACGTTGGGGGTGACCGGCAGCCACACCATGCCCACCCGCCGGTTCGCCGCTCGCGCCTCGGTCACGAAGGCCCGGACGTTCTCGGCCGTCTGCTCGGCGTTCGTGTAGAAGCCCAGGTCGATCAGGCCGAGCGAGACCAGGAGCACGTCCGCGCGGCACGAGCGCACCGCGTCGCCGATCAGCGGCGCCATGTGCTGCCAGCCCTCGCCCCAGCCGGCCAGGTGGGCCCGCGGGAAGTCCGGATCGGCGTAGGCGCACGACACCGGGGCCTCGGCTGCCTTGTCGTAGAGCGTCTCGCGCGGGCCGACGAGGGTGAAGGGGCCGTCGTAGGAACGGCACAGGTGCTGCCACAGCCGGTAGCGCCATGTGTGTTCGCCCGTGCTTCCGATCGTCATGGAGTCACCGACGGGCATGAACCTGAGCATCCGCTCATCATGGACGATCAGGTCGCCCGGCGGGGTGTGAGTCGGGCCACGCCCCCCTGAACGGTCGGGCGGGATGGCAGGCTTGGGGCATGCGCAGACCGTTCGCCCTTCTCGCCGCGGCCCTTCTCACGGGCGCCCTCGCCGTGCCCGCCTCCGCCGCCGACGGCGACGAGAAGTTCACGATCAAGGACCCGCGCATCACCGAGTCCAGCGGCCTGGCGGCCTCGCGGCAGCACCCCGGCATCTACTGGACCCACAACGACAGCGACGACGGGGCCTACCTCTACGCCGTCGACAGCTCGACCGGTGAGACGGTCGCCACGATCACCCTGTCCGGCGTGGGCAGCCCGCGCGACGTCGAGGCCGTCTCCATCGGGCCGGACGACCAGATCTACGTCGGCGACATAGGCGACAACCTCGGCGGCACCTGGCCGTACGTCTGGATCTACCGGCTGCCCGAGCCGAAGAACCTGCGCGACCAGACGATCAAGGCCACGCAGTACGTCGTGAAGTACTCCGACGGCGCGCGGGACGCCGAGTCCCTCGTCGTGCACCCGAAGACCGGCCGCGTCTACATCGTCGACAAGAACGAGAAGGGCGGCCACCTGTACGAGGGCCCGGCCCGGCTCTCGCCCTCCGGGTCGAACACCTTCCGCCCCGTCGCGGCCGTCCCCGACCTGGAGGCCACCGACGCCACGCTCTCCCCGGACGGCGAACACCTGGTCGTCCGCAGCTACTTCGGCGCGATCGCCTACGACTGGAACGGCGGGAAGATCAAGCGGAAGGAACGCCTCGGAGTGCCGTTCCTCGGGCAGGGCGAGTCCGTCACCTACACCGCCGACGGCAAGAAGCTCATGTACGGCGCCGAGGGGGCGGACAGCCCCGTGGAGCCACAGGACGCCCCCGGGAGCGGCGGCTCCGACTCGTCGTCCGGGAGCGGCGGTTCGGCCGCGTCCGAGGACGGGGGAGACGGGCTGAGCGGCAATCTGAAGACCGGGGCGATCGCCGCGGGCGTCGTTCTGGTGGCGGTGCTGGGTCTGCGGGGGATGAGGCGGCGGCGCTAGCGGGTGCCCGCGAACTCCCGGCTGCCCCGCGGCGGACGAGGCGACGGCTCGGACACTCCGAGGCTGTGCCCGCCGACGACGTTACGGCGCGGAACCTCTAGGCCCTGCGCGCCGCCACCAGTACCTCCAGCCCGTCCAGGATCCGCTGCAGTCCGAACTCGAAGTGGTCGAACTCCGTGCCGAAGGCGTCCTCGGACAGGGAGGCCACGACCGGGTAGCGGCCCGAGGCCAGGACCTTCTCCAGGACCGGGACCTGGGCCTGCCAGAACTCGGCGTCCGTCAGACCCGTCCGGCGCTCCGCCTCGAGCTGGTGGACCTGGGTGCGCGCGGCGCCGACGACGTATCCGTCGATCATGACGATCGCGGAGACCAGCTCGGGGTCGCTCAGGCCCATCGGCTCGCGGATCCGGGTGAGCACCTTCTCCATGCCGTCGAGGGCGCTCGGGCCGAGGATCGGCCGGGACTGGTTGACCTGGAGCAGCCAGGGGTGGCGGCGGTAGAGGGCGAGAGTGGCACGGGCCAACGCCGCCAGGGCCGCCCGCCAGCCGCCGTCGCCGAGGTCGGCCGGGTTCTCGGTGGGGCGCTGCACCCGGTCCAGCATGAGGTCGAGCAGCTCGCCCTTGCCGGGGACGTACCGGTAGAGCGACATGGTGCCGGTGCCGAGTTCGGCGGCCACGCGGCGCATGGAGAGCCCTTCCAGGCCCTCGGCGTCCGCCACCTGGATCGCCGCTTCCACGATCCGGTCCAGCGTCAGGGTGGGCTTGGGGCCGCGGCTGGGGCGGCGTCCGGTGTCCCACAGCAGTTCGAGGGTGCGCGCGATGTCGCCGCTGCCGCTGGTCTCCGTACCGCCCGTGCCGCTCGTCATGGAGCCAAGCTTAGGTCCCCGTCCGAAAACTGAGTACGGCGTACGCGTAATCGGGTACGCTGTACTCAGTTAGATGCCGGCAGGGCGAGAGCACACGGGAGGGCGGCATGGACGGATACGCGGTGTGGGCCGAGGCGCTGGAGAAGAGGTACGGCGAGAAACGTGCCCTGGACGGGTTCGACCTGGCGGTGCGCGAGGGCACGGTGCACGGCCTTCTCGGGCCGAACGGGGCGGGCAAGACCACCGCCGTCCGCATCCTGTCCACACTGATCCGCCTGGACGGGGGCAGCGCGACGGTCGCCGGGCTCGACGTGGCCCGGCAGGCGCGCGAGGTGCGGGCCAGGATCGGGCTCACCGGCCAGTACGCGGCGGTCGACGAGGTGCTCACCGGCCGGCAGAACCTGGAGATGTTCGGCCGCCTGTTCCACCTGGGCGGCAAGCGGGCCCGGCTCCGGGCCACCGAACTGCTGGAGCAGTTCGACCTGACCGACGCCGCCGACCGGGGAGTGGGCAAGTACAGCGGCGGCATGCGGCGCCGCCTCGACCTCGCGGCGTCGATGATCCTCGCCCCGGCCGTCCTCTTCCTCGACGAGCCGACGACCGGGCTCGACCCCCGCAGCCGCGGCGAAGTGTGGGACTCCGTAAGGGAGTTGGTGGCGGGCGGCACGACCGTGCTGCTGACCACGCAGTACCTGGAGGAGGCCGACAAGCTGGCCTCGCACATCACCGTCATCGACCAGGGGCGGGCCATCGCCGACGACACCCCGGACGGGCTGAAGAACCTGGTCGGCGGCGACCGTATCGAGGTCGTGGTCGCCGAGCGGTCCGAGATCCCGCGGGTGGTGAAGGTGGTCGCCCGCGTCACGGACGGGGAACCCGAGGCGGACGAGGCGGAGTTGCGGGTGCACGCCCCGGTCACGGACCGGGTCACGGCCCTCACCGAGGTGGCGCGGACCCTCCAGGACGAGGGCGTCCGCGTCGAGGACATCGGACTGCGCAGGCCGAGCCTGGACGACGTGTTCCTGCGCCTGACCGGACACCGGACCGAGAAGGAGGCCGCCGCGTGAGTGCCCTCGACCTGAGTACGCCGGGTACCCGGAGCGGGACGTACTGGCTGCTCGCCGACTGCTGGAACATCGTCCGCCGCGGCCTGACCCACTACCGGCGCCAGCCCGTCAACATCGCCTGGCAGCTCGGCTTCCCGATCCTGTCCGTGCTGCTCTACGGCTATGTGTTCGGCAGTGCGATGAAGGTGCCGGGCGGCGGTGACTACAAGGACTTCCTGATGCCGGGCATGTTCGCGATGACCATGGCGTTCGGCTTCATCAACACGGCGACCGTCGTGGTCTACGACTCCACCAAGGGCGTCATCGACCGCTTCCGCTCGATGCCGATGGCCTCCTCGGCCGTGGTGGCCGGGCGCGGGGTCACCGACATCATCGTCGCCTGCGCCGAGTTGGCGATCATGATGCTCACCGCGCTCGCCATGGGCTGGCGGCCGGACGGCGGCCTGGGCTTCCTCGGCGCGTTCGGGTTGCTGCTGTGGCTGCGCTTCTCGCTGATCTGGATCGGGGTGTGGCTCGGCCTGATCGTGCCCAACCCGGAGGCGGCGGGCGGACTCTTCGCGGTCGCCTTCCCCTTCACGATGATCTCCAGCATCTTCGTCGCGCCGCAGCTCATGCCCGACTGGCTGGGCTGGATGGCGGCCTGGAACCCGATCTCCTCCACGGCGGCGGCGACGCGAGAACTGTTCGGGACGCCGGCCGGGGGCGGCGACTCCTGGGTGGAGCAGCACGCGCTGCTGATGGCCGGGGTGTGGCCGGTGATCGTCACGGTGATCTTCCTGCCGCTGGCGGTACGGCGGTTCAAGAAGCTGAGCCGATAGCGGTCACGGTGACGCCCACACCTCCCGGAGTCTTGACGTGTGCATGTTGCGTCAGTTCTCTGGGAGGTGCGCGGCATGATGGGAGCGCTCCCATTCTGTTCCGGGTGCCGTGCTTCCCCCTCCCCAAGAGGAACCCGAGAGGAAGCAGCCCATGTTCCGCACTCTGCGCAGAGCGCTGTGTGTCGCCGCCGCGCTCCTGTTACCGCTGGCGGGTGTGCAGTCGGCACGGGCCGACGTCTCCGCCGAGGCCGCCGGTGCCGGGTACTGGCACACCAGCGGCCGGCAGATCCTGGACGCGGCCGGGCAGCCCGTCCGGATCGCCGGCATCAACTGGTTCGGCTTCGAGACCGACATCCACGTCGTCCACGGCCTGTGGGCCCGCGACTACAAGAGCATGATCGACCAGATGAAGTCGCTGGGCTACAACACCATCCGCATGCCCTACAGCGACGACATCCTCAAGCCCGGCACCATGCCGGACAGCATCAACACCGACGGCAAGAACGCGGATCTGCGCGGCCTGACGTCCCTTCAGGTCCTGGACAAAATCGTGGCCTACGCCGGTCAGTCCGGCCTCAAGATCGTCCTGGACCGGCACCGCCCGGACGCGGCGGGCCAGTCGGCCCTCTGGTACACCTCGGCGGTCCCCGAGTCCACCTGGATCGCCAACCTCAAGGCACTGGCCGCCCGTTACAAGGGCGACTCCACCGTGGTCGGCATCGACCTGCACAACGAGCCCCACGACCCGGCCTGCTGGGGCTGCGGAGACACCTCCCGCGACTGGCGCCTGGCCGCCCAGCGCGCGGGCAACGCGGTGCTGTCGGTCAACCCCGAGCTGCTGATCATGGTCGAGGGCGTGCAGTCGTACAACGGCACGAACGGCTGGTGGGGCGGCAACCTCATGGGCGTGGCCCAGCACCCGGTCCAGCTGGACGTCCCCAACCGCCTGGTGTACTCGGCGCACGACTACGCGACGTCGGTGGCGCAGCAGTCCTGGTTCTCCGACCCGTCCTTCCCGGCCAACATGCCCGGGATCTGGGACAAGTACTGGGGCTACATCTTCAAGCAGAACATCGCCCCGGTGTGGCTCGGCGAATTCGGCACGACGCTCCAGCCGGCGGTGGACCAGAAGTGGCTGTCCGAGCTGGTGAAGTACCTGCGCTCGACGTCGGCGTCCGGTGCCGACAGCTTCCACTGGACGTTCTGGTCCTGGAACCCCAACTCCGGTGACACGGGCGGCATCCTGAAGGACGACTGGCAGACGGTCGACACGGCGAAGGACGCGTACCTGGCGCCCATCAAGGCCCCGGGCTTCGACCCCGGCACCCCCGGCCCCGGTCCGGGCGGCCCCGGGGGCTCCACGCCCGCCTGCACCGCCGCCTACACCGTCGGCAGCGACTGGGGCGGCGGCTTCAACGCCGAGGTGAAGGTGACCAACACGGGCACGCTTCCGCTCAAGTCCTGGAAGGTGACGTGGACGTGGAGCGGGTTGCAGAAAATCACGAACATGTGGAACGCGACCCACACCCAGACCGGCGCGACGGTCACTGCGGTGAACGCCGCGCACAACGGCGGCGTGGCACCGGGCGGTTCGGCGAGCTTCGGCTTCGGCGGGGCGCCCGGGGGTGGGGCTGTGCCGGGCGTGACGTGCACGGCGACGTGAGCACGGGGTGAGCGGGGGCGCCCGATGCCCCTCGGGCGCCCCCTGGCCCGCCTGACTGCTCTGCCCCTCGGCCGGCCCGCCTGGCCTCCCCCTCCGGCCTGCCGGCCTGTCCGGAATTGTCGGAACGCCCCCTCTGTGAGGGGTTTCTGAGAGCGGGCTGTGACTCGATTTGGTCAAGTCTCGGTCGAATCCGCACATGAGCGGTGCGCTCATCCGAAACGATGCGGCACGGCCCGTGTCACTCGCGGGCCTGACCCCCCTCACTGTTGCGAGAGAACTCCATGAGAAGAAGCGCAGCCGTATTGTGCGGCGCGACCGTCGTACTGGCCGGGACACTCACCGCCGTCCCCGCCAACGCCAACGCGTCGCAGTCCGCGAACACCGCCCGGACCGCCGCCGCGAAGATCACCTGGAAGAAGTGCGGGACGGACGACACCCCGACGCTCCAGTGCGCGTCGGTGAAGGTGCCGCTCGACTACGCGAAGCCGCGAGGGAAACAGATCACCCTCGCTCTCTCCCGCGTGCCGCACACCGCGCCGAAGTCGCAGGGCCCGCTGCTCGTCAACCCCGGCGGTCCCGGCGGCAGCGGCCTGTCGCTGGCCGAATTCGTCGCGTCCTCCCTGCCCAAGGCGGTCGCCGCCCAGTACGACGTCATCGGCTTCGACCCGCGCGGAGTCGGCCGGAGCCAGCCCGCCCTGGACTGCAAGCCGGGCCACTTCGACCCGGTGCGCCCCGACTCCGTGCCCAGCACGCCGGCGCTGGAGCAGGCCAACCTCGCCCGCGCCAAGTCCTTCGCGCAGGCCTGCGGCCGGAAGTACAAGGACGTCCTGCCCTACATCGACACGGTCAGTGCCGTGAAGGACATGGACTCGATCCGCAAGGCCCTCGGCGCACCGAAGATCAACTACTTCGGCTACTCGTACGGCACCTACCTCGGCGCGGTCTACGCCAAGCTGTTCCCCGAGCGGGTACGGCGCCTGGTGCTGGACTCGATCGTCGACCCGACGGGCGTCTGGTACGACGACAACATCCAGCAGGACTACGCCTTCGACAAGCGCCACAAGGCGCTCATGGCGTGGATGGCCAAGTACGACTCCACCTACCACCTCGGCACCGACCCGAAGAAGATCGAGGCCAAGTGGTACGCCATGCGGGCGGCCCTGGCCAAGAAGCCGGCCGGCGGCAAGGTGGGCGCCTCCGAGCTGGAGGACATCTTCATACCCGGCGGCTACAACAACGCCTACTGGCCCACGCTCGCCCAGACGTTCGCGGCCTTTGTCAACGACCACGACACCGCCGCGCTGGTCAAGGCCTACGACGACATCGCGGCGATCGACGCCTCCGGCGACAACGGCTACAGCGTCTACACCTCGGTGCAGTGCCGTGACGCGTCCTGGCCGCGCGACTGGAAGCAGTGGCGCAAGGACAACTGGGCGGTGTACGAGAAGGCTCCGTTCATGGCCTGGAACAACGCCTGGTACAACGCGCCGTGCGCGTTCTGGCCGACGAAGTCGCTGAAGCCGGTGAACGTCGCCAACAGCAAGCTCCCGCCGGTCCTGCTGTTCCAGGCGACGGACGACGCGGCCACGCCCTACCAGGGCGGCGTCACCATGCACCGGCTGCTGAAGAAGTCCAGCCTGGTCGTGGAGCAGGGCGGCGGCAACCACGGCATCACGCTGGGCGGCAACGCCTGCCTCGACAAGTACCTCGCGACGTACCTCACCGACGGCAAGGTCCCGCACGGCAGCGGTATGGCCGACGCGGTGTGCAAGAAGACCCCCGACCCGAAGCCGCAGTCGGCGGCGCAGAAGTCGCCGAGCACGCCGCAGCCCGCCGTCGCGGCGGTCGGTGACAGCCTGCGGGGGATCCTGGGGTTCGGTCGGTGAGTTCGCCTGGCTGAGCATCGGCTGACGTGATGTGAGGGGCGCCCGGGGCCTCCCGGGCGCCCTCTTGCGTGGGCGTGGGCGTGCAGTTGCCCACTTGATACGCTGCAACGTCCCTACGCCGCACGCCACTTGGAGTGACCGGCGCCACTCGGGGGCATCACGACCCGCGCTGGGGGCGACTTGCTGAACGACATGGTGGCCGTCCCGGCGGGGTCCGTCACGCTGTCCGACCGGCGGACGCGGCGCAGTTGGGCGGTGGAGGTCGGGTCGTTCCGGATGTCGGCGTTCCCGGTCACGCAGGAGTGGTACGCCCGGGTCACCGGTGAGTGCCCGAGCACGGCCCGAGGCGGCCGGCTGCCCGTCGAGGGCGTGTCGTGGTGGGACGCGGTCCGCTTCTGCAACGCCCTGTCCCGCACGGAGGGACTGGCACCCGCGTACCACCTGCGGCCCGACGCGGGGACGGCCGACTGGGACACCACCGCCGACGGCTACCGGCTGCCGACCGAGGCCGAGTGGGAACACGCCTGCCGCGCCGGCAGCGCCGGCCCCCGCTACGGCCCGCTCGACGAGATCGCCTGGTACCGCGGCAACTCGGACGGCGCCCTCCACCCCGTGGGCGGCAAGGAGCCCAACGCCTGGGGTCTGCACGACATGCTGGGCAACGTCTGGGACTGGTGCTGGGACCTCTACGACCCCGAGGTCTACGGCACGTACCGGGTGCTGCGGGGCGGCGGCTGGTCCGACGAGCACTGGAGCTGCCGTGCCTCGGTGCGCCGCCGGAGCCATCCGACGTTCCGGATCGACGACGTGGGGTTCCGTGTCGCGCGACCGGCATGAGCACGTGTGAGCGCGGGAGAGGGCGCCCCGCTCGCGCGGGGCGCCCTCCACACTCACGTACCCGCGAGGGTCAGAGCTTCTCGATCACGTAGTCGACGCACTTCGTGAGCGCCTCGACGTCCGCCGGGTCGATCGCCGGGAACATCGCGATGCGCAGCTGGTTGCGGCCGAGCTTGCGGTAGGGCTCGGTGTCGACGATGCCGTTGGCGCGCAGCACCTTGGCGACGGCCGCCGCGTCGACCTCGTCCGTGAAGTCGATGGTGCCGATGACCTGCGAGCGCTTGGCCGGGTCGGTGACGAACGGGTTGGCGTACTTGATGTCCTCCGCCCAGCCGTAGAGCGTGCGGGCGGAGGTGGCGGTGCGCCGGACCGACCAGTCCAGGCCGCCCTGGCCGTTGATCCACTCCAGCTGCTGGTTCAGCAGGAAGAGGGTGGCCAGCGCCGGGGTGTTGTACGTCTGGTTCTTGCGGGAGTTGTCGATCGCCGTCGGCAGCGAGAAGAACTCCGGGATGTGGCGGCCGGAGGCGTGGACGCGCTCGGCGCGCTCGATCGCGGCAGGGGAGAAGACGCCGATCCACAGGCCGCCGTCGGAGGCGAAGGACTTCTGCGGGGCGAAGTAGTAGACGTCCGTCTCGGAGACGTCGACCGGCAGGCCGCCCGCGCCGGAGGTGGCGTCCACCAGGACCAGCGCGCCCTCGTCGGCACCGGCCACGCGCTTGATCGGCATGGCGACACCGGTCGAGGTCTCGTTGTGGGTGAACGCGTAGACGTCCACGCCCGCCGCGGCGACCGCCTCGGGGTGGGTGCCCGGGTCGGCGGAGATGACGTCCGGCTCGGCCAGCCAGGGCGCGAGCTTCGCGGCCTTGGCGAACTTGGAGGAGAACTCGCCGAAGGTGAGGTGCTGCGACCTGTTCTCGATCAGGCCGTGCGTCGCGATGTCCCAGAACGCGGTCGAGCCGCCGTTGCCGAGGACCACCTCGTAGCCGTCGGGGAGCTGGAACAGCTCGCTGATGCCCTCGCGCACCTGGCCGACCAGGTTCTTGACGGGGGCCTGACGGTGGGAGGTGCCGAGCAGGGACGTGCCGGTGGCGGCCAGGGCGTCCAGCGCCTCCACCCGCACCTTGGAGGGGCCCGCGCCGAATCGACCGTCGGCGGGCTTGATGTCAGCAGGAATCTGGATCTCAGCCACGAAGGGGAGCGTAGCCGTTTCCAGAAACGTGGGCGAAACGTCGTCCGTCGGGTGAGACGGGGTGTGGACGGGTCAGTGCGACGGCGGACCGGGCCAGACGGCCGAGGCGTCGTCGCGGTGCGCGGCCGGCAGCCGGACCGGGCGGACGGGAACCGGGCGGACGCCGCCCTCGGTGGCGGCCGTCCAGGGGGCGGGGCGGCCGGAGTAGCACAGGGTGGTGAGGACGAAGACGCCGTCGGCGTAGACCTCGACGTACTCACCGACGGTCAGGATGCGCAGTGAGGCGGCGGGTTCCGGCAGGAGGGTTTCCCCGAGCAGGTTGCCCTCCGGGCCGGTGACCTGGAGGTTCTTGCCGTCGCACCCGACCGTGAGCGCGGGCCGGTCCCCGTCGGGGACATGCGTGCGCAGGGTGATCTCGGTGCGGCCGGAGATGTCGACGTCGCCGACCGCGTGCAGGGGGGCGTCGTACGTCTTCTCGCCGAGCCAGCGGTCCAGGCCCGGCCACCATGCCAGGCGGGGCGCCGCGTCCTGCGGCACGACGAGGGACTTGGGCTGGGCGAGCATGCCGCGGCAGCGGTCGCCGGTGTCGGTGAGGCCGACGCGGCGCGGGGTGGTGTGCAGCACGACGCGGGAGCCGTCGGGGGCCGCGACGACGCGCGGGGCGTACGCGCCCGTCGGGCCGAGCGGCCCCCGGCGGCTCCACGGGCCGCGCAGGCGCGGCGCGGTCCACGCCTCGAAGCCCCGGGTGGCGCCGACGGAGCCGAGCAGCAGCCAGCCGCCGTCGTCGAGGCGTTCCAGAACCGGGCACTCCAGTTCGTCGATGTCGCCGGGGGAGACGAGCGGCGGGTGGACGGTCCAGTGCTCCAGGTCGTCGGAGGTGGCCCAGGCGACGCAGCCGCCGACCTCGGCGGGCAGGGAGGCGTCGGCGGCGCAGACCAGCATGACCCAGCCGTCGGACTCGTCGTCGCGCACGACGAAGGGGTCGCGCCAGCCCATGCGTTCGCCCGTGCGGTACCAGCGCCCGTCCGCCTTGACGACCGGCCCCGTGCCGTGGCGCCGCCAGCCGGTTCCGTCGGTGCGGTCGGAGTAGGCCAGACCGACCGACTGCAGGGGCCAGCCGCCGGGGGTGAGTCCGGAGACGGCGGTGTAGAGCATCGCCATGCCGGTGCCGTGCGGGAAGGCGTGCATGGTCCACACCGCCTGCTGGTCGAAGCGGCCCGGCAGGCCGTTGCCGAAGGCCGTGCCCTGCGGCTCCCAGTGGACCAGGTCGGTGGAGGTGGCCCGGCCGTAGGAGGTCTCCATGCGCAGGTGGTCGAACTCGGCCGTCCACGGGCCCTGAAGGTGCAGCGCGGTGTAGGTGCCGTCCGCGTGGCGCAGAAGGTCGAAGTCGTTCACGCAGAGGCCGGGCGGCGCGTATCGCATGGACAGGTCCTGTCTGCCGACAGCGGCACTCAAACGTGTGCGCTGTGGTCTGGCTGGCGAGGGTTTCTCTGAGAGTCAGCCGAAGTAAATCTGAACGCAAACGCTTGCGCAACAGGATGGGCGGGTTTACGGTCTCGTCACTCCCCCTCGCACCGACGCGGTTCCGGGCCCCGGACACGCGGCGTGCACCCGATCAAGGAGCGTCCCGTGACGGTCAGCATCACCGATGTCGCCGAGGCCACCGGGGTCTCGGCGTCCACCGTGTCCCGCGCCCTGCGCGGCCGCCCCGGGGTGTCGGAGGAGATGCGGGCCCGGATCGTCGAGACCGCCGCCGAGCTGGGCTACACCGCCTCGCGCTCGGCGTCCAGCCTGGCCAGCGGACGCACCTACACCGTCGGCGTCGTCGTCCCGTACGTCGGCCGCTGGTTCTTCGGCACCGTGCTGGACTCCGCCGAGAAGGTCTTCAGCGCCGCCGGTTACGACGTCCTGTTGTACAACCTCGGCTCACCGGAGGCACGCAAGCGCTTCTTCACCAAGCTGCCGATCCGCAAGCGGGTCGACGCCGTGCTGTCCCTGCTGATCCCGGACCCGGAGGAGGCCGCCGCCCTGCGGTCCCTCGACGTGCCGCTGGCGACCACGGTCGGCGGCGCCCGGCCCGGCTTCACGGTGGTCGGCATCGACGACCGGGGCGGGGCGGAGAGCGCCGTACGGCATCTGGTGAACCTCGGCCACCGGCGGATCGGCATGATCTCCGGGGCCAGTGAGCCGCTGCACTGGACGACGCCCCTCGACCGCCGGCAGGGCTACCTGGACGTGCTGGCCGACGCCGGGATCGAGCCCGATACCGCCCTGGAGGCGGACGGCGGTTACACCGTCGAGGGCGGCGAGCGGGCCATGACCGAGCTGCTGGCGCTGCGCCACCCGCCGACCGCCGTGTTCGCCCAGTCCGACGAGATGGCGATGGGCGCGCTGCGCGCCCTGCGCCGGCACCGGCTGAGGGTCCCGGAGGACGTGTCCGTCGTCGGCTTCGACGATCACGAGCTGTCCGAGGTGGTCGGGCTGACCACCGTGGCCCAGCCGGTCGTGGCCCAGGGCCGGGAGGCGGCCCGGCTGCTGCTGGCGCGGCTGGACGATCCGGACGCCGGGCCGCCGCGCCCCGTCGAGATGCCCATCCGTCTCGTCCTCCGCGAGACCACCGCCCCGCCGAACACCGGCCGGCAGCGGTAGCTCCGTCCGTCCCCTTCCCCGCCCGCCACCGGGGCGCCGCTCCGGCCCGCCCCCGGCCCCCCTCCCCACCGTCCGCGCACCACGCCCACACCCCGCACGGAGGCACCACCATGATCACCGGTAACGGAAGACACCGTCGTACGGGCCTGACGGCCCTCGCTCTGCTGCCCTTGGCCGCGCTGGCCGCCTGTGGCGGGGGCGGCGGCGGCGACACCTCCGCCGAACAGGGCAGCGGCAAGGGCACCATCAGCGTCTGGGCCCACCAGGGACAGGCGAGCGAGACGGCCGCGCTGCAGAACGCGGTGAAGTCCTTCAACTCCTCACAGAGCGCCGTCAAGGCCGAGCTGAAGCTGATCCCGGAGAACGACTACACCAAGACCATCACCACGACCGACGCCTCCGAACTGCCGGACGTGCTGGAGTTCGACGGCCCGACGATGGCCAACTTCGTCTACAACGGCAAGCTCGCCCCGGTCGACGGCCATGTCTCCGCCAAGACCCTCGGAAACGCCACCGACGCGGTCAAGGCGCAGGGCGAGATCGACGGCAAGCACTACGGCCTGGGCATGTTCGACGCCGGGCTCGGTATGTACGCCAACAAGAAGCTGCTGGACGCGGCCGGCGTGAAGTACCCGACGAGCGTGGACGACGCCTGGACGGCCGAGGAGTTCGGCAAGGCGCTGGGGGCGCTGAAGGGCAAGGACTCCGACGGCAAGGTCCTCGACATATCGGAGCAGTACGGCCTGGCCACGGAGTGGGGCACCTTCGGCTTCTCCCCGATCGTCTGGTCGGCCGGCGGCGGCCTGCTGAAGGACGGCAAGGCGCAGGGCGCCCTCGACAGCCCGAAGGTCGTCTCCGCGATGAAGACCTTCCAGTCCTGGAAGACGTACGTCGACCCCAACACCGACGGCAACGCCTTCGCCAAGGGCAAGGTGGCGCTGAGCTGGGTCGGCCACTGGAACTACCCCGCGTACAGCGAAGCGCTCGGTGATGACCTCGTCGTGCTGCCGCTGCCGGACTTCGGCAACGGCCCGAAGACCGGCCAGGGCTCGTGGGCCTGGGGCATCGGCGCCGACAGCAAGAACGGCAAGGCCGCGGGCGTCTTCCTGGACTACCTGCTGAACGACGCCAACATCGGCGCGATGACGAAGGCCAACGGCGCGGTGCCCGCGACCAGGTCCGCCCTCGCCAAGAGCGAGCTGTACAAGAAGGGCGGCCCGCTCCAGCTCTTCGCCGACCAGCTGGCCAAGCCGTGCGGCGACAGCGACATCACCGCCTCCTGCGTCGCCGTCACCCGCCCGGTGACCGCCGGATACCCCACGGTCACCGCCAAGTTCAACACGGCCCTGAACTCGATCTACGGCGGCGCCGACCCCAAGGAAGCCCTGCAGAAGGCCGCCCGCGCCATCGACCGGGACTTCACCGACAACGCCGGCTACGAGATCCCGTAACCCGCAGGACGTATCGGCCCGGGCGGGCCGTCGGCGACGTGGCACGCAGCCATGCACCGGTCGAGCCCGCCCCGCCGGGAAGAGGACCCTGTCGTGAAAACCGTGGAACCCGCGCACCCCGCGGCCCCTGGCCGGGCGCAGGCCGCCTCGTCCGCGCCCTCCGCGAAGCCCGCGCGTCCGTCGCGCGGCAACCGCGACCGGCTGCACGGGCTGCTGATGGCCGCCCCGGCCGTCGGCGGGCTGATCGCCTTCGTCGGCATCCCGTTCGGCTACGCCGTGGTGCTCTCCTTCTACAACGTCCGCCTCGGCTCGCCGCTGGAGCCCACCTTCTTCGGCGTGGAGCACTACCGGCGGCTGTTCACCGACCCCGACCTGTCCGGCCCGTTCCTGCGGGCGCTGCTGAACAACCTGACCTTCGCCGCCGTCGTCGTACCGCTCCAGACGGGTCTGGCGCTGGCGCTGGCGATCCTGCTCAACCGCAAGCTGAAGGCCATCGGCCTGTTCCGGGCCTTCTTCTTCATGCCGGTGGTCTTCCCGATGGCGCTGGTCGCCGTGATCTGGCGGCTCATCCTCGCCCGCAGCGAGCAGGGCATGCTCAACTCCCTGCTGGACGTGGTGAGTTTCGGCAACTGGGGTGCCTTCGACTGGCTCGGCGACGGCCTCACCGCGATGGGCTCGATCATCGTGCTGTCGGTGTGGCAGGGCGTCGGCTTCCAGATGGTCATCCTGCTGGCCGGTCTCCAGCAGATCCCGGGCGAGCTCTACGAGGCCTCCCAGCTGGACCGGGCCTCCCGCTGGCAGCAGTTCCGGCACGTCACCCTGCCCGGCATCCGCGGCACCCTCGTGTTCGTCGCGATGCTGACCTCGGTGCTGTCCTTCCGGGTCTTCGACCAGGTGTACATCCTCATCCGCGGCGGCGGCCTGGACGAGGACGCCACCCGGACGGTGATGTACCAGGCCGTCACCACGGCCTTCGACCAGAACAACATCGGCCAGGCCTCGGCCGTCACGGTGGTGTTCTTCCTGATCGTCGTCGCCCTGACGATCGTCCAGCGCCGCGTCGTCCGGCCCGACCACGAGGACTGACTCCATCATGGCCATGACCCGTACGCCCGTACGCCGCGTCCTCGACTACACCGTCCTGAGCGTCCTGGCGTTCGTCTTCGCCCTCCCCGCGCTCTACCTCTTCCTCGGCAGCCTCAAGCCGTCCGACGAGGTCCTGAACGGCCTGTCCGGCTTCCTGCCCACCCACCTCTCCTTCGACAACTACACCGCCGTCCTCGACAGCCTCAGCTCCGACAGCACCGGTTACTTCTGGCAGTTCATGGGCGTGTCGGTGCTGCTGTCGTTCGTGGTGGTCACCGGCGGGCTGATCGTCAACTCGATGGCGGCCTACGGGCTGACGCGGCTGAAGTGGCGCGGGCAGAACGCCGTGTTCACCCTGGTCCTGCTGCTGATGCTGATCCCGTTCGAGTCGGTGGCGGTGCCGCTGTTCTACATGTTCAACGGCCAGCGCAACACCCTGTTCATCCAGGCCCTGCCGTTCGTCGCCAACGCCTTCGCGATCTACCAGTTCCACACGTTCTTCAAGAAGATCCCGCCGAGCATCGAGGAGGCGGCCCGGCTGGACGGCGCCGGGCCCTGGCGCACCTTCTTCGCGATCATCGTGCCGATGTCCCGGCCGGTGTTCGCCTCGGTCGCGATCCTCACCTTCCTCATCCAGTGGGGCTCCTTCCTGTGGCCGGTGCTGATGGTGTCCGACCCGTCGGTGCGTCCCCTGCCCCTGGAGATGAGCGTCTTCCAGGGGCAGCAGCCCCCGGACTGGGGCCAGATCCTCGCCTTCGGCGTGCTGCTGGTGCTGCCCGTGCTGATCGTCTTCGCGTTCTTCCAGCGCTGGTTCGTCGAGGGCGTGGCCAGCTCCGCCGTCAAGGGCTGAGCCGCGGGGGCATGCTGGTCGCATGACGGATGCCGGGGATCTGGCCGCCCTCGAGGCGGAGCTGCACCGGGTCGTCCGGGGTGACGTGGGTTTCGACGTCACCTCCCGGGCGCTGGTCACCATGGACGCCTCCAATTACCGGCGGGTGCCGCTGGGCGTGGTCGCTCCCCATGACGCCGACGACGTGGCGGCCGTGCTGGAGGTGTGCCGGCAGCGGGGGGTGCCGGTCGTGGCGAGAGGCGGCGGCACGTCGATCGCGGGCCAGGCGACGGGCACGGGCGTGGTGCTGGACTTCACCCGGTACATGAACCGGCTCGTGTCCCTGGATCCCGGGGAGCGCACCGCCGTCGTGCAGCCGGGCCTGGTGCTCGACCGGCTCCAGGAGGCCACCGCACCGCACGGCCTGCGGTTCGGCCCCGACCCCTCCACCCACAGCCGGTGCACGCTCGGCGGCATGATCGGCAACAACTCGTGCGGCTCGCACTCGGTGGCGTGGGGGACGACCGCGGACAGTGTGCGGGAGCTGGACGTCGTCACCGCGCGCGGCGAGCGCCTGCGGCTCGGGCAGGACTGGGCCGGGGCGCCGGACGGGCTGCGGGAGCTGGCCGAGGGGGAACTGGCGCGTCTGCGCACCGGCTTCCCGGACCTGCCCCGCCGCATCTCCGGTTACGCGCTGGACGCTCTGCTGCCCGAGCGCGGCGCCGACGTGGCCCGCTCCTTCTGCGGCTCCGAGGGCACCCTCGGCGTGCTGACGGAGGCGGTCGTACGCCTGGTGGAGGCGCCCCGCGCGCGTGCGCTGGCCGTGCTGGCCTACGCCGACGAGAGCGCGGCGGCGGAGGCGGCGGCCGGGCTGCTGCCGCTCCGGCCGCTGACGGTGGAGGGCATGGCGGCGGACCTGGTGCCGTCCCCGGCCGCGCTGCCGCGGGGCGGGGCCTGGCTGTTCGTGGAGACCGGCGGGGAGTCGGCGGCTCAGGCACGCGCGCGTGCGGAGGCGATCGTGCGGGCCGCCGACGTCGTGGACGCGCTCGTGGTCACCGACCCGGCCGGGCAGCGGACGCTGTGGCGGATCCGGGAGGACGCGAGCGGCACGGCGACGCGCATGCCGGACGGCACCGAGGCGTGGCCGGGCTGGGAGGACTGCGCGGTGCCGCCCGCCCGGCTGGGCGCGTATCTGCGGGACTTCCGGGGGCTGCTCACCGCCCATGGGCTGCGCGGCACGCCCTACGGGCACTTCGGGGACGGCTGCATCCACGTCCGGATCGACTTCGACCTGCTGACGGAGGCCGGCGTCGCCCGTTTCCGCCGCTTCTCGGAGGAGCTCGCGGAGCTGGTGGTGGCACACGGCGGATCGCTGTCCGGGGAGCACGGGGACGGGCAGGCGCGGGCGGAGCTGCTGCCGAGGATGTACGGGGCCGAGATGGTGGGCCTGTTCGAGCGGGTGAAGGGCGTGTGGGACCCGGACGACCTGCTCAACCCCGGGATGCTCGTCCGCCCCGCGCCCCTGGACAGCGGCCTGCGCTTCTCCGTCCTGCCCCGCGAGCCGGTCGACGTGGCCTTCGGCTACCCCTTGGACGGCGGCGACTTCTCGGCGGCGGTGCGGCGCTGCGTGGGCGTCGCCAAGTGCCGGACGACGCCGGTGAACGGCCCGGGGGTCATGTGCCCGTCCTTCCGGGCGACCGGCGCGGAGGAGCACTCCACGCGCGGACGGGCCCGGCTGCTGCACGAGATGCTCGCGGGTGAGGTGGTGACGGACGGCTGGCGTTCGCGGGAGGTCCGCGACGCGCTCGACCTCTGCCTGTCCTGCAAGGGCTGCCGCTCGGACTGCCCGGTGGGGGTCGACATGGCCACGTACAAGGCCGAGTTCCTGCACCGGCACTACGCCGGGCGGCGCCGTCCGGCCGCCCACCACGCCATGGGCCGGCTGCCGGTGTGGCTGCGGGCGGTGTCCCGTACCCGCACGGCGTGGCTGGTCAACGCGCTGTCGCGGATACGGCCCGTCGCGTGGGCGGCGAAACGGCTGGGCGGCATCGCCCCGGAGCGGGAGATCCCACGGGTGGCGCGGCGGACGTTCACCGGCTGGTGGGAGCGGAGGAGGGCGCATCGCCCCCCGGCGCGGGGCGAGCTGATCGTCCTGTGGCCCGACACCTTCACCGAGCACCTCTCCCCGTCCGTGGGCCGGGCCGCCGTACGGGTGCTGGAGGCGGCCGGGTTGCGGGTGGCGCTGCCGCCCACCCTGCACCTGGCGAAGCCGCCGGTGGGCGACGGCAGGACGGTCGCCCTCGACCCGCTGTCCCTGCTGCGCGGCCGGGGCCGGGTCTGCTGCGGGCTGACGTACGTGTCGACGGGCCAGCTGGACCGCGCCCGGGCCGTCATGCGCCGCACGCTCGATCTGATGGAACCGGTGCTGGACACCGGCGCCCCGGTCGTCGTCCTGGAGCCGAGCTGCGCCGCGGCCCTGCGCACCGACGTCCCCGAGCTGCTGCACGACGATCCGCGCGCGGCCCGTCTCGCCGCGAGGGTCCTCACCTTCGCGGAGGCGCTGGAGCGGCACGCCCCCGACTGGGCCCCGCCGCGCGTGGACCGCCCGGTGGCCGGGCAGACCCACTGCCACCAGCACGCGGTGCTCGGCGACGCCGCCGACCGCCGGCTGCGTGCGGCGGCCCTGCTCTCCGGCGAACTGAGCGGCGGCTGCTGCGGCCTCGCGGGAAACTTCGGCTTCGAGAAGGGTCACTACGAGGTGTCCACCGCCTGCGCGGAGGAACAGCTCCTGCCGTCCGTACGGGACGCCCCGGACGGCACGGTGGTGCTGGCGGACGGCTTCTCCTGCCGCACGCAGCTGGAGCAGCTGGCGGGCGTGCGGGGCAGGCACCTGGCGGAGGTCCTGGCCGAGGCGCTCGACGAGAACCGCGGGCCGGACGGCGCGTGAGGCGATCCGCGACGACCGGCGGCGCGGCGGCGCGTGAGGCGTTCGGGCCACCGGACGGGTGGACCCGAGTGTCTGAGCCGGGGGAGCGCCGGGGCCGCTCCTAGGCTCGCGGGACCAGAACCGCCCGCTGCCCGAAGGAGCCCGCCGCATGAGCGTCCGAGTCCAGCCGATCACCCGTGAGGAGCACCTCGGGTTCGTCACGGCCCGCCCCTCCGCCAGCCACACCCAGCTCCCGTCCTGGGGCGAGGTGAAGCCCGACTGGCGGGCGGAGAGCCTCGGCTGGTTCGACGACGGCGGGCAGCTCGTCGGCGTGGGACTGGTGCTGCTGCGCCCGTTGCCCGGGCCCCGGGTGCCCGGTCTGCCGCGCTACCTCGCGTATCTGCCCGAAGGGCCGCTCCTCGACTGGCACGAGCCCGGCCTCGAACGGCTGCTGGAGCCGATGCTCGCCCACCTCAGGCGGCGGGGCGCCTTCGCGGTGCGGATGGGCCCGCCGGTCGTCGTGCGCCGCTGGAGCGCCGACGTGGTCAAGGCGGCGATCGCGGACCCGGCGGCGCGGCGGCTGCGCGACGTGCGGGCGACGTCGTACGAACCGCGGGCGGGCCAGGTCGCGGACAGCCTGCGCCGCATGGGCTGGCGGCAGTCCGAGGCCTCCGGCGAGAACGGCTTCGCGGCCGGGCAGCCCCGCTACGTCTTCCAGGTGCCGTTCGCCGGCCGGTCGCTGGAGGACATCCACGGCGGCCTGAACCAGCAGTGGCGCCGCAACATCAAGAAGGCGGAGAAGGCCGGGGTGAAGGTCGTGCGCGGCGACCTGGAGGACCTGCCGGCCTTCCACGAGCTGTACTGCGAGACCGCCGAACGGGACTGCTTCCTCCCGCGCCCGCTGCCGTACTTCCAGCGCATGTGGACCGCGCTCACCGCCGAACACCCCGACCGGATGCGGCTCTACCTCGCCTATCACGACGGGGAGGTGCTCGCCGCGGCCACCATGCTGACCGTCGGCGAGCACGTCTGGTACTCCTACGGCGCCTCCACCGCCCGCCGCCGCGAGGTGCAGCCGAGCAGCGCCGTGCAGTGGCGCATGATGACCGACGCGCACGAACTCGGTGCCGCCGTCTACGACCTGCGCGGCATCACCGACACCCTGGAGGAGTCCAGCGACCTGCTGGGCCTGCTCCGCTTCAAGGTGGGCACCGGCGGCGAGGCCGTGGAGTACCTCGGCGAATGGGACTACCCGCTCAACCGGCTGCTCCACAAGGCGTTCGACCTCTACCTCGCCCGCCGCTGAGATCTCACAGCCCGAGACAGAGGCAAAAAGGGTTCACGCACCTGACGGAGTCCATTACCCTGGACTGTGCAGTGCATCGGGCTGTACGTTGAGTGCATCCGGGTGTACGCACCGCACACGCGCAGCACCCGGATACCGACCCCCGAGCACAGGACCCGCCCGTGACCACGCCGGACACCACCGCCTCCCCCGCGTCCGCGACCACCGCCGCCACCGCGCCGGGCACCGGCCCGGGCCGGCTCGGCTCCCTCGGGCCCGTGGGCCTGGTGCTCGCGGGCGGCATCTCCGTGCAGTTCGGAGGCGCGCTGGCGGTGACCCTGATGCCCAGGACGGGCGCCCTGGGAGTGGTGGCGCTGCGCCTGCTGGTGGCTGCCGTCGTCCTCCTGCTGGTCTGCCGTCCCCGGCTGCGGGGCCACTCCCGCGCCGACTGGGGCACGGTCGTCGTCTTCGGCATCACCATGGCCGCCATGAACGGCCTCTTCTACCAGGCCCTCGCCCGCATCCCGCTGGGCCCCGCGGTCACCCTGGAGGTCCTCGGCCCGCTCGCCCTCTCGGTCTTCGCGTCCCGCCGTGCGATCAACGTCGTCTGGGCGGCGCTCGCCCTCGCCGGTGTCTTCCTGCTGGGCGGGGGAGGCTTCAGCGGCCTCGACCCCACCGGAACGGCCTTCGCCCTGGGGGCCGGCGCCATGTGGGCGGCCTACATCGTCTTCAGCTCCCGTACGGGCCGCCGCTTCCCGCAGGCGGACGGACTGGCCCTGGCGATGGCGGTGGGGGCGGTGCTGTTCCTGCCGCTGGGCATCGCCGAGTCGGGGACGAAGCTGCTCGACCCGGTGACGCTGGGCCTCGGCGCGGCGGTCGCGCTGCTCTCCTCGGTCCTGCCCTACACCCTCGAACTCCTCGCCCTGCGCCGCCTGCCCGCCTCCACCTTCGCGATCCTGATGAGCCTCGAACCGGCCATCGCCGCGACGGCCGGCTTCCTCATCCTCGACCAGGCCCTCAGCGCCGCCGAGGCCGCCGCGATCGCCCTCGTCGTCGCGGCGAGCATGGGAGCGGTGCGCACCCAGGTGGGCCGCGGCCGCAAGAAGACGGCGGCGCTGGAGGGCACGGCGCTGGAGGGCTGACCGGCCTCCGAGGCTGTCCGGCCTCCGAGGCTGTCCGGCCTCCGAGATCGACCGGCCCCCGAGGCTGACCGGCCTCCGAGGCTGTCCAGTCCCCGATGTCGTCCGGCCCCGGATGTCGTCCGGCCCCCGAGGCCGACCGGCCCCCGATGTCGACCGGCCCCGACCTCGGCCGTCCCCGGAGGCGGGCAACCGCCGTTCCGGCACGGCCCGGTTGTCAGTGCCGGGTGCGAGACTGCCCGCATGACCGCACCGGACCCCAAGGCCGACCTCCTGCGCTATCTGCAAGAGGCGCGTGACGCCCTGCTGTGGAAGCTCGACGGGCTCTCGGAGTACGACATCCGCCGCCCTCTCACACCGACCGGCACCAACCTGCTGGGGCTGGTCAAGCACACCGCCGGTGTGGAGCTGGGGTACTTCGGCGACACCTTCGGCCGGCCGTTCTTCGACGAGAACCCACCCCCCTGGTGGTACACGCGGGACGCCGAACCCAACGCCGACATGTGGGCCACGCCGGACGAGTCGCGCGAGGACATCGCGGGGCTGTACCGCAGGGCGTGGGAGCACGCGGACGGCACCATCGGGGCGCTGCCGCTGGACGCGGTCGGTCGTGTCCCCTGGTGGCCCGAGGAGCGGCGCGAGACCACGCTGCACCACATCCTGGTGCGGGTGATCGCCGACACGAGCCGTCACGCCGGGCACGCCGACATCGTGCGCGAGCTCATCGACGGGTCGGTCGGCCTGACGCCGGGCAAGGACAGCATTCCCCCGGGCGACCGGGCCATGTGGGAGGCCCATCGGCACCGGCTGGAGGGAGCGGCGCGCGAAGCGGGCGGGAATGTCTGAGCCCACCGCGACGGGTCCGGCCCGGGGCGGCGGCCGGCGCTAACGGACCAGCATCCCGCGCACCGAGATCCCGTAATGCGCCCGCAGCCGGCGCAGTTCCCACAGCCCCACCACCGTCACCGACAGCGGCGCTCCGAGCATGAACACCGCCCGCACCGGCCCCGGCAGACCGGCGTACGCCCCGGTGAACAGGTCGATCAGCGTCATCTCCCACACCAGCGTCATGGCGAGCAGCGGCGGCATGGCCTGGTGGATGTCGGCCGTGCGGAACACGTGCAGCAGCGCCAGGCCGACGCCCCAGACGATGAACGGCAGCACCCACACGAGGACGAGCGCGACGAGCACCCAGGTGACCACGGTCATCGTCGGGTCGGTGGCGAACCGGCCGTCGACGAAGCCGGTGAGCACCATCAGGGGGAACACGAAGACCGCGGCGATCAGGGCCACCATCGCCCCGAACGGCTTCGCGGCCCGGCGCAGCAGATCCCGACGGGCCGAGGGGGCGGTCAGGGCCAGCAGGACGCCCACGACCACCGGGAACGTCACGGACAGCACCAGCACGCTGTTCCACGACTGGTCGATGCGGTCGTCGGCGGCGTCCCGCAGGGAGTTGCTGACCTTGTAGCTCACCGACACCCACACCACCGCGGCGAGTCCCACGAGCGTGCGGATCCTCTGCATGCGGGAGACGAAGGCGTCCTCGACGAGGTCCGGCCGGGACGGCCTGAACACCCGGCGCGCGGTGTGGATGGGGCCGATCCTCCGCCGCAGCCGCGCGACCGGGCCGGGGGGCGGCGGGGGTACCGGGTGGGGCATGTAGGGGTGGGGCACCTGGGGCGGGTGACCGCCGCCGGGCGGCACCTGCGGCGGATGGCCACCCCCCGGCGGCGCGTACGGTCCGGGGGAGGGCGGGTAGGGCCCTGGCTGGGGCGGGTACGGCCGCGGACCGTTCGGGTCGTACGGCGGCTGCCCGCCCGGATTCCAAGTGCTCATCCTTGTGTCTCCCCCGATGCGTGACCGATGGAACGAGCGCGCGGCCCCGAGTGTATTGATCGCGCCGCCCAAGAGCACGCTTCCGGCCACCGCGAGCATTTCATGCAAGCACGCTTGATTGTTTTTGGTGCCGCTGCCATGCTCCTCAGCACGCCGCACCACCCCGCACACCGACGTGCCCCGAGGGGAGCGCCCCGTGTCCGATCAGACATCCGTGATCGACGATCTGCGCGAGGAGAGCGAGGAACTCGACCGCCTCGTCGCCGGGTTGCCCCCGCGGCGCTGGTCGCTCGCGACGCCCGCACCCGGCTGGACCGTGGCCCACCAGATCGCCCACCTCGCCTGGACGGACCGCTCGGCCCTGCTCGCCGTCACGGACGCCGACGGCTTCCACGCGCTGGTCGAGAAGGCCCTCGCCGCGCCGGGCTCGTTCGTCGACGAGGGGGCCGAGGAGGGCGTCGCGCTCCCGCCCGCCGAACTGCTCGCGCGGTGGCGTGACGGCCGTGCGGCACTGGAGACGGAGCTCCGGGCGTCCCCGCCCAAGGCGCGCTTCCCCTGGTACGGCCCGCCCATGTCGGCAGCCTCCATGGCGACGGCCCGCCTGATGGAGACCTGGGCCCATGGGCGGGACGTGGCCGACGCCCTGGGTGTGGTGCGCCCACCCACGGACCGGCTGCGGCATGTGGCCTGGCTCGGGGTGCGGACCCGGGACTTCGCCTACGGCGTGCACGGCCTGACCCCGCCCGCGGGCCCCTTCCGCGTCGAACTCCGCGCACCCTCCGGCGACCTGTGGACGTACGGCCCCGAGGACGCCCCGCAGCGCGTCACCGGACCCGCCCTCGACTTCTGTCTCCTGGTCACCCAGCGCGCCCACCGCACCGACCTCGCCCTGCGGGCCGACGGCCCCGACGCCGACCGCTGGCTGGACATCGCGCAGGCCTTCGCGGGACCGCCGGGAAGCGGACGCCCACCGAAGGAGGCCGGCGCGTGACGCCCGAGCGCGGCGGCGAGGAGGCCCGGCTTGTGACGCCCGAGCGCGGCGGCGAGGAGGCCCCGTGCGTGACGCCCGAGCGCGGCGGCAGGGAGGCGGCCTCGTGACGACCCTGCGCATAGGCAACGCCTCGGGTTTCTACGGCGACCGCTTCGACGCGATGCGCGAGATGCTCACCGGCGGCGAACTCGACGTCCTCACCGGCGACTACCTCGCCGAGCTGACCATGCTCATCCTCGGCCGGGACCGCCTCAAGGACCCCGCCGCCGGATACGCCCGTACGTTCCTGCGGCAGTTGGAGGACTGCCTCGGTCTCGCGCACGAACGGGGCGTCCGGATCGTCACCAACGCCGGCGGGCTCAACCCGGCCGGACTCGCCGACGCCGTACGGGCGTTGGCGGACCGGCTCGGCATCCCCGTGCGCGTCGCCCATGTCGAGGGCGACGACCTCACCGTCGCGCACCCGGGGAGCCTCGCCGCCCACGCCTACCTCGGCGGCTTCGGCATCGCGGCCTGTCTGCGCGAGGGCGCCGACATCGTGGTCACCGGGCGCGTGACGGACGCGGCCCTGGTCACCGGGCCCGCCGCCGCCCACTTCGGCTGGGCACCGGCGGACCACGACCGGCTCGCGGGAGCCGTCGTCGCCGGGCACGTCCTGGAGTGCGGGACGCAGGCCACCGGTGGCAACTACGCCTTCTTCCGGGACGGTGACGTCCGCCGCCCCGGGTTCCCGCTCGCCGAACTGCACGAGGACGGCGGCTGCGTCGTCACCAAGCACCCCGGCACCGGTGGCTTCGTCGACGTCGGCACGGTCACCGCACAACTGCTGTACGAGACGGCCGGTGCCCGGTACGCGGGGCCGGACGTCACCGCCCGGCTGGACACCGTACGGCTGAGCCAGGACGGCACGGACCGGGTGCGGATCGAGGGCGTGCGCGGGGAGGCACCGCCGCCCACCCTCAAGGTCGGGCTCACCCAGCTCGGCGGCTTCCGCAACGAGGTCGTCTTCGTGCTCACCGGCCTCGACGTCGAGGCCAAGGCCGCCCTGGTGCGGGACCAGATGGAACCGGCCCTCGGCAAGGCCGCCGACGTGCGCTGGGAGCTGGCCCGCACCGACCGCCCCGACGCCCCGAGCGAGGAGACCGCGAGCGCGCTGCTGCGGCTCGTCGTGCGGGACCCGGACCAGGACGCCGTCGGGCGGGCGCTGAGCGGGGCGGCCGTGGAGCTGGCGCTGGCCAGTTACCCCGGCTTCCACGTGCCGGCCCCACCCGGAAAGGGCTCGCCCTACGGGGTCTTCGAGGCGGTGTACGTCCCCCAGGAGACCGTCGGCCATGTGGCGGTCCTCCACGACGGGCGCCGGATCCCCGTGCCACCGGCCCACGACACGGCCGCCCTCGACGACGTGCCCGAGCCGCCCCTGCCCGAGCCGCCGACGCCCGGGCCCACCCGGCGCGCCCCCCTCGGCCTCGTCGCGGGCGCCCGCAGCGGGGACAAGGGCGGCAACGCCAACGTCGGGGTGTGGGCGCGCACGGACGACGCCTGGCGGTGGCTCGCGCACGAGCTGACCGTCGACCGGTTCCGGGAGCTGATCCCCGAGAGCCGCGAACTGGCCGTCGCACGGCACGCGCTGCCGAACCTGCGCGCCCTCAACTTCGTCGTCGAGGGCATCCTCGGCGCCGGCGTCGCCGCCCAGCACCGCTTCGACCCGCAGGCCAAGGCCCTCGGCGAATGGCTGCGCTCCCGCCACCTGGAGATACCGGAGGCCCTGCTGTGACCGTCCTGACCTCCGCGCTCGACCCCGCCGGCCCCGAGTACCGGGCCAACCGCGAGGCGATGCTCGCCAAGCTCGCCGCACTCGACGCCGAACACGCCAAGGCCCTCGCCGGCGGGGGCGAGAAGTACGTCGCCCGGCACCGGGGGCGCGGCAAGCTCCTCGCCCGCGAGCGCATCGAGCTGCTCCTCGACCCCGACACGCCGTTCCTGGAGCTGTCGCCGCTGGCCGCCTGGGGCAGCGACCACACCGTCGGCGCGTCCCTGGTCACCGGCATCGGCGTCGTCGAGGGCGTGGAGTGCCTGATCACCGCCAACGACCCGACCGTGCGCGGCGGAGCGAGCAACCCCTGGTCGCTGAAGAAGGCCCTGCGCGCCAACGACATCGCGCTGGCCAACCGGCTGCCCTGCATCAGCCTGGTCGAGTCCGGCGGCGCCGATCTGCCGTCCCAGAAGGAGATCTTCATCCCCGGTGGCGCCATCTTCCGGGACCTCACCCGGCTGTCCGCCGCCGGGATCCCGACCGTCGCGGTCGTCTTCGGCAACTCCACCGCCGGCGGCGCCTACATCCCCGGCATGTCCGACCACGTGATCATGGTCAAGGAGCGGGCGAAGGTGTTCCTCGGCGGTCCGCCGCTGGTGAAGATGGCGACCGGGGAGGAGAGCGACGACGAGTCCCTGGGCGGCGCCGGGATGCACGCGCGGGTGTCGGGCCTCGCCGACTACTTCGCCGTCGACGAGCCGGACGCGCTGCGGCAGGTCCGGCGTGTGGTCGCCCGCCTCAACCACCGCAAGGCGTACGAGGATCCAGGGCCCGCCGAGCCGCCCGAGTACGACGCGGAGGAGCTGCTGGGCATCGTCCCCGGCGACCTGAAGAGCCCCTTCGACCCGCGCGAGGTCATCGCCCGCATCGTCGACGCCTCCGACTTCGACGAGTTCAAGCCGCTGTACGGGACGAGCCTGACCACCGGCTGGGCCGCCCTGCACGGCTATCCGGTCGGCATCCTCGCGAACGCCCGGGGGGTGCTGTTCAGCGAGGAGTCGCAGAAGGCCGCCCAGTTCATCCAGCTCGCCAACCAGCGCGACATCCCCCTGCTGTTCCTGCACAACACCACCGGCTACATGGTCGGCAAGGAGTACGAGCAGGGCGGCATCATCAAACACGGGGCGATGATGATCAACGCGGTGAGCAACAGCCGCGTCCCCCACCTCTCGGTCCTCATGGGCGCCTCCTACGGCGCCGGGCACTACGGCATGTGCGGCCGGGCCTACGATCCCCGCTTCCTCTTCGCCTGGCCCAGCGCCAAGTCGGCCGTCATGGGCCCGCAGCAGCTCGCCGGCGTGCTGTCGATCGTCGCCCGCCAGTCCGCCGCCGCCAAGGGGCAGCCCTACGACGACGAGGCGGACGCCGCGCTGCGCGCCATGGTGGAGCAGCAGATCGAGTCCGAGTCGCTGCCGATGTTCCTGTCCGGGCGGCTCTACGACGACGGTGTCATCGACCCGCGTGACACCCGCACCGTCCTCGGCCTGTGTCTGTCCGCGATCCACACCGCCCCCTACGAGGGTGCGCGCGGTGGCTTCGGCGTCTTCCGGATGTGAGGCAGCAGATGATTTCCACCGTGCTGGTGGCCAACCGGGGCGAGATCGCCTGCCGCGTCTTCCGCACCTGCCGTGACCTGGGCATCCGTACCGTCGCCGTGCACTCGGACGCCGATGCGAACGCCCTCCACACGCGCGTGGCCGACGCGAGCGTACGACTGCCGGGGGAGGCGCCCGCCGACACCTATCTGCGCGGCGACCTGATCGTGGAGGCCGCCGTCGCGGCCGGCGCGGACGCCGTGCACCCCGGCTACGGCTTCCTCTCCGAGAACGCCGATTTCGCCCGGGCCGTGCTGGCCGCGGGCCTGCGCTGGATCGGCCCGCCCCCGCAGGCCGTCGAGGCGATGGCGTCCAAGACCCGCGCCAAGCAGCTCATGGGCATCGAGCCCCTCACCGAGGTCACCGAGGCCGACCTGCCGGTGCTGGTGAAGGCGGCGGCGGGCGGCGGCGGCCGCGGCATGCGCGTCGTACGGCACATGGCGGACCTGGAGGCCGAACTGGCCGCCGCACGGGCCGAGGCCGCCAGCGCCTTCGGCGACGGCGAGGTCTTCGCCGAGCCGTACGTGGAGAACGGCCGCCATGTCGAGGTGCAGATCCTCGCCGACACCCACGGCACCGTCCGGGCCCTCGGCACCCGCGACTGCTCCCTCCAGCGCCGCCACCAGAAGGTGATCGAGGAGGCCCCGGCGCCCGGCCTCTCCGGCGCGCTGGAGGACGAGCTGTGCGCCCTCGCCGTACGGGCCGCCCGGGCCGTCGACTACGTGGGCGCCGGAACGGTCGAGTTCCTCGTCGCCGACGGCAGGGCGCACTTTCTGGAGATGAACACCCGCCTCCAGGTCGAACACCCCGTCACGGAGGCCGTGTTCGGCGTCGACCTGGTGGCGGAGCAGATCCGGATCGCCGAGGGCCACCCCCTCGGCACCGACCCTCCCCGCGCGCGGGGCCACGCCGTGGAGGCCCGCCTGTACGCCGAGGACCCCTCCCGCGACTGGTCCCCGCAGACCGGCACCCTGCACCGCCTCTTCGTCCCCGGACCGGTCCGCCTGGACACGGGGTACACGGACGGCGACGAGATCGGCGTCCACTACGACCCCATGCTCGCCAAGGTCGTGGCGCACGCCCCCACCCGCACGGAAGCCGTGCGCAGGCTCGCCGCCGCCCTGGAACGCGCGGTGATCCACGGCCCCCTCACCAACCGCGACCTCCTGGTCCGCTCGCTGCGCCACCCCGAGTTCACCGCGGGCCGCATGGACACCGGCTTCTACGACCGCCACCTGCCCGATCTGACCGAGCCGTCCCCCGACCCGCTCGCCCCCCTGGCCGCCGCCCTCGCCGACGCCCACGGCCGCTCCCGCTTCGGCGGCTGGCGCAACATCCCCGCACAACCGCAGACCAAGCGGTACCTGATGGCGGGCGAGGAGCACGAGGCCCGCTACCGGCACACGAGGCAGGGCCTGGAGGCGGACGGGGTGCGGGTCGTACACGCCGACGCGCACCTCGTGGTCCTCGAAGTGGCCGGGGTGCGGCGGAAGTACGAGGTCACCCGCTACCGCGACCGGGTCTACGTCAACACCACGGCCCTGACCGCCCTGCCCCGCTTCCCCGACCCCACGGCCCAGCACGCCCCGGGCTCCCTCCTGGCCCCCATGCCGGGCACGGTCGTCCGTGTCGCCGACGGTCTCACGGCGGGAACACCGGTGAAGGCGGGTGAGCCCCTGCTCTGGCTGGAGGCGATGAAGATGCAGCACAAGATCACCGCCCCGGTCACGGGAACGCTGACCGAGCTGTGCGTCGCACCCGGACGACAGGTGGAGCCGGGCGCGCTCCTGGCCGTGGTGACGGAGACCTCGTAGGGGCGCGGGGCTGTATTGACATGCGGCTCCGCCGCGTGAGCGCGACAAGCCACGACGAGCCCACACGCGAAAGGACCCCCATGGCCACCGAAGACCACAAAGCCCTACGAGACGCCGTCGCCGCACTCGGCACACGCCACGGCCGGGGAGGCGACACCGCACAACTCTGGTCGGAAGCCGCCGAACTGGGTTACACAGGCGTCAACCTCCCGGAGGAGTACGGAGGCGGAGGCGGAGGCATCTCGGAACTCTCCATCGTCCTCGAAGAGCTCGGCGCCGCAGGCTGCCCGCTCCTGATGATGGTGGTGTCCCCCGCCATCTGCGGCACGGTGATATCCCGCTTCGGCACGGCCGCCCAGAAACAACAGTGGCTCCCCGGCCTCGCCGACGGCACCCGCCTCATGGCCTTCGGCATCACCGAACCCGACGCCGGCTCCAACAGCCACCGCATCACCACCACCGCCCGCCGCGACCAGGACACCGGAGGCTGGATCCTCACCGGCCGCAAGGTCTTCATCTCCGGCGTCGACATCGCGGACGCGACCCTCGTCGTCGGCCGCACCGAGGACGCCCGGACCGGCCGTCTCAAGCCCTGCCTCTTCATCGTCCCGCGCGACACCCCCGGCTTCACCCGCCGCGCCATCGACATGGAACTCAACGCCGCGGAGAAGCAGTTCGAGCTGTTCCTGGACGACGTACGGCTGCCCGCCGACGCCCTGGTCGGCGACGAGGACGCGGGGCTCCTCCAGCTCTTCGCCGGCCTCAACCCCGAACGCGTCATGACGGCGGCCTTCGCGATCGGCATGGGCCGCCACGCCCTCGCGAAGGCCGTCGCGTACGCCCGCGACCGCACCGTCTGGAACACCCCCATCGGCGCCCACCAGGCCATCGCCCATCCGCTGGCCCAGGCGCACATCGACCTCGAACTCGCCCGCCTGATGATGCAGAAGGCCGCCGCCCTCTACGACGCGGGCGACGACATGGGCGCCGGAGAGGCCGCCAACATGGCCAAGTACGCGGCCGGGGAGGCGTGCGTGAAGGCGGTCGACCAGGCCGTGCACACCCTCGGCGGCAACGGCCTCACACGCGAGTTCGGCCTCGCCTCGCTGATAACGGCCGCACGCGTGGCTCGTATCGCGCCGGTGAGCCGGGAGATGATTCTCAACTACGTCTCCCACCAGACTCTCGGCCTGCCCAAGTCGTACTGAGACGGCCCGCGCGCGAGGAGGAACCAGTCATGTTCCGCAGCGAGTACGCAGACGTCCCGCCCGTCGAACTGCCCATCCACGAAGCGGTCCTGGCCCGGGCCGCCGAGTTCGGCGACACCCCGGCGCTGATCGACGGCACGGACGGCACCACCCTCTCGTACGAGCAGGTGGACCGGTTCCACCGGCGCGCCGCCACCGCCCTGGCCGAGGCCGGGGTCCGCAAGGGCGACGTCCTCGCCCTGCACAGCCCCAACACCATCGCCTTCCCGACCGCCTTCTACGCGGCCACGCGCGCGGGTGCCACCGTCACCACCGTGCACCCGCTCGCCACCGCCGACGAGTTCGCGAAACAGCTGCGGGACTCGGCGGCCCGCTGGATCGTCACCGTCTCACCGCTGCTGGACGTCGCCCGCCGGGCCGCCGAGATCGCGGGCGGCGTACGCGAGATCTTCGTGTGCGACAGCGCGAGGGGCCACCGCTCCCTGATCGACCTGCCGGCCTCCACGGCCCCCGAACCGCAGGTCGCCATCGACCCCGCCGAGGACGTCGCGGCCCTGCCGTACTCCTCCGGGACCACCGGCATCCCCAAGGGCGTGATGCTCACGCACCGGCAGATCGCCACCAACCTCGCCCAGCTGAACCCGGCGATCCCCGCGGGCCCGGGCGAACGCGTCCTGGCGGTCCTGCCCTTCTTCCACATCTACGGGCTCACCGCTCTGATGAACGCGCCCCTGCGGCAGGGCGCCACCGTCGTCGTCCTGCCCCGCTTCGACCTGGAGCAGTTCCTCGCGGCCATCCAGAACCACCGCATCACGGCGCTGTACGTGGCCCCGCCGATCGTCCTGGCCCTCGCCAAGCACCCGGCCGTCGCCCAGTACGACCTGTCGTCCCTGAAGTACATCATCAGCGCCGCCGCACCCCTGGACGCGCGTCTCGCCGCCGCCTGTTCCGAGCGGCTCGGTCTGCCGCCCGTCGGCCAGGCGTACGGCATGACGGAACTGTCACCCGGTACGCACGTCGTGCCCCTGGACGCCATGGGCGAAGCCCCGCCCGGCACCGTCGGCAAGCTCATCGCCGGCACCGAGATGCGCATCGTCTCCCTCGACGACCCCGGCGAGGACCTCCCCGCCGGCGCATCCGGCGAGATCCTCATCCGCGGCCCCCAGATCATGAAGGGCTACCTCGGCCGCCCCGACGCCACCGCCGCGATGATCGACCCCGACGGCTGGCTGCACACCGGGGACGTCGGCCACGTCGACGAGGACGGCTGGCTGTTCGTCGTCGACCGCGTCAAGGAACTCATCAAGTACAAGGGCTTCCAGGTGGCGCCCGCGGAACTGGAGGCACTGCTCCTCACCCACCCGGGCATCGCCGACGCCGCCGTCATCGGCAGGTACGACGACGACGGCAACGAGGTCCCGCACGCGTTCGTGGTCCGCCAGCCGTCCGCCGCCGAACTCACCGAGGCGGAGATCATGATGTACGTCGCCGAACGCGTCGCCCCGTACAAGCGGATACGCCACGTCACCTTCACCGTCGGCGTCCCCCGCGCGGCCTCCGGCAAGATCCTCCGCCGACAGCTCAGGGAGAGCGCATGTCGCTGATCACCCGCACCCGCGCGCGTGCCGTGGAGACCCTGGCCCTGGACTCACCACGCAACCGCAACGCCCTGTCGGCGGCCCTGGTCGGTGAACTGGCCGACGCGCTCGCCGACGCCGGCAAGGACACCGGCGTGCGCGCCGTCGTCCTCACCCACACCGGCAACACCTTCAGCGCGGGCGCCGACCTCAAGGACCCGCCGCCCCCGGAGGCGCTGGTCGCCCTGCTGCGGCAGATCATCGAGCTGCCCAAGCCGGTCGTCGCCCGGGTCACCGGGCACGTCCGCGCGGGCGGCCTCGGCCTGCTGGCCGCCTGTGACATCGCCGCCGCCTCCACGCAGGCCACCTTCGCCTTCACGGAGGTCCGCATCGGGGTCGCCCCCGCGGTCATCTCCCTGCCGCTCCTGCCCCGCACCGACCCCCGCGCTCTCGCCCGCCACTACCTCACCGGCGAGCGTTTCGACGCGGTGGAAGCGAAGGCGACCGGCCTGCTCACCACCTGCGCGGACGATGTCGACACGGCCCTGGACCCCATCCTGGAAGGCCTGCGCAAGTCCGGCCCCGACGCCCTGGCCGAGACGAAACGGCTGCTCACGGCTAGGGTGCTGGAAGCCTTCGACCGGGACGCCGCCGACCTGACCGCGCTCTCGGCCCGGCTGTTCTCCTCCCCGCAGGCCCGCGAGGGGATGACGGCCTTCCTCGAACGACGGGATCCGGCATGGGTGGTGTGAGCACGGTCGACCGTGCGGAGAGAGTCCCCAAGCAGGACCGCAGCCGGGCCACCCGGCAGCGGCTCCTCGAAGCCGCCGTGTCCTGCCTGGCCGAACACGGCTGGGCAGGCTCCACCGTCTCCGTCGTCGCCGAACGCGCCGGAGTCTCCCGCGGCGCCGCCCAGCACCACTTCCCGACCCGCGAGGACCTCTTCACGGCGGCCGTCGAGTACGTCGCCGAGGAACGCTCCACGGCCCTGCGCGCGCTGTTCCCCGAGGGCGCGGCCGGAGACCGCCACGCCGTCGTCGCCGCCCTGGTCGACCTCTACACGGGGCCGTTGTTCCGCGCGGCCCTGCACCTGTGGGTCGCCGCCTCCAACGAGGACCAGCTGCGGCCCCGCGTCACCGAGCTCGAATCCCGGGTCGGCCGCGAAACCCACCGCATAGCCGTCGACCTCCTCGCCGCCGACGAATCCGTCCCCGGCGTCCGCGAGACGGTCCAGGGCCTCCTCGACATGGCCCGCGGCCTCGGCCTCGCCAACCTCCTCACGGACGACGCGGCCCGCCGGGAACGGGTGGTGGCCCAGTGGGCGGGGCTGCTGGACGAGACGCTGGGCTGACCATGGGAGACCGGTTCCAGACGATCGTCGACCTCGACGCGGGCGCGGCCGACGCCGAACCCCTGGCGGAGCGGGTCGTCGAGTGGCTCGTGACAGAGGGCGTCGTCCTCGCCGACCGCACGGACTGCGTCCTCGGACAGCCACTCGGCCATCCCCCGGGACCCCACTGGGAACGGGCCGTGACCGACGACTGGGACCATGAGCCCTGGGACGGTCTCGCCGTCCACACGGGTCGTACGGGCTTCACCAGCGGCGCGGACATGCCGGGGGCGGCCGTCTGCCCCCGTTGCCGGGCGGCCACCCCACTCGACGACGGCACATGGCCCCGCTTCAGCACCGCGACGCAGACCTGGTACGAGACCGGTAGCGCGTCCTTCCCCTGCCCCGCCTGCACGGCGCCCGTCGCCGTCCCGGACTGGACCTGGGACGAGTCCCCCCTGGCCTTCGGCCACCTCGGCTTCGAGTTCTGGAACTGGCCCGAGCTCACCGCGGACTTCCGCGCGCGCCTGGCCGCACTGCTCGACGGCCACCGCACGGCCTACGTGTGGGGAAAGCTCTGAGTCTCAGGGACTGAGCCGCTCCACCCGCCAGCTGCCGTCCGGCCGCTCCACGTACCGCAGCCGGTCGTGCAGCCGGTTCTCGCGGCCCTGCCAGAACTCCACCGTCTGCGGGGCCACCCGGAAGCCGCCCCAGTGCGGGGGCACGGGTACCTGCTCGCCCTCCGGGTAGCGGGCCGCCAGCTCGGCGTAGGCGCCGTCGATGTCGGCGCGGGTGGGGATCACCGAGGACTGGGTGCTGGCCCACGCCCCCAGCTGCGAACCGTGCGGCCGGGTGCGGAAGTACGCCGCCGTCTCGTCCCGGCCGGTGCGCCGGGCGACTCCGGTCACGATGACCTGCCGGGCCATGGGGTGCCAGGGGAACAGCAGCGAGACGTACGGGTTCTCCGCCAGGTCACGGGCCTTGCGGGAGTCGTAGTTCGTGTAGAAGACGAAGCCCTGTTCGTCGAAGTGCTTGAGCAGCACCGTACGGGCGCTGGGACGCCCCTCGGCGTCGGCCGTCGAGACGATCATGGCGTTCGGCTCGAACAGCCCGCCGTCCATCGCCGCCTGTTTGAACCAGCGCGCGAACTGCTCGACGGGGGTGGTGGCCAGCTCGGTCTCGGAGAGCCCCTCCGCCCGGTACTGCTTGCGCATCGAGGCCAGATCGAAGGGGACGTCGTCGCGGTCGGTCACCCGGTCATCTTGCCGTATGGACGGTGTCCTTCGTCACTGCATGGCACTGAGTGCCGTGAACCCTCCCCAACGGTGGCACTCGGAGATATCGTTTCCGTGCCGTTGCGGTGGGGTGACCGCCGACCGTACGGGGCATCACAGGGGCAGCCGGCCGGGACCGCGAGTCGCCGCAGACGACCGTGGATCCGCTGGACGGCCGCCCGCTTCGCCAGCTGACTGACACATGGTTCGTTCGTTCCACCCCACATCACACCATCTGTCACTTACATCACGAGGAGCCGCCTGATGTCCGACTTCGTACCCGGGCTCGAGGGAGTCATCGCGTTCGAGACGGAGATCGCCGAACCGGATAAGGAGGGCGGCGCACTCCGGTACCGGGGCGTCGACATCGAGGACCTCGTCGGCCACGTCTCGTTCGGCAACGTCTGGGGCCTGCTCGTCGACGGCGCCTTCAACCCCGGTCTGCCGCCCGCCGAACCGTTCCCCATCCCCGTGCACTCCGGTGACATCCGCGTGGACGTCCAGTCCGCCCTGGCCATGCTGGCGCCCGTCTGGGGCCTCAAACCGCTCCTCGACATCGATGCCGAGGAGGCCCGCGAGGACCTGGCCCGCGCGGCCGTCATGGCGCTGTCCTACGTCGCCCAGTCGGCGCGCGGCCAGGGCCTGCCGATGGTTCCGCAGCGCGAGATCGACAAGGCCCAGTCCGTCGTCGAACGCTTCATGATCCGCTGGCGGGGCGAGCCGGACCCCAAGCACGTGGCGGCGGTGGACGCGTACTGGACGAGTGCCGCGGAGCACGGCATGAACGCCTCCACGTTCACGGCGAGGGTCATCGCCTCGACCGGCGCGGACGTCGCGGCCGCGCTC
Organism: Streptomyces sp. NPDC012466; assembly: GCF_042955215.1. NCBI lineage: Bacteria > Bacillati > Actinomycetota > Actinomycetes > Kitasatosporales > Streptomycetaceae > Streptomyces > Streptomyces sp. NPDC012466. The sequence continues at coordinate 350,539 of NZ_JBIBEQ010000006.1, read as the reverse complement.
TCCGGTGCGGTGGGCGCGATGTCCGGCCCGCTGCACGGCGGCGCCCCCTCCCGCGTCCTGCACATGATCGAGGAGATCGAGCGCACGGGCGACGCCGAGGCCTACGTCAAGCGGACCCTGGACAAGGGTGAGCGCCTGATGGGCTTCGGCCACCGCGTCTACCGCGCCGAGGACCCGAGGGCCAGGGTGCTGCGCCGCACGGCCCGCGAGCTGGGAGCCCCCCGCTTCGAGGTCGCCGAGGCCCTGGAGAAGGCGGCCCTCGCGGAGCTCCACGCCCGCCGTCCCGACCGGGTCCTCGCCACGAACGTCGAGTTCTGGGCGGCCATCGTCCTGGACTTCGCGGAGGTCCCGGCGCACATGTTCACGTCCATGTTCACCTGCGCCCGCACGGCCGGCTGGTCCGCCCACATCCTGGAGCAGAAGCGCACGGGGCGCCTGGTCCGTCCCTCGGCCCGCTACGTGGGCCCGGGCACCCGCAACCCCCACGAGATCGAGGGCTACGAGGACATCGCCCACTGACCGCGTCCCCCCACGGCCTCACCCGGCTCCGGGTGGGGCCGTCGGCATGTCCCGTCCCGCGAGCCGATCCAGCTCCTCGCCGATGGCTTGCCGCAGCCGGTCATGACGGGCCCCGAGCGCGTGCCGCTCCTCGCCCCACATCCGCCGCGGATACAGCCACACGGGCAGCCGCACCAGCTCCTCGGGCTCCCAGTCGTAGCGCGGCCACACATGCGCGTGCAGAAACCCGTCGGTGTTCCCGAGGATCTCCAGATTGACCCGCCGGAACCCCGTCTCCACCCGCCGGCAGGCCCGCTCGACGGCCTCTCCCAGGTGGTCCATGCCGTCCAGAAACGCCAGCCGCCTGCTCCGCGGCAGTTCGGACAGCCGCCGCACCGCCGGATCATCGGTCAGCAACACCGAGTAGCCGGGCAGGAACTGCACATCACCGATGACCGCGAACCCGGCCTCCAGCCTCCGCATCACGGCCGGGTTCTCACCCCGCAGGGCACTGCCGATCCGATCGTCGCGCCACGCGTCCACCACCATCGCCCCCGGAAAGCCGCAGAAAAACGCAGGCGACCCGCGAGTCTGGTTCCTCCGGAGGAGGAGCCGGCCGGACGTACCGGCGACTCGCGGGTCGGGTGACTGCTGGAGATTGGGCCGGCTGCGCGCTTCACTCACGCGCTGGTCCGGCACCGCACTGTGTGTGGTGTCGGGCCGCTAGCCCGCAGCCACCTCACGCGTCCGGTTCTCATACATCTGCCGAACCACCTCCCTTCTCGTGTACCTGGAACCCTAGGAAACCGATCGGCCTCGGATCAACCGTTTTTTTGAGACCTTGACTCCATGACGCAGCGGCAGGCGATTCTCAGCGGTTCGGTGTTCGAGGAGCGGATCGGGTATGCCCGGGCCGTCGTGGACGGGGACTGGGTGCACGTGTCGGGGACGACCGGGTTCGACTACGCGGACATGACGATCTCCGAGGACGTGGTGGAGCAGGCGGAGCAGTGTCTGCGCAACATCGGGGCCGCGCTGGAGAAGGCCGGGTGTTCGTTCGCGGACGTCGTGCGGGTGCGGTACCTGCTGCCGGAGCGCGAGGACTTCGAGCCGTGCTGGCCGGTGCTGCGCGCGTGCTTCGGCGAGGTGCGGCCGGCCGCGACGATGTTGGTGTGCGGGCTCGCGGACCCCCGGATGAGGATCGAGATCGAGGTGTACGCGCGGCGGGGGAGCGGCGAGGGGGCCCTGCCGTTGATCGACTGAGGGCGTGGGCCGCCCGGCGGTGTGGTCGCCCGGGCGGTTCCCGTGGCGTTGACGTGGGGATTGCCGCCGTACAACGATTCCTTCAATGTTCTGGGAACTCGGTGTGCGCTGGGTCACGTTCCAGTTGAATGATGGCAAGGAGCGAACCGACGTGCCGGACGTACGGACGCAGCCTGCAGGGGGTCCAGGTGAGTGCTTCCCGGCGTAGTGGGACCACCGACGAGCTGGGGCCGGAGGAGCCCGAGCGGGACGGTTCGGATGGTCAGGATCTGCTGGCCGCGTTGCTGGACGGGATGGACGCGGCGCTGTGCGCGTTCGACGCCGACGGGGTCGTGACGCACTGGAACCGTGAGGCCGAGCGGATCCTCGGCTGGAGCGCCGACGAGGCCGTGGGGCGGCGCGGGCTGGCCGGGTGGGCCGTGCGCAGCGCGGACGCCGAGGAGGTCGAGGGCCGGCTGCTGTCGGTGATGCACGCGCCGGGGCGGCAGGTGCACGAGTTCGCCCTGCTGACGAAGGACGGCGGGCGGGTGCTCGTGCGGACGCAGTCGGCGGCGGTGCGCGGGCCCGACGGAAAGCCGGCGGGGGTGTACTGCGCGTTCAGCGAGGTGCACGCGCAGATCGATCTGGAGCGGTCGATCGCGCTGAGCGAGGCGCTGTTCGAGGACGCCAGCTGGGGTGTCGTGCTGGTGGACGTGGACCTGCGGCCGGCCGTGGTGAACGCGCACGCGGCCCGGGCGCTGGGCACCGGTCGCACGTCGGTGCTGGGGCGGCCGCTCGGGGAGTTGCTGTCGCAGGGTGTGGAGGAGCTGGAGAGCGCGCTGCAGCACGTGCTGGCGGAGGGTGCGCCGCCCGCGCCGGCCGAGGTGTGGGTGAGTGTGCGCGCGTCGGAGGGCGAGAAGCGGCGGTGCTGGCGCAGCGGCTTCCTGCGGCTGGCCTCGCCCCTCGCGGAGGAGCCGGTCCCGCTGGGTGTGGGCTGGCTGTTCCAGGACGTGACGGAGGCCAGGCAGGCCGAGCAGGAGGCGTCCCTGCTGCGGTTCCGCATGCAGCAGCTGCACCGGGCGTCGCGGGCCGCCGCCGAGTGCGAGGACCCGGCGGAGGCGGCGACGGTCCATCTGGACTTCGCCCTGGCCGGTTTCGCCGACCACGCGCTGATCGACCGGGTCGCGGGGGGCGCGCTCACCGACGCGGAGACCGAGGGGCCCGTGCGGCTGGTCCGGGTCGCCGCGACACCTTCGGGGGCGCCGGGCCCGAGCAAGCTGGCCGACCGCGCGGGCCTGCCCGTCCGGTACGCCGAGGGGCACCCGGCCCTGCAGTGCGTGGAGCGCATGGGAGCCCTGCGGGCGAGCGCGGGCACCGCCCCTCCCGAGGCGGCCCGCGAGTGGGCCCTGGCCCGTCAGTGGCCCCCGGACGCGGTGCACGCCCTGTGCGCGGTGCTGCGCAGCCGGGGCCGGACGCTGGGCGTCGTGACGTTCCTGCGGGGCGCGGGCCGCAGCGCCTTCGAGCGCTCCGACGCGATGTACGCGGAGGACGTGGCGGTGCGGATCGCGACGGCGCTGGATCTGGCCGGGCTGCCGCAGGAGCGGTGAGGCGCGCCCGCACCCGGGTCTCCTCAGTGCCGGTAGAAGATCCGGTCGCGGTACTGCTCCATCACCCGGGCGTTCCAGTCGTGGCCGCCGTCGACGTTGCCCGAGCGCAGCAGCGGCGGCTCGATGCCGCGGTCGGCGAGCGTGGTGGCCGCCGTCGCCATGACGGCCTGCAGGAGCGCCGAGGTGACGACCGTGGAGGCGGGGGCGAAGGGGGCCGGGATGTCGTCGTGGGTGAGTTCGGCGTCGCCCACCGCGATCTTGGAGTCGAGGACGAGGTCGCAGTGGTCCTTGAGATACGTCCCGGAGGCGTGCCGGGACTTCGTCTGCGAGGCGTAGGCCACCGATGTCACGCCGATGACCTTGATGCCCAGGGCGCGCGCGTTCATGGCCATCTCGACGGGCAGGGCGTTGCGCCCCGACAGGGAGATGATCAGCAGGGCGTCGCCCTCGCGGAGCGGGGAGCTGTCGAGGACGGCGCTCGCGAGGCCGTCGACGCGTTCCAGGGCGGAGCCGAGCGGCGCGGGCATGACGTCGACGCCGACGACCCCCGGCACGGCGAGCAGGTTCATCAGCGCGAGGCCCCCGGCGCGGTAGACGAGGTCCTGCGCGGCGAGGGAGGAGTGCCCCGCGCCGAAGGCGAAGAGCCGGCCCCCGCTCGCGACGGTGTCGGCGAGGAGTGTCCCGGCGGCGGCGATGCTGTCGGACTCCTCGTCCCGGATCTGCCGCAGCAGGCCGATCGCGGCGTCGAGGAACTGTCCGGCCGGCGCGCGGTCGCTCATTCGGGATCCCTTCGGGCTGGCCTCGGCGCTTGTGTCGCGCATCACGGTGCGGTCTGGACCAGTGCGGTGTCAATACGGCCGTGCGGTCCGCGCGCCGAGTGCCGGGCGGGCGCCGAAGGGGAAGTCCGTACCCTTGCGCACGGCCGCGTAATCCCCGGCTTTCCCTCCGGAGGCACGGTTGTCGGTGGTATCCGGCAGAATTGGTTGCAGGGCCAGCGCACACGCCGGTGAGCCGTCCAGCCTCCGGCAGATCTCATTCGAGGGGCACGTATGTCCGGACTGATCGACACCACGGAGATGTATCTCCGCACCATCCTCGAGCTGGAGGAAGAGGGTGTGGTCCCCATGCGCGCCCGTATCGCCGAGCGGCTGGACCAGAGCGGTCCCACCGTCAGCCAGACCGTGGCGCGGATGGAGCGCGACGGACTGGTGTCCGTCGCCAGCGACCGGCACCTGGAGCTGACCGACGAGGGCCGCCGGCTGGCCACGCGTGTGATGCGCAAGCACCGTCTCGCCGAGTGCCTGCTCGTCGACGTGATCGGTCTGGAGTGGGAGCAGGTCCACGCCGAGGCGTGCCGCTGGGAGCATGTGATGAGCGAGGCCGTGGAGCGCCGCGTCCTGGAGCTGCTGCGGCACCCGACGGAGTCGCCGTACGGCAACCCGATCCCGGGGCTGGAGGAGCTCGGCGAGAAGGACGGCGCCGACCCGTTCCTGGACGAGGGCATGGTGTCGCTGGCCAGCCTCGACCCGGGCGCCGAGGGCAAGACGGTCGTGGTGCGCCGGATCGGCGAGCCGATCCAGACGGACGCGCAGCTGATGTACACGCTGCGGCGGGCGGGCGTGCAGCCCGGCTCGGTGGTGAGTGTGACCGAGTCGCCGGGCGGTGTCCTGGTCGGCAGTGGTGGCGAGGCGGCCGAGCTGGAGTCGGACGTCGCCTCCCACGTGTTCGTCGCCAAGCCCTGAGCCGCCGCGCCGCCGACGAGCCGGGGCATCGTCAACTCCCGTCGCGTGCGGGGTTCTTGTGGCGTTGGCGTGATCCGGCCCGAATCGGGGATCCAGTCCGCCGAATGGCAGCGCTCGTGCGCTTCCCGTGCGACGCTGTCGCGTGAGGCATATGACCTGAGGGGCTCTGGGCCGCGGCTCGACAGCGATGTCGCCCGGCCGGGGAGGGGGCTGGAGGATGTGCCGTGGAGCGATGGAGGGCCCCGGCGCCGTGTGGCGCCGGGGCCTGTCCTCCCCTGTGCTGACCCGGAGCCCCGAGCTCTCAGGGTCATTCCCCGCGGACCGGTTTCCCCGAGCGGCCCGCCCCCCGCTGAAGATCTCCCCTCGGCAGCGGCGATCAATCCCCGAGGGTGGTCACTCGAACGAGGGGTGTTGCCCGCGAGAACCTCGTTCTCGAATGCGCATTCGATAGTCTGCGGGCGGCGCACGGCACGCTTGTGCGGACAGGTACGGCGGCAAGCAGGGCAGAAGGAACAGCAGGCGGAACACGGTTCACAGGACCGGCCGGCTCCGAGGGGGCCGCGGTCCGCGCGAAGCTTGGGGGGTGCCAGGACATGGCGCGACGCATCGACGTGACCGGGACGGGCGGCGTACGCCTGGCGGCCTGGGAGTTCGGCGACCCGCCCAAAACCGACCCGGCGCAGGAGGGGCAGGGGGCGCACGAGGGGCACACCGCGCCGGAGGGCTCGCCCGGCGTGCTGTTACTGCACGGCCTCATGGGCCGCGCCTCGCACTGGGCGTCCACCGCCCGCTGGCTCTCCGCGCGTTACCGCGCGATCGCCCTCGACCAGCGCGGCCACGGCCGCAGTGACAAACCACCGCAGGGCTCCTTCACCCGAGACGCCTACGTGGACGACGTCGAGGCCGCTCTCGAGCAGCTCGGCCTCGCCCCGGTCGTCCTCATCGGCCACGCCATGGGCGCGCTGACCGCCTGGCAGCTCGCCGCCAAACGCCCCGACCTGGTCCGCGGGCTGATCATCTGCGACATGCGGGCCTCCGCGCTCGGCGGTGCCTCCCAGCGCGAGTGGGGCCAGTGGTTCGAGTCCTGGCCGCTGCCCTTCGCCACGCTCGCCGACGTCCGCAAGTGGTTCGGCGAGGACGACCCCTGGGTGGAGCGGCCCAACCCGGCCCGTGGCGAGTTCTACGCCGAGGTGATGGCCGAGTCCCCGGACGGCTGGCGCCCGGTCTTCGAACCGGAGCAGATGCTCCGCTCCCGCGAGACGTGGGTGTACGACGCGCACTGGGAGGAGCTGGCCCAGGTCCGCTGCCCCACCCTGGTCGTGCGCGGCCTGGACGGCGAACTGGGCCGCGCCGAGGCCCAGGAGATGGTCCGCGTCCTGCCCCGCGGCCAGTACGCGGAGGTCGCCGACGCCGGTCACCTGGTGCACTACGACCAGCCGGAGGCCTGGCGCGCCGCCATCGAGCCGTTCCTGGACTCCCTGCGCGACCACTGACACCGGCCTCCGCGGGCCGCGTCACCCCTTGCTGACCGCCGCCAGGATCTCCGGCAGCCGCCGGGCCGTCCGCGGAGCGGCCAGCTTCAGCCCCGCCGCCGCGAGCGCCGCCCCGTACGCGGTGCCGGCCGGCAGCGGCAGCCACCTCCAGTCGTCGCCGTCGGCGCTCACGTTCAGCCAGATCGTGAGCGCGATGACCGGCGCGCACAGCAGGGCGGCCGCCATCATGCCGCCGAAGATGGAGATCCAGGCGAGCCCGGTCTGCCCGGGGGCGACGTTCTTGTACCCCTCCTGCGGGATGGAGTACGGGAAGCGGGCGGAGGTCCACGCCCCGGTCGCGAGCATCGCGCCGAGCAGCGCGAAGGACAGACCCAGCGCCTCGGGCAGCCGCCGCCAGTCGCCGAGCATGGCCGTCGTCAGGACCGTCACGAGCGTGGCGTACGGCAGGGTGATCACCAGCAGGGCGTAGGCCCGGGCGCGCAGCTCGACGTAGGCGTCACGCGTCGAGGAGATCGTCATCGCGACCATCCAGAACGCCGAGGTGTCCTGCCCGAACTGGTTGTACATCTGGATGCCGAGCATCCCGGCGGCGAAGCAAGCGAAGTACACCGACCCGGTGCCCTGCCAGGCGTTGAACACCGGCACGATCAGCCCGATGGCCAGCGACGTCACCCAGGCGGCCTTGGTCTTCGGGTCGCGCCACACGTACCGCAGGCTGCGCTCCATCACCGTGCCGGTACGGCCCGGGGGCAGCAGCCGGCCCAGCCCGGTCGAGGAGCGCTCCCGGGCGGCCGACTCGGCGCTCGGCAGGGTGGATCCGTCGGGCGAGGTCATCAGCCGGGTCAGGTGCCGTGACCAGAACGCGAGCAGCGCCACCAGCGCAGCCGCGGTCAGTGCCACTTGAGCCGCGGCGAGACCGTAGGACCCCTCGCTCACCGCGTGCACGGCCCCGATCGCCGACGCGGGCGGCACCCACCGGAGCACCTCGGCCGCCGGGTCGAGTTCGCCCAGTCCCGACGCCCCGAGCCGCTGCGCGCCGAAGTTGACGATCTGTGCCCCGATGGCGATGACGAGCCCGCTGAGCACCGCGAGGTCCCGCCCCTTGCGGCTGGTCAGCAGCCGTACGTTGGCGACGGCGACGGCCCGTGCGAAGGCCACGCACACCAGCAGCGCGAGGACGACGGCGACGGCGCCGACGGCGAACGCCACCCCGCCCCGCGCCACCGCGACCACGGAACCGACCAGCAGGCACAGCGTGAACAACGGCCCGATGCCCACCAGCGAGGCCGTGAGCAGCGCCCGTACCAGCGGCCGGGGCCGCAGCGGAAGCATCACCAGCCGGGTCGGGTCGAGGGTCTCGTCACCGCTGGGGAAGAACAGCGGCATCACCGCCCACCCGAGCCCCAGCACCGCCACCGCCAGCACGGTCACCGACTCGGCGTGCGCGTGGCCGCGCAGCGCGATCAGGCCGATCAGCTGGAGCGCGGCGAACAGCAGCGCGCAGACCGCCGAGGTGATGTAGGCGGCCTTGCGCCCGCCGGACTGCCGCAGTCCGTTGCGCAGCAGTGACAGCTTCAGCCGGACGAAGACGGGGGTGATCGCGGGCGTGCTCACCGCGACCCACCGCCCAGCCAGTCCAGGTCGGACCCGGCGTCCCGGCTCTGCGCGCCGACGAGCTCAAGGAACGCCCGCTGCAGCGAGGGCGCGTCCCCGCGCACCTCGGCGAGGGTGCCGGTGGCGCGGATCCGCCCGGCGGCCATCACCGCGACCCAGTCGCACAGCGACTCGACGAGCTCCATGACGTGGGAAGAGAACACGACCGTGGCGCCCGAGGCCGTGTACCGCTCCAGGACGCCCCGGATGGTCTGGGCGGAGACGGGGTCGACGCCCTCGAACGGCTCGTCGAGGAACAGCACTTCGGGATTGTGGAGGAGAGCGGCGGCGAGCCCGATCTTCTTGCGCATGCCGGTCGAGTAGTCGACGACCAGCTTGTGCTGGGCGCCGGCGAGATCGAGGACGTCGAGGAGCTGGGTGGCCCGCTTGTCGACCTCGGCGCCGGGCAGCCCGCGCAACCGCCCGCTGTACGCCAGCAGTTCGCGCCCGGAGAGCCGCTCGAACAGCCGCAGCCCTTCCGGCAGCACCCCGATCCGCGCCTTCACCTCGACGGGGTCCCGCCACACGTCGTGCCCGACCACCTCGACCGTCCCGTGGTCGGGCCTGAGCAGCCCCGTCACCATCGACAAGGTGGTGGTCTTCCCGGCCCCGTTCGGCCCGACGAGCCCGATGAACTTGCCCGCGGGCAGCTCCAGATCGATCCCGGCCACAGCGACCTGCTGCCCGAACCGCTTCCAGAGCCCCCGCACACGCACAGCGCTGGATCCCACCGCGTCTCCCTCCGTCACCCATCACCCTACGGTGGGGCAGCAGGCCTCTCAGGGGCGCGGGGAACTGCGCGAACAACCACAACCGGCCCGCAGCCGCCCTGAATCGGCAACCACGCGGACGATCAGGCGCTACCGATCCCGACCGCACGCGTAGGCCAACGGCGAGATCAACTCCTCCGCGTCCGGCAGCCACCGATTGGCCGGCGTCGGCCGGCAGGCCCACTGCACGGCGCCGCGCGATCCGAACCGCGTGGGCGGCGCGGCCACGTACGCCCCCTCACCCAGCACGGTCAGATCCAGCGACGACACCGACCACCCCAGCTTCCGCACCAGATCGGGCACCTTCGCCGCCGCCCCCGGCAGCACGAAGAACTCCATCCGCCGATCCGGCGTGAGGGTCACCGGCCCGAGCGTCAGCTCCATCCGCTCCATCCGCGCCAGCGCGAGGAACCCCGCCGTCTCCGCCACGGAGATCGCGTCGAACGTCCGCCCCGTCGGCAGCAGGATCGACGCGGTCGGCTGCTTCTGCCACATCCGCCGCGCGACCGTCGCACTGCCCGTCGCCTGCGTCGCCCAGTCCGGACGCGCCGGGTGCGACCCGGGCGCCGGGCACGCCGCGTCACCGCAGGAGCAGCGCTGACTCCCGTCGACGGCTTCCAGCCAGGTGCCGGGGAACACGTCCCAGTGGCGCTCCTCGGCGTAGCGAACAGCGGTCTCCAGCAGCGATTCCCCGCGCTGCTTCGGGATCTGAGCGGCTTCGGTGCCGGCGATCGTCTCTTCCACGATGAACACAACTCTGGTCGTCACCAGGGGTTACGCCCACCCGCGTGCGCGGGGAGGAGCATCGCCCCGGTATCCGGGGCGCATGGGTGCATGTGCGGGGGCGCGCAGGAGGAACCGTCGTCGGAGCTGGGTAACCACGAGTGGGGCCGGCAGCAGCCGTTACCCCGGCATTCCTCACATGCCTCGCATTTTCGCCTGGTCGGCGGGGCATTGATCTTCACGGCCGGATCCTTTCGCTGGGACGTGAGGGGGCTCGGCCGCGGAAGACACGTCAACTCGGTGCGTGGGCAGGCACCGCAGCCACAGGGGGTACGCCATGGCCGCAAGGCCGCTCGTCGCCAGGCAGCCGAACGAACGGCTCCAGGCGCTCATCCAGGAAGCCGGATGCTCCAACGCCGGCCTGGCCCGCCGGGTCAACATGTGCGGTGCCGAGCACGGCCTCGACCTGCGCTACGACAAGACGTCGGTGGCGCGCTGGCTGCGCGGGCAGCAACCACGGGGCCGGGCCCCGGCGATCATCGCCGAGGCCTTGGGCCGCAAACTCGGCCGTACGGTCACGATCGACGAGATCGGCATGGCCAACGGCAAGAACCTCGCCTCGGGCGTGGGCCTGCAGTTCTCGCCGACGGTACTGGGGGCCATCGAGCAGGTCTGCGAGCTGTGGCGCAGTGACGTGGGGCGGCGCGACTTCCTGTCCGGCTCCTCCGTCGCCGCGTCCGCGCTGGTCGAACCCAGCCGCGACTGGCTGATCTCCGCGCCCGACGCGCAGGTGTCGCGCTCGGCGGGGCCACGGGTGGGGCAGTCCGACGTCCAGGCGGTGCGGGCCATGACGCAGGCGCTGGTGGATCTCGACCACCAGTACGGCAGCGGGCATGTGCGGCCGGTCGTCGTGCACTACCTCAACAGCGTCGTCTCGGGGCTGCTGGCGGGCTCGTACCGGGAGGCGGTCGGGCGGGACCTGTTCGCCGCGGTGGCCCGGCTGACGGAGCTCGCCGGGTACATGGCCGTCGACACCGGGCAACCCGGCCTGGCCCAGCGCTACTACATCCAGGCGCTGCGGCTCGCGCAGGCGGCCGGGGACCGCGGCTACGGCGGTTACGTCCTCGCGGCCTCCATGAGCCATCTCGCCGCGCAGCTCGGAAACCCGCGGGAGATCGCGCAGTTGGCGCGGGCGGCGCAGGAGGGGGCGCGGGGGCGCGTGTCACCGCGTGCGGAGTCGATGTTCCACGCGGCGGAGGCGCGCGGGCACGCCCTCATGGGCGACGTGCGCGCCGCCCAGTCCTCGGCCGGGCGCGCGGTGAGCGCCCTGGAGGCGGCCGACCCGGCCGCCGGGGACGACCCGGTGTGGATCGCGCACTTCGACGAGGCGTACCTCGCCGACGAGTTGGCCCACTGCCACCGGGACCTCGGGCAGGCCGAGGCGGCGGCCCGGTGCGCGCAGGAGTCGCTGGCCGGGCATCCCGAGACGCGGGCACGCCGCCGGGCCATCGGTTATGTGCTGTTGGCCACGGCACAGGTGCAGCAGCGCGAGATCGAAGAGGCGTGCAGCACCGGCATGAAGGCCGTGGAACTGCTGGAGGGGCTGCGGTCCAACCGGGGCGCCGAGTACCTGGAGGACTTCCAGCAGCGGCTGGAGCCGTACCGGGACGAGGCGGTGGTCAGGGAGTTCGGGGCGCGGCTCGACCTCCAGGCCGCAGCGTGAACACAAGGTCTGCGGATGCGTGAACGTGCGGGAAACGGCCGCCTCGCGGGCAGGAGGTGACATGAACGGCGGGCCGTGATCCGGTGGTGTTACCGCGCTCACAGGGCAGGAGGTCGTGCCCTGTGCTGCGTGGCACGGGGCTCTGGGGACCCGGTAGCGTGACCCGACGATTCACAAGGTCCCCCATTAGTAGGAGTCCCGGTGACGCAGAGTGGACAGGGCGAGGAGCCCTCGGCGCGCCCCGCGCGCGAAGGCATCGTGCTGCCCTCCGACGGTGGCGAGCCCCTGCTGCCGGGCATGACGGGCGGACCGGACGACGCCCCCGGCCGCAGGCCCGCCCCGCCGTCGGCGGGCGGGCCGCAGGCCTCGGCCCCCGCGGAGGGCCAGAACTGGGGCGGGCCGTGGGGCCCGGACCAGCAGCAGAGCGCGCCCCCGCCCGACCAGACCTGGCAGTCCCAGCCCCAGCAGTGGGGCACGCCGGAACCGCCCGCCTGGGACGCCCAGGCCCCGGGCGCGCTCCCCCCGGAGGGCACCCGGCCCCCGAACCCGTACGCCGGCACCCCGGCGCACCCCGACCCGTACGGCCCGGCCCAGCCGTCCGCCGGCCACACCGGCTACGACCCGTACGGCACCTCCGGCGGAAGAGCCCCCCTGCCTCCGGAGGGCTCGGGTGCGCCCGGGTACGGCTCTGCGCACGGAGCCGGCGGGGGACAGCAGCCGCAGGGAGCCTCCCCTTACGGGTATCCGCAGGGGACCGGTCTGCCGCAGGGCGCCGACCCGTACGGGGGCGGCCTGCCGCCGGCCACCGACGGGTACGGGCAGCCTGCCGGGGGAGCGCCGCAGCCGCAGGCGGGAACCGGGTACGGGACCGGTGGGGGCGCGCCCCTGCCCTCGCCCGCGGACGACGGCGCGACCCAGTACATACCGCCCGTCGCGGGGGACGCCGCCGCGGCCACGCAGTATCTGCCGCCGGTCGCGCCGGCCGCCGACGAGGGGGCGACTCAGTACATACCCCCCGTGAGACCGGGCGCGCTGCCGCCCGAGACGCCGTCCGGGGAGGACCCGGAGGCGACGCGCTTCCTCGGGACCGGGCCCCGGGCCGGGTCGGGAGCCGGGCCGCTGCCCCCCGCCTCGAATCCGGACGCCGAGGCGACGCAGTACATCGCGCCGGTGCCGGGCGAGGACAAGCAGCCGCCCGCCGAGTTCGACAACCTCTTCCGCAGTGAGCGGGGCCCCGCGAGCCCGGCCGGGGGCACCCAGCAGATGCCCCGCATCGAGCAGCCCCGACCCCAGCCCTCGTACGGCGCTCCCGAGCCTTCCCACGCTCCGCCCGCCGGAGGCCGCTCACGCGGTGGCCGCAGCGGTTCGCGCGTCCCCGTGATCGCGGCCGTCGGCATCGGCATCGCCGTCCTCGGCGTCGGCGCGGGCGCGCTGCTCGCCGGTGGCTCGGGCGGTGGGGACGACGACGGCGGTGACAAGAAGACCGTGGCCGCCTCCGCTCCCGCGACGGAGGGCTCCGCCTCGCCGTCGGCCGACCCGGCCCGGGCCCAGGCCGTCGAGCTGGACAAGCTGCTCGCCGACAGCGGCAACAGCCGCAGCACCGTGATCAACGCGGTCGGCGACGTGAGGGGCTGCGACAACCTGGCCCAGGCCGCGAAGGACCTGCGTGACGCGGCCAAGCAGCGCAGCGGTCTGGTCACCCGGCTCTCCGGCATCGAGGTCGACCGGCTGCCCGACCACGCCGCGCTGACCACCGCCCTCACCAAGGCCTGGCAGGCCTCCGCCTCGGCCGACAACCACTACGCGGCCTGGGCCGACCAGACCGCGGGCAGGAAGGGCTGCAAGAAGGGCCAGGCCCGCACCACCGACCAGACCCTGGCCGGGAACCGGGCCAGCGGCGTCGCCAGCGCCCAGAAGGCCAAGGCGGCCGGCCTGTGGAACGGGATCGCGAAGAAGTACGGCCTGACCGAGCGTCAGCCGACCCAGCTGTGACGGAGACGGCCCGGTGGGGACGTGAACCGCGGAGCGGGGACGCTCAGTAGTTCACGTCCGCGTCCTGCAGCGTCTTCGTGGTGTCGACGAAGCCCGTGCGCGCCGACACCAGCCGCCCCTCCCGCACCACCTGTACGGTCACGTTCGCGTTGACCAGGCGCGGGAAGCCCACGGCGGCGAGCTTGTCCTGGAACTGCCACTGGAGCGTCGGCGTCAGCCCGCCCGTGCCGACCTTCAGGCCGTCGTCCAGGGCCTCCGTGACCGTGTCGGCGGTCACCTCGCCGTCGCCGAGCGACTCGGCGATCTGCCGGAACACCGTGTAGGCGATCCACGTGGTCTGCACGCCGGCGTCCGCGGGGTCGATGCGGTTGTCGCCGAAGGCCTCCTCCCGGATCACCCGCTTCATCTCGTCCCAGCGCGGATCGCTCGCCACCGGGTACCAGCCGGTGATGTACGAGCCCTCGTAGGGCCCCGAGGCTCCGCCGGTCGCGTCGATCACCGTCTGGTCGACGCTGCCGAGCACGGTGGCCGTCCGCACCTCCGGGTAGTCCTCGCGGGCCCGCCGGAAGGAGTCCATGAAGGTGCCGTTGCGGTCCCCGAGCGCGGGCACCACGCATCCCTGGCCGGTTCCTCCGGTCGTCGTCGTGCGCAGGGCCCGCTCGGCCTGGTCGTCGTACGCGGTGGCGTCCTCCGCCGCCCGCTGGTCGTTCGAGGCCCGGTGCCCGCCCGCCTTCAGGCCGGAGTCGAGCAGCGGGGGCAGCTGGTCGCCCGCGATGGTGTCGGGACGGATCAGCGCGACGGGCCCGCAGTCGGCGAGCGCGCCGCCGAGGCCGGCGAGCAGCGCGGGCTGGCCGCCGTTGACGGGGTAGGACAGGGGGCTGGTGAACTCGGCGTTGGTGATGCCGTAGCCGCCGATGTAGGGGATGCCGGCGCCCTCGAGCGACGGGAAGAAGGAGTCCGCGTACTGACTGTAGGATCCGACGACCGCGACCACGTTCTCCTTGGCGGCCCGCCGGGCGCACTTCGCGGCGGCCACGCTGTCGTTGTGGTCGTTGCAGGTCAGCACGTTGAGCTTGCGGCCGTTGATCCCGCCGTTGGTGTTGATCCAGCGGGCGTAGGCATGGGCGAAGGCGGGCATGCCGGGCTTGTTGGTGGCCTTGGTGTTCTGCGGGGCCCAGGTCATGACGGTGATGGTGTCGCCCCCGGCACCCCCCGTGGTGCCGGGGACCACACCGCATCCGGCGAGGAGCGACGCGCACGCGACCGCCGTGCCCGCGGAGAGGATGCCGTTCCTGGCGTGACGGGTGAGGAGGCCGGGGAGGAATGTGCTGCGGGTGCGTCGCCTGCCGGTCATGGTTCCGCACGATTCCGTCACACGGCTAACCCATGAGTGATCTCCGGTCAACAATGGGTGACGCACCGGTGAATTGCGGGGGCCGGTGTGACCGATGTGGAGGGGAACGTACGATCGATGACCGTGCAAGCTTCGGAGAACTCTTCCCGACGTGGCCGTCGCTCATCCACCATGGGCGGCATGCCTGTCAACGACATGCCGTGGTGGCGCTGGCGCAGCAACGTGCGCTCGGCGCTGCACATGCTCTCCGATCCCGTCTTCCAGCGGGACGTCTGGCTGGCCGGTGTGGACGGCTACGGCGACGTGACCGACGCGGTGTACCGGCTGGTCGAGGACACCTGGCTGGACCACTGGTCCGCCGAGAAGTACGTCGGCACGATCTTCCGCGACTCCCAGGAGGCGGCCCTCGTCGACAGCGCGGTGCTGCGGGTGCTGCGGATCATGCACCAGGTCGGGCCGGACGCGCCGGTCGCCGCGTATCTCGAACACGAGGCGTGGCCGGAGGCGGTCCGGGCGGCCCGGGACGCGCACGTGCGGCTCGCGGCGAGCGACGGCGAGGAGCCGGACGCGCCGCCGCGCAGCCTGGAAGTACTGCGGATCATGACCAGGTCCGCCTAGCGGCCGTCGCGGCGGTCCGCCCTGCGGGACGATTGCCGGTGGTGTCGTTCCTTGTGGGAACCTGTCCTGCATGAACGAGCAGTCCACCAGCGCCGAGGTCCCGGCCGACCAGTACGTCCTCACCCTGTCCTGCCCTGACCGGAAGGGCATCGTGCACGCCGTGTCGAGCTATCTGTTCATGACCGGGTGCAACATCGAGGACAGCCAGCAGTTCGGTGACCACGACACGGGGCTGTTCTTCATGCGGGTCCACTTCTCGGCGGAGGCGCCGGTGACCGTGGAGAAGCTGCGGGCCAGCTTCGCCGCGATCGGCGACTCGTTCCAGATGGACTGGCAGATCAACCGGGCCGACCAGAAGATGCGCATCCTGCTGATGGTCAGCAAGTTCGGGCACTGCCTGAACGACCTGCTGTTCCGGGCGCGGACCGGGGCGCTGCCGGTGGAGATCGCCGGAGTGGTGTCGAACCACACGGACTTCGCCGAGCTGGTGGGCTCGTACAACATCCCCTTCCACCACATTCCGGTGACGAAGGACACGAAGGCCGAGGCCGAGGCGCAGCTGCTGGGGATCGTGCGCGACGAGGGCGTCGAGCTGGTCGTGCTGGCCCGCTACATGCAGGTCCTCTCGGACGACCTGTGCAAGGCGCTGTCCGGGCGGATCATCAACATCCACCACTCCTTCCTGCCGAGCTTCAAGGGCGCGAAGCCGTATCACCAGGCTCACGCCCGGGGCGTGAAGCTGATCGGCGCGACGGCTCACTACGTGACGGCCGACCTCGACGAGGGGCCGATCATCGAGCAGGAGGTCGAGCGGGTCGGGCACGACGTGACACCGGAAGGACTCGTCGCCATCGGGCGCGACGTGGAGTGCCAGGCGCTGGCCCGGGGTGTGAAGTGGCACGCCGAGCGGAGGATTCTGCTCAACGGGCGGCGGACCGTGGTGTTCGCCTGACGGTTCCGGTGGTCCCGTCCGTGCGGCGGGTGCGGATGGTTCGTGGCTCGTCGCGCGGTTTCCCGCGCCCCTGAGGACGTGCCACCGGGCCGGGTTCTACATCCGGCTCAGTGACGCCGCCGCGAACAGGACGTCCCTGATCGCCTCCTTGTCTCCCACCTGGCCCGCCGCTGCCTCCCGCGGAGGTACGTGACCGGCCGCCAGGCGGCAGAACTCGACGCCGTCCAGGGCCACATGGGCCACTTCGTGCTCGGCGGAGCCCTTCGCCGCGGGGGAGTCGAGGGGGATCAGCCACTCGCCGCCGCCCGAGCCCTCGATCTCCAGGCGGAGGCTGCGGCCCGGTTCGCCCGCCGCGACCAGATGACGGTGAGGGGCGGGGGAGGCCAGGCCGGCCCGGCGGCGGTGGGCCAGGGCCGTCGGCAGCATCCGGGCCGCCAGGTCGATCATGCGGTGCAGATGGCGCGGCGAGGGCGGGTCGTAGGGGTAGTCGACCGCGTCGGCGATGTCCTCCGCGTGCACCCAGCACTCGAAGGCGCGGTCGAGCATCGCGTCGTGCAGGGGCAGCTCGAAGTCGCCGTACGACACCGCCATCCTCCCGTCACCGCCGCCCGTGAAGGACACCGTGCGGACGAGGTTGTGGCTCTGCTCCCGCCAGGGCGCGCGCAGGAAGCGGGTGGGCGGGAAGTGCGAGGCGCGCCAGAACGCCTCGGTGCGGGCCGCCGGCGTCGGGTGCCGGGAGGGGACGTCGCCCAGCGGGTCGTCCAGGCCGAGCGCGACCGCCACCAGGCCGTCGACGCTGAGCAGATGCGCGATGACCCCGGCGACGGTGGTGCGGCGGCTCGTCGACTCGTCGGAGCGGAACCAGCGCAGCCGTACCGGCGCGTGCCACTCGGCATCGCCGAAGTCCTGGAGCAGCGCGTCCAGGCGCGCGGTCTCGGCGTCGTAGGCGGCCGCCCAGTCCGGTACCGGGATGCGCGGCGGGCGCCGCTCCAGGCAGGTCTGCAGGACACGGGTGCGCAGGCCCGGGTCCAGGTCGAGGCTCTCGGGGCGTTGCAGCAGCCCGACCGCCTCGCGCAGCCGCCGGGCCTCGTCGGCGCAGAAGCCGCAGTCGCCGAGGTGCTCCTCGACGGCCGTGGCCTCCTCGGCCGAGCACGCGGCCAGTGCCCAGGCGCCGAGCAGGGCCTTCAGCACGGCGTGCTCGAAGACGGGCGGGGCGGGCGGCGGTGCGAGGTCGCCGAGGTCCGCCGGCTCGGGCAGCGGCAGTCCGCTGTCCTCGACGGAGACCCGGGGCATGGGTATGCGCGGCGGGTGTCCGGGGCCCGGGGCGTCACCGCGCCCGGGTGTGTCCGGTCCTTCCGGTCCGCCGGGCACGCCGTCGGATCCGCCGGAGCCGGTCGAGCCGGTCGCTCGGGAGGGGCCGCCGAGACCCTGACCGCCTTCGCCGCTTTCATCGCGAATACCGCTCTCGTCCCGCCTGTTGTCCTTCTCCTCGCGGCCGTCCTCGCCCTCGTCGCCGTCGTACGCCTCGTACCGGTCCGGCCCGTTCACACCGCACCCCCGTGTCCGGGCGGCGCGCCCGGTGCCTCGGCGTCGTGGGCGGTGGAGAGCAGTTGCAGGCCCAGGCGCAGGCGGCGGCGGGCCTCGTCCTCGGTGATGCCGAGGTCGGTGGCGGTCTGGCGGTAGTCGCGGCGCTGGAAGTAGGCCCGTTCCAGGGCCGAGCGCAGCGGGACCGGCATGGACTGGACGATGTAGTCGGCGCGGGCGGCGACCGAGGCGCGGCGCACCCGGTGCTCCAGTTCCTCCGTGGTGCCGGAGCCTTCGCCGGCGAGGGCGGCGGTTTCCGTGGCGCGCAGCCGCTGCACCGCCAGCCGGTGGGTCAGTGTGGCGACCCAGGTGCGCAGCGGGCCCTGCCTGGGGTCGTAGGAGTCGGGATGCTCCCAGACGTGGATGAAGACCTCGCGGGTGATGCCGTCGGCGGCGCGCTCGTCGCCGAGCACGCGGTGGGCGAGGCCGTGCACGAGGGAGGCGAACCGGTCGTAGAGCTCCCCGAGGGCGGCCGCTTCCCCGCGGGCGAGCCGCTGCTGCATCTTGCGGTCCCAGCGAGGCGGTACGTCCTTTTTCGCCATGCGGCCCCCTCACCCCCTGCTCGTGTTCCCCCGCGCGTGTCCTGTCCAGCCTGTGCCCGGCGTCTCCTCGAATGTAGTCGGCACGTCCGGTGGCGCACGCCCCTTTGTGGCAATGTGCGCCCCCTGACCGGCCGTAGGTGGTAGAGGGCCACCGGCGCTCGCACCGGCTGCCTTTGGGCTCGCGCCTACCCCCGAACCCTCCGATCAGACCTGACTGAAGAGGATCGAACAGGATCGAAGTCGACTAAAACAAGCCTCTTCCGCGGGGGATCCGTTTTTCGGGTCGCGTTTCAGGGAACGGCCGCTGGGCAGCCGCGCTGCAAGGAAGCGTAGGGACTGCTTCCGTTTTGGCGATCGAGGGGCGTGGTGGTGACCTTCAATGTGACCGGTGGCGAGCAGGGCGAATGGGCTGTGCTCCACGTGTCGGGCGAGCTGGATCTGGTGACCTCGCCGGTGCTGCGTCAGCGGGTGCACGACGTGGTGGCCGAGGGGCACCACTGCCTCGTCCTGGATCTGTCCGAGGTGTTCTTCTGCGACTCCAGCGGCGTCGGCGTGCTCATCGCGGCCCGCCGCCTCATCCGCTCCTGCCAGGGCCGGCTGCGCCTGGTGCTGCCCGCCCGGGGGGCGGCCGACGGATCGCACGTGAACCGCGTCCTCGGAGCGCTGGGCGTCCGCAGGCTGTTCGACGTGTACGGCGATGTGGACGCGGCCCTCGGCGACGAGGGCGAACCCCTGTCCGCGTGACGGGACGATGACGCGCGGTAGGCCGAGTGTCGCCGTTTCGACACGCCGATGTCCCGGAATTCCCCCGGTCTTGGCGGAAGTGACGTTTTCCCACGCCCGAACGGCTCCCTCCGTCGTACGCTCCGACCGAGACACACCCCATCCGACGTAAGGCGGCCCGAAAGAGACATGGTCAGCAGCGAGTACGAGCGCAAGATCGCCGCCCGGTTCGCCACCTTCGACCAGGACGGCAACGGCTACATCGACCGCGAGGACTTCTACGGAGCGGTCAAGGCGCTGCTCACGGAGTTCGCCGTGGCGGCCCGGTCCGACAAGGGGCAGGCCCTGTACGGCGGTGCCGAGGCCTTCTGGCAGGGCATGGCCGGGATGGCCGACCGTGACGGCGACCAGCGCATCACGCGCGAGGAGTTCGTCAACGGCGCGGTCAAGCGCCTGCGCGACAACCCCGACCGGTTCGCCGAGATCGCCCGCCCCTTCCTGCACGCGGCCCTGGACGTCGCCGACACCGACGGTGACGGTGCCGCGACGGTCGAGGAGGCCGCACGCGTCCTGAAGTGTCTCGGCGTCCCCGAGGACGCCGCCCGGCCGGCCGCCGCCGCGCTCGACGGGGACGGTGACGGCAAGGTCGGCGAGGCCGAGGTCGTCCCGGCCTTCGCCCGCTACTTCACCGTGCCCGAATAGCCTGACCGGGGGCGTGTGCCCGCGCGGCCTCACGTGCCCGCATAGCGCTCGCGGAGCTTGTACTTGAGCACCTTCCGCAGGGTCTCGCCCCGCGGAAGGGCGTCCACCACCTCGAGCCGCTCGGGCAGCTTGTGCACCGCCAGTCCCTCGGTGCGCAGGAACGCGGTGAGGCCCGCGAGCGTCAAGGGAGCGGCTCCCGGCGGCTGTTCCACCACCGCGCACACCAGTTCCCCGCGTTCGGCGTCGGGCAGGCCGATCACGGCCGCGTCGCCGATCGCCGGATGCCGGTGCAGCAGGTCCTCGATCTCCTGGGCCGAGATGTTCTCGCCCTTGCGGATGATCACGTCCTTCAGGCGGCCGGTGAGCACCAGGTGCCCGGTCTCCGTGAGGTGCCCGAGGTCGCCGGTGCGCAGGAACCCGTCCTCGTCGAAGGCCTCCGCCGTCTGCTCCGGGTCCAGATACCCGCGGCACACGGCGTCCCCGCGCAGCCGCACCTCCCCGTCCACGATCCGGATCTCCATCCCCTCCGGCGGCCGTCCCTCGGTCCCCGCCAGCAACCCGGGGCCGTCGTCCGGCGCCCCCATGGTGATCATCGGCACCTCGGTCATGCCGTACCCGTGGGTGAGCTGCACGCCCATCTCCCGCACCACGGCGTGGTACAGCTCCGGCGGCTTGGGCGCCCCGCCGCCCGCCAGCAGCCGAAGGGTGGGCACCACGGGCGTCCCCGGCTGCTTGCGCTGCTCGGCCAGGAACATCGAGTAGAACGCCGTCGACCCGCCCGCCATCGTCACCCCGTGCGCGCGGTACGCAGCCAGCGCCTCCGGCAGCGCGAACTGCTCGAACAGCACCGCCGGGAAGCCGTACAGCAACAGCATCACCGTGTAGTCGGGCCCGCCGATGTGGGCGTACGGGAAGGCGATCGAACCCACGTCGTCCGCCGTGGGCCGCAGCGCGTGGGCCAGGCAGGAGCCGCCCGCGAGCAGCGAACGGTCCGTGTGCAGCACGCCCTTGGGGGCACAGGTCGTGCCGGACGTCCAGTAGATCCAGCGGACGGCGGTGCCGTCGGAGGGCGGGGGAGGCAGGACGGACGGATCGCCGTCGGGCAGGTCGTCGTAGGCCTCGAAGACGCCCTTCGCGCCCAGCCGGCGGGCCATCTCCCCGTGGTCGAAGCCGCGCCAGAGGCCCGGCACCGCGAAGAACTCCGCCTCGCACGCGCGCAGCGCGAAGCCGACCTCCCGGTCCCGGTAGAAGGGGATCACCGGGGTCTGCACGGCACCGAGACGGGCCAGGGCGAAGGACAGCACGGCCGTCTCGATGCGGGTGGGCAGCTGCCAGGCGACCACCGTGCCGGGGCGCACACCCATGCCGTACAGCCCGGCCGCGACCCGCTCGGCACGCGCACGCAGGGCCTCGAAGGTGAGCGTGCGGCCGTCCTGGAGGAAGAGCGGCCGGCCGGGGGTGAGGGCGGCGCGGCGGGTGACCAGCTCCCACAGGGTGCCGGACGAACTCAGGGCGTGCGGGGTCTCGTTCACGGGTGCCCCCTGCTCCTTGGCTGACGGACCGTCAGGTGGGATGCTAACTGACGCTGCATCAGATACGTACCGTCCGGCGGAGGGGACCCATGGCGACCGAACTGCCCCGCATCATCAGCGTCGACGACCACGTGATCGAACCCGCCCACCTCTTCGACACCTGGCTGCCGGCCAGATACCGCGAGCGCGGGCCCAGGGCGCTGACCGCCGGGATCGGTGAACTCGCCTACATCGGCGGCAAGTACCGCATCACCATGGACCCGGACGGCCCGCCCACCGACTGGTGGGTCTACGAGGACCTGAAGTTCCCGTACAAGCGCAACATCGCCGCCGTCGGCTTCGACCGGGACGAGATGACCCTGGAGGGCATCACCCGCGCGGAGATGCGGCCCGGCTGCTGGGACCCGAAGGAACGCCTGAAGGACATGGACCTCAACCACGTCGAGGCGAGCCTCTGCTTCCCCAGCTTCCCCCGGTTCTGCGGGCAGACCTTCGCCGAGGCGCACGACAAGGAGGTCGCCCTCGCCTGCGTGCGCGCCTACAACGACTGGATGGTCGAGGAGTGGTGCGGCGACAGCGGCGGGCGGCTCATCCCGCTGTGCCTGATCCCGCTGTGGGACGTCGGCCTGGCGGTCGCGGAGATCCGCCGCAACGCCGCGCGCGGGGTGAGGGCGGTGACCTTCTCCGAGATCCCCACCCACCTCGGGCTCCCGTCCATCCACTCCGGCTACTGGGACCCGTTCTTCGCCGTCTGCGAGGAGACCGGGACGGTCGTCAACATGCACATCGGATCGTCCTCGCAGATGCCGGCCGCCTCCCCGGACGCCCCGCCCGCCGTCCAGGCCTCGCTCAGCTTCAACAACGCGATGGCCTCGATGATGGACTTCCTCTTCAGCGGGGTCCTGGTGCGGTTCCCACGCCTCAAACTCGCCTACTCCGAGGGCCAGATGGGCTGGATCCCCTACGCCCTGGAACGCGCCGACGACGTCTGGGAGGAGCACCGCGCCTGGGGCGGCGTGCGCGACACCGTCCCCGAGCCGCCGTCCACGTACTACTACCGGCAGATGTTCTGCTGCTTCTTCCGCGACAAGCACGGGGTCGCCTCGATCGACGTCGTCGGCCGGGACAACGCCACCTTCGAGACCGACTACCCGCACGTCGACTCGACCTTCCCGCACACCAAGGAGGTCGCCCTCGACCATGTGAAGGGCCTCGACGACGAGACGGTGTACAAGCTGATGCGGGGCAACGCCATCCGGATGCTGGACCTGGACCTGGACCTGGACCTCGACCGCTGATGGACCTGTCGTACACGCCCGAGGAGGAGGACTTCCGGACCCGGCTGCGGGACTGGCTCGCGAAGACGCTCCCGGGGCTCCCGCCCAGACCGTCCCCCGGCGACTGGCCGGGACGGCGGGCGTACGACCTCGGCTGGCAGCGCACGCTCCACGACGCCGGTTACGCCGACGTCCACTGGGGCGCCTCCCCGACCCTGCGGCTGATCTTCCTGGAGGAGACCGAGAAGGCCGGCGCGCCCTATGTGGGCGCCAACTTCGTGGGTCTCCTGCACGCCGGCCCGACCATCGCCGCGGAGGGCACGCCGCAGCAGCGGGAGCGCTGGCTGCCACCGATCCTGCGCGGCGAGGAGGTCTGGTGCCAGGGCTTCAGCGAACCGGAGGCGGGCTCCGACCTCGCGGCCCTGCGCACCCGAGCGCGGCGCGACGGCGACGCCTACGTGGTGACCGGCTCCAAGATCTGGACCTCCCACGCGGAAGTGGCCGACTGGTGCGAACTGTTGGTCCGCACCGACCCCGAGGCGCCCAGGCACCGGGGCATCACCTGGCTCGCCCTGCCCATGGACGCGCCCGGCATCACCGTACGGCCGCTGCGCACGCTCGCCGGGTCGGCGGAGTTCGCCGAGGTGTTCCTCGACGAGGTGCGGGTGCCGGTCGCGAACCGGGTCGGCGACGAGAACGACGGCTGGCGCGTGACCATGGTGACGCTCTCCTTCGAGCGGGGCACGGCCTTCGCCGGCGAGGTCGTCGCCTGCCGGCGGGTGCTGGGCGAACTGGCCGTCGAGGCCCGTACGAACGGCCGCTGGGACGACCCGGTCCTCAGGCGCCGGCTGGGCAGGCTCAACGCCGAGTTCCGGGCGCTGTGGCGGCTCACACAGTGGAACGTGAGCGCGGCTCAGGCGTCGGACGGGGTGCCGGGCGCAGGCGGCTCGGTCTTCAAGCTCCGCTACTCGCACGCCCGCCAGGAGCTGTACGACGCCGCCGCCGAGGTGCTGGGCCCCGACTGCCTCGACCTGGACCGGCCGTGGACCCCCGACCGGCTGTCCGCCCTGTCGTACACCATCGCGGCCGGCACCTCGCAGGTCCAGCACAGCATCATCGCCGAGCGCATCCTCGGCCTGCCGAAGGGACGGTGAGACGCCGTGCGGTTCCGTCTCACGGACGACCAGCGTGCTCTGCGGGACGGGGTGCGCGGGGTGCTCGCACGGCGCTTCGACGGGGAGGCGCTGCGGGCCGCGGTGGAGGGTGCCGGTGACGGGGCCGCCGGGACGCCGCGCCTCGACCGGGTGGTGTGGCGGACCCTTGGTGACCTCGGGTTCTTCGCGCTGCGGGTGCCGGAGGCGGACGGTGGGGTCGGACTCGGTCTGCCGGAGGCGGTGTTGGTGTTCGAGGAGGCGGGGCGGGCGCTGCTGCCCGGGCCGCTCGTCGCCACCCACCTCGCGGCCGGTGCCGTACCGGGCGCGGCCACCGGGGAGACGGTGGTGGCGGCCGTGGACGGCGGGCTGGTGGAGTGGCTGGCGCAGGCGGACGTCGTCCGCGGCGACACCACCGGGGCCGTGCCGCTGCGCTCGCTCGACCCGCTCACCCCCCTGCACCGCCTGCCCGCGCGGCGGTTCGTCCCCGACCCCGTCGCGGTTCTGCTCACCGCCGCCGAGCAACTCGGCACGGCCGGCCGCGTCTGCGAACTGGCGGCGCAACACGCCCGGGCCCGCGAACAGTTCGGCCGTCCGATCGGGGCCTTCCAGGCGGTGGCGCACCTGTGCGCGGCGATCTTGGTCCGGGCGGAGACGGCCCGCGCCGCGGTGTACGCGGCCGCCGTCACCGCCGACCCGGCCGACATCGCCGCGGCCCGGCTCCTCGCCGACGAGGCCGCCGTGCGCGGCGCCCGGGACTGTCTCCAGGTGCACGGCGGCATGGGCTTCACCTGGGAGTCCGAGGTCCATCTGCATCTGAAACGCGCATGGGTTCGAACCCAGCGTGCGGGCGGCGTCACGGAGAGTGAGGAGTTGCTCGCGGCCGCTCTGGCTCCCGGATCGGCCTGACGGGCCCTCTGGCTGCGACATCACCGTGTGCGCTCCCGGAGATGTCATGGATCGTGGCATACCGGAATCACGGAGCGTTGATATCGGCTTGTGTCCTCAGCGTGACTCGTGACGGCCTGGAGTCGATTGCCCGCTCCGGTACCTTGTGTCAGATGCGAGTGGCTCCGAGCGCAGTGCGACCCAGTGGCGCGGCCTGTTCGACTGCCCGCGGCGAGCGTCGCACAGTATGCCGCACGGGTACTCCTTCGCGCTGGAATATGCCCGAAGCGCTTGTTGGCGTGACTGTACGTCAACCATGCTGTCCCACAAGGGATTCACGTTCTGTGATCCTTGTCCCGGCCGTTGTTCTGGCCATGCAGAAAATGGCTACGATCGTGGCCTTCGTGAGGCGCGAGCCTAAGTGTCCGCCGGTTCGGATGGTGTGAGCGGTGCAGGTGCTTCAAGTGCAGCTGGAGATCCGGCCCGACCCCGCAGAAGTGGGGCGAGCCCGGCGGTGGGCCCGCTCCCGCCTGGCCGGGTCCGGCATACAGGCCGACGAACCCCTCGCCGAGACGCTGATCCTGCTCGTCTCCGAGCTCGTCACCAACGCCGTGGTGCACACCGGCCGAGCCGCCGTCCTGCGGCTGTCCCTGCCGCCCGTGGTGACGGAGGAGACCACGGTCCGCCTGGAGGTGGCGGACCGCAGCGGCCGGGCCCCCGTGCCCCGGTGCGCCGGTGACGACGCGACCGGCGGCCGGGGCCTGGCTCTCGTCGACGGCCTCGCCGACCGCTGGGGCTGGAGTGTCGAGGCCACCGGCAAGCGCATCTGGTGCGAACTGGACCGGTGCGCGAAGTCCCGTGACCTGTCGGCGTCGTGCGGAGCCGGCGCGGTGGCGTACGGCGGCGGGGCGTCATTCGAGGGGCTGGCGTACGAGGCGGTCTAGGGCCTCCGCCGGCCGCTGTCCGTGCCCGCCGGGTGCGTGGTGTGCGGCGGCACATGCCGTGGGGTTGTGCTGCGGGGGCGGGGCACGGAGGCAGGGGGACGGGCCGATTTCGGCAGGGCATGCGGTGATGCGCCGGGATGTGCTTCCGTGCGCGCCCACGCCAAAAGCGGCATAAGGGACATCTCGCCGAACGGGTGTTGACGCGTCGTGACCACTTGCTCACGCTGGTGGGCAGCGATTCGCCGTGAGGGGACGACGAGGGCTTCGGTGGACGGCAGCCCTCGTCGAGTGCGAGTCGTTGTTCGGCGTCGGCTTCCTTCGGGGCCAGGGAGTCGGGGCGGGAGCGCCGGAGTCGGGTGGCGGCCCGCGCTGCCGTGCTCGGGGCGAGCAGTGCGGCGCCGCCACCCAGTGGGGTGGCGGCCCGGCCGTGCGGGGCCTACAGGACGGCCACGGGTGCCACCGGGGAACCGGTCGCCCCGGTGAACGGTTCGGGGGTCGCCGTCAGCAGGAACGCGTACCGGCCATCTTCTCCACAGGCTGTGGACAACTTTTCGAGATTCCAGTTCTGGCCCTGTGGCATGCCCATCTCCACGAGGTCGAGGGCGTGCACCGGCAGCCAGAGGTTCTCCACCTCGGGCGGGAACACCTCGAAGGTGAGGGTGTCGTTGGCGACGGCGGCGACGTCCCGCGCGTGGAACCACTCCGGCGTGCGGATCGACAGCCCCGGCGACGGATACGCGTAGCCGTGCCGGTCCCCGGCCAGGCAGCTCCGGATCTGCCCGGTGCGCACCAGCACGATGTCGCCGGCCCGCACCCGCGTTCCGGCCAGCTCCTCGGCGGCGTCCAGGTCCTCGGGGGTGACCGCGTACCCGCCGTCGAGCCGGTCCGTGCCGCGAGCCCGGGCGACGTCCAGCAGCACCCCGCGGGAGACGACGTGCCGGACCGTGCCGATGCCGCTGAACTCGGCGCCGCCGTGCGGGGTGACGGTCTGGGCGGGACGGCCGTTGTAGAGCCGGCCCGAGTGCGAGACGTGGGGCAGGGCGTCCCAGTGGGTGGCCGCCTGAAGTCCCATGGTCACCACGTCGTCGCTGCACGCGACCGTTCCCGGCCCGAAGATCTCCTGGTTGATCTGCACCATCGCGTGCAGGGGGTCGACGCGGCCGGGGATCATGCCCGTCTGCACGCCGTCCCGCTGGAGCGGCAGTGCGAGCGGGATGCGGTGGCCGGTGCGGACGGTCGCCGCGGCTTCCCTGACCACCTCGTCGGTGATCAGGTTCAGCGTGCCGATCTCGTCGTCGGCCCCCCAACGGCCCCAGTTGTTCACGCGCTTGGCGATGTCGTGGAACACGTCCGGTAGCGACATGAGTCCTCCCCGGGGCTTGTCCTCGCGTATCTGACGGGTCGTAGAATTCGGGAATCGAGTATCTAACGGTCCGTCAGAAACCGTGGGACGGGAAGGGGCCGGGCGTGGGGAACTTCTTGGCAGGCAAGGTGGTCGCCGTCACGGGTGCCGGACGGGGCATCGGCCGGGCGGTCGCCCTCGCGGCGGCGGCCGAGGGGGCGAAGGTCGTCGTCAACGACTACGGCGTCTCGGTGGACGGCGCCTCACCGGCGAGCGAGATCGCCGAAACCGTGGTCAAGGAGATCGAGGCGGCGGGCGGTGAGGCCGTGGCCGTCGCCGACGACATCTCCACGATGGCGGGCGGGCAGCGCGTCGTGGACGTGGCGCTGGCGTCGTACGGGCGGCTGGACGGTGTCGTCTGCGTGGCCGGGATCCTGCGCGAACGGATGCTGTTCAACATGACCGAGGAGGAGTGGGACCCCGTCGTCGCGACCCATCTGAAGGGCACGTTCACGGTGTTCCGGGCGGCCTCCGCGGTGATGCGGAAACAGCGTTCCGGCACGCTCATCGGCTTCACCAGCGGCAACCACCAGGGGTCGGTGGCGCAGGCCAACTACAGCGCCGCCAAGGGCGGGATCATCTCGCTGGTGCGCAGCGCCGCGCTCGGGATGCACAAGTACGGGGTGACCGCCAACGCGGTGGCGCCGGTCGCGCGGACCCGGATGTCGGCCGGGGTGCCGATGGAACTGGCCGAGATCGGGGAGCCGGAGGATGTCGCCCCGCTGGTGGTGTACCTGCTGTCCGACGCCGCCGCCCGGCAGGGGGTGACCGGGCAGGTGTACACGGTGGCCGGGGCGAAGATCGCGGTGTGGGCACAGCCGAGGGAACTGCGCGCCGCGTATGCCTCCGGCGGGTGGACCGTGGAACGGATCGCGGAGTTCCTGCCCGGGTCGGTGGGGGTGGATCCGATGCCGATGCTGGAACGGGTGGCGGCGATGGAGAGGGCCGCCCGGGAAGGGGAACGGCCCCACGCGTGAGGGGCCGGGGGCGCGTGTCGTGTGGCGGCCGCGGGCCGGTGGGGGTCGTTCGCGCAGTGCCCCGCGCCCCTCAAGGACATGTCTCCACCGCACATCGATATCGAGGCGGCGATCGTGGATTTCGGACTCACGCGAGACGACGAGGACTTCCGGGCCGAGGCTCGTGCCTGGCTCGGCGCGCACGCCGACGGCACGCGTGACCGCCGCACCTGGGAGCGCACCCTCGGCGCGGCCGGATGGATCGGGCTCGGGTGGGACGGCGACGGCTACGGCAATCGCAGAGCCACCCTCACCCAGCAGGTCGTCTGGGCCGAGGAGTACGCGCGGTCGGCCGCGCCCCCGCGCTCCGGGCACATCGGGGAGAACCTGCTCGCCCCCACCCTCATCGCGCACGGCACCGAGGAGCAGAAGTCCCGGTTCCTGCCGCCGATCGCCGCCGGTGAGGAGCTGTGGTGCCAGGGGTACAGCGAACCGGGAGCCGGATCGGACCTGGCGGGTATCCGTACCGCGGCCGTGCGCGGGCCGGACGGTGGTGCGTACCGCGTCACCGGGCAGAAGATCTGGACGTCACTCGCGCACGAGGCGGACTGGTGTTTCGTACTGGCCAGGACCGAACCCGGCTCGGCGCGCCACCACGGGCTGTCCTTCCTGCTCGTCCCCATGGACCAGCCGGGCCGGATCGAGGTCCGCCCCATCCGGCAGATGACCGGCACCAGCGACTTCAACGAGGTCTTCTTCGACGGCGCGCACGCGCAACACGTCGTCGGCGGCGAGGGCGACGGCTGGCGCGTCGCCATGAGCCTGCTCGGCTTCGAGCGGGGCGTGTCCACGCTGGCCCAGCAGATCGGGTTCGCCGAGGAACTGGCCGGCGTGGTGCGGGTGGCCGTCGAGTCGGGCGCGGTGCGCGACCCCGTCGTACGGGAGCGGCTCGTGCGGCAGTGGGCCGAGCTGCGGACGATGCGCTGGAACGCCCTGCGCACCCTGGGCGGTTCGGGGGACGCGGGTGCCCCGAGCGTGGCCAAGCTGCTGTGGGCCGGCTGGCACCAGCGGCTCGGGGAGCTGGCGGTGCAGGTGCGGGGCGCCGCCGCGAGCGTCGGTCCGGCCGACTGGTCGGCGCGGTCGCCGTACGAACTGGACGCGGCACAGCACCTGTTCCTGTTCTCCCGGGCCGACACGATCTACGGCGGCTCGGACCAGATCCAGCGCACGATCATCGCCGAGCGCGTGCTCGGCCTGCCCAGGGAGCCCAAGGGGGCCGTGTGATGCGAGGCGTGATCTTCGACGGGAAGCGGGTCCGGGTCGTGACGGACCTGGAGGTGCGCGAGCCGGGACCGGGCGAGGTGCGGGTCGCGATCGCGGCGGCCGGGCTGTGCCACAGCGATCTGTCGGTGACGGACGGGACCATTCCGTTCCCCGTTCCCGTGGTGCTGGGCCATGAGGGGGCCGGGGTCGTGGAGGCGGTCGGCGGGGGCGTCACCCACGTCGCGCCCGGTGACCACGTGGCGCTGTCCACCCTGGCGAACTGCGGCACGTGCGCGGAGTGCGACCGGGGCCGGCCGACCATGTGCCGTCAGACCATCGGACGCCCGGGCCGGCCGTTCGGCCACCGCGGCTCTCCGGTGCACCAGTTCGCGTCCAACTCGGCGTTCGCCGAGCGCACGGTCGTCAAGGCCGTACAGGCGGTCCGCATCCCCGACGACGTTCCGCTGACGTCGGCGGCGCTCATCGGGTGCGGGGTGCTGACGGGGGTGGGCGCCGTACTGAACCGGGCGCGGGTGGACCGCGGCGACAGCGTCCTGGTCATCGGGACGGGCGGCATCGGACTGAACGTGCTCCAGGGGGCCCGGCTCGCGGGCGCCGGGCGGATCGTGGCCGTCGACGCGAACCCGGCGAAGGAGGAGATGGCACGACGGTTCGGCGCGACCGACTTCCTCACCTCGGCCGAGGGCGTGCGCGACCTCCTGCCCACGGGCGCGGACCACGCCTTCGAGTGCGTCGGCCGTGTGGAGCTGATCCGGCAGGCGATCGACTCCCTGGACCGGCACGGCCAGGCCATCCTGCTCGGGGTCCCGCCCGCCACGGCCGAGGCGTCCTTCCGCGTCTCCTCGATGTACCTCGACAAGTCCATCCTGGGCTGCCGCTACGGCTCCTCCCGCCCGCAGCGGGACATCGCCCTGTACGCCGGCCTGTACCGCCGGGGGCGCCTGCTGCTCGACGAACTGGTCACCAGGACCTACCCCGTCGAGGACTTCGAGAAGGCGGCGGCGGACGCGGAGGCGGGGCGGATGGCGCGGGCGGTTCTCACCTTCTGAGGGCGGCGGCCGTGTCGTTCTCCGCCCGGAACGTCCGCCGGTAGGCGGTGGGTGTGACGCCCAGGGCCGTCTGGAGGTGCTGGCGCATCGACTGGGCCGTCCCGAAGCCCGCGTCCCGGGCGACCTGGTCGACGGAGCGGTCGGTGGACTCCAGGAGGTGGCGGGCCCGTTCCACACGCTGCTGGGTGAGCCACTGGCCGGGGCTGACGCCGGTCTCCTCGCGGAAGCGGCGGGTGAAGGTGCGGACCGACATGGACTCCTGGGCGGCCATGTCGCGCAGCTGGATCGGCTCGTGGAGGCGGCCCAGGGCCCAGGCGCGGGCGGTGGTGGTGGACGCCTGCTGCGGATCGGGCACGGGCCGCGCGATGTACTGCGCCTGCCCGCCGTCGCGGTGCGGCGGTACGACCGTGCGGCGGGCCACGTCGTTGGCGATCGCCGCGCCGTGGTCGCGGCGCACCATGTGCAGGCACAGGTCGATGCCGGCCGCGACGCCCGCGGAGGTCAGGACGTCGCCGTCGTCGATGAACAGGACGCCCGGGTCGACCTCGATCTGCGGGAAGAGCCGCTGGAACCGGTCGGCGTCCGCCCAGTGCGTGGTGGCGGGACGGCCGTCGAGGAGACCGGCGGCGGCGAGGACGTAGACGCCGGTGCAGATCGAGGCGAGCCGGGTGCCGGGGCGGATGTGGGCGAGGGCGGCGGCCAGCTCGCCCGTCAGCTCGCCCTGTTCGAAGACCGGGCCGAGCTCGTACGACGCCGGGACGATCACGGTGTCGGCGGTGGCCAGGGCCTCGGGGCCGTGCTCGACCTGGATGGCGAAGTCGGCGTCGGTCTGCACCGGGCCGGGCGGGCGGATCGAGCACGTGACGACGTCGTACAGCAGGCGCCCCCGGGCGTCCGTCGGGCGGCCGAAGATGCGGTGCGGGATGCCCAGCTCGAAGGGGAGCAGGCCGTCGAGGGCGAGGACGACGACGCGGTGCGGGCGGAACCCCGGCTCACGGCTCATGGCCCGATCCTAACGAATGCTGTCCTTCCGGCCACTCGATGCGGGTGTGCCGCAGGCCGGAGGCTCTATGTCGTGACCCAGACAACCGATGCGGCGGCCGTCCAGCAGCCGCCGAAGCCGACTCGCGGGCGCGTGCACCGCGCCTGGTTCGTCGCCGCCGTCACCTTCGTGACGATCATCGGCGCCGCCGCCTTCCGTTCCGTGCCGGGCCTGCTCATCGATCCCCTGCACGACGAGTTCGACTGGTCGCGCGGCACGATCGGCGCCGCCGTCTCGGTGAATCTCGCGCTGTACGGCCTGACGGCCCCGTTCGCGGCGGCCCTGATGGACCGCTTCGGCATCCGCCGGGTCGTCGCGGTCGCCCTGACCGTGATCGCGGCCGGCTCCTGGCTCACCGTGTGGATGACCGCGGCCTGGCAGCTGATGCTGTGCTGGGGCCTGCTGGTCGGTCTCGGCTCCGGCTCCATGGCGCTGGCCTTCGCGGCGACCGTCACCAACCGCTGGTTCACCGAGCGGCGCGGTCTGGTCAGCGGCATCCTCACCGCCGCCTCGGCCTCCGGCCAGCTGATCTTCCTGCCCCTGCTGTCCTGGATCATCGACCGGTACGACTGGCGCCCGGCGGCCGTGACGGTCGCCCTCGCCGCCCTCGCGGTCGTGCCGTTCGTCTGGCTCCTGCTGCACGACCACCCGGCGGACCTGGGCCAGAAGCCGTACGGCGCCACCGAGTTCGTCCCGAAGCCCCCGCCCGTCCCCGGCGCTGCCCGCCGGGCCGTGACCGTCCTGTTCTCCGCCGTGCGCACCGGCCCGTTCTGGCTGCTCGCCGGCACCTTCGCGATCTGCGGCGCCTCCACCAACGGTCTGATCCAGACCCACTTCATCCCCGCGGCGCACGACGCGCACATGCCCGTCCAGGCCGCCGCCTCCCTGCTCGCGGTCATCGGCGTCTTCGACGTCGTCGGCACGATCGCCTCCGGCTGGTTCACGGACCGCTTCGAGCCGCGCCGCCTGCTGGCGGTCTACTACGCGCTGCGGGGCGTCTCCCTGATGTTCCTCCCGCTCCTGCTCGGCCCGACGGTCCACCCCCCGATGATCTTCTTCATCGTCTTCTACGGACTCGACTGGGTCGCCACCGTCCCGCCGACCCTCGCCCTGTGCCGCGAGCAGTACGGCGAGGACAGCGCGATCGTCTTCGGCTGGGTCCTCGCCTCGCACCAGATCGGTGCCGCCGCCGTCGCCTTCCTGGGCGGCGTCGCCCGCGACACCTTCGGCACGTACGACGTGATGTGGTACGCGTCGGGGGCGCTGTGCGCGGCGGCGGCGTTGATGGCGCTGGTGATCCGGCGCAGGGCGGACGGCGCCGTGGCGGTGGCCTGAACCGGGGCACCGCGTCACCGGGTTCCTCGCCCGCCCGGCCGGGCGAGGCCGGTCCGGGCGGTGTGGCGGATCCTCTTCGTCCGGCCGCTCTCGGAGAGCACCCCGAGGGCCTCGGCGCCCGATCCGGCCGCGATCTTGAGCTGGAGCCAGGAGGACGACGCGAGCAGGTCGTCCCGACGCCAGGGCAGCCGGAGCGCGACGGCCCGGAACAGGGACCACTCCTGGAGGCGGCGGACCAGGAAAGGATGCCGGGTCACCACCCGGGCCATGGCCTGCTCCCACTCCTCCCAGGCGGGTCCGGCACACAGCTGTGCGGCCCGGCGGTCGAGATGCCGCAGCACGGCGCCCTGGGCCATGGTCCGGTCCGGGTCGGTGAGGACGCCGCCGACCAGCCCGATCTCGTCCGCGCCGGTGACCTGTTCCAGCTCGGCCAGGTAGGCGGCGAACCGGGCGTGCTCGGGCGGTTCCTGCGGTCTGCCTTCGGTGCTCATGCTGCTCTGCCTTCCCGGCCCGCCGGAACGCTCCGGTGGGCCGGACTATTCTGAACCCGGCCACTGCACTGCTTCGAAAGGTCTGTTGATGACACTCGGCATGGTCCTCGGTGACGCGGTCCTCATGGCGTCGCGCGTTCGCTCACGATCGACCTTCCGAGGAGTCCGCCGTGTCCACGATCCACTGGGTCGAGGCTCAACCCCGTTCCGCCCGCTGGCACTCTGAGTCCGGGCTGCCCCTGCCCCGCCGGGTCGTCGTCGCCGACGACCGGATGCGGGCCTCCACCGCCCACCGGCTGGCCTGTGAGGGCACCGCGCTGTTGTGGCGCGGGGATTTCCACAACGCCCGTCAGCTGCTGCGCGCCATGGACCGCCGTGTCGGCCGCAGCGCGCCCGGGACGCCGGGTCCCGCGGCCGAGGCGTTTCAGGCACACCGCCGGTTCCGCGCCCACCGCGCGCGGGTGCTCGGCAAGGTGCTCGTCCTGCTGGAGGAGGATCACACCCTGGCGCTGCGCCGCGCGCCGGACGTGCGCCGGGCGTGCGACGAGGCCTACGGGCTCCCGTCCGGCGAGCCTGTCGCGGTCGCCCTCACAGAACTGCTGGGTGTGATCGGCGCCCGGGAGTGGCGGGAGAAGGGAGTGCACGTACCGGCGCTGGGTGCCGGGATCCACCCGCACTACGGGGTGTTCGCGCCGACCAGGAGTGAGTACGCCGACCTCGTCGCGCGGGCGCCCCTGCCGTGCGGCGGAGCCGTGCGTACGGCGTTCGACCTGGGCACGGGCACGGGTGTCCTCGCCGCCGTGCTGGCCCGGCGCGGGGCCGGGCAGGTGGTGGCCACGGATGTCAGTGCCCGGGCGCGGGAGTGCGCCAGGGCGAACGCGAGGAGGCTGGGGCTCTCGGCGGTGGTTCGTGTCACCGGGCCCGGCCTGTACCCCGAGGGACGTGCCGGCCTCGTCGTCTGCAATCCGCCCTGGCTGCCCGCCCGGCCCGCCTCCGACCTGGACCTCGGGGTCTACGACTCGGACGGTGCCATGCTCCGTGGTTTCCTGAGCGGGCTCGCGGACCGGCTGGAACCCGGCGGTGAGGGCTGGCTCGTCCTGTCCGACCTCGCCGAACGGCTCGGGCTGCGCGGCCGGGGTGAGGTGGCTGCCATGGCCGAGGCAGCGGGGCTGCGCGTCGCCGACCGGCTGGAGACCCGCCCGCGCCATCCCCGCGCACGGGACGCGGACGATCCGTTCCATGCCGCGCGGGCCGCCGAAGTCACCTCGCTGTGGCGGCTGGTGGTCGCCTGAGACGGGAGCCCCGCCGCTCCTGGGAGCCGGCGGCAGCCGGCCGGCGGTGGTGCCGTGTACACCCCGTTCCCGGCGCTCGGCCCCACTGATCTTCGCGTCCGGTCCTGGCAACATGAAGTCCGTGGACACCGCGTTCCGCGCGTGACCGCGCCACCGGCGCGGCAGCGCACCGGTCCCGTCCGGTGTCAGTCCGCCAGCCGTGCGAAGCGCCCCCTGTGGAACAGCAGCGGGCCCTCGGTGCCCTCCGCGCCGAGGGCGGTCACCCGGCCGACCACGATGAGGTGGTCGCCGCCGGTGTGGACGGCGTGGATCGCGCAGTCGATCCACGCCACGGCGCCCGCCAGGCGCGGTGCACCCGACACCGGCGCCGCGTCGTACGCCACCCCCGCGAACTTGTCGGCGCCGCTCACCGCGAACGCCCGGCACAACTCGCCCTGCCCGGCGCCCAGGACGTTGACGCAGAACACCCCGGCGCGGGCGATCCGCGGCCAGGTCGCCGACGTACGGCCGACCATGAAGGCGACCAGGGGCGGGTCGAGGGAGAGCGAGGTGAAGGACTGGCAGGCGAATCCGGCGGGAGGTCCGCCGGGGGAGGCGGGTGGTGCGGTGACCACGGCCACGCCCGTCGCGAAGTTCCCCAGTACCCGCCGGAACTCCCGGGGGTCGAGCGGAGCCCGCTCGTCGGCGCCGACACACCGCAGGTCGGGCCGCGGCAGGGCGTCGACGGGCGCCGGGGCGGTTGTGCGGACCGACCTGAGGTAGCGGACGGCGGCTTCCGCCATCCCTGCTTGTCCCATCACCCCGGCATTGAAACTGACGTAGCGTCAGATAGGAAGGGTCAGTGACCCCCGTACCGCGGGCTCCGCCGCTCCACGAAGCTCCGCACGCCCTCCTGCGCGTCCGCCGTCGTCATGTTGATCTCCTGTGCGGCGGCCTCGGCGGCGAAGGCGGTGGTGCGGTCGGTGTCGAGGGAGGCGTTCACGAGCTGCTTGGTCAGCGCGAGGGCACGGGTCGGGCCGGAGGCGAGCCGCCCGGCCCACGCTCGTGCCGTCTCCTCCAGCTCCTGGTCCCCGACGACCCGATTGACGAGCCCGAGGCGTTCGGCGTCCGGGGCGGTGAGCGTGTCCCCGAAGAACATCAGTTCCTTGGCGCGCTGCGGGCCGATGAGGCGGGGCAGGAGGTACGCGCCGCCGGCGTCGGGGACGAGGCCGCGCCGGACGAACACCTCGATGAAGCGGGCCGATTCGGCCGCCAGGACCAGATCGCAGGCGAACGCGAGGTGCGCTCCGAGGCCGGCCGCCGTGCCGTTCACCGCCGCGATCACCGGCTTCTCGCAGTCGAGCACGGCGGCTATCAGACGCTGGGCGCCGGTGCGGAGGGTGCGCGCGACATCGCCCGCGACGCGTTCGCCGGTCGGGCCCGTGCCCCGCAGGTCGGCCCCGGAGCAGAAGCCGCGGCCCGTCCCGGTGATCACGACCGCGCGTACCTCCGCCGTGGCGGACGCCTCCGACAGCAGCCGGATGATCTCCTCGCGCTGTCCGGCCGTGAGGGCGTTGAGGCTCTCGGGCCGGTTGAGCGTGAGGGTGAGGACGTGGTCGCCGGTCGTGTGCAGAACAGCGGCCTCCGTCATCAGCGGCACACCGCCAGTGCGTCCAGTGCCACGGCACCCTGCCCCCGGGGCAGGACCAGCAGCGGGTTGATGTCCAGTTCGGCGAGCTGGTCGCCGAGTTCCAGTGCCATGCGCTGGACCCGCAGGACCACCTCCACCAGCGCGTCCAGATCCGCCGCCGGCCGCCCCCGGACCCCGTCGAGCAGGGCCCGTCCGCGCAACCCGGCGAGCATGTCCCGCACCTGCTCCTCCCCGAAGGGCGGCACTCCCACGGCGGTGTCGCGCAGCACCTCGACGAGCACGCCGCCCAGCCCGACGGTCACGGTCGGGCCGAACAGGTCGTCGTGCGTGACACCGACGACCATCTCGACGCCCTGCTCCACCATCTGGCAGACCAGCACGCCGTCCAGGGAGACGTCCTCGTAGCGGGCGATGTCCGTCAGCTCCCGGTAGGCGTCACGGACCTGGCTGGCCGAGGTCAGCCCGATCTTCACCAGGCCCAGCTCGCTCTTGTGGGCGATCCGGGCGCCGGAGGCCTTCATCACCACCGGGTAGCCCACGAGCCCGGCCGCGCGGACGGCCGCCGCCGCGCTGGTCACCAGCTGTTCGCGCGGTACCCGGATGCCGTACGCCCGCAGCAGCTGCTTCGCCGCGTGCTCGCTGAGCTGCCGGCCGGGCTGCATCAGGGCCTGAGCCTTGCGGTAGGACGGCGAAGGGGTGCGCGGGGCCTCGTCGAAGGGGGAGCGGTAGGCGGCCGTGAAGCGGTGGTGGGCGAGGTGGGCCCGGACGGCGGTGAGGCAGTTGCCGACCGTGCGGAAGGTGGCCACGCGGGACGAGCCGAGCAGCACCTCGCGGTAGGCCGGTTCGGTGCCGACCGGCGAACCCCACACCACGCAGACGAGCTTGTCGGTCTGCTCGGCCGCGTCCACCAGGTCACGGACGAGCCGGTCGCTGAGCGGCGGGAACGGCCCGGTGACGGGGCAGATCAGCACGCCCACCCCGGGATCGGCGAGGATCGCGTCGATGATCTTCCGCCCGCGATGGTCGCCGACCGGGTGGCCGCCGTTGTCGACCGGGTTGGCGACGCTCAGGTACTCCGGTATCCACTGGTGCAGCTCGGCCTGCTTGGCCTCGGACAGGACCGGCAGGCTCAGGCCCGCCCCGGCCGCCAGGTCGGCGACGTGCGCGCCCGTGCCGCCCGAGATCGAGTAGACGACGACGCCGTCCGCGCGTGGCGGGCGGGCCCGGGCCAGCAGGGCGGCCGTGTCCTGGAGTTCGTCGAGCCCGTCGACCCGGATCACGCCGTACTGCCGCAGCGCCGCGTCCACCACCGCGTCCGCGCCGGTCAGCTTGCCGGTGTGGGAGGCGGCCGTGCGGGCGCCGGTCTCGGTGCGCCCCACCTTGACGGCGACGACCGGCACACCGCGCCGGGCGGCCCGGTCGGCGGCGAGCAGGAAGGAACGGCCGTCCTTGAGGCCTTCCAGGTAGCAGGCGATGACGCCGACCTCGGGCTGCTCGGCGAAGTAGGAGAGGAAGTCGGCGCTCTCCAGGTCGGCCTCGTTGCCGGTGGGCGCCCAGTGGGAGAGGCGGATGCCGAGTTCCTGAAGGGCGAAGAGGGGGCGGCCCTGGTGGCCGGACTGGGTGATCAACGCGATCGCCGGCCCCTCCAGATCGTCGCGGAACCGCTCGAAGGCGTTGAGGTTGGTGTTGGGCCCCAGCAGCCGCAGGCCGGACCGCTCGACGGCGGCGGTCAGCCGCCGCTGGGCGGCCTCGCCCTCCGGACCCGTCTCCGCGAACCCGGACGCGAAGACGACCGCGAACCGCGCCTTGGCCTCGGCCAGTTCCTCGATCACCGGAAGGGGGTCGCCGACCAGCACCACCGCCACATCGACCTGCTCGGGCAGGCCGGCCACGGAAGGGGAGCAGGGGATGCCGAAGACGGACGGCCGGGTGGGGTGCACCGGGTACAGCCGGGCGCCGACGCGCTCCGCCCAGTCGGCCAGGCGGCGGGTGATGCCGGTGTGGGGGCGCCCCTCGGTGTCCGAGGCGCCGATCACGGCGACGGAGTGGGGGCGGAAGAAGCGGTCCAGGTCGGGTGCGTCGGTGTGCAGCGGCCGTCCGCTGACGTCGAGGTCGTCCGGCTGGGCCGGCCTGCCGTGCACGACGGGCCCGGACCGTTCGCCACAGGCGATGGCCCGAGCGCGTCGGGAGTCGGTGGTGAGGGTGCCGTGAGTCGATCCAAGCATCGTTTCCGCCCGCTCCTGTGAGACAGCCGCCAACTGACGCATTGTCAGATTACTGAACTGATGCGACGTCAGGAACGGTGCGGGCAAGTGAAGTTGTGCGCACGGCTCATCGAGCGTCTCGCCCGAGGGGCGAGGTCCTCAGGACGGCAGCCGGGACGCGCCCCCCGAGTCGTTCCTCGCGACGGCCTTCGCGATCTTCACCGCGTCGAGTGCCATCTCGCGGAGATTGCCGCTGATCGGGTTGGTGAAGCCGGTGAAGTACAGGCCGGGGGCGTTCCCCGGGGTGCGGGCGCCGTGGGTGACGGGCCTGCCGCGGTCGTCGAGCACGTCGAGGTGGCCGACCAGGTCCTCCAGGGCGCGGACGTACCCGGTGGCGGCGATCACGGCGTCCGGGGAGATCCGGGTGCCGTCGGCCAGGGCGATCTTGCCGCCGTCCTCGAAGCCGTCCACGGCGGCCACGATCTCCACCTTGCCCTTGCGCACGGCGTCGATCAGGCCGACGTCCTGCACCGGGATCGCCCCCTGCCGCACCCGCGAGTACAGCCCGGTGTCGGGACGCGGCAGTCCATGGGCCGACAGGTCGGGCACGGCCACCCTGGCCTGCACCCGGGAGATGCGGTCGACCAGGCCGACCGGCAGCCGGCGGACCAGGACACCGCTGTACTGGGCGGCCCAGCCGGCGGTCGACCGACGCACGATGTGGGGGACGGTGCGCACGGCGAGCCGGACCCGGGCGGCGCCGCTCTCCACCAGGTCGACGGCGATCTCCGCACCGGTGTTGCCGACGCCGACGACGAGGACGTCCCGGCCGGCGTAGGGCTTGCCGTTGCGGTACTCACCGGCGTGCAGGAACTCGCCGGTGAAGGCGGACCGGCCGGGCCAGTCCGGCAGGCGCGGGGTGTGGTTGTAGCCGGTGGCGACGACCACCGCCGCGCCGGTCAGTTCCCGGCCGCCGGTGGCGCGCAGCAGCCAGCCCGTGCCGTCGGGGGCGCGTTCGATCCGGGACACCTCGACGCCGGTGACGATCTCGAGGCGGTGGTGCTCGGCGTACTTCTCCAGGTACCGCACCACGTCGTCCCGGGACACCCACCGCCCGAACCGGCGGGGCATGGGCAGGCCGGGCAGGGCCGAGAGGCGGCGGGTGGTGTGCAGGTGCAGCCGGTCGTAGTGGCGGCGCCAGGACGCCCCGACGCGGTCGGACTTCTCCAGGACGACGGCCCGTATGCCCCGGGCGCGCAGCGCGTACGCCGCGGAGAGCCCTCCGGGGCCGCCGCCGATGACGTAGACGGGGCGGTCGGGTGGGGGCTGCGCGGAGGCGTGTGTGGGGGATGTGGAGTCGGCCATGAGCGGGAGCGTAATCACGGGACCGGTTGATGGGTCTCGGTCAAGACCGGAATTGGTTTCGGATTGATCACGGCTGTAGGGGGAGAGGGAGGGCTCCGTGGCGCAGGAGACCCGGTTGTGGCGGGCCGGTGAGCATGTCCGTCCAGGCGGATCTCCGGGGGACGCACACGGCTGCGTCCCCTCCGGAGGTCTTGCGCATCGAAAGAACTGACGTACCGTCAGATTGCATGGACGCGATCTGGCTCACCGGAGCACAATGGCTGGCCGTGCTGCGGATCGGCCTCGGGCTGTGGTGGCTGGAGAGCTGGCGGCACAAGGACCGCACGGCCTGGTTCGAACGGGGCACCGGCATCGCGTGGGCGGCCGGCATCGCCGCCGAGCACCGCTGGCGCGCCGTCCGTTCGGGCTTCGAGGCGGCCGTCGCACCGCACCCGCGCGCGATGGCGTACGTCGTCGTCTACGCGGAACTGGCCCTCGGCCTGGGCCTGATCACCGGCTTCCTCACCCCGGTCGCCCTGGTCGGCGGATTCCTCCTCAACGCCCTCTACTTCACGCTCATGGTCCACGACGTCGCCGAACAGGGGCAGAACTCGATGATGGCGCTGATGTCGGTGGTCGGGCTGTTCGGCATGTCCTGGCAGACGTGGTCGCTGGACAGCGCCCTGGGCCTGTTCTGATGGCCGCCCGCTTCGACCTGCCCGAGCCCGACGCCTTCACCCAGGCGTACTGGGACGCGGCCGCCGAGGGCAGGCTGCTGATCCGCCGCTGCGGGGCCTGCCGCCGGGCCCACCACTACCCGCGCGAGTTCTGTCCCCACTGCTGGAGCGAGGACGTGAGGTGGGAGACGGCGAGCGGCCGCGCCACGCTCTACACGTGGTCCGTCGTCCACCGCAACGACCTGCCGCCGTTCCCGGAACGCGTTCCGTACGTCGCCGCCGTGGTCGAACTCGCCGAGGGTCCGCGGATGATGACGGAGATCGTCGGGTCAGGGGGCGACCCGGCCGGTGAGGATCTCGAGCTGTCGGGCGGGGCGGAGCTGGAGGTGGCGTTCCGGGAGGGCGTCCCGGTGTTCCGGACGGTCTCCCGGCCCGAGCCGCCGCCGTCGGCCGGGCCGCGCTGACGGAGCGGCCCGGGCGGTGCCGGGGATCTCGTCCCGAAACCAGCCCCCGAACGACTCCGCCGTCACGCCCCGATCGTCCGGGAAGCCGGGCCGGGGCGGCCGTATTCACTCCGTCCCGGCGGCCCCGAATCCCGCACCACGGGTTTGAATGGGACCCATGGCCCCCATACGCGACCGGTCCCTGACCGGCTCCCACCCGGATCTCCACGGCCACGGCCTGCGTCTGCGCCCCTGGGACGCGGGATCCGGTGCCGACGTCGACACCTGGCTGCGCGGCATGCGGGACCCGGATTTCCGGCGCTGGAACACACCGTTGCGGCTGGTCACGGACCGGGCGAGCGCGCGGGAGTCGCTGCTCGCACGGGCGCAGAGCGCCTTGGAGGGGACGTCGGTGTCGTTCCGGGTCGCGGACGCGCGCACCGACACGGCACTGGGGCACATCGGCGTCAACGAGATCAAGTACCACCTGAAGGTCGCCCGGGTCGGCTACTGGGTCCTGCCCGAGGCCCGCGGCCGGGGCGTCGCCACCCGGGCCCTCCTGCTCACCGCCCACTGGGCGCTGACGGAACTCGGACTGCACCGGCTGGAGTTGGATCACGCGGTCGGTCACGACGCGTC
This sequence comes from Streptomyces sp. NPDC012466, assembly GCF_042955215.1. Taxonomy (NCBI): domain Bacteria; kingdom Bacillati; phylum Actinomycetota; class Actinomycetes; order Kitasatosporales; family Streptomycetaceae; genus Streptomyces; species Streptomyces sp. NPDC012466. The sequence goes on along the minus strand of NZ_JBIBEQ010000006.1, from coordinate 309,041 downwards.
GTGCCGGATCGCCGAGCGGTGCGGGTTCTCCTACGAGGGCACCCTGCGCGGCGCGATCTTCCAGGAAGGCCGTCACGACGCGTTCCGGGACGCCCATCTGCACGCACGCCTGGCCACGGATGCGGAGCCGGCGGGGCCGGACGGGCAGAACGCGACCCTGTGACGCGCGTCACCGCGAAGGGGCGATCAGTCCGTGCGGCCCGGCCGGTCATACACGGCGACCGCAGCATCCCCGCGGCACCGCAGAGCAGAGAAGGGACCGGCCGAGATGACCGCACCCGTGAAGGGCCCCGCCAGCTACTTCCCGTCCATCGAGAAGAAGTACGGACGGCCGATCGCCGACTGGCAGGAGCTCATCCGCAGCTCGCCACTGACCCGGCACATGGAGCTCGTCAACTGGCTCAAGACCGAGCACGGCCTGGGACACGGCCACGCCAACGCGCTGGTGGCGCACACGCTTGCCGAGGACAGCGGCACCTGAGCGGAGCCGCCCGCGAAAAATGGGGAGTGCCCGGGAGGCCGCCGACGGCACCATGAACCATGGACACAGGCACAGACACCGCGACCGACACCGAAACCGGTAGCTGGCACCTCACCCATGACCTCGACGGCTTCCTGACCCGCGCGGGCGCCTTCCTCCGTTCCCGGCCGGTGCTGCACACCGTGCCGCTGACGGTCACGGAGACGCTGCGCACGCGCGGCCGGTGCGTGTACGGCGACGGAGCGCCGGAGTTCGGCCTCCTGGAACGGGACGGGGCGGTCCGGGCGACCTTCTTCCGCACCCCGCCGCACTGGCTGAACCTCACGGCCCTCACCCCGGGGGACGCGGACACCCTCGCCGCGCGACTGGCCGCCCTCGGGCGCCGCCCGCCCGGCGTGAACGCGCCGTGCGACACCGCCGCCGCCTTCGCCGAGGCCTGGCAGCGGCACACGGGCGTGACAGCGACCCTCCGCCAGCGCCAGCGGCTCTACCGGCTCGGCACCCTGACCGTGCCCGGACCCGTACCGCCCGGCGGCCCCCGGGTCGCGGTCGAAGCGGACCGCGAGCGACTCGTCCGCTGGCACGACGAGTTCAGCGAGTCCGTCGGCCTGGGCACCGCCCGCGACTCCGCCGAGTGGGCGGACGCCCGCATCGACAGCGGCGGCATCACCTTCTGGGAGACCCCCGACGGCACCCCCGTCGCCATGGCCGGCACCGGTCCCCAGGTCGCCGGCCAGATCCGGGTCGCGCCCGTCTACACCCCGTCCCACCTGCGCGGCCGCGGGTACGCGGGCGCAGCCACGACCGAGGTCAGCCGCGCCGCCCTGGCCGCCGGAGCGGACGAGGTCCTCCTCTTCACCGACCTGGCCAACCCGACCAGCAACAGCCTCTACCAACGCATCGGCTACCGCCCGGTGGCGGACTTCGAGGTGTACGACTTCACGTAGGAGCGCGATGGGGGCGACAGATGGACGAGCGCGCTGTGATGCTCAACGAGCTCGCCCAAGGCCTGCGCCCGCCGGCCCGGGGGCTCGAATGGTTCGAGGGCCTGGCCGAGGACGAACAGGGTGCCGTGCTGAGGATGCTCGGCGGTTTCTGCGTCCAGGCCCGTGCCACAGGTGAAGACGCCTCGGAGGGCATCCGGCGGTCCGGGCTCCGGCCGTCCCACACCCCGTCGGTGCTGATCCAGGCAGGGCGCATCGACGAACAGCTGGGAAAGGTCGCCGCCTTGCGGCCGCCGCATGAACGGGTCAAGGCGTTCCGTCTGCTGATCCAGGTTCTGGGGCTGGCGGACGCGCGGCGGCGAAAGCGGCGCTGCGCCGGCGGGTGCGCCCACGAATGGCATCAACTGGGACGAGGCACCCCCTAGGCCGAGGCCCGGGGGACCACCCGGATGTTGAACGTGTGGGAGCCCAGGCCGTTCGCGATGCCCATGAAGAGCAGGGCGAAGTGTTCCTGGCCGCGGGCCGTGCTGATGCCGCCGATGTCCAGGTGCGACGAGGGCGGCCAGCCGAGGTCGGTGAGCAGGCGGCCGGTGGTCTCTTTGGCCTGGGGGTCGTCGCCGGAGAGGAAGACGGTGGTCGGGCCGGCCAGGAGGTCCGGGGCGGTCATCGCGGTCGAGTCCATGGTGCACAGCGTCTTGACGACGGGGGTCCGCGGGAAAGCCGCCTGGATCTGTTCGGCCAGACTGCTGTTGGGGTGTGAGAGCTCGGTGTAGTCGTCGGAGAGTCCGACCCCGACGTCGATCAGCGGTGTGCCGGCCAGGGCGGGTGCCCCGATGGAGTGGAGCAGCTCCAGGGAGACGTTCCCCGGGGTCGCGTTGACCAGCACCTCCGCATGGGCCGCTGTCTCGTTCAGACCTGCCACGGGCAGGCCCAGGTCCGTTCGGTCCTCGGGCTGCCGTGAGCCGAGGAGTACGTCGTGTCCCGCCGCGCTCCAGCCGTGGGCCAGAGCGCGGGCGACGTTGCCGGTGCCGAGAAGTCCGATACGCATGGTGTGACGCTAACCGGGCTCGCGCTCCCGCGGATCGGGCCGTGGGCCCGGACGACCGGTACCGAAGGCCTAGTTCCCAGGTCGTCGGTCAGGCGTCGGACGGCACCCGTGCGCCACGCTCCCTCACGGCCAGAGCAGTTCCCGCGTCCACCCCTCCGCGGCCGTCTCCTCCCCGTCCCGCCGGTAGCGGAGGCGGACATGCCGACGTCGCTCGTCGCCCTGGAAGAACTCGACCTCCTCGGCCCGCAGCCGGTACAGCGTCCAGGACGGCACCGGCGCCTCAGGTTCCCGTGACGCCCGTTCCCACGCCGATTCCGAGGCCCGGGCCAGTTCGTCCAAGGAGGCGAGCACCTCGCTCTGGCGTCCGGTCAGCGCGGCTGCCAGCGCCCCCGTCGAGCGGGCGTGCAGATCGCCCTGGGCCTCCACGGACGGGGCCGCCGACACCGGGCCGCGTACCCGCACCTGGCGGCCCAGCACCGGCCAGTAGAAGCCGAGCGCGGCGTACGGCCGGCCGGCGAGGTGGCGGCCCTTGCGGCTGCCGGCGTGGGACGCGAAGGCCCAGCCGTCGGCGTCCGCGCCGTGCAGCATCACGATCCGCACGTCGGGCAGGCCCGACTCGTCCGAGGTCGCCAGCGACATGGTGTGCGGCTCGGTCTGGCCGGCCGCCACCGCCGCCGCGAACCACTCGGCGAACAGGGGCAGGGGCGCGGCCGGGGCGGTGGACGGGGCGAAGGAGGGCAGGTCCGTGACCTCCGGGTCCCAGACCCGCAGTGACCTCAGCAGCTCGTGAAGATCGGTTGCCATGCCTCGATTCTCACCGGTCCCGGCACGTCCCGGCACCTCCCGGAGCGCTCGTCGGTCACACCTGCCCCAGGTCCGACGACACCCACCGCTCCGGCCGCATGCGCAGCACCAGCTGCTCACCGTGGTTCGTCCAGGCGGCGTCCACATAGCCGTCGACCTTCTCGGCCGGGAGGTAGCGCGCCGAGATCTCCCGGAGCTGTTCGAGGGTGGCGGGGGAGGTGTCGACGACCGGTCCCTCGACCGACACGTACCGGATGGTGGGTTCCAGCCGGTCCACCATCAGCGAGAACCGGCCCGCCGCCTTGATCAGCTCGTTCTTGCGGGAGTCCCGGCCGGTCATGATCCAGATGTCGCCGCCGGGCTCGTACTGGTACCAGATCGGCACCGTCAGGGGCGCGCGGCCCGCTCCCGCGTCGACGGCGAGCGCCGCGATGTGCGGCTCGGACAGGAACTGTTCACGCTCTTCGCGGGTCAGGGCCATTCCGGTCTCCTTCGACAGGGCGGTCGGCATGCGGAGTGGTACAACGCCCTCGCGGCGACCGGCTGTTCCCCGGAGCGGCCCACCGGCGGTGGGGCCCTCTCACCCCGCCCCCAGCACCACCGTCCCCGACGAGCAGAACCAGCCCCCCGTCCCCGACGCCACCGCCAGCCCGGGCAGTCCGCCGTCCCCTCGCCGCACCTGCCTCTGCCCGCACTCCCCGCGTAGCTGCCGCACCGCCTCCACCAGCAGGAACAGCCCGCGCATCCCGGGATGCTGGGCCGACAGCCCGCCGCCGTCGGTGTTCACCGGCAGCGCACCGCCCTCGACCCGCAGCCGCCCCTTCTCCACGAACGCCCCGCCCTCGCCCTTCCCGCAGAAGCCGAGGTCCTCCAGTGTCACCAGGGTCATGTAGGTGAACGCGTCGTAGATCTCGGCGAAGTCGATCTCCGACGGCCGCACCCCCGCCCGTTCGAACGCCAGCCGCCCGCTCACCGCCGCCGGCGAGACCGTGAAGTCGGGCCACTCGGACAGGGCCGCGTGCGAGACGGCCTCTCCCGTCCCCAGCACCCACACCGGCGAGGTGCGGCAGTCCCGTACGTACTCCTCCGCCGCCAGCAGCACCGCGGCCCCGCCGTCGGAGCGGACGCAGCAGTGCAGTTTGGTGAAGGGGTCCGCGATCACGGGTCCGGCCTGGACCTCGTCGACGGTGACCGGGGTGCGGAACATCGCCTCCGGGTTGAGGGCCGCGTTGGCCCGGGCCTGCACCGCCACCTCCGCCATCTGCTCGATCGCCGTGCCGTACTCGATCATGTGGCGGCGGGCCGCCATGGCGTACTTGGCGATCAGGGTGTGGCCGTAGGGGACTTCGAACTGCGAGGGGCCTCGCGTGCCGAAGGACAGCGTCCCGGTGCGGCGGCCCGCGTGCACGTCCGCGCGGGCCGTCGAGCCGTAGACGAGCAGCACCGCGCGGGCGTGCCCGGCCGCGATCGCGTCCGCCGCGTGGCCCGCCATGACCTCCCAGGTGGAGCCGCCCACGGCGGTGGAGTCGACCCAGGTGGGACGCAGGCCCAGATACTCGGCGACCTCGATCGGGGCGAGGGTGCCCAGGCCCGCCGAGGCGAAGCCGTCGACCAGTGACCGGTCCAGGCCCGCGTCGGCCAGGGCGCGGCGGGCCGCCTGGGCGTGCAGGGCGTACGGGGTCGCGTCGTCCAGGCGGCCGCAGTCCGACAGGGCCACGCCGACGACGGCCGTTCTCCTCCGGGCCACCATGAATCTGACGGTACATCAGATAGGCGCGGACGCGGCAGGGCTCTGGGCTTCCCTGTTCCACCGCCCTAATATGACGCACCGTCAGATGCGGAGAGAGGGGCCCCATGGACGCCCGCTTCACCGACGAACAGGACGAGATCCGCCGCACCCTGCGCGAACTGCTGGCCAAGCGGTGCGGTCCCGAGGAGCTGCGGGCCGCCGTCGACACCCCGGCCGGCCATGACCGGGCCCTGTGGACCACCCTCGCCGAACGACTCGGCCTGCCCGCCCTGGCCCTCCCCGAGGCCTACGGCGGTGTCGGCTGCCCGGTGGCCGACCTGGCCCTGGCCTGTGAGGAGACGGGCCGGGCCCTCGCCCCCACGCCCCTGCTCGCCACCGCCGTGCTCACCGCCCCGCTGCTGCTGGCCCTCGGCACCGGCGCCCAGCGCGCCGAACTGCTGCCGCCCATCGCCTCCGGCCGCCTCACCGCCGCCCTCGCCGTACCGGGGCCGGCCCTCGCCACCGCCCTCGCGCTCACCGGCCACGACCGGCGCGGTCAGTGGGCGGGCGGCGGACGGGCCGGGGGAGTGCAGGCCCGGAGGGCGGAGGGCGGCTGGCGGCTGTACGGGCAGGTCGAGCAGGTCCTCGACGGGCACAGCGCCCACCTGCTGGTGGTCGCCGCGCACGCCGGGGGATTCGCCCGGTCCCGGGTGCTGCCCTTCCTCGTCCGCGGTGACGCCGCCGGTCTGACGCGTGTACGGCAGACCACGCTGGACGCGACCCGTCCCCAGGGGCGCATCCAACTGCGCGATACCCCGGCCGAGTTGCTGGGCGGTGAAGCCGTGGACGTCCTCGCCGCCCTCGCCCGGCTCGGTGACGCCGCCGCGGCCTGTCTCGCGGCCGAGGCCGTGGGGGCCGCCGGCCGGGTGCTGGAGCGGACCGTCCAACACGTGGCGAGGCGCGAGCAGTTCGGGCGGCCGGTCGGCTCCTTCCAGGCGGTCAAGCACCGGCTGGCCGACGCGTACGTCCAGGTGCAGGCGGCCCGCTCGGCGGCGTACTACGCGGCCTGGGCCGCCGTCGACGCCACCGCCCCCGCCCGCGAGGAGGCGGCCGGCGGCCTCGCTCTCGCCCAGGCGCTCGAAGCCCTGCGCCGCGCCGCCGCCGAGGGCATCCAGTTGCACGGCGGCATCGGATTCACCTGGGAACACGAGGCTCACCTGTACTTCAAGCGTGCCGCGGGCGACGAGCTGCTGTTCGGGCCGGTGCACCGGCTGCGGGCACACGCCGCCGAGGCGGCACACGTCTTCGAGGAGGCCGGCACATGAGGGGTGCGCGCGTGGTGCAGAAAGTGTCGTCGACCAGGGGCTTCGCCCGCGTGGCGCCGCACGTGGTGCCCGCCCTCGACCGGGTCGTCCACCGGCTCACCCGGGGAAAGGTGCTGCTCAGCGCCCAACTGCTCCCCGGTGTGGTGCTGACCTCGACCGGGGCGAGGAGCGGGCTCGCCCGGCGCACGCCGCTGGCCTGTATGCCGGAGGACGGCGGGCGCGCCTGGATCCTCGTCGGGTCCAACTTCGGGCGGCCGGGGCACCCCGCCTGGAGTCACAACCTGCTCGCTCATCCCGACGCCGAGATCAGCTGGAAGGGGCAGGACGTCCCGGTCACGGCCCTGCTGCTGGCGGGGGAGGAGCGGGCGGCGGCGTGGCGGGCGCTGCTGGCGTTCTGGCCGCCGTACGCGACCTACCAGGCGCGGGTGGAGCGGGAGATCCGGGTGTTCCGGCTCGTACGGAGGGCCGGGAGCGCGACAGGCGGCGGTCCACCCGGGTGACCGCCGCCTGCCAGACAGGACTTGTGGATAAGAGGTCGTCGCGCCGCGCTACTTCGTCGGCTTCCGGCCGGTGACACCGAGGTACACCAACAGGGCGACGTTCGGCTTCAGTTCGGCCTGTTTCACGCCCCAGGAGGAGAAGCCCTTCTGGTGGGAGGCGACGGCCGCGAGCATCGCGACGAGCGAGCCGGCGACGGCCGCCGGGTTCACGTCCTTGTCGACCCTGCCCTTGGACTGGAGCTCGGCGACGGCGTCCGCGAGGGAGTTGTTCACCGAGTTGAGGATCTTCATACGGAGTTTGTAGAACCGTTTGTCGCCCTCGGCGGCACCGAGATCGACGACCCGGAGGATCGCGTCGTTCTTGCGCCAGAACTCAAGGAAACCGTCGACGAGTTCCTGAGCCGTCTGCCAGCCGGCCTTGCCGGCCCAGGAGCGGCCCTCCAGGAGCTCCGTCAACGCGGCGCCCTCGGTCGCCATTTGCTCGGCGATCTCCAGGACGGCGCCCTCGACGTCCGGGAAGTACTGGTAGAAGGTCGCGGGCGAAGTGCCCGCCTTCCGGGCGACATCGATGACTTTGACGTCCCGGTACGGGGAGGAGCTGAGCATCTCGCTGAGGCAGTCGAGCAGCTTCTGCCGGGTCGCCTGCCCACGCCGGCCGGCCACGCGGCCGTCGACGGTACGCACTTGTCCTGTCATGCCGTCAGCTTACCGAGGCGCGATCGTGGCGCGATTCGGCCGACTGCAAATGGGGTGTGAGGGAGTGCCGAGGCTGGTGTGCCTGGTCTGCGGGGTGCGGCAGACGCGGTTACGTTGTCGGCATGGCCGAAAACAGGGCATCGGTGTACGGAGAGGGCGTCCCCTGCTGGGTGGACGCGCAGCTTCCCGACGTCGAGGCGGGCAAGCGGTTCTACGGTGAACTTTTCGGGTGGTCCTTCGAGGACTGGTTCGACTCCTTCGCGCAGGCGCTGAAGGACGGCGAGCCCGTGGCGGCTCTGGTCCGCAAGGTGGACGGCCGGCTGCCCACCGTCTGGACGGTGTACTTCGCGACCCCGGACGCACCGGCCCTGGCCCGGCGCATCCGGGACGCGGGCGGACAGGTCGTCTCGGCGCCGGTGCCGGCCGGCGAACTGGGCGTCACCGCGCTCGTCACCGACCCGGAGGGCGCCGTCTTCGCTCTGTGGCAGCCGGAGGAGCACCCCGGCTTCGGCAAGCGGCACGAGCCGGGCACCTTCGCCTGGGCCGAGCTGTACGCCCGGGACACCGAGGCCGCCAACGCCTTCTACGGCGATCTCTTCCAGGAGGCCCTCTTCGGGCCGGACGCCGCGCCGGATTTCGGCCGTGCCTCCGTCTCCGACGTGTTCCCCGCCGAGATGCCGCCCCACTTCCTGGTGCACTTCGCGGTCGAGGACGTCGCGGCCGCGCTGGAGGACGTGAAGCGGCTCGGCGGCCGGGTCCAGGCCCCGCCCTTCGAGACCTCGTACGGCGAGGTGGCCGTCGTCACGGACAATCAGGGGGCGTCCTTCGCGCTGCTGCACCGCTGAGCAGGCATTGTTTGGTCATCGTTTGATCACTTTCATGCCGAGACATCCCAATTGTCACCGGGTTCGCCACCACGGCTCCGGCCAGGAAGAATCAGGGTGCGTGCCGCCATGGCGGTGCGGTGGTGAGACGCTGCACGGGGTCGCGTGGAACATGTGGCTTGGCGCGGCTCGTACGGGGAGGTGGCAGGCAGAGTGGTGGATCAGCTGACGCAGCACGATCCGCGGCGGATCGGGCCGTTCGAGGTGCTGGGACGGCTGGGTGCCGGCGGCATGGGGCTGGTCTATCTCGCGCGTTCGGCGTCCGGCAGGCGCGTGGCGATCAAGACCGTCCGGACGGAGCTGGCCGAGGACCAGCTGTTCCGGGTCCGCTTCACCCGTGAGGTGGAGGCGGCCCGCGCCGTCTCCGGCTTCTACACGGCCGCGGTCGTGGACGCCGACCCGCGCGCCGCCGTGCCGTGGCTGGCCACCGCGTACGTCCCCGCGCCCTCCCTCGAGGAGATAGTGAACGACTGCGGCCCGATGCCGGCCCAGGCGGTGCGCTGGCTGGCGGCGGGCGTTGCCGAGGCGCTCCAGTCCATCCACGGTGCGGGCCTGGTGCACCGGGACCTCAAGCCGTCGAACGTCCTCGTCGTCGAGGACGGGCCCCGGGTGATCGACTTCGGTATCGCGTCCGGCGTTTCGAACACCCGTCTGACGATGACGAACGTCGCGGTCGGCACCCCCGCCTACATGTCCCCCGAGCAGGCCAAGGACTCCCGCAGCGTCACCGGCGCCAGCGACGTCTTCTCCCTGGGCTCGATGCTGGTCTTCGCCGCCACCGGGCACCCGCCCTTCCACGGCGCCAACCCGGTCGAGACGGTCTTCATGCTGCTGCGCGAGGGCCCGGACCTCGAAGGGCTCCCGGACGAACTGCGGCCGCTCATCGAGTCCTGTATGCAGATGGACCCGACGGCCCGCCCCAACCCGGCCGACCTCCAGGCCCAGCTGGCCCCCCACCTCTTCGGCTCCGGCTCCGACGACAGCGGCACGGCCTCCGCGTGGCTGCCCGAGCGGGCCGTGGGCCTGATCGAGTCCCGCCGCAACGGCCGCCCGGCCGGCAAGCCCGCCCAGGGCGCCGGACGCAGTGGCGGCGGACGCCCCGCCCCCGGCCCCGCGCCCATCCCGCCCCCGCCCTCGCACGACCCCGTCGTCCCGGCGCCCGTCCCCGCGCCGGCCGGCGGCCCCGATACCGGCCCCGTCCGGCTGGCCGGCGCCAAGGTGCCCATCGGCCCCGGCCCGCGGGTCGCCGACGTGCGTGCCGCCGCCGTCCAGGCGCCCCGTCCGGAGGCCGCCCTCGCCGCCTCCTGGTCCAAGCCCCGCCCGGGCGTCAACGGCACGGACCCCGCCGTGGGCCCCGCCGTCGCCGCGCCCCCGGCCCCGGCCGCACCGCCGGAGCAGGCCGGTGGCTGGCGGCCCTGGCGCTTCCGCATGTCCAACGACGTCTGGGGCACGCCGTCGGTCGCCGACGACCTGGTCTACGTCACCTCCTTCGAGGTGCACGCCCTGGACGTCGCCACCGGCCGCCGCCGCTTCAAGACCCGGGACGTCGCCTGGTCCATGGCGGTCGCGGACGGCCGTATCCACGCCTCCGACGGGCCCACCCTGTTCGCCCTGGACGCCCGTGAGGGCGGCGACCTGTGGCGCCTGCAGACGGACGCCTGGGTCTACTCGCTCCAGGCCGGCCGCGGCACCGTCGTCACCGGCACCCGCGGCGGCGGCGTCCAGGGCTGGGAGGCCTCCGGCGGCCAGAAGCTCTGGGAGATCACCGGCTGCCAGTCCGACTTCGAGTCCCCCGAGGCGGGACCCGTCCTGCACGACGGCACGGTCTACGTGTGGCAGGACGCCCGGCTGCGCGCCCTGGACGCCCGCACCGGCGAGGAGCGCTGGTCGTACCCGATCGGCGACGCGGCCTCCTGCGGCGGCGTCCCGGTCCGGCTCACGCAGGCCACCGACGGCTACGTCTACGTCTGCGCCGGCACCCGCGTCCTGGCCCTCGACGTGGCCGCCGGGCACGTGAAGTGGCACTTCGAGGCCCCGGCCGTGTTCCTGTGCCCGCCCACCTTCGTCCCCGGCCCGGCCGTCACCGGCGGCGGCATCTACCTAGCCGACTACCTCGGCACGGTCTACGCCCTCGACGCCACCGACGGCCGCGACCGCTGGCGCATCGCCACCGAGGCCCGCTCCTGCGTCGACTCCGTCCTGGTGGCCGCCGGCCATGTCCACGTGGGCAGCGGCAAGGGGCTCTACACCCTCGACGCGGTCACCGGCACACCCAAGTGGCGCTTCCAGGCGGGCGGCGACATCGTGGGCACCCCCTCGGTCGCCGAGGGCCGTATCCACTTCGGCTCCACCGACCACCTGCTCTACACCCTGAAGGCCGATGACGGCCGGCTGCGCTGGAAGCTCGCCACCGGCGGCGAGATCACCGGCTCCCCGGTCGTCCGGGACGGGGTGGTGTACGCGTGCAGCAAGGACCGCTGCGTCTACGCCCTGGACGCGGAGAAGGGCACGGGCACCGCACGCACCGCCTGACCGGCCCGGGACGGCCGTCGTACCGGTGCGGAAGGGGCTCCGGGCGGCGGCTGTCGCTCGTCGGGGAGCGGCCCGTTCACCGCTTCCGCCCACGGCGCCACGCCGGGTACCCACCGGTCGCCCCGCGGTGACATGGCCGTGACAGGCGCTCACTAGGCTCTCCGCCATGCAGACACGGGGGCGAAGGCTCAGGTACACGGCGGTGCTGGTCCTGGTCGTGCTGGCACTGACCGGCTTCTCGTCCGGCCGGGGCCGCGGCGGCGGTCACGGTCACGGCGGCGGAGGGGGCGGGTGCAGCAGTTCCAGCCAGGACCACGACAGTTCGAGGTCGTCGACGTCGAGCGGCGGCTCGTACGGTTCCAGCGGTTCGAGCGGAGGCTCCTACGGCTCCGACGACGATGACCACGGAAGCAGCAGTGGCGGCAGCTCGTACACGCGCAGGCCGAACTACCGCTCCACGCCGACCTCCTCCTCCGGCAGCGGCAAGGCCCTGAAGGACGGCACGGCGAAGCTCGTGAGCTGCGCGACCCCGGCGGCCCCCTACGCCACCGTCGAGGTCCGTAACCCCAACGGCCGCAAGGCCGGCTTCTCCGTCTCGGTCACCTTCGAGGACGCCCAGGGCATCACCGTCGTCAGCCGGTACGGGGACGTCACCGTGCCCGCGAACGGCACGGCCACCGTCGACGTCCAGGTGGGCGGCGGCTCGAGCCTGGTGGACTCGGTCGACCACTGCGACGTCGACCGCCAGGCCCTCGTGGACGACTGACGGGACCCGCCACTGCGGGGCGTCAGTCCCGCAGTTCCGTCAGGAAGCCGATCAGCGCCTCGTTCACCTCAGCGGGCCGCTCCTGCTGCGTCCAGTGGCCGCAGCCCGGCAGCACGAGCGGCTTGCGGCGCAGGTTCGGCATCAACTCAGGCAACTGCTCGATCAGTTCCGGCGTGCCAGGGAAGGCGGGCACGAGGTCTCGGTCGCCGTACACGTACAGCGCGGGCGGGGTGACGACCGCGCCCTGCCAGGGGGCGGTCAGCTCCCAGTTGCGGTCCAGGTTGCGGTACCAGTTGAGCGCGCCCGTGAAGCCCGGCTCGAAGCTCTCGGTGAGCAGGTCGAGGTCCTCCTCGGTGAGCCACTCGGGCAGCACCTCGGGGTTCGGCGCGTCCGTGAGCCAGCCGCGCTCCAGGTCGACCAGGGCCTGCTCGGGGCGCCCGGCGTCCGGCGCGTCACCGGAGGCGGAGTACAGCAGTTTGCGCAGGGTCGTGCGGGTGTCGGCGCCGAACTCGGCCTCCGCGGCCCCGGGCCGGTGGAAGTAGTTCCAGTAGAAGCGGCCCTGGAACCGCTCCTGCATGGTCTCCAGCGGGGGCCGGCTTCCGCGGAAGGGCGGCGGCACGCTCAGCCCGGCCACCCCGCGCACCACGTCCGGCCGCAGCAGCGCGGTGTGCCAGGCCACCGGCGCGCCCCAGTCGTGCCCGACGACGAACGCCCGCTCCTCGCCCAGCGCGTGGATCAGTCCCACCACGTCCCCCACCAGGTGGAGGATGCTGTACGCGTTCACGTCCTCGGGGCGGTCGCTGCCCCCGTACCCGCGCTGGTCGGGCGCGACCACCCGGAAACCTGCCTCGGCCAGCGGCCCGAACTGGTGCCGCCAGGAGTGCCAGGACTCCGGGAATCCGTGCAGCAGCACCACGAGCGGGCCCTCGCCCTGCTCCGCGATGTGCAGCTGTATGCCATTGACGTCGATCATCCGATGCTCAACCACGCCCCGAGCATACGCATGTATGAGGAAACGATTTTTACTCGCGCAACCGGTACTGCCGCGACCGTCCCGAGAACAGCCGGGCCTGCCGCGCTCCCGCCGCGTTCCCGAGTGCGATGAGGTGCGGTGCCTGCGCGATCCCCTGCGAGCGCCCCGCCTCACTGGCGGCCCACAGGGCCCGCACCGTCCCCTGCACGGCCTCGGTGGGATACCCGGCGAGGACGGCGGCACACCCGGCCGCCGCACTCAAGGCCTCGCCCTCCGCCACGAGTTCCGACACCAGCCCGATCTCGTACGCCCGCCGGGCCGAGATCCGCTCCGCCGTCCCCATCAACGCCATCCGCGCGACCTCCCCGTAGGGCATGCGCTGCGCCATCAGGACGGACTCGTAGGCGCTGACCATGCCGTAGGTGGTGTGCGGGTCGAAGAAGGAGGCGGTGGTGTCCGCGACGACGAACTCGGCCTCGCCGAGCAGATAGAAGGCCCCTCCGCAGGCCATGCCGCGCACGGCGGCCACGACCGGTTTCCACAGGTCGTTCGCCTTCGGTCCGATGCCGAGCAGCGGGTCGTCCTGCGCGTAGGGCGAGTTCGGCTGCGGCACGACGGCGTCCCGGTCGATGCCGGTGCAGAAGGCACGCTCACCGGCCCCGGTGAGGACGATCGCCCGCACGGAGTCGTCGAACCGCAGCTCGCCCCAGGTGGAGGCGAGTTCGTCGGCCATGGCGAGGTCGACGGCGTTGAGCCGCTCGGGCCGGTTGAGCGTCACGACGGCGACCCCGCTGTCCGCGTCGGTCCGCACGAGGACGCTGTTCATGACCGCTCCGGAACCCACTGGGGAAGGCCGTCGTGGAAGACGGCCCGCACCCGGGCGCCGATGCGAAGGTTCTCGGGCGGGAAGGAGCCGAGCGGCTGCCCGGCCCCGGTGACCAGGTTGCCCACCAGCCGGATCCGGGGCGCCTCGTCCAGCTCGACGACGACCACGTTGTACGGCGCGTGCGCGGCGTAGTCGGGCAGCAGCGGCGGATGGGCCACGACGTACGACCAGACCCGGCCCCGGCCGGACACCGGCCGCCACTCGGCGTCGAAGGACTGGCAGTGCGGGCAGCAGGGCCGGGGCGGGAAGCGGAGTTCTCCGCACGCGGCGCAGGCCTGGACGCGCAGTTCGCCCTGGGCGGCGTACTCCCAGAACGGGGCGCCGTCGGGGTCGGGGACGGGACGCAGCATGGTCGCTCCTCAACTCCTCAGCAGCAGGGCGGAGGTCGGGACCCCTTCGCCCGCCGTGACCAGACAGGCGGAGGCGCCCGGTACCTGGGCGGTGCTGGTCCCCCGCAGCTGCTTCACCCCTTCGTTGATGAGGTTGAAGCCGTGGACGTAGGCCTCGGACAGCCCGCCCCCGCCGGTGTTCACCGGCAGCAGCCCGCCGATCTCCAGCGCCCCGCCCTCGGTGAACGCCCCGCCCTCACCGCGCCCGCAGAAGCCGTAGCCCTCCAGGGAGAGCAGGACCAGCGGCGTGAAGGCGTCGTAGATCTGGGCGATGTCGACGTCCTCCGGGGCCAGGTCGGAGTGTTTCCACAGGTGCCGGGCGGCGCTCCAGGCGGGGCCGGTGAGGGGATCGTCGTTCCAGTAGTTGACCATGCCGTGGTGCTGGGCGGGCAGCGACTGGGCGGCGGAGTGGACGTAGACGGGCCGGCGCCGGCAGTCGCGGGCCCGCTCGGCGGAGACCACGACACACGCCAGCGCCCCGTCGGTCTCCAGGCAGTTGTCGAAGAGGCAGAGCGGCTCGCTGATCCAGCGGGAGGTCATGTACATCTCGCGGGTGAGGGGCCGGTCGTACATGATCGCGGCGGGGTTCTGGTTGGCCCGGTTGCGGCAGGCGAGGGCGACGTTGAACAGGTGGTCGCGGGTGGCGCCGTACTCGTGCAGGTAGCGGCGGGTGAGCATCGCGATCTCGTCGGCGGGCCGCAGCAGCCCGAACGGCCGGGTCCACTGGGCCGGGGTCGGGAGCTGGACGGTCGTGTTGGTCCAGGGCCGCGGCCCGCTGCCCCGCTTGCGGGACCGCCAGGCCACCCCGACACTCGCCTGCCCGGCTGCGATGGCGGCGGCGAGATGGGCGACGGTGGCGCACGAACCCCCGCCGCCGAAGCCGACCTTGCTGAAGAAGGTGAGGTCGCCGAAGCCGCAGGCCTTGGCCAGCTCCACCTCGTCCGTCTCCTCCATGGTGTAGGAGGCCAGGGCGTCGACCTCGCCGGGCGCGATCCCGGCGTCGTCCAGAGCGGCCAGGACGGCGCGGCAGGCGAGGGTGCGTTCGTCCTCCGGGAGCCGTTTGGCGAAGGGTGTCTGACCTATGCCGACGAGAGCGGTGGCGTCCTTGAGGCCTCCCGATCCTGCTGCCATGCTGCGCGCACCTCCGGGCCCGAACGGTCGCTGACAGACCGTCAGATTACAGATAATCTGACGGGTAGTCAGCTCCTATGGCGTGGGGAGGCGTGCGGTGCGGGCGGATACGGCATGGGGAAGCGTTCCGGGCCTGGTCAGGGCGGCGGCCGAGAGGTACGCGGACGTCGAGGCGGTCGTCGAGGGCCGCACCCGCGTCACCTACGCGGAACTGGGGGCGCGCGTGGAGCGCGCGGCGGCGGCCTGCCTGGCGAACGGGATCGAGCCGGGCGACCGGGTCGGCATCTGGGCCCCGAACTCGCTCGACTGGATCGTCGCCGCCCTGGGCGCCGTCTCGGCGGGCGCGGTGCTGGTGCCGCTGAACACCCGCTTCAAGGGTGCCGAGGCGGCGGACGTGCTGCGGCGCGGCGGAGTCCGGCTGCTGTTCGTCACCGGCACGTTCCTCGGCACCTCGTACGTGGCGTCCCTGCGCCGGGCGGCGGGGGACGGCCCGGGTACCGGACCGCTGCCCGGCCTGCCGGCCCTGGAGCACGCGGTGGTCTTCTCGGACGACGCCCCGGCGGGCTTCCTGACCTGGAAGGACTTCCTGGCGAGCGGGGAGGGGACGGGGTCGGCGGCCGTGCGGGAAAGGGCCGCGGCCGTGCGGGGGACCTGGCCCTCGGACATCGTCTTCACCTCCGGCACCACGGGCCGCCCCAAGGGCGCGGTCATCACCCACGAGCAGACGCTGCGGGCGTACGACATCTGGGGCGACCTTGCGGGCCTCACCCGCGGCGACCGCTACCTGATCGTCAACCCCTTCTTCCACACCTTCGGTTACAAGGCCGGGGTGATCGCCTGCCTCATACGGGGCGCGACGATGATCCCCCAGCCGGTGTCCGGCGTGGACACCGTCCTGGCCAACATCGCCGCGGAACGGATCTCCGTCCTCCCCGGTCCCCCGGCCCTCCTCCAGTCCCTGCTCGACCACCCCGCACGGGACGCCCACGACCTCTCGACCCTCCGCCTGGTGGTGACGGGAGCGGCGGTGGTGCCGCTGCGGCTGGTGGAACGGCTGCGCACCGAACTCGGCATCGGCACCGTCCTCACGGCGTACGGCCTCTCCGAGGCGAGCGGGGTCGTCACGATGTGCCGGCGCGGCGACGACCCGACGGTGATCGCGTCCACGTCCGGCCGGGCCATCCCCGGCACGCGGGTACGGGTCGTGGACCCCGAGGGCCGGTCCCTGGAACCGGGGGTGCCGGGCGAGGTCCTGGTCCGCGGCTTCACCGTCATGACCGGCTACCACGAGGACGAGCGGGCCACCGCCGAGGTGCTGTCACCGGACGGCTGGCTGCGCACCGGCGACGTCGGAGTCCTGGACGCGGCGGGCAACCTGCGCATCACCGACCGCCTGAAGGACATGTTCATCGTCGGCGGCTTCAACGCCTACCCCGCCGAGATAGAGCAGCTCCTGGGCCTCCACCCGGACGTGGCGGACGTGGCGGTGATCGGCGTGCCGGACGCCCGGCTCGGGGAGGTCGGCCGGGCCTACGTCGTGCGGCGCCCCGGCGCCCTGCTGACCGCCGACGACCTGATCGCCTGGTCCCGCAGGGAGATGGCGAACTACAAGGTGCCGAGAACGGTGGAGTTCGTCGCGCGGCTGCCGCGCAACGCGAGCGGGAAGGTCCTGAAGGGCGCGCTGCGGGACGCGGTCACCGGCTGAGCGGCAGGGCCGGGGTGCCGGTGACCGACATCATCAGGGAGTAGAGGGTGGTGTCGGCGGCGATGAACAGGCGATTGCGCCGGGCACCGCCGAACCGGACGTTGGCGACGGTCCCGGGCACCAGGATGCGGCCCAGGAGCGTGCCGTCGGGGTCGTAGCAGTGCACGCCCCCGTCCATCGCGGCCGCCCAGAGCCGCCCCTCGTCGTCGAACCGGATGTTGTCGAAGGTGCCCTGCGCGCACGCGGCGAAGACGTCACCGTCCGAGAGGGCCGACCCGTCCTCGGGGACGTCGAAGACGCGGATGTGGTTGGCGACGCTGTCGGACACGTACAGCTGCCGCTCGTCCGGCGAGAAGACGAGCCCGTTCGGCCCCTGGAACCCGTCGGCGACCAGCCGCACCTCTCCGCTCGCGGGGTCGACGCGGTAGACGTTACGGGCGCCGATCTCGCTCTCGGCGCGATGCCCCTCGTAGTCGGTGGCGATCCCGAACTCGGGGTCCGAGAACCACACCGACCCGTCCGACCTCACGACGGCGTCGTTCGGGCTGTTGAGCCGCTTGCCCCGGAACCGCTCGGCGAGCACGGTGACCGACCCGTCGTGCTCGGTCCGGGTCACCCTGCGATTGCCCTGCTCACAGGTGATGAGACGGCCCTCGCCGTCCAGGGTGCTGCCGTTCGGGTACCCGGCGGGCGAGCGGAACACCCCGACGGCCCCGGTGGTCTCGTCCCACCGCAGCAGCCGGTCGTTGGGGATGTCGCTCCACACGAGATACCGCCCGGCGGGCACGTACACCGGTCCCTCGGCCCACCGGCACCCCTCGTACAGCGTCTCCAGCCGCGAGTCCCCCGCCTGACATCTCCCCGTCCGGAACCGCTCGTCGAGGGTCTCGTACAGGTGGGGCTGCTCGCCGGGCATGGGGCCGCCTTCGTGGTGGAACCGACGGGTGATCTGCGCGGACCCACTATCGCGCGCCGGGACCGGCGGCGCACTCCGCGGGGCGGGTGATGCCCGCCCGGCTCAAGGACGCGCACCGTCGCGGCACCCGCGTCGTGACCGGCTCGATGACGCTCATCGAGGCGTAGCGACGGGCCCGCACGGCCACAGGTACGCGATCGACGCGGCCCAGGCCGTGCTCGTGAGCCGGCGGCCCGAAGGCGCGGTGCTCTTCACGTCCGACGAGGACGACACGGGAGAGCCGTGCGGGCCGGGCGGGCGGGTCGTGCGGTGCGACGGGACGGCCCCCGCCCGCGGACGCACCTCGGCCGCGACGGCTCCCCCTCCGCGCCGCCGCGGCCGAACCCCGTGAGTGGTGGCTTACTTCGTCGGCTTGAAGGGCTCCGACGTCGCGTGCAGGTCCTTGACCTCGAGCGGCTCCTCGGTCGCGTGCAGGTCCTGCTTCTTGACGGCGCCCTCCTCCGTGGCGTGCAGGTCCTTGGTCTCCAGCGGCTCGGTGGTGGCGTGCAGGTCCTGCGGCTTGAGCTCGTCGCCCATGATCGTCAACTCCCCTTGGCATGGAACAAGCAGTCGGATCGGCGGGCCCGCCCGGTCACTCCCCCGAGGATGGCCGGGCAGGCCCACCCGGGCCGCTCGCCCCGAATCATCAGGGCGAGGCCCGTGCGGTGACCCGTCTGCCCCCCGACGCGACGGATCGACTGCGTCCATCATGGCGTGCGGCGATAAACGAATGATGAACGCCCCGACGCGCCCTCAGGCCGCCTGCACCGGGGACAGCAGCGCACGCACCTCGGCGGCCTCCGGCGAGCCCAACTCCTCGTAGATCGCGGCCGCTTCCTGCCAGCAGACCTGGGCCCGGCCGGTCTGGCCGAGGCCGCTGAGCGCGCGCCCGAGAACCGTGAGGACGTTGCCCCGCCGCCACTGTCCGCCGATCCCGCGCAGCACCGTGAGGGCCATCTCGGCGTTGGCGGCGGCCCGTGCCGCGCGCCGGGCGGCGAGATCCACCTCGGCCAGCCGGAACAGGCTCATGCCCTCCCACAGGCGCTGCCTGCTGTCGCGGAACACCTCCACCGCCTCCTGGAGCCGGTCGGCGGCCTTGCCCAGCTCCCCGCTCTGGGTGAGGGCGAGCCCGAGGGCGTAGCGGGCGTTCGCGCCGCGCATGGAGTTGCCCATGACGTCGTAGATGTCGATGCCCTCCTGGGCCAGCGCGACCGCGCTCTGGGTCCGCCCGGTCGCGAGGTGGATCCGGGAGAGGTTGCAGAGCGCGGCGGCCTCGCCGGGGCGGTCGCCCAGGGCCCGGAAGTGCTCGATGGCCCGGGAGAGGTGCTCCTCACCGTCCGTGTGCCGGTTCTGGTAGAGCGCGATGATGCCGCGCGCGTTGCGCGCCCAGCAGACGGGCAGCAGGTCGTCGGACTCCTGCGCGAGCAGGATGGCCCGCTCCGCCTCCTCCTCGGCCCGTTCGAAACGGCCGCTCACGTGGTGGACGTTGACGAGCGTCATCAGCGCGCGTGCTTCCGCCCGCCCGAGGCCGTGCGACCGGGCCGCGTCGACGAGCGCCCCGGCCGTCGCCTCGTACTCCTTGGAGTTGGCCCCCGACTCGGAGAGGTCGTGCGCCGCCCACAGCAGGTCGATCGCCCGGGGGAGGGTCTCCGGCTGCCCCGCGGACTGCCGTACGCACGCGAGGAGACAGATGGCCTCCGCGTACAGCCAGTCCTGTGCCGCGTGCCGGTTGCCGAACCGCAGCCCCGGGTACGACGTGGGTTCCAGGTGATCCACCAGCCGGTCGCCCGGCCGCTCGATCGCGTACACGCGCGCCGCGGACGCCAGGTAGAAGTCCAGCAGCCGGGACAGCGCCGAGCTCCGTTCGCTCGGGGGCAGTTCGTCCCTTTCCGCACAGGCACGCGCGTAGAGCCGCACCAGGTCGTGGAAGCGGTAGCGGCCGGGGGCCGCCGATTCGAGGAGGGAGGTGTCCACGAGGGACTCCAGCAGGTCCTCGGTGTCCTCGACCGGCAGGTCCAGGACCGCCGCCGCGGCGGTGAGGGAGATGTCGGGGCCGTCCGCCAGGCCGAGCAGGCGGAACGCGCGGGCCTGGGCGGGTTCCAGCTGGCCGTAGCCGAGCTCGAAGGTCGCTTTGACGGCCAGGTCGCCGGCCTGGAGTTCGTCCAGGCGGCGGCGCTCGTCGGCGAGCTTCGCCGCGAGGACCGACACCGTCCAGGTACGGCGGGCCGCCAGGCGGGACGCCGCGATGCGGATCGCCAGCGGCAGGAAACCGCAGGCCGCCACCACGTCCAGGGCGGCCTTCCGCTCGGACGCCACCCGCTCCTCGCCCACGATCTTCGTGAACAGCGCGAGCGCCTCGTCCGGGGACATCACGTCGAGGTCGATCAGGTGGGCCCCGGCCAGGTCCACCATCCGCATCCGGGAGGTCACCAGCGCCGCGCAGCCGTCCGTGCCGGGCAGCAGGGGGCGTACCTGGGCGGCGTCGCGGGCGTTGTCGAGCAGGACCAGCACCCGGCGCCCGGCCAGGACGGAGCGGTACAGGGCCGCGCGTTCCTCCAGGGAGTCGGGGATCGCCGAGTCGGCCGTGCCGAGGGCGCGCAGGAACGAGCCCAGGACCGTCTCCGGTTCCGCCGCCCGGGCGCCCGCGCCCTGGAGGTCGACGTACAGCTGCCCGTCCGGGAACGCCGCGCGGGCCTGGTGCGCCACGTGCACGGCGAGGGTCGTCTTGCCGACGCCGCCGATGCCGGCCAGGGCCGAGACCGCCATGACCCGGCCCTCGGCGGAGGTGAGGATGTCGCCGAGTTCGCGGACGAAACCGGAGCGGCCGGTGAAGTCCGGCACCGTCGCGGGCAGTTGGGCCGGGCGGACCGGGACAGTGGCCGGCTCGGGGGCGGGGGAGGAGGGCTCCGCCAGTGAGGGGTCCGCCTGGAGGATCCGCTGTTGCAGTTCGCTCAGGCCGGGGCGCGGGTCCACACCGAGTTCGTCGGCGAGCAGCCGCCGGGTGTCGGCGTACACAGCCAGTGCCTCGGCCTGGCGGCCGCTGCGGTAGAGGGCCAGCATCAGGAGCTCGCGCAGCCGCTCCCGGAGCGGATGGGCCGCGGTGAGGGCCGTGAGCTCGGAGACGGCCTCGGCGTGGCAGCCCTGCTCCAGGTCCATGTCCAGGCGTGATTCGAGGAGTTGAAGCCGCCACTCCTCCAGCCGGACGCGCTGGGCCTCCGCGTAGGGGCCCGGCACGCCGGCCAGGGTCTCCCCGTCCCACAGGGCGAGGGCGCGGCGCAGGGTGGCGCGGGCGTGGCAGAGTTCGCCGGAGGAGCGGGCCTTCTCCGCCGCCGTCGCCAGGTCCTGGGCGACGGTGAGGTCCAGGGCGCCCTCGGCGAGACCCCGGATCGCGTAGCCACCGGACTCGCTGACCAGGACGGCGTCGGCGGTGGTGCCGGCGCCGGACCGGCGTCCCTCGCCGCCCGGGTCCAGCACCTTGCGCAGGCGGGAGGCGTACGTCCGCACCGCCGCCAGCGCCTGCGAGGGCGGTTCCTCACCCCACAGGGCGTCGATCAGCTCCGCCGCCGTGGCGGTCCGGCCCTCGCGCAGCAGCAGGGCGGCCAGCAGGGCGCGTTGCTGGGGGGACCCGGTGGTGACCGGCTCGTCACCGCGCCGGGCGCGCACGGGGCCGAGCACGCTGAAGCGCAGCGTCATGGAGTCCCCCGGCTCCGTGAGCCCTTCCGGCGTCGCCGGCTCCGGCGACTTCGACGCGTGGTCGGGACGCCGCTGCTCCGGTACGCGCGGCACACCGTCCGGTACACCGTCCATGCAGTCCCCCTAGACATCCTGAGCAACCACGCCAGTTTGCCTTGTTGACGGCGGATACGTCAGCCGTGGGAGACACCGATCACAGGGCGGCACACGGGAGACCACCAGGTCTGCACACTCTCTCCGCATGCGCCGGGCCGGATCGAGTGGATCACGCCATCACGGCCGGAACCGGCCCCCGTCCGCATAGCTGACGCCCCGTCAGATCAGCGCTACCGTGAGCGCCATGGACACCCACGACAGCACCTTTCCGCTGATCATCTCCGTGGACGACCACACCGTGGAGCCCGCGAGCGTCTGGCAGGACCGGCTTCCGGAGAAGTACCGGAGCGCCGGGCCTCGGATCGTCCGGGCTCCCGTGAAGGAGATGACCTTCCTCGGGGGCCGCTTCAAGCCGGTCATGGGGCAGCCCGGGGACGACGGTCCCGTCGGGGACTGGTGGGTCTACGAGGATCTGCGCCGGCCCCTGACCCGGCTCGACACCGCGGTCGGGTACGACAGGGACGAGATCCGGCTCGAAGTCATCACCTACGAGCAGATGCGGCCCGGTTCCTACGACGTCACCGAGCGGCTCGCCGACATGGACGTCAACCACGTCCAGTCCGCCCTCTGCTTCCCGACGTTCCCGCGCTTCTGCGGCCAGACCTTCACCGAGGCGAAGGACCACGAGCTGGGCCTGCTCTGCGTGCGCGCCTACAACGACTGGATGGTGGAGGAGTGGTGCGGCCCGGACGCGCACGGGCGGCTCATCCCCCTGCCCCTCATCCCCCTGTGGGACGCCGAACTGGCGGCGGCCGAGGTCCGGCGCAACGCCGAGCGCGGGGTCCGGGCGGTCGCCTTCTCCGAGATACCGCCGTTCCTCGGGCTGCCCTCCATCCACACCGACGGCTGGGACCCGTTCCTCGCCGCGTGCGACGAGACCGGCACGGTCGTCGCCATGCACATCGGCTCCAGCAGCCGCATGCCGTCCACCTCCGCGGACGCCCCGCCCGCCGTCGGCTCCACCATCACGTACGCCAACTGCTGCTTCTCCATGGTCGACTGGCTGATGAGCGGCAAGTTCGAGCAGTTCCCGCATCTCAAGGTCATGTACGCGGAGGGCCAGATCGGCTGGATCCCCTACATCCTGGAACGGGCCGACGTGGTGTGGGAGGAGAACCGCGGCTGGGGCGGCGTCGCCGACAAGGTGCACCGGCCGCCCTCCGAACTGTTCGCCGAGCACGTCTACGGCTGCTTCTTCGACGACGCCTTCGGGCTGCGCAACCTCGACTCCATCGGCGTCGGCAACGTCCTCTACGAGACCGACTACCCCCACTCCGACTCCACCTGGCCCAAGTCCCGCGAGGTCGGCGAGGCGCAGATGGGGCACCTGGAGCCGGAGGTCGTGGAGCGGATCGTGCGGGGGAACGCCATCGAACTGCTCGGGCTGACGGCCGAGGGGCTGTGGCCGGGCAGCGGCGGCGCGCGGTGAGCCTGCGGTACGGGATGCAGCTGCCCGTCCAGTCGCAGAGCACCCTCTACGCGGAGGGGTGGGAGGCGGCGGCCGGGCCCGCCGACCTGCTGGAGATCGCCCGCGCCGCCGACCGGGCCGGATTCGACTACCTGGCCGGTTGCGATCACGTCGCCATCCCCCGCCGGCTCGCCGCCGCCATGAGCACCGTCTGGTACGACCCCGTCGCCACGCTCGCCTTCCTCGCCGCCGCCACCGAACGCGTCCGGCTGCTCAGCCATGTCGCGATCGTCGGGCTGCGGCACCCGCTGCTCACCGCCAAGCAGTACGCCACCCTCGACCACCTCTCGAGCGGTCGCCTGATCCTCGGGGTCGGCGCCGGGCACGTGCAGGAGGAGTTCGAGGCCCTCGGCGTCGACTTCCGCCGACGCGGGGCCGTGCTCGACGAGTGTGTGGACGCCCTGCGCGCCGCCCTCGGGCCGGAGGAGTTCCCCGAGCACCACGGCAAGCTGTACGACTTCGAGGGGCTCGGGCAGCGGCCCCGGCCGGTGCAGGACCCTGTTCCCCTGTGGGTCGGAGGCTCCTCGCCCGCCGCCCTGCGACGGGCCGCCCTCAAGGGCGACGGGTGGCTGCCGCAGGGGGATCCGAGGGACCTGCTGCCCGCGCGGATCGGCCGTATCAAAGAGCTGCGCGAACAAGCCGGCGTTCGGGGCCCGTTCACCGTGGGCGCCATCGCCGAGCCGCTGTACGTCGGCACGCCCCGGTGGGACGTGGGGCGCCGGACCCTCACCGGCGGGCCGCGCGAGCTCGCCGAGTCGCTGCGGGCCTACCGCGCGATGGGCGTGCACCAGATCCAGGTGCGGTTCCGCAGCCGGAGCCGCGCCGAACTCGTCGACCAGATCGCGGCGTTCGGCGCCGAGGTCGCCCCCGAGCTGTGAGGAGACCCCATGGGAAAGCTGGACGGACGGGTCGTCATCGTCACCGGGGCCGCACGCGGCCAGGGCGAGCAGGAGGCGCGGCTGTTCGCGGCCGAGGGGGCCCGGGTGGTCCTGACGGACGTCCTCGACGACCAGGGCGAGACCCTCGCGAAGGAGATCGGCGGGCGGTACGTCCGTCTGGACGTGGGGCGGGAGGAGGACTGGCGGTCCGCCGTCGCCGCCGCCAAGGACGCGTACGGCCACGTCGACGGGCTCGTCAACAACGCCGGCATCCTGCGCTTCAACTCCCTCCTCGACACCCCCCTCGACGAGTTCATGCAGGTCGTCCAGGTCAATCAGGTGGGCTGCTTCCTCGGCATCAGGACGGTCGCCCCGGAGATGGCCGACGGGGGCACGATCGTCAACACCGCCTCCTGCACCGGCCTGACCGGGATGGCCGCGGTGGGCTCCTACGCCGCGACCAAGCACGCCGTGGTCGGTCTGACCCGGGTCGCCGCCCTGGAGCTGGCCGGGCGGGGGATACGTGTCAACGCCGTCTGCCCGGGGGCCGTCGACACGGCGATGTCCAACCCGGCACGGCTCGACCCGGACGCCGACCCGGAGGAGACGGCGAGGGGGCTCGACCGGCTGTACCGCAAGCTCGTGCCGCTGGGCAGGGCCGGGCGGCCGGAGGAGGTGGCCAGGCTCGCGCTGTTCCTCACCTCGGAGGACTCGTCGTACATCACGGGGCAGCCGTTCGTGATCGACGGCGGCTGGATGGCAGGCGTCAGCGTTATCTGACGTTCCATCAGCTATTGACGCTCATGGGGGCCGGTGGAACAGTCTGACCCATCGATCTGACGCACCGTCAGAACTGACCGTGGGGCGGTGAACCTCCTTGGAATTCGGCATCTTCGTTCAGGGATACGTCGGCAAACGGGCCGAGACCGACCCGCTCGCCGAGCACAAGGCGCTGATGGAGGAGACCGAGTACGTCATCCAGGCGGACAAGTCGGGCTTCAAGTACGCCTGGGCCTCGGAGCACCACTTCCTGGACGAGTACTCGCACCTCTCCGCCAACGACGTCTTCCTCGGGTACCTGGCGCACGCGACCGAGCGGATCCACCTGGGCTCGGGCATCTTCAACCCGCTCGCCCCGGTCAACCACCCGGTGAAGGTCGCCGAGAAGGTCGCGATGCTCGACCACCTCAGCGGCAACCGCTTCGAGTTCGGCAGCGGGCGGGGCGCCGGATCGCACGAGATCCTCGGCTTCATGCCGGGCGTGACCGACATGAACCACACCAAGGAACTCTGGGAAGAGACCATCGCCGAGTTCCCCAGGATGTGGCTCCAGGACGAGTACCAGGGCTTCCAGGGCAAGCACTGGTCGCTGCCGCCGCGGAAGATCCTGCCGAAGCCGTACGGCGCCTCGCACCCGGCGATGTGGTACGCCGCCGGGTCGCCCCCGTCGTACGCCATGGCGGCGAGGAAGGGCCTCGGTGTGCTCGGCTTCAGCGTGCAGAAGGTCTCCGACATGGAATGGGTGCTGGAGCAGTACAAGACGGCGATCGTGGACGCGGAGCCCGTCGGGGCCTTCGTGAACGACAACGTGATGGTGACGACCACGGCTATCTGCGCGCCGACCCATGCCGAGGCGGTCCGGATCGCCGCGAGCGGGGGGCTGCACTATCTGCCCTCGCTGGTCTTCCGGTACCACGACACGTTCCCCCGGCCCGAGGGCTTCCCCGTGTGGCCGGAGACGCTGCCGGAGTACACCGAGGAGTTGGTGGAGGTCCTGATCGAGGAGGAGCTGCTGATCTGCGGGGACCCGGACGAGGTGCTGCGGCAGTGCAAGCGGTGGGAACAGGCCGGGGCCGATCAGCTGAGCTTCGGGCTGCCGGTGGGGGTGCCGAAGGAGGAGACGCTGCAGACGATCCGGCTGGTCGGGGAGCACGTGATCCCCAAGATCGATACGGATCCCGTGCATCGGACGTCGCGGTTCCGAGGGGTGGCTTGAGCGTGCGGTGGCGGGCGTGGGCGCGTCGTGGCCGGCCGCGCCCACGCGGCGGAGCCGCAAATCGGCACAGCCCCGCGCCCCTCAGGCGTCGTACTCGAGGGAGTTGAGTCGTCATGCTCGATCACGTCATCACAGGGGCGACCGTCGTCGACGGCACCGGTGCGCCCGGCTACACCGCCGACGTAGGCGTCAAAGACGGCCGCATCGCCGTCATCGGCAAGGTCACCGAGGAAGCCCGCACCACCGAGGACGCCTCCGGGCTCGTCCTCACCCCCGGCTTCGTCGATCCCCACACCCACTACGACGCCCAGCTCTTCTGGGATCCGTACGCCACGCCGTCCCTCAACCACGGGGTCACCACCGTCGCCGGCGGGAACTGCGGGTTCACGCTGGCGCCGCTGCATCCCGATCGGCCCGAGGACGCCGACTACACGCGGCGGATGATGTCCAGGGTCGAGGGCATGGCGCTGGTGGCGCTGGAGGAGGGGGCACCCTGGAGCTGGCACTCCTTCGGACAGTACCTGGACGCCCTGGAGGGGCGGATCGCCGTCAACGCCGGCTTCATGGTGGGGCACTGCGCGCTGCGGCGGTATGTGATGGGACCGCGGGCCGTCGGCGGGCAGCCGACCCAGGAGGAGCTCGCGGCGATGGTGCGGTTGCTCCGGGAGGCCATGGACGCCGGGGCCTGGGGGCTGTCCACCACCCAGTCGACCAGCCACTCCGACGGCGACGGGCAGCCGGTCGCCTCGCGGCATGCCCGGCCGGCCGAGTTGCTGGCGCTGTCGCGGGCCGTCGGGGAGTGCGAGGGCACGCAGATCGAGGCGATCGTCGCGGGCTGTCTGGACCAGTTCAGTGACGCGGAGATCGACCTGTTCGTGGAGATGAGCGCGGTGGCCGGGCGGCCGCTGAACTGGAACGTGCTGACGATCGACGCGGCCGTCCCCGAGCGGGTGCCCCGGCAGTTGCTCGCGAGCGAACAGGCCAGGAAGGCCGGCGGCAGGGTCGTGGCGCTGACCATGCCGATCCTCACGCCGATGAACATGTCGCTGGGGACGTTCTGCGCGCTGAACCTCATCCCCGGGTGGGGGCCGGTGCTCGGGCTGCCCGTGCCGCAGCGGATCGAGAAACTGCGCGACCCCGGCGTCCGAGCCGGGATGCTGGAACGCGCCAACTCGAAGGAAGCCGGCGTCTTCCGGCGGCTCGCGAACTTCGGCCGGTACGTCATCGGCGACACCTACAGCGAGGCGAACGCCGGGCTGACCGGGCGCGTGGTGAAGGACATCGCCGAGGAGCGCGGGCAGGAGCCCTTCGCGTGCCTGGTCGAGATCTGCGCCAACGACCAGCTGCGGACGGTGCTGTGGCCGATGCCGACTGACAACGACCCGGCGTCCTGGGCGCTGCGGGCGGAGACCTGGCAGCACGAGGACGTGCTGCTCGGCGGGTCCGACGCGGGCGCCCATCTGGACCGGATGTGCGGGGCGCCGTACACGACCCGGTTCCTCGGGGACTGCCTGCGGGGCCGGAAGCTGGTCGGTCTGGAGCAGGCCGTGAAGATGCTGACCGACGACCCGGCCCGGCTCTTCGGACTGCGGGAACGGGGGCGGATCCGGGAGGGCTGGCACGCGGACCTGGTCCTGCTCGACCCGGAGCGGATCGACGCGGGCCCGGCCACCCTGGTGCACGACCTGCCGGGCGACAGCCCGCGGCTGGACTCCCGGGCGCTGGGCGTACGGGCCGTCTGGGTCAACGGGGCCGAGGCGATCCGGGACGACGTGGTGACCGGGGCCGTGCCGGGCCGGGTGCTGCGCTCGGGGCGGGACACGGAGACGGTGAGCACGCGGTGACGGCACGGCAGTCGCTGTTCGTCGGCGGCTCCTGGGCCGAGCCGGACGGCGGGCACTACGCGGTGATCGACCCGGCGACCGGGCAGACCGTCGGGTGGGCGCCACAGGCCTCGCGGGATCAGGTGCTCGCGGCCTGTGCCGCGGCCCGCGAGGCCTTCGGGCCGTGGTCGCGCACTCCGCCGGAGGAGCGGGCGGCGGTGCTCGGGCGGGCGGCGGGGATCATCGCCGGCCATCTGAAGGAGTACGCGGAGCTGGCCCGGGCCGAGACCGGCGCGACCACCGGCACGGCCCGGGCCATGCAGGTCGGGGTCGCCGCCGCCCGCTTCCGGCGCTACGCGCGCGTGGAAAGCGCCGAGTGGGCGATCCCGCCGCAGATCAACGAGGCGGGGCCGATGGGGAAGGCCGGCGTGATGGGTGCCCTGGCGATCCGGCAGCCCGTCGGGGTCGTCACCTGCATCACCTCGTACAACAACCCCTGGGCCAACCCCGCCGGCAAGGTCGCGCCCGCCCTGGCCATGGGCAACACGGTCGTGGTGAAACCGGCCCCGCAGGACCCCCTGTCGGTCTACCGGATGGCTCAGGCCCTGGAGGCGGCCGGAGTGCCACCGGGCGTGGTGAACGTGGTCGGCGGCCCGGGCGGCGAGACCGGTGAGGCGGCCGTGGCGTCACCGGACGTCGACATGGTCAGCTTCACCGGCTCCACGGCGGTCGGGCAGCGCATCGCCGAG
This sequence comes from Streptomyces sp. NPDC012466, assembly GCF_042955215.1. Classification (NCBI taxonomy): domain Bacteria; kingdom Bacillati; phylum Actinomycetota; class Actinomycetes; order Kitasatosporales; family Streptomycetaceae; genus Streptomyces; species Streptomyces sp. NPDC012466. Next base: position 280,530 of record NZ_JBIBEQ010000006.1, on the reverse strand, counting down.
GTGTGCGGGCGCGGCATGAAACGGCAGTTGATGGAACTGGGCGGGAAGGGCGCGGCGGTCGTCTTCGACGACGCCGACCTCGGCTCGGCCGTGGCCGGGATCGGCACCACCTTCTCCTTCTACAGCGGGCAGATCTGCACGGCACCGACCAGGGTGCTGGCACAGCGCGGGATCCACGACCGGCTGGTCGAGCAACTGGCCGCCTACGCGAGCCGGTTGAAGGTCGGTGATCCGCGCGAGCCGGACACCGTGGTCGGGCCGGTGATCTCGGCGGCGCACCGGGACCGGGTGGAGTCGTACGTCGAACTGGGCCGGAAGGAGGGCGCGGTGGTGGTGACGGGCGGTGAACGCCCGGACCTGCCCTCGGGCTTCTACGTCGCCCCGACCTTGCTCGCCGACTGCACCAACGACATGCGCGTGGTCCGCGAGGAGATCTTCGGGCCGGTGGTGGCCGTCGTCCCCTTCGACGACGAGGAGGAGGGCGTCGCGCTCGCCAACGACACCGACTACGGGCTCATCGACTACGTCTGGTCGGGTGACGTGGCCCGTGCCTTCCGGGTGGCGCGGCGGCTCAGGGCCGGCGGGGTGGGGGTGAACACCGTCGGGCGGAACATGGAGGCGCCCTTCGGCGGCTTCAAGCGCAGCGGCGTCGGCCGGGACGTCGGCAGTTACGCGCTGCACGCCTACAGCGAGGTGCAGGCGATCGTCTGGCCGGGCTGACGCGCCTCAGCCGTCCAGGTCCACCCGTACGGTCAGCAGGTTCGTCCCGAGGACCCGCACCCCCAGGCTGTTGACCCGGGGCAGCGCCCGCAGCCGCGCCACCGGGTCGTCCTGCGGCATCAGATGCGCGGTGCCCTCGTGCCACCGCCCGCGGATGCGCACCCGCACCCGCGGATCGGCCTTGATGTTGCGCACGTACTGCGACCGTTCGCCGAACTCCGACACCAGCCAGAAGGAGCCGCCGACGCGGCGCCCGCCCACCGGCGTCCGACGGGGCAGCCCGGAGACGCGGCCCGTCGTCTCCAGGACCGTCTGGAGGGGCAGGCGGCGCAGGAGCGGGTTGAGGCGGCGCTGGAAGGCCGTGGTCGCCCGGAATCTCAGGTCGGCGCGTCGGGACATCGTCGGCGGGTCTCCTTCACACGAAGCTCTCACAGAACGCGTGATGGTTCCTGCTTCAATGATCCCAGACGCGGCATCGAGGAGAGCGGGTGGCTGCGGATGCGGATCGTGACCTGGAACCTGTGGTGGCGCTTCGGGCCGTGGCAGACGCGGCAGAAGGCGATTCTCACGGCCCTGCGGGAGCTGCGGCCCGACGTCGTGGGACTGCAGGAGGTCTGGGCGGCCGACGGCGAGAACCTCGCCGAGTGGCTGGCCGGTGAGCTCGGTCTGCACTGGGCCTGGGGCGCCTCGCCCGCCCCCGAGCGCTGGCAGCGGCGGATCGGGGACCCCACCGTCGGCATCGGCAACGCCGTGCTCAGCAGATGGCCGGTCGTCGACCAGGACGTGCTGCCGCTGCCCGCCCCGGCCGACATGGACGACGGCCGCCTGGCCCTCTACGCCCGCCTGGCCACGCCCTGCCACGAAGTCCCCTTCTTCACGGCCCACTTCAGCTCCGCCCCGGACGCTTCGGCGGTCCGCTGCGGCCAGGCCGCGGCGCTCGCCGGCTTCGTCGCCCGGCACCGCGGCGACACCCCCTTCCCGCCCGTCGTCACCGGCGACCTCAACGCCTGGCCCGACTCCGACGAGGTCCGCCTGCTCGGCGGCTACAAGACCGCCCCGGCCGTGCCCGGCCAGGTCCTGCTCGACGCCTGGGCGTACGCCGACCCGGCCGCCCCCGCCGCCACGTGGGACGCGGCCAACCCGTACGTGGCGGCGACCCATGAGCCCAGCGTGCGCATCGACTACATCCACGTGGGCCCGCCCGGCCCCGGCGGACTCGGCCGTGTCCGGGACGTGCGGCGGGCCTGCGACGGCCCGGTCGACGGGGTGTGGCCCTCCGACCACGCGGCGGTCGTGGCCGACCTGGCGGACACCCCTTAGGGCCTGTCGTTTGGATCACGCCGCAGACGCGGGTCTGGCACGCGCATCTGCCGCGTTGTCGTCGGTTGCCGACGCTCCGCGTCGACGCCCTCCTCCGCCTTGCATCTGCACGCACCAGACCCCGCTCACCGGCGCTGAACAGCGCGGTCGCTTTCCTGCGACCTGACCAAACGACAGGCCCTAGCGGCGTCCCAGGAAGACCGGATTCGTGAACGCCGCCAGCGGTCCGGGGAGCGGTCCCGCCGCCGCCTCGTGCCGCAGCTCGGCCCGTACGTACGCCGCGTACGACGGGGTCGTCCGCCACTCGACCACGCCCGAACCGGAGACCGGCAGAGGGGCACTGGTGTGGACGACGCCCTGGTCGGTGACGAAGCGGACCGTGCAGCGGGGGGCGCCCGTCACGTCGAGGCGGACGGTGACCGGGGTGTCGCGGCCCACGGCGAGCCGCTCGCCGATGCCGGCGTGCTCGCCGCGTCCGCCGGACGCCCCGAACGACAGCGTGACCCTGGCGGACTCGGCGATGTACGACCGTCCCGCCCGGATGCCCTCCTGGACGGCCTCCCGGGTCAGGTCGTCGGCCAGGACGACCGTCTGGGGGCTGCCCACCGCGTCCGGAGAGCGGTGAGCGTCGCTGCTGCCCATCGCCGGGAGCCAGCCGCGCCCGTCCCGTACGGACGCCACGAGCATGCTGTCCCAGTCGGCCAGCGCCACCTCGTCGTCGGGCGTGTAGGGGCCGTTCCACACCTCCACCGCGTCCGCCTCGTCGAAGCCGAACTTCCAGTTGCAGCCGATGCAGGTGGCGTGCGGGTGGGCCGGGACGACCAGGCCGCCGGCGCGGCGGATCTGCCGGGCGAACCGGCCGAAGCGGTTGTCCCGGGCCCGGTAGCGCCAGTCGACGAAGGTGCCCGGGTCCGTGCCGAGCGCGACGACGTGCCCGTTGCGGGTGGTGACCTCCTCGCCCAGCATGACCAGCAGGTCGTCCCCGGCCACGTCGGCCCAGTGGGCGTGCGCCGCATGCGTGTTGTGCTCGGAGGAGTTGATGAAGTCCAGACCGGCGGCCCGGGCCAGTGCGCCGATCTCGGCGGGGGTGCGGCGGCCGTCGGAGTGCCAGGAGTGCAGATGGCAGTCGCCCCGGTACCAGGCCCGCCCCCGGCCCTTCGCCCGCTCCGGCGGATACACCGGCTCCGCGGCCTCGCCCGGCTCCCCGTACGTCAGCGTGAGGGTGATCTCGTACGACAGGCCCTGCGGGGCGACCGTGTACGGGCCGAGTGCGATGTGCCAGGTGCCCTCGCGCACCGGGCCCGGGAGGTAGCCGGGCGTCGCGTCGTCGGCGCGGAGGAAGAACTCGGTGCGCGCCCCGCCCGACCAGCCGCGAAAGCCCCGGCCGCCGAGCTCGGTGCCGCGATCGTCGAAGACGCCGATGTCGAGGGCGTTGCCCAGGGTGCCGGCCGGGACGGACGGCCGGTCGTAGGTGTAGGCGACCTTGAGCTCCCGGACACCGGCCGGGACCTCCACGGGCACGTACACGAAGTCCGGGGAGCCGGGCGGCAGCGTGCCGCGCACGGTTCTGCTCTCCCGGCCCCCGTCGGCCGCTGACGCGAAGCTCACGCTTCCCAACGTAAGCGCGGCCGCCGCTCCCGTCACGAACAGAGCGCGCCGGCCGAACCCGCCGTGGCTGTCCTCGCACATGCTGCTGCTCCCCGGGTGTCGTCGATGACATGGCATGGGTGGTGCGGGGGTGGTGCGTCGAACCTCGTGTCCAGCCTGGTATTGAGCCGTGAACTCCGGTGCAAGGGAAGGGGATCGGCGGATTTCCCCCGCACGGCCCCCAGTGAATGCCGACCGGTCGGTATCGACATCGTTCCGTCCCTCGGGTACAGATGGGGCATGCGCATCGCCGTGACGATCTTCCTCACCGACGAGACGATCACCCCGACCCGGCTCGCCCGGGAGCTGGAGGACCGCGGTTTCGCCGGGTTGTATCTGCCCGAGCACACCCACATCCCCGTCGAGCGGACCACCCCGTACCCGGCGGGCGGTGACCTGCCGCCCGAGTACGGCCGCACCCTCGATCCCTTCGTGGCCCTCGGCCAGGCCGCCGCCGTCACCGAGCGGCTCGGGCTCGGCACGGGCATCACGCTCGTCGCCCAGCACGATCCGATCGACCTGGCCAAGCAGATCGCGACCCTCGACCATCTCTCCGGCGGCCGGTTCACGCTCGGGCTCGGCTTCGGATGGAACGTCGAGGAGGCCGCCGACCACGGCGTGCGGTGGAACACCCGGCGCGAGCTGGTGCGCGACCGGATGGCGTTGATGCGGGCGCTGTGGTCGGCGGAGCCGGTCGCCTACGAGGGGGAGTTCGGCGGCGTCCGGGCCAGTCACGCGCATCCGAAGCCGGTGCAGAAGCCGCGCGGTCCGGTCGTCGGCCCGCGCACGCTCGTCGGCGGGGCCGCCGGACCCAAGCTGTTCGCGCACATCGGCGAGTACGCCGACGGGTGGCTGCCGATCGGCGGTCGCGGCCTCGGCGAGTCGCTGCCCGCCCTGCGCACCGCCTGGGCCGACGCCGGGCGCGACCCCGAGGCCCTCCAGGTCGTCCCCTACGCCGTCCACCCCAGCCCGGGCAAGCTCGCCCACTACGCCGACCTCGGCATCCGGGAGGTCGTGGCGCAGCTCCCCCCGGCGGGGGAGGCGGAGGTGCTGAAGACGCTGGACGGCCTGGCCGGATACCTCTGACCAACTTCCCTGCCCGGCAGGGCGGTTGGCTCCCTCTACTAAACTGCGGGTCAGTTCGCCACGGGGGGAGAGAGCGTCATGAGGCTTGCCTGGTTTTCCTGGCTCCTGCGTCATTTCACCGAGTACGGCTACAGCCAGGGGCCGTTGCGTGCCGCGATCGGCACGGTGGCCGTGCTGGTGACCGCCGCGCTGGCCTGGTTCGCCCTGCACCGCAACAGACCGGCCGCCGTCGCCGCCGCCGGCCTCACCTCGGCCCTGGGCATCGGGTGGCTGGCCTTCCACTGACGGGGCTTCCCCGGCTCTGATCAGCGCACTCGTATGCTCGAAGGATGACGACTTCCGCGACCTCCGGAACCGGCCCCACCGAGAACTCCATGCGTCGCGCCCTGAAACGGGCCAGGGACGGCGTCTCGCTCGACGTCGCCGAGGCGGCGGTGCTGCTCCAGGCGCGGGGTGAGCGGCTGGAGGACCTGTCGGCCTCGGCCGCCCGGGTGCGGGACGCGGGCCTGGCGGCGGCCGGGCGGCCGGGCGTCATCACGTACTCGAAGAGCGTCTTCATCCCCCTGACGCGGCTGTGCCGGGACAAGTGCCACTACTGCACGTTCGTCACCGTCCCCGGCAAGCTGCGCCGGGAGGGCCACGGGATGTTCATGTCCCCGGACGAGGTGCTGGACGTCGCCCGCAAGGGCGCCGCCCTCGGCTGCAAGGAAGCCCTCATCACCCTCGGCGACAAGCCCGAGGACCGCTGGCCGGAGGCGCGCGAGTGGCTCGACGCGCACGGCTACGACGACACCATCGCCTACGTCCGGGCCATCTCCATCCGCATCCTGGAGGAGACGGGCCTGCTGCCCCACCTGAACCCGGGCGTCATGAGCTGGACGGACTTCCAGCGTCTGAAGCCGGTCGCGCCCAGCATGGGCATGATGCTGGAGACCACCGCGACCCGCCTCTGGTCGGAGCCGGGCGGCCCGCACCACGGTTCTCCCGACAAGGAACCCGCCGTCCGCCTGCGGGTCCTGGAGGACGCGGGGCGTTCCTCCGTGCCGTTCACCTCCGGGGTCCTCATAGGCATCGGCGAGACCTACGAGGAGCGCGCCGAGTCGCTGTTCGCGCTGCGGAAGGTCTCCCGGGCCTACCACGGCGTCCAGGAACTGATCATCCAGAACTTCCGCGCCAAGCCGGACACCGCGATGCGCGGCATGCCCGACGCGGAACTGGACGAACTGGTCGCCACGGTGGCCGTCGCCCGGCTCCTCATGGGCCCCTCGGGCTGCATCCAGGCGCCGCCCAACCTCGTCGACGACGAGTACGAGCGGCTGATCGGCGCCGGTATCGACGACTGGGGAGGTGTCTCCCCGCTCACCATCGACCACGTCAACCCCGAGCGCCCCTGGCCGCAGATCGAGCAGCTCGCCGAGAAGTCCCGCGCCGCCGGTTTCGAACTGCGCGAACGGCTCTGCGTGTACCCGGAGTTCGTGCGGCGCGGCGAGCCCTGGCTGGACCCCCGGCTGCGCCCGCACGTGGCCGCGCTGGCCGACCCGGAGACCGGGCTCGCCCGCCCCGAGGCCCTGCCGGAGGGCCTGCCGTGGCAGGAGCCGGAGGAGGTCTTCGTCGCGTCCGGCCGCACCGACCTGCACTCCTCGATCGACTCCGAGGGCCGTACGTCGGACCGGCGGGACGACTTCGACGAGGTGTACGGCGACTGGGGCGCCCTGCGCGAGGCCGCCGCCCCGGGCATGGCGCCCGAGCGCATCGACACCGACGTACGGCAGGCCCTGCGCACGGCCGCCGACGATCCGACGAAGCTGACCGACGACGAGGCGCTGGCGCTGCTGCACGCGGACGGCCCGGCGCTGGACGCCCTCGCCCGGGTCGCCGACGACGTCCGCAAGTCGGCCGTGGGCGACGACGTCACCTACATCGTCACCCGCAACATCAACTTCACCAACGTCTGCTACACGGGCTGCCGCTTCTGCGCCTTCGCCCAGCGCCGCACGGACGCCGACGCCTACACCCTCTCCCTGGACCAGGTCGCCGACCGGGCCCAGCAGGCCTGGGAGGTGGGCGCGGTGGAGGTGTGCATGCAGGGCGGCATTCACCCGGACCTGCCCGGCACGGCGTACTTCGACATCGCGCGGGCCGTGAAGGAACGCGTCCCGGGCATGCACGTGCACGCCTTCTCACCGATGGAGGTCGTCAACGGCGCGACCCGCACCGGCATGTCCGTCCGCGAGTGGCTGACCGCCGCGAAGGAGGCGGGCCTGGACACCATCCCGGGCACGGCCGCCGAGATCCTCGACGACGAGGTCCGCTGGATCCTCACCAAGGGCAAGCTGCCCGCAGCCGACTGGATCGACGTCGTGACGACCGCCCACGAGCTGGGCATCCGCTCGTCCTCGACGATGATGTACGGGCACGTCGACCAGCCCCGGCACTGGCTCGGGCATCTGCGCACCCTCGCCGGCATCCAGCAGCGCACGGGCGGCTTCACCGAGTTCGTGACGCTGCCGTTCGTGCACACCAACGCGCCGGTCTACCTGGCGGGGATCGCCCGCCCGGGCCCGACCCTGCGGGACAACCGCGCGGTCACGGCCATGGCCCGGCTCCTGCTGCACCCGTACATCCCCAACATCCAGACCAGCTGGGTGAAGCTGGGCACGGAGGGCGCGGCCGAGATGCTCCGCTCGGGCGCGAACGACCTCGGCGGGACGCTCATGGAGGAGACCATCTCCCGCATGGCGGGCTCGTCGTACGGCTCGTACAAGTCGGTCAAGGACCTGATCGCGGTGGCGGACGCGGCGGGCCGCCCGGCCAGGGCCCGGAACACCCTGTACGGGGAGGTGCCCGAGGAGCGGCAGCGGGCGGCGCAGGCGTCGGACGGGCACCTGCCCGAGCTGCTGCCGGTGCTGGACTGACGCGTCACTGGCCCCCGGCGTCCGCCGGCTGATGCGCCGTGAGGGTGCGGTCGGCCGCGGCGCCGGGGCTCGCCGGTCGTGGGGGAGGCGTGCCCCGCCCCAGCCACAGCAGCAGCAGGCCGAGGGCGCCGGCGATCGCCGGCCAGTAGAGGTAGCGGAAGTCCGTGGCGGGCATGATCGGCAGATAGCCGAGGATGTAGGCCGCCGAGCTGACACCGAGCGCCCGGACCGGCATCGAGAAGACGCCCGTGCCGGGCCGGACGGCGAGCACGAGCGCGACCGCGAGCCAGAACCAGCCGCGGAACAGCCAGGGCAGGTCCTCGGCCATGCCGTTGACGTACGTGCCGAGCATGTCCTCCAGCCGGGGGTGTGCCACCTCGATGCCCAGGTCGTTGCGGGAGACCCCCGCCTTGTACGCGTAGTCGGTCTCGAACAGCAGGGTCGTGAACAGCAGCAGGCGGTACTGGAGATAGTGCGGCACATGCCCGCTCATCTCCCGCAGCCACAGGGATGTGATCTCGCCCGAGTCGCCGCGCAACCCGTCCGCCGGGCGCTGGTAGCAGGCCCAGTAGGCGTCGGACAGGGCGCCGACGCGCTCGCATTCGCGCGCCGAGGCCACGAGCCGGTCCCGCAGCCCGGGTGGCACATCCGCCGACCGGAGCTCGTCCACGCGCAGCACGTGCACGAGGTCGTCGAGCATGATCTGCGCGCCCTGGTTCGTCCGGAGCGGATGCGCGAACAGGGAGATGGCGGCGGCGGGCACGACGAGCCCGGTGACGAGGGCCGCCGTGCACTTCAGCCACGTACGGCGTCCGGGCGTGCCCCACAGGGCGAGGACCAGCATCACGAAGACGGGGATCGCGGCGACGACGGCGTTCTTGCGCACCAGCATCGCGTAGGCGAGGAACAGCACGCCCAGCCAGAGCAGGCCCCAGCGCACGGCGGGGCGGCGAGGGACGCCGTCGCGCGGCAGCAGGCCGGTGAACGCGATCGCGCAGGCGGCGAGCAGCGCGAACGCCGCGTGCACGTCCTTCCACACCACCCCGGCGAACGTCAGCACGAACGGCGTCAGACCGAGCCCGAGCACGGCCGGCGGACCGCCCCGGCTCCCGGTCAGCCTCCCCACGCACAGGGCCAGCACGCACAGTGCCGCCCAGAGGACGAGGCACTGGAGGACCAGCAGGGACGTGATCGAGCCGGTCACCGCGATGAGCGCCCGCCACACCAGGCTGAGCACGGGCGGATGCCAGTCGGTCAGGGGCTTCTTCCCCTCGGCCTGGCGGAGCTGGTCGAGGCTGTCGGGACTCAGGTAGCCGGGGGCGAAGACGAGGATGGTGACCAGGCAGCACACGGCGGCGACGGTGGCCAGGAGCCAGACCCGGTGCCGCGCCCGAAGCGTCCGTCCCATTTGTCCCATGTGCCGGATGCTAACGGCTCAGGGTGCGATGAAGACGTAGCGCCGGTAGGCGTAGAAGCGGAACAGGGTCGCGAGCACCCAGCCGAGGATGCGGGCCGTGTTGTCGCTGAGCGCGGAGTCGAGTCCGAGCAGGTGCCGGGAGGCGAAGACGGTCCCGGCGGTGATGGCGAGCCCCACGCCGTTCGCGACGAGGAAGAGGGCGAGTTCGCGGGTCACCTTCTCGCGGTGCCGGTCGCGGTAGGTCCAGTAGCGGTTCCCGGCCCAGCTGAACAGCGCGGCGGCGCAGGTCGCGACGACGGACGCCTGGACCGGGGAGGCGCTCATCGGCCCGCCCCGCGCGCCGCCGGGCAGTCCGAAGACGAGCAGGTTGTAACCGCCGTTGTCGACGACGAACGCCAGCGCGCCGACGACGCCGAACTTGGCGGCTTCGCGCCAGATGCCCTGCACGGCGTGGCGCACGGAGCTGGTCACAGAGATGGAAACCGGCACAAAAGGGAGAGTAGCCATCCGGCGTGCCCTCGCTCGGCGGGCTCGCTCATATCGCATCATTTCCTACTATCCGACAGCGCTTCGGCCGAGGAGTGGGAGTGGCAGTGGAACCGACGATCGCGTGTGTCGTGCCGTGTCACAACGAGGAGGCGGCCGTCGGCAAGGTGGTCCGCGACCTGCGCGCGGCCCTCCCCGAGGCCGTCGTCTACGTGTACGACAACGCCTCCACCGACCGCACCGTGGAGGTCGCCCGGCAGGCCGGCGCGATCGTGCGGGAGGAGACCCGCAAGGGCAAGGGCAACGTCATCCGCCGCGCCTTCGCCGACGTCGACGCCGACGCGCTGCTCATCATCGACGGCGACGACACCTACGACGCCTCCCGCGCCCGGGACTTGGTGGACCTGCTCTTCGAGGGGCCGTACGACCAGGTCGTCGGAGCGCGCCGGGTGACCGACGACGGTGCCTACCGGGCCGGTCACGCGGTCGGCAACAAGGTGCTCACCGGGGCCGTGCGGTCCCTGTTCGGCAACGACGTGACGGACATGCTGAGCGGCTACCGGGTCTTCTCGCGGCGCTTCGTGAAGTCCTTCCCGGCGCTCGCCCGGGAGTTCGAGACCGAGACCGAGATGACCATCCACGCGCTGCACCTGCGGCTGCCCACGGCGGAGGTGGTCGTCGACTACCGGGTCCGGCCCGCGGGCGGCGAGAGCAAGCTGCGCACCTACCGGGACGGCTGGCGCATCCTGCGGGTCATCCTCGACCTGGCCCGGCGCGAGCGCCCCTCGCTGGTCCACACCGTCGTCGCCGGGGTCCTGGCCCTCGTCTCGGTCATCCTCGGCATCCCCGTCATCGCCGACTTCGTCGAGACGGGCACCGTGCCCCGGGTGCCCACGGCGATCCTCGCCGCCGCGATCATGACCATCGCGGCCCTCGTGCTGCTCGTGGGCTACATCCTCGAGTCGCTGACGCACATGCGCCAGGAGCAGACCCGTCTGGTGCACCTCTCCTACCCGGCCCCGGTGCGCACCCCCCGCTACACCGCCCGCGGCGCCGGCACGGGCCCGGTCCCGGTCCGCAAGACCGCCGGCGGCCCCTGAGGCGGCCGAGGCTCCTGAGGCACCGGGGGAACGGCGGACGCGCAGTACGATGATCGGAACCCCGTTGCGGTGCGGGGTCCCGTGACTGAGGAGATGCGTGCCGGTGCCTGCCCGACTTCCTTCGTGGGCCTGGGTGACCGGGCTGACCGTGGGAGCGATAGCCGCGGTGACGGTCCTGGGCGTACAGGCCGACCGGGGCCCGCACCCCACCGCCACGTCGGCCAAGCCGAGCAGCACGCCCTCGGCGCAGCCCACCCCCACCGCCTCGGCCCCGGCGAAGGTGCCCGACGGCTCCGGCACCGGCCGGCGCATCGTCTACTCCCTCGGCGGGAAGCGGGTGTGGCTGGTCGACGCGAGCGAGGCCACCCGCCGCACCTTCACCGTCTGGCCGGGCTCGGTCAGCCCCGACCCGGGCAGCTACACGGTGTCGTCGCGCAACGCGGCCACGACCGGCTCGGACGGCGTCCAGATCGAGCACATCCTGTACTTCGCCGCGAAGTCCGGCGTCTCCGTCGCCTTCTCCAACGCCGTCGACGGGGCCTCGCCGCCGCCCGCCGCCTCCGGCACCAGGACGGGCGGAGTCAGAATGCGGAAGGCGGACGGCACGGCACTGTGGGCGTTCGGCACGGTCGGCACGACCGTGACCGTGGTCAAGTAGCGGCAGCGCTCAGGAGGCGGAGGTCTCCGTCCGCGGGGCCGACAGCTGGTTGACGATCAGCACGACCCCGCTGAACAGGAAGATCCGGGTCGCGGCGTCCAGCCCGTTCCAGCTCTTGGACTGCCACATCGAGAACCACTCGCCGCCGATCGCGATGAACCCGGCCCCGAACAGCAGCATCACCATCAGCAGCCCGTAGGTGGACATCCGCCGGGCGCGCAGGTCATCGCGTCTGGCCCACAGCCAGCTCCCGTATATGAGGACCAGCGCGGCGACGGTCTCCCAGACGATGATCCCGACGTAGGCGGCGTCCTGCAGCCCTTGGCTCGTGACGGCCCGCCACATCAGGTCCTCGTCCTTGAACGTGGTGTCCATGGCCAGCACATGCCGGACGAACTGCTGGTTGGTCCCGAAGTCGGTGATGTTCCCTAAGGCGACGAGCGCCATGTAGAGGGCGATGGTCGCGGTGAGCAAGGTGGCGGCGAGCGACAGGGCGCCGCGTGATGTGGAGGTGGCCATGCCGATCATTCTCCCCACGCGTGGCCGTGCGGTGTACCCCGCGGCCGTTGGACGAGAATGCCGACGCAGGCCGACCCGCGCGAGTCGAGGGGGAACCTACCGGTGGCGCGGGCGAACCCGTCCATGCGGGAGCCGACAAGGCAGCGCGGCCGGGCCGGGCAATGACCTCGTGCGGGACGTCGAGCATGGCACGATACGGGGCCAACAGGGCCCTTGTGCCGGGACATTGGCGAGTGGGATCACCAGCCGCGACGACCAGGAGCCCTGCCGCGTCACGGCCCCCGCCCGCCGACCGCCGTCAGCCGCCAACCCCGGGATGAGAAGCGTTCGGTAAAGCGATCACCAAGGCGATGTGTAGCTGTCCAAGGAAATGTGACGGATTGACCAGGTGTATGGACGTGGAATTTGTCACCGTCGTCGCTTGACGATGAACTGGGCAGATAGTGTGAGCGATCCTGTGCATCCGGCGATCAGGTCTCCTGGGGTCGGAGTGTGTGACCGAGACCCGAGCGCCTTGAGGGGAAAGGCGCCGCGTGGCCCCGACGGAGGATTCAGCAACCGTGGACGCGCAAGGCCGTGGGCGGGCGGACGACATCGACCCCGCAGACCAGTGGGTAGTCAATCCGACCACCGGCGAATACGAACTGCGACTGACTCCTTCCGCACCGCAGTCATCGGTGCCAGGACCTCGTAGATCCGCTCCCCGCTCCGGCGGTGCGGGCGGGGCGACACGCAACCGGTCGGCAGCGCCGGGCCGTACGGCGCCCGCCGAGGCGCCCGGCCGTGACGTGCCGCCGCCACGCAGACGCCGCGGTGCGCCCGAGGAGCCACTGCCGGGGCGGCGCAACCGGCGGCCGGTCAAGAAGAAGGCCAGGGCCAAGAAGGTCGTGCTGTGGACCGGCGGCGTCATGGCCTTCGTGCTCGTCGGCACCGCCGGGGCCGCCTTTCTGTACCTCAAGCACCTCGAAGGCAACGTCACGACCGAGGACGTCGGCAACGTGGCGGATGACGGCTTCAGCAAGGACGAGGCCTTCAACATCCTGATCATCGGCACCGACAAGCGGACCGGCGCGGGCAACGAGGGCTACGGCGACAAGGGCAGCGTCGGGCACGCCGACACCAACATCCTGCTGCACGTCTCCAAGGACCGTACGAACGCGACGGCGATGAGCATCCCGCGGGACCTCGTCATCGATGTGCCCGACTGCGAGGCGAGTGACGGCTCGATCATCCCGGGCACGCAGGACGTCCGCTTCAACACCAGCCTCGGCCAGGACGGCCGCGACCCGGGCTGCACCATGAAGACGGTCGAAGAGGTCACCGGCGTCGACGTGAACCACTTCGTGATGGCCGACTTCAACGCGGTGAAGACGCTGACGACGGCCGTGGGCGGCGTGGAGGTCTGCCTGAAGAAGGCCGTCAACGACAAGGACTCGAAGCTGAAGCTGCCGGCCGGCACGTCCACGATCGAGGGTGAGCAGGCCCTCGCCTTCGTTCGCACCCGGCACAGTTTCGGCAACCAGGGCGACCTGGACCGCATCAAGATCCAGCAGCAGTTCATGGGTTCGCTGATGCGCAAGATGACCTCCGGCGACGCCCTCACCAGCCCGACGAAGCTGATAAAGCTGGCCAATGCCGCCACCAAGGCGCTCACCGTCGACAAGGGCATCGGCAAGGCCAGCACGCTCAAGGACCTGGCGCTGGAGCTGAAGAAGGTGCCGGTCAAGAACATCACCTTCCTGACGACGCCGGTGGGGGACAACCCCGCGGACGGTGCCGTCAAGAAGACGGTCATCGTCGACGCCTCGCGGGGCCCTCAGGTCTTTGCGATGATCAAGAACGACGTCTCCTTCACCGAGGTCAAGGCCCAGGAGAAGAAGGAGAAGGCCGCGGTCGCCGCCCGGCTGAAGGGCCCCAAGTCCGCCGCCGACGAGGTGCGGGTGCAGATCTTCAACGGCGGGGCCCCGGCCGGCAGCGCCCAGGAGGAGCTGACCTATCTCCAGACCGAGGCGGGCGTGAGCAAGTCCGAGAACGCGGGCAACGCGGAGAAGTCGCTGGCGAAGACGACGCTCGAGTACGCCCCGGACCAGGCGGACCAGGCCCGCAGGCTGGCCGCGATCATGGGGCTGTCCGGATCGGCGATGAAGCCGGGCAGGAGCGTGACCAACTCCCAGGGCCTGCCGACCATGACGCTGACGCTGGGCGAGGACTTCAAGGGGGCCGGGGTGAAGATCGACTCCTCCTCGACGGCGCCTCCGGACGTCCCGAAGACCACGGCGAACGAGGCGCAGTGCGCCAGTTGAGCAGGCGAGGTTCCACCTGACAGGCCTGTCGTACGTCCAACAGGATGTGACGGCAAGCCTGTTCAGCAATCGTCGCCGAAGGCCGGTGACCTTCCCCCGAACGCCGGCCCCGTGAACGGGGCAGACGGCGTGCGATGACACAGGTCACACCGGGAGCGGTTGCCGACCCGCCCTCCTGCTCGAAATGATCAGGCAGACTTTTCGGTCAGATCTGATGGAGACTCAATCATGTTCGATCTCAAGAGACTTGGCTCCGTTGCCGCCGTCATCGGTCTCACCGCGGCCGGAACGATCGCTGCCACAGGTACCGCCGCTGCCGCCTCCTACAACGGTGCTTGCGGGTCCGGTTACAGCGTGATCGATTCCATGGATGTCGGCGACGGGAACGCCTTCCTCACCTACAACAGCTCCAACGGCTACAACTGTGTCGTCACCGTCAGTGACACTCAGGGGACGCCCATGGTGCTGGGCGCCAACCTGCGGCGGCACCGCACCGACACCGTGTGGAAGTCCAACGAGGAGGACTCCGGCACCTTCAAGTACTACGCGGGCCCGGTCTACACTTCCGCCCGGGACACATGCATCGACTGGGGCGGCCGCGCAGCCTCCAACTACACCCGTATCAACTACGGTGTCCACTGCGGCTGATGGCATCGCCGCACACCTCGACCGAGACCAGTCACTGAGAACGGGGAATCCCTGATGCGCACGCGCATCGGGGATTCCCTGATGCGCATGTCTGCGCATCACCCGCCGCACGACTGCGGCTGACCTCACAGAGCGACCAGGCGACCAGCATCGGTCCCCTGGCCGCGGCGACCTCGAGTCGGTGGGGCGATCAGGCCCATTCCAGATCCCTGACTGCGGGCAGATCGATGAAGCGTGCTCACGTCCGTGAGCCAGGTCAGCATTCGATGCCGTGTTCGGCAGTGGTTCTCGCATACGCTTTCCGATCAGGGCGGACCAGGCATGCGGGCCGCCCGTCGGGCTTGGGGAAGCCCGGCAGCCAGCAGGGTGGGGGAAGAGAGTTGACGCAGAGCGTGCGCGCGGAGGTGCCCGCGGCCGAGGACACGAGGTCCCTCACGCCGAAGGGCCCGATACCGCCCGCCGGTCACGGCGGGGGACGGCCCGGCGGAAGCGACCGGCGGCGTGGACGGCGTGTCCTGCGCTGGTCGGCCACCGTGCTGGCGGTGGCGATAGTCGGCACCGCGGGCGTCGGCTACCTCTACTTCGAGCGCCTCAACGCCACCATCGACAGGGACGCCCTCAACATAGGCGACGAGAAGGACAGGGCGTCCGAGTCGGAGCCGAACGCCGCCGGGCAGACCCCGCTGAACATCATGCTGATCGGCTCGGACGCCCGGGACAACGCCGAGAACCAGAAGCTCGGCGGTGCCAAGGACACGTACAACACCGCGCCGCGCGCTGACGTCCAGATGCTGCTGCACGTGTCGGCGGACCGCACCAACATGTCGGTCGTCAGCATGCCACGCGACACCCTGGTCGACATCCCGAAGTGCACCGACCCCGACAACGGCAGAGTCTTCCCGGCCGTCACCTCGACCATGACCAACGACTCCCTGGGCCGTGGCGGCCCCGGCTGCACGGTGGCGACCTGGGAGAAGCTGACCGACATACACATCGACCACTTCATCATGGTCGACTTCGCGGGTGTGGTGTCGATGGCGGACGCGATCGGCGGGGTACCGGTCTGCGTGGACGCCAACATCCGCTCCCACACCTCCAGCGGCCACGGCTCCGGCCTGGTGCTGGAGAAGGGGACCACGTACATCAAGGGCGAGCAAGCCCTGCAGTGGCTGCGCACACGGTACGGCTTCGAGGACAACACGGACATCTCGCGGGCCAAGGCCCAGCACCAGTACATGAACTCGATGGTCCGCCGGCTGCGTGAGAACGCGACACTGAGCAGCCCGAACAAGCTGCGCAAGCTTGCCGAGACGGCCACCGAGGCGCTGACGGTGGACGAAGGGCTGGGCAGCGTGACGAAGCTGTACGACCTGAGCAACGAGCTGCGGAAGGTGCCCACCGAGCGCATCACCATGACGACGATGCCGTGGCAGTACGCCTCGGACGGCAACCGAGTGGTGCCCGAGCCGGTAGAAGCGGAGAAGGTGTTCCGGCTGGTCCGTGAGGACATCGCGCTCGACGGCAAGGACAGGAAGAAGAGGAAGGACGAGACCTCCGACGCCCCGGCCGCCGCGGACGACGAGATCGCCGTCCAGGTGCACAACGGCACCCGCACCGGCACGCAGGCGGCGGTGACGGGGCGAGCCGGCGAAGTGGCCCAGCTCCTCGTCGGCAAGGGTTTCACCGCGGCCACGTCGGACTCCTCGGTGCTCCTCAGCCAGGACAAGACGGTCGTCCGCTATCCGAGCGCCGACCTGGAGGGCGACGCCCAGCGGGTCGCCAAGGCCCTCGGCATTGCGATGAGTGCGGTGAAGAAGTCGACGGACGTCTCCGGGGTCACCCTGGTCGTCGGCGCGGACTGGCGCTCGGGTACGACCTACAAGGCCGCGCGGGAGGACGACTCGCTGTCCGAGTCGGAGGACACCTTCAACGGCGCGGACACCAAGGCCTGTATGCACGTCAATCCCGACTTCACGTGGTAGCAGAGGGGCCTTCGGTCCAGGGCCGTTCTCCGCGCGGACGTCAGCGTCCTGCCGTGAACTCCAGGAACTCCGACCAGGCATTGCCGGTGAACGACAGCCGGGCGCCGGCCTTGTTCTTGGAGTCACGGATGTGGATGGTGGGGGCGTGGGCGGATATGGCGACCTCGACGCAATCAGGACCGTCGTTGCTGCTGTAGCTGCTCTTGCGCCAGGCGAGTTCAGTGGTCACGTCTCGTCTCCCAGAACTTTCTCAATGAAGGCCAGGGACTCTCGGGGTGAGAGGGCCTGTGCCCGGATCATTCCATAGCGCATGTCGAGGATCTGGGCGTCGCGGGGCTCGCTGATCAGGCGGTTGTGCAGTTGGGCTTCGAAGTGCCCCAGCACCTTGCCGTCCTGGAATTTCAGGAGCCGAAAGGGACCTCCCATGCCCGCGTGGTCCTCCCGGTCCGTAGGCATGATCTGGATAGACACGTGCCTCAACTGGGCCACCTGCAACAGGTGTTCGAGCTGCTGGCGCAGCACCATTCTGCCCCCGACCGGCCGCCGTAGCGTGGTCTCTTCCTGGACAAAGGTGATGAGCGGTCGCGGCAGACGGTCGAAGACGGCCTTCCGCGCCATGCGGGCTGCGACGTGCCGCTCGATCTCGTCCTCCGTGTAGGCAGGGCTGCGCATGGCGTACAACGCCTGGGCGTACTCCGGTGTCTGGAGCATCCCGTTGATCTGATGGGTGTCATAAGCCCCGAGTTCGAGGGCTTCGTCCTCCAGCTTGGCGAGGTCCCGCACCTTCTTCGGATACCGGGCCCTCTCCACGTCCTCCCTCATCGCCGAGATCTTGCCGTCCGCCCCCAAGACCTCATCGGCCTTGTCGAGAAAGTCCGGCTTGGGGATGCGACGCGCCCGCTCGACGGACGACACCATCTCCTCGCCGTAGCCGATGGCCGAGCCCAACTCCCCCTGTTTGAGACCCGCGGCCTCGCGCCACATCTTGATCTGTCGCCCGACCGTCCTGAGCACGGCCGCCGCTTCCTCGTCCTCCACGCCTTCCCCCTCCTGCGTACGAGCCGTACGACCTCGTGACGTGTCCGGACAGTCACGTTCCGTACCGAGGTCGTCGCTGTTCAGAGTAGGGACGGGCGGCCACGCTGGGTGACATGAGCCAGAAATCCCTCGCCGGAATCAACGCCCCCGTACGTCACTTCACGCTCCAGCTGTCCGCCACTCGAAGAGGTGCCCGACTGGCTCGCCTGCTAGCCGAACGTCAGCTCGACGAGTGGGGCGAGTCCTACGAGGCCGCCGCGCAGGTGGTGGCGGAGCTGGCGTCGAACGCGGTGCTGCACGGACGTGTCCGGGGCAGGGACTTCCGGCTGGCGCTGAAGCTGCACGCCGACCGCACGCTCCGCATCGAGGTCACCGACGCCCGGGGCGACCGGGCTCCGCGGCCCTCCGGGGCAGTCGCGGACGACGCGGAGGGCGGGCGCGGGCTGCGGATCGTCTCGGCGTACGCGGACCGCTGGGGTGTGGTGGAGGCACCGGCTCACGGCAAGACGGTGTGGGTCGAACTGACCCTGGGCCGAGGGGACTTGCCGAGCCGCGCGGTCTAGGGTGATCCGATGGATGTGGGGGCGGTCTTGATTGCCGTGGCCGGTGTGGCGGGGACGCTCGGGGGAGCTCTGCTCACTCAGCGCGGGGCCGAGAAGGCCAAGCGGCGCGAGCTGGAGATGGCGCAGACGCTCCAGGAGGCGCGGGAGAGCCGTGAGTTGCGGCGGAGCTGCTATACGGAGCTGCATCGCGATGCGCGACAGTTCTGCACGGCGCTCAGCAGGCATCTCTACGTGATGCGCGACCGTACGCCCGGCGACGAGGACGTCCAGGCGCTGGAATCCGCGAAGGACACCTACCGCGACCGCTGGTCCGAGGCCCTGATGATCGCGCCGGACGGTGTGGTCGCCCCGGCACGCGAGGTGAATGGTGCCCTGAACCGGGTCTACGGCCAGGTCAAGCGCCTGGAGCAGGGGAATCCCCGGTCGGGCGAGACCCTCCGCTCGGCGGCCGAGGCGCAACACGGTGTCTGGCCGCTGATCGCCGACATGCGCGAGGCGATGCGCCGGGATCTGGGCGTGACGGAGGCCTCGGCAGCCGATCACGTGGCGGAGACGCCCTCCCACTACGGTGACTCCACCGCCGTGCTCCGCGACTTCGAGGAGCCGGATCGCACCCCGTGACGGAGATCGGCATGAACGACAAGCGCACGGCGTCCGAGGAGGCCGCTGAGGTCCGCCGGTTCTGGGACCGGCTCGGTCTTACCGGTCTGATCGACGTCCACACCCACTTCATGCCCGAGCGTGTCCTGCACAAGGTGTGGGACTACTTCGACTCCAACGGCCCGCTGGTCGGCGGGCTTGCGTGGCCGATCACGTACCGGAAGGAGGAGGCGGAGCGGGCGGCGCTGCTGCGGGACTTCGGCGTCCGGGCCTTCACCTCGATGCTCTACCCCCACAAACCCGGCATGGCCCGGTGGCTGAACGGATGGGCGGCCGACTTCGCCCGCCGCACCCCTGACTGCCTGCACACCGCCACCCTCTACCCCGAGCCGGAGGTGGAGACGTACGTCCGTGAGGCCGTCGAAGCGGGGGCGCGGGTGTTCAAGGCCCATGTGCAGGTCGGCGCGTACGATCCGGCCGACGAGCGCCTCGACCCGGCGTGGGGTCTGCTGGCCGAGGCCGGGATACCCGTGGTGATCCACTGCGGCTCCGGGCCCGCCCCCGGCAAGCACACCGGCCCCGAGCCCGTCGCGCGGGTGCTGGCGCGGCACCCGGGGCTGCGGCTGATCATCGCCCACATGGGCATGCCCGAGTACGAGGAGTTCCTCGACCTCGCCGAGCGGTTCGACGAGGTGCGGCTGGACACGACGATGGCGTTCACCGACTTCACCGAGGACTTCATGCCGTTCCCGCGCCGGGCCCTGCCCCGGTTCGCGGCACTCGGCGACCGCATCCTGTTCGGCTCCGACTTCCCCAACATCCCCTACCCGTACCTGCATCAGCTCCAGGCCCTGGAACGCCTGGGTCTCGGCGACGCGTGGCTGCGGGCCGTGTGCCACGACAACGCGGCCGCCCTGTTCACCCGGTGAGCTGCTCGCGCACCCACGCCGGATCGGGGTTGGTGTGCGGGCGGCCCGCCACGACGACGGTCGGCACCGTCTCGTCGCCCTGGTTGGCCGCGCGCACCGCCGCCGCCCCGGCCGGGTCCCGCCAGATGTCCACCCAGTGCAGCCGGCGGGCATCGCGGCCCAGGCGGATGCGCAGCCGCAGGCAGTAGGTGCAGCCCGGCCGCCAGTAGACGACCGGGCGGCCGTCGGCCGCGCTGCGTCGCTCCGCCTCCAGCGCGCCGACCGGACGGGGGAAGACCAGCGGCGACTGCGTGCCCGCGAGGAGGAGGAACACCAGGAGCAGGGCCACGGCCGCACCGGTGCTCCCGCTGAGGGCCAGCCCCGCCGCCCCGGCCGAGCCGCAGAGCAGCAGCACCACCGGCATGGTCCAGGCGCGCTTCATGTCAGCGAAGGGTAGCCGCCGTCCGACGCGCCCGGCTCAGCGGAGCCGGTCCACGAACGTGTCCGTGCCCGGCACCGTCGGGATGAACGGGGCCACCAGCTCCACCCTGCCCAGGCCCGACTCCGTCACCGCCGCGTCGAGGCCCGTGAACCAGGGGTCCCAGCACTCCCTCGGGTCCGTCCGGAGGAACCACAGCAGTGTCAGCCGGGTGTCGACGCCCTCGACCTGTTTGACATAGGTCATGCGGTCGCCGGGCAGGGGCGTCGGGCTGAAGACCGTCACCAGCGCGGCCGGGGAGTTCGCCAGGCGCTTGGGGAGGTGGCGGGTGCGCAGCCACTCCAGGAGGGAGGCGCGTTGCCCGGGGGTGTCCGCCTCGACGACCTGGAGGACCAGGCCCGCGTAGGGGTGGTCGAGGGCGTGGACGTCGCGGGGGCCGGCCGCTCCGTCGCGGTACACCGTCGCCTCGTGGTTCTGGAACGCCGTGAGGACGTGCGTGCGGTCGTGGTAGACGCGGGCGTCCCGGTTGAGACGCTTGTTGATGGCGACCGTCCAGCGCATGTGGTCGTCGTAGCGGCCGGCGGTGATCCAGTACGTGGAGAGGTAGCAGCCGGCGGTGACCGGCTGGGCGATCGCCGACTTCTCGGGGTAGCGCAGGAGCTGGAGGTCCCGTGTCGCCACCCAGCGGCGGCCCGCGTACATCCAGGGCATGGCCATCGCACCGGCGTAGTAGTGGTCGTCCTCGTACCAGCGGTTGTACGCGTACTCGTGGCCCGGGTGCGGCTCGACCATGGTGATGAGGGCGTGCCCGGGGTGGGTGCCGTAGGGGCCGACGGCGGCCAGTTCGGCGTACAGCTCGCTGCGGGTGTCCTCGCTCATGCCCTTCCCCTTCGTCGGCGGCTCGCTCATACTCTGACGCTCCGTCAGATGGAACGCCAGGGTTCCGGTCCGGGGAGGTCCTGCCATGTCACTGCTCGCGGGGAAGACGGTCGTCGTGTCGGGGGTCGGGGCCGGGCTCGGGCGGCGGGTCGCGGCGGCCGTCGTACGGGACGGCGGGCGGGCCGTTCTCGGGGCCCGCACGGAGGCGAGCCTGGCGAAGACGGCCGCCGAGATCGACCCCGGCGGGTCGTGCGCCGCGTACCGGGCCACGGACATCTCCGACGAGGCGCAGTGCGAGGCCCTGGCGGAGGTGGCGCGCGAGCGGTTCGGCGGGATCGACGCCGTCGTCCACGTGGCCGCGCTCGACGGCTACTTCGGAGGGCTGGAGGACGCCGACTTCGAGTCCTGGCGGACTGTGCTGGATGTGAACCTGCTGGGCACGCTGCGCATGACGCGGGCCTGTCTGCCGTTGCTGAAACAGGGCGGTGGATCCGTGGTGTTCGTCGGGACGCAGTCGGCGGTGGCCGCCCCCTCGCAGGTGCGGCAGGCGGCGTACGCGGCGTCGAAGGGGGCGCTGACGAGCGCGATGTACTCGCTCGCGCGCGAGCTCGGGCCGTACCGGATCCGGGTCAACACCGTACTGCCCGGCTGGATGTGGGGGCCGCCGGTGCGGGCGTACGTGCAGTTCGCGGCCCGTTCGGAGGGGGTGTCGGAGGCGGAGGTGCTGGGCAGGCTGACGGACCGGATGGCGCTGCCGGAGCTGGCGACCGACGGGGACGTGGCGGACGCGGCGGTGTTCCTCGCGTCGGACCGGGCGCGGGCGATCACGGGGCAGTCGCTGCTGGTGAACGCCGGTGAGCTGATGCGCTGACGGCGATTTCCAGCCACCCCTTGTGGTTCATGTACATAAACTGAGGTCACCTCACCGAACTATTTTACGTTCTCTTGACCTTCCCCTTGCTTGCCGTGCGCACGTCACCGAACCCAGAGTTCACATGCCTGACCCTGGCGGCAGCACCGTGGAAGGGGATTCATGAACGGTCTCGACTGGGCCGTGCTCATCGGCTACTTCGCCGTGATGGTCGCGATCGGCGTCTGGTCGCACAAACGCGTCGACAACGTCAGCGACTTCTTCACCGCCGGCGGCAAGATGCCGTGGTGGCTCTCCGGCATCTCGCACCACATGTCGGGCTACAGCGCGGTGATGTTCACCGGGTACGCGGGCATCGCCTACACCTACGGCGTCACGTCCTTCGTCACCTGGTCCTTCCCCATCGCCCTCGGCATCGCCATCGGGTCGAAACTGTTCGCCCCGCGCATCAACCGGCTGCGCTCCCGGCTCCATGTGGCCTCCCCGCTGGAGTACCTGAAGAACCGCTACGACCTCAAGACGCAGCAGGCGCTGGCCTGGTCCGGGATGCTGCTGAAGATCGTGGACGTGGGCGCGAAGTGGGCGGCGATCGCCACACTGCTGTCCGTCTTCACCGGGATCTCCCTCAACCAGGGCATCCTCATCACCGGCGCCATCACGGCGATCTACTGCACCATCGGCGGCCTGTGGGCGGACGCGCTGACCGAACTCGGCCAGTTCATCATCCAGTTGCTGGCCGGGGTGGCGATGTTCCTGGCGGTGTTCGTACGGCTCGACGACCACGGCGGCTTCTTCGGGGTCTGGGACTCGCCCGAGCTCCAGGGCCACGGGAAACCGCTGGTCGGCCCCTACGGCACGGTGTTCCTGCTCGCGTTCCTCTTCATCAAGCTCTTCGAGTACAACGGCGGCATGCTCAACCAGGCCCAGCGCTACATGGCCACGCCCAACGCCAAGGAAGCCGAGCGCTCGGCCCGTCTGTCGGCGATCCTCTGGCTGGTCTGGCCGCTGGTGCTGTTCTTCCCCATGTGGATGTCGCCGCTGCTGGTCGAGTCACAGAAGCCGGACGGCTCGGACTCCTACGCCCTGATGACCGAACAGCTCCTGCCGCACGGCCTGCTGGGCCTGGTCATCGTCGGGTTCTTCTCGCACACCATGGCGATGTGCTCCTCCGACGCCAACGCCATCGCGGCCGTGTTCACCCGGGACTGCGCGCCGGTGATCTGGGCGAGGGCCCGGACCTGGAACCAGAGCCAGGGCCTGCGGGTCGCCCGGATCGCCACGGTCGTCTTCCTCGGCCTGTCCATGGCGGCGGCGACCCAGGTCAACTCGCCCG
Source organism: Streptomyces sp. NPDC012466 (assembly GCF_042955215.1). Classification (NCBI taxonomy): domain Bacteria; kingdom Bacillati; phylum Actinomycetota; class Actinomycetes; order Kitasatosporales; family Streptomycetaceae; genus Streptomyces; species Streptomyces sp. NPDC012466. The sequence continues at coordinate 257,098 of NZ_JBIBEQ010000006.1, read as the reverse complement.
CGTTCAAGGACATCATCACGGTCGTCATCAAGTGGGTGGCCGGTCTGATGGGCCCGATGGCGATCCCGATGATGCTGGGCCTGCTGCGCGCGTTCCGCCGCTCCGGCCCCACGGCGGCCCTGGTCAGCTGGTCGATGGGCCTGCTCGCCTTCTGGCTGGTGAACTACCCGATCAACTGGAACGTCGAGGGCGGCGTGCCGCTCCAGTACCAGGTGTCGATCCCGCTGGCGGTGTCACTGGTCCTCTACATCCTCGTGGGCTACATCAGGCCGGAGGACACACCGGAACGGCTGGCGATCATCGAGCGCATCAACACCGACGACGACGGTGCGGCGGCGGCCACGATCCCGGCACCGGCCGGCCCCACGGACGAGGTGGTCCGAACCGCCAAGGACTGAGCCCACGGCCCGGCTGGTCACGCTGAGCATCTGCCGGGCGGCCGCCCCCTTCAGCGGGAGCGTCCGCCCGGCGGCGGCACTTCGGGGTGGTCGGGCAGCCGGCGAGCCGGCCGCCCCGTCGTCGCCCAGTGCCGCGGACGAACCGCGCCGGAGATCCCATCGGGCGGCCACTCCCGTGGAGGGGGCATGCCGCCCGGCCCCATGTCGACGTACGAGCCGCGAACGGCCCGGGACGGCGGACCTTGCCGAGGGGGTTGCCGGGTGTTGCAGCCGGGTGTTGCACGGGCGCGCCGCGCGGTGATTCGGCTTTGCGGCGCGGCCGCCCCGGCGGCGTGTCGGAGTGCGGCGCGGGAGCGGTCCGGGGCGGCGGACCTTGCCGAGGGGGCTGCCGGGTGTTCACCGAGGATGTGCCGCGGCCGATGCCGCTCCGGGCGCGCTCAGGGGCGGGTGGGTGCCGGTTCCGGGGCGAGGCGGCGGGCGTTGCCGTCCGGGTGCCGGGTGCCGGGTGCCGGGTGCCGGGTGCCGGGTGGTCGTCCGGCGGGCAGGGTGGGGGGCCGACGGCTGGGCTGGGGGCCGGTCAGGCTCTCGGGTAGCGGGCGAGCCAGCCGGGGGAGGAGCCTCCCGGGCCGTGCAGGGCCGGGCCCTGGGTCATTTCCATGGCGAAGTCGTCGGCGAGTTCCAGGATGGTGGGGCGGCCCTCCAGCTCGGCCAGCCAGCCCGGCGGCAGCGCGGTCTCGCCGTGCAGGGCGCCGAGCAGACCGCCGGTCAGCGCACCGGTCGCGGCGGACGGGCCGTCGTGGTTCACGGCCAGACACAGCCCGTGCCGGACATCGGCCGCGACCAGCGCGCAGTACACCGCTGCGGCGACGAGCCCCTCCGCCGTACCCGCCCCGCTCAGCTCGGTCACGCGCTCCGGGCCGGGCATGCCCTGCCGTACCGCGCCCAGCGCGTGCTGGAGCGCGTCCGACACCGGCTGGTGCCCCGGCCGCGCGGCCAGTAGCGCAAAGGCCCGCTGCACGGCACCGTCGAGGCTCTCGCCCAGAGCCAGCGCGTGCACGATCACGGCGTACGCGCCCGCCGCGAGGGAGGCCGTGGGATGGCCGTGGGTCTGCGCCGCGCACTCGACGGCCAGCTGGACGACCAGCTGCGGCTCCCAGCCCACGAGCAGCCCGAACGGAGCGGACCGGGCGGCCGCCTCGGGCCCGGCCTCACCGGGGTTCTTCGGCGCCTCCGGCGTCCCCATGGTCTGGTCGCCGAGCCCCAGCAGCAGGGCGCGGCTGGGGTCCCGCCGCGCGTACAGCCACTCCTCCCGCGCCAGCCACCCGTCCTCTTTGCGCCGCTCGTCGGGCCCCCAGTCGCGCTGCGTGGCGGCCCAGCGCAGATACGCCCGGTGCAGATCGGTCGGGGGATGCCAGGCACCGGTGTCCCGCCTGACCTGGGCCCGGATCAGACCGTCGACGGAGAACAGGGTGAGCTGGGTGAGGTGCGTGACGGCGCCGCGTCTGCCGTAGGCGGGGGCCAGGTCCACCAGGCCCTCCGCCCCGTGCGCCTCCCGGATTCCCTCCAGGGTCAGCCCGTCGACCGGCGTCCCCAGCGCGTCCCCCACCGCCACGCCGAGAATGGTGCCCCGTACCCGGCTGCGGAAGTCCTGCTGCTCCGTACGGCCCCAGACGGCGCCGGCAGTCGCACCCACCTAGACCTCCCCAGGGCACCGTCCATACGTACGACAGCTCAGCACTGTAATCGAACGGGAACGGCGGGTTCAGAGGGGCGCGATCAGACGGAGCGCGGACCGGTCAGCGCAGCTCCTCCGGGCAGGGCGTGCCCCGCGGGAACTGGTACGGCGCCGCCAGGCGGTAGGTCCCGGCCTTGGGGGCCAGCAGCTCCGTCCACTTGTCGCCCTGCGCGTCCTCCTCCGTCTCCGCCAGGCAGCCGTTGACGTTCACGTACGTCTTCGGCTCGCCCTCGGGACGGTTCTTGGACTCCTCCGTCTCCTGCGGCGGCTTCAGGCTCTTGCCCTCCGCGTCGACGATGCTGAGCCACGGCGAGTACGGGACGCGGACCAGGATCCGGCCCGCCTTCTTCACCTGGAGGATCATCTCGCCCTGCTCGGCCCGGTCGACCACCGCGTTCGGCTCGGCCAGCGGGGTCGGGGCCGTCACCCTGAACAGCTGCCAGGTGTCGTTGCCCCAGATCTGGGTCAGATACGGCAGCCCGCGCCGCACCAGCGCCCGCTCCCGCTGGCCCCCGTCGCCGTCCGGCTCGCCCTTCGGCAGCACGACGTAGTGCACGGCCCAGCGCTTCAGCCACTCGTGGTAGTTCGCCGAGTTGAGCGTGTCGTCGTAGAAGAGCGGGTTGCGCTCCATGTCGGCCTGGCGGTTCCAGCCGCGGGCCAGATTGACGTACGGGGCGAGGGCGGAGGCCTCGCGGTGCGAACGGGCGGGGACGACCTCGACCCGGCCCTTCTCCGCGCCGACCTCCTGCAACTCGTTGACCAGCGGCGCGAGCTCACGCGACCAGGACGCCGCCGGGGCCGTGTGCACGATGTCGTCGACCGTCTTGAAGCCGATCCACACACCGAAACCGCAGAGCGCCACGACGGCCGCGTACCACTTGCGGCTGCGCGGCACCGTGAACGGCAGCGCGGCGACCAGCGCCACCCCGGCGAACAGCATCGCCAGACGCGTGATGTTCGAACCGATCTGGGAGCTGATCAGCCACACCAGCACGACCCCCAGGCCGTACACCGCGGCCGTCAGGCGGACCGTCTTCCACTCCTGCGGCACCAGCACGTAGGCGAGCACCGAGAACGCGAGCGGCAGCAGCACCGAGCCGATCATCATCGGCTGCGTGCCCGAGAACGGGAACAGCCACGCCGACACCGCCACCACCGCGCTGGGCGCCAGACCCAGCGCCCACGCGCCGGGCCGCCGCTTCTGCAGGAACAGCGCCACCGCCACCAGACCCACGAACAGGCCCGCGACCGGCGACGCCATGGTGGCCAGCGCGGCCAGCGGCGCCGCGCTCAGCGCCTTCGCCCAGCGCTTGTACCGCCACCGGTACGGCCAGCAGAACACGACGGCGACCGCGCCGAGCGCGAACATCATGCCCAGCCCGAACGTGACGCGCCCGGACACCGCGTTGCAGAACAGCCCGAACACGCCCGCCAGCGACGCCCACAGCGGGTTGCGGACCGAGCGGCTGCGCAGGAGGAGCAGGGTCAGCAGCCCGGCCGAGACCGTCCCCGCGATCATCATCGTCGTCCGCACACCCAGCACGGACATCAGATACGGCGACACCACGCTGTAGGAGACCGGGTGCATCCCGCCGTACCAGGCGAGGTTGTACGCCGAGTCCGGGTGCCGGCCGACGAACTCCGCCCACGCGTCCTGCGCGGCCAGATCGCCACCGCTGTTCGCGAACGTGAAGAACCAGAGGATGTGCAGCGCCGCGGCCAGGCCGGTGATCGACAGGACCGGATGCCGCAGCATGCGCTCACGCAGCGCCAGCACGGGGGCCGGCCACTCGAACCGCTCCCCGCTGTCTTCAGACGCGCCGGCGTCCGGCGCTTCCGGCACGCCTATTCGCGGGCCCGATACCGAGCCCGGATCGGTGTCGTCCGCGCGTGTCGGCTCCGCAGTGGCCACTCGAAGGCACTCCCCGTGTCCCGTCTTCTGTTCTCGGCTTCGCCGCCGCGCCGCCGCGAACGGCGACCTGTCCCGATTCGGGACGCTAGCACGCACCCCGCCGGGCAGCGCCCGGACGGGCCGTCACCGGCGGGGTGCGGTGGTGCGGGCTCGCGCCCCGGATCAGCCGAGCCGCGTGAGCTTGGCCGCGAAGCCCGGCTCCACCAAGTCCTTCTGGAGGGCGACCGGGACCTTCACGGCGCTGGTCGTGCCGTCGCCGACGGTGAGCGTGCCCACCTTCGCACCGGCCTTGGCCGTGTGCGGCAGGTCGTCCCCGGCGAACGTGAGCTTGACGGACAGGCCCGCCCAGCCGACGGCCGTGACGTCCTCGGTGACGGCGACCGGGGTGCGGCCGCCGAGACCGTCGTCGGCGTACCCGACGACGTCGCCCTTCTTCAGGATCGTCGCCGACTCCAGCGCGCCCTGCGCGGCCCGGATCAGCTTGTCACCCTCGTGGAGCGCGGCGCCCAGGATCGTGTTGTCCGGGCCGCCGGCGGGCTGGCGCACGACCGCGCCGATGATCCGGTGGGTCTCACCGTTCACGTCCTTCCGGGCCGCGAAGACGAGGTTGCCGAGCGCCGAGGTGGTGGTGCCGGTCTTGATGCCGGTGACGTCGTTGTAGCCGACCAGGCGGTTCCAGTTGTCGTGCTTCTTACCCTTGTAGTCGACGTACGACATCATCGTCGCGACCTCGCGGAAGACGGGCTGCTGCATGGCGGCCCTGGCGAGCTTCACCTGGTCCACGGCCGTGGAGACGGTCGTGTTGTTCAGGCCCGACGGATCGGTGTACGTCGTGTTCTTCATGCCGAGGTCCTCGGCGGCGTCGTTCATCTTCTGCACGAACGCCTTCTCGGACCCCGCGTCCCAGCGGGCGAGGAGCCGCGCCACGTTGTTCGCGGACGCGATCAGGATGCTCTCCAGCGCCTCCCGCTCGGTGATCTTGTCGCCCTTGGTGACGTCGACGGTGGATTCCTGCCCGGCGTCGGACTGGTCCTGGGCGGCCTGGTCGATCGGGATCTTCGGACCGTCCTCGCCGCTCTTGAGCGGGTGCTCGCGCAGGACGACGTAGGCGGTCATGACCTTGGCCACGCTCGCGATCGGGACGGGCTTCTGCTCGCCGGAGGACCCGAAGGTGCCGATGCCCTGGACGTCCAGCGCGGCCTGGCCCTGGGTGGGCCAGGGGATGTCGACCTTGCCGCCCTTGAAGGTGTAGCTGTCCTCGGCGGTGAGTTCGAGGGTGGGTGCGGGCAGCGGGCGCACGCTCTGCACGACCGCGAAGACGACCACCAGCAGCAGCACCAGCGGCGTCCAGATCTTCACCCGCCGGGCGGCCGTCCGCAGCGGCGTCTCCGGGGGCGGCGGCGTGTTCGTCAGCTCGGCGAGCAGGTCCAGCGGCGGCTTGGGCGGCAGCGGCTGCTGCGTGGTCCGCTCGGGGCCGACGGTGGGGACGGGCGCGGTGGCCTCGGCCGGGGCCGGCTTCTTGGCCGCCGGCTCGTCCAAGGGCTTCAGCGCGACGAACTTGCTGGTCCGCTCGGCATCCTTCTCGGGCGCGTCCTTGGTCCCGCCCCCGAGCTTCAGCATGGTGGTGGGCTGATCGACGGGCGGCCGCACGGCCTTGAAGACGGCGGTGGGCTGGTCGACGGGGCGTTCGGCCGGGGCGTCGTCGGTGTCGTCCTGCGACGCGGGCGTGGTGCCGCTGCCGGCGGCTCCGCCGGCCTTGGCCGTGCCGGACTCGTCCTTGGAGGCGCTGTCGGTGGGGGCCTTGGCGTCGGCGTCCTTGGCGTCGGGCGCCTTGGAAGCGGGCGTGCGGTCAGCGTCCTTGGCCGAGTCCTTGTCGCCGGCGTCCTTCGGCGAGGGCTTGGCGTCGGCCGGCTTCGGCGTGGCCTTGGTGTCGGCGGGCTCAGGCGCGTCCTGGGGGACGGCGTCCTCGGGCTCGGCCTTGGTGCCGGCGGGCTTGGCTTCAGAAGCCTTGGTGTCAGAAGCCTTGGTGTCGGCGGCCTTCGGCGTGGCCTTGGCCGCGCTGGGGATGCGCGGGTCCGTGGGCTCGGAGGCCTTGGCGCCGGTCTTCTCACCGGCCGTGGTGGTGTCCGCGCTGCCGCGCGTGGCGGAACGGTCCGCCTCGGGCTCGTCGGCCTCGTCCACGGCGTCCTGGGACGCCTCGCCACGCTCGGCCTCACGGCGGCCCGTGGCATCCGTGCCCGTGCCGCCCTCGGCAGATCCGTCCGCACGCTCGGCGTCCCCGGCGTCGGTGTCGTTCTCCGCGGACCCGTCCGCGGAACCGTCCGCACGCTCGTCCTCGGCGTCCGGGCCGGTCTCCGGCGCCCCGGTGGCCTTCCCGGCCCCCTGGTCCTCCGTGCCCGCCTCGGCGGGCCCGTCCGTGAGTTCGGCAGCCGTTCGGCCGTCCTCGGCGTCCTCGCCGTCGCCCTCGGCGGCGGCGGGCTTCTCGCCCCCGTCCGCCGAAGCGACCCACGCGGCCACCGCATCCCGCAGCCGTCCGTCACCGCCCCCGGCGCCGGAGGACTCCCCGGCCCCGGACCCCCCGGACCCCTCGGCGGAGCCGGACGCGCCCCGCTCGGCGTCGTCCTCGGTGTCCGAGCCACGCGCGGCGCGCTCGGTGTTCTCCGGTTCCTCGGCCGTCCGCGTGGACAGCACGCGGGTCGCCGTGTCGGCGGCACCCCGCGCCGAGGACCTCTCCGCGTCCCGGGCCACCGCGAGCCGCGGGTCGGCGGCTTCGCTCCTGGCCTCCGGAACCGGACTCGCGCTCCCCGACGTCTTTCGTGCCGACGACTCGCGCTGCTTCGACCTGTCGGGGGACTCGCCCGCCACCGATGCCTCCTCCTCGCGCCGCACTCCCCGCGTACGCGTACCGAACCGTGAACCGCCGCCCGTGACACCGCTCCGGCGCTGTCCGAACCATGTACCAGTGTCCTGTGTGCGGGCCAAACCCATCCGGTAGACGAGAACGACATACCTACTGGTTCCACTACGAACCGGTCACGCACCCTCGACAGACCAATGTGAGAGGGGTCACCCTGTCTTTCATCCACGCGGGGAGGCATGGATGGGCAGGAGCCGCAGAACAATTCCGGAGGAGCTTCTGCTGCTGGCGTTGGACCCGACCACGGGTACCACCGCACAGCCGCAGTCGCTCGACCTCGGTCTGGCCGGAGCACAGCTAGTGGAGCTGGCGCTGGCCGGACGGATAGCCCCAGACGGGGATCGTATCGCCGTGGTGGCACCACGGCCGACTGGAGATCCAACACTGGACTGCGCATTGGAGTTGCTGCGACGGCGTGGCGCTCCCGTGCGTGCCGTCCACTGGATCGGCGGGCCGCGTCTCGGGCTCCGCCAGACCTACCTCTCGCATCTGGAGCGGTGCGGCATGGTGCATGCCGTGGCCGGCCAGATGTGCGGAGTGCTGCCGACGACTCGCTACCAGGCGACGGACACCGAGATCAGCCGGGAGATCAGGGCCCGGCTGGACTCCGCGATCCGCACCGGCGTACCGCCGGACCCGCGGACCGCGGCGCTCGCCGCCCTCGCTCACGCGGTCGGCCTCGGCAAGCACCTGTACCCGGGCAACGAGGGGCGTTCCTCTCGATCCCGGCTGCGGGACCTGATCAGGCACGACCCCATGGGCGGCCTCGTCGCGCACGCGGTGATGGACGTCCAGAACGGCGCCGCGGCCCAGCCGCGCCGCAGCCCGGCACCGTCCGGCCGTCAGGCCGCCGGCGGAGCCAGGCCCGCACCGGAACCCGCCCGAGGCGTTCCGATGCAACCGCGTCACGGAACCATGGCGCGCGTCGCGGCCCACTGAGCCGCGCCGCGCCGGCACGACCTACGACCGGCACACGCACCACGGGACCCACGAGCCCGGTCACGGGAGCCGCTGTCCGAGCGGGGCGGAGAGAGCGCACACTCTCTCCGCCCCGCTCGGCGTGCCGTGCTGTGCCGAACTGGCGTGTACCCGTCGCATATCCACCGTTTCCCAGCGGTAGTAAGCACCTTGGTGGCAGTCTGCTCAGCAGCAGATACGCAAAGTAGAGGCACGCAGCCGGAGGTGCACGTCCCGTGGCGTCCAATGTCAATCCCACCGTCAGGCGGCGCCGGCTGGGCCAGGAGCTCCGCAGGCTCCGGGAGCTCAAGGGCATGACGGCCGAAGAGGTGGCCGAGCGGCTGCTGGTGTCGCAGTCGAAGATCAGCCGCCTGGAGAACGGGCGGCGCAGCATCAGCCAGCGCGACGTCCGCGACCTGTGCGGGGTCTACGAGGTCGAGGACCAGCGCATCGTCGACTCGCTGATGCAGATGGCCAAGGACTCCCGGCAGCAGGGCTGGTGGCACGCCTTCGGGGACATCCCCTACAGCGTCTACATCGGCCTGGAGACCGACGCCGAGTCGCTCAGAGTGTACGAACCCCAGATCATCACCGGCCTGTTGCAGACCCGTGCGTACGCCGAGGCCATCATCCGCGGCGGTTCGCCCGAGGCGTCGGAGGCCGACAACGACAAGCGCGTCGAGGTCCGGCTGCGCCGGCAGGGCCGGATCACCGCCGACACGGACCCGCTGCGGCTGTGGGTGGTCCTGGACGAGGCGTCCCTGCACCGGATCGTCGGCAGCCGGCCGGTGATGCGCGAGCAGCTGGAGCACCTCATCGAGATGTCGCAGCTGCCCCACATCACCGTGCAGGTCCTGCCGTTCGAGGTCGGCGCGCACGCGGGCATCAACGGCCAGTACTCGATCCTTGAGTTCGCCGACGCGGCCGATTCGAGCGTGGTCTACATCGAGGGCGTCACCAGCGACCTGTATCTGGAGAAGCCGCTCGACGTGCAGAAGTACACGGTGATGTACGAGCACCTGCGCGCCCAGTCGCTGAACGTCGACCAGTCCCGGCAGCTCATCGAGCGGGTGGCGAAGGAGTACGCGCGCTGACCTGACCTCGGGAGCGGACCTCCGGCGGGCAAAAGCGCGGGATGCTACACCCCTGACACGCCTGACTGGAAGTCTCCCCTGGAATATGCCATCCAGTCGAGTGAATGGCTGCTCCGGACGAGGAGGTTGGCGAGTAGCGTCGATCACGCCAACCACCAGCACCGGTTGGCGTAAACGCAACTGGCAACGGAGCGAACATGGCAATTCGTCTGGGCGCCACGGAAACGTGGACGACGTCCTCCTACACCAACAACAACGGCGCGTGCGTGATGGTCAGGTCGACCGTCGACGAGGCCCTGGAGCTCGGGGACACCAAGATCCCCGAGGGCCCCAAACTGGCGTTTCCCGCCGACGCGTGGAGCGCCTTCGTGGCCTCGGTCAAGGCCTGACCCCCGCGATCGACAGCACCACAAGCACCACCGACAGAGCCCTCTCGACCAGAATCGCCGTCCTTGCCGAGAGGGCTCCGCTTGTGCCCGGAGGACTCCGGGATCAGCTCACCGGGAACGCCACGTCACACACCGGGTCCCCCGGGCCCGTCGCCGCCCAGTCCGCGAAGTAGAGCTCCCGGCAGGGGCCGGTCGCCGTCAGTCCCTCCGCCGCCATCCACTCCTCCACCGCCTCGAAGGCGGCCAGGATCTGCGGGTGCGCCACCTGCGCCTTGGTGATCCTGGTGTACGCCAGCCGCCGGGCCGGCTCCACCCGCACCGCCGTCTCCCACGCCTTCCCCCGCCGCTCCGCCCAGGCCCGGGCCGCCGCCTCGTCGGCCACCGGCACGCACGCCTCCGCGGGGCCGTCGCTCTCCATCGACACCTCCGCGTGATAGGCGACGTACGGCACCCCGGCCACGCCCCCGCACTCCCGGGCCGCCTCCTCCAGCCGGCCCAGCGCCGCCCCGATCCACGCCGGCAGCTCGTCCGCCAGCGTGTGCCGCTTCTCGGAGATCACCACCTGGGCGGGCACCTCCACCGTCTCGACCGTGAACTTCCCGTACATCTCGGAGCTCCTCCCCGACAGCCGTCCACGGAGGTACTCGGCGAGCGTCCGCTGCCCCGCCACCCGCGCCTCGACGTCCGCCCAGTACCTGCCGAGCAGATCGGCGGCCGAGGGCCCGTCACCGGCCGCGACCACCTCGGCGATCCGGGCGAGCGGCATGTCCAGCTGCCGCAGCATGGCCACGAGCCGGGCCCGTTCGACCTGCCCGGCGCGGTAGTAGCGGTAGCCGGTGGCCTCGTCGACGTGCGCCGGCGCCAGCAGGCCCAGCCGGTCGTACAGCCGCAGCGCCTTCGCCGACAGGCGGGCGCGCGCGGCGAACGCCCCGATGGTGAGCAGCTCCAGGTCCCGTTCCGGTCCGTCCACCACGGCATCCTCCGTCATCGGGCGGCTCTTCCGCCCGATGACGAGAACACTCGGGCCTGACCCAGGGGCAAGGTCAACGCCCCGCCGGCCGCCTTCAGGCCAGCTGGGCCTCGATCGCGGCCACGATCTCCGCCGAGTCCGGCTCGGTCTGCGGCGAGAAGCGGGCGACCACCCGGCCGTCGCGGCCGATGAGGAACTTCTCGAAGTTCCAGCGGATGTCCCCGCTGTGCCCCTCGGCGTCGGCGAAGCCGGTCAGGCGGTCGTACAGCGGGTGCCGCCCCTCGCCGTTGACCTCGACCTTCTCGGTCATCGGGAAGGTCACGCCGTACGTCGCCGAGCAGAACTCGGCGATCTCGTCGGCGCTGCCGGGCTCCTGCCCCAGGAACTGGTTGCAGGGCACGCCGAGGACACTGAAGCCGCGCGCGGCGTACTGCTCGTGGAGCTTCTCGAGGCCCGTGTACTGCGGAGTCAGACCGCACTTCGAGGCGACGTTCACCACGAGCACCGCCTTGCCCGCGTACTGGGACAGGTCGGCGGAACCGCCCTGCAGCGCACCGATCTCGACATCGAGGGGAGAGGAACCGTTGGTAGTCGTCATGAGCAAGACCCTAGCTCCGCCGGCCGCCGGGCCGGGGGCGGGCCTCGGTGGCCTCCACCAGCACCTGACCCGCCGCCGTCCGCGAGTACAGCACCGACCTGCCCGCCCGCCGCCGCTCCACCAGACCGGCGTCCAGCAGCACCCGCAGATGCCGCCCGACCGAGCCGAGCCCCTGCCCGGTCACGGCGACCAGCTGGCTGGTGCTCAGGGGCGAGCCGAGCCGGACCAGCACACCGGCCCGGGCCGTGCCGAGCAGCGCGCCGAGGCTCGCGGGCACGGGCCTGCCCCCGGGGTCGGCCAGCGCCCCGGCACACGGGTAGACCAGCGCGTACCGGTCCGTCCCCTCCCACGCCACCCAGCCGATGCGCTGCGTCGTGATGGGCACGAACACCAGCTCGGCGCCGGACAACTCCCTCGGCGGGTACTCGTGCGCGTTGACCTGGAGCCGGTTCTCCCCGAGCCACTGCGTGCCCGGCCGCAGCGTGTCCAGCGCGGACGCCCAGCCGCCCCTGCTGACCTGCGCGGTCCGCGCGACCACATCCGCTTCGAGGACGCGCCGGCGCTGGGGCCAGTACGGCCGTACCGCCGTCGTCCAGACGTACGTGAGCAGGTCCGCGGCCCGCTCCGGCAGGTCGTCCCGGTGCAGCGGGGCCGGGACCGGGCCGCGCAGCGAGACGGTGAGGTCCGTGCGGGCCGCCGCCGGGTCGGCCGCCCGCACCCGTGCGACCCCCTGCTCGAAGGTCTCCCCGTCGCGCGGGGCGGGGGAGAGGAAGTCGGCCGTCCATTCCCGCCCGATCCCGGCGCTGATCAGCCGCGCGGTCACCGGGTCCCGCGCCAGCCGCCGCCGGTAGTCCGGCAGATGGGCGTCGAGCCACCGTCGCTCGCCCGGATGCGCCGCCTCGGCCGCCTGCAACAGCCGCAGACTCGCGAAGGCCTCGGCGAACGGCGAGATCATGAAACGGCTCCCGGCCAGGGTGTCGGCGTTGATCTGCCACCAGCCCACGGGCCACCTCCCTGGCGAGGTTTCGCGTCAGCGCGAAACAATAACCGCGAGCGCGGGGGCGCCGAAGACTCCGCCCCATGCGCAGTTACCGCGATCTGTTCCGCACACCCGAGTTCACCCCGTTCTTCCTCGCCGCGTCCGCGCAGACGGTCGCCCAGACCATGGGCGGACTGGCCCTGGGAACCCTGGTGTACCGGGCGACCGGGTCACCGCTGCTGTCCGCGGTGAGCATGTTCGGCTCGTCGCTGGTGCAGGTGCTGGGCGCGACCTTCCTGCTCTCCGCTGCCGACCGGCTGCCCCCGCGCGCGGCCCTCACCGCCCTGCCCCTGCTGTTCGCGGCGGCCACGGCCGCCCTGGCCCTGCCCGGTCTGCCCGTCTGGGCGATCTTCGCGCTCGTCCTCGCCAAGGGGCTGGTGGAGTCGGTGGGCGGGGGAGTGCGCTGGGGCCTGCTCAACGAGATCCTCCCCAAGGGCGGCTATCTGCTCGGCCGCTCGGTCTTCAACATGATGAGCGGCCTCATGCAGATCACCGGCTACGCGACCGGCGGCGCGCTCGTGGCCCTGCTGTCCCCCCGGGTGTCGCTGCTGGCGGCCGCCGCCCTGTACGCCATGGCGGCCGTGGTCGTCCGCCTCGGCCTGACCCGCCGCCCGCCCCGTACGACGGGCCGCCCCTCGGTGTCGGCGACCTGGCGCGCCAACGCGCTGCTCTGGTCCTCCCCGCCCCGCCGCCAGGTCTATCTGGCCCTGTGGATCCCCAACGGCCTCGTCGTCGGCTGCGAGTCCCTCTACGTCTCCTACGCGCCCGCCTTCGCCGGCACCCTCTTCGCCTGCGCCGCGCTGGGCATGCTGGCCGGGGACGTGCTGGTCGGCCGCGTCCTCCCACCGGGCCTGCGCCCCCGCCTGGGCTTCCCTCTCCTGCTGCTCCTCGCCCTCCCCTACGTGCCGTTCCTCCTGCACCCGGCGCTCCCCCTCGCAGCGGCCGCGGTCACGCTGGCGTCCGTGGGCTTCGGCGCGAGCCTCGTGCAGCAGGAACGACTGGTGGCCCTCACACCCGACGCGCTCACGGGCCATGCCCTGGGGCTGCACTCGGCGGGGATGCTCACGATGCAGGGGGTGGCGGCGGCGCTGGCGGGGTCACTCGCTCAACTGACCTCCCCGGCCGGGGCGATGACGGCGATGGCCGTGGCGTCGACGGGAGTGACGTTGCTGCTGATGGGCGCGGCGAAGCGGGAGGAGCTCAGGACGGCGCGCTGCTGAGGGGAGTCCGCCGAGCGGCTCCTGACGGGACGTCCACCGGGGCCTGTTGTCCGGATCGTCCCGGCGTCGCGGGGCTCGGGTCGGCTGGCAGGGGCCGAGCCTCACAGCCCCTGATCCAGACGACGGGCCCTAGTCGGCGCCGGGGACCGGGAGCGGCCCTGCTTCGACGAACACCTCGGGAACCTCGTTGTCCACCACGACCCGGGACAGCAGCACGGCCAGCCGGTCCCGCTCGGCGCCGCTCAGCCCGGACGGCAGGGCCTCCATGCGGCGGCAGGTCTCGGCGTAGAACTTCCGGGCGAGCGCGGCCCCTTCGTCCGTCAGGCCCACCCGCACGGCCCGTCCGTCGCGCGGGTCGGCCTCCCGCCGTACCAGTCCCCGCCGGACCGTCCGGTCCACCAGCCCGGTCAGGCTCGACTTCGCCAGCCCGAGGGTCCCGCCCAGCTCGCTCATCCCGTGGGGCTGCGGCATCAGCACGCACAGCAACTGCCCCTGCTGCGGCGTCAGTCCGTGGGCCCGGCTGGTCTCCGCGTACACACCGTCGACCAGGAACGCCGCGCGCACCAGCGCGGCGACCACCCCCACCTGCCCGGCTGCCCCGTTCCCCATCGGGTCAGGGTACCGACCGGTCAGTCCCGTGAGAGGAGGGCGGGTCACTCCTCCTCCGGGGCCTCGCCCTCGATGAGGCGTTCCGCGATGTCGTCGGCCCACTCCTGGGCCCAGCGGCGCAGTCCGGGTACGGCGGCGGCGTCGAGACCGTGGACGGTGAAGGCCCTGTCGTCCAGCCAGTCCGTGCCGGTCAGCCGGGCCTGGAGGTCGGAGAGGTCGAAGGCGTCGGGTGCGTGCCGCCGGCCGAGTTCCTCCAGCTCGGGGTGGCTCCAGCGGGCCGAGGCGGCGTGCACGTCGACCAGGTCGCGCGCGAGTCCCCGGTCGGCCAGGTCCCGCACCCGGGTGCCGACCAGGTCGTCGAGGGAGAGCGCCGGACCGAGCTCCGTCCGCACGGGCGGGCGCCACAGCATCTCCTTGTGGACACCGACCTCGCACTCCGCGCCGCTCGCCGCGTCGGTGACCAGGAACTGGGCGGACAGCGGCCCGGTCTCCAGGGTCTGCACGAGCCAGCCGCGCCCCACCAGCCCGGAGCGGACGGCGCCGGCGATGACCTCCATCGCGGCCGGGTGCTCGGTGGCCACGTCCACGTCCCGCCCGGCCCGCTCCACGAGGCCGTGCGCCAGCACCGCGTGGCCGCCGGCGAGGACGAGGGAGTAGTCCTCACCCACCGCCAGCAGATCACCGACAAGCCGACCGGCGGGCTCGGAGACGGGGGGAGGGGCGGACATGCCCTGATTATCGCGTGGGGACGCTGAGGGGCTGAGGTGATCGGCCCGGACGGGTGACCGGGGGTGCCTACGGCTTGCGCCCCACACCGCAGTACGCGTCCACGGCGGCACCGGAACCGGCGTCGCCGGAAGCCTCCGGTCGCCACTCGGGCACCCGCACGACCCCCGGCTCGGCCAGGTCGAGACCCTCGAAGAATCCGGCGATCTCGGCGACCGTACGCACGTGGTACGGCACGGCCCCGCTCGCGTTGTACGCATTCGACGCGGCGATCATGCCCTCACTGGTCGCGGTGCTGTCGCTGATCACCAGGTGGCTGCCGGCCGGAAGCCCGGCCATGAGCCGCCGCACCAGTTCGCGCGCCTGCTCGTAGTCGGCGACGTGACCGAGGGTGTTGAGGATCATCAGGCCGACCGGCCGCGACAGGTCGAGCGTGCCGGCGGCGGCCCTGAGGACGGCCTCGGGGTCGTACAGGTCGGCGTCCAGATAGGCGGTCCTGCCCTCGGCGGTGCTGGTGAGCAGCGCGTTGGCGTGGGCCAGCACGATGGGGTCGTTGTCCACGTAGACGATCCGGGCGTCGGGTGCGACGCGCTGCGCCACTTCGTGGGTGTTGTCGGCGGTGGGCAGGCCGGTGCCGACGTCCAGGAACTGCCGTACGCCCCGCTCACCGGCCAGGTATCCGACGGCCCGCCCCAGGAACCGGCGGCTCGTGACCGCCACGTCGACGAGCCCCGGGAAGATCGACTTGATCTGGTCGCCGAGCTCGCGGTCGACCTCGTAGTTGTCCTTGCCGCCGACGAAGTAGTTCCAGAAGCGGGCCGAGTGCGGCGTGGAGGTGTCGATACGGTCGCGCAGCCTGTCAGCGGACACGGCGGGGCCTCCTGGGGGGTGGGGAAGAGGGACCGCCCACCAACCTAGGAGAACGTCCAGGTGGAGTACGGATGTTGCGCCACCCGCCACCCGCCCGGCGTGGAGTTTCGGCCACGGCCCCGGTGCTACACCCCGCGAGAGGCGAAACCGCCCACGTCTCCGCCGGCCTCGTGCCCGTGGCGCTGGGTGACCAGCCAGAACGCCCACGCCAGGGACCACAGCAGCAGCCCGGCGGCGACCGGCGTACCGAAGATGATCAGCAGCCCGCCCCCGATGTTGGCTCCGATGCTCCCCGCGGTCAGGATCCGCCACCCCACCCCGGCCATGAGCCCGAGCACGACCAGCGGCCCGAGCACCCCCCACCACCGCAGGTCCATCACCCCGCGCAGCGAACCCCGCACGAGCACCGCCGCACCGGCCACCGCCAGCGCCAGCGCGAGCCCCCCGGCGACCGCGGCCACGCCGTCCCCGATGTCCCACGGCTGGAACGCGTAGTCGAGCTCACTGGCCGGCAGCCCGTTGTAGTTCTGCTGCCCCATCAGCCCCCAGGCGGCCACAGGCACCCCACTGACGAGCGCGGCCCCGGCCGCCACCATTCCCCGATGTCTCATACACCCAGGATCGAGGAACGGGGCGGGTCCGTCATGAGCACGCGTACTCAAGTACGACGGACACCAGGGCGCTTGAGCCCGCCTCGCGGTGCGGGTGAAGTCCGCGTACGCGAGGTGGGCGCCGGACGCCGCCCGTTCCCGCAGTGCGTCAACCGGCGTCCCCCTGAGCTGTCGGTCCCGTCGCGTAGGGTTCCCGCCATGGCACTCTCCGACATATCGCGCGTCGAGATCGAGAAGGCGATCGAGGAGTGTGACCGGCTCGGTCGGGACGCCTTCCTGAAGACGTACCGGTTCCGGCGTGCGCGTCGCTATCTGCTGGTGCACGAGGGCGGACAGTACGACTCCAAGGCGATCGTCGGCGCGGCACACGGCTTCCTGCCCGGTGAACGCCCTCTGACTCCTGACACGCCGGGCTTCTCCGGCGGCGCGGAGCACGCGGCCCGCCTCCTCGCGCGCCTCGGCTTCGACGTCGTGACGGAGGCCGGGCCGGACGAGTTGACCCACGATGAGCTGGTCCACCGCATCACCCACCTGAAGGTGAACCGCCGGAGCCTGTACAAACCGATCGCGCTGCTGTGGGCCGTAGGGCGAGCACACCGCGGCGAGCCCCGGCTCCTTCTCTGGCCCGAGACCGAGGAAGCGCTCGAGCTCCTGTTGCGAAGGCACGGACTGAGGGGAGAGCGCCCGCGCCCGGACTACCCGATCGCGTCTCTCCGCCACGACGGGATCTGGGAGTTGCGCAACTACACCGATCCCGTGACCACCGCCCACGGTGACGCGGGGGTGAAGCGCTGGTTCACCGAGAACCAGCCGCTCGGTGGCCTCGCCGAGCCCGTGTACGACCTGCTCCGGCACTCCACCGTGACCCGTCTCGCCGTGGTCGACGAACTCGTGGGCACCTTCTTCGAGGACCTCGACGCGACCCCGCTCCTCATCGACGTGGGCCTGGGCGAGAAGGACCCCGCCGAACCGCACACCGGGTCCGGCGCCGCTCCGGAGCAGTGGCTCCTCACCGCCGCCGAGTACGAGCGCGGCTGCAGGTTCGTCGAGGAGCGGGAAGCGAAGACCCATGGCCGCCGCCGCACCGGCGCCACCCACCGCCCGATCCGCTCCCGAACCGCCCGCTACCTGGTCCTGAGCCGCAGCCAGGGCCGCTGCGAGAATCCGGGCTGCGCGGGTCAGCCGGCCGATGTGACCGACGACGCCCACCCGATCCTCGAGGTCGACCACGTCGTGGACCTCACCCGGGGCGGCCGGGACCACCCGAGCCAGATGGTGGCACTCTGCCCCAACTGTCACGCGGTGAAGACGCGCGGCCGCACCCGGGAGGCGCTGCGCGAGATCCTGCTCAGGGTGGCGTCGGAGCGGCACGCGGACAGCGGCGGTGGAGCCGCCGCCCCCCAGCCGTCCATCTAGAACCGCCCCTGGGGCGCGACGGCCTCGGGGCCGTCGCGCCCGGTGTTCAGGAGGGGGCCACCGCGCGGCCCGTTTGGGGGGAGATCGTTCCCGCGCACAGGCCCCGGGATGCCAGGGTCCGGGCGATGCGCGGGATGGCCGCGAGGGTGTTGGCGGGCCAGTCGTGCATGAGGATGATCTGGCCGTTGGTGAGGCGGGCGACGGACTGGACGATCGCGTCGGTGCTCGCGCCGTTCCAGTCCTGGGAGTCGACGTGCCAGATGATCTCGGTGAGGCCGTAGCGGGCCGCGACCGACTTCACCGTCGCGTTGGTCTCGCCGTACGGCGGGCGGAACAGCTTCGGGGTGCCGCCTCCCGCGTTCGCCACGGCCTGCTGGGTGCGGGAGATCTCGGAGTCGATCTGGGCCTGGCTCAGCCGGGTCAGGTGCGGGTGGGTGTAGCTGTGGTTGCCCACCCACATGCCCGCGGCGACCTGGGCCCGGACCAGGGACTGGTTGGCGGCCGCGTTCTGGCCCTGGTTGAACATGGTGGCCCGCAGCCCGTTCTGCCGGAGGGCGTCGAGCAGCCTGGTGGTGGTGCCGGACGGGCCGTCGTCGAAGGTGAGCCCGACGTATCCGGTGCAGGCGGTGGTCCGTGCCGGGGCGGCGGTGGCCGTGAACGTGGCGGTGGCCGCCGTGGTGAGGACCGTCAGGGCCGTGACCAGGGCCCGGAGGGGGAGGCGCGCCCTCGTCGTCACGGTCACGAGCGCACGGTGATGTTGGAGCTGCCGCTGCTGCGGTAGCCCTCCGTCGCCATGATCATGTAGTACTTGAAGCTGCCCATGGGCATCCCGGCCCGGGCCCACGCGTCGAAGTGGTTGCCGGTCGTGATGGTGCCGCCCGTCCGCTTCGACTGCCGCACGCTCCAGTACTGGTCGAAGGTGCGCGTGCCCTCGACGGACGGGGCGTTGTACCGCGTCGTCTTGTAGATGTCGTACGTGCCGCCGTCGCTGGTGACGGTGCCCTTGTACGTGCCCGTGGGCCGGTAGGTGCCCCAGTTGTCGACGATGTAGTACTCGACGAGCGGGTTCGCCGTCCAGCCGTAGAGGGTCAGGTAGGCGTTGCCGGACGGGTTGAACGAGCCCGAGTAGGTCACGGTGCGGCGGGCGCCGGTGCTCCAGCCCTTGCCGGCGACGAAGTTCCCGGTGTTGCGCCATGAGGTGCTGTAACTGCCGCCGGACGCCAGATTCATGGAGACCGTTCCCGGCGCGTCCGTCCAGAACGAGTAGTAGTAGCCGTTGTTGGTGCCCGTCTGGTTCGTGGTGACGACGGTGTCGGCGTGAGCGGTGCCCGGCATGGTGAGGGCCGCGGCCGCGACCAGCAGCATCGTGCAGACGCTGCTGAGGAGCAGCCGCAAACGGCCGGATGACTTGTCCATGAGGTGCTTCCTCCATGTCCTCGTGGGGTGGGTCGATGGGGGAGCTCTGTCATCCGGGAGTGTTGGCCGGGCCCTGTCAACTGTCAATAGTTTCGGCGATGGATGCGAAATGTTCGGTTCCCTCTGCGGGATGGCATCCGTGACTTTCTCCTGCTCATGCGAAGGTTGTTCGTTGCGACGGGTCAAGTTCCGCGGATCTGCCCGCCCTTCAGGTGCGGAGGGCGGGGCTCCGCTCAACGAATGTTTCGGAATCCTTCCGGAGGGATCAAGCCGGCACCACGCTGCGACCCGTCTCGTGCGCGTAGAGCGCCGCACGGTCGTGCAGGGCCGCGTGAACCGCCATCCGGGCGTCCCTGCGGCGCTGGGCGGGGCCGTCGGGAAGGTGCAGGATGCCGGCGTTGCCGCGGGAGCCCCGCTGGACCTCGGCGGTGCGCGGGACGCGCAGGGCCTCGTAGCGGGCCAGACGGGCGGGGATCGCCTCTGAACGGGAGCATGGGGTGGGCCGCGTCGCCGAGCAGCGTGATGCGGTCGGTGGACCAGGTGCGCAGCGGCGGGCGGTCGCTCGTCGGGGTCGCCCGAGGAGTGCGGAAACGTCCAATGGGCCGACTGGCACGTGTGATGCACGACGAACACGACGGAGGGCCGCCCTGGGAGGAGACCCCCTCCTGAGCAGGCCCGGGCGAGGCCGGGCGGTTCGGCCTCACAGCAGGCCGGACCACCCCGTACCCTTTGTGGTGTCTACGGCGTCACATAGCGGGCGCCACACACTGGAGGCAATACCCCGTGCTGATTGCTCAGCGTCCTTCGTTGACCGAAGAGGTCGTCGACGAGTTCCGCTCCCGGTTCGTGATCGAGCCGCTGGAGCCGGGCTTCGGTTACACCCTCGGCAACTCCCTGCGTCGTACGCTCCTGTCCTCGATCCCGGGTGCGGCGGTCACATCCGTCCGTATCGACGGTGTCCTGCACGAGTTCACCACCGTGCCGGGCGTCAAGGAGGACGTCACCGACCTGATCCTCAACATCAAGCAGCTGGTCGTCTCCTCGGAGCACGACGAGCCGGTCGTGATGTACCTGCGCAAGCAGGGTCCGGGTCTGGTCACCGCCGCCGACATCGCGCCCCCGGCCGGTGTCGAGGTGCACAACCCCGACCTGGTCCTGGCCACGCTCAACGGCAAGGGCAAGCTGGAGATGGAGCTGACGGTCGAGCGTGGCCGCGGTTACGTCTCCGCCGTGCAGAACAAGCAGGTCGGCCAGGAGATCGGCCGGATCCCGGTCGACTCGATCTACTCGCCGGTTCTGAAGGTCACGTACAAGGTCGAGGCCACGCGTGTCGAGCAGCGCACCGACTTCGACAAGCTGATCGTCGACGTCGAGACCAAGCAGGCGATGCGTCCGCGTGACGCCATGGCGTCCGCCGGCAAGACCCTGGTCGAGCTGTTCGGTCTGGCCCGTGAGCTGAACATCGACGCCGAGGGCATCGACATGGGCCCGTCGCCCACGGACGCCGCCCTGGCCGCCGATCTGGCCCTGCCGATCGAGGAGCTGGAGCTCACGGTCCGCTCCTACAACTGCCTCAAGCGCGAAGGCGTCCACTCGGTGGGCGAACTCCTGGCGCGCTCGGAGGCGGACCTGCTCGACATCCGCAACTTCGGTGCGAAGTCGATCGACGAGGTCAAGGCGAAGCTGGCCGGCATGGGCCTCGGCCTGAAGGACAGCCCGCCCGGATTCGACCCGACCGCCGCCGCCTTCGACGCGGACGACAACGCGGACGCCGGTTTCGTGGAGACCGAGCAGTACTGACCCCGCGCAGGCCGCGAAGGAGCCGGGACGCCGGAGGGGCGGGCGATGAGCGCACCCCGTCCGCGCCCGGCTCCTTCGCGTTCCCCGCGGGCGGCTTCTTCACGTGCTCCGCGGGCGGAGAGACGGACGCCCGAGCCCTCCGAACCTGATCAGGAGGACGAAGAGGTCCCTCTCAGCCGCGTTCCCCACCGGCCGTGCGTACGGACCCTCGGGCGCGGTGGTCCCGCCGTTCGCCGGTGGCCGGCGACCCCGACGGGTCCGGCCCCGACGGCGGCTGCGGCGTGACGCGGCCGCGGCGGCCGGGCAGGGGGGAGCCGTACCGGTACACGGCGATTCTGTCGGCGTGCTGGAGGTTGAGCCGGTGGATCACATACGCCGCCACTGCGACGAGGACCAAGAAGGCGACGGCAGCCAGATAGGCGTTCATGGCGGCCACCTCACAGCCCTGTCCGACCGGCCGGGCCGGGCGGACCGGTCTGCTCGGGAACGCACGCGGACACCTCGGAGGCGCCGCCCTCGTACTCCCATGCCTCGTCCGGGGCCAGTGGCCGGTCGGTCGCGGAGACGCCGTGCCGCGCCTCGTCCGCGTCCATGAGCGCGGTCGCGGTCAGTGGCAGGCCGTCGCGGCCGGACGCGGCAGCCATCAGCCGGGCCGCCGACTCCGCGCCGGTCTCGGGCGGGATGACCAGGAGATCCCAGCGGCCGGTGCCGTACGAGAGCAGCAGCAGCTTGTGCGGGTCGATCTCCGGCGTGAACCAGCCGACCTTGACGGTGTGGCCGCCCACGGGAACCTTGTGGGGGATGACCGGCCAGTGCTTCGGGTTGACGGCGATGCGGGTGATGCGGCCCCACAAGGGGTCCAGCACGTCGGTCAGGGCCCGCAGTTCGTTCGACAGGTCCCGGGAGCGGGGCCACCAGGCACCGTCCAGGAGTCCGCGGGAGCTGCCGTCGGCCTTCAGTGCGAGACGCGCGGCCGGGGCTGCGACGGGCTCGGGCTGCGGCAGGGTGGGAATCAAGGTCGCCGACATGATGCGAACCCGTCTCCGGGCCGCCTCTGCGGCGACCCGGGTTTCATCTTTCGCCGAGGACGACCCGGCGTGGAAGCCGGTGTGCGAAATGCCCTCGGTACTGACCACACTACTCCGCGTTCCGCCGCAGCGGGGGTATGCGGCCGCCTGACTGCAGGTATCGCCCCTGGGTGTCCACCTGCGGCTCGCCGAGCCCTCCCGGCCACGAACCGCGGGCGCCGCCTCGCGGGCGGCCATAGCCGGGCTTCGGTGATGCGGCGCCCGAACCAACGTCCCTGAGGAAGAGCGCTGACCGCGTGGGCCACCTCCCGCTCGACGAGGCGGATGCGGCGGGATGAGGACGTCGTGCTGATGGACGTGCGCATGCCCGGACCCCTACCGTGCGCCTGCCCGCCAAGCTGCTGTGCGCGACCGAGCCCGCCTCGTTGCCGTCGTATCGGAAACCGCGCTCGGGGCGGCCGCCGACGGGGACGGTGACCTTCACGGACCGGAGGGATCTCATCAGAGCCCCGAGGCACCCGCCTCACGTGTGCTGCGAGATCGAGAGGCCCAGCCGCCCACGTGGCCAACAGTGCCTCTGACGCGACGGAAACCGAGCCGCACGGGCGTCTGGGCAACTCGGGTGACGACGACCGCCGTTGGGAGTTAACGTGCGGCGATGATCAGTAACGACGGGGCACGTCTGGGCGCGGAAGCGGCGCGTCGCTTGGCACAGACCGGACTGTACGAGGTCGAGCCGGGGTTGTCGGACGCCGAGTTCGCGCGCATCGAGCGCGAGTACGGCTTCGAGTTCGCGGATGACCACCGCGCGTTCCTCGCGGCCGGCCTTCCGGTGAACGTTCCTCCTGAGGAGGGGCAGACCTGGTCCAAGCCCTGGCCCGACTGGCGCAACGGAGACCCAGCCGGGTTGCGTGATCAACTCGGCTGGCCGGTGGAGGGCGTTCTCCTGAGCGTCGAACACAACGGCTACTGGCACGAGGGCTGGGGCGAACGTCCCGCCGACGGAGTCACGGCACTCGCTACGGCACGCCGTCATCTCGCGGAAGCGCCGACGCTGGTGCCCGTGTACGCCCATCGGTACCTCCCGGCGGGCCGGGGAAGCCACGGCCATCCCGTCCTCTCGATGTGGCAGACCGATGCCATCTACTACGGGCTGGACCTGGTCGACTACGTGCACCGGGAGTTCGACGAGGCACGCGGCGACGTCGACGAGAGCTGGAATCCGGAGGCGACAGTCCCCTTCTGGCGGGACCTCCTCTGATCAGCCCGAGCTGCGGTCGCCCGCCCACCACGAGCAACTGAAGAGGCCGAAGGCGCTTGTGGGGCGAAGAACAGCCAGAGGAGCGCTCATGTACCCGTGCCCGTCCCGGCGTCGGCTCAGAGCTCCAACGTCTCCAGGTCCTGCCGCAAGACCACGCGTGCCGCCCTGGTCGCGTCCCCGTGAGCCTGCCTGGCGGCATGGTACTCATCTGACGTCAACGTGCATCCGGACGCGAGTGTCTCTCGAACTCGACGCAACGAGTGGTACGAAGCGTCTATGGCTTCCGATATGCCGGTGGCTGCCGTGAGAACGAGCCGCTCTCGCGCCTCGTCGCACCCCGACGCCTGGAACGCCTGCCGGATCTTGGCCGCCCTCGCCTGCGGGTCCGGGTAGTCCTCGTCAGCGGCCAACCGCATCGCCTCGTGCGCACGACGAAGAGCCACCAAACAGTCCACGTACATGGTTCGTCGGTCTTGCAGCCTGTTGTCCCTGACGGTCCGCCGCCAGCGCAAGTGCTCACCGGCCAGCGTCGCCCCGATGCCGAGCACCGCGCCAAGGGCCGTCCCGACAAGTGTCCCCCACTCCACGCGAAGGATCGTGCCACACAGCTGTCCCTGACGCTCCCTCAGTGCTCCGACTGCGGCCACACGACAAGGGGCCTGGGTCCTCGCACGATCAGCGGCGAGGCGTGAGCCAGTTCCCTGTTGTTACCCGCTCACGACGAAGGGCCGGCTTGGCCACCGCCTCGTCCTTGGGTCGGCGGGTGGCAAGCTGTGCCGATGAGCGACTACCGCGTGTGGCTCGCTGCGATCCCACAGCCCACCCCCGGGGCCGATGCGCCGGTCTACTGGAACCTCAAGGTCGCTCCTCCCGGGCCCGGACCGTTGTCAGTGCCACTTGCTAGTTTGCCTGGTGGAGTGAGACCGGTCAGAGAACCTTCGAGGTCCGCGGTCAAGGGGGGTGGGCATAAAGGTCCCCGGGAGCCACCTCGGGACTATGTTGCAGGCCGTAGATCCCCACCCCCCTCATCCTCCATGAGGTTGGCGAGCTACCTCTTCGTCCCGAAGTAACTCGGGATGCTCGCTGTCCTTGGGCTGGCGTGCCAGTCACCTGCGCTGATGGTCCGCTGACGTCCACGGTTGTTCGCTGTTGTCCGTCGTGGTTGTCACAAAGTTAGACACTCAGTGCGTCTCGTACGCGGAGCGGTGGCATGTGGATCGTCCGGTGACGGTCATATCGGCCGTGCTACGGCCCTGCGAGGGCGGTACCGGGTGGGGTGGGTTGCTGCACTTCGCTGCTGTACGGCGTTGGAGCCAAGCAATCTTTGGCGTACGCCTGTACGCCCACCAACGGGTTGATCACTGCGGCGCATCCCGCGAGGAACGTGCCGACCCCCACCATGAGCGCTGTGACTGTCGTGGCTCTGCTGCTGGTTCTTTGAGTAGGCTCTGCCTGAATAGGGGTGAGTGGGCTATCCATCTCATCCTTCCCGGGGTAGCTCAGTGGAGTTGCGCTGGTTGGCCCCATCCGTCACGTCTCCCCAGACCCGGATGGGGCCTTCTTCAAGCCATGAAGCTAGCAGCGGATGTGCTCCTCCCCGCTTCTTTCGAGAAGCGCTCTGGCCTCGCTCCGACCACACCAGAAAAGTGCACACCACGTCCGCCTGTAGCCCCGTCTACAGCCTCCTGACCTGCATTGATATCCCCTTGCTTTCATCGCAGAAATTTACGTTCACCGCAGTTCCGTGGCTATTCACGCAGTTCGGTGCACTTAAGCGGCAAAACGTGCACCGGGACTTGGCTGAAAGTGATCGATCTCGCCCGCTCACACAAGCCCACCACCTGCCCCAGCTCCCATCCCGTCTGCCGTCGCCCCACACACCGTGGAGCGGGCGCAACGGCCAAGAAGTCGCACCGAGTTCTGCGCTCGGCCCTGTCCTCCGCCTGCCGCGAGGAACTCATCGCACGCAACGTCGCCAAGCTCGTCGAGCCGCCCCGCACGGACAAGCCCTGAACTGCACCCCTGGACCCTCGACGAGACGCTCGACTTCCTTGCCGCCTCCCGAAAGGACCCGCTCTACGCGGCCTTCGCCCTGGGGCTTCGCCGGGGAGAGATCGTGGGCCTGCGTTGGTCGGACGTCGATCTCGACAACCGCGTCCTCTACGTCCGCCACCGGTCCAGCGCCGCCGTGGCGTCCTGTACGCCGACGACCCCAAGAGCCGTCGTCGTCGCACAGTGCCCCTACCCGCCCTCTGCATCGCGCCCCTGCGTTGGCACCGCCTACGGCAGGCGGACGCTCGCGCCAAGGCGGGGGAGACGTGGCAGGAGTCGGACTACGTCTTCGCCACCCGAACCGGCCGCCCTGTAGAGCCGCGCAACCTGTATCGCTCCTTCACGCGTCGCTGAGTCCGCCGGCCTCCGCGTGATCCGGCTGCACGACGCTCGCCACGGGACGGCCACCGGAGTCGCGCCCCGCCTTGTGATGGAGATCCTCGGGCACAGCTAGATCAGCATCACGATGGACGTCTACACCCACGTCGTCCAGGACACCCAGCGCGAAGCCATGAGCCACATGGACCGGCTGCTCAGGAGACGCCCCATCCGCGAGTCCGCCCGCGTTGATGTCAGAAGTAGATGTCAAAGGCCCCGGACCATGATCGGTCCGGGGCCTTTGTGCTGGTGCCCCCGGCAGGATTCGAACCTGCGACACCCGCTTTAGGAGAGCGGTGCTCTATCCCCTGAGCTACGAAGGCAGTGGCAGCAGACGCAAGCAGCGATGTGCCCGTGGTCTGGGAGGACCACAGGCGTCAGCGTACCGGATGCCGGTCGTACGGGTGTGGGGGTCAGGTCAGGGATGCGGGTCGGGCGGGTGTGGGGGACACGTCCGAGATCTGAAGCGTGCGGGTGGGCGGAGCGGAGGCCAGAGGTGGGCCGGGGTCAGGACAAGGGGACGTGGGTGAAGCGGGACGCCGTGTGGAGGTCTGTCTGGATGCGGCCTGCCGTCAGTGTCAGTTCGGGGAGGAGATCCGTCACGCACTCCCGCGGCGTGCGGCGGCTTGCGTGCATCGCTGTGTTGACGGCCGCCACCACTCGGCCCGACCGGTCGCGGATCGGGACGGCGATCGAGCGGAGGCCCTCTTCCAGTTCCTCGTCCACCAGGGCGTAGCCCTGCGAGCGGACCGAGGTCAGGACCTTTTCCAGGGTCTGTTGTTCCGTGATCGTGTGCGGGGTGAAAGCCCGGAGGGACTCAGGTCGGGGGGCGTCTCCGGGCGCGTCCGCCAGCAGGACCCTGCCCAGGGCCGTGGCGTGTGCCGGCAGACGCGTGCCCACGGTGATGTTCACGCTCATCACCCGGGCCGTGGCCACCCGGGCCGTGTACTGGATCTCCTCGCCGGAATCCGACAGCACCGCCAGGGACGTCGATTCGTGGATGCGGGACGTCAGGTCGGCCAGGTGGGGCTGGGCGATCTCGGGGAGGGAGGTGCGGGACAGGGGCGGGAAGCCGAGGGAGAGGACCCGGGGGGTGAGGGTGAAGGTGCGGCCGGCCGGGGCCACCAGGCCCAGGTGCTCGTAGGTGATCAGGGCCCGGCGGGCCGTCGCCCGGGCCAGGCCCGTCGCCTGGGCCACCTCCGTGAGGGTCAGCTCCGGCCTGCCCTCGCCGAAGGCCGTGAGGACCGTCAGGCCCCGGGCCAGGGATTCGATGAACTCGCGGCCCAGTTGCTGCTTCGAGGCGCCCGTCCAGAGCGCGAGGTCCGAGGGGGGCGGGCCGGGTTCGGGGGGCGGGGTGCGGCGGAGTGCGCGTTCCATGTCCGCGACCGCCGACCGCAGCCTCGGGAGGAGGGCCGTCCTCAGGTGGTGCGCGGTGTGCCGGCTCGTGTGGCTGACCACGCTCGCCACGCTCGCGATCCGGCTGTCCGGGCCGGGGGTGCGGACGGGGACCGAGATCGCCACCAGGCCCGGCTCGATCAGCTGGTCGTCCACGGACCAGCCGTGGGCCGACGCCTCCGCCGTGCGGTCGGCGAAGGTCTCGTCGTCCCGCGTGTCCGCCGCGTACCTGCGTGGCGGTACGGCCGTGAAGGACAGGTCCCTCGGGTCCGCCGCCCTGCGGTCCCGCCAGTGTTGCCAGTCCGCGGGCGTCCACTCCGTCGCGAACAGCGGCCCGGGGGCGGTGCGTTCGGCGGGGAGGAGGTCACCGATGCGGAAGCTGAGGGACATCGCGCGGCGGCGGGTCGCCTGGTGGATGAAGCGGATGCCGTCGCGGTCGGCGACCGCGAGGGAGACCGACTCGTCCAGTTCGTCGGCGAGGGCGTCCGCGTGCGGGGAGAGGAGGGCGGGCAGACGCAGGGCCGACATGTAGGCGTTGCCCAGTTCCATCAGACGGGGGGACAGGTGCACGTCCCGGCCGTCGAAGCGGACGTAGCCCATGCGGGCCAGCGTGGCCGTGATGCGGTCGACCGTGGAGCGGGCGAGGCCGGTGGCCCGTTCCAGGCCGCTCAGGCTCAGTGTGCCGTCCGCCTCCGTCAGTTCCCGCAGAACGGCGATGCCGCGGATGAGGGGAGTGACCGCCTCGGCGGGGGTTCCTCTCTCGCCGAGGGTGCTCGCCGTGCGAGCAGCCGGGGCGCCCTCGCGGGCGGCGGACGCGGTCGCCATTTCGACCGGCGGCCTCTTCCCGACCGTTGGTCTCTTCTCGACCGGCGGCCTCTTTCCGACCGGCGGCCCCTTCTCCACCGGCGGCCTCTTCTCGTCGGCCGGCGGGGCGGACCCCTCCGGGGTCTCGGACGTGGGCTTCGCTGGCATCGGCTCTCCGGAACGGCGCTCGCGACGGTCGCGGCAGGCCCACCGTAATCCGGAATCGGTTGTCCGGAGACAGGGAGGGGTTCGAGGGACCGACGCCTCCGTGCGTCGCCCGTACACCGCAATCCCTCGTCACCAGCACTTACTCCCTCGTCACCCGCACCCGGTAACCCCCCTGCGCACTCGCCCCCGCCGCTCCCGCCCCCACCTCCGCCACCTCGATCGTGATGCCCCTCCCCGTGTCCCGGAACGTCTCTCCGGGTGTGAACGGCGCGTCCGACAGCTCCGCGTGGACGTTCGGTGCGCGCGTGCAGCCGCCGCTGTCGCGGCGGGAGTCGTGGACGGTGACCGGGCCCATGCCCGTGCCGACCTCCGCGTCGACCTTGTAGATCAGGACGCCCGGGCGGCAGACGGCCTCGTCGTTGCCGGCGCGGGTGCGCAGCTCGAGGGCGTAGCCGGTTCGGCCGTCCAGGGGGACGAAGACCAGCTTGGAGCCGCCGGCCCGGGCCAGGGGGGTGAGGGTGTACTCCGTGGTGCCGGGGGCCGCCGCGCAGTGGACCTGGGCGGCGTCCAGCCAGCCCAGTTTCCACTTGTGCCAGCCGAGGAAGTCGTTGTTGGCGCCCCAGTCCTCGCTCATGATGTCCCAGTGCCCGACCGCGCCCCCGCCCTCGGCGGTGTACAGGTCGGGCAGGCCGAAGACGTGGCCGTTCTCGTGGGGGAGGACGCGGTAGCCGGTGCGGTCGTAGGAGCCGGAGCCGTCGTCCTGGCGGGAGTAGACGAAGGAGGCGTTGGCCACGGGTATGCCGTCGGCCGTGGGGGCGTCCGGGTTGCCGGCGAAGGTGACGGACAGGACCGTGTCCAGGGCGGAGGGGCCGGCGTTCGGGGTGACCAGGACGTTCAGCAGGTCGTACGCGCGGAAGTCCACCTTCGGGTCGGCCGCGGCCACGAGATCCTGGACCAGCGCGCGGTAGCCGGGCTCGAAAGGGGCCCCGCGCTCTATGCCGTACTCCCGGAAGGTCTTCGGCATCCGCAGCCAGCCCGGGATCGGGGTCTCGGGGCGGTAGTCGAGGCGGCCGTAGGAGCTGGTGCGGAACCACTCGCGGGTCTGCGGGAAGAACTCGTGGAAGCGGTCCTGGGCCTCGCCCTCGCCGGGGGCGTCGGAGAAGTCGATCATCAGGGTGAGGGCGCGGACGGTGCCGGTGGAGCGGGTGTAGCCGGTGGAGGTGGGGATGCCCTCGGACATCTGGACCTCGCGGGCGCCGCGGATCATGCAGGGGCCGTGTGCAGGGGTGTGGGACAGGACGATCGGGCCCGCTCCCGCCGTACTGGCGCCCGGGGTGAGACGACCCGTGCCGGCCGAGGTGCTGACCGTGAAGGTCAGGGCGGACACACAGGCCAGGGCGGCCAGTCGGCGCCTGGGTATCCG
Organism: Streptomyces sp. NPDC012466; assembly: GCF_042955215.1. NCBI lineage: Bacteria > Bacillati > Actinomycetota > Actinomycetes > Kitasatosporales > Streptomycetaceae > Streptomyces > Streptomyces sp. NPDC012466. The sequence goes on along the minus strand of NZ_JBIBEQ010000006.1, from coordinate 227,912 downwards.
GCGGCCGGACGGGCCCGTGCGGTCCGTCCGGGGGTGCCGGGGCTGCGGCTGCCTGCAAGGGACCTGCAAGGGACCTCCCGCGCCACGGCAGCCCCTGGTCTCCGGCTGCACCCTTGCGCTCACCCTGCGTCGCGGGGTGGGGGGACGCCCGTTGGAGGAGACCGATCGTGGGTTTCCCGTCAGTAGCGGCTGCGGCGTTTGTGAGTCAGGTCACAAACAATTTCCGCGTCGGCGGGAAATACCGGGGACCCACTCCCCGTTTAGCCATGTGTCCGACCGAAACGGGGACCCGCTCCCCGGATCGGAGCACCACACCTTCCAGACCAGGAGTACGCCGTGCAGACCGCCAGCCCCGAAGCGCGCAAGGTGCCCCGGCCCCGTGCCGACGCCCTGCGCAACCGGGAGCGGATCGTCACCGCCGCCCGGGAGATGTTCGTCGAGCACGGCCCCGAGGTGCCGCTCGACGAGATCGCCCGCCGGGCCGGCGTCGGCAACGCCACGGTGTACCGCAACTTCCCGGACCGCGACGCCCTCGTCCGCGAGGTCGTCTGCTCCGTCATGGACCGCACGGCCGCAGCCGCCGAGGCCGCTCTCACCGAGACCGGCGACGCGTTCGAGGCGCTGGAGCGCTTCGTGCACGCCGCCGCCGACGAGCGGATCAGCGCGCTGTGCCCGATGGTCTCCAGCACGTTCGACAAGCATCATCCGGACCTGGAGGCCGCGCGCGAACGAGTCGAGCGGCAGGTCGCGGAGGTCATGGACCGCGCCAGGTCGGCCGGACAGCTCCGGTCCGACGTGGACGTGGGGGACGTCATGATCGCCGTGGCCCAGCTCAGCCGACCCCCGGCCGGCACGGACTGCTTCCGGGCCGACCGTTTCGTCCACCGCCATCTTCAGCTGTTCCTGGACGGGCTGCGGGCTCCCGCTCGCTCGGTTCTCCCGGGGACGGCCGTGACCCTGGAGGACCTGCGCCGGCCCTGACCGATCAGTTCGTCCACCGACCAGCTCGGCGAACCAGCTCGGTCCGATCGGTGGTCCGACCAGCTCAGCCCGACCAGCTCGACCCGATCGTTTCAGCCCGATGAGTTCAGGCCGCCCCACCGGTCTGAAACCCGAACGACAGTCCCTGCGGCCGTCCCCGTGGACGAGCCGTCGGCTTTCGTCACCTTTTTTCAGCACGACGTCCCGAATTTCCGTCACGAAGTCCCGAAGTGGGTATCCCCATGTCTGAAACAGCCTCGAAGACGCTCGGCGCACCGGCCAGAGAACCGGACGCCGGCCGCTGGAAAGCGCTCGTCTTCATCGCGCTCGCCCAGCTGATGGTCGTCCTGGACGCCACCATCGTGAACATCGCCCTGCCCTCCGCCCAGCAGGACCTCGGCATCTCCGACGGCAACCGGCAGTGGGTCGTGACGGCCTATGCCCTCGCCTTCGGCGGTCTGCTCCTGTTCGGCGGCCGGATAGCCGACCTGTGGGGCCGCAAGAGGGCGTTCGTCCTCGGGCTCGGCGGTTTCGCCGCGGCCTCCGCGCTCGGCGGCGCGGCCACCAACGAGGCGATGATGTTCGGCGCCCGCGCCCTCCAGGGTGCCTTCGGCGCGCTGCTCGCGCCCGCCGCGCTCTCCCTGCTCGCGGTGATGTTCACCGACGCCAAGGAGCGCGCCAAGGCGTTCGGCATCTACGGTGCGATCGCCGGTGGCGGTGGCGCCGTCGGCCTGATCCTCGGCGGTTTCCTCACCGAGTACCTGGACTGGCGCTGGACGTTCTTCGTGAACATCCCCTTCGCCATCGTCGCCGCGGCCGGTGCCTACTTCGTCATCCGTGAGCCGGAGGGCGGCCGCAACCGCTCCGCGCTCGACATCCCGGGCGTCATCCTCTCCACCCTCGGCCTGGTCGCCCTGGTCTACGGCTTCACCCGCGCCGAGTCGGACGGCTGGAGCGACTCCGTGACCGTCGGCATGTTCGTCGCCTCGGTCGTGCTGCTGGCGTCCTTCGTGCTCGTCGAGTCCAAGGTCAAGGCCCCGCTGCTGCCGCTGCGCGTGATCACCGAGCGCAACCGCGGCGGGATCTACCTCTCCCTCGGTCTCGCGATCATCGCGATGTTCGGCCTGTTCCTCTTCCTGACCTACTACCTGCAGATCGTGAAGGGCTACTCGCCGGTCAAGACCGGTTTCGCCTTCCTGCCGATGATCGCGGGCATGATCACGGGCTCCACCCAGATCGGCACCCGCCTGATGACCCGGGTCGCGCCGCGCCTGCTGATGGGCCCCGGCTTCCTGGTCGCCGCGCTCGGCATGCTGCTGCTGACCCAGCTGGAGATCGGCTCCTCCTACGCCGCTCTGCTGCTCCCGGCGATGCTGCTGCTCGGTCTCGGCATGGGTACGGCGTTCATGCCGGCCATGTCGCTGGCCACCCAGGGTGTGGAGCCGCGGGACTCCGGTGTCGCCTCTGCCATGGTCAACACCTCGCAGCAGGTGGGCGGCGCGATCGGCACGGCCCTGCTGAACACGATCGCCGCCTCGGCGACCACGGCGTACGTCGCCGACCACATCGCCGGGGCGACCAGCCGGTCCCAGCAGCAGCTGGTCCAGCTGGAGGCCATGGTGGAGGGCTACACCAGCGCCATCTGGTTCGCCGTGGGCATCCTCGTGGCGGCCGCCGTGATCGCCCTGACCTTCGTCAACGCCGGACGCCCGGGCACGACCACGGTGACCGGCTCCGGCGCGGACGCGGCGGACGAGGTGCAGATCCCGGTCGTCGCCCACTGACGGCCGCGCACCACACCCCTTCGGGCCATCCGTAGGTACGAGGAAGGGGACGCCTCGTACCTACGGAATCCAGGACCTGCCCGGCTCCCGCGTCAGCGGAGCCAGGGCAGGTCCGCACCCGCTTCGGCGGGCTGAAGTCCCTCGGCGACGATCCGCATGATCTCGCCGAGGGACTTCTGCTGTTCCGGGGTGAGCCGGTCGAAGACCGCCTGGCGCACGGCCTCCACATGGCCCGGCGCGGTCTGCCGCAGCACGTCGAGGCCCTCATCCGTGAGGACGGCGAACTGGCCCCGCTTGTCGTCGGGGCAGTCCTCGCGGCGCACCCAGCCGTTCTTCTCCAGGCGGGCGATGGCGTGCGAGAGACGGGACCGGGTGATCTTCGCCAGCATCGCGAGCTCGGTCATCCGCAGCCGCCGCCGCGGTGCCTCGGCGAGCTTGACCAGAAGGCCGTAGTAGACGTGCGGCATGCCCGCGTCACGCTGCAGCTGACGGTCGAGATGGTCGTCGAGGAGGGTGACGCCCTCCATGAACGAACGCCAGACGCGCTGCTCCTCGTCGGTGAGCCAGCGCGGTTCCTTGGGCTCCGCGGCGGAGCCGGGTGTCGGTGCGGATGCGGGTGCCTTCATGCGTTCCACTCTACGTGGCCCCTCCTTGAACTTTAAACAAATGGCTCGTACAGTTTGTTAGGGAATCATTTTTTGGAAGGAGCCGCAGCATGTCCGCCGCCACTCAGGAGCGCATGCCCGCTCTGTACCTCAGCCACGGTGCACCACCCTTGGCGGACGACCCCGTCTGGCCCGGTGAACTGGCCGCGTGGTCCGCCGGCCTGCCGCGCCCCAAGTCCGTCCTCATCGTCTCCGCCCACTGGGAGGAGGCCCCGCTCGCCCTCGGTGCCACCGAGACCGTGCCGCTCGTCTACGACTTCTGGGGCTTCCCGGAGCACTACTACCGGGTGACGTACGACGCCCCCGGCGCACCGGAGCTCGCCGAGTCCGTACGCAAGCTGCTGCGCGCCCCCGGCGTGCCCGTCCAGGACGTCCCCGACCGCGGCCTCGACCACGGCGCCTACGTCCCGCTGGTCGAGATGTACCCGGAGGCCGACATCCCGGTCCTCCAGGTGTCCATGCCGACGCTCGACCCGGTCCGGCTCCTGGAGATCGGCCGCAAGCTCGCCCCCCTGCGGGACGAGGGCGTGCTCATCGTCGGGTCCGGCTTCTTCACCCACAACCTGGCCGCGCTCCGGCAGGGCGGCGTCCCCGCCTGGTCGGCCGAGTTCGACGACTGGGGCCGGCGGGCGCTGGAGGCGCGCGACGTGGACGCCCTGCTCGACTTCACCCGCAAGTCGCCCGCCGGGCAGCTGGCCCACCCGCGCACCGAGCACTTCGCCCCGCTGTTCGTGACCATGGGCGCGGCCGACGCGGCCGGCGAGCTGGACGCGCAGAAGTCCGTGATCGACGGGTTCTGGATGGGCCTGGCGAAGCGATCGGTCCAGTTCGGCTGAGCGGTGCGGACACCTTCCAGCGCCTAGAGCGGCTTCTCGTACCAGGCCACGTCCCAGTAGCGGCCGAACTTGCGGCCGACCTCCCGGTGGGTGCCGACGTGCCGGAAGCCGAAGCGTTCGTGCAGCCGGGCCGACGCCTCGTTCGGCAACGCGATGCCCGCGTACGCGCGATGCAGATCCTCGCCGGACAGGGCCTCGAAGAGGGCCGTGTAGAGGAGTGTGCCGATGCCGCGCCGGCCGGCGTCCGGGGCGACGTACACGGTCGTCTCCACGGAGGTGGCATAGGCGGGCTTCGTTCGGAAAGGGCTGGAAGTGGCGTAACCCAGAATCTGCTGTGTGTCCGGCTCCCTGGCAACCATCAGGCGGTGCGGCCCGTCTTCAGGGTGGGAGAGCAGCCAAGGGCGGCGCTCCTCCGGAGTGAAGATCGCGGTATCGAATGTGATCGCCGTCTCACGTACATAGTGGTTGTAGAGGGCCGTGAGGGCTTCGAGGTCCTCCTCGACTCCTGGTCTGACCTGCACCTCTGTACGCTCCGACAGCATCGTGCCTCCCTACGTGGCCGGACAGGGTACTGCATGATCAGAAAAATCGGAGGGTGGGTTGGGAATTCTGTCCTGATTCCAGTCGTTGTTTCCATCGGATGCAGGGCACCCGAGGAGAGTCCGGAGAGTCTCTGAAAGACGGAGTCCAGCGTCCGAAGGACCACCCGCTGACCTCACCACGCAAGGGAGCTCGCATGGCAACCCGTGCCGTCGCCCGTCGTCAGTCCGCCACCGGCGAGACGGCCGACGCGGCAAGCAGTGTTCGCGCCCATGGCGGCGAGATCGCCGACCGCGACCTGGTCGGCATGTACCTCGACGAGATCGCGCGCACACCGCTGCTCGACGCCGCCAAGGAGGTCGAGCTGTCGCAGATCATCGAAGCGGGTGTGTTCGCACAGCAGATCCTCGACGGCCTGGAGGAGAACAAGGCCGGAGCCTCGCCGGAGGAACTGCAGGCCCTGGTCGACGCAAGCGAGCGGGCCAAGGACGTCTTCATCCGCTCCAACCTGCGCCTGGTCGTCGCGGTCGCCCGCCGCTACCCCCGCAGCGGTCTGCCGCTGCTGGACCTGATCCAGGAGGGCAACGCCGGCCTGGTGCGCGCGGTCGAGAAGTTCGACTACCGCAAGGGCTTCAAGTTCTCCACGTACGCCACGTGGTGGATCCGCCAGGCCATCACGCGGTCGATAGCGGACCAGTCCCGTACGATCCGCCTGCCCGTCCACCTCGTGGAGGAGCTCGGCCGGATCCGCCGTGTGCAGCGCGAGTTCAACCGCGAGCACGGCCGGGACCCGGAGCCCGCCGAGATCGCGACAGAGCTCGGCTCGACGCCGGAGCGCGTCACCGACGTGCTCGACTGGGCCCGCGACCCGGTCTCGCTGAACATGTCGGTGGACGACGAGGGCGAGACCCAGTTCGGCGACCTCCTGGAGGACACCTCGGCGGTGTCGCCCGAGCAGTCGGTGCTGACGCTGCTGCGCAGCGAGGAGCTCGACGACCTGATCGGCCGGCTCGACCAGCGCACGGCGTCGATCATCAAGATGCGCTACGGCATCGAGGACGGCCGGGAGCGCACGCTGACCGAGGTCGGCAAGGAGCACGGCCTGACCCGCGAGCGCATCCGGCAGATCGAGAAGCACGCGCTGCTGGAGCTGAAGAAGCTGGCCCGCAGCACCGGGTTCGACGCGGCGGCGTGACCCCCGCCCCCGCCCCCGCCCGCGCGGCGCGCACCGCCCCTTCGCGGGCCGGCGCGAGACCGGTGAGCACGGTGGGCGCCCGGGCGTACGACCCGTTCCCACGGCCAGTGGGTGACGGACCGTGTGCGCCCGGGGGTCACCGCGTACGCCGGGTGGCGAAAGACCGCGCAAACATGGCGTTGTAACGCCGCTTCAATGCGCGAACTCAGGGAACAAGACTTCTGGGCCCACCAGTTCGAGCCCGGGGCACACACCCCCTGCCCCCGACAGCCAAGTCCCGTCGCACTCCCCCCGGCGCCGGGACTTTCCCGAGGCCGGGCTTCGGCGTCCTTCCCCCCGGATGCCGGAGCCCGGCTTTCAATCTGTCCGGCCGCCTGCGCCCGCTGGCCCGGCGCGGTGGCCCGGCGGAGCGAGGGGGGACGGTGTGCTTGGAGGGCGGGGCACCCCGTACCTGAACCACGGGGTGGCCCGCCAGATGGCAGATTGTGTCACATGGGCATAGCCTGCCGGGCGTGAGCAGCACCACCCCGACCCCGCCTCCGTCCTCACTGACCGAGCGGCGCAAGGCCGAGACGCGCATGGAGATCGCCCGGGCCGCGGCCGGCCTCTTCGTACGGCACGGCCTGCGCGCCACCCGCGCGGAGGACATCGCCCAGGCCGCCGGCATCGCCCCGCGCACCTTCTACCGGTACTTCGCGACCAAGGAGGAGGCCGTCGCCCCGCTCTACGCGGCCGGCGCCCAGCGCTGGGTGGAGGCGGTGCGCGCCGCTCCCGCCGGCACCGGCGTGCTCCGGGCCCTGGAGGAAGGGGTCCGCCACACCCTCACCCCGGGCCTCGGCGTCTCGGCGTCCTCCTGGGAGTGGGTCCGCACACTGCTCCGCCTGGCCGAGGCGAACCCGTCCCTGCGCAGGGTGTGGGCGGAGGTGTGCCAGACGTCGGAGCGGCTGCTGGGGGAGGCGCTGACGGAACTGGTGACACGTGCCGGTGCCCCCGGGAGGCCCCCGAGGCCGGACGGCGCCGACAACGTTGCCGCGGGTCCCCGGGCGCGCTTCGCCGCCGCCGTGGCCAGTGCCGCCGTACGGACGGCGCTGGAGGCCTGGGCCGAGGGCGACGGGCCCGTCGAGGGCCCGGACGGTCCGGCGGAACTCGCGCTGCGGAATCTCGCGGCGCTGCGGGAGTTCCCGTGGGGAGCGTGAGCTTCGGGGCCGCGACCTCCGGGGAAGGGGAGCCGTGGCCTCCGGGGGCGTGACCTCAGGGGGCCGTGGCGCGAGGGCTCACACCCCGTCCGCGTCCCGGCCGCCGGCCGCCCTGCTCAACCGCGCCCCCAACTCCCGTACGGCCGTGACCAGTTCCGCCGGCTCGTGCACCACGAAGTCGCACTCCAGCATCGCCAGCCGGAACGCCACCCACTGCACGGCGTCGCCGACCGACCCCCGCAGCCGGCAACTGCCCTCGTCCAGCGGTTCGGGCGTGCCCAGCCACCGGGGCACCCGGGCGGCGACGAAGCCGGCCGGTGCGGCGAACGTGACCTCGAAGTCGTAGGTCTGCTGCTGGCGTTGCATGGACCGCCGCAGGTACTCCGCCGCGTTCCCCGTCGGCAGCTCGCGCGGCACGAACCGGGCCCCGGTGGCGAAGGGCTCGCTGACCCGGTCGACGCGGAACGTGCGCCAGTCGTCGCGGTCGATGTCGTACGCCACCAGGTACCAGCGGCGGCCCGTCGACACCAGCCGGTACGGCTCCGTCAGACGCCGCGACGCGGTGCCGTCCGCCGCCCGGTAGGCGAATCGCAGCCGCTCGTTGCCGGCGACCGTCGAGGCCATGACGGTCAGGGTTTCGGGTGCGATGCTCGGCCCGTCGCCGCTGGTCAGTGGGGTGGTCGCGGCCTGGAGGGTGGTCACGCGGTGGCGCAGCCGGCCGGGCAGGACCTGCTCCAGCTTGGCCAGCGCCCGCACCGACGCCTCGTCGAGGCCCTCCACCGCGTGCCCGGCCCCGGCGCGCAGCCCGACCGCGATGGCCACGGCCTCCTCGTCGTCGAGCACGAGCGGCGGCATGGCCTTCCCGGCGACCAGCCGGTAGCCGCCGTCGGAGCCCTTGGTCGCCTGCACGGGGTAGCCCAGCTCGCGCAGCCGGTCGATGTCCCGCCGGACCGTGCGGCGGGAGACCCCGAGCCGCTCGGAGAGTTCGCCGCCGGGCCATTCGCGGGGCGTCTGGAGAAGGGAGAGGAGCGTCAGCAGCCGGGCCGGGGTGTCCGTCGTCATACGCATGAGGATGCCGCACCACTAGGACACGACCTGACCTATTGGGGGTCTAACGTCGAAGCATGAACTCCACCGACACCACTCCGGGCACGGCGGGCGGCGGGACCGACCGCCGGCGTTGGTTCGCCCTCGCGATCGTGATGACCGCGGCTTTCATGGACCTCGTCGACGTGACGATCGTCAACATCGCCATCCCGTCCATCCAGCGGGAGGCGGGCGCCTCCTTCAGCCAGATCCAGTGGATCACCGCCGGTTACGCCCTCGCCTTCGCCGCCGGTCTGATCACCGGCGGACGGCTCGGCGACATCCACGGCCGCAAGCGGATCTTCCTCGTCGGTATCGGCGGGTTCACGGTCGCCTCCGCGCTGTGCGGCCTCGCGGTCAACCCGGAGATGCTGGTCGCCTCCCGCTTCCTGCAGGGCGGCATGGCGGCGCTGATGGTGCCGCAGGTGCTGTCGATCGTGCACGCGACCTTCCCGGCGCACGAGCGGGGCAAGGTGTTCGGACTGTTCGGCGCGGTCGTCGGTCTCGGAGCCGTGTCCGGTCCACTGCTCGGCGCGCTGCTGACCGAGTGGGACCTGTTCGGCTGGGGGTGGCGGTCGATCTTCCTGATCAACCTGCCCGTGGGCGTCGCGGGCCTGATCCTCGGCAGCCGCTTCATCACCGAGTCCAGGGCGCCGCGTGCCCTGAAGCTGGACCTGGTGGGTGTCGCGCTGGTGACGCTGGGCCTGCTGATGCTGCTCTACCCGCTCATTCGCGGCCGTGAACTGGACTGGCCGGTGTGGGGGTACGTCTCGATGGCCGGCTCGCTCGTCGTCCTCGCCGTGCTGGTGGCGTACGAGAGGCGGAAGGCCTCCCGGGACGGCTCCCCGCTGATCGAGCTGTCCCTGTTCAGGGTCAAGAGCTTCGCGGCGGGCATCGCCGTGCAGACCGTCTTCGGGGTCGGGCTCGGTGTGTTCTTCCTGGTGTGGACGCTGTACATGCAGTACGGGCTGGGCTGGAGCCCGCTGAAGGCAGGGCTGACCGGGGTGCCGTTCTCGATCGCCGTGTCCGCGGCCGCCGGGATGTCGGTGCAGATGCTGGTCCCGCGCTTCGGGCGCAAGGTGCTTCAGGCGGGTGCGCTCGTGATGGCGGCCGGGGTGCTGCTCTACATCTGGGAGGCCCGGCACTACGGCCTCGCCATAGCGCCCTGGCAGATGGCCCTCCCGCTCGTCGTCATGGGCGTCGGGATGGGGCTGATCGTCGCGCCGCTGACCGACGCGATCCTCTCGGAAGTGCCGCGCGAGCACGCCGGTTCGGCCTCCGGCCTGATCAACACGGTGCAGCAGATGGGCAACGCGCTCGGTCTCGGCCTGGTGTCCGTGGTGTTCTTCGGCACGATCTCCGACCATCTGCGGCCGGAGCAGATCGGTCCGGCCTTCGCGGACGCCTTCCAGAACGCGCTGGGCTGGGTGGCCGCGGTGATGGGCGCCATCTTCCTGCTGATGTTCGCGCTGCCGAAGCGGCCCGCGCAGCATGTGGAAGGGGAGCAGGCGGCGGTGGAGGAGACGGAGCGGGTGCTGGTCTCCTGAGAGCGGCGGTCGTGGGTCCCCGGGCCCGGCACTACGGTGCCGGGCCCGTTCTGTGTTTCCGATCATGCCCGGTTGGGTCCGAACCTGTTTACTTTGCGGACATCTCGGCGTAGCCTCCCGCTGAAACCACACGTTCGGGCATGAGGCGGAGGCGAACGGACATGTACGCACCGGAGCGGCAGCAGGCGATCCTCCGGCTCGCCCGTGACGGCGGCCGAGTGGATGTCGTGTCGCTGGCCGAGGAGTTCCAGGTGACGGCGGAGACGATCCGCCGGGATCTGAAGGCCCTCGACCGCGCGGGCCTGGTCCGCCGGGTGCACGGCGGCGCCATCCCGGCCGGGCGGCTCGACTTCGAGCCGGACCTCGCCGAGCGCGAGACGACCGCCGCCGACGAGAAGGACAGCATCGCCAAGGCGGCCCTCGCGGAACTGCCCGTCGAGGGCACGGTCATCCTCGACGCCGGGACGACGGTGGCCCGGATGGCCGCCGCCCTCCCGCTGGAGGCCTCCCTCACCGTCGTCACGCACAGCCTCCCCATCGCGGCCCGCCTCGCCGACCACCCCGGCATCCAGCTCCACCTCGTCGGGGGACGCGTACGGCACCGTACGCGCGCCGCCGTGGACGCCTGGGCCCTGCGGGCGTACGGCGAGATCCGCGCCGACGTGCTGTTCGTGGCCGCCAACGGCTTCTCCGCCGAGCACGGTCTGACCACCCCCGACCTCGCCGAGGCCGCGGTCAAGCGCGCGGCCGTGGCCGCCGCCCGCCGCGTGGTGCTGCTCGCCGACTCCTCCAAGCACGGCCAGGAGCACTTCGCCCGCTTCGGTGACCTGAGCGATGTGGACCTGCTGATCACCGACAGCGGGCTGAGCCCCGAAGACACCGTCGCGATCGAGCGCGGCGGCACGGAAGTAGTGCGCGCATGATCCTCACCGTCACCCCCAACCCGTCCCTGGACCGTACCTACGAGGTGCCGTCCCTCGACCGCGGCGAGGTCATCCGCGCCACCGGCGAGCGGATGGACCCGGGCGGCAAGGGCGTGAACGTCTCGCGTGCCGTGGCCGCCGCGGGGCAGCGCACGGTGGCGGTCCTGCCCCTGGGCGGCGCCCCCGGCGCCCTCGTCGCCGAGCTGCTGGACCAGCAGGGCATCGAGGTCGCGCCCGTCCCGGTCGCCGGGGCGACCCGTTCCAACATCGCCCTCGCCGAGTCCGACGGCGTCCTGACGAAGATCAACGCGCCCGGTCCCGAACTGTCCGACGCCGAGCGGGAACTGCTCCTGGAGACCGTGCGGCAGCAGTCCCGCGAGGCCTCCTGGATCGCCTGCTGCGGCAGCCTGCCGCGTGGACTCGCCCCCTCCTGGTACGCCGAGCTGGTCGCCCGCGCGCACGCCGCCGGGACCCGGATCGCCCTGGACACCTCCGGGCCCGCGCTGCTCGCGGCCCTGCGCGAGCGGCCGGACGTGGTCAAGCCGAACGCCGAGGAGCTCTCCGAAGCCGTCGGCCGCCCCCTCGCCACCGTCGGCGACGCCGTGAAGGCCGCCGAGGAGCTGCGCGAGATGGGCGCCCGGGCCGTCCTGGCGAGCCTCGGCGCCGACGGGCAGCTGCTCGTCTCCGCCGAGGGTGCCTGGTTCGGCAGCGCGCGCGTCGCCACCGTCCGCAGCAACGTGGGCGCCGGCGACTCCTCCCTCGCCGGTTTCCTGATCGCCGGCGGCAACGGCCCCGAAGCCCTCGCCTCCGCGGTCGCGCACGGTGCGGCGGCCGTCCAGTTGCCGGGCAGCGTCATGCCGACACCGCGCGACCTGGACCCGGCGGCGGTGACGGTCACGGCCGAGGTCCCGGCGGACCGTGTGCTGAAGGAGCCGGCCACATGACGTACGGCGAGCAGCGCGGAGCGGCGCGCGAGCGGCGGGCCTCCCCGTTATCCCCCGCCTTCATCCCCGCCACCCCCCACCGCACCCCCGTCCCCCTCCCGCCCACCCCTCCCACCGGGCGATACGCGTGCTAAGGAGCCCGCGATGAGCGACATGATCACGGCGGACCTGGTCGATCTCGACCTCTCCGCCGACACCAAGGAAGCGGCGGCGCGTGCCCTCGCCGAGCGCATGGTGGCCCTGGGCCGGGTGACCGACCTGGACGGCTTCCTCGCCGACGTGGCCGCCCGCGAGGCCCAGATGCCGACCGGCCTCGACGGCGGCATCGGCATCCCGCACTGCCGCAGCGCGCACGTCACCGAGCCGACGCTCGCCTTCGGGCGCAGCGCCGACGGCATCGACTTCGGCGCCCCGGACGGCCCCGCCGACCTGATCTTCCTGATCGCCGCGCCGGCCGGCGCCGACGACGCGCACCTGACGATCCTGTCGTCGCTGGCCCGGCAGTTGATGAACAGCGAGTTCACCGACGCCCTGCGCGCGGTGAGCGACGCGCCGGCCGCGGCGGCCCTGATCCGCGGCGACGAGCCGGACGCACCCGCACCGGCGGGTTCCCAGGACACCGTGGCGTCGGCGGGAGCGGCCTCTCCCGCCGCCGCCACGGTCACCGACGACACCACCGCCGAAGAGCCGTCCGCCGAGCGCCCGTTCCGTATCGTGGCCGTCACCTCCTGCCCCACCGGCATCGCCCACACCTACATGGCGGCCGAGTCGCTGGAGAACGCCGGCCGGGAGGCGGGCGTCGAACTCACCGTCGAGCCGCAGGGCTCGGCCGGATTCACCCGGCTCGACCCGCAGGTCATCGCGGCGGCGGACGCCGTGATCTTCGCTCACGACGTGCCCGTGCGGGAGAAGGAGCGGTTCGCCGGCAAGCCCACCGTCGACGTCGGTGTGAAGGCGGGCATCAACCGCGCCGCCGAACTCATCGCCGAGGTCCGTGAGAAGGCCGCCCGCGGTGAGGTCACCTCCGGATCCGCCCCGGCCACTCCGGTGGAGCGCTCCGGCGACTCCGGCGAGGGCTACGGCACCAAGCTGCGCAAGTGGCTGATGTCCGGCGTCAGTTACATGGTGCCCTTCGTCGCGGCGGGCGGTCTGCTGATCGCCCTCGGCTTCGCGATCGGCGGCTACAAGATCAACAAGGCGCCGTCGGTGATGGACCACTTCCTGTGGACCCAGGCCGACAGCTGGGCCGCGCTGCTCTTCCAGATCGGCGGCGTCGCCTTCGGCTTCCTCGTCCCGGTCCTGGCCGGCTACATCGCCTACGGCATGGCCGACCGGCCCGGCATCGTCCCCGGGTTCGTCGGCGGCATGATCGCGTTCAACATCAACGCCGGCTTCCTCGGCGGCCTGGCGGCCGGTCTGATCGCCGGCGGCGTGGTCATGGCGATCCAGAAGGTGAACGTCCCGGCGGCGCTGCGCGGCATCATGCCCGTGGTGGTGATCCCGCTGATCTCCGCGGCGATCGTCGGATTCCTGATGTTCGTCGTCATCGGCAAGCCCATCGCCGAGGCGCAGAAGGGCATGACCGACTGGCTGAACGGCCTGTCCGGCAGCAACGCCATCCTGCTCGGCACCCTCCTCGGCCTGATGATGTGCTTCGACCTCGGCGGCCCCGTCAACAAGGTCGCCTACACCTTCGCCACGGCCGGCATCGCGGTCGCCAGCCCCAGCGACTCGGCCATGAAGATCATGGCCGCGGTGATGGCGGCCGGCATGGTCCCGCCGCTGGCCATGGCCCTCGCGACGACCGTGCGCGGCAAGCTCTTCACCCCGACCGAGCGCGAGAACGGCAAGGCCGCCTGGGTGCTCGGCGCCTCCTTCATCTCCGAGGGCGCGATCCCCTTCGCGGCGGCCGACCCGCTGCGCGTCATCCCGGCCTCCATGGCGGGCGGCGCGGTCACCGGCGCCCTGTCGATGGCCTTCGGCGCCACGCTGCGCGCCCCGCACGGCGGCATCTTCGTGGTCCCGCTGATCGGCAACGCGTTCCTGTACCTGGTCGCCATCGCCGCGGGCGTCTGCGTCACGACGGCCCTCGTCGTCGTCCTGAAGGGCATGCGCAAGCCGGCCCCGGGCACCGCACCGGCCTCCGGTGAGGACGGCGCGGTCCGGTCGGCGGAGACGAAGCAGCCCGTCGCGGCGTGAAGCCGCTGAAGCGGTGGAGGTTCGCCCCTTTCGGGGCGTGTGAACCGTTCATGCCACCTGCGAGATAGATCACGAAAATCACGGCCCGGGACCGAAGTCCCGGGCCGTGGTGTCTACTGGGGCGCATGCCCGAGCACGTCTCCCGGTGGCCCGAGGGCCACCCGCTCCCCGCCCTCCCGCAACAGCGGCAGACGGGCTCCCGGTCGGAGTCCGTGGAACTGACCACGGAGGAGAGAGCCGCCTTCGCCGAGCTGGTACGCCAACTCGGCGACAGGCTCTAGCTCACGACAGCTGCGCCGCTCGCCGCTCCATCGCCTCGCGTGCCGCGTCCTCGCTGGTGTACACCTCGCACATGTGCCGCCCGTCCGGCGTCGCCGTGTGCTCGACCTCCCAGAGGGAGACCTCCTCGCCGTCGCGCAGCAGGAACGCGTGCTCGTAGAGCGAGAAGCCCAGCCCCGCCCGGCCCGCGCGGCACGGCCGGCCGAAGGCCTGGGTGATCTGGTGCCCCGACGCCGTGGCCAGCAGGGCCGCCGTGTCCGCGCCCGGCCGGTCCGCGTTCTCCGCCCGGCGCAGTAACCTGCGCGCGTGGTCCGCCGAGTCCTCCGCGGCGTACGCGTGCCGGGGCGAGGGGACCGGGGACAGCTGCACCGACACCGGCAGTTCGAAGTCCAGGGTGTCCGGCGGCAGCGGCAGCCGCGTGGTGGCGGCGCGCAGCTCCTCCTCGTCCACGTACACCTCGTGCTGCGGTTCGCTGCCCGGCGCGGTGTTGTGGACGAGCTCCCACAGGGTGAGCGCCGAACCGTCGGCCAGCAGCCACGTGTGCCGGTAGGTCTCCCGGTGCAGGCCCGCGCTGTGGTGCGCGGAGTGCAGCGAACCGTCGTGCGCCAGCGCGCAGTCCAGGCGCCTTATCGTCTCGTCCGGTAGCTCGAAGGAGTTCAGGGCGCGGCCGAGGAGTCGCGCGAGGTGCTCCTCCGGAGACTCGGGCGAGTCGTGGGGTTCGTACGCTGCCGTCTCGTACGGAACGCTCAAGGTTTCTCCCGGCGTTGCTGCATGTCACCTTGTGGGTGCATACCGTAGCCCCTCGGTCGGACATCATGTCCGGGAACCGAGAAAACGTACGTCCGGGAAAACGCGCGGGCCGCGCGAAAAGTTCCCGCGCGGCCCGGCCGGTTCGTCAAAATCCCCAGATGGGGCGATCTTTCAGATGGTCATACGGACCGTCAGGAAGCGCTGTCCGCGACCCACTGGCTCCACGCCATGTTCCATCCGTTGAGCCCGTTGTCCGGCGCCACCGTCTTGTCGGGGGAGTTCTTCACGACGACCACGTCACCGATGAGGGAGTTGTCGTAGAACCACTTGGCGGGCGTGCTGCCCCCCGCGCCGCGGACGTCCGCGAGGCCGACGCAGCCGTGGCTGGTGCCCTGACGGCCGAAGGGCGGGTTGCCCTTGTTGTACCAGTAGTTGCCGTGGAGGAACGTCCCCGACGTGGTCAGGCGCATCGCGTGCGGCACGTCCGGGATGTCGTACTCGCCGCCCATCCCGACCGTGCGGCTGTTCATCCGCGTCTGCACGAACTTCTCGGAGATCACCATCTGCCCGTTGTACGTGGTGTGCTCCGGGTCGCCCGCCGAGATCGGGACCGTCTTGATGGTCTTGCCGTCCCGGACGACCGTCATGGTCTGGGTGTTGACGTCGACCGTGGAGACCTGCGAACGGCCCACGGTGAAGGTGACCGTCTTCTTCTGCACCCCGTAGACGCCGTTCGCGCCCTCGACCCCGTCCAGGTCGATCTTCATCGTGACCTTGGAGCCAGCCTTCCAGTACTCCTGCGGCCGGAAGTCCAGCCGCTGCCCGTTGAACCAGTGCCCGACGACCTTCTGCCCGCTGCTGGACGTCACCGTGATGTGCGACTGCACGTCCTTGCGTTCGGTGATGGCCTTGTCGAAGGTGAACGACACCGGCATGCCCACACCGACCGTCGTGCCGTTGTCCGGCGTGTACGTCCCGATGAAGCTGTTGGACGTCGTCACCGTCGTGAAGATCGAGTTGGCCGCGGCGGTCCTGCCGTCGGCGTCCTTGGCGGTCGCCGATATCTGGTACTTCGTCCCGCGCTCCAGCTGTTCCTTCGGCTTCCAGACCTTGCCGTCGGCGGAAACGGAGCCCGCGACCGTCTGATCGCTGCCCGCGACCGTCATCTTCACGTCGGTCAGCTTCCCGTCGCTGACCTTCACGCCGGTGGTGTTGATGGACGCTCCGGTCGAACCGTCCTGCGCCGAGATGGCGATCTTCGCGACGGACGTCTTGGTGCCGCCGTTGCCGCTCTTCTCGTCGTCCTTGGCGTTGGCGCTGCCACCGCAGGCGGTGAGCGTCAGGGCGCCGACCATCAGGGCGGCACAGGCCCCCAGAGTGCGCCGCGCTGAAATGTTCGGCGTTGTCACGGGCTGCTCCCAGTTCGTGTGATGTTGCGTGATCCGCTCCAGTACGTGAGGGAAGAGGGGCCGGGGAACCGGTCGGGTTCCGTCCGTTCCCCATGGAGGCCGTCGCGTGACAGAACCGCGACAAATTCCGGTGCCGCTGTGGATCCGCTGTGCGCCGCAGGCCTGTTCAGCGGCCCGCGTACAACTCCCCGTACGACGGCCACGCCCCGCCGGGACCGTCGACCGGCTCCGCGGCCCGTACGGCCCGCACGATCGCGCGCGTCACCATGTCCGCGCCCGCCGCGAGGATCTCGTTCAGGGCGAGCGGGTTCGCGGCGTCCAGTGCGCGGTCCCCTGTCGCCAGCGTGAACACCGTGTCCCCGTCGTTGAGCAGATGCACCGGACGCACCGCCCGGGCGATGCCGTCGTGCGCCGTGCCGGCCAGCTTCTGCGCCTGCGCCTTCGTCAGATCAGCGTCCGTGGCCACCACCGCCAGCGTGGTGTTGAGCGGGGGCGGCGCGCTCCGCGCGGCCGTCTCGGCGAGACGCCGCCGCGCGGCCGCGTGGACCTCCGCCTCCGGATACTCCACCCGCCCCTGGAACAACTCCCCGTACAGCACCCCCGTTTCCGGATCCACCGTCGACCCCGCCGCGTTGGCCACCACCAGCGCGGCCACCGTGATCCCCGAGCCGAGCACCGTGCTCGCGCTGCCGATGCCGCCCTTCACCACCCCGGTCACCGCTCCCGTGCCCGCGCCCACGCACCCCTGCGCCACGGGAGCGCCGAGCTCGCTCGCCGCGGCCGCCTCCACCGCGGCCCGGCCGGTCGCCGCGTCCGGCCGGGCCCGGAAGTCTCCGCCCCGCCCCAGGTCGAAGACGCAGGCGGCGGGCACCACCGGCACGACATGCGCAGGGTCGGCCCCGACACGGATCCCGCGCCCACGTTCCTCCAGCCAGGCCATCACCCCCGACGCCGCGTCGAGCCCGTACGCGCTGCCGCCGGTCAGTACGACCGCCTCCACCTTCCGCACCACGTTGCGCGGGTCCAGCGCGTCCGTCTCCTTGGTGCCGGGCCCGCCGCCCCGCACGTCCACGGCGGCCACGGCCCCGCCCTCCGGGGTGAGCACGACCGTGGTGCCGGTGAGCCAACCGTCGCCGGTGCGTGTCGCGTGCCCCACCCGCAGGCCGGCGACATCCGTCAGTGCGTCAACTGTCATGGGCCACAGTGTCGTCCAGCCACCGGCCCCGGCGGGCGCAGCGCCCGGTCGGTGCCGCGTCAGCCCGATGACGTCCACGGGGGCGGGGCCGCGGGTGCCCTCACCCGGTCCGCGTCACCGGCCCGCTGTCCCGGGCGGCCGGGCGGGCGGCCAGGGTCTCTCCGGCCACCACCGACAGCGCGCAGACCACACCCGCCGCGAACACCGCCCAGTGGCCCAGGAACGTGCAGCAGATCACCAGCAGCGCCGTCGTCGGCAGCACCAGCTGCTGGGTGATGCCCCGCTTGAAGTGGCGCGAGTGCAGGGCCCACACCGTGAGCAGATACAGGGCCGTCGGCAGGGTCACGGCCGCCGACGCCGCCAGCGTGGAGATGTGCGCCGCGCCGACGGTCTGCTCCACCGCCACCTCCAGCCCGGCCCCGATCGCCGCCGCCGAGGCGAACACCAGGTAGTGGCCGTAACCCCACAGGAACGCCTGCCGGTTGGTGCGCAGATGGCCGTGGATGGGCACCACGAAGTAGATCCACCACGCGGCGAAGACGACCAGCAGCCCGCCCGCCGCGATGGGGAGGAGCTCGCCCAGCGCGTCGTTCTCGTCGATGCCGGACTTCACCGCGACCGTGGCCGCGGCGATCGTCTCGCCGAGCACGATGATGGTGAACAGCCCGTACCGCTCCGCGATGTGACGGGGATGCCAGGGCGTCGTGTATCCACGCTCCGCGAAGGGCGGGACGCACATCTCCAGCAGTGCCATCACCAGGAACCACCAGGGCCGCGCCCCCTCGGGCAGGAGCAGCAGCCCCAGCCAGCCGACCTGGCACGCCAGCACACCGCCGGCGTAGCGCAGGGCCGTCGTGCGCTCCCGGCCCTCGCCGGAGCGGGCCGCCCGCAGCCACTGCGCCGCCATGGCCACCCGCATGATCACGTAGCCCAGCCAGACCACGAGGAACTCGTGCTCCTCGAACGCCCGCGACACCCCCGCGGCGAGGACCAGCACACCCGCGATCTGCACCAGCGTGACGACCCGGTAGAGCACGTCGTCGTTGTCGTACGCCGAGGCGAACCAGGTGAAGTTCATCCACGCCCACCACAGGGCGAAGAACACCATCGCGTAGTCGACGATCCCCTGGCCCGCGTGCCCCTCGGCGACGGAGTGCACCAGCTCCATGCCCGCCTGCGCGACGGCCACGACGAAGCACAGGTCGAAGAAGAGCTCCAGCGCCGAGGCCGTTCGGTGCGCCTCGTCGCGGCCACGGGCCCGGAGCCGGCGCAGCGGTCCCCTCCCGCCGGGCGCGCCGGAGGGGACGGGCGGGGGAGCGGGGCTGGCAGTCATGCGTCCCAGCAGAGCAGAAGGCGCGGGGAATTTCTCCGCGACCGTACCCTGGTTGCATGAGTACCGTCCCCGGCCCCGAGCCGCGCGAGCCGAAGCCCGCGCTGGTCTTCGACGACCCGCTCGACCAGCAGTCCTCCGACGACACCGACCGGGGCTGGGGCGAGCGCACCGAGTCCGGCGGCAGTGCGGCGGACCTCAAGCGCTTCCTCGACGAGAAGCCGCCCCACCACCTCTGAGCCGCCCGCCGCGCGGCTAGCGCCGGTCGTGCCCCGAGCCGCGCTGGGCGACCAGGGCGTCCCGGATCTCCTTCAGCACCTCCAGCTCGGTCACCTCGAGGACCTCCTGCGCGCCCTCCTTCGCCTTCCGGCGGGTCTCCTGACGGGCCAGGTACTTCGACATGGGCAGGACCATCAGGAAGTAGACGACCGCCGCGGTGATCACGAAGCTCAGGGCGGCGCCGAGCACGGACCCCCACAGGATCCGGATGCCCTGCTCGCCCTCGCAGGTCGAGCTCAGGCACGAGCTGTAGTGGTCGAGGTTCTTGGTCCCGATCGCTCCGACGACCGGGTTGATGATCCCCTTCACCAGGGCGTTGACGATGTTGGTGAAGGCGGCACCGATCACCACCGCCACCGCCAGGTCGACGACGTTCCCGCGCATCAGGAAGGCCTTGAAGCCCTGCCAGACGCTCGGCTCCTTCATCTCGCTCACCTCGGGGCCTCTCCTCGTACAAGCAGCTTGTGGAACAAAACGCTCCGCAACCTACGTCACCGTTGGGCCGAACCGAGCAACCAGGTCCCTCTAACGAGGACCTTGACGAGATCATGCACGCGATCACCACAGCGTCACCGCCAACCGTGCCGTGGCGCTCGCACCGGCCAGCCTCGCCGCGGTGGCCCGCGGCACCGACAGCACGACCAGCGCCCCGCCGTCGCCCTCCACCGGCTCCGGCACCTTCGTGACCCTTGCGCCGCGGGCGACCACCCGGGCATCGCCGCCCGATACCGTCTCCTCGGCGGCGATGACGTCGACCCGGTCGCCGGGCCGCAGCAGCCGCACGGTGGCCGCGTCGGAGATCCGGATCGGAGCCGTCACCGGCCCCGCGGCACCGCCCGGGTGCGCGGGCCGCTCCCCGGACGCCGAGGCCGTGTGGGCGGGAGGACGAGGGGGATGACCACGGGCCCCGTCGGCATCGCGTGGGCCCGCCGCCACGAGCGCCGTCGCGGTGACGGCGAGTCCGGCCGCCACGGCCCGCCGCCGGTGCCGTAGGAGCCGGCCGGGCCGGTGGCCGCCGCGAACCCGGACCGGATCGAACCGCGGCACCTCACGGGTCGCGGGCACCTCGGCGCCGGGCGGGCACGGGGCGACGGACCAGGAGGGAGACGAGGGGACGACCGAGGATCGAGCGAGGGACACGGAGACCACCACCTGCGACGAGGGACCGGCTTGCGCTCCCCACGATGGGGCCTCCCGCCGCCGCCCGCTCGGGCCTGTGGACCCATCGACGGTCTGTGGACAACTCCCTCACCCGAACGGCGACTTCCGGCTCCCGCGCGGGCACCTGCCTCGACGTTCTTCCGGCGATGCGAACCCTTACGGCAGAGCGAATCCCGGATCCATGCCGCCCAGCGCACTCACACACAGGCAGTCCCGCTCGCCCTCGCCGGGCAACCCGGCCACCGCGTCGAACAGCACGCCCCGAAGCCGGTCCACATTCGCCGCGAACACCCGCAGCACCTCGTCGTGCGAGACGCCCTCCCCGGTCTCCGCACCCGCGTCGAGGTCGGTGACCAGGGTCAGGGACGTGTAGCAGAGCTCCAGCTCACGGGCGAGCGCCGCCTCGGGATGGCCGGTCATGCCCACCACCGACCAGCCCTGCGCCTGGTGCCACAACGATTCGGCGCGGGTCGAGAAGCGCGGCCCCTCGACGACGACCAGCGTCCCGCCGTCCACCGGCTCCCAGTCCCGGCCGCGTGCCGCCTTCAGTGCGACGGCCCGCCCGGCGGGGCAGTAGGGGTCGGCCAGCGACACGTGCACCACGTTCGGCACCGAGCCGTCGGGCAGCGGCAGGCCGTCGAAATAGGTGCCCGCGCGGGACTTGGTGCGGTCGACCAGCTGGTCCGGCACCAACAGCGTGCCCGGCCCGTACTCGGGGCGCAGGCCGCCCACGGCGCAGGGGGCGAGGACCTGGCGCACGCCGACCGAGCGCAGCGCCCACAGGTTGGCGCGGTAGTTGATCCGGTGCGGCGGCAGGTGGTGGCCCCGTCCGTGCCGCGGCAGGAAGGCGACCCGCCGGCCGGCGACCTCACCGAGGAAGAGGGAGTCGCTCGGCGGCCCGTACGGGGTGTCGACCTGGATCTCGGTCACGTCGTCGAGGAAGGAGTAGAACCCCGAGCCGCCGATGACGCCGATCCCGGCGCCGCCCCTGTCCGTCACGTTCGCCTTGTTCGCCATGCCCGCACCCTAACCGCACGCGGAAACACCGAGGACCCCGTCGCCCCGAGGGCGACAGGGTCCCGTAAGAATCAGGCCTTACGCGGCGGTGGTGCTGCTGCTGGAGGAGCTGCCGGTGCTCGACGACGTGCTCGAACCGGAGCTCGACGAGCCGGAGTCCGAGGACGACGAACCGGAAGACCCGGTGCTCGACGACTTCGCCGCCGGGGAGCTGCTCGACGAGGAGCCGCGGCTGTCGTTCCGGTAGAAGCCGGAGCCCTTGAAGACAATGCCGACCGCCGAGAACACCTTCTTCAGGCGGCCCTTGCACTGGGGGCACTCGGTGAGGGCGTCGTCGGTGAACTTCTGCACCGCCTCGAGGCCTTCGCCGCACGCGGTGCACTGGTACTGATAGGTGGGCACTGTCTTCCTCCTGGCACTCTCACTCGATGAGTGCTAACGACGATCCATAGTGACGTATTCCGGCCGCTCAGTCCACTGCCACCGGCACGCGGTGACCCACGCCACGTGCGACCGTCCGGCCGTGGCCCCGCGCCGCGAGCCGGGAACGCAGGGCCAGGAGGGTCACCAGGGCCAGCACCGTGCCGCCCATGGGCACCAGGAAACCGGCGCCCGACCAGAACCGGTCCTCCAGCTGTCCGGCGGCGGTGACGGCGGCGGCCTGGCCGAGCGCGACCGCTCCGGTCAGCCAGGTGAAGGCCTCGGTGCGGGCACCGGCCGGGACCAGGCTCTCGACGAGGGTGTAGCCGGTGATCAGGGCGGGCGCGATGCACATGCCGACCAGCAGGCCGAGGCCGGCGAGGACCGGCACCGAGTGGGCGGCCCACAGGCCCGAGGCGGTGAGGGCGAGCGCCGTGTAGCCGACGACCAGGCGGCGCTGCGGGGCCGCCTTCCAGGCGATCGCGCCGCAGACCACGCCGGAGAGCATGTTGCCCGCGGCGAAGACGCCGTAGAGGACGCCGTTCAGGCCCGGCTCGCCGATCGACTCGGTGAACGCGGCCAGCGACACCTGCATGCCGCCGAAGACGGTGCCGATGCCCAGGAAGGTCACGATCAGCACGCGGACCCCGGGGACGCGCAGTGCCGAGACGGGCTCCACGCGCGCGTGCCCGCTCGGGGCGACCGAGGGCTGGGTGCTCTTCTGCGCGGCGAACAGCAGACCGCCGAGCAGGGTCAGCGACGCCTCCGTGACGAGTCCGGCGGCCGGGTCGACGGCCGTGCACAGGGCGGTGGCCAGCAGCGGTCCGACCACGAAGGTCAGTTCGTCGGTGACGGACTCGAAGGCCGCCGCGGTGGTCATCAGCGGCGAGTCCTTGAGCTTCACGCCCCAGCGGGCCCGCACCATCGGGCCGACCTGCGGCACCGAGGCGCCGGTCGGCACGGCCGCCACGAACACCGCCCACAGGGGCGCGTCCAGCAGCGCGAGCGCGGTGAGCGTCAGCCCGGACAGCGCGTGCAGCAGCACTCCGGGGATCAGCACGATCCGCTGCCCGTAGCGGTCGGCGAGGCGGCCGCTGTAGGGCGCGAACAGGGCCATGGAGACACCGGTGACGGCCGCGGCGGCGCCCGCCGCTCCGTACGAGCCGGTGGTGTGCTGCACCAGCAGCACGATGGAGATGGTCAGCATCGCGAACGGCTGGCGTGCCGCGAAACCGGGGAGCAGGAACGTCCAGGCGCCGCGGGTGCGCAGCAGCCGGCCGTATCCCGGGCGGGCGGAAGCCGGCGGGTTCTCCGACGCCTTCGAGGTGACCGTGGACTCCACGGCCCGTGCCTTTCTGCCGCCTGGTAGCGCGCCCCGTGACGGGCGGCGCCGAGAGCTGTCCTCTTGCGCGGAACTGCGGTAGATGCCGGGGCCCGGTGAGGAGGGGTGTCCCGACCGCCATACGGTCGCGCCAGCTCTGCGTCAGGCAGAGTTGGTTCGATCTGGGTAACGCCTTCATCGTACAGGGATCAAGGGGTGGCGTGCCTGTGAAAGTGAGCACCATGGACCGCCCGTCCTGCAAATCCCAAACCGTGTGAAATGCCCCTCACCGGCTCGCCCCGTCCGTGCCCAGCCAGCCGGCCAGCTTGCCGCCGTGTCCCACGGCCCGCAGCCGTTTCTCGGTGGCGTCCCGGACGGGGTCCGTGGCGATGACGAGGAGCTCGTCCTCGCGCTGCAATATCGTCGTCGGCAGCGGGACGAAGGACTCGCCCCCGCGCACGATGAGCGTCACGGCGGCGCCGTGCGGCAGCCGCAGTTCGGCCACCTCCACGCCGTGCATCTTCGATCCGCCGGGGATCGCCACGGACAGCAGATGCCCGCGCAGCCGCTCCAGCGGCGCCGACTCGATACCGAGGTCGGCGGCCTCCGAGCCGTCCCCGAGGCGCAGCTTGCGGCCCAGCCAGGGCAGCGTCGGCCCCTGGACCAGGGTGTAGACGACGACCAGCACGAAGACGATGTTGAAGATCCGGCGGCTCGCCTCGACGCCCTCCACCATGGGGATCGTCGCCAGGATGATGGGCACGGCCCCGCGCAGCCCCGCCCAGGACATCAGGGTCTGCTCCTGCCACGGCACCCGGAACGGCGACAGGCACAGGATCACGCTCAGCGGCCGCGCCACCATGGTCAGCACCAGCCCGATGACCAGGGCGGGCACGATGTCGTCGCCCAGTTCGTGCGGTGTGACCAGCAGGCCGAGCAGGACGAACATGCCGATCTGGGCCATCCAGCCGAGGCCGTCGGCGAACCCGCGCGTGGCCGGCCAGTGCGGCAGCCGCGCGTTGCCCATCGCCATCGCGGCGAGGTACACCGCGAGGAAGCCGCTGCCGTGGGCCAGCGCGCCCGCCGCGTACGCCACGACGGCGATGGCCATGACGGCGATCGGGTAGAGGCCGGAGGCGGGCAGCGCCACGTGCCGCAGGCCCCAGGCGCCCAGCCAGCCCACCGCGAGACCGATGGCCGCGCCGATGGCCAGCTCCAGCAGGATCACGCCCAGCAGCACGTACCAGTGCTCCACCGGGCCCGCCGTGGACAGGGACACCACGAGGATGACGACCGGGGCGTCGTTGAAGCCGGACTCCGCCTCCAGCGTGCCCGTCACGCGCGCGGGCAGCGGGATCTTGCGCAGCACGGAGAACACCGCCGCCGCGTCGGTCGAGGAGACGACCGCCCCGATGATCAGCGCCTGCCGCCACTCCAGCCCGATCAGGTAGTGCGCGGCCGACGCCGTGACCCCGACACTCACCGCGACACCGGCCAGCGCCAGTGCCGTGGCGGAAGGCAGGGCCGGTTTGATCTCCTTCCACTTCGTGCCCAGACCGCCCTCCGCCAGGATCACGACCAGGGCCGCGTATCCGATGACCTGGGTCAGTTCGGCGTTGTCGAAGTGGATGTCGCCCACGCCGTCCTGGCCCATGGCGACGCCGATCCCCAGGTACACGAGCAGGCTGGGGAGCCCGCTGCGCGAGGAGATCCGTACCGCTGCGACGGCGACGAGCAGGACGAGCGAGCAGACGAGCAGGAGCTGGTTGAGGTGGTGAACAGTCAGCGGCCGAATCCTTCCCTGGCCCGCACGCACCCGCGCGTGGGCTCACGTACATCGCACATGACGCTGTGGCGCACCGCGCCAACTACTTCGTTACCTTACCTAACTCTTGACGATTTCTTGACGTTTCCGAGGGTCAGATCGAACGTCAGTCCGCGCCGGTTCCCGACTCCGCGTCAAGGGGCGCAAGGCCCTGCGCCTATCGTTGCTCCAGCGCTCAGTTAAAAGCACAGCCGAACCTGCCGCTCGCGTTAGGACAGCAAGGACAGCGATGCCCCCCAACACCACCGCCTCCACGGGTCAGCAGCCCGGCAAGTCCGGCAGGAGAAAGGGGCGCAAAGCCCGCCTTATCGTGCTCGTCCTGGTGCTGGCCCTCATCGGGGGCGTGGCCTACGGGTCGTACTGGTCCATCAGTACCGTCCGGGCCTCCTTCCCGCAGACCAAGGGCACCCTCACCCTGAAGGGCCTCTCGGGTCCCGTCGAGGTCAAACGCGACAACTACGGCATCCCGCAGATCTACGCCTCCTCGGACGCGGACCTGTTCATGGCGCAGGGCTACGTCCAGGCGCAGGACCGGTTCTACGAGATGGACGTCCGCCGCCACATGGCCTCGGGACGGTTGTCGGAGATGTTCGGCAAGAGCCAGGTCGACAACGACGAGTTCCTGCGCACCCTCGGCTGGGACCGGGTCGCCAAGCAGGAGTACGACACCAAGCTGTCGGCCACCACGAAGAAGTACCTCCAGGCGTACGCCGAGGGAGTCAACTCCTACCTCCAGGGCAAGGACGGCGAGGACGTCTCCCTGGAGTACGCGGCGCTGGGCTTCACCAACGACTACAAGCCGCAGCGGTGGACCCCGGTCGACTCGATCTCCTGGCTGAAGGCGATGGCCTGGGACCTGCGCGGCAACATGCAGGACGAGATCGACCGCGCCCTGCTGACCAGCCGCCTCGGCCCGAAGCAGATCGCTGACCTGTACCCGCGGTACCCGTACAGCCGGAACAAGGCCATCGTCCAGGAGGGCCAGTACAACGAGCTGACCCAGGCGTTCGAACAGGGCGGCACGAGCGGCACGTCCGGCACGAGCGGGACCGGTGGCACCTCCACCGGCACCGCGGGCACGGCGTCCGGCGGCTCCGGCACGTCGGGCACCGCCTCGGGCACGTCCGGTACGGCCGGCACGAGCGGCACCGCCTCCGGCGCTTCGGGCACCGCGGGTCTGGACAGCCAGCTCGGCGGCCTGACCCGGGTCCTGGACGACCTCCCGCCGGCCGTCGGCGTCAACGGCGACGGCATCGGCTCCAACTCCTGGGTCGTGGGCGGGGAGCACACCATCACCGGCAAGCCGCTGCTGGCCAACGACCCGCACCTGTCGCCCTCCCTGCCGTCGGTCTGGTACCAGATGGGCCTGCACTGCCGCAGCGTCTCCAGCACGTGCCAGTACGACGTCAGCGGCTACACCTTCGCCGGTATGCCGGGCGTGATAATCGGTCACAACCAGGACATCGCCTGGGGCATGACCAACTCCGGAGTCGACGTCACGGACCTCTACCTGGAGAAGATCACCGGCAACGGCTACCTCTACGACGGCAAGGTCAAGCCCTTCGAGACCCGTGAGGAGACCATCAAGGTCGCCGGCGGCGAGCCGAAGAAGATCGTCGTCCGCGAGACCAACAACGGGCCCCTGCTGTCCGACCGCGACGAGGAGCTCGTGAAGGTCGGCAAGAAGGCCACCGTCGACACCGCCGCACCCGACAGGGGCGACGGCTACGGCGTCGCGCTGCGCTGGACCGCCCTGCAGCCGGGCACCACGATGGACGCGGTCTTCGCCATGGACAAGGCGAAGAACTGGACCGACTTCCGCAAGGCCGCCGCGCAGTTCGAGGTGCCCTCGCAGAACCTGATCTACGCGGACACCGAGAACCACATCGGCTACACGCTGCCGGGGAAGATCCCCACGCGCGCGAAGAGCGACAACGGCTCCATCCCGGCGCCCGGATGGGACCCGGAGTACCGCTGGACCGGGTACCTCAAGCAGGACCAGCTGCCCTACGAGTACGACCCGGAGCGCGGCTACATCGTCACCGCCAACCAGGCCGTGATCGACCCGGACAAGTACCCGTACACGCTGACCACCGACTGGGGCTACGGCGCGCGCAGTCAGCGGATCACCGACCTGATCCAGTCGAAGATCAAGGACGGCGGCAAGATCTCCACGGACGACATGCGCCAGATGCAGCTGGACAACAGCAGCGAGATCGCCCGGCTGCTGGTGCCCACGCTGCTGAAGATCGACCCCGGGAACAAGGACGTCCGCGAGGCGCAGAAGCTCCTGGAGGGCTGGGACTACACCCAGGACGCCGACTCGGCGGCAGCGGCCTACTTCAACGCCGTCTGGCGCAACATCCTCAAGCTCGCCTTCGGCAACAAGCTGCCGAAGGAGCTGCGTCCCAGGGGCCAGTGCCTGTGGGTCGAGCCGGTCAACACCACCGGCCCCGCCGACGAGGCCGAGAAGGTCCGCGAGTGCGGTCAGCGCGACCCCGACAAGGCGCAGCCGGACGGCGGCGACCGCTGGTTCGAGGTGGTCCGGGGGCTCATGAACCAGCCGGACAGCGACTGGTGGAAGACGCCCAAGGTGAGCAAGAGCCGCCCCGGCGCCGACAACCGCGACGACCTGTTCAAGCGGGCCATGATCGACGCCCGCTGGGAGCTGACCGCCAAGCTCGGCAAGGACATCGACTCCTGGAGCTGGGGCCGGCTGCACCGCCTGTTCCTGAAGAACCAGACCCTCGGCACCGCGGGCCCCGAGTTCATCCGGTACGCCCTCAACCGCGGTCCCTGGGAGCTCGGCGGCGGCGAGGCCACGGTCAACGCGACCGGCTGGAACGCGGCCGGCGGCTACGGGGTGGTGTGGGTGCCGTCCATGCGGATGGTGGTGAACCTCGGCGACCTCGACAAGTCCCGCTGGATCAACCTCACCGGCGCCTCCGGGCACGCCTACAGCGCCCACTACGTCGACCAGACCGACAAGTGGGCCGACGGCGAACTGCTGCCCTGGTCCTTCTCGGACCAGGCGGTCGAGAAGAGCACGGCCGACAAGCTGGTGCTCAAACCGTGAGCCGCTGACACCGGCAGCCGAAGGGCCCTCCACGCACGCGTGGAGGGCCCTTTCGCGTCAGGACTCCCGCGGGAACCTCCGCACCCCCGACGGTGTGACCACCGCGTGCACCGGCCGGTCGTGCGGCTCCTCCGGGACGTGTTCGACGACCTCGGAGTCGTACAGCAGCACCACCAGGGCGGGGTGGGCGCCCGCCCGCTCCAGCCGTGCCAGGACCCGGTCGTACGAGCCGCCGCCCCGCCCGAGCCGCATCCCGCGCGCGTCGACCGCGAGCCCCGGCAGCAGCACGGCGTCGGCGGTGGTCACGGCGTCCGGCCCGAGGCGCTCGCCCGCGGGCTCCAACAGCGCCATCCGGCCACCGTGCCGGATCCGCGCGAGCGAGCCCTCACCCCGGTACTCGCCCCAGTCCAGGTCGTTGTCGGGCAGCAGGGCCGGCAGCAGCACGCGCACGCCCCCGGCGCGGAGCGCGTCCAGGAGCGCGAGCGTCCCCGGTTCACTCCCCACCGAGACGTACGCAGCCACTGCCCGGGCCCGCGCCAACTCGGGCAGCTCCAGCGCTCGCCCGGCCAGCGCGGCCGACGTTTCCCGCAGGTCATCCGCCGTCAACCTGCTTCTCACCGCGAGGATCTCGCGCCGCAAACTCCGCTTGTCAGGCTCGCCCGGACGTGCGATAGGCCTCAATGGTTGCTCCCGTACTATGGCAATACGCTCATATGAGCGCCTATGAACCGGAGCCGCAGATTCCATGCAAAGGCACCGGATAGGGTGGCGCACATGACTCAGCACCCTCGGATCAGCAAGGCTGTCATTCCCGCAGCAGGCCTCGGCACCCGGTTCCTTCCGGCCACCAAAGCCACTCCCAAGGAGATGCTGCCGGTCGTGGACAAGCCCGCGATCCAGTACGTGGTCGAGGAGGCGGTCGCCGCGGGTCTCGACGACGTCCTCATGGTGACGGGCCGCAACAAGCGCCCCCTCGAGGACCACTTCGACCGCAACTACGAGCTGGAATCGGCGCTGCAGAAGAAGGGCGACGCCGGCCGTCTCGCCAAGGTGCAGGAGTCCAGCGACCTCGCGACCATGCACTACGTGCGCCAGGGCGACCCCAAGGGCCTCGGCCACGCCGTCCTGTGCGCCGCCCCGCACGTGGGGGACGAGCCCTTCGCGGTCCTCCTCGGCGACGACCTCATCGACCCCCGCGACCCGCTGCTGCAGCGCATGGTCGAGGTCCAGGAGCAGCGCGGCGGCAGCGTCATCGCGCTCATGGAGGTCGCCCCCGAGCAGATCCACCTCTACGGCTGCGCCGCCGTGGAGACCACCGAGGACAGCGACGTCGTCCGGATCAGCGGCCTCGTCGAGAAGCCCGACCCGGCCGACGCCCCGTCCAACTACGCCATCATCGGCCGCTACGTCCTCGACCCGCACATCTTCGGGATACTGCGCCGGACCGAGCCGGGCCGCGGCGGCGAGATCCAGCTCACCGACGCCCTCCAGCAGCTCGCCGAGGACGAGAAGATCGGCGGCCCCGTGCACGGCGTCGTCTTCAAGGGCCGCCGCTATGACACCGGCGACCGCGGTGACTACCTGCGTGCCATTGTCCGACTCGCATGCGAACGTGAAGACCTGGGCCCGGACTTCCGGACCTGGCTTCGCAGTTACGTAGCCGAGGAGATGTAGCACGTTGAGCAGCGCCGCGCCCCACGTCACCGGCCAGGACCACTTCGGCCCCGACCACCTGTGGTCGGTGGACGAGCACCTGGAGGACATCCTCGCCACCGTCCGGCCCCTGGAACCCATCGAGCTGAACCTGCTCGACGCCCAGGGCTGCGTCCTCGTCGAGGACATCACGGTGCCGGTGTCCCTGCCGCCCTTCGACAACAGCTCGATGGACGGTTACGCGGTACGGGTCGCGGACGTGGCCGGCGCGAGCGAGGAGTTCCCGGCGGCCCTGGAGGTCGTCGGGGACGTCGCCGCGGGCCAGGCCGAACTGCTCCATGTGGGCCCCGGCCAGGCCGCCCGCATCATGACCGGCGCCCCGCTGCCGCCCGGCGCCGAGACGGTCGTGCCCGTCGAGTGGACCGACGGCGGGCTCGGCGAGGGCCCGGTGCACGGGATGCGCGCCCGCAGCCTCGGCCCCGAGGGCGCCACGGGGCATGTGCACGTGTACCGCCCGGCCGAGGCACGCGCGCACGTGCGCGCCAAGGGCAGCGACGTGAAGGCCGGCGACCGCGCCCTGGAGGCCGGCACGATCCTCGGCCCGCCCCAGATCGCCCTGCTCGCAGCGATCGGCCGCGGCACCGTCCGCGTGCGCCCGCGCCCGCGCGTGGTGGTGGTCTCCACCGGCAGCGAACTCGTCCAGCCGGGCACGGATCTGGGCACCGGCCAGATCTACGACTCCAACAGCTTCGCCCTCACCGCCGCCGCCCGCGACGCCGGCGCCATCGCCTACCGCGTGGGTGCCGTCACCGACGACGCCGAGATCCTGCGCTCCACCATCGAGGACCAGCTGGTCCGCGCCGACCTGATGGTCACCACGGGCGGTGTGAGCGTCGGGGCGTACGACGTCGTCAAGGAGGCGCTCTCCCACGTCGGCGACGAGGACGAGGCCGGCAGCGGCATCGACTTCCGCAAGCTCGCCATGCAGCCCGGCAAGCCCCAGGGCTTCGGCTCCATCGGCCCCGACCACACCCCGCTGCTGGCCCTGCCCGGCAACCCGGTGTCGTCGTACGTCTCCTTCGAGCTGTTCGTCCGCCCCGCGATCCGCACCCTCATGGGGCTGAAGGACGTCCACCGCCCCACGACCCGGGCGACCCTGACGACCGACCAGGCGCTGACCTCCCCGAAGGGCCGCCGCCAGTTCCTGCGCGGCACGTACGCCGACGGCAAGGTCACCCCGGTGGGCGGCGCCGGATCCCATCTGATCGCGGCCCTCGCCCACGCGGACGCCCTGATCGCCGTCCCCGAGGACACGGTCTCCGTCGAGCCCGGCACCGAGGTCGAGGTGGTCCTGCTCGGCTGAGAGGCGCTGGTTGGGGGTACCGTGTCGCGCACAACAGGCCCGTGCGCCGCACCGCGACGGGCCCGGACCGGGAGCGCCACACAGCATGAGCACGCAGGACCCACCCCCGCACGACGGCCGTACGCCGGACCGGCTGACGCACATCGACGAGGCGGGCGCCGCCCGCATGGTCGACGTGTCGGAGAAGGACGTGACCGCGCGCACCGCCCGCGCCAGTGGACGCGTTCTCGTCTCGCCCCGCGTGATCGAGTTGCTGCGCGGCGAGGGCGTCCCCAAGGGCGACGCCCTCGCGACCGCGCGGATCGCCGGGATCATGGGCGCCAAACGCACCCCCGACCTGATCCCGCTCTGTCACCCGTTGTCGGTGTCCGGTGTGAAACTGGACCTGTCGGTCGCGGACGACGCCGTGGAGATCCTGGCCACCGTGAAGACGACGGACCGCACGGGTGTCGAGATGGAGGCCCTCACCGCGGTCTCCGTCGCCGCGCTCACCGTGATCGACATGGTCAAGGCGGTCGACAAGGGAGCGGTCATCACGGACGTACGGGTGGAGGAGAAGACGGGCGGCAAGTCGGGCGACTGGAGCCGGGCATGACCTATCGCGCTCTCGTCGTCACGGCCTCGAACCGTGCCGCCGCCGGGATCTACGAGGACAAGGGCGGCCCGCTGATCTCCGACGGCCTGAAGGGCTTCGGCTTCGAGGTCGACGGCCCCCAGGTCGTCCCCGACGGGGGCCCGGTGGAGGCCGCCCTGCGCGCCGGGGTGGACGCCGGCTACGACGTCATCGTCACCACGGGCGGCACGGGCATCTCGCCCACCGACCGCACCCCCGAGGCCACCCGCCGCGTGATCGACCACGAGGTGCCGGGCATCGCCGAGGCGATCAGGGCCTTCGGCCGGGAGAAGGTGCCGACCGCGGCGCTCTCCCGGGGCCTGGCCGGAGTGGCGGGCGGGACACTGATCGTGAATCTGCCCGGCTCCAGCGGCGGCGTGAAGGACGGTCTCGCCGTCCTGGAGCCGCTGCTCGTGCATGCCGTCGACCAGCTCCGGGGCGGCGACCACCCCAGACCCGGCAGTGGGGGTGCGAGCTGAACAGCCCATCCTGGCCCGTGGAGCTGGTGGACGGTGACATCGTCCTCCGGCCGATAAAGCTGCGCGACCAGCGGGCGTGGCGTGAGGTCAACCGGCGCAACCGCGACTGGCTGCGCCCCTGGGAGGCGACGATCCCGCCGCCCACGCCCGGTGGGCCGATGGCGCACCGCCCGACCTTCCGCCAGATGGTCCGCCATCTGAGGTCGGAGGCGAACGCGGGCCGGATGCTGCCCTTCGTCATCGAGTACGAGGGGCGGCTGGTCGGGCAATTGACGGTCGCCGGGATCACCTGGGGCTCGATGTGCTCGGGGCACGTCGGTTACTGGGTGGACGAGTCGGTGGCCGGCCGCGGGGTGATGCCGACGGCGGTGGCGCTCGTCGTCGACCACTGTTTCAGGGCTGTCGGGCTGCACCGCATCGAGGTGTGCATTCGCCCGGAGAACGGGCCCAGCCGCCGGGTCGTGGAAAAACTCGGATTCCGTGAGGAGGGCCTGCGGCCGCGATATCTTCACATCGACGGGGCCTGGCGCGACCATCTCGTCTTCGCGCTCACGGCGGAAGAGGTCCCGGACGGACTGCTGAGGCGCTGGCACCGGGCACGATCGCAGAGTAATCCGGGAATGCGGCACCACCCCGGAAATTGAATAAGTGTTCGAAATTGATCGGTCGGTGACCGTCTCGGGGCAATGAATTCCCGGCCCGAGCGGTCTGCTGATCGCATCGGTCACAAGAAAAGTTCGAAATATCAGCCAGATCGTGCGACACACCGGCTCAATTGGCAGATGGCCTCACGCAAACCCCTCTACGGTGTGAGGCGTGAGCAGCAGCGGCCTCATCTACGCAGTCATCGTCGGGGCCTGGGCCGCCTACTTGGTGCCGATGTGGCTCCGTAGGCAGGACGAGCTGAACGAGGCCCGTCCGACGGAACGCTTCAGCACCGCCATCCGGCTGCTGTCCGGACGGGCGGGAATGGAGCGCCGGTACGCCAAGGACCTGCGGGCCCGCTCCGCCGACGAGGGGGAGCAGGGCGCCGACGACCTGGACGCCGTCACCGACTCGGTGGACGTCCGGGCCTTCGCCGTGTCCAAGACCCGTCCGCAGACCCAGGCACCCGTACCGTCGCCCGCCCCCGAGCAGCCGGCCCGCCCGACGGCGCCCGAACCCCCGGCCCGTCAGTCGCCCGCACCCCAGGCGGCGCGTACCGGGCGTCCCCGGGAGCGGGTCCCCGCCGCCCGGCGCGGCGCCTCGGCGCAGGCGGACCAGGCGGCCGCAGCGCGTGCCCGGCGCTCGAAGGTGCTCGCGCGCCGCCGGCGCACCACCATCATGCTGTTCCTCGCCTTCACCCTCGGCGCGATCGTCGCCGCGGTGGGGGGACTCGCGTTCCTGTGGGCACCCGGCGTGCCCGCGGTCATGCTCAGCGTCTACATCGCGTACCTCCGCTCCCAGGAGCGGCGCCGCTTCACCTACCAGATGGACCGCCGGATGGCCGAGGCCGCGGCCCAGCGCCTGCGGGAGCGGCAGCGCCAGCCCCGCCGGCGTCCCGTCGCCGACGAGGAGATCGACGAACCGGAGGAGGGACCCGGGCCGGTGACCGACCCCGGCCTGTCGGCCCTCGCGGCGGACCGGCGCGCCCTCGTCGAGCAGACCGACCACGCGGAGTGGGTCGACCAGCAGCGCGAGCGGCAGCGGCGGCCCGGGCAGGGCGGCGACAGCTGGGAGCCGGTGCCGGTGCCCCTGCCGACGTACGTGACGGCGCCGGTCGCGCCGCGGGCCACCAGCGACGTCGACCTCGGCGCCCCCGACACCTGGAGCTCGGCCCGGTCGAGCACCGTCGCCCCGGACGAGGACGACGACTCCGGCGCCGCCGACCACCCGGGCGAGCCGGACCACCCCGCCCAGGAGGACACGGGCGACGGCGACGGCCGCACCGACGCCCGGAGGGCGGCCTCCGCCCGGCGGGCCCGGGAGCGCGGCCGTACCCCCCTGTTCGACCAGTACGAGGACGGCGAGCGTCCCCGGGCCGCCAACGAATAGGGCCACGAAGCCGCAGGTGACCGGCCCTCGGGAACGGATTTCCAAGCAGGCCGATCGGGGTGCTAAAGTTTCACTCGTTGCAAGGGCCTGTGGCGCAGTCCGGTAGCGCACCTCGTTCGCATCGAGGGGGCCAGGGGTTCAAATCCCCTCAGGTCCACGCAGCTCAGAGCCCCGGTCGGGATTCCCGACCGGGGCTCTGACGTGTGTTCAGCGTCACACGGGGCTTCACGGATCTCTTGCCCTGGTTCCGCCGCCTCGGCGCGGCGGGACCGGCTCGGTGACCGCCTGGTGGCGCGGCCGGGACAGCGCGCCGCGTGACAAGGGCCCCGGGCGCGGCCGCCGCTGAGCCCTTGTCAGCCGGGTGCGTCAGAGCCGCTTCGCGAAGCAGCGGCTCGCGTCGTGGAAGCGGTAGTAGCCGAACTTGGCGCACGGCTCGTAGCCGCTGGACGTGTACAGGGCTATGGCCTCCGGCTGCTTGGTGCCGGTCTCCAGGACCATGCGGACGCGGCCCGCCTCGCGGGCGTCCTCCTCCAGGGCGGCCAGGATGCGGCGGGCCAGGCCCCGGCCCCGCATGCCGTCGATCACATACATGCGCTTGAGCTCGGCGTCGCCGTCGAGGTTGCCCTCGTCGTTGGCGTCCCGGGCGCGCCAGCCGCCCGAGGCGACGGGGGTGCCGTCCTCGTCGTACGCGATCAGGTAGACGCCGTTCGGCGGGGCGAAGTCCGCGGCGGCCATGGGCGTGGCGTCGCCGTCGTCCCCGTAGCGGACGGCGTACTCGGCCTGGACCTGGTCGTTCAGCTTCATGGCGTCGGGGTGGTCGAAGGAGACCCGGCGGATGTGCATGGCCGCTACCGTATTCGATCCGGAACTGGACCTCGTCCAGCGTGCCGGTATCGTGCCGGGGTGCTCACTGTGACCTCTGTGAATGTGAACGGGCTGCGTGCCGCCGCGAAGAAGGGTTTCGTGGAGTGGCTCGCACAGACCGAAGCCGACGTGCTGTGCCTCCAGGAGGTGCGCGCCGAGCCGGAGCAGCTGCCCGGGCACGTCCGGGAGCCCGAGGGGTGGCACGTGGTGCACGCGCCGGCCGCCGCCAAGGGGCGGGCCGGGGTGTCCCTGTACAGCCGCCGTGAGCCCGACCGGGTGCGGATCGGCTTCGGCTCCGCCGAGTTCGACGGCAGCGGGCGGTACGTGGAAGCGGACCTGCCGGGGGTCACCGTCGCCTCGCTGTATCTGCCCTCCGGGGAGGTCGGCACCGAGCGCCAGGACGAGAAGGAGCGCTTCATGGGCGAGTTCCTCGCCCATCTGAAGGGGCTGCGGGAGCGTGCCGCCGCCGAGGGGCGCGAGGTGCTGGTCTGCGGCGACTGGAACATCGCCCACCAGCGGGCCGACCTGAAGAACTGGCGGGGCAACACCAAGAACTCGGGGTTCCTGCCGGAGGAGCGGGAGTGGCTCGGGC
The DNA here is from genome assembly GCF_042955215.1 of Streptomyces sp. NPDC012466. NCBI lineage: Bacteria > Bacillati > Actinomycetota > Actinomycetes > Kitasatosporales > Streptomycetaceae > Streptomyces > Streptomyces sp. NPDC012466. The sequence goes on along the minus strand of NZ_JBIBEQ010000006.1, from coordinate 192,356 downwards.
GGGTCCTCGACCCGGCCGACGGCGGGTACGTGGACGTCGTCCGCGCCCTGCACCCGGACACCGAGGGGCCCTACTCGTGGTGGTCGTACCGCGGGCGGGCCTTCGACAACGACACGGGATGGCGCATCGACTACCACGTGGCCACCCCGGGGCTGGCCGAGCGGGCGGTCAAGGGGTTCGTGGAGCGCGCCGCGACGCACGCCGAGCGGTGGTCCGACCACGCGCCGGTGACCGTCGTCTACGACCGTTAGGGCTTGTGCATCCTGCGGTCCAGCGCCAGGGACAGTTCCGCCTCCACCACGCTGCGGGCCAGCGGGCGCAGGCGGGGCAGGTCCTGCGCGGAGGCGTGCCGCAGGACCAGGTCCGCGAAGAGGCCGGCCAGGGCGTCGGCGTGGGCCCGGACCTCCTTGGCCGCGCCGAGGACCTCCGCGAGGGGGATGCCCTCGCGGACCAGGGCCGCGGAGACGTCCAGGAGGCGGCGGCTGATGTGGACGATCTCCTCGCCGTCGGTGCCGAGGTAGCCGAGGTCCATCGCGGCGGCGAGGTTCTCCGGAGTGGCCTCGCCGGCGAAGTGGTCGGCGAGTTCCTCGGGGGTGAGGTGGACCGGCTCCTCCTCGGTGGGGCCGCCGACGCCGAGCAGGTCGCCGACGTCCCGGCCGTGGTCGAAGGCCTCGGCCAGTTCCGCGATGCCACTGAGGGTGTGGCCGCGCTCCAGCAGGGCCGTGATCGTGCGCAGCCGGGCCAGGTGGTGGTCGTCGTACCAGGCGATGCGGCCCTCGCGCCGGGGTGGCGGGATCAGCTTGCGTTCGCGGTAGAAGCGCAGGGTGCGCACCGTGATCCCGGCGAGGCGGGCCAGCTCTTCCATGCGGTATTCACGCTTCTCGGCCACCTGGGCACCTTAAGGCGTACCGCGGGTAACTTTCCTGGCCCCGCCCCCTACCCATCGGTACGCCGCTGCCCTACGCTCCCATTGCGCCAGTGTTCACTGGCATGGTTCTCGTGGTGTGTGGAGGTGTCGGCATGGGCGAGCGCGAACACGAGCATGTGCGGGTCGCGGTGGTCGGGTCCGGGTTCGGCGGGCTGGGGGCCGCCGTGCGGCTGCGCCGCGAAGGTGTCACCGACTTCGTCGTCCTGGAGCGGGCGAGCAGCGTCGGCGGCACCTGGCGGGACAACAGCTACCCGGGGTGCGCGTGCGATGTGCCGTCCCACCTGTACTCGTTCTCCTTCGCGCCCAACCCCGACTGGCCGCGCACCTTCTCGGGGCAGGAGCACATCCGCGCCTATCTCGAGCACGTGACCGACGTGTTCCGGCTGCGGCCGCACATCCGCTTCGACTCGGAGGTGAAGCGGATGAGCTGGAACACCGAGCGGCTGTGCTGGGACATCGAGACCAGCAGCGGGAACCTGTCGGCGGACATGGTCGTGTCGGCCACCGGGCCCCTGTCCGACCCGAAGGTGCCGGACATCCCCGGGCTGGAGTCCTTCCCCGGCCAGGTGTTCCACTCCGCCCGCTGGGACCACGACTACGACCTGCGCGGCAAGCGCGTCGCCATGGTGGGCACCGGCGCCTCGGCCATCCAGATCGTGCCGGCCATCCAGCCCGACGTCTCCCGGCTCACCCTCTTCCAGCGCACCCCGCCGTGGGTGATGCCCCGCATGGACCGGGCCATCAGCGGCGCCGAGCGGTGGCTCCACCGGCAGCTGCCCTTCACCTCGCAGGTCAGGCGTGGACTGCTGTGGGGCATCCGGGAGTTGCAGGTCCAGGCGTTCACCAAACGCCCGAACGAGCTCGGCTTCGTCGAGCAGCTGGCCCGGCGCAACATGGCCCGCGCCATCAAGGACCCGGCCCTGCGGGCGAAGCTCACCCCGGACTACCGCATCGGCTGCAAGCGGATCCTGCTGTCCAGCGAGTACTACCCGGCGATCGCGCAGCCGAATGTGGACGTCGTCGCGAGCGGTCTCGCCGAGGTGCGCGGCTCCACCCTGGTCGCCGCCGACGGCAGTGAGACCGAGGTCGACGCGATCGTCTTCGGCACCGGCTTCCACGTCACCGACATGCCCATCGCCGAGCGGGTCGTGGGCGCCGACGGGCGCACCCTCGCCGAGACCTGGAAGGGCGGCATGGAGGCACTGCGCGGCGCCTCGGCGGCCGGCTTCCCCAACTGGATGACGGTCATCGGGCCCAACACCGGCCTCGGGAACTCCTCGATGATCCTCATGATCGAGTCCCAGCTGAACTACCTCGCCGACTACCTGCGCCAGCTCGACGTCCTCGGCGGCCGGGTCGCCCTCGACGCCCGGCCCGACGCCGTGCGCACCTGGAACCACCGGGTGCAGGAGCGCATGAAGCGCACCGTGTGGAACACCGGCGGCTGCACCAGCTGGTACCTCGACGCGAGCGGCCGCAACACCACCATCTGGCCGGGTACGACGGCCGAGTTCCGGCGGGCGACGCGACGGGTGGACCTCGCCGAGTACGACGTCCTGCGAACGCCCGCGACGAAGCAGGCCGCCGCGGCGCAGAAGGCGGAGGTGGACGCGTGAGCCGCCTCCTGGCCGTCGACTCCGGCCCCTACGCCCCGCCCGCCCCGGTGCGCGAGCTGACCGCCGTCTCCGCCGACGGGGCCCGGCTGCACGTCGAGATCCACGGGCCCGAGTTCGGCCCCGCCGTCGTCCTCGCCCACGGCTGGACCTGCTCCACCGCCTTCTGGGCGGCGCAGATCCGCGACCTGGCCGCCGACCACCGGGTCATCGCCTACGACCAGCGCGGCCACGGGCGCAGTCCCGCGAACCCCGCGTGCAGCGCCGACGCGCTCGCCGACGATCTGGAAGCCGTACTCGAAGCCACCCTCGCGCCCGGTGAACAGGCCGTGATCGCCGGGCACTCCATGGGCGGGATGACCGTGATGGCGGCCTCGGGGAGAGCCGCCTTCCGCGCGCACGCGGCCGCCGCCCTGCTGTGCAGCACGGGCAGTTCGCAGCTGGTCGCGGCCGCCACCGTCGTCCCCCTGCGGGCCGGGCGGGTGCGGACCTGGCTGACCCGGCGGATCCTCGGCTCCCGCGCCCCGCTCGGGCCGGTCACGCCGCTCGCCCGCCGCATCCTCAAGTACGGCACGATGGGCCCCGGTTCGGACCCGCACATGATCGAGGCGTGCGCCCGGATCGTGCACGCCTGCCCCCGCAAGGTCCGCCACTCCTGGTCGCAGGTGCTGGATCTGCTCGATCTCGACCACGGCGTGCGCGAACTGGACGTGCCCACGGCCGTGATCGTCGGTGCGGCGGACCGGCTGACGCCGCCGGCACAGGCCCGGGCCCTGTGCGAAGCGCTGCCGCAGTGCACCGGGTTCACCGAGCTGCCCGGCATCGGCCACATGACGCCCATCGAGGCGCCCGAGCTGGTCACCGCGAAGATACGCGAGCTCGTCACCACACACATCCAGGTCGTATCCGAGGAGAGCGCATGAGCAGGGTGAGCCTCGAAGGCAAGGTCGCCGTGGTGACCGGGGCGGCGCGCGGCGTCGGGGAGTTGCTGGCCCGCAAGCTCTCCGCGCGCGGGGTGAAGGTGGCGCTGGTCGGCCTGGAACCGGACGCGCTGAAGCAGGTCTCCGGACGGCTGCACAGCGACAGCGACCACTGGCACGCCGACGTCACCGACCACGAGGCGATGGCCCGCGTCGCGGCCGAGGTCGAGGAACGCTTCGGCCGGGTCGACATCGTCGTCGCCAACGCCGGTGTCGCCACCGGCGGGCCCTTCGCCGACTCCGACCCGGAGTCCTGGCGGCGGGTGATCGAGGTCAACCTGATCGGCTCCGCGGTGACCGCCCGCGCCTTCCTGCCGCTGCTGACGGAGAGCCGGGGCTATCTCCTCCAGATCGCCTCCCTCGCCGCGATCACCCCGGCGCCGATGATGACCGCGTACTGCGCGTCCAAGTCGGGTGTGGAGGCGTACGCGCACAGCCTGCGTGCCGAGGTCGGGCACCGGGGCGTGAAGGTGGGGGTCGGGTATCTGTCGTGGACCGACACCGACATGGTGCGCGGGGCCGACCAGGACGACGTCATGCGGGAGTTGAGGCAGCGGCTGCCCTGGCCGTCCAACAAGACCTACCCGCTCGGTCCGGCCGTGGACCGGCTGGTGGAGGGGATCGAGCGCCGGTCGAGCCATGTGTACGGGCAGTGGTGGCTGCGCGGGATGCAGGGCGTGCGCGGTTATCTGCCCGCGGTCATCGGGACGGTGGGGCAGCGCGAGATGCGGCGCTTCTCGGACCGGCTGACCGGCATGCGCACGGGCCTGGTCGGAGCCGGTGGAGCGGCCGACGAGCAGCAGCGGAACACGCTCCGTAAGTGATCGACATGCGCAGCGTCACGACCCGTGTGAATCTGATCGAGCCAGATCCCCTCACCCCCAACGGGAGTGAACCCACATGGGTATGAAGGACCAGTTCCAGGAGAAGTCCGAGCAGTGGCAGAACCAGGCTCGCCAGAAGGCGGACCAGGCTCGCGAGCAGGTGCAGGGCCGTGGTCGCCGGCGCGACGAGGACATGGACCCCTCGCAGCCGCAGCGTGACCGTGACCGTGAGCGCTCGCAGCCGCAGCGCGAGCGTGAGCGCGAGCAGGAGGACCGCTTCGACCAGGACTTCGACGCCTGACGATGCGTGCTGAGGCAAGGGGTGCCCCCGAGCGGGGCGCCCCTTGCCCCTGTGTGTCCCGCCCCGGCCCGGGCGTTCACGTCCTGGGCGGCAGCTTCGGGCGGGAGCGGTCCGGTACGTCGCTGTAGGTCGGTGGCGTCGCCGGCGGGTTGGTCTCCAGCAGCCCGAGCGCCAGCTCCACCGCATCGGTCAGCTGGGCGTGCCGCCCCTCGGCCCAGTCCAGCGGGGTGCGCAGGACGTCGATGTCGGGGGCGACGCCCTTGTTCTCCACCGACCAGCCGTAGGCGTCGAACCAGGCCGCGTTCATCGGCACCGTGATCACCGTGCCGTCGCCCAGCTCGTGGCGGCCGGTCATGCCGACCACACCGCCCCAGGTGCGCTGCCCCACGACCGGGCCGAGCTTCAGCAGCTTGAACGCGGCGGTGATCATGTCGCCGTCCGAGGAGGTCGCCTCGTCCGCCAGGGCCACCACGGGGCCCCGCGGCGCGTTCGAGGTGTACGACACCGCCTGGGCGTCCCGGGTCAGGTCCCAGCCCAGGATGGTCCGGCTCAGCGTCTCGACGACCAGCTCGCTGATGTGGCCGCCCGCGTTGCCGCGCACGTCCACGATCAGCGCCGGGCGGGACACCTCCATGCGCAGGTCGCGGTTGAACTGCGCCCAGCCCGAGCCGCCCATGTCCGGGATGTGCAGGTAGCCGCAGCGCCCGCCGCTCAACTCGCGGACCACCGCTCGGCGTTTGGCCACCCAGTCCTGGTAGCGCAGCGGCCGCTCGTCGACGAGCGGGACGACGGCGACCCGCCGGGGCGGGCCCTCGCCCTCCGCGGGGCGGAAGGTCAGCTCCACGGTCGTGCCGCCCGCGCCGGCCAGCAGCGGATACGGGCCCGCCTCCGGATCCACCGGGCGGCCGTCGACATGGGTGAGCAGCGCGCCCTCCCGGATGCCCGTGCCGGCCAGCGGGGAGCGGGCCTTGGAGTCGGAGGAGTCGCCGGGCAGGATCCGTCTGACCGCCCAGCCGCCGTCCCGGCGTACGAAGTTGGCGCCCAGCAGGCCCTGCCGGCGCTGGTAGTGCGGCGGGCCCTCGTTGCGCCGGGCGGCGGTGACGTAGGCGTGGGAGGTGCCGAGCTCGCCGAGCACCTCGCGCAGCAGGTCGGCGAACTCGTCGGGGGAGGCGACCCGTTCGACCAGCGGGCGGTACTGGTCCAGCACTCCGTCCCAGTCGATGCCGCACATGCCCGGGTCCCAGAAGTAGGCCCGGATCAGCCGCCCGGCCTCCTCGTACGACTGCCGCCACTCCGCCGCCGGGTCGGCCACGTGCAGGATGCGCCGCGCGTCGATCCACACGGTGGAGTCGCTGTCGCCCTGTTCGCTGGCCGGTACCGCGCGCAGCTCGCCCTCGTCGACGATCACCAGCCGGCTGCCGTCGCCGCTGACCGCGAACCAGTCGAGGTGCTGGGCGAGTTCGGACCTCTTGGCCTTGGTGATGCCGAAGTGCTCCAGGGTCGGCCGGCCGCTGGTGTCGTCCGGGTTGGCGAACGTCTCGCCGAGGGCGCCCGAGATCGGCCAGCGCAGCCACACCAGTCCGCCGCCCGCCACCGGGCACAGCGCCGAGTACTTGGAGGCGGCCACCGGGAACGGCGTGACCCGGCTCTCCAGCCCCTCGACCTCGACGGTCACGGCCCCGTTGTCCCCGTTGCCGTTGTCGTCGTCCTCCACCGGATCGAGGCCCCCGGCGGCCGGACGGCCCTCCGGGTTCACCGCGAACGGGGAGGGCGTCGCGGAGGACAGCGGCACCAGGTACGGGCGGCAGCCCAGCGGGAAGGACAGGTCCCCGGTGTGCACGTCGTAGACCGGGTCGAAGCCGCGCCAGGACAGGAAGGCGAGGTAGCGGCCGTCGCGCGTGAAGACCGGGTTCTCGTCCTCGAAGCGGCCGTTGGTGACGTCGACGATCAGCCGCTCCCCGTCCTCCGTCCCGGCCAGCCGGGCCATCTTGATCTGGCGCAGGGTCCGCCCGATGCCCGGGTGCGACCAGGTGAGCCACGCCCCGTCCGGCGAGAACGCGAGGTCGCGCACGGGCCCGTTGACCGACCGGATCAGCTCGGTGACCTCGTCGTCGGAGTCCTCCGTGACGTCGAGGAGGAGGAGCCGGCCGTCGTGCGAGGCGACCGCCAGCCGCTCGCCCTCCGGGTCCGAGACGAGCTCGTGCACCCGGCCCAGCGCACCGGGGGCCAGTCGCCGGGGCGCCCGGTCGCCGCTCGCCCGGGGCAGGGAGGCGATCTCGACGGCGTCCTCGCCCTCGGCGTCCGTCACATACGCCACCCGTCCGCTGCCGCCGAGCATCTCCGGCAGCCGCACCCGGACGCCCGGGGTGTCGGTGAGGGTGCGGGCCGGGCCGTCCCGGTGGGTCAGCCAGTACAGGCTGCCGCGCACGACGACCGCGCTGGCCCGCCCGGTCTCGTCGACCGAGAGCCCGTCGACGTGCCGGGACGCCGCCACCTGGTAGGGACGCCGTCCCGCGCGCGGCCCGCTCAGCCGTACGTCCAGCCGGCGCGGCCCGGAGTCCGGGGACAGGTCGTCGACCAGCCACAGGTCGCCCCCGCACTGGTACACCACCCGGGTGCCGTCGCTCGCGGCGTGCCGGGCGTAGAAGGCGTCGTGGTCGGTGTGCCGGCGCAGGCCGGAGCCGTCGTAGGCGCAGGAGTAGAGGTTGCCGACGCCCTCGTGGTCGGAGAGGAACGCGATGCGGCCGCCGACGAACATGGGGGAGTGCAGATGGCCGCCCAGGCCTTCCAGCAGCCGTTCGCCGTGCAGCCAGAGCCGGCCCGTGGCCCCGCCGCGATAGCGCTTCCAGGAGGCCGGTTCGTGCGGCGGGGTGCCGGTCAGAAGCAGGGACCTGCGCTCCCCGTCCACGTCGGCGACCTGGATGTCGGAGACCGGCCCCCAGGGCAGTTTGCGGCCCGGGTCGCCCTCGGGGGAGACCTTGTAGGCCCAGGTGTAGAACGAGAAGGGCTCGCCGTGCGAGGCCACGGCCAGGATCTCTCCCTCCGGGGTCCAGCCGCAGACCCGGGTGTCGGCGCTGCCCCAGTGGCTCACCTGGCGGCCCGGGCCGCCGTCCACCGGGACGACGTGGACCTCGGGCACCAGGCTGCGCCAGCTCGTGCAGGCGAGGTGGCGGCCGTCGGGCGAGAAGCGCGGGTGGCCCAGCTTGGTGCGGTCGACGGTGAGCCGCCAGGCCCGGCCGGGGGCGTCGAGCGGGGCGAGCCAGAGGTCGTCCTCGGCCACGAAGCACAGCAGGTCGTCATGGAGGTGCGGCAGACGCAGATAGGTCACCACCTCATGCTTTGCCGGGGGACGAACCGGGGCAACTCAGCACACACGCGTGACCGTGACCCAGTACACGTACGAAACCGGTTCGTTCTCATGCGGGGTGCGCTACATTCATGACGTACGAAACCGTGTCGTTCGGAGCAGGAAGGTGAAGAGATGGCTGAGGTCGCCGCCGCGCGTCGCAGTCGGATCACCCCCGAGCGTGAGGCCGAGCTCTACGCGGCCGTGCTCGACCTGCTCCGCGAAGTCGGCTACGACGCCCTCACCATGGACGCCGTGGCCGCGCGCACCCGCTCCAGCAAGGCCACCCTCTACCGCCAGTGGGGCGGCAAGGCCCAGCTGGTCGTCAAGGCGCTCCGGCACATCAAGCCGGTGAAGAACCTCGACGAGATCGACACCGGCTCTCTGCGCGGCGACTTCCACGCCCTCATGGCGCGTGCTGACGACGCCGAGATGGAGCAGAACGGCGCGCTGATGCGCGGTCTGGCCACGGCGATGCACGCCAACCCGGACCTCCACAGCGAGTTCAAGAGCCAGATCATCGAGCCGGAGATCGCGGACTCGCGCCGTGTCCTCCAGCGCGCCGTCGACCGGGGCGAGGTCCGTCCGGACTGCCCCGCGCTGGAGTTCGTGGTGCACATGATGCTCGGCGCCTTCGTCACCTGCGCGGTCCTGGAGGACAAGCCGCCGACGGCGGCCTTCCTCACCTCGTACATCGACGCCGTGGTCCTCCCCGCCCTCGGCGTGCCCACCGAATAGTCCCCCAGCAAGCCCCTACCTGACGTCTCCGCTCACGTCGTCGGGCTGATCACCCCTGCCCTGAAGACCCCACGACTGACCGGGAGTACGCCCTCGTGGCCACATTCCTCTACCAACTCGGCCGGCTCTCGTTCCGGCGGCGGCACGTCGTCGCCCTGATATGGGTGGCCCTGCTGACCCTCGCCGGTGTCGGCGCGGCCAGTGCCCCCGCCGCGGGCAACAGCTCGTTCTCCATCCCCGGCACCGAGGCCCAGAAGGCCTTCGACCTGCTGGAGCAGCGCTTCCCCGGCACCAGTGCCGACGGCGCCACCGCACGCGTCGTCTTCAAGGCGCCGAGCGGCGAGAAGATGACCGACCCCGGCAACAGGGCGACGGTCGAGGACACGGTGAAGGAGCTGTCCGACGGCTCCGAGGTCGTCCGCGTCACCGACCCCTACCAGGCGAAGGCCGTCAGCAAGGACGGCACCATCGCCTACGCGCAGGTGTCGTACAAGGTCTCCGGCATGGAGCTGGACGACGCGTCCAAGGACGCCCTGGAGGACAGCGCGCAGGACGCGCGGAAGGCCGGGCTGACCGTCGAGATCGGCGGTGACGCGCTCCAGGCCGTTCCGCACACCGGCTCCAGCGAGATCTTCGGCATCGCGGTCGCCGCGGTCGTCCTGGTCATCACCTTCGGCTCGCTCGTCGCGGCCGGACTGCCGCTGCTGACGGCGCTCATCGGCGTGGGCATCGGCGTCTCCGCGATCACGGGCCTGGCCAGTGCGCTGGACCTGGGCACGACCACGTCCACCCTCGCGATGATGATCGGCCTGGCCGTCGGCATCGACTACGCGCTGTTCATCGTCTCCCGCTACCGCGCCGAACTGGCCGAGGGCCGCGAGCGCGAGGAAGCGGCGGGCCGGGCCGTCGGCACGGCGGGCTCCGCGGTGGTCTTCGCCGGTCTGACCGTGGTGATCGCGCTGGTGGGCCTGTCCGTGGTCAACATCCCGATGCTGACGAAGATGGGCATCGCGGCGGCCGGCACGGTGGCCATCGCGGTGCTGATCGCCCTGACGATGATCCCCGCACTGCTCGGATACGCCGGCCGGAAGATCAGGCCGATGGGGGAGAAGGGCAAGCTACCCGGCCGGGCGAAGCAGCAGGACAAGCCGGCCGAGCCCGCCAAGCCGAACCTGGGCACCCGCTGGGCGAGCTTCGTCGTGCGCCGCCCGCTCGCGGTCCTGCTCCTCGGCGTCATCGGCCTCGGCGCGGCGGCCGTCCCCGCGACCTCCCTCGAACTGGGACTGCCCGACGACGGCTCCCAGCCCGTCTCCACCACCCAGCGCCGCGCCTACGACCTGCTGTCCGAGGGCTTCGGGCCGGGCTTCAACGGTCCGCTGATGGTCGTCGTCGACGCGAAGGACAGCGCCGACCCGAAGGCGGTCTTCGCCGAGACCGGCGACGAGATCAAGGCCCTGAAGGACGTCGTGACGGTCACGCCGGCGCAGCCCAACAAGGCCGGTGACACCGCCACCATCACCGTGATCCCCGGCTCCAAGCCGTCCTCCGCCACGACGGAGAACCTGGTGCACGGCATCCGGGACGCGGGCGCGGGCATCCAGGCCGACACGGACGCGAACGTCCTTGTCACCGGCAGCACGGCGATGAACATCGACGTCAGCGAAAAGCTCAACGACGCGCTGGTGCCGTATCTGGTGCTCGTCGTCGGTCTGGCCTTCCTCCTGCTGATCGTGGTCTTCCGCTCGATCCTGGTCCCGCTGAAGGCGGCCCTCGGCTTCCTGCTGTCGGTGATGGCGGCCCTCGGCGCGGTCGTCGCGGTCTTCCAGTGGGGCTGGCTGTCGGACCTGATGGGCGTGGAGCAGACCGGGCCGGTCATGTCGATGATGCCGATCTTCATGGTCGGCGTGGTCTTCGGCCTGGCGATGGACTACGAGGTGTTCCTCGTGACCCGGATGCGGGAGGCCTACGTCCACGGGGAGAAGCCGGCCCAGGCCGTGGTCACCGGCTTCCGGCACGGCGCGCGGGTCGTCACCGCCGCCGCGGTGATCATGATGGCCGTCTTCGCCGGCTTCATCGGCTCGTCCGAGTCGATGGTCAAGATGATCGGCTTCGGCCTCGCGATCGCCGTCTTCTTCGACGCGTTCGTCGTCCGCATGGCCATCGTCCCGGCCGTCCTGGCCCTCCTCGGCCGCAAGGCCTGGTGGCTCCCGAAGTGGCTCGACCGCGCGCTGCCCAACGTCGACGTCGAGGGCGAGGGCCTGCGCGACGCGTCCGACCGGAGGGACACGGACCGGGACCTGGTGCGCGCCTGACGCACCGACACCTCTGAGACACCGGCCGGTGAGGGCTCCGCAACGGGGCGCCCTCACCGGCCTTTCCGTCCGGGCCGGGTCGCCGCACGTGCGCGCGGGGCGGTCCCGGCCCCGGCCTTCTTACGCGGCCTGTGGGTGGAGTACGACCTTGGTGTAGCCCTCCACCCGCTTGTCGAACTTCTCGTACGCGCCCGGCGCCTCGTCGAGCGGCAGTTCGTGCGAGACGACGAAGCTGGGCTTCGCGCGGTCCTCGATGATCAGGTCGCGCAGGTGGCGGTTGTACCGCTTGACGTTGCACTGACCGGTGCCCATCCGCAGGCCCTTCTCGAAGAGGCGCCCGACGGCCACCATCAGCATGCCCTTCTTGGCGGACTCGTCCGGTCCGCCCGGGTCGCTGGGGACGTAGAGGCCCGGTATGCCGAGCGCGCCCGTCGGGCGGACCGTCTCGACGAGGGAGTTCAGCACGATCGCCGGCTCCTCACGGTCCTCGCCCTGCGCCTGGGCCTGGTAGCCGACGGCGTCGACGCCCTTGTCCGTGCCCTGGCCGTCGGTCTGCTCCTTGATCTGCTCCACCGGGTTGCCCTGGGTGAAGTCGATCGGGATCGTGCCGATCTCCCGGGCTTTCTGCAGGCGTTCCGCCACCCGGTCGACGACGAACACCTTGCTCGCGCCGCGCAGCATCGCCGAGTAGGCGGCCATCAGGCCGACCGGGCCGCCGCCGTACACGGCGACGCTGTCACCGGGGCGCACGTCCGCCAGCTCGTTGCCGTGATAGCCGGTCGGGAAGATGTCGGCGAGCAGGACGAAATCGGTCTCCTTCTCGGTGCCCTCCGGGAGCTTGAGGCAGTTGAAGTCGGCGTACGGAACCCGTACGTACTCCGCCTGGCCGCCCGTGTAGGGGCCCATGGCGACGTAGCCGTAGGCGCCGCCGGCGAAGCCCGGATTCACGGTCAGGCAGAAGCCCGTGAAGCCGGCCGTACAGTTCTTGCAGAAGCCGCAGGCCACGTTGAACGGCATGACCACGCGATCACCGCGGCTGAGCGAGGTGACCCCCTCTCCTGCCTCCTCGACGACCCCGAGGTTCTCGTGTCCGAACACGATCCCCGGCTCCGCCGCCGTGCGGCCCTCGTACATGTGCAGGTCGGAACCGCAGATCGCTGTCGACGTCACCCGGACGATCACGTCGTTCGGGTGCTGGATGTGTGGGTCCTCCACTTGTTCTATCGCTACCTCGAAGGGGCCTTTGTACACGACAGCCCTCATCGTCACGCACCTCCGTCTATGTGCCGTAGCTCATATACCAGGCTGGTGCATGATGAGATGATTTGCACCCAGAGGAGAAAGGAAGTATGGCTTTGTCTCGACGTATCGGCACCCTTCTCGTGGCGGTCTCCGGACTGTCCGGCACCACCTACCCGGTCGGGACCCGTGTGGCCATCCAGGGCACCGGCGGTTCCGTCGACGGCTTCGTCGACGGGGACTGGCTGCCGCTCGCCTGGTGGGAGTTCGCGGACGTCCGGCCGGAGGACGCCACCGGCTGAACCGGACCGGGGCAGCGCGCCGATACCGCCTCGCGTGCCCCGTACACGTACCGCTAGCGTGCACGGCATGACGACGACAGCCGCCACTGACGCCGAGAACTCCGGAGCACACCCCCGTTTCGCCGAGGCCCTGCGCGACCTCGGGCTCGGGCACCTCGTGCGACAGGTCCGCCGCTTTCCGGACGCCACCCGTACCGCCGCCGAGGCCGCTGCCGCGGTCGGCTGCGAGCTGAGCCAGATCTGCAAGTCGCTGATCTTCGCTGCGGACGGGGTGCCCGTGCTCGTGCTGATGGACGGGGCCTCCCGGGTCGACCTCGAACTCGTCCGCAAGGAGCTCGGCGCGGACAAGGTCACACGGGCCAGGGTGGACGTCGTGCGGGAGACCACCGGGTACGCCATCGGCGGCGTGCCGCCCTTCGGGCACCGGACCAGGACCCGCGTGCTCGCCGACCGGTCCCTGCTGGAGCACGACGTCGTCTGGGCCGCGGCCGGGACGCCGCACACCGTGTTCCCCATGGCACCCGAGGACCTCGTCACCCACGCCGACGGCACCTTGGTGGACGTGCGCGAGCGCACCTCGTGACCCCTCTGGTCACCGCCGCCGTCCTGCTCGCCGCCGTCACCCACGCCAGCTGGAACGCCCTCGCCCACAAGATCACCGACAAGCTGGCCGGCTTCGCGCTGATCTCGGGCGGGGGCGTCGTCATCGGGCTGGCCCTCGCGCCCTTCGTGGCCTTTCCGGCGGCCGGGGCCTGGCCGTACCTGCTCGCCTCCGCCGCCGTCCACATCGCCTACTACGCCCTGTTGATGAACTCCTTCCGGCTGGGCGACTTCGGGCAGGCCTACCCCATCGCCCGGGGCACCGCGCCCCTCGTCGTGACCCTGCTCGCCGCCCTCTTCGCACACGAGGTTCCCGACGGGTGGGCCGCTGCCGGAATCGCCCTGTCGTGCGCGGGGCTGACCGGCGTCGCCCTGTGGGGACTGCGGGGCCGGCGGCCGGACTGGGCGGCGATCGGGGCGGCCCTGGCGACCGGGCTGACCATAGCGGTGTACACCGTCGTCGACGGGCTGGGCGTACGGGCCTCCGGGTCCTCCCTGGGCTACATCGCCTGGCTGATGGCGGTCCAGGGGGTCGTCATCCCGGCATACGCCGCGTGGCGTTGGCGCGGGCGGACCGTCGCCCTGCTGCGGCCGTTCGCCGGGGTGGGGCTGTTCGGCGCCGCGCTGTCCGTCACCGCCTACGCCCTCGTCCTGTGGGCCCAGACCCGGGCCGAACTCGCCCCCATCGCGGCTCTGCGCGAGTCGTCGATCATCGTGGGCGCGGCGATCGGGGCCGTCTTCTTCAAGGAGCGGTTCGGGGCTCCGAGGATCGCGGCGGCCGGGTTGCTGGTGGTCGGGATCGGGCTGATGCTGCACGCCGGATAGGGGCCCGCCGGACGGGTGCGTCCGGCCGGTGCGAGGAGCACCCTGGAACTAAGCGTTCCGGAGGTGATCGTCATGATGCACACCACAGTCGGGTGGCACGTCGAGATGGAGTTCACGGAGGACGACCAGCACACGCGCGCGGCCGCGATGGTCCGCTTGCCCGACGGCAGCGAGGTACGGGCGCACGGGCACGCGAGCCGGCACCGGACCGACGCCAATCAGCCGAGGGTCGGGGAGGAGATCGCCGGGGCCCGGGCGCTCAACGAACTCGCCATGGCGTTGCTGACCAAGGCGCACGAGGAGATCGACCAGGCGTCGGGCCGGACCTCCCACCCCATCCACGTGTAAGGGCTCCTAGAGGTCCAGCACTCCCCGCACCGCCCGCACCAGCGCCTGCGCCCGCGGGTCCGCCGTCACCGTCTTGCGGAAGCCGTTGGTGACGTAGCCGAAGGCGATCCCGGTCTCCGGGTCGGCGAAGCCGAGGGCGCCGCCGCGGCCCGGGTGGCCGAAGGAACCCGGGGTGAGGAACGGCGAGGCGCTGCCGTGCAGCATGTAACCGAGGCCGAAGCGGGTGCCGACCACCAGGACCCGGTCGGGGCCCGCCGACTCCTCGGCCCGGGCCAGTTCCACCGTCTCCGGCGCGAAGAGGCGTGCGGCGCCGGCCGTGTCGCCGATCAGGGTCGCGTAGAAGCGGGCCAGTCCGTCCGCCGTCGCCATGGCGTTCGTCGCGGGGAGGGCGGACGCGCGGTAGGCGGGGTCGTTCTGGTCCGGGAACGGGGAGATCGCGGCGAAGGCCCGGCGCGTCAGGGAGGCCGGGTCCTCGTAGGCCTCGGTGACCGAGCGCTTCGGGCGGGCGCGCAGGCCCCCGGCCGGTTCGGCTCCCTCGACGCGGCCCACCCGCCCGACCCGGCCGGCCTCCGACTCCGGCAGACCGAGCCAGAGGTCCAGGCCCAGCGGGCCGGTGACCTGCGACGCGAGCCACTCGCCGGTGCCCTGCCCGGTCACGCGCCGCACGAGTTCGTCGAGCAGCCAGCCGTAGGTGAGCGCGTGGTAGCCGTGGTCGGTGCCGGGCTCCCAGGCGGGCGCCTGCGCGGCGACCGCCTCGGGGCCGCGCAGCGGGTCGAGGGCCTCCCGCGGCGTGAGCGGCCGGTCGAGGACCGGCAGTCCGGCGCGGTGGTTCAGCACATGCCGGACCAGGACCCGCTCCTTGCCCCGCGCCTTGAACTCCGGCCAGTAGTGCCCCACCGGCGCGTCCAGGTCGAGCTGCCCGCGCTGGTGCAACAGCAGGAGGACGGCAGCGGCGACCCCCTTGGTCGCCGAGCGCACGACCTGGGCGGTGCCGCGCTCCCACGGAGCCGTGCCGTCGACGTCCTTGGTGCCGCCCCAGAGGTCGACGACCCTCCGCCCGTCCCGGTAGACGGCGACCGCCGCGCCCCGGTCCCCGAGCGTGTCGAAGTTCCGTACGAACGCGTCCCTCACCGGCTCGAAGCCCTCGGCCACTGTGCCGTGCACGTCCACGCCCGTACTCCTCGTCTCGCCGCTGTGCTCGTGATGCCCTCCCTAGCCAAGCAGGATGGTCACGTCGATGTTCCCGCGGGTCGCGTTCGAGTACGGGCAGACCTCGTGGGCGGCGTCCACCAGCCTGGTCGCGAGGTCGGGGTCGACGACCGGCAGGGAGACGCTGAGGGCGACGGCCAGGCCGTAGCCGCGCTGCCGGTTGGGGCCGAGGCCGACCTTCGCGGAGACCGTGGAGCCGGTCAGGTCGTAGCCCTCGCGGTTGCCGACGAGGATCAGGGCGTTGTGGAAGCAGGAGCTGTAGCCGGCCGCGAAGAGCTGTTCCGGGTTGGTGCCGTTGCCGTCGCCGCCGAGCTGCGGGGGCATCGCCACCCTGAGGTCGAGCTGACCGTCCTGGCTGGTGACGTAGCCGTCGCGGCCACCGTGGGCGGTGGCCTCCGCCACGAACATGATCTTCGTCGGGCGGGTGTCGACGGCGGGGCCGTCAGTCATGCTGTCCTCCCCCGGAACCAGGTGTGCACCGATACATCGTGCACAAGGTACTGGCCGGTAACTACCCTGCCGTGCCCAGGGGGTGGCAACCGTGGGTAACCCTCAGCGGGCCCGGTCCGCCGCCGACTCCGCCCGCTCCGCCAGCCGCCACAGCTCCGCACGCAGCCGCCCGGCCTCCGCCGCGTCCAGCCCCGTCGCCGTGAGCAGCGCGCCGGGCACCCGCCCCGCCCGCTCCCGCAGTTCCTCCCCGCGCCCGGTCACGGCCACGAGCACCGACCGCTCGTCCCGCGCCGACCGCTCACGCCGGACGAGACCGGCTGCCTCCAGGCGCTTCAGCAGCGGGGACACCGTGCCGTAGTCGAGGCGAAGGGCCGCGGCCAGTTCCTTGACCGTGGTCTCGCCGCGCTCCCAGAGGACCAGCAGCACCAGATACTGCGGGTAGGTGAGACCCAGCTCGTCGAGGAACGGGCGGTACGCCGCCGTCACCGCGCGCTGGGCGGCGTACAGCGCGAAGCACAGCTGCTCGTCCAGCAGCGGTGATCCGTCGCTCTCCTCGTTCGTCACGCGCCCATTGTCACGGACGGGCCGGAGCCGCCGGGACGGAACGCGGATCGAAACCGAACGGCAGCTCCAGGCGGTGGGCCCGCATCAGGTCCTCGTCCGAGAGCAGTGCGCCGGTCGGCCCGTCGGCCGCGATCACCCCGTCGCTGAGGATCAGGGAGCGCGCACACAGCTCCAGGGCGTAGGGGAGGTCGTGCGTGACCATCAGCACGGTCACGTCCAGGGAGCGCAGGATGTCCGCCAGCTCGCGGCGGGAGGCGGGGTCGAGGTTGGAGGAGGGCTCGTCGAGGACGAGGATCTCCGGCTCCATCGCCAGCACCGTCGCGACGGCCACGCGGCGGCGCTGCCCGAAGGAGAGGTGGTGCGGCGGGCGGTCCTTGAACCCCGCCATGCCGACCCGCTCCAGGGCCCGCTCCACGCGCTCCTCCAGCTCGGGCCCCTTCAGTCCGGCCGCCGCCGGCCCGAACGCCACGTCCTCCCGGACCGTCGGCATGAACAGCTGGTCGTCCGGGTCCTGGAAGACGATGCCGACCCGGCGCCGGACCTCGGCCATGTTGCGCTTGTCCACGGGCAGCCCGGCGACCTTCACCGTGCCGGCGCCGCCGGTCAGGATGCCGTTGAGGTGCAGTACGAGGGTCGTCTTGCCGGCGCCGTTCGGCCCGAGCAGCGCGACCCGCTCGCCGCGGGCGATCGAGAAGTCCACGCCGAAGAGGGCCTGGTGCCCGTCGGGGTAGGCGAAGGCCAGTCCGGCCACGTCGAGCGAAGGGGTCACATCGGTCACAGGGTCCATCCCAGCAGACAGACGAGGAGAGCGGCGCAGGGGAGGGCGAGGGCGTACGACCACTGCGCCCGGGACGCGGTCACCTCGTCGATGACGGGCATGGAGCCGGCGTATCCGCGGCTGACCATGGCCAGGTGCACACGCTCGCCGCGCTCGTAGGAGCGGATGAACAGCGCGCCCGCCGACTTGGCGAGCACGCCCCAGTGCTTGACGCCGCTGGCTTCGAAGCCGCGCGACTCCCGGGCGATCCGCATGCGCCGCATCTCGTCGGTGATGACATCGCCGTAGCGGATCATGAAGGACGCGATCTGCACGAGGAGCGGCGGGAGTTTGAGGCGCTGGAGGCCGAGGAGCAGTTCGCGGAGCTCGGTCGTGGCGGCCAGCAGCACGGAGGCCGCGACACCGAGGGTGCCCTTGGCGAGCACGTTCCAGGCGCCCCACAGACCGTTGACGCTCAGGGACAGGCCGAGGACGTCGACCCGCTCGCCCTCCGCCACGAACGGCATGAGCACCGCGAACGCGACGAACGGCACCTCGATCAGCAGCCGTCCGAGCAGGAACGCCGCGGGCACGCGCGCGACGTACGCGACGGCCCCGAGCAGAACGGCGTACAGCCCGAACGCCCACATCGCCTCGCGCGGTGTCGACACCACGACCACCACGAAGGCGAACACGGCCGCGAGCTTGGTGTGCGGCGGCAGGCCGTGCACGGGCGAGTGCCCGTGCCGGTACAGCTTGTGCGCGTGCCCGGCTCCCACGTCAGACGCTCGTCATGCTGGTCGTGTCCGACGGGGAGGTGTCGCCCGTACGGCGGCGGCGCACGGCCCAGAACACGCCGGTGCCCGCCACGACCGTGACGCCCACGCCGATCACGCCCGCCAGACCCCCGGACAGGCGGGCGTCGTCGACGTCCTTGACGCCGTAGTCGGCGAGCGGGGAGTCGGCGACGGCGTGCTCCTCGGCCTTCTTGTCGATGCCGTGGTCGGCGGCGACCTTCTCCAGCCCGTCGGGGTTCGCGGACGCGTAGAAGCTGACGAACCCGGCCAGTACGAGGGAGGCGACCAGGCCGGCGGCCCACACCTTTCGGTGCGAGGTCCGGGCGGCCACCGGGGCGGGCGCGGGCTCGGCCTCGGGCGCGTCGACCAGTTCGCCGTTCACCCGCAGCTTGAGCTTCTGCGTCAGTCCGCGCGCTCCGTACACCAGGTCCGGGCGTACGGCGATGACCGCGCCGACGGTCAGGGCGGTGATCGTGGCCTCGCCGATGCCGATCAGGACGTGCACGCCGATCATGGCGGTGGCGACCTTGCCGATCGACACGTCGGTGGTGCCGCCGAGCGCGTACATCAGCGTGAAGGCCAGCGCGGCGGCCGGGACGGAGACCAGGGCGGCGACGAAGGAGGCCGCGGTGACCGACCGGCGGGTGCGGGGCAGCACCTTGACCAGGCCGCGGAAGAGGGCGTAGGCGACGACCGTCGTGACGATCGCCATGTTGGTGATGTTCACGCCCAGCGCGGTCAGGCCGCCGTCCGCGAAGAGGATGCCCTGCATCAGCAGGACGACGGAGACGCACAGCACCCCGGTGTACGGGCCGACGAGTATCGCCGCCAGCGCACCGCCGAGCAGATGGCCGCTGGTCCCCGCCGCGACGGGGAAGTTCAGCATCTGCACCGCGAAGATGAAGGCCGCGACGAGCCCGGCCAGCGGCGCGGTGCGCTCGTCGAGTTCGCGGCGTGCGCCGCGCAGGCTCACGGCGACGGCGCCCGCGGCGATCACACCGGTGGCTGCTGAGGTGGGCGCGTTGATGAATCCGTCAGGTACATGCACCGTTCGATGATGTGGCTTGATGCGAACGGTTTGCAAGAGCGTGCCGCTCGTTTTATCTCACGCGTGATATATGCACCCCGAGGGGCGCAATCCGGAAAATATGCGACATTGGAGGGGGAGTGGACGCAGAGTTTCCACTCGGAACGCGCACGGTGAAGGGGCCGTCCGATGTCCGTAGTCGAGCAGTACGCGCGAGCCCACATCGTCTCGGACGCGGCCGTCCCGCTCGTCGACGAGCTGGAGGCGGTTCCGGTCACCCTGCGGTACGACCCCGACCACGATCCCCGGTCGGTGCGCATGGGACTGCCCGGCGCGGGGGGCGGCGAATGGACCTTCCGCCGCGAACTCCTGGAGGAGGGCCTGCGGGCCCCCGCGGGCAGCGGCGAGGTGCGGGTGTGGCCCTGCGGCCGGGTGCAGGTCGTGGTGGAGTTCCACTCCCCGCAGGGCGTCTCGGTGGTGCAGTTCGAGCGGCAGGCGCTGCTGCGGTTCCTGCGGCGGACGTACACGGCCGCCGCGGAACCCGTGACGCACTGACCCCGGGGCTCAGCCGCCCGTCTTCAGCAGCGCCGCCACGATCGGGCCGGCCGTCGAACCGCCGTGCCCGCCCTGCTGCACCACGCCCGCGGCGGCCAGGTCGCCCCGGTAGGCCGTGAACCACCCGTTCGGCTTCTTCTGCCCGTCGACCTCGGCCGACCCGGTCTTCGCGCCGACGTCACCGCCGACCCCGGCCATCGCCTCCGCGGCCGTGCCGTACGCGGCCGTGTACGACATCAGCTCACGCAGCTGGGACAGGGTGCCCGCGGACATCGTGCGCGAGGCCTTCGCCAGCTTGCGGCCGTCCACGTCCGGGGAGACCAGGTAGGGCTGGTGGAACGTGCCGGCCTTGACCGTCGCCGACACCGACGCCATGTTCAGCGGGTTCATGCGGACCCCGCCCTGCCCGATCAGCGAGGCTCCCATCTGGGCCGCCGACTGCACCGGCACCGCGCCGTCGAAGGACGGCACACCGATCGCCCAGTTGTTCAGCCCCAGACCGAAGACCTGCTGGGCCTGCTTGGTCAGGTCGTCGTTCTTCAGCTTCGGCGCCTGGCTGATGAAGGCGGTGTTGCAGGAGCGGGCGAAGCTCGCCTTGAAGGTGCCGTTCTTGATCTCGAACTTGTCGTCGTTCTGGAACTTCCAGTGGCCGTACGTGAAGTACTTCGGGCACGGGTGCTTCTTGTCCGCCGAGGCCAGGCCCTTTTCGAGCAGCAGCGAGGAGGTGATGACCTTCATCGTGGAGCCGGGGGCCAGGGAGCCCTGGAAGGCGGTGTTGAAGCCGGGGGAGGCGTTGGCGGCGGCCAGGATCTCGCCGGTCGACACCCGCACCACGGCCACCGACGAGCGGGCCTTCTTCGCGACCTGCTGCTCGGCGGCGGCCTGGAGCGCCGGGTCCAGCGTGGTCCTCACCGTGCCCGGTGTGCCCTCGCTCAGCTCCAGCAGGGTCTTGTCCGAGAGGTCCTTCGCCTTGGCGGCCTTCCCGCGCACCACGCGCAGTTCGATACCGGCCTTGCCGCCGGCCTGCTTGCCGTACTTCTCGCGCAGTCCGTCCAGGACCGGGCCGATCGAGGCGTACTTCTTCACGGTCAGTTCGCCACCGTCCCGGTCGAGAGCCTTGACCGGGGGTGTGCCCGCCTCGCCGGTGACCAGCTCGTCGCCGTCCTTCAGATCCGGGTGGACCACCGCGGAGTGCCAGTCGACCAGGGGCTTCCCGTCACTGGTGCGGCGCATGACGGTCAGCGCGCTGTCGTACGTCAGCGGCTTCTCGGTGCCCTTGTACGCCACCGTGGCCTTGACGGTGAACGGCACCTTGTCACCGGTGCGCGTGCCCGGGGTGAGGGTGACGTCCTTGATGTGGGCGTCCTTGGTGTAGCCGGTGAGCAGCGGCCGGGCCGCGGAGGGGGCGTCGGTGACGGCGGCGGCCTGGGGGACCTTGCCGGACTGCCAGGCGGTGAGGAAGGCGCGGGCGGTGGTGGTGACCTCGGCCGACGACAGCGGGCCGGTCTTCACCCTGGGCTTCTGGTCCGCGGCCCGCGTCCCGTCGTCGGCAGCGGCCCCGCTGCCGAACAGCGCGTAGGCGCCGAGACCGGCGCCGCCGACGACCACGGCGATCATCCCGCCGATCACGGCGGGTCTCGTCTTCCGTCGCTCGGCGACGCGCCTTCTGTTGCCCACTGCTGTTCGTTCCTCCGCGAATCCCCCGGGTCACCGTTGCCCTCGGATGTCCCAACGACGGCCCCCACCCTAGAGTCCCGTCCCGCGCAGGTGAGATCAGCCACCCGTTCGTAGCACGGCTGCGACAATCGGCCCGGCCGCGTCGCCGCCGTGTCCGCCCTGCTCGGTCATGGCCGCCGCCGCGATGTCGTCCCGGAAGCCGGTGAACCAGCTGTTGGACTTGGCGTTGCCGTCCACCTCGGCCGAACCGGTCTTGGCGCCGATGTCACCACCGCCGAGCCCGGCCATGGCCTGCATGGCCGTGCCCTGCGTGGCGGTGAGCCGCATCATCTGCTTGAGCTGGGAGGCGGTGCTCGCCCGCAGGCCCCGGGCCTGCGCCAGCTCGCGGCCGTCCAGCTCCGGCGAGACGAGGTAGGGCTGGCGGAAGGCGCCGGTGATCGCGGTCGCGGTCACCGAGGCCATGTTCAGCGGGCTCATCTGGACCTGGCCCTGCCCGATGGCGCCCGCCGCCCGGTCCGGCCCGTCGACCGCGGGGACCCGGCCGTCGAAGGAGACGATGCCGGTCTTCCAGTTGTCCTTCCCCAGCCCGAAGCGCTCCTCGGCCTCCTGGGACAGCGAGGCGTCGGTGAGCGGCTTCTCGTCGATGAGCTTGATGAAGGCGGTGTTGCAGGACCGCATGAAGCTGCCCGCGAGCGTGGCGTTCTCGTCGGGCTTCATGTTCGTGAGGTTCTTGAACGTCTGGCTCTGCCACACCGCGGTGTCGGGGCAGGGCGCCGGACCGGTCATCGAGGTCACGCCGTTGTCGATGAGCATCGCGGCGGTGATGATCTTCATGGTGGAGCCGGGCGCCGCCTGGCCTTCGAAGGCCGCGTTGAAGCCGTCCGTGCGGTTGTTGGCCACGGCCAGCACCTCTCCGGTGCTCGGCTTGACGGCCACCACCGACGACTGGGCGAACCGCTTGACCGCCTTCTCGGCCGCCGCCTGAGCGCTCGGGCTGATCGTGGTGGTGAGCTTGCCCGGCTCGCCCTCGGCGAGGGTGAGCAGCGGGGTGTCGGGAGCGCCGTTGCCGGCGTGCCGGACGACCAGCTCGATGCCGGGGGTGCCACCGGCCTTCTCGCCGTACTTGTCGCGCAGGGCGTCCAGGACCGGGCCGAGAGAGGGGTACTTCTCCTTCGTCAGCACGGAGCCGTCGCGGCCCACGGCCTCGATGGGCGGGGTGGCCGACTGCTCGGTGACCAGGGTGTCGTCCTTCTTCAGCCCGGGGTGCACGACGGACGGCTGCCAGTCCACGAGCGCCCGCCCGGTGGTCAGCCCGCGTACGACCTTCAGCTTGCTCCGATAGGTCAGCGGCTTGGACTTCCCGTCGTAGGCCACCTTCGCCTTCACCGTGTACGGCACGCTCGTGCCCTGCGCCGCACCGGGCGTGATCTTCACGTCGGTGATGTGCGCGTCGTCACCGAAGGCGGTGAGGAGCCGCTCGGCGGCCGCGTCGTTGTTCGTGTACGACGCCGCCGTCGCGGCCGCTCCCGTCTGCCAGGCCGCGAAGAACTTGGCCGTGGTCTCCTCGACCTCGTCCTTGCCGGGCGGCCCGGTTCTCTTCTCCGCGGCCACCCCGCTGGTGCCGCCGTCACCGCTCAGCGCGCTGATGACGTTGTAGGCCCCGTACCCGGCACCGCCCACCATCACCGCGAACACCCCGCCTATGACGGCGGCCTTGACCCCCTTGCCCATTGGGCGATCCCTCCCCGTTGGGCCCCACGCGTTCCTTTGAACGCGTTCAGAAAGCCCGATCCCGGCAGCACTCTACGTGCAGGCGGTTACCAACGGCGGGGGAGTTTCGATTTTTGACCGAACGTGGATCAGACCCAGGTGTCCAGCCACATCCGCGACCGCCAGTCGTCGATCGGGATGGCCTGGCCCGTGTACAGCGGCCAGAAATAGATGAAGTTCCAGGTGATCAGGAGGACCAGGACGCCCGCGGCCGTGGCGCCCGCGACGCGGCGGGTGTCGGTGGAGCGGGGCGGGCCGATGATCGCGCCGAGGAGCATCGCCACCGCCAGGCACAGGAACGGCAGAAAGACGACGGCGTAGAAGAAGAAGATCGTGCGTTCCTGGTACATGAACCAGGGCAGGTAGCCGGCCGCGATGCCGCAGGCGATGGCGCCCGCGCGCCAGTCGCGGCGGAAGAACCAGCGCCACAGGACGTACAGCACCGCGAAACAGGCGACCCACCACAGCAGCGGAGTACCGAGGGCGAGGACCTCGCGGGCGCACTTCTCGCCCGCGTCGGCCGGGCAGCCGTCCTTGCCGGGCGCCGGGGACTCGTAGAAGTACGACACCGGGCGGCCGAGGACGAGCCAGCTCCACGGGTTGGACTGGTACGTGTGCGGCGAGGACAGCCCGACGTGGAACTCGTACACCTGGTGCTCGTAGTGCCACAGGCTGCGCAGCCAGTCGGGCAGGAAGGTCCAGCTGCCGCCCTGGCCGTCGGTCGCGGCCCAGTTGCGGAAGTAGCCGCCCTTGCCGTCGGTGGCGGAGAGGATCCAGCCGGTCCAGGACAGGACGTAGGTGACCAGGGCCACCGGGACCGTGGCCAGGAACGCCAGGCCCGTGTCGCGCTTGAGGACCGCCGTGTACGGGTAGCGGGCACCGGCGACGCGGCGCGAGCCGACGTCCCACAACACCGCCATCAGGCAGAACGCGGCCAGGATGTACAGGCCGTTCCACTTCGTGCCGATGGCCAGGCCCAGCATCAGGCCGGCCGCCCAGCGCCAGGGGCGCAGGCCCAGGCGGGTGGTCTCGGCCGTGTGCCGGTCGGGCCGGGCCCGGCCGTCCTCGTCCACCGGCAGCGCGGCGGCGAGTCTCGCGCGGGCCTTGTCCCGGTCGACCAGCAGACAGCCGAACGCGGCCAGCACGAAGAACATCAGCACGCCGTCGAGCAGGGCCGTGCGGCTCATCACGAAGTGCAGGCCGTCCACCGCCATCAGCGCACCCGCGAGACACCCCAGGAAGGTGGAGCGGAACAGGCGGCGGCCGATCCGGCACAGCAGCAGCACGGACAGCGTGCCGAGCAGCGCCGTCATGAACCGCCAGCCGAACGGGTCGAACCCGAACATCAGCTCGCCGAGCCCGATGACGTACTTGCCGACCGGCGGGTGCACCACGTACGCCGCGTCCGTCGGGATGGTCACGTGCGAGCCCGACGACAGGACCAGGTCGTTGGCGTTCTTGTCCCAGCTGACCTCGAACCCGCGGTGGACGAGACCCCACGCGTCCTTGGCGTAGTACGTCTCGTCGAATATCACCGCCCTGGGGTTGCCCAGGTTCCAGAACCGCAGCACACCCGCCAGCAGCGTCACGAGCAGCGGGCCGATCCAGCCCGACCAGCGCACCAGCCGTCCCGCGAGCGCGGGCGGGACGCCGAGCGCCGCCCACAACCGGGGGCCGGGCTCGGTGTACGGCGGCACCAGGCGCTCCCGGACGTCGTCGGCGTCGCTTCTGGGCCGGCCCTGGTAGCCGAAGCGGCGCAGCCGCTGCTGCCAGGACGTCCGCTGCTCGAGCGGCGCCTGGCCCTGCCGGGTGTCCGTGGAGGACGCGGTACTGGTCACCGCGCCATCGTAGGGAACCGTTCTGTGTGAGTCCCGTGCATGGCCGGTATGCGTCCGCATCCTCCGCCCCTGGGAGGAGTCCGGGGCCGCCCGCCCTGGGAGGATGGGAGCGTGATCGGAACCCTCGTACTCGCAGGCACCCCCATCGGCGACATCGCGGACGCCCCGCCCCGGCTCGCCGAGGAACTGGCCGGAGCCGATGTCGTCGCCGCCGAGGACACACGGCGGCTGCGCCGGCTGACCCAGGCCCTCGGCGTCACACCCAGGGGGCGGGTGGTGTCGTACTTCGAGGGCAACGAGTCCGCCCGCACGCCGGAGCTGGTCGAGGAGCTGGTGGGCGGGGCGCGGGTGCTGCTGGTGACCGACGCGGGGATGCCGTCGGTGTCCGACCCGGGGTACCGGCTGGTCGCCGCCGCGGTCGAGAGGGAGGTGCGGGTCACCGCCGTGCCCGGGCCGTCCGCGGTGCTCACCGCGCTCGCGCTGTCCGGGCTGCCCGTCGACCGGTTCTGCTTCGAGGGGTTCCTGCCGCGCAAGGCAGGGGAACGGCTGGGGCGGCTGCGGGAGGTCGCCGACGAGCGGCGGACGCTCGTCTACTTCGAGGCCCCGCACCGGCTCGACGACACGCTGTCGGCCATGGCCGAGGTGTTCGGCGCCGAGCGGCGGGCGGCGGTGTGCCGGGAGCTGACCAAGACGTACGAGGAGGTACGGCGGGGCGGGCTCGGGGAGCTGGCCGCGTGGGCCGCGGAGGGGGTGCGCGGCGAGATCACCGTGGTGGTCGAGGGGGCGCCGCAGAAGGGGCCCGAGGAGGTCGGGCCCGAGGAACTGGTGCGGCGGGTCCGGGTGCGGGAGGAAGCGGGGGAGCGGCGCAAGGAGGCCATCGCCGCGGTGGCGGTGGAGGCGGGGGTGCCGAAGAGGGTCGTCTTCGACGCGGTGGTCGCCGTGAAGAACGCCGGTGGGTGAGCCGGGTCAGGGGTGAGGGCCGGAGTGGCTCGCGGGGTGCGTGTGGTGCGGGTTGAGCGCGCCCGCACGGCGGAGCCGCACGTCGATGTGGCCCCGCGCCCTCGACAGGGGCGCTGAACCCCCTCTGAGCAGGGCGCTTTTCGTTTGAGCGTGCGCCCCATGGGTGGGCAAAGCAGAAGGGGCGCAGGGGCAAGGGACGCCCAAATCGGGGCCAACAGTCGACAGGTCTGCTGCCATCGGTCCGGCCGGGGAGTCCACTGGGTTGCGGGGGCGGCATCGCCCTCACGCCACAGCGGACCAACAGGAGCTGGCATGAGTGAGATCGCAGGGCAGACCGGGCTCCGCGCCGGTGCGACCGCAGTCGTCAACGAGTCCTACTCCTTCGCCTGCATGCGGTGCGGGCACGGCTGGGAGCAGTCCTACGAGATAGAGCACCACACGGACGCCGCGGGTCACGAGTTCGTCCTCTACGTGGCCGACGGCAAGGTGGTGCCCTCCCCGTTGAGCAAGCCCGAATGTCACCACTGCGACAGCCACGTCGTGCGGATCATGCGGCCCGGGCGGGTCGCGTCGGCGCGCGACGCGGCGCACCAGCCGTCCCGTGTACCGCCGCCCGCCGGGCCCGCGGAGGCGCCCACCGCGGGCGCCGAGGCCGGGGCGAAGGCCGGCCAGGAGCAGCGCGAGCCCCACCACTGGCACCTGTCCGACCTGTTGCACCCCTTCCAGCGCAAGGCGAGCTGACCCGTCCGGCTTCCCTTGTCGACGCCCTCCCCGGTCCTCCCCCATCGGGGAGGGCGTACCCCTTTCGTAGGATCGGGGCATGCCTTCGAACGCCTCCGGCCGCCAGGACAAGAACGCGGCCCCGCCCCTTCCGGAGCCCCTCCGGGTGCCGGTCGCCGATTCCCACACCCACCTGGACATGCAGTCCGGCACGGTCGAGGAGGCGCTGGCCAAGGCGGCGTCGGTCGGAGTGACGACGGTCGTGCAGGTCGGCTGCGACCTCAAGGGCTCGCGCTGGGCGGCCGAGACGGCGGCGGCCCACGCCGCCGTCCACGCCACGGTCGCCCTGCACCCGAACGAGGCGCCCCGGATCGTGCACGGCGACCCCGACGGCTGGTCGCGGCAGGGCGCCCGCGAACCCGGCGGCCCGGCGGCCCTGGACGAAGCGCTCGCCGAGATCGACCGGCTGGCCGCACTGGAGCAGGTCAAGGGCGTCGGTGAGACCGGCCTCGACTACTTCCGCACCGGGCCCGAGGGCAAGGAGGCGCAGGAGCGGTCCTTCCGCGTCCACATCGAGATCGCCAAGCGGCACGGCAAGGCCCTGGTCATCCACGACCGCGAGGCCCACGCCGACGTCCTGCGCGTGCTGAAGGAGGAGGGCGCCCCCGAGCGGACCGTCTTCCACTGCTACTCCGGCGACGCCGAGATGGCCGAGATCTGCGCGAGCGCGGGCTACTTCATGTCCTTCGCCGGCAACGTCACCTTCAAGAACGCCCAGAACCTGCGGGACGCGGTGGCCGTGGCCCCGCTGGAGCTCCTCCTCGTGGAGACGGACGCGCCCTTCCTCACCCCGGCGCCCTACCGCGGGCGGCCCAACGCCCCCTATCTGGTGCCGATCACGGTGCGGGCCATGGCGGAGGTGCGCGGCGTCGACGAGGACACGCTGGCCACGGCGCTCGGCGCGAACACCGCGCGGGCCTTCGGCTACTGACCTCGGCCGCACTACTGTGCGTAGTCGCGTCGCTTTGGAGAGTGACGGCCGCTCCGCTAGGTTCTGGGGGCCCGATCCGGACCCCTCTGGACCCCCTCCGGCCCCTGGAGCGCGTCGGCGTGAGCAACTCGCGGTACGAGACGTACGAGACGTATGGCCCGGCCTACGCCGACCCGGCGTACGGCCGTTTCGACGCGCCGCCGGCTGACCTGCACAACGCCGAGACCCTCGGCCACGGGGCGCCCGGCGCCTACGAGGACACCTATCGCCCCGCCTATGAGGCCCCGACCCTGCCCGGGCTGCCCCGGCAGGGCGCCCCGGCCGGCGAGCCCGCGGGGCCCGCCGGCCGGGGCGTGGGTGCGCGCGCCGGGTCACGAGCCGCGGCGCGCACCGGCTCGCACCGCAGGTCCACGCGCCGGCGCAAAGCCCGCTACGCCGAGCGCCCGGACAGTCCCATGCGGCGGCTGATCCCGCAGGCGCTGGTCGTGGCCTTCCTGGCGGGTGGCACCACGGCGTTCGTCGCCAAGGACAAGGCCATCGAGCTGAACGTCGACGGCAGGACGCGCACGCTGCACACCTTCGCCGACGACGTCACCGAACTGCTCGCGGAGGAGGGCGTCGAAGTCGGCGCCCACGACGTGGTGGCACCTGGGCCCGGCACGGAGCTCGCCAGCGGCGACGAGGTCGCCGTGCACTACGCCCGTCCGGTACGGCTCACCCTCGACGGACACCGGCGCGAGGTCTGGACGACCGCCCACACGGTGGAAGGGGCGCTGCGGCAGCTCGGTGTGCGACAGGAGGGCGCGTACGTCTCCACGCCCCGCTCGAGGCGCATCGGGCGCGAGGGCCTCGCCCTGGACGTGCGGACCGAGCGCACGGTCACGATCATGGCGGACGGCCGCGCCCGCACGGTGCGCACCAGCGCGGCGACCGTACGGGAGGCCGTCGAGGAGGCCGGGATCACCCTGCACGGCCAGGACACCACCTCGGTCCCGCAGGGCAGCTTCCCGCGTGACGGGCAGACCGTGACGGTGCTGCGGATCACCGGCGGCAAGGAGGTCCGCGAGGAGCCGATCCCGTTCCAGGTGCGGCGCACGGACGATCCGGCCCTGTTCCGCGGCACGGAGGTCGTGGAGCGCGCGGGCGAGCCGGGCCTGCGCCGGATCACCTTCTCCCTGCGCACGGTCAACGGCGTCAGACAGAAGCCGCGTCGGATCAGGTCCGAGGTGGTGCGCGCGCCACGCCCGCAGATCGTGAAGGTCGGTACGAAACCGCGCCCGGTGTCCGTTCAGGGCGCCGACCACCTCGACTGGCAGGGCCTCGCGGCCTGCGAGTCGGGCGGACGCCCGGACGCGGTCGACTCCTCGGGCACCTACGGCGGCCTCTACCAGTTCGACACCCGGACCTGGCAGGCCCTCGGCGGCAGCGGCCGCCCCCAGGACGCCCCGGCGGCGGAACAGACGTACCGGGCGAAGAAGCTGTACGTGCGGCAGGGAACCAGTCCCTGGCCGCACTGCGGGGCGCGGCTGCGCGGACCGGGCGGACCAGGGGGAACCTGAGGGGCGACCGGGCCCCCGTACCCTTGTCCCGTGACCAGCAGCCCCACCCCCGACGCCCTTCTGGGCCCCGCCGACATCCGCGAGCTCGCGGCAGCCCTCGGCGTACGCCCCACCAAGCAACGCGGACAGAACTTCGTGATCGACGCGAACACCGTCCGCCGTATCGTCCGCACCGCACAGGTCCGCCCCGACGACGTGGTCGTCGAGGTCGGCCCGGGGCTCGGGTCGCTCACCCTCGCGCTGCTGGAGGCCGCCGACCGGGTCACGGCGGTGGAGATCGACGACGTGCTCGCCGGCGCGCTGCCCGCGACCATCACGGCCCGCATGCCCGAGCGCGCCGACCGGTTCGCCCTGGTCCACTCCGACGCCATGCACGTCACCGAGCTGCCGGGCCCCGCCCCGACCGCGCTGGTCGCCAACCTCCCCTACAACGTGGCCGTCCCGGTCCTGCTGCACATGCTCGACACCTTCCCGAGCATCGAGCGCACCCTCGTCATGGTCCAGGCGGAGGTCGCCGACCGGCTCGCCGCCCCGCCCGGCTCGAAGGTCTACGGCGTCCCCTCGGTCAAGGCCAACTGGTACGCCGAGGTCAAGCGCGCCGGTGCCATCGGGCGGAACGTGTTCTGGCCGGCGCCCAACGTCGACAGCGGCCTGGTCTCCCTGGTCCGCCGGAGCGAGCCGCTGAGGACGACGGCCTCGAAGCGCGAGGTGTTCGCCGTCGTCGACGCCGCGTTCGCCCAGCGCCGCAAGACGCTGCGGGCCGCGCTCGCCGGCTGGGCCGGATCGGCCGCCGCGGCCGAGGAGGCCCTCGTCGCCGCCGGGGTCTCGCCGCAGGCCCGGGGCGAGTCGCTGACCGTGGAGGAGTTCGCGCGGATCGCCGAGCACAAGGCGAACCGGCACGAGGAGAAGGAGCCCGCGTGAGCGTCACGGTCCGCGTCCCCGCCAAGGTCAACGTCCAGCTGGCGGTCGGCGCCGCCCGCCCCGACGGCTTCCACCCCCTGGCCAACGTCTTCCTCGCCGTCGGCCTCTACGACGAGGTCACCGTCACCCCGGCCGACGAACTGCGCGTCACCTGCGACGGCCCGGACGCCGACCAGGTCCCCCTGGACCGCACGAACCTGGCGGCGCGCGCGGCGATCGCGCTGGCCGAGCGGTACGGCCGCAGTCCCGACGTGCACCTCCACATCGCCAAGGACATCCCCGTCGCCGGCGGCATGGCGGGCGGCAGCGCGGACGGCGCCGCTGCCCTGGTGGCCTGCGACGCGCTGTGGCAGACCGGCGCCTCCCGCGGCGAGCTCCTCGACATCTGCGCCGACCTGGGCAGCGATGTGCCGTTCAGCCTGGTCGGCGGGGCGGCCCTCGGGATCGGGCGGGGCGAGCAGCTGACGCCCCTGGAGGTCGGCGGCACCTTCCACTGGGTGTTCGCGATGGCCGGGCGGGGTCTGTCCACCCCGGCGGTCTTCCGCGAGTTCGACCGGCTCGGCGAAGGAACGGACATCCCCGAGCCCGTCGCCTGCGAGGAACTCCTCGCCGCCCTCGCCAAGGGCGACCCGGACGCGCTCGCCGCCGCCGTCTCCAACGACCTTCAGCCCGCCGCCCTCTCCCTCTTCCCCGAACTCGCCGGCACCCTGGCCGCGGGCCGGGCCGCCGGCGCCCTGGCCGCACTCGTCTCGGGCTCCGGCCCGACCACCGCGTTCCTGGTCCGCGACCCCGAGTCGGCCGCCACGGTGGCCCAGGCCCTGCTGGCGTCCGGGACGTGCCGGACGGTGCGCACGGCGTCGGGCCCGGCGCCCGGGGCGACGATCGCCGGGCGTTGATCACGTGCCCCGGCCGCGGCCGGGCGCCCAGGCTCCCCCCGTCGTTTCAAGAGGGAGGCACAGGAGTGCGGGAACTGGTCGCGGCCGTACGGCGCGGGGACGTGGACGAGGTCACGGCGCTGCTGGAGTCCGGGGCCGACCCCGACACCCCCGAGGGGACCGACGGCCTCCCGGTCCTCTGCATGGCCGTGGCCGCGTACGACCTGCCCGTCGCCGCGGCCCTGCTCCAGGCCGGCGCCGACCCCCTGCGCCCACTGCCCGACGGGAGCACCCCGCTGACGCGGGCGGTGGACGGCGGATCCCACCTGCTGATCCACGCGCTCGCCACCGGCCGGATCCCGCTCCCGGCGCCGGCGCGCGCAGAACTGCTGGCCCGGGTCCGGCGCTGGGCCGAGGCGGGCGCGGAGGCCGAACTGCGCCGCGTCACCGGCCACACCGGGCCCGTCGAGCGGGTCCGGGTCGAGGACGACGAGATCGGCTGGTGGTCCGAGCAGCTCACGCTCGGCGGGAGGACCGTGCGCGACGAGCACCGGGCGGTGCTCACCTCCACGGAGGCCCGCTACGGCATCCGCACCCCCTTCGGCGAACTGGTCGCGCGCGCCCTCGCCCACCCCGACCGGGGCCACGTCGTGTGGTGCGACGTGGTGTCCACGCTCGGCCGGCGGGCCGACGAGGAGACCTGGCAGGGGAGCCGGGACCTGCTCAACCACCCCGACCGGCTGCACCGCCTGCTCGCCGCCGACCTGCTGCTCTCGCTGATCCTCGGAGACGCCACGGGCGACGCCCCGTTCTGGGAACGGGGGCGGGAGCTCGTGCCCTGGGCGGAGCAGGAGCAGGATCCGGAGGTGCTGGCGGTCCTCCTCCACGCGATGACCCACGACAGCGCCCCGGAGATCGAGGCCGTCGGGCTCTCGCACCTCACCCACCCGGACCCGAGGGTGCGCGCACTGGTGCCGGAGACCGTGCACCGCCCCGAGAGCCTCACCACCGTGCTGACCCTGGCCCATGACGAGGACCCCGGCGTACGCGGGGCGGTGTGCCACTGGCTCGCCCACCACCGGGGACCCGAGCCCGAGGTGGGGGACGCGCTGGTCGCGCTCACCCATGACGAGCGGCAGTCGATCCGCCTCTGCGCCGTGTCCGGACTGGCCGTGCGCGACGACCCGCGCTGCGTGGAGGCCGAGCACCGCATCGGCCCCGTGGCCGGGGAACTGCGCGGCGACGAGCGGCTGCTGGACGTGTGGCGCTACCAGCGCCGCATGGAGGCCGCGGCCGACGCGTGAACCGCCCGGCCGGAGCACCCCGCCGCGCGACTACCCTGGAGGGTCGATCCATCCCCCTTGGCAGGAGAGTAATGGCCGTCAACCTGGTCAATGTCGAGAACGTCAGCAAGGTGTACGGCACCCGCGCCCTGCTCGACGGCGTTTCCCTCGGCGTCTCCGAAGGGGACCGCGTGGGTGTCGTCGGCCGCAACGGCGACGGCAAGACCACGCTCATCCGCATGCTCGCCAAGCAGGAGAGCGCCGACACGGGGCGGGTCACGCACTCCGGCGGGCTCCGCCTCGGCGTGCTCACCCAGCACGACTCCCTCGACCCCGGGGCCACCGTCCGCCACGAGGTCATCGGCGACATGGCCGACCACGAGTGGGCGGGAAACGCCAAGGTCAGGGACGTGCTGACCGGCCTGTTCGGCGGGCTCGACCTGCCCGGGTTCCCCAAGGGGCTGGACACCGTCATCGGCCCGCTGTCCGGTGGTGAGCGGCGCCGCATCGCGCTGGCCAAGCTCCTCATCGAGGAGCAGGACCTGCTCGTCCTGGACGAGCCCACCAACCACCTCGACGTCGAGGGCATCGCCTGGCTGGCCAAGCATCTGCAGAACCGCAGGTCGGCGCTGGTGTGCGTGACCCACGACCGGTGGTTCCTCGACCAGGTGTGCACCCGCATGTGGGACGTCCAGCGCGGCGCCGTCTACGAGTACGAGGGCGGCTACTCCGACTACGTCTTCGCCCGGGCCGAGCGCGAGCGCATCGCCGCCACCGAGGAGGCCAAGCGGCAGAACCTCGTCCGCAAGGAGCTGGCCTGGCTGCGCCGCGGGGCGCCCGCCCGTACGTCCAAGCCGCGCTTCCGCGTCGAGGCCGCCAACGAGCTCATCGCGGACGTACCGCCGCCCCGGGACAGCAGCGAGCTGATGAAGTTCGCCTCCACCCGGCTGGGCAAGACCGTGTTCGACCTGGAGGACGTCACCGTCCAGGCGGGCCCCAAGATCCTCCTCAAGCACGTCACCTGGCAGCTCGGGCCCGGTGACCGGATCGGCCTGGTCGGCGTCAACGGCGCCGGGAAGACGTCCCTGCTGCGCGCCATGGCCGAGGCCGCCAGGTCCGGTGGCGAAACCCAGCCCGTCGGCGGACAGGTCCGCGTCGGCAAGACGGTGAAGCTGGCCTACCTCTCCCAGGAGGTCGCCGAACTCGACCCCGCCACGCGCGTACTGGAGGCGGTGCAGCAGGTGCGCGAGCGCGTCGACCTCGGCAAGGGGCGCGAGATGACCGCCGGGCAGCTGTGCGAGACGTTCGGCTTCACCAAGGAGAAGCAGTGGACGCCCGTCGGCGACCTGTCCGGCGGTGAGCGCCGCCGGCTCCAGCTGCTGCGCCTGCTCATGGACGAGCCGAACGTGCTCTTCCTCGACGAGCCCACCAACGACCTCGACATCGAGACGCTGAACCAGCTGGAGGACGTGCTCGACGGCTGGCCCGGATCGATGATCGTCATCTCCCACGACCGGTTCTTCATCGAGCGCACCACCGACCGGGTGTTCGCGCTGCTCGGCGACGGCGCCCTGCGGATGCTGCCGCGCGGCATCGACGAGTACCTGGAGCGGCGCCGGCGCATGGAGGAGGCCGCGGCCGCCTCGGCCCCCGCCGCCGTCGCGCAGTCCGCGGCCCCGGAGAAGAGCGCCGCCGACCAGCGCGTCGCGAAGAAGGAGCTCCAGAAGATCGAGCGGCAGCTCGACAAGGTCTCCGAGAAGGAGGCCAAGCTCCACGCCCGGATCGCCGAAAACGCCACGGACTTCGCGAAGGTGGCCGAACTGGACGCCGAGCTGCGGGAGTTGGCCGGACAGCGCGAGGAGCTGGAGATGCGCTGGCTGGAACTCGCCGAGGACGCGTGAAGGGTGCGTGAAGACGCATAACGACGGCATCACGGGCCGGTCCGCCCTTGGGAACAGGGGGCGAGACGGCCCGGTCGCTGTCGGAACCTGGTGATACAAAGAGTCGTCTTAGAACTTTATGAAGCGACTCTGAGCCCATTTCGTATCTCAGGGTGTGGCTAAAAATCAGTGATCGAACGGGGGAGCCGCTGATGACTCAGCCGCCCAGTCAGCCGCCGCACGGTGGCTTCGGAGCACCGCAGAACCAGCCGCCGCAGGGCGGTGGTTACGGGGCACCGCAGACTCCGCCGCCGCCCCAGGGCCCGCCCCAGACGCCGCCGCCCCCGCAGGGCCCGCCGCAGCCGGGATACGGCTACCCGCAGCAGCCGCAGCAGCCGGGCCCCTACGGGCCGCCGGGACAGCCGGGGCCGTACAACCCCGGCCCCTACGGCCAGCAGCCCGGCCCGTACGGCCAGCCCGGTTACGGCTACCCGCAGCAGCCGCAGTACCCCGGTGCGCCCGGCACCCCGCCCGGAGGCGGCTCGGGCAACCCCTTCAAGGGCAAGCCGGCCATCATCATCGGCGCGGCCGTCGCCGCGCTGCTCGTCGTCGGCGGCACCGTGTGGGCCGTCACCGGTGATGACGACGGCAAGGGTGAGAAGAAGCCGGTCGCCCAGAAGACCGACGACGCCAAGCCCGCCTCCTCCGCCCCGGTCAACCCCGGCGACGGCGGCGGCGACGGCGGCGAGGACCCGGAGAACCTCAACGAGGGCCGCCAGGCCGGCGAGGCCAAGGTCCTCTGGTACAAGGAGGCGCCCGACGCCCCCGGTTCCGGCGCCGACGCCCCGGGCATGTGGATCACCGGCAAGACCGCGGTGAAGGCCGCCTACAAGCAGCTCTTCGCCTACAACGTCGGTGACGGCAAACCCGCCTGGGACGCGATCACCTTCCCGCAGAAGATCTGCGCGACGACTCCGCAGAAGACGTCCGACGACAAGATCGTCGTCGCGTACATGAGCGGCAGCAGCGACCGCGCCAAGTGCAACCAGCTGCAGGAGGTCGACCTCGGCACCGGCGAGAAGGGCTGGAAGAAGCAGGTCGCCGACGGCGCCCTGTTCGACTCCACGCTCTCCGTCGAACTGTCCATCACCGGCAAGACGCTGATGGTGGGCCGCTCCCAGTCCGGCACGGCCTACGACGTCACCAACGGCGACAAGCTCTTCGACAAGAAGCGCTACGGCAACGCCTGCTTCCCCGCCGCGTTCGCCGGTGGCGAGAAGCTGATCGCCGTCTCCTCCTGCGGCGCGGGCACCGACAAGGAGCACGACGAGGTCCAGGAGCTCGACCCGAAGACCGGCAAGGCCAGGTGGACCCAGCCGTTCGACAAGGGCTGGCGGGTCGCGCGCACCTACTCGGTCAGCCCCCTCGTCGTCTACAGCACCAACGAGGACAAGAAGGCCTGGAACATCTCCACCTTCACCTCCGGCGGCAAGTTCCGCTCGCAGGTCGGCTTCGACGAGGACTTCGCCCCCGAGTGCGGCTGGGCGATCCTCGAGCGTGACCTCACGGGCTGCCAGGGCGTCGCCGTCGACGACTCCACCCTGTACCTGCCGACCGAGGCCACCACCGGCGCCAACGAGATCGTCGCGGTCAACCTCGCCACCGGCAAGGAGAAGTGGCGCGTGAAGTCGCCCTCCGACGAGTCGATGCTGCCGGTGAAGACCGAGGGCGGCAAGCTCATCGCCTACGTGGAGCCGTCGTACGACGCGGGCGGGCAGATCGTGTCCATCCCGACCGGCGGCGGCAGCCACAAGCCGTCCAGGCTGTTGCAGAACCCGCAGGGTGCCGCGGACATCGAGGACAGCTTCTTCTCCAAGGACATCGACTGGGTCGACGGGCGCTTCTA
Source organism: Streptomyces sp. NPDC012466 (assembly GCF_042955215.1). Classification (NCBI taxonomy): domain Bacteria; kingdom Bacillati; phylum Actinomycetota; class Actinomycetes; order Kitasatosporales; family Streptomycetaceae; genus Streptomyces; species Streptomyces sp. NPDC012466. The sequence goes on along the minus strand of NZ_JBIBEQ010000006.1, from coordinate 156,261 downwards.
CATCTCGACGACCCGGCTGAGCGGGAACGACGAGACGAAGGAGAAGTTGATGCTCGCCTACGGCAAGTGACTCTTCCTCCTTCCGAACTCCCCCCGTCGCCCGTCCCCTTCCCCGAGGTACCCACGCCATGACCCAGCCGCCGCCCCCGCCGCCCCAACAGCCCCCGCAGGGGGGCGGCTTCGGGCCGCCCCAGGACCAGCCGCCGCAGACCCCGCCGCCCGCGACCGGGCCGAACCTCGGCAAGGCCCCGGAGCCGGGGTACGGCTACCCCCAGACGCCGCAGCCTCCGCAGACGCCTCCGCCGGCCGCCCCGCAGACGCCTCCGCCGGCCGCCCCGCAGACGCCGCCCCAGCCTCCGCAGGGGTACGGCTATCCGCAGGGTGCTCCCGCGCCCCAGCCTCCGCAGGCCCCGCCCGGCTACGGCTACCCCGGTCAGCAGCCGGGGCCGTACGGGCAGCCGCAGCAGGCGCCTTACGGGCAGCCGGGGTACGGCCAGCCGGGATACGGGCAGCAGCCCGGTTACGGCTATCCGCAGCCGACCATGCCGCACCAGCCGCAGGCCGGACAGCCGGGCGGCGGCGGGAAGTTCAACGCCCAGATGGCGATCATCATCGCCGCGGTCGTGGCGATCGCCCTGATCATCGGCGGCGGTGTCTGGTACGCCTCGTCCGGCAAGGACGACGGCAAGAAGGACGACACCGCCTCCGCCGGCGGCGGCACCGGCGGCACGGACGACGACAACGGCGGCACCACCTCCGGCAAGGAGAAGGCGCCGTCCGACCCCAGCGCCAAGGTCCTCTTCCAGGTCCCTGCGCCCGAGGTGAAGAACGACAGCACGGTCGTCGTCTCCGGCTCGTGGCTCACCGACAAGGCGTACGTCAAGAGCGGCATCGCCCAGATCGTCGGCTACGACCGCGACAAGGGCGGCGAGCTGTGGAAGATCCCGCTGGCCGGTCCGGTCTGCCAGGCCGCCCGCCACGTCACCGACGACAACCTGACGGCGATCCTCTACCAGCCGGCCATGCCCACCAAGGCCGACCCCTCGCACGGGTGCAGCGAGATCGCGCTGATCGACCTGGATGCCGGCAAGAAGCTGTGGACCAAGACGGTCAAGACCGGTGACCAGCTGATCACCTTCGACAACATCACCCTCAGCGGGAAGACCGTCGCCGTCGGCAGCACCAGCGGCGGCGCCGCCTTCGACGTCTCCGGCAAGCTCCTGTGGAGCCCGAAGCCGACCGACTCCTGCTACGACGCCGGCTACGGCGGCGGCGAGAAGCTGGTCGCGGTGCGCAAGTGCGGCTCGTACGACCAGCGGCAGCTGCACATCCAGACCATCGACCCGAAGTCCGGGAAGGTGATCTCGGAGTACAAGATGACCGAGGGCATCGAGTACGCGAGCATCGTGTCGACCAACCCGCTCGTCGTGGCCGCCGACGTCGGCGACTCCGCGGGCGACGGCAGCGGCATCTCCGACTTCTTCTCCATCGACGGCAAGACCGGCAAGCTGCGCACGCGCATCTCCGCGCCGGGCGAGCAGTTCGCGGCCCGCTGCGAGGGCATCACCCGCGTCGAGGCCTGCAACCTGCTGGCCGTCGGCAACGACCGGCTGTACCTGCCGACCGAGGAGCACGACGGCACCGGCAAGTACAGCCAGACCAACGAGATCGTCGCCTTCGACCTCGCCACCGGCAAGCAGACCGGGCAGCGGGCCGACGCGGGCGACGGCTACACGATCTCGCCGCTGCGCATGGACGGCGGCAACCTGATCGCGTACAAGCGTCCGCCGTACGACAAGGGCGGGCAGGTCGTGAGCATCGCCGGGGACAGCTTCAAGGAGACGACGCTGCTGGAGAACCCCGCGACGGACAACGTCCGCGACGTGGAGACCAGCATGTCGCCGGAGTACTCCGAGTTCCTGTACGCCGACGGGCACCTCTACATGTCCAAGGTGTACGCGAGCAAGCGGTCGACGGTGAGGGAGAAGGAGTACCTGGCGGTCGGCTTCGGAACGGGCTGACCGGGTACTGACCGGTTCTTGATCGACTGGTGGCTGGTACGGCCCCGTCCCTGTTCAGGGGCGGGGCCGTATCTGTTTGGCGCGGTCAACCTGGAATGAGAGGAATTTCGGCGATCCGGGGCGATTCTCGCGGGTAGGGGGAGCGCAACGTCGAACAAGCGTGTAGCTTCCGGGGGCATGAAGGCGGGGGAGCCGGGGGGCTTCCATAGGGGGCTGGGGTGACTGGGGGGTTGCTCGATGGGAGTGCGGCTGATGGTGGTCGACGACCACCGATTGCTGGCCGAGGCGCTGGCCTCGGCGTTGAAGCTGCGTGGGCACCGGGTGCTGGCCGCGGCGGCGCCCGCCGCGGGGGCGGCGGAGTTGGTGATCACACGGGCGCCGGAGGTGTGTCTGCTGGGGACGGCGGCACCGGCGGAGCCGGGGATCTTCGACCCGGTGGTGCGGATCAAGCGGGAGCGGCCCCAGGTCGCAGTGCTGGTGCTCGGGCCGGTGCCCAGCCCCCGGGGCATCGCGGCGGCGTTCGCGGCGGGAGCCTCCGGCTATGTCCGGCACGATGAACGCATAGAGGGTGTCGAGCGGGCGATCATGAAGGCGCGGGCGGGGGAGGCGGCGGTGGCGCCGCAGCTGCTGCAAGGGGCGTTCAGCGAGTTGCTCAACCCGGCGGCACAGCCGGACGACGAGGGGCAGCGGTTGCTCCAGATGCTCACGCCGCGCGAGGTGGAGGTGCTGGTTCGCGTCGCCGACGGCGAGGACACCCGCCTGATCGCGGCGGGCATGGGCATCGCACCGTCCACGGCCCGTACGCACGTCCAGCGCGTCCTGATGAAACTGGGTGTCGGCTCCCGCCTGGAGGCAGCGGCCCTGGCAGCCCGGACGGGGTTGCTGGACCGGGCGGGTCCGGTACGGCGGGAGCCGTGACCGTCTGACGCCGGGTGGGGGTGCGGGTGCTCACGCCTGACGGTGGGAGGCCGGGCGGGGCCGCGCCGGGGGGTGTCCGTCCTCGGAACGGCGCGAAGGGGTGTCGTACCGACTGACTGGCGTCGACGCGCCAACCGCTGCGGGCGGACACCCCCCGGCACCTCCCCGTGCGCCGTCCGGCGGGTGCGGGTCGTCGTCCGCTGAGCCGGCGGGCACATGTGCCGCCAGGGGCGGCACGGGTGGGCGCGGCTGCACCTCGTCGCGCCGGGTTGCGCACCCACCCGACCTCGACACCGACGCCGAACACCTGAGGACCCCGGGCTACTTCACCCGCTCGTCCCCCTCCGGCTCAATCCCCGGAGGGGCCGGTGCCACGGGCCTCAGCTTCAGCCACACCAGGAAGAACAACCCCAGCGCGAGCATCCCCAAGCCCGTCCACAGGTTGATGTTCACCCCCTCGGCCTTGTCGATGTCCGCATCGGACGCCGTGAACCCGGCGATCGTGACGATCACGCCGTACACCACGAACAGCCCACCGATGATCCGCCGGATGTCGAACAGCCGCGCGGCGGTCGCCGACTTGCCCTGCAGTTCGGTGATCTCCCGTTGCAGGTCCTTCTCTGAGTGGGAATCGGACATGGTCGGTCAATCCTCCGTCGGTCAGAACGAGAACGGGATGTAGCAGGCGGCGGCCAGGACGACCGCGCCCCAGCCGAGCAGCGCCGGCTTGCGGTACCAGGCCTCGTCCCCGGGCGCCGGGGGCTCCGACATGCCGGGCGAGGTCGTGCCGTAGACCAGCCCCTGGAGCTCCTCGGCGGGCTTCGGCGCGGTGAACAGCGACACCGCCACCATGACGACCGCTCCCGCGACGAACCCCGCGATCGCCGAGACGAAGTTGGCCCCCTGGTCGGAGGGGATGTCGATGATGTCCCGCTTGTAGAGGACGAAGTAGTTGACCATCGCCGCGGTGGTGCCCGCGAGCAGTCCCCAGAAGCCCGATTTCATGGACGCCCGCTTCCAGAACATGCCGATGATGAAGACGACGAACATCGGCACGTTGAAGAAGGAGAACAGCGTCTGGAGGTAGGCCATGATGTTCGAGAAGGACCGGGCCAGGAACGCCGTGCCGATGGAGGCCAGGACGCCGATCGCGGTGATGAGCCGGCCGAAGCGCACGTAGTACGCGTCCTCGCGGTCCCTGACGACGTACTTGGCCCAGATGTCCGTCGTGAACACCGTGTTGAAGGACGACACGTTCGCCGCCATGCCCGCCATGAACGCCGCGAGCAGGCCGGTGACGGCGATGCCCAGCACGCCGTTGGGCAGCAGCTGTTCCATGAGGTAGGGGATGGCGTCGTTGTACTGGAGGTCGGAGCCGGGGGTGCCGATCTTCGGGACCAGGACCGCGGCGACCAGGCCCGGGATCATCACCAGGAACACGATGAAGATCTTCGGGAACGCGGCGATCAGCGGGGTGCGCTGGGCCGCCGAGAGGTTCTTCGCGGACAGCGCGCGCTGCACCTCGGCGAAGTTCGTCGTCCAGTAGCCGAAGGAGAGCACGAAGCCGAGGCCCAGGACGATCGTCAGCCAGTTCGCGCCGAGCGGGTTGTCGCTGCCGATGCCCGTGCCGCCCCAGGACGTCATGAAGTCGGCGCCGCGGCTCTTCGTCAGGGAGTCCGACAGGCCGTCCCAGCCGCCGACCTTCTTCAGGCCGAGGAACGTGATCGGGATGAGCGCGGCGAGGATGACGAAGAACTGCAGAACCTCGTTGTAGATCGCCGAGGACAGGCCGCCGAGGGTGATGTACGCCAGCACGAAGAAGCCGGCGACCACGATCGCCACCCACTCCGGCCAGCCCAGCAGCGCCTCGACGACGATGGCCAGGGCGTAGAGGTTGACGCCGGCGATGAGGATGGCGGCGAAGGCGAAGAGCACGGAACTGAGCAGGTGTGCCGCCTTGTCGAAGCGCAGCAGCAGGAACTCGGGGACCGAGCGCACCTTGGAGCCGTAGTAGAAGGGCATCATCACCAGGCCGAGGAAGACCATGGCCGGGATGGCGCCGATCCAGTACCAGTGCGTGGTGTAGACGCCGTACTGGGCGCTGTTGGCGGCCATGCCCAGGATCTCGGTGGCGCCCAGGTTGGCCGCGATGAACGCCAGGCCGGTCACCCAGGCGGGCAGGGAACGGCCGGAGAGGAAGAAGTCGAGACTGGTCTTCACCGAGCGGCGGGCGGCGAAGCCGATGCCGAGGACGACGAGGAAGTAGAGGCCGAGGATCGTGTAGTCCAGCCAGTTGGTGGGGAGTCGCAGCTCCGCTGCCAGGTATGTGGGGGTTTGCATGAGCCCTCGCTTTGTCGCGCGAACCGATACCTCGCGGAACCACTTCTCCGCGTTCAGCAATTGAACACGTCTGCTGATGTTCTTTGTTTGATTGTGATGTTGACGATTGGGGTGAGTCGTGTTTAGGTATGTTGGGTTATGTTTGAAGGATGAGGAGTCCGGCGTGAAGAAGACCTCGACCCGACTGGCCGACGGTCGCGAGCTCATCTACTACGACCTGCGTGACGACAGCGTGCGGGACGCGACCGACCGCCGCCCGCTGGACCCCACCGTCACCACGTCCGAGATCCGCCGCGACCCCCTGCTCGGCGACTCCGTCGCCATCGCCTCGCACCGCCAGGGCCGCACCTACCACCCCCCGGCCGACGAGTGCCCCCTGTGCCCCTCCGAGGGCGACCGCCTGAGCGAGATCCCGGACTCCTCCTACGACGTCGTCGTCTTCGAGAACCGCTTCCCCTCGCTCGCCGGCGACGCGGGCCGCTGCGAGGTCGTCTGCTTCACCTCCGACCACAACGCGTCCTTCGGCGAGCTCACCGAAGAGCAGGCGGGCCTGGTGCTGGAGGCCTGGACGGACCGCACGTCGGAGCTGTCCCACCTCCCCTCCGTCGAGCAGGTGTTCTGCTTCGAGAACCGGGGCGCCGAGATCGGCGTCACCCTCCAGCACCCCCACGGGCAGATCTACGCCTACCCCTTCACCACGCCCCGCACCGCGCTGATGCTCCGCTCCGTCGCGGCCCACAAGGAGATGACCGGCGGGGAGAACCTCTTCGACGCCGTCCTGGAGCGTGAACTCGCCGGCGAGCGGGTCGTCCTGGAGGGTGACCACTGGGTCGCCTTCGTGCCCTACGCGGCGCACTGGCCGTACGAGGTGCACCTCTACCCCAAGCGCCGCGTGCCCGACCTGCTCGGGCTGGACGAGGGCGCGCGCACAGAGTTCCCCAAGGTGTATCTGGAACTCTTGAGGCGCTTCGACCGGATCTTCGGGGAGAGTGAGCCTCCGACGCCGTACATCGCGGCCTGGCACCAGGCCCCGTTCGGCGCGCTGGAGGAGTTCGACGGGGTCGTGCGCGAGGACTTCGCGCTCCACCTCGAGCTTTTCACCATCCGCCGCACTTCCGGCAAGCTGAAGTTCCTCGCGGGTTCCGAGTCCGGCATGAACGTGTTCATCAACGACGTGCCGCCGGAGCGCGCGGCCGAGCGACTGCGAGAGGTAGCGAGTTCATGAGCGGGAAGTACCTGGTGACGGGCGGCGCGGGATACGTCGGCAGCGTGGTCGCGCAGCACCTGCTGGAGGCCGGTCACGAGGTCGTCGTCCTCGACAACCTCTCCACGGGCTTCCGCGAGGGCGTCCCGGCGGGCGCGGCGTTCGTCGAGGGCGACATCCGCGACGCCGCCAAGTGGCTGGACTCCTCCTTCGACGGCGTGCTGCACTTCGCGGCGTCCTCACAGGTCGGCGAGTCGGTCGTGAAGCCGGAGAAGTACTGGGACAACAACGTCGGCGGCACCATGGCGCTGCTGGCCGCGATGCGCGAGGCGGGCGTCCGCACGCTGGTGTTCTCCTCGACCGCGGCGACGTACGGCGAGCCGGAGCAGGTCCCGATCGTCGAGTCGGCACCCACCTCCCCGACCAACCCGTACGGCGCCTCGAAGCTCGCGGTCGACCACATGATCACGGGCGAGGCGGCGGCGCACGGCCTGGGCGCGGTGTCGCTGCGCTACTTCAACGTCGCGGGTGCCTACGGCGCGTACGGCGAGCGCCACGACCCCGAGTCCCACCTGATCCCGCTGGTCCTCCAGGTCGCGCAGGGCAGGCGCGAGGCGATCTCGGTCTTCGGCGACGACTACCCGACGCCGGACGGCACCTGCGTACGCGACTACATCCATGTCGCGGACCTCGCCGAGGCCCATCTGCTGGCGCTGCGGGCCGCCTCCCCCGGCGAGCACCTGATCTGCAACCTCGGCAACGGCAACGGCTTCTCGGTCCGCGAGGTCGTCGAAACGGTCCGCACGGTGACGGGCCACCCGATCCCGGAAGTGGTCGCACCCCGCCGGGGCGGCGACCCGGCGATCCTGGTGGCGTCGGCCGCCACGGCCCGCGAGAAGCTGGGCTGGAACCCGTCCCGCTCGGACCTCGCGGGAATCGTCGCGGACGCGTGGGACTTCGCACAGAACATCTCAAGGGAGCAGTAGTGGGCGCACAGCAGGTGCGGGACGGTTTCGAAGAGCTGTACGGAGCCGCCCCCGAGGGTGTCTGGGCGGCCCCGGGCCGCGTCAACCTCATCGGTGAGCACACCGACTACAACGACGGCTTCGTGATGCCCTTCGCGCTGCCGCACACCGCCGTCGCGGCCGTCTCCCGGCGCGCAGACGGCGTGCTGCGCCTGCACTCGGCGGACGTCGAGGGCGGGGTCGTCGAGCTGCGCGTCGACGAGCTGACGCCGGAAAAGGACCGGAACTGGACGGCGTACCCGTCGGGTGTCCTGTGGGCGCTGCGCGAGGCCGGCCACCCGGTCACCGGCGCCGACATCCACCTCGCCTCGACGGTCCCCTCCGGCGCGGGCCTGTCGTCGTCGGCGGCGCTGGAGGTCGTGGTCGCGCTGGCCCTCAACGACCTGTACGAACTGGGCCTGAAGCGCTGGCAGCTGGCCCGCCTGTGCCAGCGCGCCGAGAACGTCTACGTCGGTGCCCCGGTCGGCATCATGGACCAGACGGCGTCGGCCTGCTGCGAGGCCGGGCACGCCCTGTTCCTCGACACCCGCGACCTCTCCCAGCGCCAGATCCCCTTCGACCTGGCGGCCGAGGGCATGCGCCTGCTCGTCGTCGACACGCAGGTCAAGCACTCCCACAGCGAGGGCGAGTACGGCAAGCGCCGCGCCGGCTGCGAGAAGGGCGCGGCCCTGCTGGGCGTCGACGCCCTGCGGGACGTCCCCTACGACGGCCTGGACGCGGCCCTGGACCGCCTGGGCGACGAGGAGGAGGTCCGCCGCCTGGTCCGCCACATCGTCACGGAGAACGAGCGCGTCGAACGGGTCGTGTCGCTGCTGGAATCGGGCGACACCCGCGCGATCGGCCCGATCCTGATCGAGGGCCACGCCTCCCTGCGCGACGACTTCCGCATCTCCTGCCCCGAACTCGACCTGGTCGTCGACACGGCCCTGGCCTCCGGCGCCCTGGGCGCCCGGATGACGGGCGGCGGCTTCGGCGGCTCGGCGATCGTCCTCGCGGAGGAACCGGACGTCGACGCCATCACCAAGGCGGTGACGGAGGCCTTCGCGACGGCGGGCTTCACGGCCCCCCGCGTCTTCGAAGCGGTCCCGTCGGCGGGCGCCAGCCGAGTGCACTGACCCACCCCCCGAGAGCGGTGCCCCCTCCAGCCGGGGGCACCGCTCTCGTCGTCGTCAGCGGTTGACGGACTGGATCTCCTGGACCGCCATCGCCTGAGTCGTCTCGAAGGTCCCGTCCGGCAGATCGCCCCGGGCGCCGCCGGACCCTTCCCACGAGATCTGCCAGGTGACCGATGCCTTGAGCCGGTAGGGGGCGCCGTCCGTGGCCCGGAGGTACCGGACGCCACACGGCGGAGTCCGGTCGGCATCGCCCTTGGTGTACGGGGCGCCGATGGATCCGTCCTCGTTGATGGCACAGTCGCCCGACGCCGGGTAGGTCTCGGCGTCCTCGGTGCCGGGGTTCAGGTGAAGAGCGACCGGCTTGGCGGTGGTCTCCGCCCAGACCCCGGCGTCGGCCAGCTCGGCGCGGACCCTGACCTCCTTGAAGGTCGCCTTGTCCAGCCACGCCCAGGTCGGCAGGTTCACGGTCGACCTGGCGGCGGGCCTCAGCTCGACCTCGGTCTGCGGAACGTTGATCTTGTCGTACGCGTATCCGGCGAGGACGTCGGGGGTGGGAGCGTGGTCGTCGTCGGGGAGCGTGTTGACGTCCTGCCAGAACAGGGTGCGTTCGCAGTCGTACGACTCGACGTCGTTCTCCCGGTTCTTGTTGATCACCCCGCGCCAGAACATGCCGTCCTTGCCGAGGTTGTAGTTCTTGTAGCTGAACCCGCCGGCGGTGTCGTCCTTTCCCTTCTCGTAGTGGTCCACCATGAGCTCCTCGCCCCAGCTGAGTGAGGGGGTGACGGGCACCAGGTCGCCGTTGGGGTTCTTCTTCAGCCGCGCCACGGCGTCCTTGAGCTGCTGGGGCGTGGCCACGGGCTCGTACCAGCACGCCGGCGGCTCCCAGTTGGGATCCACCGGGGCGAGCGGCTGCTTGGAGCCCCCGGCGCCGCCGCCTTCCTGAGTGACTTTGATGCGCGTGGTGGCGGCTGATGCCGTCAGTGTGCTGCCGGATGCGCCCCCGGACCCGCCCGAGGGCGGCGCCTGGGAACCGTCTTCACCGATGGCGTGGGCCGCCGTGCACGACAGGACGAGGGCGGAGGCGGACGCTGCGAGGACGGCCCCTGTCTTCGTCGGGAACCGCATCAGCTGCACGCCCCCGGGACAGTGGTCAGCGACGTCGTCCTCCACACCCCCGCGGAGGACTTGTCCAGCCGGAGGCGGTACTGGACCAGCGACTCGGGCTTGTCCGGCGTCTTGACGATCTTCTCGGTCTTGCGGTTCCTGGTGGACGCCTGACGCTCGTCGACGCAGTAGAAGAGCACTCCCGAGCCGGTGTCGCTGAGCTGAACCTGGGGGTCGAACACCCTGACCTTGCCGATGATGGTGTCGTCGTCGTCCGTGAACTGCCTGATCCACTTGCGGGCGGTCGCCTGGGTGGCCTCGGCGTTGTAGAACGCGACCGCCTCCGACTCCGGGTCGGCCTCGATGATTGCCGCGTACTTCGACCGCAGCTCCTCACGGCCGTCGTTCAGGATCGCCTGAAGCTTCGGATCGCTGTTCGTCCAGTTCTCGAAGTCCGCCTGGAACTCCTTGGAGAGCGTGATCTCCGGTCGCCGGACACCGCCCTGCGAGGCCGAGGCCGAAGGGCTGGCCGACGTCTTCCCGTCTCTACTGCCGGCGCCCTTGATCGCGTCGGAGGACGAGTCGCCCCCCTCCGACCCGCATGCGGTTGTCAACACGGCCATGGCTGCGGTGAGCACGGCTGCTGCGAGCCGGGCGGGGCGATTCACGTTGGACTCCCGTTGAGGTGAAGTTAGCTCAAGCGAACCCACGTTATCCGAGGTCGCTCAGTCCTTTGTCCACCCGGCATTCGCACTCGGCGTCATGGCGGGCACCGGCTTCATGCCGGCGGGAAGTCCGGTCTCCGGCAGGTCGGTTCGCCCGCGGACGCCAGATCAACGCTGTCCGGTCACCGGTCAACGGCCCCCTCGGCCCAGCCTCTTCGTCAGTGTGTACTCCGTGATCCCCGGCGGGTAGTCCGGCACCACGCACACCACCTGGTACCCCTGCTTCTCGTAGAACCGCGGTGCCTGGAAGTCCCAGGTCTCCAGGCGGGCCGAGCGGCAGCCGCGGGACGATGTCGCGATGTGTTCCGCCTCCGCGAGCAACCGTGCGCCCAGGCCCCTGCCGCGGTGGCGTTCGTCGACCCAGAGGTAGGTCACGTGGAGCCAGGTCGCCCAGGTGTGGCCGACCAGGCCGCCGGCGAGGTCGTCGTCCCGGTCGTTCACAGCCCACACGTGCAAGGGGGCGTCCCTTTCGTCCGGTGTCCCGCGCAGGGCGCGCAGGATCGGAGAGGCGGCTGTGTTCGTGTCCCGCAGGCGGGTGCGGAGCAGATCACGTCGGGCCTTGTCGACTTCTGTCTCAAGACGGAACATGCGGCACACCATAAACGCGTCGGACAGTCAGTTCTGCAAATAACCTTCCGCTCCGGGCCCCCGTCCGTACCCTGATGAACAGCACCGGTGGGGGCCGGTGCCGCTCAGGGGGCGAGACAGCCGGGTACGACGCCCGGGGTGGGGTAGCGGTACTGCACGGCGGCGGCCGTGCGGCTGCGGCGACCCGAACAGGCTGCCGCGGCACCGACGGACGGTCGGACGCGGCAGATCCGGACACTCCGGCGTCGTACCCGCGCGGTGTCATCCTCCGACGATGGGGTAGCCCCTGCTCTTCGGGAGCTCGGGGAAGGGGGTTTCGTGGTTCGCATTCGTGTCCTGGTCGTCGACGACCATCGCATCTTCGCCGAGTCACTCGCGGCGGCCCTGGCGGCCGAGCCGGACGTCGACGTCTCCGCGGCCGGCAGTGGTCCGGCCGCGCTGCGCAGCCTGGAGCGGGCGGTCGCCGAGGGGCGGCGCTTCGACGTGCTGCTCGTGGACGCCGATCTGGGCGGCAAGGTGCCGGGCACCCGCCCGGCCGTACCCGTGCAGGAGGGCAACGAGGACGGGCTCGTCGACGGGATCTCCCTCGTCACGGGAGTGCGTGCCGCGCAGCCGAACGTACGGATCGTGGTGCTCGCCGAGAAGGACGACCCGCGGCGTGCCGCGCTCGCCCTTCAGGCCGGCGCCTCCGGCTGGGTCGCCAAGGACTGCTCGCTGTCCCGGCTGCTCACGGTCATCCGGGGCGTGCTGCGGGAGGAGACGCATCTGCCGCCCGCCCTGCTGACCGGTGTGCTGCGGGAGCTCACCGCCGCCCGCAAGCACCGCACCGAGAGCGAGCGGCTCGTCGAGTCCCTCACTCCGCGTGAGCGGGAGGTGCTGCGGTGCATGGTCGCGGGGCTGGGGCGCAAGGCAGTCGCCGAGCGCCTGTATCTGTCGCCGCACACGGTGCGGACGCACATGCAGAACGTCCTGGGCAAGCTCGGCGTGCACTCCACGCTCGCCGCCGTCGCCCTGGCCCGGCGGGCCGGGGTCGGACCCGCCGACCTAGCCGGGGATGTTGTCGAACGGGGCGGTCAGCTGGCGTAGCAACCCCGCCAGTTCACCGCGCTGGGCCCGGGAGAGCTCCGCGAGGATCGCGCGCTCCTGGTCCAGCAGGCCCGCCAGGGCCTGGTCCGCGCGGTCCCGTCCCTCGTCCGTCAGCCGGACCAGGACGCCTCGGCGGTCGCTGGGGTCGGGAAGCCGTTCCACCAGGTCCTTCTTCGCCAGGCGGTCGATGCGGTTCGTCATCGTGCCCGAGGTGACCAGGGTCTGCGTGAGGAGCTGACCCGGCGACAGCTGGTACGGCGTGCCCGCGCGGCGCAGGGCCGTCAGCACGTCGAACTCCCACGGCTCCAGGCCGTGCTCCGAGAACGCCAGCCGTCGCGCCCGGTCCAGGTGCCGGGCCAGTCTGCTGACACGGCTGAGCACCTCGAGCGGTTCCACGTCGAGGTCCGGGCGCTCTCGGCGCCACGCTGCGACCAGCCGATCGACCTCGTCCTCCATGACGATCAGTGTAGTGGTTGTGTCGACGTAGAGTCTCTTGACATCTAGTTTCTTGACATCGAGATACTTTCGGGATCACGCTGGGTGTGCGTCCCGTACGGTCACCACCAGGACACCAGGAGGACCCATGCCCGCAGCCGCCCCCACCTGGGACCCCGCCCAGTACCTCCGTCACGCCGGCCACCGCGCCCGCCCCTTCGGCGACCTCCTCGCGCGCGTCCCCGACCCGCCCGCAGGCCGCCCCCGCGTCGCCGACCTCGGCTGCGGCCCCGGCAACGTCACCACGCTGCTCGCCGCCCGCTGGCCCACCGCCCGGATCACCGGCTACGACAACTCGCCCGAGATGCTCGACAAGGCCCACGTCGATCACGAAGGGCCGACCGCGGGCGGCGGACGCCTCGACTTCGCCCATGCCGACGTACGGACGTGGACGCCGGACGAGCCGCACGACCTGATCGTCAGCAACGCCACGCTCCAGTGGGTGCCGGGGCATGCCGAGCGGTTCGCCGACTGGGTGGCCGGACTGAAGCCCGGCGGGACCCTCGCCTTCCAGGTGCCGGGCAACTTCGGGGCCCCCAGCCACCGGCTCATGCGCGAACTCGCCGGTTCACCGCGCTGGCGCGGCCGGCTCGACGGCACCCTGCGCCACGCCGACGCCGTCCTCGCACCCGAGGCCTACCACGAGCGGCTCACGTCCCTCGGCTGCACGGCCGACGTGTGGGAGACGACGTACATCCACCTGCTCCAGGGCCAGGACCCGGTGCTCGACTGGGTCAAGGGGACCGGGCTGCGGCCCGTGCTGACCGCGCTCGCCGACGATCCCGAGGCGCGGGAGGCCTTCGTCACCGAGTACCGGGCGGCCCTGCGCGAGGCCTATCCGGCCGGGCCGCACGGCACGCCCTTCCCGTTCCGCCGCGTGTTCGCCGTCGCCCGGAAGGAGAGCCGGTGATCACCGCCCTCGACCATGTCCAGCTCGCCGCGCCGCCCGGGAGCGAGGAGCGGCTGCGGGCGTACTACGTCGACGTCCTCGGCATGACCGAGATCCCGAAACCCGCCCGAGCTCGCCCGGCGGGGCGGGTGCTGGTTCCGGGCCGGGACGGTGCAGCTCCACCTGGGGATGGAGGAGGACTTCCGGGCGGCGAAGAAGGCCCACCCCGGACTGCGGGTGAGCGGCATCGACGGCTACGCCGCCCGGCTGGAGGCCGGCGGCGCGACCGTCCACTGGGACCACGCCCTGCCCGGGCACAAGCGTTTCTACGCGCAGGACCCCGTCGGCAACCGCCTGGAGTTCCTCGAACCGCACTAGGCCTTGCGGCGCCCTATCAGGTGCGGCTTGGCCTCTATGCCGTCCAGGCCGTGCCACGCCAGGTTCACCAGGTGCGCGGCCACCTCGGCCTTCTTCGGCCTGCGCACGTCCAGCCACCACTGGCCGGTCAGGGCGACCATCCCGACCAGGGCCTGGGCGTACAGCGGGGCCAGCTTGGGGTCGAAGCCGCGGCTCTTGAACTCGCGGCCCAGGATGTCCTCCACCTGCGTGGCGATGTCCGAGATCAGCGAGGCGAAGGTGCCCGTCGACTGCGGGATGGGGGAGTCGCGGACCAGGATGCGGAACCCGTCCGTGTACTCCTCGATGTAGTCCAGCAGGGCGAACGCCGCCTGTTCGCACAGTTCGCGGGGGTGACCGGCGGTGAGCGAGCTGGTCACCATGTCCAGCAGGCGCCGCATCTCGCGGTCGACCACGACCGCGTACAGCCCTTCCTTGCCGCCGAAGTGCTCGTAGACCACCGGTTTGGAGACCCCGGCCTTCGCCGCGATCTCCTCCACCGACGTGCCCTCGAACCCCTTCGCCGCGAAGAGCGTGCGGCCGATCTCCAGCAGCTGCTGGCGGCGCTCCGCACCGGTCATCCGGGTGCGACGCGCTCGCCGCGGCTTGTCATTGCTGGGGGTGCTGCTCGAGTCGGTCGCCACAGCGACCATCATGCCGCCTCGGCGGGTTCCTTCCCCCGCTGGGAGCCGCCTTCCCTGGTGTTACGGCGCGAATCGATACGGGAGCGTGACGGCCAGCGCACGTCGTACGCCCAGCCCGCCATCTCGAACCAGCGGATCAGCCGGGCGGACGAATCCAGCTGGCCGCGCATCACCCCGTGCCGCGCCGAGGTCGGGTCGGCGTGGTGCAGGTTGTGCCAGGACTCGCCGCAGGACAGCACCGCCAGCCACCACACGTTGCCCGAGCGGTCACGCGACTTGAAGGGGCGCTTGCCGACCGCGTGGCAGATCGAGTTGATCGACCAGGTCACGTGGTGCAGCAGGGCCACCCGGACGAGCGAACCCCAGAAGAACCCGGTGAACGCGCCCCACCAGGACATCGTCACCAGACCGCCGATCAGCGGCGGCAGCCCCAGCGAGACCACCGTCCACAGGACGAACTGGCGGGAGATGTTGCGGAGCGTCTTGTCCTTGATCAGGTCCGGGGCGTACTTCTCCTGAGACGTCTGCTCCTCGTCGAACATCCATCCGATGTGCGCCCACCACAGGCCCTTCATCAGAGCCGGAAGCGTCTCACCGAACCGCCACGGCGAGTGCGGGTCGCCTTCCGCGTCGGAGAACTTGTGGTGCTTGCGGTGGTCCGCCACCCAGCGCACCAGCGGCCCCTCGACCGCCATGGACCCCGCGATCGCCAGCGCGATCTTCAGCGGCCGCTTGGCCTTGAAGGAACCGTGCGTGAAGTGCCGGTGGAAGCCGATCGTGATGCCGTGGCATCCCAGGTAGTAGAAGAAGACCATCAGGCCGAGGTCCAGCCAGCTCACCCCCCAGCCCCACGCCAGCGGCACGGCCGCCAGCAGCGCGAGGAACGGAACGATGATGAAGAGGAGGAGGGCGATCTGCTCGATGGACCGCTTCTTCTCGCCGCCCAGCGTCGCGGAGTCCGCTGCGGCGTCGGTGTGCTGACCGGGTGCCTTCGCGGCGTCCTCGATCACATCGGAACTACTGGTCATACGCGTCCCCTGGGGGGTATGTGGATGGAGAAGGAGTCGCCGGGCCAGCGGAACCGTGCTTCCTACGGTTCCGTAACCTACGGCATCGTAAGTATGGCAGTGCGCCGCCCGGCGGCAAGAGCCCCCGCCCCTGCGCGTCCGGCCGACACCTATCCTTGGAGTCGGTCGGACAGCGCGGTCCGCTCTGATTTCTTCCCGGATGACCGGACCGTAAGCGGCGCCCCGCCGCGCGAGACGCCGTCCGGGTTCCCCTCCCAGACGAGCTTCAACACTGCAAGGAGCCGCACCTGTGAGCAGTGCCGACGACCAGACCACGACGACGAGCAGCGAGCTGCGCGCCGACATCCGCCGGCTGGGCGACCTCCTCGGCGAGACCCTCGTCCGCCAAGAAGGCCCTGAGCTGCTGGAACTCGTCGAGAAGGTCCGCCGCCTCACCCGAGAGGACGGCGAGGCCGCCGCCGAGCTGCTGCGCGGCACCGAACTCGACACAGCGGCCAAGCTGGTCCGCGCCTTCTCCACCTACTTCCACCTGGCCAACGTCACCGAGCAGGTACACCGCGGCCGCGAGCTGCGCGCCCGCCGCGCCGCCGAGGGCGGACTCCTCGCCCGTACGGCCGACCGGCTCAAGGACGCCGACCCCGAACACCTGCGCGAGACGGTCCGCAACCTCAACGTCCGCCCCGTGTTCACGGCCCACCCCACCGAGGCCGCACGCCGGTCCGTCCTGAACAAGCTCCGGCGCATCGCCGCGCTCCTCGAGACCCCGGTCATCGAGTCCGACCGCCGCCGCCTCGACATCCGGCTGGCCGAGAACATCGACCTCGTCTGGCAGACCGACGAACTGCGCGTCGTCCGCCCCGAGCCCGCCGACGAAGCCCGCAACGCCATCTACTACCTCGACGAACTGCACGCCGGCGCCGTCGGCGACGTCTTGGAGGACCTCACCGCCGAACTGGAGCGCGCCGGGGTCAAGCTCCCCGACGACACCCGCCCCCTCACCTTCGGCACCTGGATCGGCGGCGACCGCGACGGCAACCCCAACGTCACCCCCCAGGTCACCTGGGACGTCCTCATCCTCCAGCACGAGCACGGCATCAACGACGCCCTGGAGACGATCGACGAACTCCGCGGCTTCCTGTCGAACTCCATCCGCTACGCCGGCGCCACCGAGGAACTGCTGACCTCCCTCCAGGCCGACCTGGAGAACCTCCCCGAGATCAGCCCCCGCTACAAGCGCCTCAACGCCGAAGAGCCCTACCGGCTCAAGGCCACCTGCATCCGGCAGAAGCTGGAGAACACCAAGAAGCGCCTCGCCAAGGGCACCCCCCACGTGGCCGGCCGCGACTACCTCGGCACCGGCGAACTCCTCGCCGACCTGCGGATCATCCAGGACTCCCTGCGCGAGCACCGCGGCAGCCTCTTCGCCGACGGCCGCCTCGCCCGCACCATCCGCACCCTCGCCGCCTTCGGCCTCCAGCTCGCCACCATGGACGTCCGCGAACACGCCGACGCCCACCACCACGCCCTCGGCCAGCTCTTCGACCGGCTCGGCGAGGAATCCTGGCGCTACGCCGACATGCCCCGCGACTACCGCGCCAAGCTCCTCGCCAAGGAACTGCGCTCCCGCCGCCCGCTCGCCCCCACCCCGGCCCCCGTCGACGCGCCCGGCGAGAAGACCCTCGGCGTCTTCCAGACCGTCAAGCGGGCCCTGGAGGTCTTCGGACCCGAGGTCATCGAGTCCTACATCATCTCCATGTGCCAGGGCGCCGACGACGTCTTCGCCGCCGCCGTCCTCGCCCGCGAGGCCGGCCTCGTCGACCTGCACGCCGGCTGGGCCAAGATCGGCATCGTGCCGCTGCTGGAGACCACCGACGAGCTCAAGGCAGCCGACACCATCCTGGAGGACATGCTCTCCGACCCGTCCTACCGGCGCCTGGTCGCGCTGCGGGGCGACGTCCAGGAGGTCATGCTCGGCTACTCCGACTCCTCCAAGTTCGGCGGCATCACCACCAGCCAGTGGGAGATCCACCGCGCCCAGCGCCGCCTGCGCGACGTCGCCCACCGCTACGGCGTACGCCTGCGCCTCTTCCACGGCCGCGGCGGCACCGTCGGCCGCGGTGGCGGCCCCACCCACGACGCCATCCTCGCCCAGCCCTGGGGCACCCTCGAAGGCGAGATCAAGGTCACCGAGCAGGGCGAGGTCATCTCCGACAAGTACCTCATCCCGTCCCTCGCCCGGGAAAACCTCGAACTCACCGTCGCGGCCACCCTGCAGGCCTCCGCCCTGCACACCGCACCCCGCCAGTCCACCGAGGCCCTCGCCCGCTGGGACGCCGCCATGGACGTCGTCTCCGACGCCGCCCACGCCTCCTACCGCCGCCTCGTCGAGGACCCCGACCTGCCGACGTACTTCCTCGCGTCGACACCGGTGGACCAGCTCGCCGACCTGCACCTGGGCTCCCGGCCCTCCCGCCGCCCCGGCTCCGGCGTCTCGCTCGACGGCCTGCGCGCCATCCCCTGGGTGTTCGGCTGGACCCAGTCCCGGCAGATCGTCCCCGGCTGGTTCGGCGTCGGCTCCGGCCTCAAGGCCCTGCGCGAGGCGGGCCTGGACACCGTGCTCGACGAGATGTACGGACAGTGGCACTTCTTCCGCAACTTCATCTCCAACGTCGAGATGACCCTGGCCAAGACCGACCTGCGGATCGCCCAGCACTACGTCGACACCCTCGTCCCCGACGAGCTCAAGCACGTCTTCGACACCATCAAGGCCGAACACGAACTCACCGTCCGCGAAGTCCTGCGCGTCACCGGTGAGAACGAACTCCTCGACGCCGAACCCGTCCTGAAGCAGACCTTCGCCATCCGCGACGCCTACCTCGACCCCATCTCCTACCTCCAGGTCGCCCTGCTCAAGCGCCAGCGCGACGCGGCCGCCGCCGCCGAACAGACCGACCCGCTCCTCGCCCGCGCCCTCCTGCTCACCGTCAACGGCGTGGCAGCCGGCCTGCGCAACACCGGCTGAACCACCCCGGACACCACCGTGCCCCCGAGCCCGTACACAGCTCGGGGGCACGGCCGTTCCACGTCAGCCGCGGCCGAACCCGCGCCGCCGCACCACCAGGAACCCGCCGGACGCGAGCAGCACCGCCGCCACCCCCGACAGCAGACCCACCGGCGCCCCGCTGCCCGTCTCGGCCAGGTCACCCTCAGCACCGCCCTGCGGCGACGGCGACGAGGACGCCGGCACACCACCACCGGCCGGCGCACTCGGGGACGCCGACGCACCCGGCTCACCCGACGGGGCCTGCGACGCCCCCGGCGAAGGCGAAACGGACGCCGACCCGGACGGCGTTCCGCCACCCGGCTCCTGCTCGTCCTCGCAGTCCGTCCAGAACACCTTGTGCTTGGCGGACCCCTTCTCCCCCTCGAAGGTCCAGAACAGCTTGTAGTGCCCGTCGGGCAGCGACAGGTCCTCGCTGCGGCCGTGACCCTGGCCGTCCAGCGTCAGCGCACCCGACTTCACCGTCTCCCCCTTGTTCTCACTCGGAGGGATGGCATCGATGCGCCAGTCCACCTCCTGGACGCCGTCGAAACCGAAGGCGTCCAGGTAGAAGGCGCACACATGCGGCTCGTTACGGCGCAGCTCCTCACCCGTCGAGGCGTCATGGATCTTCACCGTGCCGTTGTCACCCGGCGGAGTGGCCTCGGCGGCCGGAGCGAGCAGGAGGACCGCGGAAGCGGCGGCGCAGACAGCGCCGAAACGCGAGAGAGTTCGCATCGAGAGGTAGTCCATCTTCGAGAAGTGACCGGGAAGATGTGGAGGGGGCGGCTCAGCTTCCAGCCTCGCCCGGCGGCACGTCAATCACGAACACACAACGCCTCCGCCCCTCCACAGAAGGAGAGAACGCCCCAACCCCTCAGACGGTCACGAACGCGGCCGTCAGCAACGCCACCCCCGACAACGCCAACACCCACGCCGCGCGCGTCCGCAGCAGACCACCCGCCACCACCACCGACGCCAGCAACAGCGCACCACCCAGCGGAATCCACGCATGCAGGACCCCCGCCGGGCCCGAACGCACCGCCTCGTCACCGCCGGGCTTCATCACCACCGTGTAGGTCCGGCCCTGCTCCACCGCGACCGACTTCTCCAGCACCACCCGCGGCCGCGGAAGCGAACCCTCCGACAGCGGCGTGTACCGGCCCGAGCACCGGTCCGGCCCGCACCGCGTCACCTCGACCGTGCCCCGCTCCCGGCCCTTCGTCAGCATCACATGCTGCGCCGTACCCCACGAGGCCCACACACCCGCGATCAGGATCAGCACCGCGACCGTCCCCATCGCCGCGAACCGCCCGAACCGCAGCACGGCGACCGAGGCCTGACGGGAAGAAGCGGCATGGGCAGGCATGGCCGGGATCATTGGCCATGCCTGAACGGCCCGTCAACCTCAGGGGGTGACAAGTCAGGAGTTGTACGTGCTTTGCGCCCGCTCCAGCCCCTCGATCACCAACGCCTCCACCGCGTCCGCCGCCCGGTCCACGAAGTAGTCCAGCTCCTTGCGCTCCGCCGACGAGAAATCCTTCAGCACGAAATCCGCCACCGGCATCCGCCCCGGCGGCCGCCCGATCCCGAACCGCACCCGGTGATACTCCGCACCGAACGCCTTCGTCATCGACTTCAGACCGTTGTGCCCGTTGTCCCCGCCACCCAGCTTCAGCCGCAACGCCCCGTAGTCGATGTCCAGCTCGTCATGCACCGCCACCACATGGCCCACCGGCACCTTGTAGAACTCCCGCAGCGCATTCACCGGCCCACCCGACAGATTCATGTACGACATCGGCTTCGCCAGAACCACCCGCCGGTTCAACGGCCCCGGCGGACCGATCCGGCCCTCCACGACCTGCGCCTGCGCACGCCCGGCCCGCTTGAACCTCCCCCCGACCCGGTCCGCCAGCAGATCGGCCACCATGAAACCCACGTTGTGCCGGTTCCCCGCATACTCCGGCCCCGGATTGCCCAGCCCCACGATCAGCCAGGGAGCGGCGGCATCGGTCGTCACGTCCATGTCTCCTTCATACGCGTCGGCCGCTGCCCCACACGGGAACAGCGGCCGACGAAACGACGACGAAGAGGATCAGGCCTCAGCGGCCTCTTCGCCCCCGGTCTCCTCACCCTCAGCGGCCTCCTCGGCCTGCGCGGCCAGGACCTGCAGGACGACGGTGTCCCCCTCGACGGCCAGCGTCGTGCCCTTCGGCAGCGGGATGTCCTTGGCGAGGATGGAGTCACCGGCCGACAGACCCTCGACGGAGACGGTCACGGACTCCGGGATGTGCGTGGCCTCGGCCTCGACCGGCAGCGCGTTCAGCACGTGCTCCAGCAGGTTCCCACCCGGGGCCAGCTCACCCTCGGTGTGGACGTAGATCTCGACGTTGACCTGCTCGCCACGCTTGACCAGCTGCAGGTCCACGTGCTCCAGGAAACCCTTCAGCGGGTCACGCTGCACCGACTTCGGAATCGCCAGCTCGTTCGTCTTGCCGTCGATGTCCAGCGCGATCAGCACGTTCGGCGTACGCAGCGCCATCAGCAGGTCGTGGCCCGGCAGGGTCAGGTGCACCGGGTCCGAACCGTGCCCGTACAGAACACCCGGAACCTTGTCTTCACGACGGATACGGCGCGCGGCACCCTTGCCGAACTCGGTGCGCGTCGCGGCGGAGATCTTCACCTCGGACATAATCACTCCTCGAAATCAGAACGGACGTGGTCACCCGGCCACGAACGGCCTGCTACGAAGAGCGCGTCGATAACGGACAACCGCGTCCCGAAACGGGAACGGCCTCCCTCGCCGAGCAACTTCAGCAGTCTACTCGGAGCAGGAGGCCGCACCCAAAACGATCTACACAAGCCCGACCAGAGGCTCTTACTGGTCGTCGAACAGGCTCGTCACCGAACCGTCCTCGAACACCTCACGCACCGCATTCGCGATCGTCGGCGCGATCGACAACACCGAAATCTTGTCCAGGTCCACGCTCAGCTCACCCGGCGTCGGCAGCGTGTTCGTGAACACGAACTCACTCACCCGCGAGTTCTTCAGACGGTCGCTCGCGGGACCCGACAGCACACCGTGCGTCGCCGTCACGATCACGTCCTCCGCACCGTGCGCGAACAGCGCGTCCGCAGCGGCACAGATCGTCCCACCCGTGTCGATCATGTCGTCCACCAGGACACACACGCGCCCCTTCACCTCGCCCACGACCTCGTGGACGGTGACCTGGTTCGCCACATCCTTGTCCCGGCGCTTGTGCACGATCGCCAGCGGCGCACCCAGCCGGTCGCACCAACGGTCCGCCACCCGCACCCGGCCCGCGTCCGGCGACACGACCGTCAGCTTCGCCCGGTCCACCTTCCGCCCCACGTAGTCCGCCAGCAGCGGCAACGCGAACAGGTGGTCCACCGGACCGTCGAAGAAACCCTGGATCTGGTCCGTGTGCAGATCCACGGTCAGGATCCGGTCCGCACCCGCGGTCTTCATCATGTCCGCGATCAGACGCGCCGAAATCGGTTCACGCCCACGGTGCTTCTTGTCCTGCCGCGCGTAACCGTAGAACGGCACGATGACCGTGATGGAGCGAGCCGACGCACGCTTCAGCGCGTCGATCATGATCAACTGCTCCATGATCCACTTGTTGATCGGAGCCGTGTGGCTCTGGATCAGGAAACAGTCGGCACCACGCGCCGACTCCTGATACCGCACATAGATCTCACCGTTCGCGAAGTCGAAGGCCTTCGTCGGGACTACCCCGACACCCAGCTGTTGGGCGACCTCCTCCGCAAGCTCGGGGTGGGCGCGGCCGGAGAAGAACATCAACTTCTTCTCGCCGGTCGTCTTGATCCCGGTCACAGCACTGTCTCCTCAGAGGTTTCGCAGCTGGGTGTCGAGAGACCTCGCAGCCGGCTTGCCGGAGGCCGTCTCAGCTGGTGGGGGTGCGGGTGTGCACTTATCACCGTACGCCGTGTTTGAGGCATCGGTTTCCGGTCAGCCCTCTCCGGCCGACTCCCGGGAAGCCGCCTCAGCCGCCTTCGCGGCCGCGCTCCCCGGACGCTTCCGAGCCACCCAACCCTCGATATTCCGCTGCTGACCACGGGCCACGGCCAGCGAACCGGGCGGCACATCCTTCGTGATCACGGACCCGGCCGCGGTGTACGCGCCGTCCCCCACCGTGACAGGCGCCACAAACATGTTGTCCGAGCCCGTCCGGCAGTGCGAACCGATGGTCGTGTGGTGCTTCTCCTGCCCGTCGTAGTTCACGAACACGCTCGCGGCGCCGATGTTGGTCTGCTCCCCGATGGTCGCGTCCCCCACATAAGAGAGGTGGGGCACCTTCGTCCCGTCCCCGATCGACGCGTTCTTCGTCTCGACGTACGTCCCGATCTTGCCCTTGGCGCCCAGCCGCGTCCCCGGACGCAGATAAGCGAACGGCCCCACGGTCGCCTCGGCACCCACCTCGGCGCCCATCGCCACCGTGTTGTCCACCCGCGCACCCGCACCCACGCGCGTGTCCGTCAGCCGCGAGTTGGGCCCGACCTCGGCACCCTCGGCCAGATGCGTCGCACCCTGCAGCTGCGTGCCCGGGTGGACGACGGCGTCCTGCTCGAACGTGACCGTCACATCGATCCACGTGGTCGCCGGGTCGACGACGGTCACACCGGCGAGCATCGCCTCCGTCAGCAGCCGGTCGTTCAGAATCCGGCGGGCCTCGGACAGCTGCACACGATTGTTGATGCCGGCGATCTCACGGTGGTCGCCGGCCACCGACGCCCCCACCCGGTGCCCGGCCTCACGCAGGATCCCGAGCACATCGGTCAGGTACTCCTCGCCCTGACTGTTGTCCGTCCGCACCTTCTTCAGTGCGTCCGCCAGCAACTGACCGTCGAACGCGAACACCCCCGAATTGATCTCACGGATCGACCGCTGGGCGTCGGTGGCGTCCTTGTGCTCGACGATGGCGGTGACGGCTCCGGTGGCGTCGTCACGGACGATCCGCCCGTACCCCGTCGCGTCCGGCACCTCGGCGGTCAGCACGGTGACCGCGTTGCCGTCGGCCGAGTGGGTCTCGGCGAGGGCCCGCAAGGTGGCGCCGGTGAGCAGCGGAGTGTCCCCGCACACGACGACCACGGTCCCGTCGACGGACCCGCCCAGCTCCTCCAGACCCATCCGCACGGCGTGCCCCGTACCGTTCTGCTCCGCCTGTACGGCGGTGCGGACGTCGGGGGCGATGTCGCCGAGATGGGCGGTGACCTTCTCACGGGCGTGGCCGACCACGACCACCAGGTGCTCGGGCCGCAGCTCGCCGGCGGCGGCGAGCACGTGCCCGACGAGACTGCGGCCGCAGAGCTCATGCAGGACCTTGGGTGTGGCCGACTTCATACGGGTGCCCTCACCCGCTGCGAGAACGACGACGGCTGCCGGGCGGTTGGCGCTCACGGGATGCCCTTCGGCTGTGGATGGGGTGGGGTGACATCCGCAGGATACCGGGGGGTTTTGTGGGGGGCATGGGTGCGGGTCCTGACCGAGGGGTTGTGGGTCAGGACCCGAACTGAGGTGGTGTGCTCTGTGGGCTCCCGGAGAAGGATTCGAACCCTCATTCAACGGACCAAAACCGTTTGTCCTGCCCTTAGACGATCCGGGATTAAGCGCACGCTATGTCCGATGCGGAAGATCGGCCTTGCGTGCGGACTCCACTATGCCGTACCAGGAGCCCTCGATGCGACGGTACAGATCGGCACCCTTCAGTACTTTGACGACCAGGCAACCCCGATAGGAATCGCCGACGTTCTTGCGGCGTGTCTTCGGGTTGTGCCTCTTCAGCGTCGTCTTGTTGAAGGCGGAGCGATCGGTACCCACAAGGCCGGCCCAGTACCTCTCGGCGCCTGCCACATCGGCCGACTCGTGGATCATCACCGTGAACCTGAGGCGCTCGCGTTCCACCCCGAGCAGGTCGAGCCAGGCCAGGAACACCCCGATCATGTCGGGATCGCTGTTGACGAAGCAGACGTTCTCGCGGCGTTCGTAGGGCTTGTCCTTGCCGCCCTCCGCCCAGTACAGGCCGACTCCCAGGAGAAACAGCTCGCGGACTGACAGTGCGCCGACCGCCTGCTTGGCTGCTTCCTTGGTCCGCTGCCGCTTCTGATCGCGCAGGCGCATCGTGGCTTCCCAGCCCCGCCTCGCGATCGCTGACGCCTCCTCGGGTGTTCGCTTCCGCTCGGGCTTCGGCAGATCCCGCACCCACAGGGAGATCGAACTCTTCGAGCACCCCAGCTCCACTTGGATCTGGTCGTACGTCCAGCCCTGGAGTCGCAGGTTCCTGGCCTTCTCGCGCAGGTCGTCCTTCGCGTTGGGGCGCTTCGTCCATGTCGGCGGAGGTTCGCCCTCCAGCAGGCGGTTGAGGATGTCGTTGTTGTCGACGTGGAGGCGGTCACGGATCTGCCGGCGGCTGAGCCCCGCTCGCCGCAGCTCCACCGCCCTCTCCCGCAGCCCCTCGAAGTCCGCGTACTTGCCAGGTGCATGTGTCATACGCATACCGTCCGGGTGGAATGGCTACTTCCGGGGTCGAACGGTGAGCGATTCAGCAGTTCGAGGGATATCGGGCGGTATCGCAGCCGAACGGTCACGGAGTGTGGTGCGGGCCGGTCCGGGAAACTCACCGGAAAACCGGCGGTGGCCGCCCGTAGGCTGGGAGACATGACCGCGACGGGGGAAGACCATGTGACGGCCCGGGGAGGGCCGTGGTGGTGGGCCAGGCGGCGTAGTGCCGTGTTC
The DNA here is from genome assembly GCF_042955215.1 of Streptomyces sp. NPDC012466. Taxonomy (NCBI): domain Bacteria; kingdom Bacillati; phylum Actinomycetota; class Actinomycetes; order Kitasatosporales; family Streptomycetaceae; genus Streptomyces; species Streptomyces sp. NPDC012466. Next base: position 130,865 of record NZ_JBIBEQ010000006.1, on the reverse strand, counting down.
GATGTGAGCCTGGCCGTGGTGTCCGCGCTGGAGTGCGCGCTGGAGGGGATCCCGTTCGCGAGGGACGCCGGGATCCCGGTGGCGGCGGGGGTCGTCTTCGGGTCGCTGGCCGGTTCCGTGCTGCTCGTGCGGCGGCGGTGGCCGATCGCGGTCGTGCTGGTGGCCATAGCGATCACGCCCGCGGAGATGGGCCTGATGATGGGCGTCGTCGGCCTGTACACGCTGGCCGCGGCCGAGCTGCCCCGGCGGATCATCGCCTCGCTGGCCGGGATGTCGCTGGTGGGGACGCTCATCGTGACGTTCGTGAAGACGCAGCAGGACGTCTCGCGTGGGGACCTGGAACTGGGCGACTGGTTCGTGCCCTTCGCGGCGATCACGATGTCGCTGGGGTTCACGGCGCCTCCGGTGCTGCTGGGTCTGTACGTGGGGGCGCGGCGGCGGCTGATGGAGAGCCTGCGGGAGCGGGCGGACAGTCTGGAGCGGGAGCTTCAGTTGCTCGCGGAGCGGGCGGAGGAGCGGGCCGAGTGGGCCCGGAACGAGGAGCGGACGCGGATCGCGCGGGAGATGCACGATGTCGTCGCGCATCGGGTGAGCCTGATGGTGGTGCATGCCGCGGCGTTGCAGGCGGTGGCGCGGAAGGATCCGGAGAAGGCGGTCAGGAATGCCGCGCTGGTGGGGGACATGGGGCGGCAGGCGCTGACGGAGCTGCGGGAGATGCTCGGGGTGCTGCGCAGCGGTGGGGACGGCGTGCGGCGTGAGCGTGCGGCGTCGGTGCCGTTGGCGGCGGTGGGGGTGGCCGCGGCTGCTGCGGCTTCGCGGGCGGCGGATGACGACGGGCCGTCTCTGGCGGAGATCGAGGAGCTTGTGGGGCAGTCGGCTGCCGCGGGGATGGTGGTGGCGTTCTCGGTGGAGGGGGATGCCCGGTCGTATGCGCCGTTGGTGGAGCAGACGGCGTATCGGGTGGTGCAGGAGGCGCTGACGAACGTCCACAAGCATGCGGCCGGGGCGAAGACGTATGTGCGGTTGGCGCATCGGGTGTCGGAGATCGCGATGCAGGTGGAGAACGAGCCGCCCGAGGAGGCGGGGTCGTCGGCGCGGTTGCCGTCCGGGGGGAACGGGTTGGTGGGGATGAAGGAGCGGGTGTCGGCGCTGGGTGGGGTGTTCGTGTCCGGGCCGACGGATGCGGGGGGTTTCCGGGTGTCGGCGGTGATTCCGGCGTCGTAGCCCGTTCGGGGGCGGGTTGCGTGGTCAGCCTGTGGTGAGGCGTACGGGGTCGGTGCCGGTGATGAGGGTGGCGAGGGCCTGGTCGATGTCGGGGCCGAGGTACCAGTCGCCGGTGTGGTCGAGGGTGTAGACGCGGCCGTCGGTGTCGATGGCGAGGAGGGCCTGGCTGTCGGTTTCGGCGCCGAGGGGGCAGACGTCGGTGCCGAGGGCGCGGCCGAGGTCGCCGAGGGTGCGGGCCATGTGGAGGCCGTGCAGCGGGTCGAGGTGGAGGGTGGCGGGGGCGACCTGGCGGCCGGGGCCGGTGGGGGTGATGTGGAGTCCGCCGAATTCGGCCCAGGCCTCGACGGCGGCGGGGAAGACGGTGTGGCGGTGGCCGGCGGGGGAGGCGTGGTCGCGCAGGGCGTCGGCCCAGATCTCGGCTTGTTTGATGTCCCAGCGTCCGGGTTGCCAGCCGGCGGCGCGCAGGGCGGCGTCGACGGGCACGGCGAAGCGGGTGGTGGAGGTGCGGTCGGTGTGCATCTGCCCTTCGTCTCGTCGAGGTTTTAGGGGTGGCGTGAGGGGCGCGCCGGGGTGTCCGGTGGTGCGGGGGGTGGGGGTGGGGGCGTCAGTTGTTCCGGGACGCCGGGTCGACTATGCGCACGCCGAAGTGGGCGCTGAGCGCGGTGCAGGCGCGGCAGGGGGTGGCGAAGCTGCCGTGGAGGGGGTCGCCGTCCTCGCGGATGCGTCGGGCGGTGAGTTTGGCCTGCTTGAGGGCTTTGCGTGCCTCGCCGTTGGTCATGGGTTTGCGCGCGGCGCGTTTGCTGCGGGCGGTGTCGGCGGCGGCGATGTGGCGGGAGATGAGGATGGTTTCGGCGCAGCGGCCGGTGAAGCGGTCGCGCTGGGCGCTGGTGAGGGTGTCCAGGAAGTCCTGGACGAGGGGGTGCAGGGCGGGGGGTGTGTCGCCGCGGGCGGCGGTGCCGGTGAGGGTGGCGCCGCGGACGGAGAGTGCGGCGGCGATGGTGGGGAGGATGCCGTCGCGGCGGTGGCGGAGGACGGGGGCGTGGGCGGCTTCGGTGGCGCTCCAGCCGATGCGGGGGTCGCCGTGTCGCGGGTCGCCGGCCAGGGGGCCGGTGTCGCGGGTGCCGGCTCGCGGGTCGCCGTTTCGTGGGTCGGCGGGCCTGCCGGTGTGTGGCCCCGTCTGCGTCGCGTTCATGATCGTCTTCCCCTCCGTGCATCCCCCCGGGGGTCACAGACTGCCAAATGCCGTGGCTGGTGCGGAAGCTGGGGCGCTGCGACACGCCCGGAGCGGGGGGTGCCGTCACGGTGGGGTGACGGCCGGTCACGGAAGCGGAGGGGGCGCCGGCCGGTGCCGGTGACCGGTGTCGTCGTACCGCATAGGCTGTCGGCACCGCGGGCGATGCGGTGATCCGTTCGGAGATCGATGCCGTGAACCGGAGGGTGATCCGTGAGGGTCGGTGCCTGCGGTGACGTGCAGTGAAGTCGAGACAGAAGACGTGACAGTCGATACGGGTCGTAGTGCGCCAAAGGTGGTGAATACGGGTCGTACAGAGTGCCGCAGGGGGCAACCGCCATGACGACAGGTCGGCTCGGGCAGCAAGCCGCGCCGCCGAACGCGGCCTACGCCGGGCAGGTCGTGCATTTCCCGGATCCGGTCCGGGCGGCCCGTCACCCGAGAGGGGTACGGGTCGACGAGCATGGTTACCCCGACTTCTCGGCTTACGCGCGCGCGGCCGCGGAGATCGCGGAGCCGCCGGAGGGCTTCGGCGTCGACGAGTTGCGGCTGACGGACTACGTGTCGGCGAACACGGCGCTGTCGGCGTCCGGGCACGAGCTGTGGGACACGGTGCCGGCGGTGGCGACGCCGCACGGCTGGACGTGGCATCACGTGGTGGGGACGCGGCGGCTGGAGCTGGTTCCGGTCGAGGTGAAGGCGCTGCTGCGGCATCACGGGGGCGTGGCCACGTCGGGCGTCGACCATTCCAAGCGGGGCACGCGGCCGCTTCAGGAGACGCGTCCGGCGCACTTCGGGCTGCCGAAGTCGGGTGTCGCGGTGACCGAGTCGCAGGTGCAGGGGGTCGAGGAGGATCTCGGCTACCGGTTGCCGGGTGCGTACCGGTCGTTCCTGAAGGCGGCCGGCGGCTGTGCGCCGGTGGGTGCCGCGCTGGACGCGGAGCTGGGGCTGCTGGTCGACCAGCCCTTCTTCACGGTGCGTGACGAGGCGGCGGTCAATGACCTGGTGTACGTCAACAAGTGTCTGCGTGACCATCTGACCAAGGACTATCTGGGGATCTCCTTCGTCCAGGGCGGGTTGCTCGCCGTGAAGGTGAAGGGGGAGCGGATCGGTTCGGTGTGGTTCTGCGCGTACGACGACGCGCGGGACGTGGATCCCTCGGTGCCGCCGGCGGAGCGGGTGGAGCGGCTGTTGCTGCCGTGCGGGGACGACTTCGATGTCTTCCTGTCGCGGCTGGCGGGCAATCCGCCGGAGTTGGAGACGGTGGCGAATCTGATGGTGGACGGCGGGTTCGCGCGTGTGGTGCCGGTGGGCGCGGTGTCGTCCTCGGCCGTGGGGGAGTGACGTCAGCGATGGTGACCTTCGCGCAGGCGCAGGAGCGCGCGGAAGAGTGGATCAACGGGGATGTGCCGTCGTACCAGCATCGTGAGGTGCGGGTGCGGGAGTTCGACCTCGGGTTCGTGGTGTGGGCCGAGGACCGGGCGGACGGGCCGCGGTCGGACGGCGGTGCGCAGCGGCTGGTGATCGCGCGGGACAGTGGTGAGGCGACGCTGTGGCCCGGGCTGCCGGTGGGTGAGGTGATCCGCCGGTACGAGGAGGAGTACGGCCGTCCGGACTCGGTGGACGAGCCGGCTCCCGCGGCGCCTGCCGCGCGGGTGGATCTGAATCAGACGTCGTTCCTGCTGACTCCGCCGGAGTGGTTGCAGGATGCGGCGGACAAGCTGGGGATTCCGGACCGGCGTGGTGCGGGGGCCGGTGCCGCGTCGGCGGCTGCCGGTGAAGCGGGTTCGGGTGTTGCTGATGGCGGGCCTGCTTCCGGTTCCGTTTCCGGTGCCTCGGCCGGGGGTGCGGCGACTCCCGCGCAGGGAGCGCCCGTCGCGCCGGAAAGCGGTGCGGCGTGGCCGGCCGCCGGGGGGAGCGACCCCGGGGCTGACGACGGCTCGGCCGCCGGGCCGGGTGCTTCCGCCGCGCCGGGTGTGCCCGCCGGGGCGACGCCCTGGGCCGGTACGGACACCAACGGCGATGCCGGTGACGACCGGTCCGTGCCGTTGCCCGCGACGGTTTTCGCGCCGCCGCTGAGCGAGGCAGACGACACACCGCCGCCGTCGACCACGCCCGACGCCAAGACGGCCCTGATGTCCGGCGGCAGCCAGCTTCCGCGGACGGCGGTGACGCCGGCGGTGGACGGTCCGCACGCCCCCGGTTCCGGCCCTGTGGGCGGCCCGGGCTACGGCTACCCCTCGGGCCCGGCCACCGCGCCCGGCGTGCCGGGGACGCCGCCCGGTGGGACGCCGCGGGGCGGCACGCCTCCGCCGGTGCCGGGCGGGCAGCCCTACGGCTATCCGCAGAGCCCGCAGAGCCCGCAGAGTTCGCAGTCGAGTACGCCTCCGCCCGGGCCGGGTGGGACGACGTACGGGTATCCGCAGGGGGCGGGTGGCGGGACCGCCGGTCCTGGGAGTGGTGCTCCGCAGTCACCGGCCGCGCCGGGTGTGCCGGAGCGGCCGCTCGCGCCCCACGCCGGGGACATCGCCGACGCCGCGACCAGCAAGGCGGCTCCGCCGCCGGGTCGTGCGCGGAACGCGGGTCCGACGACGCCGCCCCCGCCGGGCGCTCCGGGTGCTCCGGGTGCGCGCCCGGGCAGCACGCCGCCGCCGTCGGGGCCCGGGGCTCCGGGGACTCCGGCGGGTGGTTACGTACCCACGCAGTTCGTGTCGGCGCTTGGTCCCGAGGGGCTGGGCGGCCCGGACGGGCCGGGTTCCGAGGGGCCCGGCGGTCCTGGTGGTTCCGGTGGTCCTGCGGGGGCCGGGGCTCCGCAGGGTCCGGGTGCGCCTCAGCCGCCTCAGCCGCCGGGGCCTCCGGGAGCGCCCGGCGCCCCGCAGCCGCCTGGCCCGCCCGGTGCGCCGCAGCCCCCGGGCGCCCCTGGTGGCACGCCCCCGGGCGGTGTCCACCATGCCGCCACGATGTTTGCCGACCCCGGCCGGACGGGCCCGGGTGCGCCTCAGCCGCCGGGGCCTCCGGGAGCGCCCGGCGCCCCGCAGCCGCCTGGCCCGCCCGGTGCGCCGCAGCCTCCGGGCGCCCCGCACCCGCCCGGTGCCCCCGGCGCGCCCGGCGGCCCGGGCCCGGTGCATCACGCGGAGACCATGCTGGCCGCGCCCCCGGCGGGCGGCCCCGGTGTGCCTCCGCCTCCGCAGGCCCCCGGCGCATCTCCCGCCGCGCCGGGCGCCCCCGGCATGCCCGGCGCGCCCGTGCCCCACGGCGTGGTGCCGGGTGCGATGCCGCCCGGCGCGATGCCGCCCGGCGCGATGCCGCCGGGTGGGATGCCGCCGGGTGCGATGCCCCCGCCCGGCCAGCCCGTACCCGGGCAGCCGCCGGCGTACGGCTATCCGCAGCGGCCCACCGGGCAGCCGACCGTCGGCCCCGGCTACCAGGCCGTGCTGCGCTACCGCGCGCAGGACGGTTCCGAGCAGCAGCTGATCCGTCGTTCGGCGCCGGGCACGCCGCACCCGGAGTGGCAGATCTTCCACGAGCTGCGGGCCATGAACGTGCCCCCGGACCAGGTGCTGGAGCTGCACACCGAGCTGGAGTCGTGCGAGCTGCCGGGTGCGTACTGCGCGCGGATGATCCGGGAGCAGTGGCCGCAGGCACGCATCACGTCCATCGCGCCGTACGGGACGGACCACGCGAGCCGGCAGCAGGGTATGCAGCAGCTGCTGGCCCATCAGGGCGAGTTGCACCAGGTGGCGGACGGTCCGGCGCGTCCGGCTCCGGTGCGCGCTCCGCTGCCGCCGGTGCAGGCGGCGCCGCCGATCCCGCCGGAGGCCATCGGGCAGGAGCTGGGGGCCGCGTTCGGGCCGGGGGTGTTCCGGTTCGAGCAGGCCGCGGTGTCGCGGCAGGGTGTGCCGCCGGTGGTGGCGCACACGCTGGTGGCGGCCGGACTGCCGATGGACATGGGCCCGTTCTTCTGGGCGCAGGCGCAGCCGGGGCGGCCCGTTCCGACGCTGGCGGAGCTGGCGGCCGAGCGTGGTGTGCAGCCCGCCTCGGACGCGGGTGCCTATCTGGTGATGGGCAGCGACTTCGGCAAGGCGATCTGCGTGCAGTACGGCACGGCGAACATCGTCGCCGTGCCGGTGGAGGCGGGGCCGGGCGGGGCGCCCGTACCGCCGCAGTTCGTGAACACCGGGCTGCCGGAGTTCGCGCGCTGCCTGGCGCTGCTCGGGCGGATGTGGCGGCTGCGGTTCGGGCTGAACCAGGAGCAGGCGGGCCGCTGGACCGTCGACTTCCAGGCCCAGTTGGCCGCGCTCGACCCGGCGGCGCTCGGGTCGCCGGAGAGCTGGTGGTCGGTGCTGCTGGAGCAGATGTGGGACGGGCTGCTGTGACGCCTCGCCGCTGAGGTGCCGCCAGGAGCCGGGTTCGGTCGCGCGTACGACCGGGCCCGGCTTCTTCGTGCCCGGCCCGAGAAGAAGTCCGTGCCGGGCTGTCACACCTCCTGCCGTCGCTCCGTCAGTGCAGTGACAGTGACGCACCGCCGACACAGGAGGCAGAGATCATGCAGGCACGGATGACGAACCCGGCGTACGTCCTTTCCGGCGCGATGAAGGGCATCGGCACCCTCTTCCAGGCGATCGGGGAGGGCGGCCTGGCGCAGGACGTCGCGGAGATCGTCGGGCTGCGCGCCAGCCAGATCAACGGCTGCGGGGCCTGTGTGCACGGGCACGTCGCCAACCTCCGCAAGGCCGGGGTGAGCGAGGAGCGCATCGCTGCCGTCGCCGCCTGGCGGCACGCGCCCTTCTTCTCGGACGCCGAGCGCGCCGCGCTGAAGCTGACGGAGGCGATGACGCGGCTCTCCGACCTCTCCGGGGAGTCGGTGCCGGACGCGCTGTGGGACGAGGTGGCCGACCACTTCGACGAGAAGGAACTCTCGGCGCTGATCCTCACCGTCTCGGTGACCAACATGTTCAACCGCATCAACACGACCATCCAGGAGCCCGCGGGCACCACCTGGGGCTGACGGCGGGACGGCCCTGCCGTGGACCCGTGACCTCTGAGCGGAGTGTCGGGTTAGGGACACTTCCGTCTGATCCACCAAGATGTGCGCTGAATCATCGCATTTCTGGCGCGACTTCACGTCGGTGTGGTGGAGAGGGGTCCGGATGAGCAGCGCGACGGTGTCACCGCACGGCTTCACGGCCGTGCGGGGGCGCGGCTACCGTCCCGAGCAGGTCGACGCGTACACCGAGGCCCTCTCCGCGGACCGGGACGCGGCCTGGGAGAGAGCAGCCCGGCTGACGGTGCTCGCCCGGCGGATGGACGAGGAACTGGCGCTGCTGCGCGAGGCCGTGGCGCGGCTGGCCCCGCAGACCTACGAGACGCTCGGCGAGCGGGCGCGGCGGCTCTTCGAACTCGGCGAGCAGGAGGCCGCGGCCGTACGGGAGGGGGCGCGGCGGGAGGCGCGGCACCGCGTGGACGAGGCGCGGGCGTCCGCGACCGGCCTGCGCGAGGCCGCGCAGGCGCACGCCGACGCCGTGCGTGCCGACGCCGATGAACGGGCCCGGCAGCGACTGCTGGCGGCCCGCGCCGAGGCCGACGAGATCCGGGACGTGGCCCGGCGTGAGGCGCAGGAACAGCGGGGCGAGGCCGTGGCCGCGCTGCGGGAGATGCGGCAGCGGACCTCCGGGATGCTGGCCGAGCAGGACAAGGAACGCGTCGAGCGGTGGGCGCAGACCGAACGGGAAGAGGCCGGCCGGGCGGCGGTCCTGGACGCGCACCACGCGAAGGCGCGCACACGCGCCGAGGAAGCGCTGTCCAACGCCGAGCAGGCCTTCGCCGACGCGGAGGACTTGGCCCGCGACCGGGAGGAAGAGGCCCACGCCCATGCGGCGGAGCTGGTCGCCCGGGCCCGCGGAGACGCCGAGGCGGTGGAGGAGGAGACGGCCCGGCTCCTGCGCGAACACGCCGAGCGGCGAGACGACGCCCGGGCCCACATCGACCGAGTCCACGCCGGCCTGACGGACTGGGCGGGGCGGGTGGCGTCGGAGTGACACCGTCGCCGGGCCCTGCCCGCGGTGTGTGACGAGACCGATGGCGTCTCCCACCTGCTGCGCGGGCGCGGCACGCAGGGCGCGTCCACGGGCGGCGACGGCCTCGGCCGTGTCTCTTCCACCGGCTGCGCGGAGTGCACGCGGGCGTACGCAGCCGGGCGTGTCCGCGCCCGGGCTCACATCGACCGTGTCCACGCCGGCCTGACGGACTGGGCGGGGCGGGTGGCGTCGGAGTGACACCGTCGGCGGGCCCTGCCCGCGGTGTGTGACGAGACCGATGGCGTC